>NZ_LAHP01000006.1 GCF_000987765.1 Arsukibacterium sp. MJ3
GTCAAGCGTCTTTTTAGAAGATTTTTGCTACCCGGCTTATCTCACCCAGTGTACCCAACCCGCAGTACCCCTTGGCATGGCGCGCATTATAGGGTGTTTATTGCTAGCTGCAAGCGTTAAACTAATAAAACTTACGTTTTTCAGATCGTTCGGACAAAGTTTCAACGAAACGTGTTTTTTAGCAGCATTTGCTGCACAATAATTCAGCACTGGAGGTTTTCATGTCGATTAGAGCATATAAAGGAATACTGCCGAAACTGGCAATAGGTGTTTACGTAGATGAGTCTAGCGTATTGGTTGGTGATATTGAGCTTGGTGCAGATGTCAGTATCTGGCCTTTAGTGGCAGCACGAGGTGATGTTAATTATATTCGAATTGGCGCGCGCACTAATATACAGGATGGTTCTGTGTTGCACTTATCCAGGCCAAGCACTCACAACTCAGCCGGCTCACCACTGCTTATTGGCGAAGACGTTACCGTAGGCCATAAGGTTATGCTACATGGCTGCACGTTGGGCAATCGTATATTGGTCGGCATGGGCGCTATCGTTATGGACGATGTAGTTGTTGAAGATGACGTTATTATAGGCGCAGGCAGTTTAGTCCCTCCGGGTAAGCGCCTACATAGCGGCTATTTATATGTCGGTAGCCCGGTGAAACAGGCAAGACAGTTAAACGCAGCTGAAAAAGCCTTTCTGGCTGAGTCAGCGGCAAATTATGTCACCTTAAAGAACGACTATTTAGCAGAAGCAAAAAGCTAAAGCCAAATTTCACCCTCGGTAGTAAAGGCGTCGTCAGCAATGGCTTGCTCGGCGCTATCTTCCCAGCTAAAAGCATCTGCCTTAATTTCGGCTAAAAATTCCTTAGCGCTGAAGGTTGTCGGTATACTAATAAAACAGCCTACTTTCAAACCCGACACTAAACAGCTAAAGGCTATTGCATTGCGCCGTAGATCAATATCAAAGTCATTATTAAAAATTAACTGCTGGTTCATGCCGCGAACTGCTGTTTAAGCAGAGCCATAACGGGCTCAATATCTGGTATAACACCACGCCAAATCGTAAATGCGGCAGCTGCTTGTGATAATAGCATACCCAAACCATCAGCTTGCTGTGGCACACCGTTTGCTTTTGCCCAAAGCATAAAAGCAGTGGGTTTTGCTCCATAAACCATGTCATAGGCTAACTGACAGGCTGTCAGATGTTTAGCTGCAATATCAGGGCGTTCATCAGTTAAGCCTGATGAAGTGCCATTAATAACCAGCTGATAATTTAGTGCCGGGATATCGGTAACATCACTTGGGATCACTCTGCTATCAAAGTTTGCCACGATAGCTACCGCTTTACTAACTGTGCGATTTGCCAATACCAGCTGTTTTATACCGCTATCCAGCAACGGACCTATTACACCGCGGCAGGCACCACCAGCACCCAGTAGCAATACCGTGCTATCTTGCAAACTTATACCGATTCTTTTTAAATCAGACACCAAGCCAATACCATCGGTATTATCCCCACACAGTTGACCGTCACTATTAAAATATAGGGTATTAACCGCTCTGGCTTGCTCAGCTCGTTCAGAAAGCACCTCGGCTAATTGATAAGCCTGCTCTTTAAACGGCACCGTAACATTACCCCCCTTACCGCCGGTTGCCACAAACTGCTGCCAACTGTCGGCAAAACCATCAACCGGGGCTAAAACAGCCTCATACTGCAAGCACTGAGCACACTGCATGGCAAATTGACCATGTATAAAAGGTGACTTTGACTGGCCTATTGGATTACCAAATACAGCATAACGGTCCACAACTGATGTCCCTCAAGAAATTAATACAGATGATTTTTAAAAAACCCGCAAGATAGTAAGCACTATCCTACTCCAGAGCAAACTACGTATCAATTAATGGGCGGCGAAACCGCGGTACAATCACTGGATGAAGTGGTTGAAAAGCCACTACTACAAAATGTGATTTACCAGTCTATTGGGCCACTGGCGAGTCATATGATTAAGTCTTCGTGTTATTTGTTAAGGCTCAGCCAGTCTTGTGGTTGCAAGTAGCGTTGATATAGCTGGTCTTCGGGGCTGCCAGGCGCTGGCTGATAACCATATTGCCAGCGCACCAGAGGCGGCATTGACATTAAAATAGACTCAGTGCGGCCACCACTTTGTAAGCCAAATAAGGTTCCCCGGTCGTACACCAGATTAAACTCAACATACCGGCCGCGGCGATACAACTGAAACTGTCGTTGTTGTTCAGTGTAAGGGATATCTTTGCGTCTGGTAATAAGCGGCAAATAAGCCGGTAAAAAAGCCTCCCCCACCGCCCGCATCAAACCAAAGCTATGTTCAAAGCCGAGTGCATTAAGATCATCAAAAAATAAACCACCGACACCGCGGGTTTCATTGCGGTGTTTCAAATAAAAATAATCGTCGCACCACTTTTTATAGGCCGGATAGTATTTTGCGCCAAAAGGATCAACTGCCGCTTTGGCTACACTGTGCCAGTGCTGTACATCTTCTTCATAAGGGTAATAAGGCGTTAAATCAAAACCACCGCCAAACCACCAGACTGACTCTTCATCTGCTTTCTCAGCTATAAAAAATCGCACATTAGCATGCGTAGTGGGTAAATGCGGATTATGCGGATGCAACACCAAAGATACGCCACAAGCATGAAAACTACGCCCTGCCAGTTCCGGCCGATGCGCTGTTGCTGATGCCGGCATTTGTGCACCATACACATGCGAATAATTAACACCTGCCTGTTCAAACACCGCACCATTAGTCAGCACCCGACTGCGGCCACCACCACCTTCGGCTCGCTGCCAGGCATCTTCTACAAACTGTCCCTTACCATCGGCTTGCTGCAACGAGGCACAAATATCGTCTTGCAACTGCTGTAAAAATTGTTGTACTTGTTGTAATTGTAAAGACTGATTATCTGCCATATTACCTCCTAACTATTTGACCGCTAATGCCACCCCGAATTTCGCTGGGCTGACGCCGACTAACAGAAAAATTCTATTCAGCCTCAGATGCCGCTATAATAGCGCCTAAGTCATCTCAGTTCATTAAGATCAGAAGGAAACCAGAATGCAAGTGGGTATTATAATGGGCTCAACCTCAGACTGGCCTACCATGAAGCTGGCAGCAGATATGCTGGATTTCTTTGGTGTTAGTTTTGAAACTCGGGTGGTATCAGCCCACCGCACGCCACATCTTCTGGCTGACTATGCCAGCAGCGCCGCCAGCCGCGGTTTAAAAGTGATTATTGCCGGCGCAGGCGGAGCCGCACATTTACCTGGCATGGCAGCAGCTTTTACCAGTTTGCCGGTACTGGGCGTTCCGGTGCAATCAAAAGCGCTGAAAGGTATTGATTCATTATTATCAATAGTGCAAATGCCCAAAGGCGTAGCAGTAGGTACTTTAGCTATAGGTGACGCTGGCGCAGCCAATGCCGGTTTACTGGCGGCGCAAATTCTGGCAACAAGCAATCCGGAATTAATGCTTAAAATTGATGCCTTTCGCCAAGCGCAAACCGATAGTGTGCTGAGCCAACCCGACCCAGCCAAGGTGCTACTATGAACGTGCTAGTGCTGGGTGCGGGCCAACTGGCACGCATGATGTCGTTAGCCGGGGCGCCTCTTAATATCACGATAAGTGCCTATGACGTCAATACTGATGACATTATCCATCCTCTAACCCAGCAAAAACTGGGAGCTGGCCTGGCTAAAGCACTGGCTGATGTTGATGTGGTTACAGCAGAGTTTGAACATATCCCGTTAGCCGTGCTGGAACAGTGCCAGCAAAGCGGTAAATTTTATCCAGGTAGCGCTGCGATCTTGGCTGGGGCTGATCGGCGCCAGGAGAAAGCGCTATTAGAACGCTGTAGTGTTGCTAGTGCTCGCTATAGCGTAATAAATAATCATGACGATTTTAACGATGCAGTAAATCAGCTAGGTTTACCGCTGGTATTCAAAAGTGCGCTGGCCGGCTATGACGGCAAAGGTCAGTGGCGTTTAAAAGATCAGGCAGATTGCACTGGCGTATGGCAGCAAATGGCTGACTTTTTAGCAACAGACAGTAAACAGGCTATTGTGGCAGAGCAATTTATTCGCTTCAACCGCGAACTATCACTGGTTGGGGTAAGAGCAGGCAGTGGAGAGGTGAGAGTATACCCGTTAACTGAAAACCATCATGTCAATGGCGTGCTAAGTGTATCCTTGGCACGGCCACTACCACGCCAACTGCAACAACGCGCAGAACAAATGTTTGCAGCAATAGCCAGCAGTCTGGATTATGTTGGTGTATTAGCCATTGAATTTTTTGAGGTTGAGGGTGAATTACTGGTTAATGAAATTGCACCACGCGTTCACAACTCAGGGCATTGGACCCAGCAAGGGGCAGATGTCTGCCAATTTGAAAATCATTTGCGCGCAGTAACCGGCTTGCCACTTGGCAGTACCGAGTTATTACGCCCCAGCCTAATGGTTAATATTCTTGGCGAAGATAGCACACCACCAGCAATTTTGGGCATGCCCGGGCTACATTTACACTGGTATGGCAAAAGCAAACGGCCTGGCCGGAAAATGGGGCATATTAATCTATCGGCTAGCTCGCTGGCTGAGCTAAAAGCCCGCTTTGCCAAACTTATCGACTTGTTGCCAGCAGCAGCCTTTCCCGAGCTAGAAAAGATGCTAAGCAAATTAACCGACTAAGTTACCTCGCCGGCTGTATCCGTAGCCGGCTGTTTTTTTTCACAGCCTTTTTTGGCACAGTATACGCCATTCTTTTTAGCTTGCAGCAAAGCAAAGCCGCAATAAAAACAAGAACCATGCTGGGGCTTGTCATTCAGCAAAAACGTGCAGTCCGGATAGCTATTGCAACCAAAAAAGTGTTTTCCAAATTTATTAATCCGCTCTGTTAGCTGGCCTTTTTTACACTTTGGACAGCTAAATTGCGCGCTGTCTTTATGCTCTTCATGCTGATCAACCACAAAGTCACATGCAGGATAACCGATGCAGCCTATAAACATGCCATAACGGCCATTTTTTACCGCTAACCACTCACCACACTTCGGGCAGGCTTCAGTTTCTAACACCTTAACTACCGCATTATCGTGCTGCTGTAACGGTTTAATATAATGGCAAATCGGATAAGCACTGCATCCCAAAAACGCGCCATTTTTCGACGACTTTATTTGCAACGCATGGTGACATAATGGGCAATGCTGCTGCTGATGCGGCAGCTTAAATAGCGGGGTGTCGTCAGTCATTCTTACTCAGGCCGCTTAATGCAGCGGCCCAGCAGGCTCATCAAAAATCAAATCTTCCATTTGGGCGTAGGCTGTTTCCCGGCCAGGCACGTTGAACAGCACCATTAAAACCACCCATTTTAAATCTTCCAGACTAATGGCAGCACTGTCCAAATCCATTGCCCGATCAATTACCATTTCCCGGGTATTGGCATCCAGCACATTAATTTGTTCTAAAAACAACAGAAAACCCTGATCAACAACATCTAACTTGCGCTGCTCTTCAGTAGTGTAAATTCTTACCGCCGTAGAATTGCCTTTAGTTAAATAAGGCTTAACATGACTTTCCTGCAAAGCAGACAAGCTGTCGAGCCACTTCAGTGCTTTAAAAATATCGTCATCATGAAAACCAGCACGGCTCAGTTCTTTAGTCAGATCTGCGTGGTTTACATAAATATCAGATTCATTATGAATATAGTTTTCAAACAGATATACGAGGATATCAAACATAATCAGCCACTCCTCACTCTAATGTAACCACCGGGTACCACTGCCACCTCACCGGCTATTTCTAACTGCAGCAAGGTTATGGATACGTCTGCCACTGACATGTTAGATCGCTGTGCAATCACATCTATTGCCGTAGCGTCGTCGCCCACGTTAGCTAACAACTGCTGCATAGACAAGTCTGGTGCAGACTTTTTTTCCGCTTCAGCAATAGGACTTAAACCATTCTGGGCAAAAAATTGCCACTCTTCCAGTATATCGGCCACGCACGTGACAAGTTTAGCGCCTTGTTGAATTAACCAGTGACACCCAGCAGATTGACGACTATAAATTGGTCCAGGCACGGCAAAAACATCCCTACTACACTCGGCTGCCAGGTTTGCACTAATAAGCGAACCGCTTTTCAACGCCGCTTCGACTACTATAGTGGCCGAACTTACACCAACCACAATGCGGTTACGTTGAGGGAAAAACTCCGCTCTTGCCTGTACATCAGGGAAAAACTCGCTTACTAAGGCTCCGCTGGCGACAATTTGCTCAGCTAGGGCTTTGTTGCTCGCCGGATAAATCTGTTGCAAACCATGCCCTAATACCGCGATGGTAAAACCACCGCCTTGTAAGGCACCTTTATGGCTTTCGCTGTCGATACCTCGGGCCATGCCGCTGGTGATCAGATAACCTTGCTGCACTAGCTCTGCAGCAAAGTTTTGAGCAACTTTACGGCCTGTAGGTGTTGGCTGGCGAGTGCCGACCATGGCTAATTGCTGGCGTGGCAACAATTCTGCCTGCCCTTTAACGAACAATAATAATGGGGGATGTTTAATTTGCTTTAAAAGTGGTGGATAACGCGGATCGTGAAAAGTAACAACATGATGCTCATCTGATTGCGCCAGCCACTCCAGTGCCATGTCAGCCCGTCGCAGCCCATGTACTGCAAGCAATTCAGCCTGACGAGGGGTCAGGCCAACATTACGTAAGGTACTTATTGGCAACCTGACCAACTCGGCCAGAGGAACATGCTCGCTTAAGCTTTGAAACTTCAGGCCATCCAAGCCATGTACAGAAGCTAAAGCGAGCCAGTTGCGAAGTTCATCCATGGCGAACTGGCTCCATCAGGTAACTTATAGGTTGGCGATAGCGTCTCCAACCCGTATTGGGCGACGGGTACTAGTGACAATAGCAAAGCTTACCCGCTCTGCTACCTTAAAGACCATCAGCTCACCCACTTTTTCCCGTGGCATGCTAATACTGTTATCACCAAAGTTACGGAACATTTTTTGCAACTTACTGGCATCTTCTACATAAACCGGGCCATCTTCACCGTCTATAACTGCTGGTGATTGTCGATATATACCCAACATATGGCCGGCTTTCATATCATTAATTAAACCACGATTCAGCACAACAATGTCCATTTTCGAAAACTCACGTAACTGTGAGGTAGTGTCAATAATGGTACCATCAACGTTATTTTCTGGTTTACTAATCAGGAAAAATGCCGGTAGTGATTGGCCTTCCAGTGCGGGCAGAACCCGATCACCTTGTTTAATTTCCCGTTTAACGCTTAACACTTGCAGCGACGCTGCCTCTATCGGGCTATCTTCCGTTGCTTCGCGACCTGAACGAAACGCCCGTGCAGTGGCAATAAGACTCGTCTCGTAACCCAGCACTGAACCTGATTCTGGATCAACGTAGGCTTTACCCTTACGATATACTCCGTAAGAAGTTCCCGGCTGCAATATCCCTTTAACATAAAGGGTATGCGTTTCTGCTGCCATCTTTGTGGCAGTGTTAGTGCCCAAAATATAAGGCATCGCCGCAATTTGTTCTTCGCTCAATGCTTGCTCGTAAGTCAGGAAAGGTCGAATCATACTTAACGGCAAGGTCGTTATGGCACCGTCACCCTTCAGCGTCTTTCGAACTTCAGGCGACAAGCGCTTAACGTTATCATTCACAGCCAATCTTGGCCGTCCCATACTGTCGTAAGTTAGGGTAAGCACATTGCCTGGATATATTAAATGTGGATTATCAACCTGGGGGTTCATTTGCCACAATTGAGGCCATAACCACGGCTCATTAAGGTACAACGCAGAAATATCCCACAAGGTATCACCTTTTTTTACCACATAGGAAGCGGGAGCATCCTGTCTGATTTGTAGGACGTCTGCCTGCAGGCTAAATGACAGCCAACAGAACAACACGACCACAGATATTGCAATTTTTTTCAGCATGCCTGCTTCCTTGAACTTATTCTTGTTGTAATTATTGCACACTACGCTGTTAATACAGCGAATTAATGGCTAAAATTAAAACATATCACAACAATTGAAATAAAGCATATTTTTGTAGGTGTTATGGCAGTTTTAAAAGTATTACATTTCCCGGACGATCGTTTACGCACTGAAGCTAAACCAGTGACCGACGTTACCACTGAAATCAAGCAGTTAGTCAATGACATGCTCGACACCATGTACGATGAAAATGGTATCGGATTGGCGGCGACACAGGTTGATGTCCATTTGCGAGTGGTGGTAATTGACTTATCTGAACAACATGATGACCCTTTGGTATTCATTAACCCAGAAATAATCGAGCAAGATGGCAGCACCAGCTATGAAGAAGGCTGTTTATCTGTCCCCCAAAACTACGCTTCAGTTGAACGCGCCGCTACCGTTAAGGTAAAAGCACTTAATCGGCATGGCGAACCTTTTGAGCTAAAAGCTGAAGGCTTACTGGCAATCTGCCTGCAACATGAGCTGGACCACCTGATTGGCAAACTTTTTATTGATTATCTGTCACCGTTAAAACGTGAACGTATTCGCAAGAAATTGGAAAAAGAAGCTAAAATGGCCCAGCGCCACGCGTTATAACACAGGAAACACAGTGACTCAGCCTTTACGTATTATATTTGCCGGCACACCCGACTTCGCCGCCCGCCATTTGCAGGCATTAATTGATAGCTGCCATCAGGTTATAGCGGTGTATAGTCAGCCCGATCGCCCGGCAGGACGTGGCCAAAAATTACAGCCCAGCGCCGTTAAACAATTAGCCGAGCAACATCAGTTACCGGTTTTTCAACCAAAGTCGTTGAAAAAGGCAGCGGCGCAAGCTGAACTGGCCGCACTTAATGCCGATGTTATGGTAGTAGTGGCCTATGGCCTTATTTTACCGCTGGTCATACTGCAAAGCCCACGCTTAGGTTGCATAAACGTGCATGGCTCACTGTTGCCACGCTGGCGCGGCGCGGCACCCATACAGCGTGCTATCTGGGCCGGCGATAAGCAAACAGGCGTTACCATCATGCAGATGGATGAAGGGCTGGACACTGGCGCTATGCTTAGTAAAGTAAGTTGTGCTATTGAGCCTTCAGATACTAGTGCCAGTGTATATGACCGCCTGGCACAGTTGGGGCCAACTGCGTTAATCGAAGCACTAGCGCAGCTTCCGGCATTACAATCCAAGGCAGAATCGCAAGATAATAGCGCCGCTTGTTATGCTGAAAAATTACAGAAAGAGGAAGGCCTGCTCGATTTTAACAAAAGCGCCGCAACGCTTAGCCTTGAAATTCGCGCTTTTAATCCCTGGCCTGCAAGCTATTTACAACTACCACAAGGCACGGTAAAAATCTGGCAGGCCAGTTGGTGTCAAAGTGAACAAGCATTCACAGCCGGGCAGGTTATTGCCGCCAATAAGCATGGTATAAATGTGGCTTGCGCTGATGGTGTGTTAGTACTTACTACACTGCAACCTCCGGGTAAAAAGCCAATGGCAGTTGCCGACTTTTTAAATGGACGGGCTGATTGGTTTACTGTTGGCACTAACCTGCAGGCTGCAATATGAATCGTGACTGCCGGGCACTGGCGGCGGAATGTTGTTATCAGGTGATAGATAAGGGTCGCTCATTATCTGATGTATTACCTAAAGCTCAGCTTCACATTGTTAACCCGCTGGATAAGGCGCTGTTGCAGGAAATATGTTTTGGCGTAATGCGCACTCTGCCGCAACTGGAGCAAGTGTGCACCAAGCTAATGCAAAAACCGCTGGTAAAAAACTACCGCGTTCTACAATTTTTAATTTACGTTGGTATTTACCAACTGCACTTTATGCGGGTACCCGATCATGCCGCCATTAATGCTACGGTAGAAGCCGCTCGCCATTTAAAAGGCCAGTCGCTAACCAAGTTAATTAATGGCGTTCTGCGTAACGTGCAGCGACAACCACAATTATTTGACTGTAGCCACGCTAACCAAGCTGTGCAGTTTAATCATCCAGGCTGGTTAATTAGCGCGCTGCAAGCTGCCTATCCGGAGCAATGGCCTGCTATTTTAGCTGCCAATCAACTCAAAGCGCCTCTGTGGTTGCGGGTCAATACTCAAAAAATAAGCAGTAACGATTTTTGCGCCGCATTGACCGCAGAAGATATTGATTGCAGCCAACCAATCAACGCACTACCTAGTGCGGTATTACTAGCACAACCTTGCGATGTGACTGAACTGCCGGGCTATCATCAGGGTTGGTTTTCAGTGCAAGATGCCGCAGCACAATATGCCGGATGGCTGCTGGCACCGCAAAATGAGCAACGAATTCTTGATGCCTGCTGTGCCCCAGGTGGCAAAACCAGTCACTTGCTGGAATTGGCGCCAACAGCCAAGCTAACCGCGCTGGATAAAGATCCGGCGCGATTAGGGCGGGTTCGTGATAACTTGCTGCGTCTTGACCTACATGCCACGGTACTGACAGCGGATGCCGCCAACCCTACTTCATGGTGGGACGGCCAATTATTTGACAAAATATTACTAGATGTTCCTTGTTCAGCTACAGGTGTTATCCGGCGTCATCCGGATATTCGTTGGCTGCGTAAAAAAAGTGATATTGCGCCATTGGTTGAACTGCAATACCGCATTTTACAACAATGCTGGTCGTTATTGGCACCGGGTGGCCAACTGCTCTATGCTACCTGCAGTGTCTTACCCGCCGAAAATAGTCAGCAAATTAATCGGTTTCTGCAAAGCACCCCTGATGCGCACTTACAAAGCATAACGCAACAACGCTTAATACTGTTGCCTGCCGCAGCCGCCAACCCTGAACAAGCAGAGCAGCCGGGCTGGCAATTATTACCGGGTCAGCAGAACAGTGATGGCTTTTACTATGCGCTACTGCAAAAAGCGCCACAGGATATCAACGCCGGATGAAAATCATTATTTTAGGTTCAGGTCAGGTTGGTGCCACATTGGCAGAAAACCTGGTAGGCGAGCAAAACGATATTACCCTGGTTGACACCAACCTAGAGAAATTGCGAAATTTACAGGATAGATTCGATTTGCAAGTGGTTCATGGCCATGCCTCGCATCCCGATGTCCTGAAAAAAGCCGGCGCCGAAGATGCTGACATGATTGTAGCGGTAACTAACAGTGATGAAGTTAATATTGTGGCATGTCAGGTGGCTTACAGTATTTTTAACACTCCGCTTAAAATTGCTCGTATTCGTACTAACCAATACCTGAAATACCGTGATGAGCTATTTAATAAAGACGATATGCCAGTCGATCACTTTATTGCCCCGGAAGCGCTCGTTACCAATTACATCCGGCGCTTAATTGATTACCCAGGCGCCTTACAGGTAGTGGAATTTGCTGAAGGCAAAGTAAGCCTGGTTGCCGTTCGCGCTTACTACGGTGGTCTACTGGTTGGCCATGCGCTGTCAGCCTTAAAAGAGCACATGCCCAATATAGAAACACGGGTAGCGGCTATTTATCGGCGCGGCAATGCGATTAAACCGCTTGGCACTACGATTATTGAAGCAGATGATGAAGTGTTTTTTGTCGCCGCAACTAAACATATCCGGGCAGTAATGAGCGAACTACAAAAGCTCGAACGGAGTTACCGCCGTATTATGATAGCCGGCGGTGGCAATGTCGGTTTTGGCTTGGCCAGAGCGCTTGAAAAAACCCACAGCGTAAAATTAATTGAACGCAGCAAAGAGCGGGCAGAATTTCTGGCCTCAAGCCTGGACAGCACCCTGGTTTATGTTGGCGATATTTCAGATCCAGAGTTACTAGAAGAAGAAAATGTCGAACAAATTGATGTTTTTATTGCAGTAACTAACGATGATGAAGCCAATATCATGTCGGCCATGTTGGCTAAGCGGATGGGCGCCCAGAAAACCATGGTGCTGATTAAACGTGGCGCCTATGTCGACTTATTGCAGGGTGGTGAAATTGATATCGCCATATCACCACAGCAAGCAACCATTTCTGCGCTGTTAACCCATATCAGGCGCGGTGACATTGTTAATGTCTACTCGTTACGCCGCGGTGCTGCTGAGGCCATTGAAGCTATAGTACGTGGCGACAGTAGCACCAGCAAAGTGGCCGGCAAAACTATTGGCAACTTAAAACTACCACCCGGCACCACCATCGGCGCCATCGTGCGCGGTGACGAAGTGGTGATTGCACACGACAGCACAGTAATTGAAACAAACGATCATGTCATTTTGTTTATGGTGAATAAAAAGCATATTGTAGAAGTTGAAAAATTATTCCAGGTTAGCGCCATTTTCATCTGACGCTATTACTAAACGTTCTTACTGACAACGCGGCTAACCATTTTAACGATGGTGACCGCTCATTTTAATGGTTAGCCGTTTTTTAGCTTAATCCCGCCAGAACGTAGGGGTAAAAAGTACCAGCAAGGTAAATATTTCCAGCCGACCAAACACCATAGCCAAGATAAGTATCCACTTACTGGCGTCAGGGATGGCGCCAAAATTGGCGGCAACTTCACCCAAACCCGGCCCCAGGTTATTTAAGCAGGCTGCTGTCGCGGTAAACGCACTGATATTATCCATGCCCGTTAAAATCAATGACAGCATAATGACGACAAACACCACCGCATAGGCGGCAAAAAACCCCCATACGGCTTCCACAATCCGGTCTTCTACTGGCCGACGACCCAGCTTAATAGCATATACCGCACGGGGATGCACCAAGCGGTTGAGTTCGCGACGGCCTTGTAAGAACAACAATATAACCCGCACCACTTTCATACCACCACCGGTAGAGCCGGCGCAGCCACCAATAAAACTAGAAAAAATTAATAAAATAGGTAAAAACAATGGCCAGGTTGAAAAGCCATCGGTGGTAAAACCTGCAGTAGTCGATATCGATACTGCCTGAAAGGCCGCATGATTAAGTGCTTCACCACCACTTTCATACACATTGGTATTTAATAATACTAAAAAACAAATAAGCACTAAGCTGGCTTGAATACCCAGGAAGACTTTAAATTCCGGATCACGAAAATATGTGGTAACACTCTTACCACGCACTGCGGCAAAGTGCAGCGGGAAATTAACTGCACTGATTAGCAAAAATACCACGCAAATCATATTAATAGTGGCGCTGTTAAAATAACCTATACTGGCGTCATAGGTTGAAAACCCGCCAATAGCGACTGTTGAAAAGGCATGGCAGATGGCATCAAACACCGACATACCCGCCAGATAAAACGCTAACGCACAGGCTATGGTTATCGCCAAATAGATGTACCATAAATGCTTAGCGGTATCGGCAATTCGCGGCGTCATTTTATTGTCTTTAACCGGGCCCGGAGTTTCTGCCCGATAAAGCTGCATGCCACCCACCCCTAACAATGGCAATATAGCCACAGCCAATACAATAATCCCCATGCCTCCAAGCCATTGCAGTTGTTGACGATAATACAAAATAGCTTTCGGTAATGTTTCGATGCCGGTCAGCACCGTGGCGCCGGTGGTGGTTAAGCCAGAAAAAGCCTCAAAAAAGGCATCAGCCGGCCCCAAATCAGGATTACTGGCGAGTAACAGCGGAATAGCGCTCACCGCCCCTAATACCGTCCAGAACAGCACAACAATTAAGAAGCCGTCACGTACTTTTAACTCTGAACGATAGCCGCGGTTAGGGTACCAGATGCTAAAACCCATCGCTAAACATACAATAAACGATAAAATAAAGGGAACACCTGCACCGTCTTTATAACCAAAAGCCACTAATGCCGGCGGGATCATGGTGATACTGAAAATAGCAACCAGTAAGCCCAGGATCCGAATAATAGAGCGATATTGCATAGCGTCCCTTAGCGCCCCGTCAGGCGAGCTGCAAATCCCGGGTCATATTTTCATTACGTTCTCGATGAACAATAATGTTGTCTTCAATCCGGATACCACCAAATTGACGGAACGCGTCTATTTTTTGCCAGTTAAGGCTAGCCGCCGCGTCGGTTTGCTTTAAATCGGCCAGTAAACTGTCGATAAAATACAAACCGGGCTCTATGGTAAACACCATATCTGGTTCAATCAGCCGGGTGCAGCGTAAAAACGGATGGCTTTCTGGTGGCGCAACATGGGTACCACGCTCATCTAGCATAAAGCCGCCAACATCGTGCACCTGTAAACCTAAGTGATGCCCCAGGCCATGCGGGAAAAAAGTCCGGCTAATGCCACGTTCTACTATCTCTGCCGGATCCAGTCGGACAAAGTCGAAGTCATGTAAAATTTGCGCAATGCCCTGATGACATTGCAAGTGCAGATCAGCGTAATTGATACCTGGTTTTAAACCGTCAACCAGCACTAACTCTAATTTATTTACTGCGCCAATCAGCTGGGCAAACTCATCAGTGCGGTTAAAACTGTAAGTACGGGTAATATCGGCAGCATAGCCGTGAAACTCGGCCCCGCCATCAATTAAAAAGGAGTGATGCGCTGCCGGCTTGTTCCGCTCTAGTGCGGTGTAATGTAAAATAGCAGCATGCTGATTCAAGCCAACAATATTGCCGTAAGGCACTTCATTTTCAGTCTGACCAACCGCAGCCAGATAAGCCAGTTGAATGTCAAACTCGCTGCCACCGGCATAAAATGCCTTTTTAGCCGCCTGATGGCCGGCTACTGCCATGCCGTTTGCCTGGCGCATACACCCCAATTCATATCCGGTTTTATACGCGCGGTAATAATGCAGATAACTTAATACCGGCTCGGGGTTTATTTCGCTAAAACCAAGCGCATGGGCAACCTCCAGGTACTCGCCTATATAGGCTAAGCGAGCTTTGTCGTAAGGTAGCAGTGTTTCCACTTTATTGGCTTTATCCAACAACTGAATATCAAAATGCTCGGCCCAAAAATCAGCTGGCTCATCAGGCACCTTATGCCAGAAATCTTTAGGCCGGTAAAAAATAAGCTTCGGTTTATTCACGCCATCCACTAATAACCAACAATGTGGATTATCAACTACCGGCAACCATGCTTTAAAATGCGGATTGGCTTTAAACGGGTAATCCATATCATCCAGAAATTTACGTTTGGCCTGGCCGGAGTGAATAATTAACGCATCCAGATTTTCTCGGGCCAGCACTTGCTGGGTACGCTGCTGTAATTCGGCAATATGCGCCTGATATAACGCCTGATAACCTGAGTTCATAGCTACCTTTTAATAATTGTGTTTCTGATGAACGCAATAGTAGCACTATTCCACTATCACCCCAATCTTCATGGCCACCAGCGGTTTAAAAACATCCTGCGCCACATTCATCCGTATATTGTATATCTGATAATACGCCATAACGGCTTTTACATATTCGCGGGTTTCCCGGTATGGAATAGTTTCAACCCACACATCAGCCGGCAAGGCATAATCCTGGGGGATCCACTGCATAACCCGCCGATAACCAGCATTATACGCGGCAGTGGCTTTTAACAAGTTGCCGTCGTTGCGCCGCTTTAAGTAATTCAGGTAGTCGCTACCATAATCAATATTGATGACCGGGTTGTACAGTTGACGAATTTGCACCTGTTTTTTGGCAATGTCGTTGGCAGTGCCCGGCATAATCTGCATTAAACCACGAGCACCGGCTGGCGAATTTGCATCGGCCATAAACGAGCTTTCACGCCGGGCAATCGCCATACTCCAGCCCGAGTCAATATTAAATTTATCCGCCGATAATTGCATTTCCTGCTGATACGCTAATGGGAACCGCAATTCAACATCATCCCAATACCCCACATCGGCCAGCGAAAAAATGGCCTGCTCGTGCCATTGCAACTGGCTGGCCAATTTAGCCGAGGTAATTTTTTGTTGCTGATCAGAGTTAACTTGTAAGTGATTCCATTCACGCCGCGCTTCTGTCAACCGGCCCAGTGCCAGCCATTGCTGCGCGCGCTGCACCGCAGGATGCTGGCGTAATTGGCTAATCTCTGCATCACTTACTTGCACTGGGTTATGGGCCAAACTCGGCGGCAAGCCCAACTTAGCCGCCGCCATAAAACCATAATAATGGCGCTGACGAGCTATTTCGGTAAATTCAGCATTGGCCTGTTCTGTATTACCCTGCTCTTCCAATGCGCGGGCCCGCCAGTATCGCCAGTTAATATCTCCTTGTAATTCCGCTGGCAATGCTTCCACCACCTGCTGTACTTTTGGCCAGTCTAGTTCGCGTAGCGCATGAGCCACCTGCCATTGCGCCAGGTTAGCATCAAATAGCTCGGGTGGAAGCGTGGTTAGCCAGTTGTCGGCCCGGCTATCGCCTTTACTGGCTAACGCTATGGCAAACTGACGCTGTACATCCAACCGCTGCGCTCTAGTAAAATAGGGGTCATTAACATGACGTTGCCAAGTTTTTAGGGCTTGATCCGGTGAGCGCCAGATCAACCGTTTTAAACCATAGGCTAAAATATCCCGCTCGGTAATATGTTTACCGGGGAAAAATTTCGCCCCGGCTATTACCGCAGGGTTATGCCGGGTTTTTTGCCATAAATCGGCTAAATACTGCTCGTTGGTCGGTAATAAGGTTTTTAAATAGGGGATCAGCTGAGCATCGCCGCCTTCAGCTGCCAATTGTAGACGGTGACGAATGGTTTCAGGTTGTAACGGATTACTTTTGCGCCATGCACTAAACAATGGGTCACAAGCCCGCGGTTGCGATTTACCCTCGGTCCACAATTGCTGCGTTTGCCGCCAGATATCCTCCGTAGCTAACGTCTTGGTTTGTAACTGAAACCGCAGAGCCAGACACGTTAGTTCTGGATCTGATGAACCAGGAAAATTAGCCAAAAACCGCTCAGCCTGTTGTTGCTCAGCCAGTCGCATCAACCAAGGTCGGCGCAGTGGCCAGTCCATTGGGGTACCCTGATACTGCTGTAAAAACGTTTCTATCGCCTCGTGGGCATTCAGTAAATTTTGCAGCCTTCTTAAGCGCAAATAAGGCTGTAAAGGATAATCAGCTAGTTCGGCCAGCCAGGCATCAGCCTGGGTGCGGCTTACGTTACCAATACTGTTTTCCAGCGTTGTAAAGCGCTCACGCTGCTGTTGTAACTTATCCTGTTCAGCCGCACCGACTGTAAATGCGCAGGACACCACCGCAGTGGTTATTAATAATGCACGAAAACCAATCACGACATACCTCTGTAAACAGCGAAACATGAAAAAACAACTATAGTTACTGGCACTGTTTAACTGACTTATTCAAACACCTGTTTAAATAACGGTTGAAATTTTCAGTAAAGCACGACACACTGAGCCAGTTAACCTCATCGTACCAGTTGCGACAACCACCCCACAACGCGACCAAGGAGCATATTTATGATCTACCAGAGTGACACCATTAGTGTTGAATATAGTAAGCCTGGTATCGTCCGGTTTACTTTTGCGGCCGCAGGCTCTGTTAATAAGTTTGATCAACAAACTCTAACAGACTGTAAGAAAGCGTTAGAGCTACTGCACGCTGACAGTAACCTGAAAGGTGTGATCTTTACCAGTAGCAAAGACACCTTTATTGTTGGTGCGGACATTACCGAGTTTTTAACCACTTTTCAGCGCCCTGAATCTGAACTGATACCGTGGATTAAACAAGCCTCTGATATTTTCGATTTATGTGAAGACTTGCCTGTGCCAACCGTGGCTGCAATTAAAGGTTTTGCGTTAGGTGGCGGTTGCGAGTGGACCCTGGCCTGTGATTATCGGGTAGCCGATACCAGTACCCGCATAGGCTTACCTGAAGTTAAACTAGGGTTAATGCCTGGCTTTGGCGGCACCGTGCGCTTACCACGGATTATTGGTGCCGACAACGCGATGGAATGGATTACCACTGGCAAAGACCACAGTGCCGACCAGGCACAAAAAGTGGGCTTAATTGATGCAGTGGTAGCACCAGAAAAGCTACTGGACGCCGCGCTAAGTGTATTGGAAGACGCTATTGCCGGCAGTTTGAACTGGCAGAAAAAACGAGCGGTTAAGTTACAGCCATTAAAACTGAATAAAATAGAAGCTACTATGTGCTTCAGCACTGCCAAAGGCATGGTTTTTGCCACAGCAGGCAAACATTACCCCGCGCCAATGGCGGCAGTACAAACTATTGAAGCCGCTGCAACATTAGACAGAGCGGGCGCCATGGCGCTGGAAAATGCCGGTTTTGCCAAACTGGCTAAAACAGACGCCGCGACGGCCCAAGTTGGTTTGTTCCTCAATGACCAGCTAATTAAAAGCAAAGCAAAAAAAGCCGGTAAAATTGCCACCAAAACCATTAAAAAAGCGGCGGTGTTAGGCGCCGGCATTATGGGTGGTGGTATTGCTTATCAGTCTGCGTTAAAAGGCGTACCGGTGATAATGAAAGACATTGCCGATAAAGCACTGGCTTTGGGCATGGGCGAAGCCACTAAACTGCTGAGTAAACAAGTTGAGCGTAAAAAACTCGACATTGCCGGCATGGCAAAAGTGATTGCTAGCATTACCCCTACTTTGAGTAACGAACTGGTTAAAGATGTTGATATCGTGGTAGAAGCGGTAGTAGAAAATCCAAAAATTAAAGGGGCGGTGTTAAAAGAAGTTGAAGGCTTAATTAGCGACGACGCCATTTTAACCTCAAATACCTCAACTATTTCCATTAATGCGCTGGCAAAAAACCTCAGCCGGCCAGAAAACTTTTGTGGCATGCACTTCTTTAACCCGGTACACCGCATGCCCTTAGTAGAAGTTATTCGGGGTAAAGACACCAGTGATGAAACCATTGCAGCAGTAGTAGCTTTCGCCGCACGAATGGGTAAATCACCTATCGTGGTTAACGATTGCCCGGGCTTTTTTGTCAATCGTGTATTGTTTCCCTACTTCGCTGGCTTTAGCAAATTGGTGCTGGATGGTGCCGACTTTGCCCAGGTTGATAAAGTAATGGAGAAACAATTTGGCTGGCCAATGGGTCCGGCCTACTTGCTGGATGTAGTGGGCTTAGATACCGCCTTTCATTGTACCGATGTAATGGCAGAGGGCTTCCCTAGCCGGATGGCTAAATTAGAGAAAGACCCGGTAGCCGCCATGTATAACGCTGAGCGCTATGGTCAGAAAAACGGCCTGGGGTTTTATGCGTACAGTAAAGATGCCAAAGGTAAGCCGAAAAAAGATATTGACCCGAAAAGCGTGGCACTGCTAGCCGAAATTGCGAGCACCAGGCAAGACTTTACTCCTGATGAGATTATTGCCAGGGTAATGGTGCCGATGATTAATGAAACCATTCGCTGTTTAGAAGAAGGCATTGTGCAATCAGCCGCTGAAGCCGATATGGGCCTGATTTTTGGTCTTGGCTTCCCGCCGTTTCGTGGTGGGCCACTGCGCTACGTCGACACCATTGGTTTAAAGCACTTTGTTGCCCTGGCCGATAAATACGCGCATTTAGGCGAAATTTATCAGGTTACAGATAAAACCCGCGCTATGGCCGATAACGGCCAGCGTTTCTTCCCGGTTTAAGCGCAGGAGCAGAATAATGAAAAATGCTGTAATAGTAGATTGTATCCGCACCCCAATGGGGCGCTCGAAAAATGGTATGTACCGTAACGTTAGAGCAGAGCAACTGTCGGCTCATGTGATGGCTGCATTACTTGAACGTAACCCGGCATTAAACCCCAGTGATATTGATGACATAATTTGGGGTTGTGTGCAGCAAACGCTAGAGCAAGGCTTTAACATTGCCCGCAATGCTTCGTTGTTAGCGGGTATTCCACACTCAGTGCCGGCCGTAACCATAAACCGTTTATGCGGTTCATCAATGCAGGCGCTGCATGACGCGGTTAAGTCTATTCAAACCGGCATGGGCGAGGTGTATTTAATTGGTGGCGTTGAACATATGGGCCATGTGCCTATGAATCACGGCGTCGATTTTCACCCGGGTTTATCGACAACTATCGCTAAAGCCTCAGGCATGATGGGCTTAACTGCGGAATTACTGGGTAAAATGCATGGTATCAGCCGTCAGCAACAAGACGAATTTGGTGCCCGCTCACACCGTTTAGCCCAAGAAGCCAGCGATGAAGGCCGCTTTAAAAACGAAATTATTCCGACCGAAGGCCACGACGCCGATGGTGTGCTAAAGCTGATGGATTACGACGAAGTTATTCGCCCGGAAACCACAGTAGAAGGCCTTGGCCAGTTACGGCCCGTCTTCGACCCGGCTAACGGCACTGTTACTGCCGGCACCTCATCAGCACTGTCTGACGGCGCTTCAGGCATGCTGGTAATGAGCGAAGAAAAAGCCAACGCCTTGGGCCTGCCCATTCGGGCTTATGTTCGCGGCATGGGTGTGGCAGGTTGCGACCCGTCTATTATGGGCTACGGCCCGGTACCTGCGTCGAAAAAAGCGCTTAAAATGGCCGGCTTAACCATTGACGACATTGACTACGCCGAGCTAAATGAAGCGTTCGCGGCACAAGCCCTGCCAGTAATGAAAGATTTAGGCTTACTGGATGTGAAAGAGCAAAAAGTAAACCTGAACGGTGGCGCCATTGCACTTGGCCACCCTCTGGGTTGCTCAGGCTCGCGTATTAGCACCACTTTAATTAACATAATGGAAGATAAAGGCGGTAAGTTTGGCCTGGCGACCATGTGTATTGGTTTAGGCCAGGGTATTGCCACGGTTTTTGAGCGTCCATAAGCTGGCAGCAAGATGCTGGTAGCTAAAAGCACAATCGCATAGAATAAGGGCCGTTTTAACGGCCCTTATTTTTTGGCTGATTTATTAAGTGTTGTGTTAGCTGGCGATGACTGGAACCCCACTGGCACAGCCACAGAGTGTCTGAGTGAGGGCGCTAGCCCGAGCGACAAATTCGTCAGGAACGAATTTGAACAGCTTTAGCTGGCTCCTGCGAAGAGCAGGAAGCCCGGAGTAGTTGCTCTAGCGAACACAGTGGGTTTTGCAACCTACAGCCGTAACCTGAAGAGTGCATTATGCGCCGGCGGGCAACACTAAGTTTTATTAGATGATTATCGGAGTAAAGATGGACCCGCTTTTTAACAGCGCCACCCACACCCTAGATGCCATAGGCCTGCGCTGCCCCGAGCCGGTAATGATGACTCGCTTAACTATTCGAAAAATGCAAGTCGGTGACACTTTGCTGATCATCGCCGACGACCCGGCCACCACCCGCGATATCCCCGCATTTTGCCGCTTTATGGATCATCAGTTACTGGCCAGCGATACAAGCGTGTTGCCGTATCGGTATTTGGTGAAAAAGAGTAAGAATTAAAATAAAAATCACTATTTTGTTTAGTTACACTACCTTGCAGCACTCAACTTGACTTGAATACACCAATTTTATACTGTTTACGTTGTATGTCATGCTATGGAGTAGCGTGTAATGTTGTGGCTTTTAATTAAAGATTCGATGCCGATTAAAGCGATAGTGGCAAAATCGGCTAAAACCATTTATTTTTAGTGTTACGCCGGTGTTTCACTTTGCTATCTTGGAGATTAACGTTGTTATGGAACCTTATATGTCATCCGATCTTGGGCAACTTCGCCATGCATTACAAAATCAGAACATTTCAAACAGCGAAGCCCGGCAGCAAATACTGCAGTGCTGCCTTGCTGATCTGAAAATTCAGCAAGTTGGATTATGGCTATTTACCGATGATGATTTGCTACGCTGTGAAATGTTGCTAGATAAAGACACTGGCTTTAGTCAGGAACCGCTGCTAATCGACCGCTGGAGTTTTCCGGGATACTTTGCCGCACTAGATCAGAAAAAAGTGATACGGGCGGTAGATGCACAGAACGACCCTGCTACCAAAGATCTAACCGAGTTATTTTTAAAACCATTTAATATTAAATCGTTACTCGATGTGCCTATTTATCGTGGCGACAAACTCAGCGGCATTATTTGCTGTGAACAAACCGCGGTGATTAAACGCTGGACTGACGATGAAGTTGCTTTTGTTAGTGCCGTGGCCGATTTATACCGCTCACGTTTTAGTTAGTGCATTTTAATGCTAATTGCTGGCGTTAGTTTTCAAGCCTTGGCACACTGGTTTTAGTACTCTACATCCAGACCAGAGCTTTAGGTTATAACAATTTAGGATACGCTATGCGCCAGCATCTGCTGCTTTGCACCCTACTATTAACTTTTACTACCATGGCTAGCTTACCCGCTATGGCAGAGACTGCTGAACGCACCCCATCCGCACCCGAGCGAAACCAGGGTGAGGGCCCTTATAAGCGACTAATTCTTCGCGGTGGCACGTTAATTAGTGGCGAGGGCGCACCGGCAATAGGCCCGGTAGATATTGTTATTGAAAACGATAGGATTAGCCAGGTAGTGATAGTGGGCTACCCCGAAGTGCCGGTGTTAAACGAAGGCAGACCAAAGGCCAACGCCGGTGATATCGAAATGGACGTTAGTGACATGTATATTCTGCCTGGCTTTGTTGATATGCATGGCCATATTGGCGGCTCGGCCAACAGTATTCCGGCCGAGTATGTGTTTAAGCTTTGGCTGGCACATGGCATTACCACCGTGCGCGAGCCGGGTAGTTTTAACGGCCTGGCTTGGACCTTAAAACACGTTAAAGCCTCAGCTAGAAACAGCATAGTGGCGCCGCGCATTGTGCCTTATGTCGGCTTTGGTCAGGGTTTGGCCCAACCGGTGTTTAACCCTGATCAGGCAAGAAAGTGGGTTAAAGATGTTAAAAAGGCTGGTGCTGCCGGTATTAAGTTTTTTGGTGCTACTCCAGCTATTATGGCAGCCGCATTGGATGAAGCCGATAAGCAACAACTTGGTACTATGATGCACCATGCGCAGCTTAATGTAGCACGCACCAACGTCCTTGATAGCGCCCGTATGGGGTTAGGCTCAATGGAGCATTGGTATGGCTTACCTGAAGCACTGTTTAACGGCCAGGTCATTCAAAACTATCCGGTAAACTATAATTATCAAAATGAGCAAGACCGCTTTGCCGCAGCGGGTGAGTTATGGGCTCAAACTGCAGCACCAGGCTCTGATAAATGGAATGCCGTACGCGACGAGCTAATTAAACTAGACTTTACCATTAATCCCACCCTGACCATTTACGAAGCCAGCCGTAATGCCGCGGCACAGCGCAATGCAGAGTGGCATCAGGATTATACGCTGCCCACCTTAACCCGTTTTTTCACTCCAAATCGCTATGCACATGGCTCATATTGGTTTGATTGGACCACAGAGAACGAAGTGCGTTGGCGTGAAAATTATCGGATTTGGATGCAATTTTTGCAAGATTTCAAGAATCACGGTGGCCGTATAACCACAGGCTCAGATGCCGGTTATATTTATAAAATTTACGGCTTTGCGTTTATTCAGGAACTAGAGCTATTACGTGAAGCCGGCTTTAATCCGTTAGAAGTTATTCAATCTGCTACCCTAAATGGTGCAATTGCCTTAGGGTTAGAGCAAGAGATTGGCAGTGTGGTGCCCGGTAAAAAAGCTGACTTGGTGATTGTTGCTGAAAACCCGCTAGCCAACTTTAAGGTATTGTACGGCACTGGCCACTACCGCCTTAATGCTGACAATCAGGCGGTAAGGACTCAGGGTGTTCGCTACACGATTAAAGATGGCATTGTATACGACGCACAACAACTGCTAGCTGATGTTAGGGCACTGGTAGAGCATGCTAAAGCAGTTGTGCAGCAGGCAGAGCAATAAAATTATTACGGTTTGCTTAAAAAGCTTACCTGCCGTTTGTTACTCTAGAAATAGTGTTTATTTTAAAAATTGATTTATTTAACAAAAAAGCCAGCGATTAAGCTGGCTTTTTTTATTTAACATTCGGCAGAGTTACTGTTGCAGGGCGTTATTGCAATAAAGAGATATCGGCAACTTGCAGGAACAGTTCGCGTAGCTGTTGGAGCAACGCCAGCCGGTTAAAGCGCACGGCACTGTCATCGGCATTCACCATTACCTGGTCAAAAAAGCTGTCGATAACATCACGCATACCCGCTAAATGCGCCAGGCTTTCGCTGTAGTTGTGGCCTTGCGCCTGATAGGCTTGCTCGTCAGTAATGGCCTGATAAAGCCCTTTTTCCGCAGGCTCTTGTAGTAAGTTAGTACTTACTTTATGTGGAATAGCCTCAGCCACTTTTGCCAAAATGTTGGCCACCCGTTTATTAGCAGCCGCTAACGCTGCGGCAGCGTCTAGTTTGCTAAACTCTGCAACCGCACTAACCCGCCGATCAAAATCACTGGGGTTGGTTGGCCGTCGCGCCAGTACCGCCTGGATAACGTCAACTGAATAGCCTTGATCTTGGTACCAGGCGCGGAAGCGGCCCAACATAAAGTCCAGTACCTCGTCGCCTACCTTGGGGTTAGTTAACTTACTACCAAACGTTTGCTGGCTGAAAGCAATAATATCAATCAGATCGAGCGGTAATTGCTTCTCTACCATAATGCGTAATGCACCAATGGCGGCCCGGCGCAGTGCAAAGGGGTCTTTATCGCCTTTTGGTATTTGGCCAATACCAAAAATACCGACCAAGGTATCCAGTTTATCGGCAATCGCTACCGCTGCACCTTCTAAACGGCTGGGTAATTGGTCACCGGCAAAACGAGGCATATACTGCTCGTTTAGCGCCAGTGCTACCGTTTCGCTTTCACCATCAAGCCGGGCATAATGCATGCCCATAACGCCCTGTACTTCCGGAAACTCACCCACCATGTTGCTCATTAAATCAGTTTTCGACAGCAAGCCAGCACGTTCCGCTGCCGCTTGTTCAGCACCAATTTTTGCGGCGATAAAGCCTGCTACCTTACTAATACGCACTGACTTTTCGGCCAAAGTACCTAACTGTTGTTGAAACAACACTGTTTCTAAACTTTTTAGCCGATCGACTAGTTTAATTTTACGGTCCGTTTTAAAGAAGAACTCCGCATCGGCTAAGCGTGGCCGAATCACCTTCTCGTTACCACTAATAATTTGCTGTGGATCTTTACTGTCAATGTTGGTCACAAAGATAAACTTATTTATTAACTTGCCCTGCTGATCCAGCAACGGGAAGTATTTTTGATTATCTTTCATTGTTGAAATGAGTGGCTCTGCCGGCACTTGCAAAAAACTTTGCTCGAAGCTACCAACCAGTACTACTGGCCATTCTACTAACGAGGCTACTTCGTCTAGTAAGGCATCATCCATTTGGGCGGTAGCGTTTAAGCTCTCGGCAGTGGCTTTTACCTGCATGGCAATAGTGGCTTTACGTTCTTGGTAATCGGCTACTACATAGGCCTGCCTTAAGGTTGATAAGTAAGCATCGGCATTGGCAATGTTAACCAACGCCGGCGCATGAAAGCGATGACCATAACTTTTATTGCTGCTGCTACGCCCCATAATAGTGGCAGGGATGATGATATTACCAAATAACATCACAATAGTGTGAACTGGCCGGATAAACTCGGCATCAGAATTACCCCAGCGCATGGGCCGGGCAATGGGTAAATTAGTCAGCGCGGTTTTTACTATGTCGGCTAACAAGGCAATGGTACTTTGACCAGGTTGCAGTTGTTTATGCAGTAACCAAGCACCTTTGTCGGTCTCTAATCGCTCGGCTTGCTCGACACTGATACCGCAACCCGCAGCCCAACCTAAAGCGGCCTTAGTTGGCTTGCCATCGGCAGCAAAAGCAGCAGCAATAGCGGGGCCACGCTTCTCTATTGTTTTATCACTTTGGCTAGCTGCCAGGTTATTTACCCGCACGGCTAATCGTCGTGGTGCCGCATACCAAATTACCTTGCCATGGCTTAATTGTTGCTTCGCCAACTCTGCAGTTATATTATCGGCAAAAGCCGTAGCCAGTGTTTTAAGCGCTTTAGGTGGTAACTCTTCAGTACCAATTTCTACCAGAAAATCTTGTGCACTCATTTAGCCTCCTGCTGCGACGTTACACTGTTATTACACAGTGGAAACCCTAACTTTTCCCGACTGGCAAAGTAAGCTTCAGCGCACGCTTTAGCCAGGGTGCGTACCCGCAAAATATAGCGTTGGCGTTCAGTAACCGAAATAGCATGACGCGCATCCAGCATATTAAAAGCATGTGAGGCCTTCATTACTTTTTCATAGGCGGGCAACGCCAGTCCTTGCTCTATCAGGTAGTGGCTTTCTTTTTCGCATTGATCAAATTGGGCAAATAATGCCGGCACATCAGCATGCTCAAAATTGTAAGTCGATTGTTCTACTTCATTCTGATGAAACACATCGCCATAGGTAACCCGGCCTAGTGGGCCATCGGTCCAGATTAGATCATAAATTGAGTCTACACCCTGTATGTACATGGCCAGCCGCTCTAATCCGTAAGTAATTTCACCGGTTACTGGCCGGCATTCAATACCGCCCACCTGTTGAAAATAAGTAAACTGGGTAACTTCCATGCCGTTTAGCCACACTTCCCAGCCCAACCCCCAGGCACCTAGAGTGGGCGATTCCCAGTTATCTTCAACAAAACGAATATCGTGTACCAGAGTATCAATACCCAGCTCGCGCAACGAGTCCAAATACAGCTCCTGAATATTATCGGGCGACGGTTTTAACATTACCTGAAACTGATAATAATGCTGTAAGCGGTTAGGGTTTTCACCATAACGGCCATCGGTCGGCCTACGGCACGGCTGCACATAAGCCACATTGGTCGGCTCTGGCCCTAAAGACCGTAAAAATGTCATAGGATGAAAAGTACCGGCACCCACTTCTAAATCTAATGGCTGAATAAGTACACAGCCTTGACGGGCCCAGTAATCTTGTAAGGCCAAAATAAGGCCCTGAAAGGTATTAATATCGTATTTAAGCATGCGCTGCTAACTCGCTAAAATGACTGAGGGGCCGCAGCCCCTGTCTTATTTTGTGGTAAAAGTTATACGTCTAAGTTGGCAACGTACAGTGCATTCTCTTCGATAAAGGCACGTCGTGGTTCAACATGGTCGCCCATCAGGGTAGCGAATAACTGATCTGCACCCACTGCATCTTCAATGGTAACTTGCAGCATACGGCGATTTTGAGGGTCCATGGTGGTTTCCCATAGCTGATCCGGGTTCATTTCGCCCAGCCCTTTATAGCGCTGAATGTACAAACCGCGTTTAGATTCTGCCATTAACCAGTTTAACGCTTCAAGGAAGTTTTCAACCGGTTTAACTTTGTCGCCTCGGCGAATGTAACCACCCTCTTCAATCAGATCACGAATTTCATCGCCTAAAGCCACAATATTTTGATAATCACGCGAGGTAATAAAGTCATAATGCAACGTATAGTCATTATCGATACCGTGCTGGCGAATAATCACCTTAGGTTGAAACAACTGTCGCTCGCGATCTTCTATCACGTCATACTTATAGCTGGAACCGTCGCCTTCTTTATCATCTAAGCGTTTAGCCAGCGTTTTAACCCAGGCTTCAACAACTTCTTTATTTTTGACATTTTCCGGGCTTAGGCCGCTTACATAAATAAGTTCGTTGAGCAGATTGTAAGGTATCTTCCGGCTTAAACGGTTAATGATAGTGCTAACTTTATGATAGGTACGCACCAACTTTTCCAGATGCTCGCCACTAATACCTGGCGCATCGGCGTTTACGTGTAAGCTTGCTTCATCCAGTGCCAAAGTCGTTAAATACTCTACCAATGACGGCTCATCTTTGATGTATTGCTCTTGCTTACCTTTTTTTACTTTAAACAACGGTGGCTGGGCGATATAAATATAACCGCGTTCAATTAATTCTGGCATTTGCCGGTAGAAGAAAGTAAGCAACAAAGTACGAATGTGCGAACCGTCCACGTCAGCATCAGTCATTAATACGATACTGTGGTAACGGGTTTTATCCGGGTTATATTCATCACGGCCAATACCACAACCAAGCGCGGTAATTAAAGTACCCACTTCCTGTGATGACAGCATTTTATCAAAGCGGGCTTTTTCAACGTTAAGTATTTTACCTTTCAGTGGCAAAATAGCTTGGTTTTTGCGGTTACGACCCTGCTTAGCTGAACCGCCTGCAGAGTCACCCTCTACAATGTACAATTCAGAAAATGCCGGGTCCTTTTCCTGACAGTCGGCTAATTTTCCTGGCAAACCGGCTATATCTAACGCGCCTTTGCGGCGGGTCATTTCACGAGCTTTGCGTGCAGCATCCCGAGCGCGCGCGGCGTCGACAATTTTACCAACAATAATTCGTGCATCGCCAGGGTTTTCTAACAGGTATTCATTAAGCTTCTCGCCCATAATACCTTCAACCGCTGAACGCACTTCGCTCGAAACCAGTTTATCTTTCGTTTGCGAACTAAATTTAGGATCAGGCACTTTAACACTGACTACGGCGGTTAGACCTTCACGGGCATCGTCACCAGAAGCCTGCACTTTCATTTTTTTAGCATAACCTTCATGCTCTATATAGTTATTTAGCACCCGCGTTAGCGCACCGCGAAAACCGGCTAAATGCGCCCCACCGTCGCGCTGCGGTATATTGTTGGTATAACAGTAAACGTTTTCCTGATAACTGTCGTTCCACTGCATTGCTACTTCAACAGAAATACCATCTTCGCGCTGATCACTAAAATAAAACGCTTTCGGGTGAACACTGGTTTTACTGCGGTTTAAATACTGCACGAAAGCTTCAATACCACCTTCATATTTAAAGTGGTCTTTTTTATCATTACGCTCATCGGTCAGATTAATACTAACCCCGGAATTAAGAAATGATAGTTCACGTAAGCGTTTAGCCAGAATATCGTAATGAAAGTCAATATCGCTAAAGACGGTTGGACTCGGCCAAAATCGAATTGCAGTACCGGTATCGTTTGTTTCGCCTATTACGCCTAGCGGTGCTTGCGGTACACCTAAATGATAAATTTGGTTGTGTACCTGGCCTTTACGGCGGATGGTAAGCTCTAACTTATCGGATAGGGCGTTAACAACTGAAATTCCCACACCATGTAAACCACCGGATACTTTGTAAGAATTTTCATCAAACTTACCACCGGCATGCAGTACCGTCATAATAACTTCAGCGGCCGACACACCCTCTTCATGCATTTCAGTTGGCACACCACGGCCATTATCTCGCACTGACACTGAGCCATCACTATGAATTGTTACCCAGATATCGGTGCAATAACCAGCCAGCGTTTCATCGATAGAGTTGTCGACAGCCTCAAACACCATATGGTGCAAGCCAGTTCCGTCATCGGTGTCACCGATATACATGCCTGGTCTTTTACGAACGGCATCTAGCCCTTTTAATACTTTAATACTTGAGGAATCGTAATTATGTTGTTCGGCCATCATCATCTGTCCGTGCTGTTATCTGACCTTGTTCCACGTGAAACATTTTGCTGCTTGAAGCTGCAATAAAAGGTGAAACCTGATCAGCATTAATTGCAGTAATAAATACCTGTGAATTAATCTGGGTTAAATAGTCAAAAACGAGCTGGGTTGAACTGCTATCCAGTTCAGACGCCAAATCGTCAATTAGTAATAAAGGCTGTTTACTACCACTATTACTAATTACATTGTTCTGGGCAATTTTAAGAGCAAATAATAACACTTTTAGCTGGCCACGGGATAATACTTCTTCAACAGCTAAATGAGCTTTTTTAAGTTTTAGGTCTGCTTTCTGTGGTCCATATTGACTAAAACCTTGTCGACAGTCTTGTTCAAAGTTTTGTTTAAGTAAGTCTAATAAAGCTTGTTCGCTGGTAATACGTTCAGGCCAGCCACTTTGCAATTGCAGTGTCACATCTTGTAACATTGGGTTTGCCGCTATCAATAAAGTGTAAGCGTCATTAAGTTGGTTAATATACTGCTGACGAAGACTTTGTAACTGCCAGGCCTGGTTTGCAAATTGCTGGTCCCAATAGGCAAATTCATCATCATAACGCCGACGTTGCTTTAACAGCGCGTTTCGTTGCTTTAATACCCGGCTAAATTGCAACCATACCGGAAAAAAGGTAGGTTCCACGTGAAACACCCCCATATCGAAAAACTGGCGACGCTCTTTCGGCCCACCGAAAAACAATCGAAAGCTATCAGGGGTAACCAGTTGTACCGGTAACAAACTGGCAAACTCTGCCAACCGCTGTACGTTAGCACCGTTTAAACGTAGCAGCAATTCAGCTGAGCGATTACGCTGCAAACCTAAGCTATATTGCTGTTGGTTATTACTAATTTTGGCATGTAGCGTAAAATGATCAGCGTCATCTTTGATCAAACGTTGATGCGCCCTACTTCGAAATGACCGACCATGCGCTAAATAGTAAATAGCTTCAAGCAAACTGGTTTTACCGCTACCATTTTCACCGTAAATTACATTAAATTCAGCATGAGCAGTCAGCGACAATGCCGTCATATTGCGAAACTGACTCAGTTGCAACGACAGTAGTGCCATTAATTAAAGACGCATCGGCATAACAACGTACGATGCACCTTCATTTCCTACCCCTTCAATTAACGAACTAGAGTTAGCATCGTTTAAATGCAAAATAACTAAATCGGTATTTAAAGTGTTAAGCACATCCAATAAATATCCAACGTTAAAACCAATTTCAAGCATTTCACCTTGGTACTCTACTTCGATGATCTCTTCCGCTTGCTCATGCTCGGGGTTATTGGCAACAATTTGTAGCTCACCGCTGTTTAATGTAAAACGCACACCACGATACTTTTCATTGGATAAAATAGACGCTCTGGTACAGGCATCTTTTAATACAGACCGATGCGCAGTAACCAGCTTGGTACTATTACGAGGTAATACCCGGCGGTAATCCGGAAAACGACCGTCAATTAATTTACTGCTAAAAGTGAAACCTTGATCGGACAAACGAATATGATTTTGACCCAGGCTAAGTTGAATAAGCTGATCATCATTTGCCAGCAAACGCATAATTTCCAGCACGCCCTTACGCGGAATAATAATTTGCTTTTGTTGTAAATTAACGCCGGATAACACCAACTTACTTAATGCTAGACGATGACCATCAGTACCAACCGCCGTTAAGCTGCCGTTATCAACTTCAAATAACAAGCCATTAAGGTAATAGCGCACGTCCTGATTGGCCATTGAAAAAGCCGTGTCATCTAATAACTTTCGCAATTGCTGACGGCTAATACTAATATCAACCTCCCCTTGCCAGCTTTCAAGGTTCGGATACTCAGCAGCACTTAGCGTCGATAAGGTAAATTTGGTTTTGCCACAGGTTAAAATGCAACTCTCCGCTTGCATAACCACTTTAATGTCACTGTTTTCAGGCAAGCTGCGACAAATATCCAGCAATTTTTTTGCCGGAACGGTTATACGTCCAACTTGCTGTACTTGCACTGCATCAGTTATGGCAACCAATTCAACTTCTAAATCGGTGCCCGTAAGCGCCAACTGTTGCTCACTAACTTCAAGCAACACGTTAGATAAAATAGGTAAGGTGTGACGGCGCTCAATCGCACCCGAGACCATTTGTAATGGCTTGAGTAAGGCGTCTCTATTTATAATAAATTGCATGGCTAAACCCTAGTTAGGATGACCTTGTTAAAACCGCTATGAAGACAACGTACGAATGAGGTTTTGAAAATCTTCTTTAATTTCGTGAGTTTCTTCTTTTAATGATTCGATTTTCCGACAGGCATGCAGCACCGTAGTGTGATCACGACCACCAAATGCATCACCAATTTCAGGCAGACTGTGATTGGTAAGTTCTTTTGATAAGGCCATGGCCATTTGTCGTGGCCTTGCAACAGAACGGGAGCGACGTTTAGATAATAAGTCAGCTATACGAATTTTATAGTACTCAGCCACAGTTTTTTGAATATTTTCAATCGTTACCAACTTATCCTGTAAGGCTAACAAATCGCGCAGCGCTTCACGCACAAAGTCGATAGTAATTGGCCGGCCGGTAAAATTAGCGTTTGCAATAACCCGATTTAATGCCCCCTCTAACTCACGCACGTTAGAGCGCAATCGTTTAGCCACAAAAAACGCAACTTCTTCCGGCAAACGAATTTGGTTCTCTTGCGCCTTACGCATCAGAATCGCTACCCGAGTTTCTAACTCAGGTGGCTCAATGGCAATGGTTAAACCCCAACCAAAACGTGACTTAAGCCGGTCTTCGACACCGTCTATTTCTTTCGGGTATCGATCGCTGGTCAAAATAATTTGCTGATTGCCCTCAAGCAATGCATTAAAAGTATGGAAGAACTCTTCTTGCGAACGTTCTTTATTGGCAAAAAACTGAATATCATCAATAAGCAATGCATCTACAGAGCGATAATACCGCTTAAACTCTTCTATCGCATTGTTTTGTAATGCTTTAACCATATCTTGTACAAACCGCTCAGAATGCATATATATAACTTTTGCATCCGGTTTCTTGGCCAGAATACCATTTCCTACTGCATGCAATAAATGGGTTTTACCTAAACCGGTACCACCGTAGATAAACAAGGGGTTATAAGCAGTACCCGGATTATCAGCTACCTGGCTCGCTGCTGCCCGGGCTAATTGATTAGACTTACCCTCTACAAAATTAGTAAACGTATAATTAGCTCGCACGTTACTTCGTACAATGGTTTTTGGTGCAGGCTCAGCAACTTCCCGAACAATCGGCGCGTTAGTAGCAACAATTTCTGGTTGAGGCAAATGACTGTTGCCTGGCGGGCGCTTAGTTTGTTGCTGGCTATTACCAACATCTAAACGTAAACGTGGCGCGTCATCACCACAATAATCATGGATCAGTTCAAGGATCCGGTTCAGGTATTTTTCTCTTACCCAATCCAACACAAAACGGTTAGGGGCATAGAGGATCAATGCATCAGACGAACTATCGGCTTGCAAAGGTCTGATCCACATACTGAAATGCTGGGCAGGAAGTTCAGCCTGCAACGCTTGTAAACAATTATGCCAAACTGATTGGTACACCGTCTCTCCTGAAGCCCTGGTTAAAATTATAATAAAGGCTGGTGTCATTTTGCTAGATTACTATTATCATACAAACTTATCCACAAGTTCAATATTGACTTTTCAAAAAAACTAAGCACAGAAAAAAAATAAGCATAACTTATTGTTTAATATAAGCTTTAAAGCCTTATTCTATTTAATAATACTGAATAAAATAGGCTGCACTTTCTGACCTAACGAACAAGTAACTGCTATTTTATTCAGTAAGATCAGTATGCCTGTGGAAAACTTATTAAAGAGTAAGACTAAACGATGATCAGATCAGAATAAAAACAAGGATCGCATTGACTTTGTGGCGTGAACTACTTAAAATTCGCGCTCATTTTTGTCAGCTGCGTTTTGGTACATTTACTAGAACACAGGTAATCTTAGTAAATATTTCGACCGGACGGATGAAATTATGAGTAAAAGAACGTTTCAACCAAGCGTATTAAAACGCAAGCGTAACCACGGTTTCCGTGCCCGCATGGCTACTAAAAGTGGTCGTCAGGTTTTAGCACGTCGTCGTGCTAAGGGCCGTCAGCGTTTATCAGCGTAATCGGCTGTTAAGCGCTGCGTGGTCAGCTTGAACTTCGGCCGGGAGTTACGCCTGTTAACTCCCAGTCAATTTGATACAGTATTCAAACACCCATTTCGGGTTGCTTCTCCCCTGTTTACCATTCTTGCAAAACCAAATCTGCTTATTCACCCAAGATTAGGCCTTACTATCGCTAAAAAACGTGTTAAATTGGCCGTGCAACGCAATCGTATAAAACGCTGTGTGCGTGACAGCTTTCGTTTGCATCAACACCAGTTACCCGGTGTCGATCTGGTACTAATGGTAAAGGGTGATATCAGTAACACCCCGAATAGTGAACTTTTGAAACAACTGGAACGGCTATGGAGCAAAATCGCTCGCCAGTACATCGCTTTACCATCAAGCTGATGATAATGCTGGTTCGTGGTTATCAGATGGTGTTAAGCCCGCTGCTCGGACCACGCTGTCGGTTTTATCCAACCTGCTCACACTATACCATTACCGCTATTGAACGCTTTGGTGCGGTAAAAGGTGCTTGGTTAGCAAGCAAACGCATATTAAAATGTCACCCCTTACATAAGGGCGGTGATGATCCCGTTCCTGATAAGCATAATGAGAAAAGCTAACCCATGGATTCACAACGCAGTTTTTTAGTAATTGCCCTGGCAATCGTCAGTTTTTTCCTCTGGCAGGAATGGCAAAAAGATTACGGCCCGCAGCCAATAGCCAACCCCACTACCGTTGAGCAAGCGCAAAATATTGGTATTGGTAACAGCAGCAATGGTAGCGACGATATCAGGCTTACCGGTGATGACGCGCCGGGTCAAGCAAGTGCTGCTGTTGCAACATCAGCCCAGACGGTAACAGTCGTCACTGACGTATTAAACGTTGAAATTGACACTAGCCGCGGTGATATTGTCGGTCTAACTTTACCCAAATTTCCGCTAACTAAAGGCAGTGACCTGCCTTATGTGCTAATGCGAAAACTGGCCGGCTTCGAATATACCGCTCAATCAGGGTTAATTGGCGCCGATGGTCCTGATGACCAGGCAAATAGCCGTCAGCCATATCAGTTTACTCAGCAACAACATCAACTGGCAGAAGGCAGCGAGCAACTGATAGTGCCACTGGTAACTAACTTCAACGGCTTACAAATTGAGAAGCGCTTTATTTTTAGCCGTGGAAAATATGATGTCCGGGTAGAGTATTACGTACAAAACCAAAGCGATGTCAGTAAACGTTTTCAACCTTATCGGCACCTAGTACAAAATATTGATAACGGTGAAAGTGGCAGCATGATGATGCCTATTTACCGTGGTGCAGCTTATGGCAGCAGCGAAGAGCGTTATCAGAAATATGATTTTGGCGATATGGCAAAAAACAACCTGTCCATAATCAGCACAGGTGGCTGGGTAGCCATGTTAGAACATTATTTTGTTGCGGCCTGGGTACCAGACCAACAGATGCAAAATCGCTTATACAGCATGGTAGCCGGTAATAAAGGGGTAATTGGCAGTCGTAGCGACGTTATAGAGCTACAACCAGGCGAAAGTACCGTAATCGGTAGCACTTTCTATGCCGGCCCGAAACAACAAGACAAATTAGCCGCGCTAGCCAATGGCCTTGATTTAACCGTTGATTACGGTTTCCTGTGGTTTATTTCTCAGCCACTATTCTGGTTACTAACCACCATTCAGGGTTTTGTGGTGAACTGGGGTTTGGCCATTATTCTGATCACCGTTATTGTTAAAGGCATTATGTACCCTCTGACCAAGATCCAATATGAATCTATGGCCAAGATGCGTAATTTAAAACCGAAAATTGAAGAGCTGCAAGCCCGCCATAAAGATGACAAGCAAAAAATGGGCCCCGCGATGATGGAATTATACCGCAAAGAAAAAGTAAACCCGATGGGCGGCTGCTTACCGATGATTGTACAAATGCCAATATTCTTAGCCTTGTACTGGGTATTTGTTGAAAGCGTCGAGTTACGCCATGCTCCCTTCATGTTATGGATAACCGATTTATCGTCTAAAGACCCATGGTACATTCTACCCGTACTGTTTGGTATCAGCATGTTTGCCATGCAGAAATTAACACCAATGCAAGTAACCGACCCGCTACAACAGAAAATTATGATGTGGATGCCAGTGGCTTTCTCAGTATTCTTTATCTGGTTCCCAAGTGGTCTGGTGTTGTACTGGTTTGTTAGTAACCTGATTTCACTGGCGCAAATGTTGTTTATCTACAAAGGCATGGAAAAGAAAGGCTTACATACTAAAAAAGCCTAATCCTAGCTGAAAATAACACCCTAAGCCTGTCAGCATAACGCGACAGGCTTTTTCTATTAAAAGGTAACTACAATGTTTACTACCGACACCATCGCCGCATTAGCAACCGCCCCTGGCCGCGCCGGTGTCGGCATTATCCGCATTTCTGGCCCCGATACAACAGCGGTGGCTCAAGCACTGTTACATAAATTACCTAACGCCCGTTATGCTGATTATCTGCCGTTTTTTGATGGCAACGGCCAAGTATTGGATCAGGGTATTGCCCTATACTTTCCGGGGCCCAATTCTTTTACCGGGGAAGATGTATTAGAACTGCAAGGTCATGGCGGGCCCGTCATACTCGACATGCTATTAAAACAAGTGTTAGCGCAACCCAATGTGCGAATAGCCCGTCCAGGAGAATTCTCTGAACGCGCTTTTTTAAACGATAAACTCGATTTAGCCCAGGCTGAAGCCATCGCCGATTTAATTGATGCCTCCAGCGAGCAAGCAGCCCGCTGTGCCGTGCAATCGTTGCAAGGAGAGTTTTCTAATCGCATTCACCAGCTGGTAGAAAAAGTTATTTATCTTCGAATGTATGTTGAAGCGGCAATAGATTTCCCCGATGAAGAAATCGACTTTTTATCAGATGGTAAAGTGGCTACCGATTTAGCAGAAATAATCGACTATCTGGCCACAGTAAAAAAACAGGCAGCCCAAGGCAGTATTTTACGAGAGGGTATGAAAGTGGTAATAGCTGGCCGGCCCAATGCGGGTAAATCCAGCTTGCTAAATGCCTTAGCCGGTCGCGAAGCGGCTATTGTAACCGAGATTGCCGGTACCACCCGTGACGTCCTTCGCGAGCATATTCATATCGACGGTATGCCATTGCATATTATCGACACTGCAGGCCTTCGCGACGCCACCGATGAGGTTGAACAAATAGGTATCGCGCGCGCCTGGGCCGAAATAGTCCAGGCTGATCGGGTATTATTTATGGTTGACGGCACCACTACCAACGCCACCGATCCACATGATATATGGCCCGACTTTATCGACCGCCTGCCAGCTAGTTTAGGCGTTACGGTAATACGCAATAAAGCTGATATTACCGGCGAAACCATGACCACGGACAATAACGACAAAGTGCCGGTCTATCGCCTGTCGGCTAAGACCGGTGCCGGCATTGAAGCGCTGCGCGAGCACTTAAAACACTGTATCGGTTTTGATGCCAGTACCGAGGGCAGCTTCCTGGCGCGACGCCGCCATTTAGACGCCCTGGACAGAGCAGCAGAGCACCTTGCCATCGGTCAGGAACAACTGCACAGCTATATTGCCGGCGAAATCCTCGCCGAAGAACTGCGACTAACCCAGCAGCACCTAAATGAAATTACCGGCGAATTTAGCAGTGATGACTTGCTGGGTCGTATATTTAGCTCATTTTGCATCGGGAAATAGTTACTTTAAGCCATCCAGCTGCTGTGCGGTCTGATCAGTAGCAATTAATACCGCTATAAGCAGCGCACCAAGCCCCACAAAAAAAGCGGCTAAATAAAGGCCAATAGTGTATTGGCCTGTAGTGTCGGCAATATATCCGGTTAGGGCAGGAGCAATAACCTGGGCGCTGCCGTAAGCCAGCGTCATTTTCCCCATAAGCTTGGCAGGCTTACTCGGGTATAAGCGCCCCGCCATAGTTAGCACTAAACTAACCACACCAATAAAAGTAGCACCAAACAAGGCTGCACTGAATAACACCACAACAAGAGAACTAAGCCAAAGCGGCAATAAAATGGCCAGCATTTGCGCCAGTAAGGCCAGCATAATCGCTTTTAAATAGCCTATTTTTCGGGCTATCCTATCCCACAACAACACTGCTGGCGCTGCAGCCAAGCCTAATATGATAAAACTGAGATTACCACTACCCGCCAAGCCCGGCATGCGCTCAACAATGGTGACAATAAACGTGGCACTAATCACATAACCATAGCCGGCACAAAAATAACTGGCCAGCATTACACGAATAAAACGTGAGGTTGGTAGCGTAGCGGCGGCGTTAGTCTGAATGGTGAAAGTGTTTATTTCTGGTACAGGTAACCAGCGCCAGGCCGGAATGGCCAGTAACACCGCACACACCGCCAGATACTGCCACTGGGTGTGCCACTCAAGCTGCATGGCTAGCATCAGCTCTACCAGTAATGCAGCAAGGGCAATACCTAAACCCAGTCCAGCAAAGTGTATACCCAGCTCAGCACGATGCTTATGGCGTAATAGCCAATGCATAATAAGCGCAGACGCAAGCAGCATTGAACCGGCACTGCTTAAACCAGCAATAAAGCGCCAGCAAGCCCACCAATAGACGTTCTCGGTAAACGCCATACCCAAGGTACTAACAATGGCCAATATAAGCCCTAGCCGGTATAGGCGATCTTTAAGCTTTAGATCGCTAAGATTCGCTGCCAACAATGCGCCGGCCATGTAACCCAGGTAATTTACTGCCGCCAGCATGCCACCGCTGGTATCGTCCAGCAGGGTTTGCTGCTGCATTAGTGGTAACAACGGGGTATAAGCAAAACGAGCTACCCCCAGACACAATAACTGGCTAAAAAACCCGGCTAACAACACATAAAAGCGTTGTGGTAATACATACCGATGCAGGAAATTACTCAGCATGACCTATCCATGTAGCTAAAAAGGCAGCTTAACCCAGAAAAAAAGGCCACGGTATGCGGCCTTAGTCGGGTGTATTACTCTGAATGTGCCAGCGTTAATAACTAACGCGCGTAAGTAGCGGTTAAGGTAGCCTTAGCCAACGCATTCGCGTTTAACATAAAGCTAACCACAGCGGCACTGGCAGCATCTGGCACCGCCAGAGTGTCTTCTGGTAGCGCCCACACAGTAAATTGATAGCGATGCATACCATGGCCTTCAGGCGGGCAAGCGCCACCGAATTCTTTACTGCCATAGTCATTCGTAAAACGGCGGCAACCTGGCGGTAAACTGCCTTTACCAGCACCTCGGGCCAAGCCTTTGGCATCAGCCGGAATATCTGTTACCAGCCAGTGCCAAAAGCCTGAGCTGGTGGGTGCATCTGGATCAAACACCGTAATAGCAAAGCTTTTAGTAGCCGAGGGCGCATGTTGCCAGCTCAGTTCAGGCGAAATATTTTTACCATTACAACCAAACCCATCAAACTCATGCTCTTTCGCCATAAAATGACCTTCTTGCAGCTCTGGGCTACGAAGGGTGAAACGCAATTCAGTCATATTAGCTCCATCAAAATTACTAATGTTAGTAAGTACTTACTTAAGTGTAGAAAGCCATTGATAAAAGGCTTGTTTTGGCAATGCACCGGCTTGCTGCGCTACTACTAGCCCCTGTTTAAACACCATTAAGGTTGGAATTGAGCGAATGGAAAACTGTGCAGCCAGTTGTTGTTGTTGCTCAGTGTTAATTTTACCAAAACGAAATTGCGGCTCTAGCTCACTGGCCGCCTGACTAAACACGGGTGCAAAATTCTTACATGGACCACACCAGCTAGCCCAAAAATCGACAACCAGCGGCAATTGCGCTTTGTCGGCATGCGCAGCAAAATTACCACTGGTAAGTTCAATAGGCTGACCGTTAAACAGCAGCTGCTTACACTTACCACAACGCGATTGTGTGGCGGGCTTATCAGCCGGTAAGCGATTAAGGCCGTTACAATAAGGGCAGGCAATAATCATGATAATCTCCAATACGTCTTTGGGCTTCTTGTATAGTGTCAGCTCAGCTAAATTTAAAGCCAAAATTAAAAACTCACCTGCTGCCAATCGGTTTTATAATCGAAGATCAGGCTTTTAATCTCGCCATTACCTTCAATATTAACGGTATTAACCTGGGCCGGCCACAACTCCTGCAATGCACGATGCTGAAACCTCAGGCCAGCAACAGCAGGCTACATATTAAACGGATCAATTATTTTCCTTTTGCTCTGTTGCTTTTGTTGCCGGATCTTTTAGCTCCGTTTTACTATCTTGCATAATATCCCGGCTAACCTTGGCTTTACTCTTCTCAGCTTTATAAGCCTCTATGCGCGATGGCACAATACGCCGCGGATAAAAATTGTTTTCAATATCGACATCTGCCGTTTCCCATTTCGGGTCAACCAGCACCTCTTGCAGTACTTTACCTTTGGCGCTAACAATAAGCTTATTTACCGCTTTCGGACTACGGCGCCAGATCTCGGCCGGAATATACTGCTGCTCAGAACTACCATCAGCATAGTTCAGTTGCAGTAAAATAGGCATGACCAGACCACCTTTGTTACTAAACTGCAACACATAGTAGTTTTTATCTTCAGATACTGCCCGCTCAAACGCCTTACGCTCCCAAGGTTCTAACTCATGCACGAACTTGTTATAGGCATTACGTTCTTTGTTAGTAACGGCAAAACGATCATTGTCGTCATAAAAGTCCCGTACATCCGGGTTTTTATCAATCCACAGCACTTTGCCTTCGACATTGTTTCGCTCAACAAACAGCGGCATCGGTTTATCTTGATCTTGCTGGCGCTCACGAGAAAAGTCGATATCGGGGTTTTTCGTGTCTAAACGCAACTGGTATACTTTGTCTAACGAAATATCAACGTGGTCAGTGCTGTAAAACCAACCACGCCAAAACCAGTCCAAATCAACACCACTGGCTTCTTCCATGCTGCGGAAAAAATCGGCCGGGGTTGGCCGCTTAAATTTCCAGCGCGTGGCATACTCTTTAAACGCAAAATCAAACAACTCGCGGCCTAAAATCACCTCACGCAGAATATTAAGCGCTGCCGCAGGTTTGGTGTAGGCATTAGGGCCAAGTTTTAACACGCTGTCAGACTGCGTCATAATCGGCACTTGCACGTCTGACTTCATATAATCGACAATATCACGCGGTTCAACACCCCATGGTATGGTAGGGTCCCACTCCCGACCGGCAACACCATCGAGAAAGCTATTTAACCCTTCGTCCATCCAGGTCCATTGCCGCTCATCCGAGTTAACCACCATTGGGAAATAAATATGCCCTACTTCATGAATAACCACTTTCTTTCGGGTAAAACGACATGGCCATAACAAATGGTTGCTCATTACCACCCTGCTGATAGCCTTTCGCATCCCAGATAAATTTACGAGACGAAGCCCAAGCAAAATCCCGCACCTTATTGGCTTTAAAATGCCATACTTTTGTGTCAGCTGTACCTGCTTTTTCGTTATCAAGCGCCTCTTGCTCGGTCACAATAAATACCGGCCGTTTCGCCGTTTTAGCCTGTTCTAACCGAGTTAATTGGTCGGAGGTTAACACTTTGGCACTGTTTTGTAGCTCACCGGTTGCTGACACAATATGATCAGCTGGTACGGCTAACTTAACGTCATAATCACCAAATTCTAGGGTAAACTCGCCACGACCTAAAAACTCTTTATTGGTCCAGGCTTAGGCGGGCAGTAATATCACCGTCGCCAATTGACGTTGCCGGGCCACGTCGGCCAACACCACCAAAATCGGTCGTCATCTCGGCCATCGAATCATTCTTAAAAATATTCTGGTCCAAATGCAGCCATAGATACTTCAGGGTATAAGGTGAGTTATTTTTATAGGTTATTTGCTGCGAAGCGCTAAGCCGACGAGACGCTTCATCAAGCACAACGTCCATTTTATAGTTAACTTGCTGCTGCCAATATTGCTGACCCGGTTCACCAGCGGCATTACGATAAATATTGGGCGTGGGTAACACTTCTTCTAGTTGGCGAAATTTATCGTCAAAGTCACCTTTGGTTTGACGAATAGCACTGTCGGCATTGAAAGAACTACTGAGCAGGACAACAAGCAAACTAAGTAACGAAACACGAGACAAGATAACGAGCATAATTGAAGGATCTCTTATTATTTTTAGCGCTTAAATACGCTCATTACAATAAGGAACTTCATGCTGGCAAACAAACCCGTTTAGCACGTTTATTGGTGGTTCTGTCGCCAAAAAAAACCCCACAAATGCGGGGTTATATTTTTAACAGGGTAAAGCGGGGTTAATCTCTTGTCTTACGTGGCGCGGCGCCAGGACGCGGACCAGGACCACTACGGCGCTCACCACCACTATTTTGGCTGGCGCTATTGGTAGTACTTTTTGCAGTACTACCTGGTGTGCTGGCAGGTGTACTGCCAGTATCAATACTAATATTCAGCTTTTGCTTTCGCACATAAACTTTTTTTAGATGCTGAAAAATTTCAGCCGGAATATTGGCTGGCAATTCAACCGTACTAAAGTGATCAAACAACTTGATATTACCGATAAACTGGCTGTCAATGTTAGCCTCATTGGCTATAGCACCCACAATATCACCGGCTCGGACACCATGCTCTTTACCCACTTCAATGCGGTAATTATTGTAATCACCTTTCATTTCACGACGCACCCGCGGGCCACGATCTGGCCGTTCGCCTGAACGTTCATTTGAGCGCTCACTTGATCGTTCAGAACGATCGTTGCGGTCACTGCGTGGTCGCTCTTCCCGTTCACCACGGGCGTGCGGCTGACGTAATTCCGGAAATTGTTTCGCCACATTTAAAGGCTGTTCTTTTTGTGCCAGATATAACAAAGCTGCTGCCAGATCAACATCTGTTGTTTCCAACTTTTCGCGCCAATCAGTTACCAGCTCTTGGAAAAAACTCAAATTCTGAGAATCAATGGTTTGTGCCAGTTGTTCACGAAATGATTCTATCCGACGCTGTTCAATTACCTGACCGGTAGGTAATGACATTTGTTCTATTGGTTGCTTAGTAGAATGTTCAATAGTACGTAACAAACGACGTTCACGTGGTGACACAAATAAAATTGCTTTACCCTCACGACCAGCACGACCCGTTCGGCCAATTCGATGTACATAAGCTTCACTGTCGTACGGAATATCGTAATTTACAACCAAACTAATTCGCTCAACGTCTAAACCACGGGCAGCAACGTCAGTTGCGACAATAATATCCAGCTGGCTAGCTTTCATGCGACGAATGGTTTGCTCACGATGCGCCTGATTCATGTCACCGTTTAAACAGGCCACAGCATAACCGCGAGCACCCAATTTTTCAGCAATTTCCTCAGTGGCACTTTTGGTACGAACAAACACGATGCTGGCATCGTATTCTTCACCTTCGAGTAAACGAGTTAACGCGTCCAATTTTTGATTAGCATCAAGCAATACATAGCGCTGAGTAATACTTTCAACAGTACTGGTTTTCGATGCAATTTTTATTTCTTCAGCATTTTTTAAATGCTTTTGTGCAATAGCTCTAATTTGCGCGGGCATGGTGGCAGAGAACATAGCAACCTGGCGGCCTGGCGGAGTAGCATCCATAATGGTTTGCACATCGTCAATAAAGCCCATACGCAACATTTCATCGGCTTCATCCAGCACGATAGCACGTAGTTTATCAAGTTTTAATGTTCCACGATCTAAGTGGTCAAGAATACGGCCTGGGGTACCAACTATAACTTGTGAACCACGTTTTAACGATTTAAGTTGGTTGGTATAGCTTTGGCCACCGTATAGTGGTAACACATGAAATGCTGGCATATATCGGGCATAAGCCTGAAAAGCCTCCGCCACCTGAATAGCCAGTTCACGGGTTGGTGCCAGCACCAGAATTTGTGGATCATTTTGCGCCGGGTCTAGCCGGGCAAGTAAAGGCAGTGCAAATGCGCCGGTTTTACCGGTACCCGTTTGCGCCTGACCTAACACGTCTTCACCAGCTAACAATTTTGGAATAGCAGCCGCCTGGATAGGCGATGGCGTTTCATAACCAAGTTCAGTGACCGCTCGAACCAGCGGTTCCGGCAGCATTAGCTGGGAAAAAGACAAAATTTCAGACATACGTTGTTATAACCTCAATCACACGCAGGCTTGTTGGTAAGTGCTATTGTTGTTTTTACCTAGCCTGCAATGCAGTAAAAACACGAAAACGGGCAAAAGACATCGCTTTTCCCGGTTTTATTCCAGTAGTATAGTCGAACATTTACCACCTAGAGGATCACCATGATAGAAATCCTTGTTGGCAGCCAAATGGGCGCAGCGGAATATGTGGCAGAACAAGTTGCTGAAACACTGGTACAAGCGGGATATGAGACTAAACTTCATCTTCAACCCGATTTGGATCAGCTAAACCCGACTCACATCTGGTTAGTGATCACATCCACCTATGGCGCAGGAGATCTGCCTGATAATATTCAACCCTTTGCGGATCAATTAGCACAAGATCGGCGTGATCTTAACACACTTTCTTTCGCCGTGATCACTTTAGGTGATTCCAGTTACGATACTTTTTGTCAGGCAGGCAAAACATTGCTCCGGTTATTACAACAACGCGGTGCAAAACCACTGTTATTTACCCTAGAAATTGATGTATTAACAGCAGAATTACCAGAAGAGAACGCGCTAAGCTGGTTGCCAGAATTTATTCAGCAACTAAAAAAAAGCGAGTGAAAACCACTCGTCTCTCAGGAAGTACAGATAAACAAATCAAGACATAAAAATTGAAACCACAATCAAACCAACCAAATGCCATCTTAGCCATTATAAATAACCGTAAATTAACAATACTCTGCTTAAACCTTGATAAATTAGTGTATTGCGCAAATAGGCTCGCCGGTTAACTGAACAGCTTATCCTCACCTTATAAACAAAGTTCTTAATAAAAAATGAGAATGTGTATAAGTAAGCTTAAAAGCGGTGATAAACCTGTACTTACACACTTAATAAAAATATTTCCCGCTTACCCTGTGGATAACTAGTTAAGTTATCCACCCGTTCAGGTACGCTTGATCCAACCTTGATCACAGGATCTGATCCTATTTAAGTTATTGATCATCAGTTGCAATAATGGCTTATCCACTGAAAACAGGCTGCTTAATAGTAATAATAATAAAAAGATCTTTAAAAAGATCTTATATATATTAAACGGATCCTAAGCCGTTTTAGACGTTTCAAAACCTGCTATATCGCGCTACAATACGCCCCCTGATTTAAACCGGCATTTGTGCCAAAGCTGAGGCAGATATGTTGTATCAAGAAACCTTTGATGTAATTGTGGTCGGTGGTGGACATGCCGGCACTGAAGCTGCTTTGGCTGCTGCAAGAATGGGTTTGCAAACACTATTGCTTACTCATAATTTAGAAACACTAGGCCAAATGTCATGCAACCCGGCAATAGGCGGTATTGGCAAAGGACATCTGGTTAAAGAAATCGATGCACTAGGCGGTGCTATGGCGATTGCCGCTAACAAGGGCGGCATTCAATTTCGAACATTAAATAGTTCAAAAGGCCCTGCTGTAAGAGCAACACGCGCTCAGGCTGATCGACAGTTATATCGTGCTGCCATTCGTCAAACACTCGAAAATCAACCTAACCTAAGAATTTTTCAACAAGCCTGCGACGATCTTATTGTTGAACAAGATCAGGTTAGAGGTGTTGTTACCCAAATGGGTTTAAAGTTTAGGGCTAAGTCCGTTGTAATGACAGTAGGCACTTTCTTAGGTGGCCAAATACATATTGGGTTAGAACAATTCTCTGGTGGCAGAGCAGGCGATCCGCCCTCAATTGCGTTAGCAAAACGTTTACGGGAATTACCATTCAGAGTCGATCGATTAAAAACCGGAACACCACCACGGGTAGACGCCAGAACAGTCGATTTTTCTGTGATGCAAGCTCAACCTGGTGATACACCAACACCAGTCTTTTCATTTTTAGGCAGCAACAAAGATCAACCAACACAAATACCTTGCTACATTACTTACACTAATGAACGTACCCATCAGGTAATACGTGATAATTTGCATCGCTCACCAATGTATACCGGCGTAATTGAAGGTATTGGCCCACGCTATTGCCCATCAATTGAAGATAAAGTAATGCGTTTTGCCGATAAAGATAATCACCAGATTTTTATTGAACCAGAAGGCTTAACCACTCACGAACTTTATCCTAATGGTATTTCAACAAGTTTGCCTTTTGATGTACAACTAGCAATAGTCCGCTCAATAAAAGGCATGGAGAATGCGCATATAACCCGGCCAGGCTATGCCATTGAATATGACTTTTTTGATCCCAGAGACTTAAAAAGCTCATTAGAAACCAAGCACATTAAAGGACTGTTTTTTGCAGGACAAATTAATGGCACAACAGGGTATGAAGAAGCCGCAGCGCAAGGACTACTTGCCGGCTTAAATGCGGCCTTATTTGCTACCGAACGGGATAGCTGGTCGCCGAGCCGTGATCAAGCATACCTTGGCGTATTGGTAGATGATTTAACGACGCAGGGTACTAAAGAGCCTTACCGTATGTTTACCAGCAGAGCAGAATACCGACTTATGCTACGGGAAGATAATGCCGATGCCAGATTAACAACTAAGGGCCGTGAATTAGGGCTGGTTGATGATCAACGTTGGCAAATATTTAATGAAAAAATGAACCAAGTAGAGCTGGAAAGACAACGACTCCGGCAAAGTTGGATTCATCCGCAGCACAGTACCTTAGCAGCCATTAATAGTTTGCTTAAAACACCATTAAGTCGAGAAGCTAGTTTAGAAGAATTACTACGCCGACCAGAAATGACGTATCAAGAGATGATGAAAATTGACGGTTTAGGTCCTGCACTTGCCGATCCAATAGCAGCTGAACAAGTTGAAATACAAATTAAATATGCAGGCTATATAAATCGTCAACAAGAAGAAATTGCCAAACAACAACGTAATGAACAAACTAAATTACCAGCAGAATTTAATTACACAACGGTGAAAGGTTTATCAAACGAAGTAATTATGAAGTTAAATCAACACCAGCCAACCACTGTAGGGCAAGCTTCACGAATATCAGGCATTACACCAGCTGCCATTTCTTTATTACTGGTATATCTGAAAAAACAAGGCTTATTGCGCAGGTCTGCCTGAAAGGATCGCTATGTTGGATAAACTGCAACAGTTGCTGACTCAAACCAGTCTGCAATTAAATGATAAGCAAGTAGAAAAATGTATTGAATATGTTCAACTGCTAACCAAATGGAACAGTACATATAATTTAACGTCAGTACGTGAACCTACAGAAATGTTAATTAAACATGTATTGGACAGTCTGGTTATTGCTCCTTATTTGCAAGGCGATCATTTTATTGATGTCGGAACAGGCCCGGGTTTGCCTGGAGTACTACTGGCAATTTATTACCCTGCTAAACACTTTACGTTGCTTGACAGTTTAGGCAAGCGAGTAAGGTTTTTAAACCAAGTTAAGTTGCAACTTGGTTTAGTAAATATTACCCCAGTACAAAGTAGAGTAGAACATCATATACCTGTGCAACTTTACGATGGCGTAATAAGCCGCGCCTTTGCTTCTGCTAACGATATGGTACATTGGTGTCGGCATTTACCCGCAGAAAAAGGCTGTTTTTACGCAATGAAAGGCGCCATTGTGCAAGAAGAAATTGCAGCTTTGCCGGATTTTGTTAAAGTAGCCGCTGTTATTCCATTGCAAGTACCGGAACTTGATGCCAGCAGGCATCTGATTATTATTACCGGCAACAAACCATAACGAGGGAGCTTTGTGGGAAAAATCATTGCCATTGCCAATCAAAAAGGTGGAGTAGGTAAAACGACCACAGCTGTTAATTTAGCAGCATCATTGGCGGCAACAAAACGCAAGGTGTTACTAATAGACCTTGACCCTCAAGGTAATGCTACTATGGGTAGTGGTGTTGATAAATATCAAGTACATGCCACAGCTTATGAATTATTAATTGAACAAAAACCATTATTAGAAGTAATAGTAAAAGAAACCAGTGGTGGTTATCACCTGGTTGCAGCAAACTCTGATGTAACTGCTGCAGAAGTTCGTTTGATGGATGTGTTTGCCCGTGAACTACGACTGCGTACCGCGCTAAAAGAGTATCGCAACAACTATGATTTTATCTTTATTGACTGCCCACCCTCCCTTAATATGTTAACAGTTAATGCCATGGCAGCTGCTGATACCGTATTAGTGCCGATGCAATGTGAATATTTTGCTTTAGAGGGACTGACGGCATTAGTGGATACTATTAACAAGCTAGCGGCGGTAATTAATGCCGATTTGAAAATTGAAGGCATTTTACGCACGATGTACGACCCACGAAACCGGTTGGCTAATGATGTATCAGAGCAATTAAAACAACATTTTGGTGATAAAGTTTACCGAGCCGTGATCCCGCGCAATGTTAGGTTAGCAGAAGCACCTAGTTTCGGTACTCCAGTTATGTATTATGATAAAAACTCTACCGGTGCTAAGGCTTATTTGGCGCTTGCTGGGGAAATGTTACGACGTTCAGATAAAAAAATTAGTAACAAAACGATCCCACTATAACCACGAAAGTTAAAGGATATTTTTGCGCATGTCGGTGAAAAAACGCGGTTTAGGACGGGGCTTAGATGCTTTACTTACGTCAAATAAAACGACGGAACAACATCATGCAAACCAGCACTCTGCTGAATTGCAAAAAATACCTGTTGAATTTTTAAGGCCGGGTAAATATCAGCCACGAAAAGATATGTCGCAAGATGCCTTAGAAGATTTAGCAAGCTCTATTCGGGCGCAAGGTGTTATTCAACCAATCGTTGTTCGCGCTATTGGCGATAACAGTTATGAAATTATTGCCGGCGAGCGACGCTGGCGAGCAGCACAACTGGCACGACTAGCCGATGTTCCTTGTTTAATTAAAAATGTACCCGATGAAGCTGCTGTAGCAATTGCCCTGATTGAAAACATTCAACGAGAAGATCTTAATGCTATGGAAGAAGCTGTAGCGCTAGACCGTTTATTAACAGAATTTGAGTTAACTCATCAGCAGGTAGCTGACGCAGTGGGTAAATCGCGTGCCACAGTAACAAATTTACTTCGACTTAATGGCCTGAATGAGGACGTAAAAGTTTTACTTGAACACGGCGATATAGAAATGGGGCATGCCAGAGCGTTACTGGCACTGGCAAATGAAAACCAGTCAGACACTGCTCGTTTAGTGGCGCACAAGCAATTAACTGTTCGTGAAACAGAGAAATTAGTACGGCGGATCCTTGAGCCTGCAGCTGCAATACCACCTAAAATTAAAGATGCCGATGTTGCAGCACTTGAACAACGATTAAGCGAGCGCTTTGCTACGGCGGTAGAAATTAGTTGCAATAAGGCAGGTAAAGGCCAGTTGGTTATTCGTTATAGTAGCCTGGATGAATTTGATGGAATTATTGAAAAACTACAACTGGGCGAGCAACTATAAATGGCATAAAGGTCAGTAAATGGCTTTTAGTTGCAAAATAAAGCTAAATAAGTATACTTGCGGCTGATTTTTACCCTGAAAGTAGCGCTGACAAAGTAGCCGGAGTAGTTATGGAACTGAGCCCGCGTCAGATAAGACTTTCAGCATATAAAATGGTTGCTTGTCAGGTTATTATAGCTGCATTAGTGGCACTGATTTTTTACATAATAAACGGCGAACCGGCAGCCCGCTCGGCGTTTAAAGGGGGCCTAATAGCCGCCATACCAAATTTAGTTTTTGCACTGTTTGCGTTCTGGTATCTGGGATGGGGCACTGCAGAACAAGCGAAAACGGCCTTTATGCGTGGTCATTCGCTAAAAATTTTGCTGACCATTGGTTTTTTTGTTCTGGTAATGCAGCAAGCAGATATTGTTGCAGCAGCCGTATTAACAGGATATATCCTGACATTACTGGCGCAATGGACAGCGGCGATTTTTTTTAAACTTTGATAATTGGGAAGAAACATGGCTGCAGGTGAAACTACCATTTCAAGTCATATTCAGCACCACCTTACTAACGCAAAAATGTGTTCCGTTAATGGCGAAACCGTTTTTAACAAAGCGTGTAGTGAGTCGGGTTTCTGGGTATTACATATCGATACCTTAGCGTGGTCTATTGGTTTGGGTATCTTATTCCTCTGGCTGTTCAGAATCGCTGCGGTGAAAGCCAGCAAAGATACTCTGGCAGTTCCGGGTAAATTTCAGTGTTTTGTTGAAATGCTGATTGAATTTATCGACTCCAACGTTAAATCTACTTTCCAGGGCCGAAGTAAACTCATTGCGCCATTAGCACTGACTATTTTTGTCTGGGTTTTTCTGATGAACCTAATGGATTTAGTACCGGTTGATATTCTGCCTGCCCTGGCTGGCTGGATTGGTGCTACTTTTTTTGGTATGGAAGCGAAAGACGTTTATATGAAAGTAGTTCCGACCACCGATATTAACACCACGGTGTCACTGGCATTAGGTGTGTTTCTACTGATGATCGGCTATTCAATTAAAATTAAAGGTGTTGTTGGGTTTATTAAAGAACTTACCCTACATCCTTTTAATACGAAAATTGTTTGGCTTCAGATACTGCTGGTACCATTTAACCTGCTGTTGGAAGTGTTAGCGCTAATTACTAAGCCTTTCTCGTTGGCGTTGCGTTTGTATGGCAACCTTTATGCCGGAGAAATGATCTTTATCTTAATCGGTATCATTGGTTTGTTTCAGTTACCTTTACACTTTATCTGGGCGGTATTCCATATTCTGGTTATTGTGTTACAAGCCTTTGTATTTATGATGCTGACCATTGTTTACCTGAGTATGGCCAGCGCAGATAATCATTAATTTTTTAAACTTTAACTTTAACTTTAACTATCGGAGTAAAACATGGAAACAATCTTAACTATGCCAGAAGCAGTGGTAGAAGCGGTAAAATTAATCGCTGTTGCCCTGTTAATCGGTTTTGGTGCTTTAGGTACTGCTTTAGGTTTTGCCAACATGGGTGGTAAATTCCTGGAGTCATGTGCGCGTCAACCAGAGTTAGCACCTTCACTACAAGTTAAAATGTTCATCCTGGCAGGTTTGATCGATGCGATTTCTATGATCGCAGTTGGTATCGCCATGTATATTCTGTTCGTTGGATAAGCAGCCGCGCACATCCTGAAATCGAACACTTTAACTGAGGAGGAGCGGACGTGAATCTGACTCTGACTATAATCGGTCAAATGATTGCTTTTGCAGCCTTTGTACTGTTCTGCATGAAGTTTGTTTGGCCACCTTTGATGAATGCCATCGAAGCACGCCAGCAAAAAATTGCTGACGGTCTGGCGGCAACTGATCGCGCTGAAAAAGACCTGGAGTTAGCTCAGGACAAAGCGAAAGATCAGCTAAAAGATGCTAAAGCCCAAGCGGCTGAGATCATCGAGCAAGCGAAAAAGCGTGAAGCGAAAATGCTGGACGAAGCTATCGCCAAAGCAAATGCCGAACGGGATCATATCCTGTCGCAGGCAAAAGCTGAGCTGGAAGCTGAAGGAAATCGCTTACGTGAAGATTTACGCAAACAAGTTGCAGCATTAGCTGTTGCTGGTGCAGAAAGAATTCTGCGTCGCTCTATCGACGAAGCTGCTCACAGCGACATTTTGGAAAAACTGGTACAAGAACTGTAATGGGGATGAGCTATGTCTGATTTGACGAATATTGCTCGTCCGTACGCGAAAGCCGCTTTTGATTTTGCTTTAGAGCAGAATGATTTAGATGGTTGGTTGCAAATGCTTGTTTTTGCTTCGGAAGTTGCAAAAAACGACCAAATTGCTACCTTATTGCGTACTTCTGGCATTGCTGAAAAGCAAGCCGACCTGTTTCTTCAGGTATGTGGTGAGCAACTCAATGAGCAGGGCCGTAACTTTATTAAAGTAATGGCCGAAAATCACCGCTTGTTGGCGTTGCCTGAAGTATTAATTGGTTTTGTTAACCTCAAAGCTGAGCATGAAAAAGAACTTACTGTAGAGGTAACTTCTGCTATCACGCTTAGCAAGGTTCAACAAGACAAGTTAATAACTGCATTATCGCAACGTTTGGCTCGCAAGGTTAAATTGAACTGTAGTGTAAATCCTGAAGTGGTCGGCGGCATGCTGATCAAAGCAGGTGACATGGTAATTGATGGCTCGATCCGCGGAAAGCTGGATCGTTTAGCAACTACGCTGCGGTCGTAATGGGGAACAGAGAATGCAACTGAATTCCACTGAAATATCAGAACTGATCAAGAGTCGTATTGCTCAGTTCGACGTGGTCAGTGAAGCTCGTAATGAAGGTACTATCGTGCAGGTTACTGACGGTATTATCAAAATCAATGGCCTGGCAGACTGTATGCAAGGCGAAATGATTGAGCTTCCTGGCAACCGTTATGCAATAGCACTGAACTTAGAACGTAATTCAGTGGGTGCGGTAGTGATGGGTCCGTATGCGGACTTAACCGAAGGCACTAAAGTAAAAAGCACAGGTCGTATTTTAGAAGTGCCGGTAGGCCCAAAACTATTAGGCCGTGTGGTCAATACGTTGGGCGCGCCTATTGATGGTAAAGGTCCAATTGAAGCTGCGGGCTATGCACCAGTTGAGAAAATAGCTCCTGGCGTAATCGATCGTCAATCGGTCGACCAACCAATGCAAACCGGCTATAAGTCGGTTGATGCGATGATTCCAATTGGGCGTGGTCAGCGCGAACTATTAATCGGTGACCGTCAGACGGGTAAAACTGCTTTAGCAATTGATGCCATCATTAACCAGAAAAATACTGGTGTTAAATGTATCTATGTTGCTATCGGTCAGAAAGCCTCTACTATTTCAAACGTAGTACGTAAGCTGGAAGAGCACGGCGCGCTGGCTAACACCATTGTGGTAGTAGCATCAGCTTCAGAAGCTGCAGCATTACAGTTTCTGGCACCTTACGCTGGTTGCACCATGGGTGAATACTTCCGTGACCGTGGTGAAGACGCACTGATAGTTTATGATGATTTGTCGAAGCAAGCTGTTGCTTATCGTCAAATTTCATTACTGTTACGCCGTCCACCAGGTCGTGAGGCTTACCCTGGCGACGTATTTTATCTTCACTCTCGTTTGCTGGAGCGCGCATCACGAGTTAATGCTGCCTACGTAGAGCGTTTAACCAATGGTGAAGTGAAAGGTAAAACTGGTTCATTAACGGCATTGCCCATCATTGAAACTCAGGCGGGTGATGTATCGGCGTTCGTACCTACTAACGTAATCTCAATTACTGATGGTCAGATTTTCTTAGAGTCAGACTTGTTTAACGCCGGTATTCGTCCTGCGGTAAACGCCGGTATTTCAGTATCGCGGGTAGGTGGTGCAGCGCAAACCAAAATCATCAAGAAATTGGGTGGTGGTATTCGTCTGGCTTTAGCACAGTACTCTGAACTGGCAGCGTTTGCCCAGTTTGCGTCTGACCTTGACGAAGCTACCCGCTCTCAGTTAGAGCATGGTCAAAAGGTTACTGAGCTAATGAAACAGCTGCAGTACAGCCCAATGACGGTTGGCGAAATGGGTTTATCTATTTTTGCTATCGAAAAAGGTTTTATGAAAGACGTTGAAGTGGCCAAAGTCCTCGATTTTGAAAACGCTTTACTGTCCTATATGAAAGCTGAACACGCCGAGCTGATGGCTGATATCGCGAAAACCGGTAACTACAACGATCAGATCGAGTCTACGCTCAAAGCAGCGATTGAGAAGTTTAAAGCAACTCAGACTTGGTAAGTTACGTGGGTGGTTTCGGCCACCCCGTTCGTTGAATGAAACGGAGATACAGTCATGGCCGGTGGTAAAGAGATTAAAAGTAAGATTGGGAGTATTAATAATACTCGCAAGATCACCAGTGCTATGGAAAAAGTTGCGGTCAGTAAAATGCGTAGAGCGCAAGAGCGCGTAGCTGCAACCCGCCCATACGCTGAAGGTATGCGCAAAGTAATCGGTAATATTGCTAAGGGTAACATCGAATATCGTCATCCGTATTTATCGGAACGTGATATTAAACGTGTTGGCTACATTATTATTTCAACCGATCGCGGTCTTTGCGGTGGCCTGAATACCAACGAGTTTAAGAAAGTTGTGCTGGAAATGAAAAGCTGGAAAAACCAAAATGTAGAAGCTGAATTTGCCGTTATTGGTAACAAAGCTACTACTTTTTTTAAACGGTTTGGCGGTAAAGTTGTAGCACAACAATCGGGTTCAGGTGACGTACCACGTTTGGCTGATGTAATTGGTTCGGTCAAGGTAATGCTGCAGGCTTACCTTGATGGCCGAATTGACCGTTTGTTTTTGGTATATAACACCTTTGTTAATACCATGAAGCAAGAGCCAGTGATCGATCAACTCTTACCTTTGCCCCAAGCAGATATCGCTCAACAAGGGCATAACTGGGATTATCTGTACGAGCCGGATCCGCAACCTATTTTAGATATGTTGCTGGACCGTTATATTGAATCACAGGTTTATCAGGGTGTAGTCGAAAACGCTGCCAGTGAACATGCAGCGCGAATGGTGGCAATGAAAGCCGCTACCGACAACGCCGGTGATTTAATGGACGACCTGAAGTTGGTTTATAACAAAGCTCGTCAGGCCGCTATTACCCAGGAGCTCAGCGAAATTGTCGCAGGTGCGGCAGCTGTAGGCTAAGGTGAACAGTTTTGAGAAATTTGAGGAAACATCATGAGTCAAGGTAAGGTCGTCCAAATCATTGGCGCCGTTGTGGATATAGACTTTCCACAAGAAGCGGTACCTAGCATCTATGACGCGTTAAACGTAACTGACGGTGATCTGGCTGGTTTAGTGCTGGAAGTGCAGCAACAGTTAGGTGGCGGTACAGTACGTACTATCGCAATGGGAACTACCGACGGTTTACGTCGTGGTACCCTGGTTGGAAATTCAGGCAAAGCCATTCAGGTGCCTGTCGGTAAAGCGACCTTAGGTCGTATTATGGACGTATTAGGTAACCCGATTGACGAAGCTGGCCCTATCGGTGAAGAAGAGCGTTGGTCAATCCATCGTGCTGCACCTTCATACGAAGAGCAAGCCGCGTCAAACGCTCTGCTGGAAACCGGTATTAAAGTTATCGACTTAGTTTGCCCGTTTGCTAAAGGCGGTAAAGTAGGTTTGTTCGGTGGTGCCGGTGTTGGTAAAACCGTAAACATGATGGAATTAATCCGTAATATCGCTATCGAGCACAGTGGTTACTCAGTATTTGCTGGTGTAGGCGAACGGACTCGTGAAGGTAACGACTTCTATCATGAGATGAAAGACTCTAACGTACTGGATAAAGTATCGTTAGTATATGGTCAGATGAACGAGCCACCAGGTAACCGATTACGCGTAGCGTTAACCGGCTTAACCATGGCGGAAAAGTTTCGTGAAGAAGGCCGTGACGTTCTGTTTTTTGTCGATAACATTTATCGTTACACCTTGGCCGGTACTGAAGTATCTGCGTTGTTGGGCCGTATGCCATCTGCAGTAGGCTACCAGCCAACGCTGGCCGAAGAGATGGGTGCGCTACAAGAGCGGATCACCTCTACTAAAACTGGTTCAATCACTTCTATCCAGGCAGTATACGTGCCTGCTGATGATTTAACCGATCCGTCACCAGCTACCACGTTCTCGCACTTAGATGCGACCGTAGTACTGAGCCGGAACATTGCATCACTGGGTATTTACCCGGCAATTGACCCACTGGATTCTACCTCACGGCAGTTAGACCCATTGGTTATCGGCCAAGAACATTACAACGTAGCACGTGGCGTACAAACGGTACTGCAACGTTACAAAGAACTGAAAGATATCATTGCCATCCTCGGTATGGATGAATTGTCAGATGATGACCGGACGTTGGTTTACCGTGCGCGGAAAATTCAGCGGTTCTTGTCTCAGCCGTTCTTCGTAGCTGAAGTGTTTACTGGTTCGCCAGGTAAGTATGTGCCGCTTAAAGAAACTATTCGTGGTTTTAAAGGTATCCTGGAAGGTGAATATGATCACCTGCCAGAACAGGCTTTTTACATGGTAGGCTCTATCGACGAAGCAATCGAAAAAGCGAAAAAGCTTTAAGCAAACTGGCTTTAGGAGAGCGAAATGGCGATGACAGTGCAACTGGATGTAGTAAGTGCTGAAGAGAAAATTTTCTCTGGCCTTGTCGAGTCCGTGCAGGTCACAGGCAGTGAGGGCGAGTTAGGTGTATTACCTTTCCACGCCCCGTTACTGACTCCTCTGAAACCTGGCATGGTCCGTATCGTGAAACAGTTTGGTGAAGAGCACGTAATTTATGTCGCCGGTGGTGTACTAGAAGTACAACCCGACGGCATCATCGTGCTAGCAGACGTAGCGGTACGTGGCGAAGACTTAGATGAACAGGCCGCGTTAGATGCCCAGAAGCGGGCAACTGAGCAAATGAAAAATGCTGGTGCAGATTTTAATTACGCCGAAGCCGCTGCGCAATTGGCTGAAGCCATCGCTCAGTTGCGAGTAATTCAAAAACTGCGTAAAAAGTAAGTCTACGCTTGTCAAAAAGCCACCTGCGGGTGGCTTTTTTATTGCAAGACTACTTAAACAAATAGTTTTTATCATTCAGTAAAATCTTAGTGCTAACCTGTAATCTTGGCCAAGATCTATTAGAATATCCACACTAGTGTAAAGACGCATGATTACAGAGATTTATTTATGGCATTAAATGTAGTGATTCTGGCGGCCGGAAAAGGCACACGGATGAAATCAGATTTACCCAAGGTATTACACAAAGTGGCCGAGCGGCCGATGGTGCAACATGTTATTGATACGGCACGGGCACTGGGTGCAGATAAACCGCAGCTGGTTTACGGTTATGGTGCGGGAGCGTTACAAACCGCTATGGGTGAACAACCATTGCATTGGGTATTACAAGCTGAACAGTTAGGCACTGGCCATGCAGTAGCCCAAGCCGTTCCCAATATTACTGATGATGATACTGTACTGGTTTTATACGGTGATGTGCCATTAACCCGGCTGGAAACATTGCAACAGCTATTAGTCGCTAAACCCGCTAATGGCTTGGCTGTATTAACGGTTAATTTAGCCAACCCAACCGGTTATGGTCGTATTATGCGTGAAAACGGACATGTTGTCGGCATTGTCGAGCAAAAAGACGCCACCCCAGAACAGCTGAAAATTAATGAAGTAAACAGCGGTATTATGGCGCTGCCGGGTAAACAATTAAAAAGCTGGCTAGCGAAGCTTTCTAATAGTAACGCCCAGGGTGAATACTACTTAACCGACATTATTGCCATGGCACATAGTGAAGGGATAGACATTGCAACCGCACAGCCACAAGATCCCATGGAAGTTGAAGGCGCAAATAACCGGTTGCAGCTAGCTGCACTCGAGCGAGCGTATCAGCTACGTCAGGCTGAAAAGTTAATGCTGGCCGGCGCAAACCTGCGCGACCCGGCCCGGCTGGACATTCGTGGCACAGTAGAAGTTGGCAATGATGTGATGATTGATATCAACGTTATTTTTGAAGGTAAAGTAGTGCTGGGTAAGGGTGTTACTGTCGGCGCTAACTGCATTTTAAAAGATTGTACTATTGGTGCTAACACCGACATTAAACCGAATTCGATGATAGATAATGCAACCGTTGGCAGCGACTGCTCAGTCGGTCCTTATGCGCGTTTACGTCCTGAATCAGTAATGTTGGACGACAGCCATGTTGGCAACTTTGTTGAGATGAAAAAAACCACCCTGGGTAAAGGCTCAAAGGCGAACCACCTAACTTATTTAGGCGATGCGGTAATTGGTGATAAGGTTAATGTTGGTGCGGGTACCATTACCTGTAATTACGATGGTGCCAACAAGTTTGTTACTACCATTAAAAATGGTGCTTTTATTGGCTCTAACAGTTCGCTGGTAGCACCGGTAACAGTTGGCGTAAATGCTACCGTTGGTGCAGGCTCGGTACTTACGCGAGACGCAGCAGATGGCGAACTGGTCGTCGCGCGTGCTAAGCAGCGGCACATTGAAGGCTGGCAACGACCGCTAAAAATCAAAAAGTAGCGGTTTAAAAGTTAGAAAAGTACTAGTAAACAGCCCGCAATTGCGGGCTGTTTTGATTTCATGACCAGTTAGGCTGCGGGATTGCAACCTGTTAGCCTTTCTCGTAACTATTCGGCATTATCTACCAGCACGGCAATAGCACCATCGCCGGTAACATTACAGGCGGTTCCAAAACTATCTTGTGCCATATACAAGGCTATCATCATCGCTATTGCTGCGTCGTTAAAACCGAGCATGGTCCCCAGCAGACCAACGGCTGACATTACTGCACCACCCGGCACGCCTGGGGCTGCCAGCATTATCACGCCTAACGTCAGAATAAACGGCAGCATGGTGAGTAATGACGGAATTTCCAGTCCATTTTGCATTACCATCACTGCTACGGCGCAGCTAACGATAGTAATAGTAGAGCCCGATAAATGGGTAGTGGCACACAGCGGCACGGTAAAGTCGGCAATACTTGGCTTTACACCGTTGGCCTTGGTAGCTTGCAGTGACACCGGAATAGTAGCGGCACTAGACATCGTACCCAGTGCAGTAAAATACGCCGGTAGCATATTTTTAATTAACAGAAAGGGAGACTTACCCGCTTTCACGCCAGCAAGACTGTACAGCACAATAATCCAAACCCAGTGTAACAACAGCGCCAGAATTAACACCACACCAAAGGTTTGCAGCGTATCAAACACCGTACCGGCAGCCGCTAACTGCGCAAATACACCGGCAATGTAAAACGGTAATAGTGGAATGATCACTTTTAACAGCAGTAGCTGAATAATATCGCGGCCCTGATCAGATAATTGCTTTAACTGCTGCGCCTGAGTCGCCGCAATGCCTAAACCAAAAATAAAGGCCAGTGCCAGTGCGGTCATAATGCCAAATACCGGTGGTATATTCATTTCAATATACGGCGTTAAATCGGCTACTACATTGGTACCTGTTGCGGTGCCAGCAGGTGCCAGCATAGGCACCACAATGGCGGCGACTAAAAACGCCAGAGTACCGGCTAAAATAGTCGATAAATAAGCAATACCCAAGGTACGGCCAAGCAGCCTGCCAGATTTTTGCGGCAGGGCGGCAATACCGCTGGTAATAAAAAATAAAATTAGTAAGGGGATAGTAAAAAATAGCAGTTGGCCAAACAAGGCTTTAAAGGTTACCAGAACTTGGGTGAGCCAATGCGGAGCATACAGGCCAAGTAGCATGCCCAGCACGATACCGGCAATAAGTTTAAGGATTAAAGACATGGTTATTTCTCGTTATATTATATTTTTTATTAGTTCCCGTGAACCCGACTGAGCATAACATAAGTTTTGGCCGTTGGTCTGCGCCTGCTTATTAAACAGGCAACCACCCGGTGGTGTAATTAGCGCAAACAATATAGTTTAGCCATGCAATGGCATCTGGTTGTTCAGTAGTAAGTCAGCTAAGCTGGTTAAGCTAGGATGTAAGTGACTGTACATAATAAAATTAAAGGAAAGCTCATGCGAAATGTTTGGTTAGCGGCGTTTGTGGTGCTGGTATCGGCCAGCTGTGCCCAGCTTGGCTCGTTATCGACTTATAATGTCAATGAAGCAGATTTAGAAAAAATGCTTAGCGCACAGCTGCCAAAGTTGACCCGCCAGGCTAATGTTGCCGGTATACCGTTAAAAATGGCAGTAAAAAAAATGCAGGTAGAGATTGGCCCAGATAATAGTGATCTGGTGCGCATAAATACTGATGCCACTGCGGTATTATCCTTGTTTGGCTTAAGTTATCCGGCAAATTTGCAGTTACAAATTGAAGGTGCGCCCTATTATGACGCTACCGAAAAAGCCATTTTTATTCGTTCGGTTAAATTACTCGATAGCAGCATTGAAGCGGCCGGTTATCGCGGAAATCTCTCGCCGGTAAGCAATGAACTATTGCAACTGGTTAATAGCTATCTGGCGTCAAACCCGGTGTACCGGCTAGATCAAACTAATCCCACCATTAAATTACTAACAGCGGTGCCATTAAATATGGCGGTACAAAATGGCAAGTTGGCATTCAGCCCCAGCCGTTGACGTTAGTTAGTGTTACGCTGTTATAGTGATTAAATCTGCAGCTGCTGCTTGCAATCTGCAATAAGATCACTAAAATACCTTTCGTTTTGAAAGATAACCGAAAGAAGTTCGTAAACTAAAAGATGAATAAGCGGAATACTCAACAACGCCGACATTTAATTGTTGGCCAACTGCAACAACAGGGCGAGTTGTCTGTTGATCAATTGGCTGAGCGCTTTCAAACATCAGAAGTGACCATTCGAAAAGACTTGACGGTGCTGGAGCAGGCTGGATTATTGCTGCGCCGCTATGGCGGTGCAGTGCCGGTACCGCAAGACTTTGTGTCAGATTCCAGCTTTGAGAAGGTTTCAAAACGAAAGTTAGCGATAGCAAAAGCTGCTGCCAGCCTGATTAAAGATCATTACCGGATTATTATCGACAGTGGCCGCACTACGGCTGCCTTGTTACCGGAGCTAGCCAGCAAGCAAGGCCTGGTAGTGATGACCAACTCACTGGCCATTGCCAATGCACTGCGCGAATTAGAGAACGAGCCTACGCTACTGATGACCGGTGGTACCTGGGACCCGCAATCTGAGGCTTTTCAGGGCCAGCTGGCAGAGCAAGTATTACGTGCCTATGATTTTGATCAGCTGTTTATTGGTGCTGATGGCATTGACCTGGCGCGCGGCACGACTACCTACAACGAGTTATATAGTTTAAGCCGGGTAATGGCAGAAAGTGCCCGGGAAGTTATTGTAATGCTGGAATCTGACAAGCTGGGGCGGAAAATCCATAATCTGGAACTGCCTTGGGCCATGATTAAAGTACTGGTAAGCGACGATGGGCTATCTGATGCCGCCGCCGCGCAAATTAGCGAACAAGGGGTGAAGGTAATACGGGTTTCTTGTCGAGACAACGCGCCTTAACTACTTATTTTTGGAGAGACATTATGTGTGGAATTGTTGGCGCAGTAGCGCAGCGGGATGTAGTAGATATTTTGGTTGAAGGCCTGCGCCGCCTGGAATATCGCGGGTATGACTCGGCCGGTGTGGCGGTGGTAAATGCCGCGGGTGAGCTAACCCGCTTGCGCCGTTTGGGCAAAGTTAAAGAGTTGGCCGATGCCGTAGCCGCGTCGCCGGTAACCGGCGGCACCGGCATTGCCCATACCCGTTGGGCTACCCACGGTGAGCCAAGTGAGCGCAATGCTCACCCACATGTGTCTAGTAATATTATTGTGGTACATAACGGTATTATTGAAAACCACAGCCCGCTTCGCGCAGCATTAAAAGCCAAAGGCTATGTGTTTACTTCCGATACTGACACTGAGGTTATTGCGCACTTAGTGGAAGACGAGCTTAAAAGCACTGGTTCGCTGTTAGCGGCAGTACAAAAATCAGTGAAGCAATTACATGGTGCTTACGGCACGGTGTTATTGGACAAAACCGACCCTAGCCGGGTGGTGGTGGCCCGCTCTGGTAGCCCGTTAGTTATTGGCTTGGGCATTGGTGAGAATTTTATTGCCTCTGATCAATTAGCGCTGCTACCGGTAACCCGGCGTTTTATCTTCTTAGAAGAAGGTGATGTCGCCGAAATTACCCGCTTATCAGTCAGTATTTTTGATAAAGATGGCTTGGCGGTTGAACGTGAAGTGCATGAATCAAATGTTAGCTACGACGCCGGTGATAAAGGCCAGTACCGTCATTTTATGCTAAAAGAAATTTACGAGCAGCCAGCCGCTATCAATAACACGCTGGAAGGCCGCTTAAGTAGCGACAGCGTGCTGGACGAAACCTTTGGTAATGGTGCCGCTGAGCTGTTTAAAAAAGTAAAACATGTGCAAATTGTTGCCTGTGGCACCAGTTACCATTCCGGTATGGTGGCGCGCTACTGGTTAGAATCGTTGGGTGGCATTTCCTGCAATGTTGAAATTGCCTCTGAGTTTCGCTATCGCAAATCGTTTGTGCAGCCGAACAGTCTGCTGGTTAGTATTTCGCAGTCGGGTGAAACTGCCGACACCTTGGCCGCGCTGCGTTTGGCCAAAGAAGTTGGCTACGTTGGCAGCTTGGCCATTTGTAACGTGGCGGGCTCATCCTTGGTGCGCGAATCAGACTTAGCCTTTATGACCCGCGCCGGCGCCGAAATAGGTGTGGCGTCTACCAAAGCGTTTACTACGCAGTTGGTGGGTTTGGCCATGTTAACACTGGCCATTGGCAAATATAATGGCTTAACCGAAGTACAGCAGCGCGAGCTGACCGAAGCCTTGAAAAGCTTGCCAGGTAAACTGGAACAAACCCTGGCACTGGCGCCGCAAATTGAAGCTTTGGCTGAAGAATTTGCCGACAAACATCATGCGCTGTTTTTAGGCCGCGGCGATCAGTATCCTATTGCTATGGAAGGCGCGTTAAAGTTAAAAGAAATCTCTTACATTCATGCTGAAGCCTATGCTGCCGGTGAGTTAAAGCATGGCCCGTTGGCACTGATTGATGCTGATATGCCCATTATAGTGGTGGCGCCCAATAACGATTTACTGGAAAAGCTGAAATCGAATGTGGAAGAAGTGCGCGCCCGTGGCGGTATTTTATTTGTATTCGCCGACGCCGATGCTAAGTTTCAGTCAGATGCCACCATGCGGGTGATTAACGTACCGCACGTGGCCAACATTTTAGCCCCCATCGTTTATACCCTGCCACTGCAACTGCTGAGTTATTACGTCGCCATTATTAAAGGCACCGATGTAGATCAGCCACGTAATTTGGCGAAGTCAGTTACCGTGGAGTAAGTTATTGTTTTAAAATAAAAATTCTACATCCAAACTAAGTTGGAAAGTAAAGGGGCTCAATGAGCTCCTTTTAGATTCACAAGAGAGTTGGAAGCGGACGGGAAATACTGAACTGTCCATCTCAACGCTCGATTTTGAAGTAGTCAGTTTTTATATTATCTAACTCGGTGCTGAATTATGAACGTATTCTAGCCCGATGCGTGAAGCGCTAATACCAACTCTTTGAATATAATTAAGTGCGTAAGCGTATCTGAGTTTACAAATCACAGTTGCTTCAATTTTGACTATATTTACATCGTCATCACTTAACGAAAATTGTCGAATATGAAGCTTGTTGTCTTTGATTAGCCCACCTCGGCCAGCTACAAAGTTTTGCCAGTGAACTTTCATATCAGATGGTTTCTCTTCTTCACCAAAAGTTTTAATTCCCAATACAACAATGTCATCTTGGTATTCAACGAAGCAATATCCGCCTCCGTTAATATGGCGATCGTTCAATTTTTTTATGTCGACTTTGACAAGAGGGAATGCCGTAAAAGGCCGTAAACTCTTACTTTTTCCACTGAATGCAATAGTGTTTTGCCCAGGTTGAAGATCACAAGCGGGAGTGGCACAAACCCACCATTGATTCTCTATTTTGAATATATGTCCACTATCCAGTTGAACCGGTCCGATCTTCGTAGGGAGTGTAGATACATAATGATTGTATTGACCAACGGCTTTATATGCTTCAGCAGGGCTGTCTAAATCTACATTGTAATATGATAAGAAGTCTCGATTGTCAACGCCGTCTAAGGCAATTATTTTTTTGCCAAACTCAACGATTTCGTCTTCAATTAGGAATGATAACCCCTCAGATTGCCGGGTAACATGCTCTCTAAGTTTTTGTTCTCTATGTGTCGTTTTTGATTCATCCAAAATATCCTTTCTTGCACCATCTTTAATGTCTCGATAGAAACGAGCAAAAAGATGATGTTTTAATAACGTATCATCCTCTGCTTCAACGCCGATCCGATTTAATTCATGTCTAAATTTTGCAGATAGCAGCCGTGACGGTGTTGGTTTCCAATCTATCAGTGCTTTTTCAAGTTCTGCTAAGAGATTTTCCGGGCCTTTGTTAACAAAACAGACGAAACCTTTTGCAGTGCGAATCCACTTGCACTCATTTGAAAAGCTCCAAGTAAGCCCTTTAAGCTCTACAGAGGCAAGCTCAGCTGTCAGACCCTTTTCAAGTTCCTTTATGGCCCATAACAAGAAATTTATTTTTTGTTTAGGATGTATGAAACCTAAGTCTTGGGCCAGTTGAAACAGCGGAGCCAGTGGTCCACTGTTTCTCATGTATTCACGAATTGCTTTTACGCATCCGATGCCCCGAGTATAGACATATTGCTTCTTACCGAAGTATTCTCGCAGCGTTGCTCTATTAAATGATTCGTCATCTTCTAAGTCTGTGATGGCTTCGTCAAGACTGGCAATATTTTGAACCTCTTGGACTGCAAACTTAGAGGTGCAGCTTGTCATCAAAGAAATCACACATTCCTGTGCTACTTCTTCCAAATCATCTTCACCTGTGTGGACAATAATGAGATTGAAATGTTGATTGGACAGTACTGAATAGAGTATTTCTCGTGCTTTCTTCCCTCTAAGCCCTGAATCAGCTCCTTCAAGGTTGTAATCTAATACTAATAGATCAGATTGATGTAAGTGGTTAGCTAATTGGGACGGTGTTTCGCCTTCAGGTGAGGCGTTAACGACGGCATCGTGTATATCAATCACAAAGCCAGGTTTCCGCTCTCGGAATTTTTTAATTACTTGAAAAGGGCCCTGTGCTTTCGTTCTCCAAAGCTTTTTATGCGAACGAGTATAGTCATCCGCATCTTTAGCATCATCATCAAGATGGGAGTTTAAAATTTCTTCCCAAGTAGGATACTGATCATCAACTATCAGTACTGACCTGAGTGGTTTGATAAATGCCTCGTTGACCAAATCTGCAAAGCTATTCAAAAGAAACTCCCTTTAAGTCAATGATGAAGTTTGCACCATTAAGTATTTTGAATTTAGATTCTTTGGCGTATGCAATTGAGTGCCCACCAGCCATTAAATTGACTCGACACAAGTACAGGCCAATACCTCGACCTCCACTCGATTTTCTAGTAAAAAACATTTTGAATAAATTTTGCTGATCTAATTCATCTATTCCTGGGCCGTTATCGGATACGACCACCTTGCCTTCATTGATAGAAAGAAGAATTTGAGGGAGCTCAGTTCCCGAGTTTACTAACCAATAAACGCTGTTATTTACTAAATTCACGAAGACAGGTAATAAACGTGATGGCAGCTCATCAACAGTCAACCTTTGGAACTCTTCTGTTGCGCTTATTTGTATAGCTCTGGAACGGACTACTGTATCGAAAAAGCCTTGTAGGTAAGTCAGAATTTCTTTGCCCGTAATAAGCCTTCTCGTACGCGCGCCTGATATTTTTAGTGGTGACAAAAATTCAAGTTGATGACTTATTGCTTCAAATCCTTCAACTACTAAATGTGTGCCAGAAATATCACCGCTGTTCTTGATTTGTCGAATACCTTCACGGACCATTCTTTCGTTACTATTTAACTCGTGACCTAGTATTTCGACTGTTACACCCAATTGTGCAAGCTGATTGAGACGATTTATATCGTCTCTTAGTGCGATATTTTCTGCTATACCCTGCCTAGCAATTAATTCTATATTGATACTTTCACTCATCAATTCGAGAGACTCTAAATATGGTTGGAAAGTATCTTCATTTTCAGAGTCTAAAATGGAATGGATCTTTTCCATTTCAACCAGTGCTTTATCCAAACTAAGTAGTCCAATTTTTACCTGCTCAACTAAGGGTAAGGCTAAGGCATGGAACTGTTTATTTCGTTCATTAAATAACTTTTCAACACGCTTGAGTTCGGTTTCCTGAATGGCATTAATTCCCTTTTTCCAGTTCCGAAGTCGGGCCTGGATTCGACTAGCGAGGCTTTGTAACTGCTTTTGGGCAAGCTCTTCGGGTTGAGAAGGTTTAATTCGTTCAATTGCTTCAGATCGAACTACTTCCAGAGTTTTTACTCGTTCTTGTACAACGGAATACAAACGACGGAAAGTTCTGTAATCATCCTCAGATGAACCTAAGCGTGCGGGAGCACCAGTTATTCTGAGGTCGCTCAGATTACTATTAATCTTGTTAATAAGCTCTTGTGTATAGCTTAGATCTTGCTTGTTTTCTATCTTAAAACCTGCATCAATAACACTAGTGTCATCATATAAGCTTGATATCTCAGGAAGATTCTTTGTTAATCTACCTCTAAAGGCCTTTGCATTTTTTTTTGCTAACTCTTTACGTTGTTGTTCGGCCTTTTTCTGCACATTTCGTTCTTTAATATCAGGTAGTAATTCCTGCCTTAAATCAGATGCTTGACCAAAATATTCATAGGCGGCAGTTCTTAAAATATTAATAACGATCTGTTTTATGGCTTTTGCACTGGCATTATCAATAAATCCTTCTCGTCCAGCTTTATCTCGTAAATTGGGGTTCTGCTCTCGAGAAATGGATATCCGGCCAAACATTCTTCGCGCATTCCAAAATTCCCGACCAACTGAAATACTGCGGCGAGTTTCAATCTCAAAGAAGTCATTGTCTACACGGCCATATGGCAGTACACGCAAACCATTTCGAAAAACCAAAAATCCGCTGTGTTTGTCTGTTAGTGCCTTAAACCTAGCAAATTGTTGATCCGATAATGTTGAGCTAATGCGTACTTGTTCAAAGGTTGCTGCGTGCAACCCAAATTTACCTATATGTGTCGTGGGTCCTTTGGGTATTTTGAAATCTTTTGGAGGATGAATGATGTAATCTGAGCCTAGTTTACGCCATTCGCCGAATGCTTTTATTTGACCGCGGAAAACTCCATTTTCATCTACATTACCGCTTATTACGTGCTCCATTTCTTCAGTTACGGAACGATTCAGTAAATTTCTTTCGTCTTCTATTACAGCATCAGATATGCAGTTATCCCAGATTCGTACTTCATAGGTAAATTCGGGATCAAACGAATTTTCTTCATTGGCAGTGTTATCTACAAATGGGTCTGTAAATGCCGAAAGCGTGGCGAAAAATTGTTTACGAGTTTCATTGTTGGAGGGGTTTGATTCAGCACTTTTTAGTTGGGCTTTTAAGTCATCATTTATTTCTGATACTAATAAGGCTGTACCTTTTACGCTCTCATTCTGCCAAACCGGCCACGGCTTAAGGTGACGTTCCTCGAAATGAGAACTTATTATAGTGTCAGCTATTTTTTTAGAAGGTTTTTGAGCATTTGGAATATTTTCGAGCATGACTCTGTCAAACATATCCCAAGCAAGTTTTATTCGCTCGTTGCGTTTCGAGTCAAGGGAAGTCCCCCTCACATTGTCGATCAATTTCTCAAACATGTCTGGGAGCAGATTGAAAAGCTCACTCTGAGTTGAAAATGTAGTTACAGGTACTTCAATATCAGAGAGCAAAAGGTATGGGTTTTCAAAAATCCGCCAATCAATCAAAGCTGACACAAAATCTAGATTTTTTCTTTTACTTACAATAAGTAATAAAGGGCCTAAATTAGCTGAGGAAAGACGACCGATTCCTTTTTGGCCCTGCTTTGTTCGCCTTTTTAAACCATCCCTATCTTCTTCTTCCTGCCTGCGGCTCTCATCATCTTGCTGAGCGTTGGTAAGAAACTTCGATTCCGTGCCTACAACAAGCCATCGATCGACAAACTCCTCATAACTCATGCCATGTCCGTCATCGAAGAGTGCGGCTACAGGTGTTTTATCATCGAAAATATGTAAGGAAACCCTTCTGGCATAAGCATCATATGAGTTTTTCCACAGTTCAGTAATTGCGGTAGGACAGTCTGCTATTTGTTCTCGTCCCAAATGGTCAACGGTTCTTGCCTTGGTCTTGAAAGAAAGGGTTGAAATCATACGCTTTCACATTCCGAACGATTCATTTTTTCTTTTTCCCTAAAGTCTGTGAAGTCAAATATATGTTTTTTAATGTGTCGGATCAAATGCCTACCTAGATCCACTGGTACAGCATTACCAATTTGTTTTCCGGCAGCTGTTAGTCCACCACAAAATATATAAGTATCTGGAAAATTTTGAATTCTTGCAGCTTGCCTTACTGTAATACCATGATGCTTAGTCGGATGAACAAACCTACCCTTAGACGGGTTAATACAGGCAGTTGTCATGGTGGGAGCTGGCTGAAAAGGATCTATTCGACCATAAACGTCTTTATGTCCGTCGTGTTCTTTGTGGCAGTTCAGCACTCTTCCTGAGTCAGCTCTACTCCCACCATTCAAAGGTGTTTTCTTAAAGACATCGACAAGCTCTTTTCCATGATTCATGTGGATGTCGTTTTCATCTCCCACGGGAGCGTCGCGAAACATCTTTTCACATGAGACCCATGGCAATAGCTTGATGTTGTTTTTTGCAGGGTCACAGTGAGTTGGGCTGGGGGGCCATTGAATTTTTGTTAAGTCTTCCTTGTTACGTAAACCAAGTATGAAAACTCGTTTCCTGCGCTGCGGAACCCCAAAGTCTCTGGCATCTATCGTAACTGGTTGAAATAAATGGAAGCCTGCTTTTTTACCTTCAGAATAAAACTTTTCGAGATACTCTTTGTGTCGCCCCCATAAAATTCCCGGAACGTTCTCCATTAAAAAAACGCGTGGTCTTAAAGCTTTAACAAATTTAAAGTAAGCCAATACTAGTTCATTGCGAGGGTCGTTGACTCCGGCATTTAAAATTCTATGTGTAGAAAACCCCTGGCACGGAGGCCCTCCAAGGAGTAGGTCGCAAGATTTGTTGCTGAACCTTGCCTCTTTCAGAGCGGTTGGACTGTAATCAAGAATACTTCTATCGAGGATAGCTGCATTCTGCCCCCCTGTAAGCTTCAAAATATTATTTCTGTAGGTTTGAACGGCGTGTTTATCGTTCTCAATCGCAAAGTCGATAGTAAAGCCTGCTTTTATTGCTGCAAGGGAAAACCCACCAGCTCCAGCAAATAAATCAACTGCTACAAGTTCACTACTATTAATTTTTGGCATTTAATTGAGTTCTGATGCGACTAGCTCTGATACTTTTTTATGAAAGGTATAATAGAGTACCACACTGAACACAGCAACACTCCTGGCGGAGTTAAGGTCATGGAAAAGCTTTAACTGACGCTACGTCTAAGAACAGGATGCATTTAACTCAATAAAAAAAATCAGCAACTAACAGAGAGCTTTCTTTTTAGTAGTTCAACCGCTTTTCCAGTCATCGAAGCTCGCTAGTGATTAAATAACATTAACCTGCACCAACATTTAGCAAAGGGCCTTAGGGCCCTTTTTTATTGGTGCAGGCTTATTCATTGAAATGTAATGACAAAGTCAGTTAGTTGACACCTTTTCCCCCACTTTTGGCAGGTTTTTATCGCCGCGCTATTGACGGCTGAAATTTAATCATCTACCTTTTGTAAGCGCTTACATTTTGGTTGTGAATACCTTTATGGTGTTAGCGTTTCAGTCAGCAGGTAGCAAAGACCCAGGGGATGATTATAAAAATGAAACAAATTTCAGCGTTAACCGCCTTATTTATGGTGGCAGGCCTTGCCGGTTGCGGTGGCGATGTTGCCACTAACTCAGATTTTACTGCAATTACCCCTACCGAGCCGGTCAGTGACTGGCAACTGGTATGGAGTGACGAGTTTAACGGTACCCGCATTGATGAAACTAAGTGGACGCATGAAGTTAATTGCTCCGGTGGCGGCAATCAGGAAAAGCAATGCTATACCGACAGCTCGGATAATTCCTTTGTAACTGACGGCAAGCTGCATATTGTGGCTAAACCTGCAGCAGCAGGCGCACCGTTGCCGTATACCTCGGCTCGGCTAAATACTAAATATCAGGGCGACTTTAAATATGGTCGCTTTGAAATGCGTGCCAAGCTGCCAGCAGGCCAGGGCGCCTGGCCTGCTTTTTGGATGTTGCCTACCGATGAAGTTTACGGTGGCTGGCCAAAATCGGGTGAAATAGACATTATTGAAGCGGTTAACCTGAAAGTGGTGGCAGACGATGGTACTGCTGAAGCCAATGTGCACGGCACCATACATTATGGCCGTGACTGGCCAAATAATGCTAGCTCAGGCAAAGCCTATCTGCTGCCTGATGGCATAAATCCGGCTGATGATTTTCATACTTACGCTATTGAATGGCAGGAAGGCGAAATTCGCTGGTACGTTGATGGCTATTTGTTCCAAACACAAATGGCGTCAAAAGTGCGCTTCAACAGCCGTGGTGAAGCGGTTGGCCTCAGTCATCGTGGCTGGTTTGCCGAGTATTTTAATATTATCAGTGGCGAGCTGCAAACTCAGTGGAACAGTGCACCCTTTGATCAACGTTTTCATCTTCTGCTGAATTTAGCCGTGGGTGGTAACTGGCCAGAAAACGTTAACAACCTGGGGATTGATGCTGCGGCTTTTGCCGACGGTCAGGCTTATCAAATTGACTATGTACGGGTATATCAGTGTGGGCAAGACTTGGACAGCGGCAAAGGTTGTGAAACCGTGCGTGCCGGCTATAAAGACGAACAGACGTTGGTAACGGGCGAAGCGCCTATTCCGTCGCCACCGTCTTCGGGTGTGGCGCAAAACCTGACCATTTTTGATGGTACGCCTAATCCAAACTGGCCCGCGTGGGATTGCTGTGCAGGTTCAGTGCCTGCCTTAGTTGCAGATGCCGACCGTGGCGATGTGTATGAGTTTCTGGTAGGGCCACAGCCTACGGTAAATGGTTTTGTCAGCCGGTCGGCATTTGTTACCGCCCCGGGTGTTGCCAGCCCGTTTGATGCTTCGCCTTTAATAGAAAACGGTAGCATTAGTTTTGATATGCAGGTGGTATCGGCACCGTCGAATCCTGCTTCAAGCTGGATGTTTAAAGTTGAAAGTAACGAAAACACCACCTTTGCGGAACTGCCCATTACCACCAGCATTGAGGGTGTTGCGCCGGTTACAGGTCAATGGCAGAGCTATACCTTCCCGCTGCAAATGCTGGCTGATGCCGGGTTAGATTTATCAGCGATAGATGTTGTAATGATTTTCCCGGCTTGGGATACCGGCAATGGCGCGATATACCGGGTAGACAATGTCCAAATTGCTCAGCCAGCTACTGCGTCACCTGAGCTGGTGATCTTTACTGATGGCCAAAACCTGGCCTGGCCACTGTGGGATTGTTGTGGTGGCACCACGCCAATTGAAGTACTGGACGACGAAACGCATGGCCTGACTGCTGAGTTTACTATTGGTGCTACGCCAACGGTAATGGGTTTTAACACGCGTTTATTGGCAGCGGCGGCCGAGCCGTTTGATGCCTCCGCCTTGTTAAGTGAAGGCGTGGTGCAGTTTGACGTTAAGGTCATTACTGCGGCTGCTAATCCCGATTCCAGTTGGTTGTTTAAAATAGAAGCCGCCGGTGGCGACTCGGCAGTAGAGTTGGCATTAAGTGCCGGCAACGGCGGCCAGGAACCGGTGACCGGCCAGTGGGCCACGTATACCTTTAGCATGCAAAGCCTGTCTGATGCCGGGCTGGATATCAGTGCCATTGACGTACTGATGGTATTCCCCGCCTGGGATACCGGCAATGGTGCAGTGTACCGGCTGGATAATGTGCGGATTTTTAACCCTAATGCCAGTGCAGACGGCCCGTTAACCTTGTTTCGTGATGCGGTTAATCCAAACTGGAGCTTATGGGATTGCTGCGCCGGTTCTACCCCACAGATAGTCACTGTTGATGCGCCCTATGGTGCGGTAGCGCAGTTTGAAATTAGTGGTTCGCCTGAAACGGTACTGGGCTTTTTAGCCAATGAAGATGCGGCATACGACGCCTCGCCGTTGCTGGCAAATGGCAGCGTTAGCTTTGATATGCGGCTGGTGAATGCCCCTGCCAACCCTGACTCCAGCTGGCTATTTAAAATTGAATCTAGCGGTGCCGCCAGCGCGGTAGAGCTGCCGTTAGCGGCGGGTAACAATGATCAGGCGCCGGTTACCGGCGAGTGGCAACGCTATAGTTTCCCGCTGCAAAGCCTGTTTGACGCTGGCTTAGATATCAGCGACATCAGTGTGATCATGGTATTCCCGGCCTGGGGTACGGGTTCAGGTGCGGTATATCAAATTGATAACGCTGAAATTTCTAATAACTAATCAGTGCGACAAGAGTAGGACGATTATGAAACCAATACTATTTAATAAAAGCCAGGTCGCCATTGCTGTGTCAGTCGTGCTAACAGCTGGCCTGCTAATGCCAGCGCAGGCGCAAGATAACGCACAACAACAAGCGCAAGCAGTAGATGTTGAAATTATTCAGATAAAAGGTATTCGCGGCAGTTTGGCTCGGTCCATGAACATGAAACGTGAAGGCTCAGGGGTGGTGGATGCTATTTCTGCTGAAGAAATGGGTAAGTTCCCTGATACCAACCTGGCAGAGTCATTACAACGCATTACCGGTGTCTCGGTAAGCAGGGTTAATGGTGAAGGTAGCCAGATAACCGTGCGGGGATTTGGCCCGGAATTTAACCTTGTAACGTTAAATGGCCGCCAGATGCCAGGCACCGGCTATACCCGCTCTTACAACTTAGAAAACTTGTCAGCCGAGGGTGTTAGTGCACTGGAAGTCTTTAAAACTTCTCGTGCTGAAACACCCAGTGGCGGCTTAGGGGCAACGGTTAATATCGTCACGGCTAAACCTTTATCCAGCCCTGGTCAAAAACTGGCGGTAATGGCTAAGGCGCTGCACGACAGTTCTAACGTTAAAGGCGATGATGTTACGCCTGAACTGGCCGGCATTTATAGTAATACGTTTGCTGATGATCGCTTTGGGGTAGCGCTGTCGTTCTCGCATCAGCGCCGTGATTTTCAAAGTCAGCAGGCTAATATTCAGGGTTGGCAGGTACAAAATACCTTACCCGCGCTTGATGCCTCAAAAGTAACAGACGCTCGGCCGGAAGATGCACAAGGCAATAAGCTTGGGCCAGCGTTTTTCCCAAAAGACATGAACTACGCTATTGAAGATGTACAGCGCGAACGCACCAACGGTCAGTTAACCTTGCAGTTTGCGCCTACCGATGCCTTAACCTTTACGGCCGATTACACTGCCAGTCGGGCGTTAACCGGCGCTGAAAGTAGTGGTTGGGGTATTTGGAACAATTTTGGTGCCAATATAAATGCGTATGAGCTGGATGAACGGGGCACTGCTATCTTTGCCGACATAAGTGGTGATGATGCGTCATTTACCGCTAATAAAGGCACAACCGAAGTAAAAGCCCGTTCTATTGGTTTAAATATGGACTGGCAACTGACCGACGATCTGGATTTAAGTGTTGATTATCACGACTCAACCAATAAAACTGATAACGGTGCTGACAAAGGCAGCGGCAACGCCGGGCAGGTTATTTTAGGTTCAGACCAGTTACGGTCTAAAATTTATGATTATCGCACCGGTGAAATTCCGCAGGCTTTCGTGCGCTGGCGTAATGGCACAAACGAGTTGCAACCGGGTGAAATTGATTCTAATTTCAGCCAGTTCATCCATTCACCGGGCGAATCTGCCATTAAGCAATTGCAGTTAGACGCGAACTGGTATAACTCACGCTTTACCCGTATTCCTCTGGTGAAAGTTACCGGTGGTATTGGCCGTACTGAGCAGGAAATGGGTGGCTTGAATGCCTGGAGTGGGTTGCGTGGCGGTCCGGGTTTTAACCCTAGCTTTGCTGAGATTTTTCCGGATAGCATGTTTACCCGAAATAGCACCAGTCATTTTCTCGACCAATTTAGTGGCGGTGGCGATGCGTTGTTAAGCAATTACTATTACAGCTACGATTTTGATGAAGCGGTGGCACGTCAGGCTGCTTTTTTAACCGAAGCCGTTTTAGGTGGTGATGCTTATGTACCGGATGCTTACTTTGATGGTATTGATAGCGAAAGCTATGTGGAAGAAGTTACTAACAGTGTTTATTTGCAATCTCAATGGGAATTTGACGTTGCGGATTACCCGGTACAGCTAAATGTGGGCTTGCGCTATGAAGAAACCGACGTTACCAGTACCGTTCGCCAGCGGGTAGAGCGACAGGTTAACTGGGAAAGTGCCTCCGAATGGATTATGCAGTACGAAGCCGGTGGTGCGGATAACTTCCTCGCCCTGAACGGTAACCACGACGTATTGTTGCCGATGTTTGATGTAAAAGTGGATGTTACTGATGATGTTGTTGCACGTTTTTCCTGGGGTAAAACCATTGCCCGGGCACCACTTGGTGCTTTAGCGGGCGGTCGCAGTTTAACCGGCAGCCCAAAACCCGGTTCACGCAGCGGTGGCCAGGGTAATACTAACTTGCTGCCCTTTGAGTCAACCAACCTTGATTTAAGTCTTGAATATTACTATGCCCAGGGTAGCTATGCGGCCATTGGTTATTTCAGAAAAAGTGTTGATAACTTCATTCAAACGAATATTACTGACATTACCATCGAGGGGTTACACGATATTTTAAATGGCCCGCGTTACTTACGGGCAATAGCCGACATTGAAGCCAGTGGTGAGCAAGCTACCAGTACTGCAGTGTTCGCACAAATGCTGGCAAACGGTGATGGTAATGCTGACGGTAAAATTGAGCCAACCAGTGCTGACCCACTAATTGTCTGGAGTATTAGCCAACCCCGTAATACCGATACCAAAGAAGTTGATGGGATTGAGGCCGCTATTCAGCATGTGTTTGGTGACAGTGGTTTTGGTATAGGCATTAATGGCACGCTGGTAAATGGTGATGTTAAGTTTGATACTGAAAGTTTGGAGCAGCAGTCACCATTAACTGGGCTGAGTGATTCCGCTAACCTTCAGTTATTTTATGAAAAAGACGGTATCTCGATTAAAGCGACATATGCCTGGCGCGACAGCTACCTGATTGGCGTAGGCCAGGGCCAAGGCTCGTCAGATGCGCCGCCGCAGTTTGCTAAAGAGTATGCGCAGTGGGACTTAAGTGTTAATTACGACGTCAACGATAACTTTACCGTGTTTTTTGAAGGTATTAACCTGACCAACGAAACCGAGCAAGGTTATGGCCGTTACGAAGAGCAATTCCTGTTTGCCCGCCAGTACGGGCCACGTTATGTCGTAGGTGCCCGCTATAGTTTCTAATTTTTCACCCTGGTTGTAACGCCAAGTTAGTGTCCGCATGCGGGCACTTTTTTTTGAGCTGGTGCGTACTTATTACTAGCGGCAGTCGCTGAGATGAGAGTATAGGCACAGTGGCAGGATATAAAAAGGGCGCCAGTTGGCGCCCCCGTTAATGCTCAGCTTGTTTACTGACAAGCCACCGCAGTGTGTCGCTCATTATTGGCCGGGCTAATTCGGGCATCGGCCAGGCTTAGGTTTAATTCACCACTGCTTTGGATAGACAACACCTTAAATACTTGGCTTACGTTCATTCCCTGCTGCTGTAAGCAACGCAAATTAACAGCTAATGGCTGCCATTGATTTTCCTGCATGGCGGCCAGCGCACTGCTAATATTCACTTCTCCTGAACAGTTGTCACCACACCCCATGCCAAGCGTAACGTTGGCCGGCACGTTGCCTTGGCGTTTTACTAACACCGTTAGCTGGCTATCGGCTTCAGCATAGGCCCGTAAATCTCGTGGAAACGGGCTAATAAAACTCAGTGTGGCATTGCTGCTGCCGTCGAATTCAAAGCGGCGGGCATCTTCCTGCACGTCTTTATCAAAGGTGCGGCTGCTAATCGCGGCCAGCTGCTGAATGCTGCTGGTGACCATGGCCGTGTCATTGCCGCTTTGCAACTGTAATTGCCAGGGTGAACGCGGTGCACGTTCAAATATCACTAAGTCGGTCAGCTGATTACGTTGTTCTATTTGCTCAGACAACGCATTGCTTAAAGTGCTGGCTTCACCATAGCGAAGGCCAAAACCATACGGCAGCAGTGGCTGGTAGTCGGTGTCGTGCCGGTTAACCTGTTGCTGCGCTGTAGCGGGCCAGCTAAACGACAGCTTGCCGCGAAAGTCGAGGTTTACACTGCCATCGGCTTGCGCCATGATGACATCAGCTACGCCAGCGCCTTCACTGCCCGGCAGCCAAACGGCAACAAAGGCATCTGATGCGTTTAGTTCCGGATTCACCCACAGTGGCCGGCCACTGATAAACAGCGCAACCACCTTAATGCCGTCAGCTTTTAGTTGTTGTAACAGGGCCAAATCCGTTTTATTGCCACGCTGAAATTCCAAATTATCTAAATCGCCATTGCCCTCGGCATAAGGTTGCTCGCCAAACACTACTATTGCCACATCTGGCTTACTTTGGTAACGGCCATCGGTACTTAGCTCAACGCTGCCGCCTGCGGCGATCACCGCTTGCTGAATACCGGCATAAATTGAACTGCCACCGGGGAAGTCACTATTGCTGTTACCGGTACCCTGCCAGCTAATGGTCCAGCCACCAGATTGCATTCCAATGTTGTCTGCACCTTCACCGGTAACCAAAATACGTTGCTTGGGGTTTAATGGTAATAACGTGTTGTTGTTCTTTAGCAGCACTAATGATTGTTGCACAGCCTGACGAGCAACTGCCCGGTGTTCAGCTGAACCAATTAACTCCGTTTTACCCGACAACGGCCGATTAGCCGGGCTGGGCTTATCAAATAATCCGGCGCGTAATTTTACCCGCAAAATACGCCGAACTGCGTCATCTACGCGGCTTATCGGAATAACGCCGCTTTCTACTTGTGCAATAAGGTTTTCATACAGCGGTTTCCAGGCTGGCGTGGGCACCATAAACATATCTAACCCTGCCAGTGCAGCGTGCGGGCAGTTATCGTTGCTACAACCTGGGATCTGGCCATGACCGTTCCAATCACCCACAATAAAACCATCAAAGCCCATGCGATCTTTTAGTACATCGGTTAGCAAATATTTATGTCCATGGATTTTTTCGCCATGCCAGCTGTTAAAGGATGCCATAACACTTTGCGCGCCAGCCTGCAAACCACCAACATAGCCTTGGGCATGAATACTAAACAGTGCTTGCTCGGTGGCAATAGTGTCGCCCTGGTCATCACCGCCTACCGTACCACCATCACCAACAAAGTGTTTAACGGTACTAATGACCCGCTCGGCACCCAGAAAATCTTTATCGGCGGCGCCTTGCAAGCCAGTAACAATAGCGGCGGCATAATCGTGCACTATTTCCGGATCTTCTGAATACCCTTCATAGGTGCGGCCCCAGCGATCATCACGCACCACCGCAACGGTGGGGGCGAATACCCAATCAATACCGGTAACCATTACCTCGCGGGCGGTGATTTTGGCTATTTCTTCAATGAGTTGCGGGTTATGCGCTGCGCCTAAACCAATATTGTGCGGAAATAAAGTGGCACCAAGTACATTGTTATGGCCATGCACGGCATCGGTGCCCCACATGGTCGGAATGCTGCTGCCATCGAGGCTATTATCAATTGACGCCTGATACATGCTTTCGGCCAGCGCTATCCAATCGGCTGGGGTGGCATACTTATCATCGTTGGGAAAAGCACCACCGCCGTTAAGGTAGGAGCCGAAGCCATATTTACGCATGTCGGCAACGGTAATATCGCGAATTTCTGGCTGGATCATCTGGGCAATTTTTTGCGCCAAGGTCATGCCCGCCATTAGCTTAGTAATCCCCTGCTCGGTAGCACTGTCTTGTGCTATAGGTAAGGTTAGCTGTGGCCAGATACTGATATCGGTAGCATTTTGCGGCTGGTTTGTCGCCGGTTCAGGGGCGTGTTTATAACAAGCCGCCAGTAATAAGCTGCTGCTTACTGCCAGTAACAAGGGTTTCAGATAAAATGGTTTTGCTGGCAACATCATAGTGCTTCCTTAGCCGCATTTGCAGTATTAGCCACGGCGCGGGGCTTGCAGCCATTGATGCCATAAAAAGCAATATAGAGATAACACAGCAACGGTAAGATAAAGGCTTGCTGCACCCCAACGTTGTCTGCTAGCACGCCTTGCAGCAGCGGTAAGATAGCACCACCAACAATAGCCAGACACAGTATGCCCGACCCCTGACCGGTGTATTGTTTTAAACCGGCAATGGCTAAGCTGAAAATAGTGGGGAACATAATAGAGTTACACAAACCGACCAGCAGCAGTGACCACATGGCTAACTTTCCAGACGATAAAATAGTTAAAGCCACCAGCAACACGGCACATACCGCATTAAAGGCCAGCACCTTGCCCGCGCTGACTTTTTGCATCACCACCGCACCAATAAACCGGCCAAGCATCGCGCCACCAAAGTACCAGGCAATGTAATGCGAGGCTGCCGATTTTGTCATGCCACCAATTTCTGGCATTGACAGGTAGCTGACTAAAAAGCTGCCAATGCCGACTTCTGCACCAACGTAAACAAAAATACCTAAGGCCCCTAGCATTAAATGCCGTTGTTTCCAGGCTTCACCGCCCAGCGGCAGCGCTGCGGTAGGATCTTTTTTACCCATCGCCGGCAGTTTTAACCAGGTAAAAATTATTGCCAGTAACACCAGACTGGCGGCCAATATTATATAAGGTAACTGTACTGTTGACTCAGTAACCGCACCCGCTACTGGCTCGGGTACATCCATACCGCCAAAAATTAACCAGGCGCCAAAAAAGGGCGCTACAGTGGTACCCAAAGAATTAAAGGCCTGGGTCATGGTTAAGCGGCTGGGCGCGGTTTCTGGTTGCCCCAATACACTCACATAAGGATTGGCGGCCACTTGTAAAATAGTAATACCCGAGGCCAGCACAAACAGTGCCAACAAAAACATGGCGTACACATGAGCGGCAGCGGCAGGTACAAATAACAGGCAGCCGGCACCTGCTATTAATAAACCGGTAACAATACCGGCTTTATAGCCAATTCTGCTGACCAGCATACCGGCAGGTACTGAGACAATAAAATAGGCGCCAAAGAAACAGAACTGGATTAGCATGGCCTGAGTGTAATTTAAGTCGAATAACATTTTTAAATAGGGAATTAAAATGTCGTTTAGACAGGTAATAAACCCCCACATGAAAAACAAGGAGGTTAGAGCGGTAAGTGCAAAGCGATAATTGTTGCCGCCGCCATCGGCGCTAAGGCCTGCTGTTACCGGTATTGGTGTTGCTGCCATCTTGTCCCCCTTAGGTGCATAGTGTTTTATATTGACGTGTTGTGCATGGCCGTCTAGTATTATGTAAGCGCTTTCATTTATAGCATATATCACGCTGTTGGCAAATTTTTTGTCGTGCAGCTGCCAGTCACTTTACGTTCGGAAGATAGCCAAACTGATGAAAATCTCTTTAGCCAACAACTCAGCCCTGCTGCAGCCAGATTTCGTTTTTGGGGTCGCTACCGCGTCGTTTCAAATTGAAGGTGCGGCTGATAGCCGGCTACCTTGCATTTGGGATACTTTTTGTGCCGAGCCCAGCCGCATTAAAGATGGATCTAATGGCCTGGTGGCTTGCGATCATGTTAATCGCTGGCGCGAGGATATTGAGCTCATCGCGGCACTTGGCGTGGACGCGTATCGGTTTTCTATTGCCTGGGGCCGGGTTATTAAGGTTGATGGTAGTGTTAATCAGGCGGGATTAGATTTTTATCTGCAGTTGCTGGATGCTTTACAAGCCCACAATATAAAAGCCTTTGTTACGCTGTACCATTGGGATTTGCCTCAGTATCTGCAAGACGCCGGTGGTTGGTTAAATCGCGATACGGCTTATAAATTTGCTGATTATGCCGATATGATTAGTAAGGCCTTTGGCGAGCGAGTGTATTCTTATGCCACCTTAAATGAGCCGTTTTGCAGCGCCTATTTAAGTTATGAGGCCGGTATTCATGCGCCCGGTGTACAAAACCGTCAGCAAGGCCGCCAGGTGGCGCATCATTTATTACTGGCTCACGGCTTAGCGATGCAGGTGTTGCAAAAAAATGCAGCACATGCCAAAAACGGTATCGTGCTGAATTTTAGTCCTTGCCACCCGGCCAGCAATAACGCCGCTGATATCAGAGCGGCTGAAATGGCCGATCAGTACCATAATCACTGGTATATTCAGCCATTAATAGAAGGCCGTTACCCGGATTTAATACGCCAACTGTCCGTTACTGAACAGCCAGACATTGGTGTTGGCGATATGGCCATTATTGCTCAGCCTCTGGATTATCTTGGGGTAAATTACTATACCCGCACCGTGTATCGCGCTAATGATAAAGGCTGGTTTAGTGACGTACCACCGACCATGCCACCGTTAACCGATATGGGCTGGGAAATTTATCCGAAGGGCCTGACCGAGATATTACTGGCAATGCATCGCCGTTATGCTTTGCCACCGGTTTATATTGCCGAAAATGGCGCGGCCATGCCGGACACGCTGGCCTGCGGGCAAGTTGATGACCCCGATCGGGTGAGCTATTTTCAGCAGCATCTGCAGGCAACAGAAGATGCTATTAACGCTGGCATGCGGATTGATGGCTATTTTGCCTGGAGCCTGATGGATAATTTCGAATGGGCTGAAGGCTATGCTAAACGCTTTGGCATAATCTATGTTGATTACGCCACCCAGCAGCGCACACTGAAAACCAGTGCCATAGCGCTACGCGACTTGTTCGCCGGACGGCAAAAATAACAAAACAGTGATCTTGGAGTTAGCATGCTGACAAAGCGGGAAAAAATAGCCTATGGCCTTGGCGATACGGCCAGTAATATCGTGTTTCAGACCGTTATGTTGTTTTTGACGTTTTTTTATACCGATATTTTTGGCATTTCACCCGCGGTAGTCGGCAGTATGTTTTTATTGGTGCGGATTATTGATGCTATAACCGACCCGTTAATGGGCGTGCTAGCGGATAAAACAAATAGTCGCCATGGTAAATACCGCCCTTATTTATTATGGCTGGCATTGCCTTTCGCTTTTTGTAGTGTACTGGCGTTTACCACCCCTGATTTATCCGCTAATGGTAAAGTTATTTACGCCTTTGTTACTTACACCTTACTGATGTTGGCCTATACCGCTATTAATATTCCCTACTCAGCGTTGGGTGGGGTGTTAACGGCTGATCCTACCGAGCGGGTTTCCGTGCAGTCCTACCGTTTTGTGTTTGGCATGTTAGGCGGCTTATTAGTCACTGCCTGCACCTTGCCACTAGTTAATTATTTTGGTAATGGAGATAGCGCCAAAGGGTATCAGCTAACGATAGCGGCTATGAGCGCTCTGGGTGTAGTGTTATTTTTATTGTGCTTTTATGGCACCCGGGAGCGGGTTACTACCCCGGTTGCTCAACAACTTACTCTGCGTAGTAGCGTTCAGGAATTGTGGCAGAATGACCAGTGGCGCATTTTGTGCGTCGCCGCGTTTTTTCTGCTTACCGGTATGGTGCTGCGGTCTACCCTGGCGATTTACTATGTTAAGTACTTTCTCGGGCGTGCAGATTTGATCACTGCTTTTGTTACGTTAGGCATGCTGGGCAATATTGTTGGCTGTGCGGTTGCGCAATGGCTTTGTCGTTATATTGACAAAATAAAAGCCTACATAGGCCTGCAGTTAATCGCCGCTACTATTTGCATTGTTAGTTTTTTTGTTGGCGCAGAGCAGCTGATGTTGGCGTTTATCCTGTATTTTCTCTGGGGGTTCTTTTTACAAATGGCCACCCCTTTGCTGTGGGCGAAAATGGCCGACACCGTTGATTACGGCCATTATAAAACGGGTGTTCGTATAACCGGCCTGGTGTATTCCTCTATCGTGTTTTTTATTAAACTGGGGCTGGCCCTCGGTGGTGCCTTAGCGGGCTGGTTACTGGCCGGCTATGGTTATCAAGCCAATGTGGTACAAAGTAGCCTAACGCAACAGGGCATCTTACTCAGTTTTACCTTGCTACCTGCCATTGGTTCAATACTGGTGGCCTTGGTAATGAGCCGTTACCGGCTGACCAGCAGCACAGTGCTGGAAATTCATCGGCAACTGGCAGAGCAATCTGGTGAGATTACGCCAGAGCATGCTAGAGTAAACGCTTTAACACAATAATACAGGTACAGCATGGCGACTATTTACCAAGTATCAGAATTAGCTGGCGTATCATTGGCAACCGTTTCCAGGGTGATGAATAACAACGCCCGGGTGAGTGATAAGACTCGTGACAAAGTATTGGTGGCGATGGAACAGCTGGGTTACCGGCCTAATTCTATTGCCCAGTCACTGGCGTCCAGTCGTTCTAACAGTATTGGTATTCTGGTATCTGAGTTACATGGGCCGTTTTATGGTGAAATGCTAACCGGTATTGAAGCAGAATTCCGTGCGGCCGGTAAACATGTCATCATTGCCGCCGGACATAGCGAGCGGGCGACTGAAGAAGAAGGTATCGACTTTCTGCGCAGCCGTAGCTGTGACGCATTGATTTTGCATGTGGAAGCAGTGACCGATCAGTATTTAATAGAGTTGAGTAAGAAAGAAACGCCCTTTGTGTTACTGAATCGTCAGGTGGCAGCGTTAGCGGAGCGTTGTATTAGCCTCGATAATGAACTAGGTGGTTATTTAGCAACTCACCATTTACTGCAGCAAGGGCATCGTCATATAGCTTATATTGCCGGACCCATGTGGAAAACGGATGCCCGTGATCGCTTTCATGGCCATCAACGCGCGTTAGCCGAATACCAATTAACGGCAGACGATGCCTTGTTTTTTGAAGGTGATTTTCGGGAAACCGGTGGCAGTAAGGGGTTGCAATGGTTATTGGCCAGTGGCCGGCCGTTTAGTGCTTTAGTGTGCGCCAATGACGAAATGGCCTCGGGGGCGCTAACTGCGGCTCGTGAGCTTGGTTATGAAGTGCCGGCAAATTTTTCGGTAATCGGTTTTGATAATGTTAACTTTGCCTATTACACCTATCCTAAGCTATCCACTATTGATTATCCGATTAGCGCTATGGGCCAAATGGCGGCGCGGTGGGTGTTGCAGCAGGTTTATCAACAAAGTAGTATTGTCGTACAACAAGTGTTTTCCCCGCATCTTATCCCACGTGACTCAGTGGCAGAAGCCTTGCACACTTGACCCATTAATTTAAGAAATAATATTAGGGTAATGCGCTGCCGCGGGCTGCTAAATACAGTGCGTACCAGTGCTCACGACTTAACTGTACACGGCTTACCTCGGCACAAGCGGCAATACGCTTTATATTCGTTGTGCCAATTACCGGCTGTATATTCGCCGGGTGGCGCATTAACCAGCCCAGCACTATTGCTTCTGTACTTACCTGATACTCTGCGGCCAGTTGCTTTACCAGCTCTGCTGTGGCCTGAATATGCTGTGGTTCTGTGCTGACATCTTTGCCGCTGAACAGGCCCTGGCTTAAACTGCCCCAGGCTTGTAACTGCACCTTGTGCCGGCGGCAATACTCGATAGTGCCACTACTAAAATTAACTCCAGGCTCGCCACTGCAACCGGCTGTGGTGCCTTCGTCCAGCCAGGCCAGGTGGCTTAAGCTTAATTCCAGTTGATTCACCAACAACGGCGTAATAAGGGCATCCTGTAGCAGTGCCATTTGATGTTGCTGCATATTGGATACGCCAAAATGTTTAACTTTGCCGCTATGTTGTAACTGGGTAAATGTCTCAGCAATTTCTGCCGGTTCCATTAGCGGATCGGGCCGGTGCAGCAGCAAAACGTCAAGTTGCTCTATCTGCAGCCGGCTTAAAATATTATCGACTGACTGAGTAATCCACTGCGCTGAAAAGTCATAACGCTGTACCGCGTTAGCATTGGCAAAGCGAATACCACATTTCGATTGCAAGGACAGTTGTGCCCGCAGCTGTGGGCGTTGTGCCAGCACTTTACCAAAGGCTTGCTCAGCCTTACCATAAGTATAAATGTCAGCATGATCAAAAATACAAATACCGGCTTCGAGCGCGGCATCAATAACCTGATGCGCCTGGGCAATATCGGCGGCACACAGCGGGTTGCTATTCCAACCGCCACCTAAACTCATACAACCAAATACCAGCGGGCTATGCTGGCGAAGGTGTTGTGCCAACGGATACTTTATAACAGGTGTATCAGGCATAACGGGTCCTAACGTGAAGTGAATAAATTAGCCACAATCAGCTTTCAGCCATTTGCCGCTTTGTTGCATGGACATTTGCTCGGCTTTGCCATTAACGTCAGTAGTAAAGCTGGCGTTGCCAGTATAAGCCTTGCGGCTGCTAAACGTCATATCACCACTGCCGCTGGTTGGCGGCTTGGTATCGCAGCTAAAGGAAAAGCTGTAACTGCTATCGCCAGTTTGACGAAGCTGCTGCTGACAACCGTCTTGTTGCGGTAGCTGACCGCGGTCAATTTCTTGTTGGGTCAGGCATACCTGCACCGATCCGCCTTTTAGATCGAGCGACAAGCCCTGGCCAGACATCATTTTTTCCATCATTTGCCGCTGGGCTGCCGGCATGCTGGCCAGTTGTTGCTGCAGTTGCTGCATGGCCTGTTCCAGCTCGCCACTGGCAGTTTTAATATTAAAGGTATGTTGCCATAGGCCAGGCTCTATATCCAGTTTCGGTGTTTCGGCGCTCGCCGGAAGGCTTAATACCATCGCAGCCGTAAGTGCTGCGCTGGCCAGGCGATATTTGGAGTGTATTTTATAATCTTGCATGATGATCCTCCATGACAGTTTTAACAAGACAGCTAACTTAAACAGCAAGCATAGATGCTGCTGCTGAAAACCGCAAAGTGGTTGGATTACCCCCGAAGACCAGCATGCTATGGCAGCGGCAATTGGTAAACATCACCTTGCGCAGGTTGGCGTTTAACAAAGTAAATGGCCTGATTACTTACACTGTAATGATGCACCAGCTCTGAGCTATCGGCCAGTAGCTGTTCCGCCGGCGCGTTGTTCTGCAGCGACTGGCGGTAAATGCCCTGACCTGGCTTAAAATACAGCACGCGGTTATCTTGCAACTGCCAGTTCAGCCAGTTAATTTTGTCAAAGTCAGCCAATAACAATAGCTCCTCGCCATTGCTGAGATCTAATTGCCATAAGCCATCTTGATGAAACTTGCTGTAGTACAAGACATCACCTACCAGATAGCCGCTGTAGCCACCCTGGGTGGTTAATTGCTGGTGTTGCTTACCTGTTAGCTGGTAGCGCCACAATTGCCAGTCGCCACTTTTATTGCTGCTGTAGATCAGGTTGTTATTGTCCGGGCCGGCATTCACTACATAGGCCATATGCTCTGACATGAATAACGGCGTTAACTGGCTATTGGCCAGATCCAGCTGATACACCGCCCCTTGTTGGCTAAAATAAACACTGCGTTGATCATAGGACCAACTGAGCCGGGTAAAGCCGGCAGAGGCGGGCAGCGTGGCCAGCAAATGTTCCTGGCCATTATGGGGCTTGCGCCAGATTTGATGCAGCCCCTGGCGGGTGCTTAGGAACAATAATTCACTGTCCTGCTGATTAACTCTGGGCAAAATATCCAGCTGCGAGCTGGTGATATGGGGCGTAGCCTGAGCATCGGTGGTGAATGGCTTGCGCCAGATCTCAGCCTGCTGCTGCTGGCTGGCAAAGAACAACTGCCGCCCGCTGCTACTTAGTGAGTTTATCGACAGTTGTGAGTAAAAATAATGCTGTAGGCTAAGATCATTTTTCAGCCGATATACCTGGTTGCTACTGGCCAATAGCATTGGCTTGCCAGCCGGCCAGGTTAGGTCTACCACGCCAATATTAAGGTCTGTTGCTTGCTGCAATTGCAACGGCTGCCCCTCCGCCAACTGATACAGGCTAAGCCGGCTGCTATCCGGCGTAAGGTAGCTTGCTACGGCAAGCTGTTTGCCATCTGCCGCCACTGCCAATGCAATGGCGCCGCTAACGCTGGCCGGGTCTGGCAGAGTCAGCTGTTGCTGATTGGCCGTGGCAAGCTGATACCGATAAACCAGATAGGGTTGGGTTTTGCTTTGGCGCAGCCGATAGTAAAACTGTTGGCTATCGGGGTGCCAACTGGCCTGAAATGCGCTGTCAGCCGGGCAGGCAAATAAGCTTTGTTCAGGCGCTTGCGGCTGTAGCGCCAGTAGTAGAATCTGGCATTGCTCGCCATTGAGTTGTCGATAAACCACTTTACTACCATCCGGGCTGATACTGCCATTAACAGCCTGTACATCCGCGGTTATTAGCGGAGTATGCTGCTGGTTGCTGTAAAGCCACATGTGAGTGTTGCCATTGGCATCGCGACGGTGATAAAGCAGCTGGCCCTGCAGACTGCTGCTAATGTTAAATTCAGCACCGTCGAAGCTGGTTACCGGTTTGGGGATCAGCACCTCGCCCGGCTTGCTGTTATCGGGTGCAGCGGTTTGCAACCAGGCCCAGCTTGCCACCAGCGCTATCAGGCTGAACATCAGCAGCGGCCATAACAACAGGCTGCGGGGCTTGGCGGTCGTCACTTCAGGTGCTGCTGCAGATATTTCAGGACTATCTATCGGGGTGGTAACCGTATTCGAGGTGCTGGCCAGTAGCCTGGCGTTGGGTAACAGGCAGTAGCCCAGTTTGGGGATAGTTGAAATATAGTCGGTGTCTGGATCGAGGCTGGCGCAGGCTTTTCGCAGGAAACTAACGGCGCGGTTAATCGCACTTTCGCTAACCACCCGGCCCAGCCAGATTTCGCTGATCAATTGTTCGCGACTTACCGGTTCGCCAGCGTGTTGCGCCAGCAACAATAACAGCTCTGCCTGTCTTGGCTCTAACGCGCAGTGTTGCCCGTGCAGTTGCAGGGTGCGCCGCTGCGGGTCAAATATCAGCTGGCCCAGCTGCCATTGTTGCCTATTCATTATTTTATTTAACCCCTTGTTTATATATAAAAAGCAATAGTAAGCTTTTCATCACAAATCAATCACCTAACCATTATCGCTTAATTTTCGGTTTGTCTTTAATTTGGCTGGCGACTTTATGTTAACAGGAAAGTAATATGAAATTACAACTAAGATTTTTACTACTGCTGCTGGCCGGTATACTAAGTGGCTGTGGCGATGAGAGTAAGGAGCGGGCTGAAACTAACCTGGTTAAATTGGGTGATCGCAGTTATCTGCTGCAACTGCCTGCTAATTTTCAGCCAGATCGCGATTACAAACTGCTGTTGGCGTTCCACGGCTCAGGCGGAACCAGCAACAGCATGCAAAGTATGGCCAATTTCAGTGCCTATAGCGATGAATATATTGTCGCTTATCCTCAGTCTGGCACAGTAGAGTGGAATGAAGGCTGTAGTTGTAACATTGCGCATCGGTTAGGTTTTGACGATTTAGGTTTTGTTGATGATGTTATTGCTGACATCAGTAGCAAGCAACGCATTGCCGCTGGGGAAATTTATGCTGCGGGGTTTTCGCAGGGCGGTTTGTTCACTCAAAATCTGGCTTGTAATCGGAGTAACCGTTTTAAGGGGTTTGCTGTAGTGGCGGCGCCGATGTCTGGTCAGTTGTGGCAAAGTTGTGCGCCTGAGCAGTCCGTCTCGATTATGATGGCTATGGGCAAAAATGATACGGTATTGCCCTACGATGGTTTGACAGACCCAAATTTTGGGTTGGTCTCCGCTCCTTTGGCAATTGCTCGTTTTGCAAAGTTAAACAACAGCTTACCATTGGCTCAGAAACAAAAACTGGCAGATAATCAGGTGGAGTTGCTCAGTTACAGTAATGGCCGGCAAAAAGCCGAGTTATTTAGCATCGAGCAAGGTCAGCATCAGTGGAAGTTTAGTCATTTTGATACCTCAGCCGAAATTCTGACATTTTTCCAGCAACTTGATACCCCGCGCCAGCCTGATGCCTCCAGCCTGGTGCAAGTGGGCGATAAACAGCTGCATGTGCGCTTAATGGGCGAGCAGAATGCTGGCCCGGCCGTGGTGCTGTTGGCCGGCCCAAATGAAAATTATCATAGCGACAGCGCCTGGTTTGCTTTGTTGCAACCGCTATTGGCTGAAAAGTACCGGGTATACAGCATCGACCGGCTGGGAAATGGCTTCAGCGATAGTGCCGACGACTTGTCGTACCGCCGCTTTGCCGACGATTTGGCCGGCGTGCTGGATGAATTGGGTGAGCAACAGATCGTGTTGGTCGCGATGGCCAGTGCCAGCATTAGCGCTCGTCTTTTTTATGAAAATCATCAGCAGGAAATTGATATAAAAGCGATGTTGCTACTTGATCCGGATGTGCCCATGCCAAACGCGCTCAGTATTTATAAGGGTTACCCGGCCGATTGGTATCTGGCCAATCTTGATGCGTTAATTCCGCATCTGGCCAGTGGCGCCTGGACTGAACGTACCTTAGAAAAATTGCTGGCAGAACGCAGCCATGCCGAGCAGCTAGTCGGCGACAACCCGCTGATGGACTGGCCATACTTTGACTTAATCAGTCAGCAGCGCTTACTGGTAAGCCATCAGCAAAGCCGGGCGCGGGAAATCGCTGCCTACACCGCCGATCTGGACGCCTATGCGGCGTTACCGATGCTAACGGCTATACCCATATCGGTGATTGATACTGACTTTGAACAGGCGCAGATTGACGCTAACCCGGATAACGCCGAGCTGCTGCGTTTATGGCAACAGGAAAGTACCAGCTGGAATCAGCAGCAGGCGGAGCTGGCGAATGGCCAGTATATTGCGCTGACTAACAGTGACCACCTGCTGGCCTTGCAGCAACCTGAGCAAATTAAAGCCGCATTGGACTGGCTGTTTGCTCAGTTACAACTGCCCTGAGCGGCTGTTGCAACGTCAGGCGCTTAGTTAGCGCACTGTACCAGGGTTTGGTATTCATCAAAGGCGAAGTGATCGGTCATGCCGCTGATAAAGTCCTGCAGCAGCCGGCAGCGGTAATACAGCTCAAGTGCGCCATGCCCGTCGCTGATGGCGGCTGCTGCCAGCTGATAAGCGGCAACATGCTTATTGGGCAGGCGGTGGGCCAGGCGCTGCTCGCGGCCAAAGGCATGGCCCTGTTCGGCCAGCACGGCGTTAAAGTTAGCCACAGATAGCAATAGTAGCGGTTGGTAGCAATCGAGCAGGCCAGCAATAATACGCTGGCCCTGCAACTCGAGAGTTTCCACCTCGGGTTGGTTAAACACAAACTGGCGGGCTACCTGCTTAAAGGTGGCAGTAATGGCATGGTACTGGCTGTCATCTTCCAGTAGAGCGCGGTTTAAGCTGCCGAGATATACCGCGTCGATATTGCTTATAAACTGCTCTGCGGCATGGCGTACCAGCGGATGGATCATGCCTACCCGTAGTTTGATAAAAAACTCAGAATTTTTATTAATGGGTTCGGCTTCGGCTTTATCCAGTGCCGCTTTAACCAGCGCTGAAAAGCTCTCGCTGCCGCCGCTATGAGTGGCAATCAGCTTACCGGATGTATTCTGCGTCGCAAATGCCAGGTTAAGTTGCTTTGCCAGCTCTGTCAGCGTAAACAAGCCCTTTTCTACCGCATCTTCCAGATCGGCCAGGCAGTAGGAAATATCATCGGCCGCTTCCATAATGTAGGTCAGGGGGTGACGATTGCCGGGTGCAGTACCCAGCTCTTGCCACAGCTTGTCGACAAACGTCTGCTCAGCAAAATAATAGCCGGGTTTTTTCTGCAAATAGCTTTGGGCGTGGCCGGGAGCTGGTTTGGTGGCGGTGCCAATGCGGGTATATTTTAAAATGCAGGCGGTTTGCGCATAGGTCAGGTTCATCCGCTGCAGACTATGCACCAGCCGGATAGCCTGGGCATTACCTTCAAATTGTGCCAATTCAGTACTCAGGGTGTGCCACAAGGCATTGTCCTGTAGCTGATGCCGTGTGGTCAGTTCAGGCAGCGCCTGGCTAAACCAGCTGTTAATGGCGCTTTCACCGCTATGGCCAAACGGCGGGTTACCGACATCGTGCAGCAGGCAGGCCATTTCCACTAAGGATTCAACCGGCCGCTCTAAGCCGGTTAAACCGTATTGTGCCTGTTGCTCGTCGCTTAACTGCCGGAAAATGCTTTGCACAATAAAACGGCCGGTTTGCTGCACTTCCAGCGAATGGGTTAGCCGGCTGCGCACCGCAGCATTGCGCTCCAGTGGAAATACCTGGGTTTTTTGCTGCAAGCGGCGCACCGCGGCCGAGTTAATAATCCGCCCGCGGTCACTTTCCAGCGCGCTTTGTAAGTCGCCACTGCGGCTTTGTAGTGGCCTATCGGCTTTGATTTTAGTGCGAAAATCCATGAAAACGCTCGTTAACACCGCAAATGACAGCAGTGTGGCGTAAAAAGCGCCCAGCTGTAAAGCCTTTCGGATGACCGACGGTTTGGGCGCGACCGGTTAACCCACGCCAACACGCCGTGAACCCATCCATGGGGGCTCGTTTCCGCCCGTCCAGGGCTCAACGGTTGGCTTAGGGTTAACCGGTTGCTTCTAATCGAATCTATTGCCGATCAAAGCCACCCCTTTTGCCGGGCGATCCTCGCAGCGTCGATACGGTTAGCAGCATGCAGTTTGCTAATCGCTTCTGATAAATAATTACGGGCAGTGCCTTCGGCAATATACAGGGCAGCGGCAATGTCGCTGGTGCTTTTGCCGTCGGCAGCCAAGCGCAGCGCCTGCCGCTCTTTTTCACTTAACGGGTCTTGCTCGCCCAGCGAATTTAACAGCAGTTCGCTGTCGACGACTTTTTTACCCGCCATTACCTGCAAAATGGCTTGTACCAGTTGTGCGACTGGCGCATCTTTTAATAAGAAACCGCCAACACCGGCCTCCATTGCCCGCTTCACATAACCGGCACGGCCAAAGGTAGTAATAATCACCACTTTAGTCGCTAATTTTTGCTGTTGAACATGCTGTGCCAATTCAATACCGGTTAAGCCAGGCATTTCAATATCACTTAGCAGTAAATCAAACGGCTGTTGCTTTAACAGCGTAAGTGCAGCGTCGCCATCAGCGGCTTCGGTAACACTAAAACCGGCTTCCAGCCGCAACAAGCTGGCTAATGCTGTGCGGATCATGGTCTGATCTTCTGCCAATAAAATATTCATGCTGTTTGCTCCTGAAGTGGCAGTTGAATCGTGGCAGTCATGCCATGTTGTCGCTGCAATAGTAGCGTGGCATCAATAGCGGTTAATCGTTCGCGTAAACCGGTAATACCGTTGCCTTCGCTGATATTGATATTGTTGCCGTTATCATTAAGGCTGATCATTAGTTGCGGCCCTTGCTGTGCAAAGAAAAGCTGGCAGTAGTCACCATTACTATGGCGGATAACATTAGTGGTAAGTTCAGTCAGGGCTAAAATTAACGCGGTTTCCCGTCGTTTGTCTAGCTGCGGGATGTCGCCGTGTAGTTCTGCCTGAAAGCCCGCCTCTCTTAAGCGGCCCAGTAGTTTTGCCGTTTCAGCTGTCAGGCCCTGGTGTTTGTAGCCCGAGACACTTTGCCGCACCAGGCTTAGTGCATCCCGGGCAATCTGGCTTAATTCCGTTAGCTGCTGCGCGGCAGCTTCAGGCTGCTGATGCGCCAGCAGCTTAGTGGTTAAGTCGGCTTTTAATATGACGCTGGATAACGTGTGGCCCAAAATATCGTGTAAATCACGGGCAATACGCTCGCGCTCTACCATTGCCGCCAGTTGCTTAATTTCATCTTCACTCTGCAATTCAGCCTGACGGTGCCGAAGTTTTGCCTGTTCGGCGCGGCCAAGTAGGCTAATGGCCAACACTGTCGGAATGGCCATAATTAAAAACAGGTCCCAGTGAATATTCAATACCCTATCCAGCAACACTAATAAACATACCAGTAACGCCATCAGCAGCAGGTAACGTCGCAGTGAATAAGCAAAACCAATAAAAAAGCCGGCATAAGCAAACATTGAAATGGTGCCGGGGTTAACTGAAGTAATTAGCGCGGCAACCAGTACTATGCCGGCAATGGGCCAGTGCATATCATTGCGGCTGCTACGGTAGGCCCAAAAATAACAGACTAAAAAAAGCAACAAAGCTGTTGCCATACTAAGGTATTGCCACAGCGAAAAATGCACAGTTAAAAGCGGAATAATAAAGAAAATAAGGTTTATAAGATAAATCCAACTTAACTTTTGTTGCAGGGTATCTGGTTGGCTCATAGTAGTGTCCAGGTTAAGTGCTGCTTGCAGTGTAATCAATAAAACGTGTTTGCCGCCAGTGACAAAGGTCATATTACAACATGGCAATTGTCATCCGTTATTGGTGACAACCGTTACCTGTGGATTACACCACCTCTGCTTATACTGGCCTCATTGACATTACCAATGAGGAACACAACATGAAAAAGCTAAACACCACAGTATGCAATTTGGTTCTGACACTAGGTTTAACCGGCAGCCTGTTTAGCCTGCCGGCTATCGCAGAAAAGTCTGACATTGCAACAAACCCGACACTGACCACTTTACAACAGCAGGCCTGCGCGTGCTTTGAGGTTAAGGTGGTAGGTCAGGGGCCGGCTATTATTTTAATCCCGGGAGTGGCGTCATCCGGTGATGTCTGGCAAAGCACGGTAGAGACTTTGCAGGACGATTATCAGCTGCATATTTTCACCCTGGCCGGTTTTGCCGGGGTAAAACCAATACCAATGCAAAGCTGGGGAGAGGGCTACCTTGCTATCCAGCAGCAGGCTATTTTGCACTATATCGCCGAGCAGCAACTGGAAAAGCCGGTGATTATTGGCCATTCACTTGGTGGTTATCTGGCGTTGGCTTTAGCTGCGACCAGCCCGGAGCACATTGGTGCAGCGGTTAACGTTGACGGCTTGCCGGCATTAGGTGCGTTATTTACGCAATCGGCAGCAAATAATACCTCTGATAGTCAGGTTAGCGCTCCGGTAAATTTTGATCCTGTGGCGATAGCTAAAAGTATGGCCAATGACGACAACTGGCAGCGGCGCATTGTGGCCGATATGACCCGCTCAGATGGCATGACCAGCGGTCGGGTAATGGGCGAGTTAATGCAGGCTGACTTACGACCACAACTGGCTAGTATTCGGGTACCGGTACTTACCCTAGGTGCCTTACAACATGGCGCACCTTACAGCACGCCCGAGCAGGTGCAGGCTAACTATCAAAACCAGCTGGCTAACGCCCCGTTACAGTATCATCAATTTGCCTTTGCCCGAGACTCGAAGCATTTCATCATGGCCGATGCACCAGAATGGATGAATAGCCAGATTGGCCGCTTTCTTGCTGAGCGGGCAAATAATCGCGAGGTGCAGCAATGAGCCGGCAATTACAAGTAGATGCCGCGTTATGCTGCGTTGGCCTAAGCAAACGTTATGGCCAGCAGCAAGTGCTTGATGCGATAGATTTAACCTTGCAACCCGGCGAAGTGCTCTGTGTGTTGGGCCCAAATGGTGCTGGTAAAACCACCTTTATTGCCGCTATGTTGGGGTTAATTGCTGCAGACAGTGGCCAGATACAGTTACTGGGCCAGTTACAGCAAGGTACTGCGCGTAGTCAGGCGTTACGCCAGCAATTGGGGGTAATGATGCAAATAGGCAGCCTAACCGCGAATTTAACCGTTGCTGAGCAATGTGACTTATTCGCCAGTTATTATCCTTCAGGCCACACTGTAACAGGCTTGCTGAGTCTGGCTGGGTTAGAGGCTCATGCTAACCAGCGTTTTGGTCGCTTATCGGGTGGCCAAAAGCAGCGGCTGTTATTTGCACTGGCGCTGGCAGGTAAACCCCGGCTGGTGTTCTTAGATGAACCCACACTAGGTATGGATGTGCAGGCACGCCGGGCGTTATGGCAGCAAATTCACCACTTAAAGCAGCAAGGGGTAAGTGTGGTACTTACCACGCATTATCTGGAAGAAGCTGAACTACTGGCAGATCGTATTGCCGTGTTGCATCAGGGGAAGCTTATTGCCAATAACAGCCCTGCTCAGCTTAAAGCACAAATCGCTTACAAGTATATTCAATGTCGTACCCGTTTAACGCCGGCGCAGCTTAACGCGCTGCCCGGAGTGCAAACGGTTATGCAAGCGACTGTAAAAGACAGTGTGCAAGACAACGCTAGCCAGCAACCATTGATGGTGTTGCAAAGTAATCAGCCAGAGCTGACCCTGCGCGCTTTATTGGCTCAAGATCAGCAGCTTGTCGACCTTGAAGTGAAGTCAGTGGCGCTGGAGCAAGCCTTTTTACAACTTACCCAAACATTGGCAACGCAGGAGCCGGCAGCATGAACACTGTACGTATTTATCAAAAAGAAGCCTGGTACGATTTACTTAGTGTCTGGCGTACGCCGGGCTTTGTGTTGCCATCGCTGGCTTTTCCGGTAGTCTTTTACCTATTTTTTGGCGTCATCTTCAATCGCTCTGGTGGGAGTAACACGGCGGCTTATATGTTGGTTACCTACAGTTGCTTTGGCATTATGGGGCCTGCTATGTTTAACTTTGCGATGAATATTGCCAGCGACCGGGCGCACGGCTGGTTAACCTTAAAGCGCTTGTCGCCAATGCCGGTTGCCGCTTATTTACTGGCGAAAATGAGCACCAGTCTGGTATTTGCACTACTGATTATGCTGTTGTTATTTAGTACGGCAGTGTTGTTTGGCGATGTTAGGCTAGCCTACAGCCAGTGGCTGCTGTTGCTGCTACTGCTGTTGGTGGGCACCCTGCCATTTGCATTAATAGGGTTAATGCTTGGTTTAACCTTAAGCGATAAAACGGCGCCTGGCGTGGTGAACCTGCTGTATTTGCCCATGGCGTTTTTATCAGGTTTATGGCTGCCAATCAGTATGTTTCCACCGTTTTTACAGCAGTTGGGATGGGTTTGGCCTAGTTATCACTTGTCGCAAATTGGCCTGAAAGTTATCAATATGGATCAAGGCCATGCACTTTGGGTTCATCTGCTAATACTTACCATTACCAGCGCGCTGCTGGCTGGCTTAGCGCTGTGGTCATTTAAACAGCTGACTGCAGAAAAAGCATAAGCCTGTAGATAAATGCAGGCAAGGTTTTTGTAACAATTGGATCTTGTATCTTAAACCCGTGTAGAACATAGGCTATGTTTTATACTATCCAAGGTGATTGGATAGAGGGGTAGAAACGATGCCCAGCGGTTTACCAGGGTAATTCACTGCCATTGCTATGGTAAAACTTGCCGCTGTTAGCCGGGTTAAGCTCGGCTATCAGCTTGGTTAAATGGCTGGCGGCTTCATCTGGGCTGATATCGCCACCAAAGCCGACCATTTCAGTTTGCACATAGCCAGGGTGGTAAATACCGACACTGATATTACGTGGCGCTACATCAATGGCTAATGACACACTGCCGGCATTAAGTGCGGCTTTAGCCATGCGGTAGCCGTAATAATTGCCCGAGTCGTTATCGGTAATCGAGCCCATGCGGCTACTGATCATCGCTATTTTGCCGCCGTCTTTCATTGCCGCCAGTAATTGCTGGCTTAGTAGTAGTGGCGCTATGCTGTCTACCTGAAACTGCTTTAAAATAGTGCTTTCATTAAAGTTTTCCAGCGTTTCTTTGTGTAATATACCCGCGTTATTAAGCAGAATATCAATGCTGTTTTTGGCAAATTTAGCGGCAACGTCTTTAATTTTTTGCGGCTCGCTTAGCTCTATTCCGCTGTACAGGGTAACATCCAGATCAGCCAGTTCCGCTGACGGCTGGCGGCAAATAACCGAGACTTTATCGCCCTTGGTCAGATACTGCTTCACCAAAGCCAGGCCAATGCCTTTGTTGCCGCCGGTAATTACAATATGTTGCATAGTGCTGCTCCTGCTGTTGGACTGTATAAATTAACTATAGACAATATATCCGGACGCAATAGCCACAATTCAAGGCCGCAACCCAGTGTCAACTTTTAGCAACGCGTCTTTAAGTAGACTGATCAGCTGCACTAACTTGCTTTCATCTGCATCGGCAATACCAATAACTAAGCCACGGTCGGGTTCGTTTAAAAAGCAGTAACGACTGAATGGCTGCAGCTTAAAGCCGTGCCGGTTTAATTGCTGGCACAGTGTAATATCATCAGTCAGTGCAGGTAACAGCAGAGTTAAATGCAGGCCGGCATCTTTGGCCAATAATGAGCATGCCGGGAAATGCTGTTGCAGCAAGGCCACAGCTTGTTGCTTTTGCTGCTGATATAAGCGCCGCATTTTTCGCAGGTGGCGATTAAAATGACCCTCGTTTATAAAGTCGGCCAATACGGCCTGTGGTAACAGCGGCACATCACCATGCAGTGCCTGTTGGATAGCGCTGGCCTGGCCAACTATCTCAGGTGGCAGCACCAGATAACCCAACCGCAGTGCCGGAAACAAGGTTTTGCTTAAAGAGCCTACAAACATTACGCCTTGTCCGCCGGCTAAACCCTGCAGGCTGGCCATAGGCCGATGCCGGTACTGAAACTCACTGTCGTAATCATCTTCTACCAGCCAGTATTGTTCGTTTTTAGCCCAATTAAGCAACGTCAGTCGCTGACTTAACGACATAATACCGCCGCAAGGATAGTGGTGTGATGGCGTTAAAAACAGTGCTTTGGCCTGGCTATTTATTGGTAAACTGGACGGGTCGAGCCCGCTTGCACTTTCGGCCGGTATAAAGCTGGTTTGCAGTTCTGCCAGCTGCAATGCTTGTTTTAATCTGGGGTAGCCGGGTGATTCCATTAATACTTTTTGACCACTGCGTGCCACCAAACGGGCGGCGATAAATAACGCCTGCTGGGCACCGGCAGTGATCAAAATAGTATTTTCATCACACACTAATTGTCGTGACTGACGCAAATACTGCGTTAGAGCCTGGCGCAGCAGTGGGTAACCCAGCGGATCGGCCATGTTACACAACGCAGGTCTGTTAGCATGGCGCTGCAGCAGTTGCTGCCACAGCCGAAACGGAAACTGTTGTACATTGGCGGTGCCTGGCTGCAAATACCCGCTATAGCCCGAGGCTTTGGCGGTTAAGCCGTAATCTTGTGTGGGAAGAGGCATTGTAGGTAAAACCGCGCTGCTGCTGGCGGCAAAAAAGCCATCGGGTAGTGCTTCCACTATCATATAACCACGGCCTTGTTGCGGCGCCAGATACCCCTCCGCTACCAACTGTTGCAAGGCTTGTTGCACCGTGCTTCGGCTTAGCTGTAGATCGGCTGCCAATTGCCGTTCCGAGGGCAGTAAAGCGCCACCGGGCCAATGACCGCTCAACAATTGCTGGCGCAAGCTAACATACAACTGCTGGTGCAGCTGCGCGTTACCGCTTAGGTTTAGCGAATCAGTACTTAGGCGCTGAACAGCCAACTGGTATGCTCAATTTGTTAAAACTGGTTATTTATATAATACCAGTTTAGCGTTGTAATAGCGGTATTCACAACAGGAGTTATCGCTATGACATTACAATTTACTATCGAAACCACGCTAAAGCTGGATGAGGTTATTGCCTTGTATTGTGCATCGGGCATTACCAGGCCCACTGAGCAGCGAGAGCGGATGCAAAGCATGTTGCAGAATGCCAACTTAATCATTACTGCACGCTACAATAACAAGTTGCTGGGGCTAGCCCGCTGCTTAACTGACTTTAGCTTTGTGGTGTATATCGCTGATTTATTGGTAGATAAAGCGGTGCAGCAACAAGGCATTGGTTCGCAGCTGCTGGCCGAAGTGCAGCGGGTGACAGGGCCGCAGGTGCAGCAGTTGTTGTTAAGCGCGCCATCAGCCATGGCCTATTATCCCAAAGTCGGCTTTAGCCCACTTAGCAACGCGTTTGCTATTACGCGTAAGGAATAATATATGTTGTATTGCCCGCCGCAAACGGCGTTCCCGAACCAAACTGCGCTGTATAACTTTATTGAGCAACATAGTTTTGGCTGTTTGGTGAGTGCACCTTTTTTCTGCAGCCATCTGCCTTGGTTGTTGCAGCGGGATGAAGGTGAGCAGGGTGTGCTCTATGGCCACATTGCCCGGCAAAACCCGCACTGTCAGCTATTATCCAAGGCACCGCAATCAGAAGTGCTGATTACTTTTACCGGCCCGCATAGTTATATTTCATCCCGCTGGTATCAGAGTAAACAAGCAGTACCAACCTGGAATTATGCGGTAGCCCAGATAACCGGCTACCCTGAATTGCTGGATAACGCTGCCACCATGAACCATCTTGCCCAGCAAGTAGCGAAGTATGAGCCGGATATCGGCCAAGCGATGGTCAAGATGCCGTTTCAGTACCAGCAACAGTTATCAGCTGGTATTGTTGGGGTTAAAGTGACTATTACTAAGCTTACCGGCAAGCTAAAACTTGGCCAGCACCGCAGTGCCGCTGATCAACAGGGGGTATTTGCCGCGCTTAGTAATAACCCAGAGCCAGAGGCGCAAGCACTGGCAGCATTAATGCAGCAGTATGAGCTTGGGGTGGGTAGTGCTTAAGTTCAGGCTTTATCTGCTAAGCAGGGTGTAATCAATCAACAGCTGTTGCGCGCTTTGCTTCTGGCGCATAAAGGCCGTGATAAATGCGGTGTCGAGGCTGGGGTCATAACGGTATAAAATTTTGTATTTATCCACGGTAATTTGCCGGTAGTCCATAACCCCCAATCTTTCTAATTCGTGGCATAACGGAAATTGCAGCGGGTTGTCGCTTAATCGTTGCTGGCTAAGGTTCAGCAACTGGCTTACCACTTTTAATGCATCCGCAGGGCTAATAAATTCAGCCATATATCGGCTTAGCATAGTCAGGCTTTGTACCGCTACCTGAGTCACTTCGACCTTACTCATTTAGTTTGATTTGCTCAGCTTGCAGCGCTTGCTGCAGTTGTGCCAGGGTGTCCTCGACTGATAAAGTGTTGCCACTTCGAATATCCCGCTCGGCCAGGTTCATTAGTTTTAGCAGCGCCAGGCCTTCATCCCGCAAGCGCGCGCTGGCTTCAGATTCAATACGGTACACTGGCTTACCACCCTGCGTTACCACTATTGGTTCCTCTACACTTAGCGTTGCCGCATGTTGTTTAATATAACTGATGGTTTCAATGCGCATAGTATTCTCCTGCCGGCATGGGCTATTTATAGACTATTTTCAGACTAATCGCTACAGCAGCCTTTAAGCAAAACTTAGCACGAGACTAATGATAACCCCGGTAATCACCAGCTGCAGCAGGCAAAACCCCATAATATCTTTGGCTTTTAGGCCGGCAATCGCCAGTACCGGCAAGGCCCAGAATGGCTGGATCAGGTTAGTCCAGGCATCGCCCCAGGCGACGGCCATGGCAATGCGGCTGACGTCGGCGCCGAGTTCCAGCGCGGCAGGTAGCATAATTGGCGCTTGTACCGCCCACTGGCCGCCGCCGGACGGTACAAAAATATTGACGATACCGGCGCTGATAAAGCTCCAGAATGCCAGGGTTTCGGCGGTGGCAAAGCTGACAAACCACTCTGACATACTGTGTGCCAGACCCGATTGCACCATAATGGCCATAATGCCGGCATAGAATGGAAACTGAATCACAATACCGGCGCCGCCCTGTATGGCTTGCTGCAAGCTATGTAGCAAGCGACGCGGCGTGCCATGCAGCACTATGGCTAGAAACAAAAACAGGTAATTGACGATATTCAGGTTAAGTGTGCCGCCTTTAATAAAGTACTGCAGCAAATAAGCCAGTCCGGCAAAACCCACCAGCAAACCCAGCAGTAGGCTGTTTTCCAGTTTATCGGCCGGACGTGCGTTATCGCTCTGCGGCAGTGGTGCATCCTGCAGTTTGGCCGGGTCAACATAAACACTGTCGCGCTCTTTTGGCAGCATCAGATAATTCACCAGCGGTATTGCGATAAACAGCAGCGCTAGCAGCAGCAGGTTAAAGCTGGCAAAAATGGTCTCGCTGGTTGGAATTAAACCAATTTGTGTTTCGCTAAAATGGCCTGGGGTGGCAATAGTTAGTGGCACTGAACCGGCGAGGCCGCCATGCCAAACCACAAAACCAGAGTAAGCGCTGGCGACCAGTAAGCGATAATCAACCTTAATACGGCGCGCCAGCGCTTTTGCAAATAAAGCACCCACCACTAATCCAAAGCCCCAGTTCAGCCAGCTGGCAATAAGGGAAATAACCGTGACCAAGATAATCGCTTGCCCCGCCGTTTTTGCCAGCCTCGCTAAGCGGTTTAGGATGCCGGTAACCAGCGGTGTACTGGCCAGCATAAAGCCAGTTATCAGCACCAGTAACATCTGCATGGAAAAGCTGAGTAAACCCCAGAAACCATCGCCCCAATATTGCAGTACCTGTAATGGGCCTTGCTGTTCAAACAGTACTGCAGCAGCAAACACTATTATGCTGAGCAGCAACACAAAAATATAAGGGTCTGGCAGGTAACGGTCGACCAGTTTGACCAGGGGTTTGGCGGCAGCATTTAGCATAGTAGGCTCTTCTGGTTTTAGTTATTGATACGGTTCAATTTTATTAAGAGGAGTTCAGTTTTGCTAATACCTTAGCCAGTTTAGCTGAAAATGAAAAGGCCACTGCTAATGGCGCTACCGGCCAGCCAGCCAGCAATAAACCATTGTGGTTGGTAACGAGCGACCCCCAGGCAAATAACCAATGCAGGCAAAAATTTCCAGCTTAGCGGCCACTGTAATGTCAGCAGACAAAGCAGGCTTATACTAACAGCGGCTAACAACAGCGGTGCCAAAAACTGCCAATGGCAAAGTTGAGGTGGGTACTGGCGAAAAAACATCGCATACATATTGATGAACTTGTTATTGCTAAGTTGCATACTGCAGCTGATTAACAGCAGTAGTAAACCGCATAGCAAGGCAATGCCAGCGCTTAAGTCGGGTCTTTGTTTAATGCTGATAAGCGCCAGCGTTAAGACCAGCAGCAACAGTAAAATTCGGCTTAACAGTTGCTGAGTCTGGTTTAGCCACAGCCTTAACCAGAAGCGCAGTGGGCTGGTCGTTCTGAAGTGGCAGCGCATAGCGTTACCGGGCCAAACCAGAGCCAGTACTAAGCCGCAGGCAAGCAGCACTAATCCGCCAGCAAGTGACGTTGGTGCAAGTATTAACAACAACGGCAGGTTGAGTGCCAGTATTACCAGTACTCTGCTACCGCAATATAACAATGTAACGGCATATAGCCATTGCAGCGGCAACAAGAACAGCTGCGGTAATACGCCTGGCCATTGACTGAAATTAGCCATGCTAAGCATCAGTAAATGGCACATGAGAATAGGCTGGCTGCAGAACAGCAGTAGTAGATCAGCGGTTCGCCGTTGGCTTTTGCTCGGTGCCAGGCTTTGCAGAAATAACAAGTAGCGGCTGCCAATTATCGCATCCCTATATAGCCCAATTAGCAGGCTCTGGCCGCAGAGTAAGGCCCAACAAAGCAGTATTTGCTGCCGGGCCGGGGTGTCGGTTTGGTACAGTAAACCCAGCGCCAGAAATATGGTAAACACTAAAGCGGCTAACGCGGGCCCCAAAAATACCAGCAGCCACAGCAGTAACTGGCTCAGTTGTTGTAATAGTAGGGTGAGCTCGTGCTTAAAACAGCGAAATCGAAACGCGACATAAAGACTAAAGCGCATGCAGCCTGACCAACTCAAAGCCTTGTCGCACGAAGCTCTCCGGGGTATTACTCGCTGCGACAATAGTCCCCGGATAATCATTAATTAGTTGCCATAAGCTTAGCTGGGCCGGTTCATCTAGGGCAATGTCTGGTTCGTCCAGCAATAACAGTGCAGGCTGGCGCATAAAGGCGAGAATCAGTTGCAGTTTTTTCAGATTACCGGCAGATAAATTAGCCACCGTTTGCTGCAGTTGAGCGGTAAAGGCAAAGGCATCAATAAGTTGTTGTGGCCACCTTAACTGCCAGTTACTTTGGCTAAGCTGTAGCAGGTTTTTCGCTGTGATAAATTCGGGTAGCAGCACGCTGTCCGATGCGATGGCAATTTGTTGCTGTACGCTTTGCACCGGTTGGCCTTGCCAATGGATAGTGCCGCCATTTAACGGCAATAAACCCGCTATAGTGCATAATAAACTGGATTTACCGGTACCATTGGCAGCATGTAGGCAATGGCGGCGATGGCTTAAGGCAAGCTGATAATGGTGAAAAATGATCTGATCGCCTCTAGTAAGGCTCAGGTTATTGATTGTTAGAGACACTGCGTGTACTTAACTGAAATAAGGGCGAGGTTAAGAGCACACTGTAGTGGAAAAGTTCCGTCGGTGTAATGCGTTCTGCCAGTAGTACATGCGCTTGGGACAATTCGAAATAAATAGGCGCGTGGCATTTCTGCTGCCTTAAGCCGTGCAGCCGACTGATGCAGCGCCAGGAAAATATCCTGCTTTAAATCCTGCCGCGCGGCTGCGTCTGCTTCCGATGCTATTAACGTGCGGCTAATAGCGCCTTGATTTTTCTGCCATAACCCCAAGGGATCATTACTTTACAGGCTCGCCGAGTTTGTAGCCATATTAAAGTATTAAGCCCACAACGCCCGGTTTTCATCACGTAAAGTACAGTTATTAAAGTGCCGGGCCGGCAGCGCATGAGTGATGAGATAACCCTGCTGCGCACAGCCTGGCGTGTTAATAAGCTTTCAGCGGGCGATATGTTTAACCAGCTGAAAGTGTTGTAAAAAATATTTTAATAAACTTTTGCTGCAGGATCTTTCTGTATTTCACGTAGTTTTTGTTCCAGTTTTTCGATTTTTTCCTGAGCCTGTTCCCGGTAACGGGTTAGCCGTTCAATGGTGGCAGTAGCATTACTTTTAACAAAGCTAACTTGTTCTTCAAGCTGATTTTTTTGCTTTACCCATTGGTTTTTATCAACCAGCACTTCTTGCATCTTGTCGCGTTGTTGTTGTAACTCATCACGCAGCTGTTTAATGGTTTCACGTTGTTCTGCCTGATGATTCGCCGTCACTGAGCTTTGTTCTTTCATCATGTTGTTACTGGCCCGGAGCTGGTCGACCAACTGCTGCATATCGGGTTGGTCACTACCTTGTTCACTCTGGACTTGTTGCAGGTGCTCAATTTGTTGTTGCAGTTCAGTGACCAAGTTACGTTGTAAGTCAGCATCATGCTGGGCCGCTTCGCGTTCCATTCCCAGGCTCTGCAGGGCATTCTTATGTTCATCTACTAACTGTTGCTGGGCTACTAACGTTTGTTCCATCTCGCTATTGTTGTCTGGCCGTGGCTGGCTGTGCAATTTTGCCAGTTGTTTTTGTTCAATGGCTACCTGATCCAGCGCTGCATCGCGCTCTTCAGTCAGACTCATCCGAAGGGCTTCTAGCTCAGCAACCTGCTGCAGTGCTTTATCGCGTTCGGCAATAATGTCATTTTGCTGGCTGTTATCTGCTAACGCTTCGCCGCCTTCTTGCTGAGCTTGTTGTAATTGTTCTAACTGTAATTGCAACCTGCGGCTTTGTGCTACCGCCTGCATTTCCGTTTTGGTGGCCTGTTGCAGTTTGTTTTCAAACTCACTTAACATGGTTTGCAGTTCAACAATTTCATTATTGCTATGCTGTTGCTCTACCGCGACTTTTTTTGCTGCTGCTTGTAACTTTTCCAGCTGCTGCAGCTGCTGTGTATTTTGTTGTTGTTTCTCTTGTAGCTGTTGCTCTAATGCCAGCGCACTGGAAAGTTTATCCTGCAACGCCTGTTGCTCATTACTGGCTGTTGCCAGCTGGCTTTCCAGCTCGGTTAATTGCTGAGTATACTGCTCAGATTGCTGCTGTAACTGTTGTTGTAGCTGCTGAGATTGCTGATCCAGCTGTTGTTGTAATTGTTCGTAGTTCTGTTGTAGTGCTACCAGTTTTTCAGCAGATTGTGTGGCTGCCTGCTGGCTTTCAGCCAGTTGGCTTTGGTTTGCTGTTATTTCTTGTTGTAGCTGCTGCAGTTGCTGCTGGCGTTGTTGCAGTTCTGTTGCGGCAATCTCCAGCTCTTTCTGTAACTGCGCCAGTTGCATTTGTTGCTGTTCTTGTAATTGTTTAGAGTCAGCCAATTCTTGCTGCTGACTTTTGGCATGCTGCAACGCCTGGTCGCGTTCATTGCGCACCGCACTGTATTTTTCAGACTGCACTGCCAATTGCTGTTGCTGATGCGCCAGGCTGACTTCCAATTCAGAGCGTTTTTGCTGTAATTGCTCTAGATCTTTCTGGATTTGCTGATTATGCTCAGCGGCTTTAACTTCAGCTTGAATAGACTGAAGCAATTGTTCGTTTAGTTGTTCCAGTTGTTTACTGGCGTGCAGCTGTGTTTCGCGCTGAAATGCACTGACAAAGTCTTCACTAAAAGCACTTTCAGCCACCGTCGGCGGGCGGGTAGCTTGCTCGTTGCGCCACTTTTGGTAATGCACAACCAGGCTGGCTTGCGCCCCCGATACTTTTGCCAGCAAATAATCGAGCGACACCGGTTTGCCAGCTTGCTGCAATTCGTCACAGATCTTTTTGACTTCACTATATTGGGTCATAGTTATTTATCCGATTCACTACTTTGATTTTGCAGAACAACTTAAAATCTGTACAGGAACATTACTGTAGTCGTTTTTAGCCAAAAACTAAATTTTTATCACATTATTTTTGCATTTAATGGTTAAATAAACTAAATTAACTGTTTATTTATACAGCCATGGTAACTGGAATGATTCTCTATATTGCTGAAAAACCCAGTATGGGCCGCGCTATTGCGGCGGCATTGCCCCAACCCCAGACTAAAGAGAATGGCTGTATACGTTTGGCCAATGGTGATGTGATCAGTTGGTGTATTGGCCACTTACTGGAGCAGGCACAGCCAGAAGATTATCACCCTGATTATAAACGTTGGCAAGCTGAGCATCTACCGATTGTGCCTGAACAGTGGCAGCTAAAGGTACGAAAATCAGCCGCACAGCAGCTTACTATTTTGCAAAAGCTGATAAAGCAAGCTGATCAACTGATACACGCCGGTGACCCTGACCGTGAGGGGCAATTATTAGTAGATGAAGTTATTGCCTGGTGCAACGTTGCTGCCGCGAAACGAGATAAGGTACAACGGCTATTAATTAACGATTTAAATAGTGCCGCAATTCGGCAGGCTCTGCAAAATATGCAGTCGAATAAAAATTTTGTGCCCTTATCAACCTCGGCGCTGGCCCGCAGTCGGGCTGACTGGCTATATGGTTTAAATATGACCCGGGCTTATACTTTACGTGGGCAGCAGGCTGGTTATCAGGGGGTATTGTCGGTAGGCCGGGTGCAAACGCCATTACTGGGTTTAGTGGTGCGTCGTGATCAGGATATTGCTAATTTTAACAGCCAGACTTACTACCAGGTGCAAGCAGAGCTTACCACCACTTCTGCTGAAACGTTTACCGCACTTTGGCAGCCAAGTACCGCCTGTGAGCCTTATCAGGATAGCGAGGGGCGAATTACACTTCGCTCTTTGGCAGCAAAGGTTCAGCAAACCATCAAGGGCCAGCCGGCTGAGGTGGTTAGTCTGGAGCAGCAGGATAAAAAGCAGTATGCACCGTTACCGTACAGTTTGTCGGCGTTGCAAATAGACGCAGCTAAGGCATTTGGCTTGTCGGCGCAACAAGTATTAGATTGTTGTCAGCAGCTTTATGAGCGACACAAAGTAATCACCTACCCACGTTCTGATTGCCGCTACTTGCCGCAGGCGCATTTTGCCGAAGCGGCTAAGGTAACGCAGGCGCTAGTAGCAAATGCACCTGAGCTTGCCAGTGGTTTAGCCGGGGCAAATTTGCAGCTGAAAAGTAAAGCCTGGGATGACAGTAAAGTAGACGCTCACCATGCCATTATTCCCACGGCAAAAACCTTGCCGGCAAACCGGCTTAATAGCGTGGAGCAAAAAATATACAGCTTAATTGCCCGTCAATATTTAATGCAGTTTTATCCGGCTTACTGTTTTACTGACAGTAAAGCAGAGCTTCGAATAGCCGGTGGCCTTTTTATTGCCAAAGCGCGTCAGCAAAAGTCAGCAGGCTGGAAAGTATTACTGCCCGCGAGTGCTGAGCGTAATGCCAAAAATCTGGCTGGTGATGATGATTTATCACCGCAAAGTAGTTTACCGGCACTGCAGGTGGGCCAGCAACTGTTGTGTAGTAACAGTGAGTTACTGGAAAAAAATACTCAGCCGCCAGCCTTTTTTACTGACGCCAGCTTACTAAGTGCAATGACCGGCATTAGCCGTTTTGTAAAGGACCCACAGATTAAGCGAATTTTGAAAGATACCGATGGCCTTGGAACGGAAGCCACCCGCTCAGGTATTATTGAGTTGTTGTTTAAGCGACAGTTTCTGGTGCGTCAGGGTAAACAAATACGTGCTACGGCGGCTGGAAACGCATTAATAGCGGCATTACCTGAGGACGCATCGCTACCGGATATGACCGCGCGTTGGGAAGCCGGTTTAAACGCCATTTGCCAACGTCTGCAAACGTATCAGGCCTTTATGCAGCCATTAACCGAGAGCTTGCAACAGTTAATTACTCACTCTGGTAGCGTAATGCCGCAGGGCCTGGGTTTAGGCCAACAGAAAAAGTGGTCAGGAAAAACCAAAACAAAATCGACAGCAGCAGCAGCGGCTGGTAAAAGCCCGGCACGTCGTAAACCCGCGTATCGTAAAAAAGCAGCTGCTAACGCTGTCTAAAAAACCACCGGCACTGTCACACCTTCTGTGTGAATTCGTTAAAATATGTAATAGCGCTGGTAACCTGCAGAGCTGCTGTTTATGCTCTTGCCAGTATTTAAACCTAGTTTATGCAGGAGATAGCCTTGAATCACCCTAAATTTTTAGCCACGTTGGCTGCCATGGCGTTAGTGTTGGCCAGCCAACAAGCGCTGGCTACCATAGTGCAGATAAAAACCAACGTTGGCGATTTTGAAGTTAATTTATTTGACGACACTACCCCAGTCACAGTGCAGAATTTTTTAACGTACGTTAATAGCGGTCGGTATGACAACACGACTATTCATCGCTCGATACCAGGCTTTATTATTCAGGGTGGTGGTTTTCGTTTTGTAGAGCAATTACCATTAACGTCCATTCAAACTAACGCTGCCATTGTTAATGAGCCAAAGTTTTCAAATGTACGGGCAACTATTGCTATGGCAAAGGTGCCAGGCAACCCAAATAGTGCCACTAGCCAATGGTTTATTAATTTAGCCGATAATAGTGCCGGTAGTTCCAGACTAGATAGTGTAGAAGGCGCTTATACCGTGTTTGGCCAGATAGCTGCCGCTGATATGGAAGTGGTGATGATGATTGCTAATTTACCAACGTATACCTTCGGTAATACTCAAAACTTACCCCTTAGAAATTACACCTCGGCTGATCGTAACGACAATAAACCATTAATTAATGCCAATATAGTCACGGTAGAGAGTATTAGCATAGTAGATGCTAGGGCAAACACCGCAGCCGGATTAAACCCAAAACCTAATACCTTGTTGCCCGAACCCGATAGCAGCAGTAGTAGTGGTAGTTTCAGCTTTGGCTTACTATTACTTGGGCCTTTACTCTGGTGGCGTCGCCGTAGCCTGTAAAACACAGGTTAATTGGATCCGCGGCACAAAAAGTTAAACAAGACGTGGGTGCTAAGCGGCCAGAAAAATGTGTGTTTATAGCAAAAAAACCGGCTCTTATTAAGCCGGTTTTTGTTATCTAATTTGCGGGATGGATTATTTTGCTAAAAAAGCATATGCGGTAACAAAAGCAGTTTCCTGAAACCCTTTTAAGCCCGTATCTTTAAAATCGACAGGTAAGGGGTGTTGTTTTATTTTTTCTTTGATAATACTGCCAGACAAAATTAAACTGGGACAGCGATTAATCAGTTGAATAGCGGCTTCAATTTTAAAACCCACGGCACCACCGGCAAACTTACCTTTCTGCGGCCGCTCTTTAATCACTAATTGCTCAATTTTGTAGTCTTCAATAAGTTTGGCCAGATTAAATTGAAACTTCTGCACGTTTTCAGCATCTTTATCCTGCGTTAACGCCAGCCTGGTTTGTCGGCAATCGGGTAAGTCAAACAAACCGTCTTTTAAGGTCATCAGACATAAAATAGCTTCGCTGCCTTTTATTTCAATTCCACATACACGCATAGTAGTTCTCAGTAAAGTTTTTGCCCGCGTTATTTTCGGGTTAGGGCTTCCATGTGGCTGTCGATAATGCCGCAGCTTTGTTGTAATGGCTCGCCAAATAAAATGGGGTTAAAGTCGCGGCTTACGCAATAACGCTGGTGAAATAATAACAAGTTTGCTTTTGACTCTGCCGCCTTATTTAGTTGCAGTTGCTGGCCTTCTCCCCAGTTTGCGGCCAGCGCATTAAACTGTTTTTGAATTTGTCGCAGTGCCTGCTCATCTGACATTTTTCCAGAGCTCGGTGCACTATCCAGCACCAAACCATAAATCTGATCACGATAAGGCCTGAGCAGTTCATGATCCGAAAAGGTCAGGAGCAATAAAATAATAACAGCCAGCCAAAAAAACTTTTTCATACTGCAGCGCACCTCAAAAATCGCAGTGGCTATTGTAAAGTATTTTTGGCAAAGACGCATCTGCTGCTCTACGCCTTATTTTATATCAAATATTCTGCGGCCAAGGCTGTTATACTAACGCTTGCGCAGCAGTGGGTAGGAGCTTAAGACAGTGGATAAAAACCGCATTGATATTAAAAACATTCCGGTTACGGTGCAAACCTATAAACCGGAGCAATCAAACCAGCCACAATATGCCTCGCGCGACAGGATTTATGTTCGTTCAGTAAAAGGGTTACACCAAAGCTTACGCCGCAACATGGGCTTTATTTTTATGGCCTTGTTTATGTTATTACCCTGGATCCAGTTCAATGGCAGCCAGGCAATACTGCTAAATATTGGTGAGCAAAAATTTAATATCTTTGCCCTTACGCTCTGGCCACAGGATTTTACCATTCTGGCCTGGATTTTTGTAATTGCAGCGTATGCCTTGTTTTTTGTTACCGCATTTTACGGCCGGGTGTGGTGTGGCTATTTATGCCCGCAATCGGTATGGACGTTTACGTTTATGTGGTTCGAGGAAAAAATTCAGGGTACCCGCAACCAGCGCATCACACTGGATCGGGCGCCATGGTCTGCCAGTAAGTTTACCAAAAAGGCCTTAACCCATTTGTGCTGGGTCGCATTTGCACTGCTAACATCCTTAATATTCGTTGGCTATTTTACCCCGGTGGGGCCACTTTTTATTGAGTTTTTTACCTTTCAAGCCGGCTTCTGGGCGGTAGTGTCGGTGTTGTTTTTTACTGTGTGTACTTACGGTAATGCTGGCTGGATGCGTGAAATTATGTGTACGCACATTTGCCCGTATGCCCGTTTCCAGTCGGCCATGTTCGATAAGGACACCTTTACGGTGACTTATGACGAGCAACGTGGTGAGCAACGCGGGCCGCGCAGTCGCAAAGACAAAGACTATAAAGAACAGGGGCTGGGCGATTGTATCGACTGCAACATGTGCGTACATGTTTGCCCCACCGGCATTGATATTCGTAATGGCCTGCAATATGAATGCATTAACTGCGGCGCCTGTATCGATGCCTGTGATGAAACGATGGACAAAATGGGCTATCCACCTGGCCTGATCAGTTATACCACCGAGCACAGTTTAAACGGTAAACCTACCAAGGTTATCCGGCCGAAGCTGGTGGGTTATTTTGTTATTTTACTGTTAGTCTGTGCTGCTTTTGCCACTAACCTGTATCTGCGTAAACCGCTGGAGTTTGACATTATCCGCGATCGCGGCGCGTTATATCGGGAAACGCCGGAAGGCTTGATAGAAAACACCTACACCTTAAGTATTATTAATAAATCGCAACATGTTAATAGCTATAAGTTAGAGGTAAGCGGTGTCAGTGGTATGACATGGCTTGGCCCAACAGAAGTTACCATTGCCGGTGGTGATAATTTGAGCGTACCCGTTAGCTTGGCGCTGGACCCCTACAATGCCGCTAAGCCAGTGCTGGATATTGAGTTTAGTGTTACTGAGATGTCTGAAGCCGGTCATCAGGTAAAGCAGGAGAATAAATTCTTTGCCGGGCGTTAATGCCGGGCTGGTCAGCCGTTTCGACTTTGCCACGCTGGGGCCAGAGCTTATTCTTGATGCGTTGTTTCAGCTGGGGCTGGATGTCAGTAGCGGTTTACTGGCCCTTAACAGTTATGAAAACAGGGTATATCAGTTCAGTGCTTATCAGGCTAGCGTTTTGCAAAGCAGCAGCCAGCCTAAAAAGTACGTGGTAAAGTTTTACCGGCCGGAGCGCTGGAGCCCGCAGCAAATTCAGGAAGAGCACGACTTTGCCTACGAGCTGGCCGACGCCGATATCCCAATGGTGGCACCGCTTCGCATTAACGGCAATTCACTACAGCAGTATCAGGGTTACTATTTTGCGGTGTTCCCCAGCCGCGGCGGTCGTACCTTGGAAGTTGACAACGACGAGCAACTGGCGATGCTGGGCCGGTTTTTAGGCCGCATGCATCAGATTGGCCGGAAAAAACCCTTTGTCAGCCGGCCAACCTTTAGTATCGACAGCCATTTATTGCAAAGCCAGCAGGTACTGGCCAACCTGCAGTTAATACCTGACTATATGCGCCCGGCCTTCGATACCATATTACAGCAGGTTATTGCCGAAGCCAGCAGGCAGTATCAGCCCGGCAAGCAAATTCGTTTGCATGGTGACTGTCATGCCGGTAATTTATTTTATGTTGATCAAGGGCCGTTTTTTGTTGACCTTGACGATTGCAGGATGGGCCCGGCCATTCAGGATATCTGGATGATGCTATCCGGTGATCAGCAAGAGCAACGTTTGACACTAGAGTTAATGTTAGAAGAGTACGAGCAATATTGTGACTTTGATCCGGCGGAACTAAAACTGATCGAACCACTCAGAGCAATGCGTATAGTGCACTATATGGCCTGGCTGGCGCGGCGCTGGCAAGATCAGGCCTTTGTGCAAAGTTTTCCCTGGTTTGCTACCGATAAATATTGGGAGCAGCAATGTCTGGTGCTTAAAGAACAACTGGCATTATTGCAGCAACCGGCATTATCGCTGGTGCCAGGCTACTAACAATTTGCTAAGCTACAGGCTGTTTCAGCCTTTTTAAGGATTATAGATATAATGAAAAAGTTGTTATCACTCTGTCTGGTTGCTTTATTATTACCTTTGGCTGCCAGCGCTAATACCAAATTTGTTGAAGGTAAGCATTATCAGGTTATTGCTGAACAGGTATCAGCCAAACCGGTAGTTAAAGAGTATTTCTCGTTTTATTGCGGTGGTTGTTATGGTTTTGAACCGGTAGCACAAAGCCTGGCTAAAAAATTACCTGAAGGTACTGAATTTACCAAAGTTCACGTCGATTTTATCCGTGCGGCTTCGCCAGAAATACAAAACATGCTGGCCCGGGCCTATTTAGTGGGCAAAAACATGGGCAAAGGTGACCAGGTTGCTTCCGCCATCTTCAACCAAATTCATCGCAGCCGGGTACCTTTTGTGAACGAAGATGATGTCCGCAGCCTAATGCTTATTCATGACATTACCGCCGATGAGTATGAAAAAGCCATGCGCAGTTTCTCAATTCGTGGTGCGGCTAACCAGATGAAAAAAGAACAAGCCGCGTTGTCTGAAAGCCGGGTGCTTAGCTCGGTACCAATGCTGGTGGTAAACGACAAATATAAAGTTCTGAATGAAGCATTAGATCAGCGTAATCTGGAAAGCGAGCTGCAAGAGTTGATCAGCTACTTGCTGGAAAAAGATGCCTGATAAACTGTAAAGTATTATCCAGGGTGGCGCAGCCGCCCTTTTTTACGCTAAATTAATATCCGTCACAGCTCAATCAAACAAGGTGTTATGTATGCAAGTCATAAAACGGCTGTATATCGGTTTTTCAGTATTGTTAGTGCTTATGTTAGGTACCACCTTGGTTGGTTTGTATAAAATCAACATTGCTGACCAAAACCTGACCAAGCTTTCGGAGCAGACAGCAGTAGAGCAACGCCAGGCTATTAACTTCAGGGGTAGTGTGCACGACAGAGCCATTTCAATTCGCGATGCCGTGCTGGTAAGAGATAAAAACAATGCGGCTAAGCACCTGGCCGATATTACCCGCTTAAAAGCGTTTTATCAGCAAGCGGCAGCGACACTTGACACTATGTATGCTCAGGAGAAACACAGCGCAGCAGAAATAAGTTTGTTGCAAGCAATTAAAAGTATTGAAACGTCTACGTTGTCACTAACAGAAAATTTGCTGGATAAGGTTAACAACGAGCAACATGACGATGCCAGAAGCTACCTGCTAACTACCGTGTCACCTGCCTATAGCGAGTGGTTAAGCCGGATTAATAAGCTTATCGATTATCAGGAAAACACCATACAACAACAAGTAAATGCGGCACTGGAGCAAACTAACAGTTTCCAGAAAATAATGTTAGTGTTGACCATTTTTGGCATCATCATCGGCAGCTTGGTTGCTATTCGTACAGTGAACCGCTTAAGAAAAACCATTGGTGGTGAACCTGAATATGCAGCTTTTATTATTAAGAAAATTGCTTCCGGCGACCTGACCGTTAACGTTGATACTGCTTATCCGAATAGTATTTTAAGCGCTGTTCAGGATTTATCCCTGCATTTAACTAATATTACCCGAAATTCGATGCAGGCGGCATCGGCGTTATTATCGGCGTCAAATAACTTATTACGCACAGCACAGCAAAACGAAGATTTGATAGGTAACCAAAAACAGGCTACCGAGCAAGGTGCCAGCGCAATTCACCAAATGTCAGCCACGGTATCTGATGTTGCCAGCCATACCAGCGCCGCTGCCGGTTTAGCGCAATCGGCTATTAACGAATTTAATGCCGGCCAGAACGAAGTGCGCAAAACACAGTCAAGCATTAACCTGCTGGCAGATAAAGTTACTGAAGCGGCTGATGTTATAAATTACTTGTCTGAAGATAGCCGGCAAATAGGCTCGGTACTGGAAGTTATACAAGGTATTGCAGAGCAAACTAACTTACTGGCTTTAAACGCCGCCATTGAAGCCGCACGTGCTGGCGAGCAAGGTCGCGGGTTTGCTGTAGTGGCCGACGAAGTGCGTAATCTGGCACAGCGTACTCAGGAGTCTACCCGGCAAATCCATGCTGTTATTGAAAAAATGCAGGGCAGCTCGCTAAAAGCCGTTACGGTAATGAACGAAGGTAAAAGTCAGGCTAATTTAAGTGTCGAGCAAGCAAAATGTGCCGGTGAGTCGTTAAATGCTATTAATATTTCAGTCAAAAAAATCAGTGATATGAATATACAAATTGCCGCCGCCGCTGAACAACAGTCGGTAGTGGCTGCTGACATTAATAGAAATTTTGGTCAGATAACCAAGTCGGCCACCCAGGCAGAACAAGAAGCTATTAAGATAACCAGTGCCAGTAAGCAATTAGAGCAACTGGCTAAAACCTTAGAGCAGAACGTAAAACAGTTTAAAACCAGTCATTAGATCACCACGACAGGTTGTCCGGTTTAACGGGCAACCTGTCGGCACGGCTTAAACCGCCACGTCACTGTTTAGGGTAATTGTGGCGGCGGGCTAAGCTAACCGGTAAATTCAATCCAGCAAGCTGTTTTGCTACACACTGAGCCAGCCGTACCTTCAATGGTAATAATTTGCTGCAGATACGTTTGCCGCCTGCGCGCTGAAAAGGGTGCTTGCCAATAGCAGCGCCAAAACTGGTTTAAACATCATTATTCTCCTCTGCGAATAGCCTATTCTGGCGAATTGCTTAAAAAAGCAAGTAGCCATTGTCATTGCTAAAATGTGAAATAAAATTTTATTTTATGTTTTATTTAAGCTATAAATAAACTTCAAAAAGAATACATCCTACCTGGAGGCGCTATGTCCACTCTTGATACTGAAGGCATGTTGATTGATGATAAAATTTCACTAAAACGATACCCGAGTATAGAACATGGCAATTTAAATAGTGTTACTGCAGTGGTGGTGCATCAAACGGATGCGCCTAGTGCGCAGAGTACCTTTAATGCTTATGATTCAGGTGGTAACGGCGCACACTTTCTGATTGGGAAAAACGGCCGTATATATCAGACTGCCAGTACAAATAAGCGTTGTTATCATGTTGGTCGATTAATTAAATCGAAATGTCTGACATTGGATAAAAATAGTTGTGACAGTGTTGAAATGGCAAAAATACTGGCTAAATCATGGAGCAACCAAATTAAAGCACTGGACGCGCATGAACGGCAAAAATCTTATCCGGATCGTTACCCTGTGAACTCTGATGCATTGGGCATAGAAATAGTCGGTAAACACATAAATGATACTCAATATGAAGCAGTTACCCCGGCTCAAAATGAGTCACTGCAATGGTTACTGGCACAAATGTATGAACACTTTTCGTTGACTAAAACAGATGTATATCGTCATCCTGACGTATCTTACAAGAACCCAGGGGAAGCGAAAGGAGCAAGCTGGTGATACGATTTTGCCTTGGAAATGTTCTGGTGTTTATGCTGATGGCGTGTAGTAAAACGGCAGAACTAACAACTGCTGATATCAGTGAATTGTATATAGCCGACTTTGTATCTAGCGCGCCTAACCAATGTGGGCCCGAAGATGTTGATTTAAACAATAGTGAAGTGCTGCAGTTTTTTCAGCTGGCACGCGTGGTAGAGCATAAAACGCTACACGATCACTATAACTACGCGCCATGTGCAATAGAGGGCACCTTAAAGTCTCAGCAACAGAGCTGCAGCTGGCAAGTGCGGGCGGGGGCAACCGGCTATATTAAATGTGCTGAGCAATATCGGTATTATGCCTGCGATAATTGTGATGCGCTTTTTAGTAATCATTAATTTAAATACCAGCCTAGCCATTTAGCTGACATCACTAATTAATCATAAAAATATTTGTGCATATAGCACATTAAGCCTATAATTTGTTCGTTATAAACATTTGGAGGCTTAAATGAGTGCGTTATTGCAAGCGGTTGCTGCACCAGATGCGGTGCTGGCCAAAGCAGTGCTTAATGCTGCTGAGCAGTTGGGGCTTAAACAGGCCGAACTGGCAGCAGTGCTTGGGGTACACCGAACTGCGGTTAGCCGCTTAAAGCAGAGCTTATCGCTGGACCCACGCTCAAAGCAAGGCGAGCTGGCCTTATTGCTCATTCGTATTGCCCGGGCGGTGTATGCCCTGGCAGGCGGTGATGCTGCCTGGATTAAGCATTTTATGCACAGTAATAATAATGTCACTGCTGGTGTACCTGCCCAGCAAGTGCAAACGGTACAGGGGCTGGTGCAGGTGCTACAGTTTGTCGATGCCATCCGGGGCAAGCTGTGATCTGGCAAGATTGTCATGGCGAGCAGCACATTGTTACCCTAAGTGGCAGCTTATTCCGGCTGGTTGAAAGCCAGCAGCAAGTGGCTACCTTAAGTTTGGTTGATACACTGGCCGAGCAGGCGTTACTAGAGCAACTACTTGAGCAAACAAAACCAGCGGTGCCGGCCCATGCTGCTGGCTTGCATTACTTATTTAAAACACCCTTTCGCTATCCGCCCCTTAAATGGGGATCACGTTTTGGTGCCATGCATGAGCCCGGTATTTTTTATGGTGGCAGCTCGGTTGAGGTGTGTCTGGCAGAGTCAGCTTACTACCGGCTATTGTTCTGGCACTCGATAGACGCCGCACCCCCCAAGGCCAGTTTACGCACCGAACATACCTTACTCACCGCCCGCTACCATTCCCGCAAAGCCGTTTGCTTGCAGCAACCGCCCTTTAATGCGCATAAGGCAGCACTTACGGATAAAACCAGTTACCAACAAACCCAGCAATTAGGCACTGCTATGCGCCTCGCCGGGGTAACGCTATTTCAGTACTGCTCAGCCCGCCATCCACAGCAGCAATTGTGTGTCGGCTTGTTTTCAGCAACCGCCTTTACCACTAAACAGCCCGACAGCACCAGCCAGTGGCTGTGCGAACTCAGTGCTGAGCAAGTGGTATTTAAGCAAGCCGGTGACAGCGAACTATATCAATTCAGCGCTGAGCTATTTAAGGTGGATGGCAAGCTGCCAAGGCCGGTGTGAATAATTAGCAAAGCTTAGTTAACAATGACATTATGTTAGTCAAGTGTATATTGCGCTGAGATATGGAGTAAGCTGTGACGCGATTAAGCTGGACCAGGCAACAAAGCTTAGTGGCTTTTAGCCTTTATTGCCGATTACCTTTTGGTCGCTTTCATTCAAGAAATCCAGAAATTATTCAGTACGCGAATTTGATCGGGCGGACGCCATCGGCCCTAGCGATGAAGCTATCTAATATAGCTAGCCTAGACCCTGCTATTACTTCTTCTGGCCGAGCTGGATTAAGTGGAGCATCAATTGCCGACAACGCTATGTGGCAAGAAATGCAGTATGACTGGGCTGCTTTTTCTGTTGCAATTGCACAAGCAGAGCAAGTGATCACTGCAGCTAGTTCGCCAGCTGCCTTTAACGAGCATGGCAATGTAACTACCTCAAAAATAGCTGAAGTAAAAGTACGGCTTGGCCAACAATTTTTTCGAAATGCAGTGTTAAGTGCCTATGACCAGCGCTGCTGCATTAGTGGTTTGGCCAACCCCAAGTTATTAGTGGCCAGCCACATAGTGCCATGGAGTGCAGATGAACAAAATAGGTTAAACCCACACAACGGTTTAGCACTATCTGCATTGCATGATAAAGCTTTCGACTTAGGATTGATTACAATCAACGAAGATTTCCGCGTAGTAGTTTCTAATAAAAATATTTCTAATGACGATCACTTCTTCAATGAGGCGATCATCAACTTTCACGGCAAATCGATCAGGCTTCCTGATAAGTTCAGTCCCGCTGCGCAGTTTCTAGCCTTTCATCGTGAGAATATTTTTGAGCGCGGCTGTACAGGATAAACTGCGTTAATAGCGCTGGCTGGTGTTACTGATTTAGGAGTGTGCGTTAAAAAGAAAACATAAGCTGCCGCTTATGCAACTTATTGCAGACACTGCACATTGGTTACACATTGGCGCCAGCTTTGCTGAGGTGCCTGTAGTTGCAGATTAAACAGTTTGGGCGGTGGTTGTAATTTATTATGGTTTTAGGCTTATGCTAAAGGCTTCACTGGCTGCAAAACGATGAACCAATTATTATGATTGATTATTCCGGGTCTGTTTCAGCTGTTCTTCTTGTAGTAAAAACTGCCTGCGCGCTTCTTGTTGTCGCGCGCGCTGCTGAAGCATTTGTTCTACTTGTTCAGACTCATTCCATGAGCCTCTGGTTACAATGCGCTTGACGTCACTGTCGTAACATAAGGCAGGATTCAGCGTCCAGGTGTTATAAGTCACTCGTGTAAATAGCAAAGTTGTGGCTGGGCAGGATTGATAGCCCTTTTCAGCCATTTGGTTTTTCCAGTAATAGCTAACACCATAATAGCTTGCCAGCATTAGCAAAAAACTACCCAACAATAACCGGCTGAAAAGCCGGTTAAGTTTTTTCTCTAAGGGCAGAGGAAGCAAATTAAACTTGTGGATAATAAGCCTTGCAGCGATCCAGATGGTAAGCACTAAGCAAAAAATGCCGCCGCCAAATGCTAAACCATGCATGCTGCTGTGAATTATTAACTGGTGACCACTTGCAACTAGTTGCTGTTGATTCGATACATCGTATAGCAAACCCCAGATAACCAGAGGTAACAGAAGCAGGCAAAACAGCAACAAACCTGCGCCTGCAGCATTCTGCTTACTCGTCAAAGCCATAATTGAGGTCTTCTTCGCAATAACTGATTGATTTTGTCTGTCGTAGATTTATATAGACTCCGCTTAACATACTGGACTGCTGAGGATGTGATATAGACAATGCCGGCGTTGACTTTATCCAGTAAAGATTTTTCCTGATATTCAAACCACTGAATCAAAGATTTAGTAATTTCAAATTTTTTGTCAATTACATTAAGTGTAAAACCAACCAGTAAGGAGACGGCAACGCCAACAATAATTGGTACCACCGCAACTACCGCTGCGCCCATAAAGAAGGCCGCACCTGCAGCTGCTAAGTATCCAGCAGTACTGGCGATGGCAATCTTAACTAAATCTGTAGAAATACCCGCCAGCGAGTGTGTCCAGCGATATTCATCTTCAAACAGCCATTGAATGCTATGTAAAGATACGGAGAAGATCACCGAAACAAGAAAACCACTTTTAGCGGAGTTTTTCAGACCCTCTGTGCCTACTGCCATTTTTATCATCAAGGTATTTGTTGCCAGATAGCGAGTGCCTTTTACGACTAGTCGAGCCCGATGATTACCTTTAAAAATAATATAATTTCGACCATTCTGAGTAACCATGCTATAAGTTTCAAAAAATCGGCTACCACGCTTTAAATCAGTTCCTAGCACCAAAATGGTGGCCAGATCATTGCCAGCCGGGCCATAATCCCGACCTAAAGATAATATTTGAATAGTTGAATCTAAACCTGTCAGCTGTTTGAATGTACTTTCGATTTGAGGTTGTGATTTGCCTTCCTGACGCTGCACTGTCAGCCAAAATTCTGCAAGCTCTCGCGCGTTGAGGACATAAATATCTGCTTTGCTTCCAGCCAAATCCTCTACCAACTTCTGTTCTAGTTGAAAGCGCATGGCCTGCTGTTTCCCCAAATGAGTCATCATTATTTCCTTTCGCCAGCTGAAATAACTATTTTAATAACTAATTATATAATTGCAATTTAATTGTGTATTTAATGTTTAGTTTCAATTTTGCACACTGGTCTTGCAGCGGCACAAGCTTTGCTGAGCTGCCGGCAGCCTGACTCAAAATTCATTCTGGCAGTAACTCCACACTTTTATGCGCATAAAAGTGTAATTCCACACACTTTTATGCGCATAAAAGTGTGGCATTGTTTGTTTTTATGCGCAGAAAAGAGTAATGTTGGCGCAAGTTGACTGTATTAAGGTGTGTTATGGAACGCGGGTTATTGACCGAACTGCTTAGCTGGAAAGCGAAGCCTGAGCGTAAACCTCTGTTGATTGATGGCGCCAGGCAAACCGGTAAAACCTATTTACTGCAAGTGCTGTTGGGCCAGCAATTCTCGCAGGTACTGCGGATTGATTTTCTCGAGTCGCCGCAAATGCAGGACGCTTTTGCCGGCTCGTTAAGCCCCGGCGATGTGCTGAGCAATATCGAGTTATTAACCGGCCAGCATTTTAATATCGCAACCGACTTACTAATCCTCGATGAAATTGGTGAATGCCCCCGTGCGGTGACGGCGTTAAAGTACTTTGCCGAGCAAGCCCCGCAGGCGTTTATTTCCGCCAGTGGCTCTAACATCGGCTTGTTGAATACCTTCCCGGTAGGCAAGGTTGAGCAATACAATTTGCGGCCACTGACCTTCCGCGAGTTCTTACTGGCCTCTGGCGAGGCGGTACTGTTAAAGGCTTACGATGCGGGGCAAAACTCTGCAGCTGCGCACACTAAGTTGTTTGATAAGCTGACAGATTATTACTTTACCGGCGGTATGCCTGAGGCTGTTAGCCTGTGGTTTAAGCTGGCTGAACAAAGCATTCTTGAGCGGGTAAAATCTGTATCACAGGTGCATACCGATTTGCTGGCCGGTTATGTACGGGATTTTGGCAAATATTCCGGTAAGGTTGATGCCGGTTTGATTGAATCTGTGTTTATGGCGGTGCCTGCTCAGCTTGCTGCGGTAATGGACGAGTCGGTTAAACGCTTTAAGTTTAAGCAGGTACATGAACGTAAATCACGTTATCAGGAGTTGGAAAGCGGTATCCTCTGGCTGGAAAAATGCCGGCTGATTTTAAAAAACCACCCAGTCGAAGGCACCCCGCGCAGCCCGTTAGCCGCCTATAAAAAAGACAATATGGTTAAGTTGTTTTTGTTTGATGTAGGTTTGCTTAACCATATGCTTGATGTTAGCTATCTTGAAATTAAACAGCAGAATTATGACTATAAAGGCTATATCGCTGAAAATTTTGTCCAGCAAGAGTTAGCTGCGCTTGGCGTTGACCCAACATTCTCATGGAATGATGCCCGGGCTGAAATTGAATTTATTATGGCTGATACTGCTGGCCATATCATACCGCTGGAAGTAAAAAGTGGTAAGCGCACCCGGGCCAGATCGTTGCAGTCTTATATTGAAAAATGCAACCCGGTTAAAACCATTAAACTGACCGGTACTCAGGGCTCGTCACCGCTGGAGCAACAACATTATGTTTTTCCGCTTTATTACACTGCTCACGCCGTACGCAAACACCTGCTGTCGATAGTATAAAACAGGGGAAATTTATGCAAACATTAGAACTTAAAATACCGCCGGTTATTCTGGTGGCGGTTTTTGCGCTGTTAATGTGGTTACTGGCAAAGCTTGTGCTGCCCTTGGCGTTGCCTCTGGTTTGGGTTTGGGTTTTGGCGGCTGGTTTTGCCAGTGCTGGTGTTGTAGTGGCCGTGCTAGGCGTATTGGCGTTTCGTCGTGCTGATACGACAGTAGACCCGCGCGCGCCGTAGCAAACCTCTAGCCTGGTGATAAAAGGCATTTACCGCTATAGCCGTAACCCTATGTATTTGGGGTTTTTACTGCTGCTAACCGCGCTGGCTTTAACACCAGCGTCTGACCTGCGACTGTAACTTAAACCGTTAACCCAATTCTTAGCCCAACAGTCAACTCAACAGTCAGCTCAACAATCAACCCAGCAATGGTTTTAAATACTGGCCGGTGTAAGATTTTTTACAGGCAGCGACCTGCTCCGGGGTGCCGGCCACCAGTATTTTACCGCCACCATTTCCACCCTCGGGGCCTAAGTCAACTATCCAGTCGGCGGTTTTAATTACATCTAGGTTATGCTCAATAACCACGATAGTATTACCGTGGTCGCGCAGCCGGTGCAGTACGTTTAGCAATTGCTGAATATCGTAAAAATGCAGGCCGGTGGTCGGTTCATCCAGAATATACAGTGTTTTACCGGTGTCGCGTTTACTCAGCTCGCGGGCCAGCTTAACCCGTTGTGCTTCACCGCCTGATAAGGTGGTCGCCGACTGGCCCAATTTAATATAGGTTAGGCCAACATCTTTCAGGGTTTGCAGTTTACGGTTTACTGCCGGTATCGCTTCAAAAAAGGCCAGCGCATCTTCCACGGTCATATCCAGCACTTCGTGAATATTTTTGCCTTTGTATTTAATTTCCAGCGTTTCCCGGTTGTAGCGTTTGCTTTTACAGACATCGCACGGCACGTACACGTCGGGTAAAAAGTGCATTTCTACTTTAATCAGGCCATCGCCCTGGCAGGCTTCACAGCGCCCGCCCTTAACGTTAAAGCTAAAACGGCCTACCTGATAGCCGCGCGAGCGCGCTTCTTGGGTGCCGGCAAACAGTTCTCGCACGGCGGTAAAAATACCGGTGTAGGTCGCGGCATTAGAGCGCGGCGTACGGCCAATCGGGCTTTGATCAATATCGATAACTTTATCGAAATGCTCCAGGCCTTTAATGTCTTTATGTGCAGCCGGATCGGCGCCCTCGCCTTTGTTTAATACCCGGTGGGCGACCCGGTATAGCGTATCGTTAATTAAGGTAGATTTACCCGAGCCCGATACGCCGGTAATGCAGGTCATTAGCCCAAACGGAATGGCTAAGTCGACGTTTTTCAGGTTGTTACCGGTGGCACCGGTAACTTCCAGCCATTTATCGGTAAGTTTGGTGCGGCTTTTTGGTACGGCGATTTTCCGGGCCCCCGACAAATACTGGCCGGTTAACGACTTTGGCTCGTCCATAATTTGTTGCAGGCTGCCTTGCGCCACAATATAACCGCCATGTACGCCAGCGCCGGGGCCAATATCAATAACGTGATCAGCCAGGCGCACGGCGTCTTCATCATGTTCTACCACAATGACCGTGTTGCCAAGGTCGCGCAGGTGGGTAAGGGTGCCAAGCAAGCGTTCGTTGTCGCGCTGATGCAGGCCAATTGAAGGTTCATCTAGCACATACATTACGCCGACTAAGCCGGCGCCAATTTGGCTGGCCAGCCGGATCCGCTGCGCTTCACCACCTGACAGCGTTTCGGCACTGCGCGACAGGTTCAGATAATTTAAGCCAACATTAACTAAAAAATTCAACCGATCCTGAATTTCTTTTAATATTTTCTCGGCAATAATGGCGCGTTGGCCCTGCAGGCTAAGTTTTTGGAAAAATGTTAAGCAATCACCAATAGACAGCTCTACTATTTCTGGCAGGTTGGTTTTGCCAATAAATACATGGCGTGCTTCGGTACGAAGCCGGGTGCCCTTACAACTGGGGCAGGCCTGAGTAGCCAGATATTTACTTAACTCATCCCGCACTGAATTAGATTCAGTTTCGCGATAGCGCCGCTCCATATTAGGTAAAATGCCTTCAAATGGGTGGCTGCGCAGTACCACATCACCGCGGTCATTCAGGTATTTAAAATCGACTATGGTGTTGCCACTGCCCTGTAAAATAGCCTCTTGCTGTTTTTTACTAAGGGTGCTAAAAGGCACATCCAGCTTAAAACCATAGTGTTCGGACAGCGCTTTAAGCATTTGAAAATAGTAAAAATTGCGCTTATCCCAGCCGCGGATAGCACCGCCGGCCAAACTTAATTGGTTACTAACAATAACTTTATTCGGGTCAAAAAATTGTTTTACTCCCAGGCCATCACAACCGGGACAGGCACCGGCCGGGTTGTTAAACGAAAATAGCCGGGGTTCCAGCTCGGTCATGGAATAGCCACAAGTCGGGCAGGCAAAATTAGCAGAAAACACCAGTTCGGCAGCGTCTGGATCGTCCATAAACGCCACTTTAGCCACACCGCCCGACAAGGCCAGAGCCGTTTCAAACGATTCGGCTAAACGCAGCTTAATATCGTCGCGTACTTTTATCCGGTCAATTACTACTTCTATGGTATGTTTTTTATGTAAGTCGAGGGTGGGCGGGTCCGATAAATCGCACACTTCGCCATCAATCCGTGCCCGGATGTAGCCTTGTGCGGCCAGGTTTTCCAGCGTTTTAACATGCTCGCCTTTACGCTCTTGCACCACCGGCGCTAATACCATTAACTTGGTACCTTCCGGAAACTCAGTCACTTTATCTACCATTTCACTAATGGTTTGCGCTGCCAGGGGCTGGTCGTGTACCGGGCAACGCGGTTCACCCACCCGGGCAAATAACAGCCGCAGGTAATCGTAAATTTCAGTAATGGTACCAACGGTAGAGCGCGGATTATGCGAAGTAGATTTTTGCTCAATAGAAATAGCGGGTGATAAACCTTCGATATGATCAACATCAGGCTTTTCCATCATGCTTAAAAACTGCCGGGCATAAGCAGACAACGATTCAACATAACGGCGCTGCCCTTCGGCATATAAGGTATCAAATGCTAACGACGATTTGCCGGAGCCAGACAAACCGGTGATCACAATTAACTTATCTCGGGGGATTTGCAGCGAAATGTTTTTCAGATTGTGGGTACGGGCACCCCGAATATCAATTTTGTCCATTACAGTTTCTCAAAATTTCGCCTTGATACGTGAGCAGTAGTATCGCAGATCTGTGGTCGAAATTTAAGAGGGAGTTGAAAATACTGTAAAGGTATACAGCTGTTGCCGGCTGTTAATGCCGGCAATAGCGATGTAATTAACGCTGGCGGCGGCGAAGCGCTAAGCCAAGTAAGCCAAGACCGAATATCCCTAAAGTAGCTGGCGCTGACACTGGTAACGGCTCGTTTAATTGCCTGATGATATTACCATTGAAAATAAGCTGATTTTGTGAAAACTCGTTCGTCATAACATACATGCTGTAGGTGCTTTTAACATTGACCAATTCAGATAGCCAATTTTGAGCTAAAACCGTACTAGCTTTACTATTATTTATTTTAAAATTACCCGAACTCAGAGCTAAATTATCTACGTTAGTACCGTTGTAGTCGTAAATAAGTTCCCAAAGCGCTAACTGAAAGGCTGCGTCGGTACTGGACGTGCCCGTTTCTTTACCAAAGCGAGTATATAAGCGGGTAATGGCGTCGGTTTGATGCGCACTAAACCATTGATCAGCCGCAGTAACGGTGTAGGTCATTGGTTTATTAGTTGTTAGTAATTGTGAAAACTCAATACAGAATGCCAATAAGTCTTTGTCAAGGGTAAAGGGGAAGGAGTCACTTACATTGCTGTATTTAAATGAAATCATCCCGGCCAGCACATTGCTTGATTTGCCTTGATAAGTGGCATTGATATTGTCTGCACCATTAGCCATACCGTTATATGTTACATCGATAGTAATAGGCGTTGCGTAAGTCGGTGTGGCAAACAAGCCCATAGACACTAATAGTGTAGCCGCTAAAAAAGAGGAGGTTTTCATTTTAAATCCTTATTACTACTGACGTTGACTAAGCTACAACCTTGTTGCCCAGATTTTAGAGGAGTGTTGAGCCTGCTGGCAATTAAGAAATGCATTGCAACAGGTTACTACTAAAATCAGCATTACAGCTTGCTTTGACATGCAAAAGCAAATTATATGCCAGAAAAAAATATTGTTAATTAACATATAGGTGGCGAAAGCAGTAATACTGTTGCTGTTAGAAGTGTAAAATATACTGACAATTTTTAAAAAAGCCCCTGTACCAGACGGAGGCTGTTAAAGGTATAGCTTAAAAAGTATAACTGATACTAAACTCAATACTGCGCGGCATAATATAACGACCATTCGGGCTGCCTGCCGAGCGCGGATCGCCTTCGGTAATACCGTCTTTATCGGTCAGGTTGCTTATCGATAATTGCGCTTTAAGCTGTTCGGTTAGTTCCAGTTGCACGCCCAAATCAATTTTGGTGTAACCGGCCAGTTCAACCGTGTTGCCATTATCGCCAAAACGGTCGCCTACACTGGCCAGGGTACCATAAACTGTGGCATACATATCCTGCAACTCAAAGCCATAGCTTGGGGTCATTCGTAGCATCCATTCGGGTTGGCGAATAGCCTGGTTACCAATAATTAACGGATCAGGGTGGTTGGTAATTTCAGTATCCTGCAGGGTAGCGTTCATGTTTATGGCAAAGCCATTATCAGCCCGGTAATTAGCGTCAACTTCAATACCCAGCGCTTCAGTGGTTAACACTTCAGCTGGTGCACCGGGGCGTGAGACAAACAACTCGCCATCTACTTCGTTGGCAAAGGCAGTTACATACAGGCTGTAATGTTGTTCGGCCCATTTGTAGCCCAGCTCATATTGGGTAACTTCTTTGATTAGCTTATCACCGCCGGTAAAGGCGCCGAAATTATCCCTAAAATCATCAAAAAAAGGCATTTTATTGCCTGTGTTAATGCGGGCGAACAGGCCCATATTCGGCTGCCACATCCAGTTAACCCCGCCAGTCCAGGCTATTTCTGATTCATCGTAATCAACGGCTTTGCTAATGGCACCGGTTAAGCCTTCATCCACTACATAAGTAATTTTGTGGTTTTCACGTCGCAGGCCGGCATCTACTCGCCATTGCTCGTTAAGCTGATATTCTACCGCACCGTAAAAAGCGCTGGTATTACCATCACCGGTGGCATCAATATCGTAATTCCAGCTGCAGCTGAGCAGGCTGTCGTTACAATCAATGCCCGTTAACGCTTCACCGCCTTTTTCTACCACATGCCATTGCTGGTTACCGATAGACCACCAGTCTTGCACTGAAAAGTTAGTGGCGTAGTAGCCCAGGGTAAACACCGCCTTATCCGTGGTTTTGCTAAAGGCGATGTCGTTGGTAAAGGCTTCAATATCTTTTAATACTACCCAGCGGCCAATTTGCTGTACCTGGGTATCGCCAGTATAGCTCTCGCCGCTAACCACACCGGTTACCGTGCCGGTTATACCGGCCACATTACTCAGCGTGGTGGCACCGCCCTCTGGTACTAAACCAAACGTATTAGCTTCGCCGACAATATGGCTGAAGCGATACATTAAACGCCAGCTGTCGGTTAAGTCTAGGTCGATAGTGCCACCGGTAATACCACCTTTCCAGCCACGGCCATCACCAAAGTCATAGCTTTGCTGCTGGTTATCCGGGCCATAGGCAATGCGGCCTAAGCGGTTGTTCGGGCCAATCTGGCTGTAGCTGTTGTCTACGCCTGCTACGTTTATTGGTACAGGTAAATGCCATACACCGCTGTCGTCGGTTTGGCGGGTGTAGACATTAATTTTGCCGTTGTCTAAATCTTTAGTTAGGTTAATGGTGAACTGATGACCTTCTTCGGCGTTAAAGCCGACTTCACGCGGGCCTTCTGAGCTGCTGATATAACCACCGGCCATAATGTATAAGTCATCAGCAATTTCGCCACTGATCACCCCATCAACCCGGCGCAGGCCGTAGCTAGAAGTAGAAAACTTTACCAGCCCTTCGGTAACATTACTGCCTTCTTTTAAGATAAAGTTGGTGGTTAAGCCGGGTTGGCCGTTTGACAGCACCGGTGTAGAGCCACCGCGTAACGCTTCCATAAAATGAATAGTTTCATCGAGGCGGAAAATAGAAGAGTTTTCTAAAAACGATAAGGTGGGTGGCGGGAAAATAGGTGCACCGTTCAGCTGAATAGTTAAAAAAGGTGCATCACCAGTACTAGGGAAGCCGCGGACAAACACATTGGCTCCTGCTACCCCGCCAGAGCTTTCGGCCCAAACACCCGGTATGACAGTAAATAATTCGGCGGTGCTTTTTGGCGCCAGCCGGGTAATATTTTCAGCTGATACATTAGTAACAGCATAACTGGTGTCGACTTTTAAACCAGTCATACCGCTGGCTTTACCGGTAACCACTATTTGTTCAATTTGACTGTTTTCGGTATTTCGCTGCGTAGCGCGTTCGGTAGTGTTGCTGTCGCTACTTTGCTGAGCAACCAGCGGTAAGCTGAACAGCAACACCATGGCAGTAGTAATTTTATTAAGTTGTAACGCCATTATTATTCTCCTGTCCTGTTGATAGAAACGCTGGCTGTATTTTTAATGTTGTGCCGCGCGAAACTTACCTTAAGACACTTTTAAAAATAATGCAATCGATTGCAATGCGCTTTTAGCTATTTTGCATACGATTGCATAGACGTAATTAGCATTAAAATGTAGTTTGCTATATTCAAATTTAAGCTGGCGTTGCTCCTGCAGGGCGCTTAAGGCATTATGCTATGCAAAACAGTAAAGCGTTACTACACAAACAAAACGGAAATAAGTGATGAAACAAGCGGCAAAAGTAATGACACTGGCCGATATTGCCAGACTGGCCGGGGTGTCGGGATCTACCGCTTCGCGCGCTTTGCGTGATAATCCGGTCATAAATGCCCAAACCCGGCAAAAAGTGCAACAAATTGCCGCTGATCATCAGTTTAAGGTCAATGCGACGGCGCGCAGTTTGCGCACCCAAAAAAGTTACACTATAGCGGTAATTATTTTATTTGATGCCAAAACTCAGCAAGCGATAAGCGATCCGTTTTTACTGGATATTCTGGGAGTTATTGCCGACGAGTTAACCGCCAAAGGTTATGACATGCTGCTTAGTACCAGCAAAACCACCGACAAAGATTGGCGTAGTTATTATTTTGATTCAAAACGCGCCGATGGTCTTATTGTTATCGGCCAGGGCGAGCATGATGCGCGGGTCGATCAACTGGCCACCGCCGGGGTACCTTTTGTGGTGTGGGGTGCTGCTACCGGCAATGAGCAGTTTCCGGTAATAGGTAGCGATAACCGCCAAGGCGCTCAGTTGGCGGTGGCGCATTTAATTAAGCAGGGCTGCAAGCGGGTGGCCTTTTTAGGTGATATTCGGCACACCGAAATTGAAATGCGCTATCTGGGTTATCAGGATGCACTGCACGCTGCCGGCATTCAGGTAGAGCCTGCATTGCAACTAAATACTGATTTTACTGCGCAGGCCGGTTATTTGCAGACCCAGCAAGCGCTGTTTGCTCAGCTTGATAGCCTTGATGGCATTTTTGCCGCCAGTGACGCCATTGCCATGGGCGCAATGAAAGCGCTGCTGGAGCATGGCGTTAAGGTACCTCAACAGATAGCAATAGTAGGTTTTGATGATATTGCCATGTCGGCTTACTGCACGCCGTCGCTGACCACCGTTAAGCAAGACACCCATGCCGGCGGCCAGTTGTTGGTTGAGCAATTATTAAGCCGGATTAACGGCGGTAAGGCAGCGTCGCAGTTGCTACCGGTTAAGCTGGTCGACAGGCAGTCTAGTTTACGATAAAACCATTAGAACGAAAGACTGACATACCTGTGGCGGCCCTTCAGCAATGCTAACCGCCACTTAGTTCAGCGTGCTTCACAGCTTCACCAAGTCAGCGAATTTTAACGCCTGGACGCTTGGATATACTTTCAGAGCGTTTTTAAGCACACTTGGCTCGCCAATACCTATCGCTTGCATGCCGGCGCGGTTAATCGCCTCGACACCAGCAACCGCGTCTTCCACGCCGATACAATGCCCGGGTGCTACCCCCAGCCCTTTGGCGGCCAATAAAAACACCTCCGGATCGGGTTTGCTGTTAACAACCTTGTTAGCATCGGCAATGTAATCAAACTGGTCAGCAATACCTAAGCGGACAACTACCAGGGCGGCATTTTTACTGGCCGATGCCAGGCCAATTTTAATGCCGCTTTGGCGTAGGGCTGCAAATAACGGCTGCACCCCGGCGAATAAGTCGGCCGGGCTCATATGGGCTATCAGCTCAAGGTAGCGCTGGTTTTTTTGCTGCATTAGCCGGTTTTCTTCCTCTGCGCTTACTTGCTGGTTGGCGTGTTGTAAAATCCAGCGCAGCGACCCTAAACGGTCTACTCCTTTTAGCTGTTCATTATCGTGCTCGGTAAAGGCAATACCTAAGCCGTTAGCCAGCGCTTGCCAGGCTTGAAAATGATAATGTGCAGTGTCGGTTAGTACGCCATCTAAATCAAAAATTACGGCTTTTACTGGCATGTCACACTCCTGCGCTACACTTTACTGGTGCGCCAACATCCAATGACACAGCTTGGTTAGCATGGTAAAGCGTTAAAGGTTTGCCAGAGATCAACTGATAGCTAGCCTGATCGGCACTTAAACTGACTTGCAGGATCCGGTTCTGATAACACAACCGGAATTCCAGCTCGGGCAACGCTTGCGGTAGGCGAGGTTGAAAATACAAGCCATCTTTGCGCACTCTTAAGCCGGCAAACCCCATTACCAGCGATAACCAGCTACCGGCCATGCAAGCAATATGTACCCCCACCCCGGTATTGCCATGATAGTTGTCTAAATCCATCCGGGCCGAGTTGCCAAAAAAAGCGTGTGCCTGTTCAGTGTTACCCGCTTCAGCAAAGGCAATGCTATGAATACAGCCCGATAAACTGGAATCGTGCGTGGTGAGGGGTTCATAGTAAGCTAGGTCGCGTGTTTTTTGGGCCGGGCTTATCCGGTTATCCAACAGCACATTGGCCAATACGGTATCGGCTTGTTTTAGCACCTGATGGCGGTAAATAACCAGTGGGTGAAAATGCAGCAATAAGGGGTATTTGTCGGCTGGGGTAGTGGCAAAGTCCCATGGTTTTTTGTTTAAAAAACTGTCGTCCTGCGCCTGAATGGCCAGCTCGTGATCATACGGCAGGTACATATTGTCTGCTGCACGCTGCCAGCTTTGCAGCTCAGAGTTGCTTACCTCGAATTTTGCAGCAAGCTCGGGGTAGTCAGCAAAAATGAGCAGGCTAAATTCCAGCTGCAGTTGCACCATGGCATTAGTATAAAAGTTGTTGTTGACGATAGCCGTGTATTCATCGGGGCCGGTCACCTGATGAATTTCAAAACGCTGCTGCTGACGTGGATTAAAAAAGCCTAAATCCAGCCATAGCCGGTTAGTTTCCAGCAGCATTTCGGCGCCCATTTCGCGGATAAAATGGCTATCGGCAGTGGCCAGATAATAGCTGCGAATAGCATAAGCAATGGCGGCATTAATATGGTATTGGGCTGTACCGGCAGGAAAATAAGCTGAGCACTCTTCGCCGCCAATGGTGCGCCACGGGTAAAGTGCGCCGCGCGGGTGACTCATTTGTCGGGCGCGCTGGCGGGCCGCATTTAGCTGGCTGAAACGGTGCGTAAGTAACTGACGGGCAGTGTCTGGCTGGGTCAGGCTAAGCACCGGCACCACATAAATTTCGGTATCCCAGAAATAATGGCCATCGTAGCCGGGACCACTTAGCCCTTTGGCGGCAATATTACTGACGCCATTGCGGCCGGCGGCCTGCGCCAGGCTAAAAAGATTAAAGCGGATCCCTTGCTGTAGTGCACTGTCGCCACCAATTTTAACATCAGCCTGCTGCCAGAACCCGGCCCAGTATTGTTGGTGTGCCGTTAGCTGGCTGGCAAAGCTCTGAGCGCAGACTTGTTGCAATAGCATATTAATGTGCTGCTGCAGTTGACTGTCGTCTGCTTGCTCATTGTTATGACAATACACAACCAGCTTGTGCAGAACTAACGGCTCGCCTTTAGTCAGGCTAAGCTGAAACTGCTGACTAATACAATGTTCGGTACAGTGGTTAGCTAACCATTTAGCATTAGCCGGCAACTGGTGGCTCATTGCCGCGGCAACCCGGCTCTCGCTGCCATGGGCCTGATGCAACATAGTGGCCTGCTTAGCATCGCAGTGCTGTTGTCGTAAACTCAGGCTGTCGGCTATCGACATTACCCCAACTCTGGGATCGTCTTTTTTCTGAAAACCGGGGTAGCCGGCATCCAGCAAACTGTCGAGCTGAATATCGCCGCTAAAATTAAGTGCGGTAACACTTAGCTCTATCGCCAGCAAATGCGGGTTTGCCTGAGAAATAAAGCGGCGGCTTTGCAGCTGTAGTTGTTTGCCCTGGCGGCTTTGCCACTGCCACTGGCGATGCAGCACACCTGTTTTTAAATCCAGCTGGCGCTGATGCTCTGTAGCACCAGTAATGGTAACGGCTTCATCGTCGACGCTAAGCTGCAGCACCTTGCCATTAGCTACCTGCAGCATTTTATGGTTGTTGCGGGCGAAACCGTAGGCGCTTTCGCCGTAGGTTATAGGTTCGCTGCTGTACACCCCATTCAGATAAGTCCCTTCACAATGGGTGATGTCAGCGGGTGTGGCCTCATCAAAACTGCCGCGACTGCCAATATAGCCATTGCCCAAACTTAGCAGGGTTTCTTTTAACATATGCAGCTCCGGAGTAAAGCCGCTATCGGGTAATTGCCATTCGGCTACGCCTAATGCCCGGGTTAAGTCTGCATGCAATGTCATTAGTATTCCTTCAAGCAATCAACATTAACAGCACTATACACGCTTTTAAATCATCTTTGCAATCGATTGCAATTGACAATTAAAACATTGTATAGTCGGCTGTAACAGGGTAAAAAACCAACAACGGTCACCTGGCTGGGGCCGAAATGAGTATAAACCTATGGCAACTCTAAGAATAAAACTGGCGTTACTGCTGACCTATTTTGTCTTTGCAATACTGTTAAACAGTGTCGGTACGGTGATACTTCAGGTTATTCACACTTATCAAATTACCAAAGAAGCCGCCAGTGCATTAGAGGGCTTTAAAGATATTCCAATTGCAATAGTGTCGTTTTTGATTGCTGCCTGGCTGCCGCGCCTGGGTTATAAAAATGCCATGTTAATTGGGGTAAGCCTGGTTACGCTGGCCTGCTTGGCAATGCCCTTGCTACCGGCATTTTTAACCACCAAGCTGCTGTTTTTAACGGTAGGCGCTAGTTTTGCCTTAGTTAAGGTATCAGTTTATGCCAGCATTGGCGTTGTTACCCGCACCAATGCTGAGCACGCCTCGCTGCTGAATTTTATTGAAGGTTTTTTTATGCTAGGGGTGCTGAGTGGCTACTGGGTATTTGCAGCCTTTATGGATCCGACCGCGCCACAGTCTGCTGACTGGCTGCAGGTATACTGGTGGTTGGCTGGTTTGTCGGCACTAAACCTGCTGCTGTTACTTACTACCCGCTTTCCTTCGCTTGAGCTGCCAAAAATAAGCCGTGCTACGGATGACTTTTTGGCGATGATTAAGCTGGTATACCGGCCATTAGTATTTGTGTTTGTTTTGTCAGCGTTTTTATATGTATTAATTGAGCAAGGTATTGGCAGTTGGCTTCCTACTTTTAATAACGAAGTGCTTAGCTTGCCGAACCAGCTAAGTGTGCAATTAACTAGTATCTTTGCCGCTAGTCTGGCACTGGGCCGGCTGGCGGCCGGTTTTGTCCTCAGACATTTAAGTTGGTACTGGTTGCTAAATATTTGTCTGGTCTGTATGGCCGCCTTAATTTTGCTGACCTTGCCGCTAACCCATAATGTTCAGGTAGCTGCTGACGTAAGTTTATTCAGCGCGCCGCTGGCAGCGTATTTATTTCCTTTAATTGGTTTGTTTATGGCCCCTATTTACCCGGTTATTAATTCGGTTATTTTAAGCGCCCTGCCGAAAGTACAACATGCCGCCATGACCGGCTTAATTGTGGTGTTTTCTGCGCTGGGCGGTACAACCGGTTCTATTGTTACCGGCTATACCTTTGCTAACTTTAATGGCCAAACGGCGTTTTATTTATCGTTACTGCCGTTAAGCCTTTTACTGTTGTCGGTAGGTTTGCTGCGCCAGCAAAGTAAGCAAATTGCGGGCTAATTAACAATCCACTTAAAGCGCAGTAGTTTTGTGCTAAACTAGCGTGCTTATTTCGGCTGCCAGTCAAAATTAATGGATCAACTAAACACTATTGAAAGACGGGCTGCTCTGGCTCTGGCCCTGGTATTCTCTACCCGGATGCTGGGCTTGTTTATGCTGCTGCCGGTATTTGCGCTGTATGGTACTGAGCTTATTGGCTACTCACCGCTATGGATTGGTTTGGCTATTGGCGCTTATGGCCTGACGCAGGCTATTTTGCAAATTCCATTTGGCTGGTTATCTGATCGCATTGGCCGGCATAAAGTCATGCTGCTTGGCCTGGCGTTATTTGCGCTAGGTTCGGTGGTTGCAGCTTTGGCTGAGTCGGTTTACCTGGTTACCTTCGGCCGTATTTTACAAGGTGCCGGCGCTATTGCCGGTGCGGTGCTGGCGCTGGCTGCCGATTTAACCCGTGACGAGCAACGGCCGAAAGTAATGGCCATTATTGGCGCCAGTATTGGTTTGTCTTTTGCGCTGGCGCTGGTTGCCGGGCCCCTTATTGCCAAGTGGGCCGGCTTAAGCGGGGTATTCTGGTTTACTGCGGTGCTGGCCTGTTGTGCCATGTTAATTGTTGCCTTTTTAGTGCCTAAAAGTGTTAATAAAGCGCCGGCCGCTGAAACGCTGGCCATTCCGGCTACTTTGCTTAGCATGCTTAAGCATCGCCAGTTATTACAACTGGATATTGGTGTGCTAATGCTGCACTTAATGCTAACCGCCATGTTTGTTGCCTTACCGGTATTACTAAGCCAATATCAATTGGCTGCCGATCAGCATTGGCAGGTTTATTTACCGGTGCTGCTGGCCTCGTTTATGCTGATGGTGCCGATGATGATCATCGCCATGCGCAAGCAGCAGGAAAAAGGCTATTTTTTAGTGGCGATTTGCTTGTTGATTATCGCCATGCTGCTGGCTTTTCTGGCTACTGATTTGTGGTGGTTAGTGGCAGCCTTGTTTTTATTTTTTACCGGTTTTAATTTTTTAGAAGCCAGTTTGCCGGCAATGGTCTCGCGGGTAGCGCCGGCCGGCCAACGCGGAAGCGCAATGGGTATTTATTCTAGTAGCCAGTTCTTTGGTGCTTTTGCCGGTGGTGTGATTGGTGGTGTAGTAGCCGGACAATTTGGTTATGCAATGGTGTTTGCCGTTTTGGCCGCTATTGGTTTATTATGGCTGCTTATTGCTCAAACCATGTTGGTGCCTGCACGGGCCCAGCGGGTGTCGCTGGCGGTGCAGTTACACTCAGAGCACGATGCCAGTTTACTGGCCAGCCAATTGGCGGCACTTGGCGGCGTGCAGGAAGTCACTATTTTATTGACTGAACAGCGTTGTTACTTAAAAGTCAGTCCGCAACAGTTTGACCTGGCGCAGGCCCGGTCATTGGTTGGCACAACCCAACCTTAATTTTTCAGGAGAAATCGTATGGCGCGTGGAGTTAATAAAGTTATCTTAATCGGCAATCTGGGGGCAGACCCGGAAGTGCGCTATATGCCGCAGGGTGGTGCCGTGGCTAATATGACGCTGGCTACTTCAGAAAGCTGGACCGATAAAGCCAGTAACGAGAAAAAAGAACAAACCGAATGGCACAAGGTTGTTATTTATCAGCGCCTGGCCGAAATTGCCGGTGAATACCTGCGCAAGGGTAGTAAGGTATATATTGAAGGTAAGCTAAAAACCCGTAAGTGGACCGACAAAGACGGCGTTGAGCGCTACACCACTGAAATTGTGGCCAGCGAGCTGCAAATGCTTGACGGCCGCGGTGATGGCCAGCAACAAGGCGGTGGCATGGGCGGTGGTCAGCAAGGTGGCTACCAACAACGTGCGCCACAGCAACAGCCGGCACAACAAGGTGGTTATCAGCAACCGCAACAGGGGGGTTACCAGCAGGCGCCATCTCAGTCAGCACCGCAACAAGGTGGTTATCAAAAGCCGGCGCAACAAGGCAGCCAGCAACCGGCGCAGCAACAACAGCGGCCGCCAATGGAACCGCCTATCGACTTTGATGACGATATCCCTTTTTAGAGTTCACAGTTTATCAAGACCAAAAAGCCTGATTAATCAGGCTTTTTAATATCGTGCTGCGGGTGGTGTTAATTTGCGAATTATTCATAGTTCCGACTGGCATTTAGGCCAGCATTTTATTGGTAAAAGCCGTGAGACTGAACATGCGGCGTTCTTACGCTGGCTGGTACTGCAGGTAACCGAGCAAGCCATCGATGCTATAATTGTCGCCGGTGATATTTTTGATACCGCCACTCCTCCTAGTTATGCCCGCGAGTTATACAACCAGTTTATTGTCGATTTACAACCAAGCGGTTGCCAGTTGGTGATGTTAGGTGGTAATCACGATTCGCCCGCCGTGCTGGCTGAAAGCAAACAGTTGCTGGCCAGGCTGAATACGTCGGTTATTCCGGCTATATCCGCCGAATTAGCTGGCCAATTGGTAGTATTGCATAATAATAAGCAGGCGCCGGCCTGTTTGCTGGCAGCGGTACCATTTTTACGCTCGCGTGATTTACTGCAAAGCCAGGCCGGGCAAAGTGGTCAGCAAAAGCAGCTAGACTTGCAACAAGCCATTGCCAGTCATTATCAGCAGTTATATGCCTTGGCACTGCAGTATAACCAGCAACATCAGTTGAATTTACCCATCGTCATGACCGGCCATTTAACCACTGTTGGCGTAAGCCAGTCTGAATCGGTGCGAGACATTTATATCGGCACACTGGAAGCTTTTTCGGCGAGTGCTTTTCCAGCCGCAGACTATATCGCGCTGGGGCATATTCATCAGGCGCAGCAACTGAATAGTAGTACTGACATTCGTTACAGTGGCTCGCCTATAGCGCTAAGTTTTGATGAGGCCCGTCAGCAAAAGCAACTGTGGCTACTTGAATTTGACGGTAAGCAAAAAACCGTGAGTAGTATCGCCATTCCCTGTTTTCAGCCATTAGTCAGTATTAAAACCGATTTAAGCAGTTTGCCTGCACGGCTAAAGCCGGTGCTCGACAGCTTGGATAGCGGTGTAACCTTATGGTTAGAAGTGGTGATAAACAGTAGCGATGGCTATTTAACCGATTTACAGCCCAGAGTAGAGCAGATATTGGCAGGGTTGCCGGTAACGCTATTACGACTGCGGCGTGAGCGCAGCAACGCCGGTGCCAGTTTGCAGCAGTTTAAACAAACCAGCCTGGCAGAACTGGCACCAGCTGAAGTATGGCAAGCGCGGCTGGCCGATGAAGTGATAACCGCAGAGCAACAACAGCAGCTAACCGAATTGCATCAACAAGTATTGGCCAAAGTACAGCAGCGTGAAGCCGCGCCGCAGGCCACAGTAAAATGAAGATACTGTCGGTACGGCTGCAAAACCTTAACGCTTTACGCGGCGAATGGCTGATCGATTTTCGGCTGCCACCGTTTGACAGTACCAGTTTATTTGCCATTGTTGGCCCAACCGGTGCCGGCAAAACCACCATTTTGGATGCCATTTGCCTGGCGCTGTACCACCAAACGCCACGTCTTAAAACCTCGCCAACCAGTAATGAGCTAATGAGCCGCCACAGCAGCGAGTGTTTAGCAGAAGTAGAGTTTGAGGTGGCCGGCCAGAGTTATCGGGCATTTTGGAGCCAGCGCCGTGCCCGTGGCCAGGCCGATGGCAATTTACAGGCGGCGAAAGTAGAGCTTGCCAGGTTAGATGGCACTATTTTGGCAGAAAAAACCAACGAAAAACTAAAACTGGTTACCGAACTGACCGGGCTGGATTTTGGCCGCTTTACTAAGTCAATGTTACTGGCACAAGGCAGTTTTGCGGCCTTTTTAAATGCCGACGCCAATGAACGGGCAGAATTGCTGGAAGAGCTGACCGGCACCGATGTTTATGGCCGGATTTCCGAGCAGGTGTTTAGTGATGCCCGCGAGCATAAAGCCGCGCTGGAGCTGCTGCAGGCCAAGGCGTCTGCCACTGAGTTACTTTCGCCCGAACAACAACAGCATTTAACGGCTGAGTTGGCAGCGTTAAAAACCCACTTAAATCAACAGCAGCAAGGTGTTAGCAAGCAGCGTCAGCTGTTGCAATGGCGTCAGCAATTGGCTGACGCGGAACAAGCACTACAGCAAGCCAAAGCTGAAATGGCTGAACTTATTGCTGAACATGCCCGGCAACAGCCAGCATTAGCCCGTTTGCAACGTCATCAGCCAGCCAGCAAGCTGGCGCCATTGTACCAGGCACTGCAACAGGCACAACAACAGCAGCAACAGTTACAGGCTGAACAGCAGCAACTGCAGAGTAATATTCAGACCGGCCAAACCAACCAGGCCAATCTGTTATGGCAGGGCTGGCAGTATTTTGTGGCAGAACAGCAGCGGGCTCGGCAGCACCAGCAAAAGCTTAATCAGCAGCAACAACAATTACAGCAACAGCAACGCCAGCTGGCAGCAACCCTGCAACAGCAAGTTTCAGAGCATGCTCAGTTGCAACAGCAACTGGCAGCGTTAACGCAGGGTGGTGATGCTGCCAGTCTGCGCCAGCAACAACAACAGCAGCGTGACCGGTTGCATCAGCTGCAACAGGCTGAACGGCTACTGGCCCAACGGCAAAAACGGCAACAGCAACTGGCAGAATTGCAGCAGCTACACTCTGACAAACAACAACAACTGGCTCCACTGGCTGATGAACTTACCAGCCTGCGCCAACGCTTTAAACATCTGAATGAGCAGATAGCAGATAAAAAACAGTTATTAGCGCAACAACAACTGATTATGCAATTGTCTGAACACCGGGCCAATTTACAACCAGGGGAGCCTTGTCCGTTGTGTGGCAGCACCGGACACCCGGCCGTTAGCGAGTATCAACAACTGGACGGCTCGGCCACTGCTAAACAACTGGTTGAGAAAGAAGCTGAGTTTAATAACGTGCAAACTGCTGGTGAAGCCGCCCGCACCCGTCAGGCCGGGCTAACAACTGAAACAGCGCAGTTGCAACGTCAGGCTGCGCAGCAACAAACCGAGTTGGACGAGCTACAAAACCAGCTACAACCGTTATTGCCCAGCGTAGTTAATATAGCAGAGCAAGCAGACAGCGCTAAACTTGCTAAGACGCTTAACGAGCATGCCGAGCACCTACAACGGCAACTGGCGGCAACCGGGCAACAGCTAAACCAATTTGAGCAGCAGCAACAGCAATTGCAGCAACTAACAACAACGCTACAGCAGTCGGAACGTCAGCAGACTGAATGGGCACATCAACAAGCCATGCTGGCGCAGCAGCTACAACGCGAAGAGGAGCAGCTAGTTGCCCGGGACACTGAGTTGGCACAGTGGCAGCAACAATGGCAGGCTTTGCAACATGAGCCACCGCAGGTACAGCGTGCGACCGCTGATCTGGCAGTACTGAAACAGCAGTTACAGCAATTACAACAGCAATTACAGCACTGGCAGGGCCAGCAACAGGTGCTACAGCGCCAGTGTGAACAGATAGTGTCCGTGTTGCAGCAGGTTACGCAGCAATGGCAGCAGGCCCTGACCGCCAGTGATGTTAAAGATGAAGAGGTCTTTCTGGCGGCGTTGCTCAGTGATAACGAGTTAAGCGAACTAACAGCACTACAGCAGCAACTGCAACAAGCTGAGGTTGCCATCAACCGCCTGCTAGCAGATCGGCAGCAGCGTTTCAATGAGCTGGCACAACAGCAGCTTACCACGTTAACGCAGCAACAATTGTCAGCGCAGCTACAGCAGCAGGAACAACAGATACAGCAACTTAACGAGCAGCAGGGCCAGTTACAGCATCAGCTTAGCAGCGATCAGCAGCGCAAAAAGGTGCTGCAAAGCGTACTGGCAGAAATTGCTACAGCAGAGCAACAGCTGGCATTGTGGCAAAGATTAAACAGCTTGATAGGCTCTGCCGATGGCGCTAAATACCGCCGTTTTGCGCAAGGCCTTACCTTGCAGCAATTGGTGCAGCTGGCTAATCAGCAGTTACAGTTACTGCATAATCGTTATCAGCTGGCGCGCCATCCTACGGCTGAATTAGAGCTGCAAGTATTAGATACTTGGCAGGCTGACGCGGCCCGTGACACTAAAACATTATCCGGCGGCGAGAGCTTTTTGGTGAGTCTGGCACTGGCGCTGGCGTTATCTGATTTAGTCAGCAGCAAAACCAGTATTGATTCATTATTTCTGGATGAGGGCTTTGGTACCCTGGATGCCGATACGCTGGAAAGCGCGCTGGCAGCATTAGACCAGTTAAATGCCAGCGGTAAAATGATTGGGATTATCAGTCATGTTGAGGCATTAAAACAGCGGGTGCCCGTGCAAATTCGTCTGGAAAAACAGCAAGGGCTGGGTTACAGCCAGATCCGTATTAGTCAGTAGCGGCCTGTTGGGCGTTACGTTGTTGCTGCAGTAATACCGCAAACTGCTCCGCCGGCACCGGCTTGCTAAAATAATAACCCTGATAATAGTCGCAATGTTGCTGCCGCAAAAAAGCCAGCTGCTCAGCGGTTTCTACCCCTTCAGCCAATACTTTAAACCGCAGGTTATGCGCCAGATCTATTATCGCTTTAGCGATGCTTTGGTCATCTTCTGCTGCCGGTAAATTTTCAATAAAGCGCTTATCTATTTTTAAGATATCCAGCGGTAAGCGTTTTAAATAGGCTAAGGAAGAATAACCGGTACCAAAGTCATCGATGGCCAACTTAATACCCAATGCACGCAGGGCGGTCATGGTTTTGATCACATCCTCTTCGTCGCCCATTAGCGCATTTTCAGTAACTTCCAGCTCCAGGCAGGCCGGGTCAAAGCCGGTTTCCTGCAGAATAGTTGTCACTTTTTGTTGTAAATCACCCTTATTAAATTGTTGTGGCGAGACATTAATGGCTAAGTTGATATTGGCCAGGCCGGCCAGCTTCCAGGCCTGTCCCTGGCGGCAGGCCTGCTGCAATACAAATTGGCCAATAGGGTGAATTAAGCCACTGGTTTCTGCCAATGGGATAAACTTATCAGGGCCAATCATGCCATCCGTGGGATCGATCCAGCGTATTAACACTTCTGCGCCAATGATCAGGCCACTGGCAATATCTAATTGGGGTTGATAATAACAGCACAAGTGGTTATTTTTCAGCGCATTGCGCAGCCGCTGCTCCAGCACCAGCCGTTGCCGGGCTTGCTGGGTAAGGCTGTCAGAATAAAAGCTGTAAGTGTTGCGGCCATCGGCTTTAGCCCGGTATAGCGCTGCATCTGCGCCTTGCAGTAGCGCATCAGCGCTGTCAGCATGAATGGGATAGATACAAATACCCACTGAGGCGGCAACATTAACATCTGTCTGCTGGCCCAATGTAAAGGGGCTGAGTAGTTGCTGTAATATTTTTTCAGCCACCCTGGCAGCATCTTCTGGCTCGGCTAATTGTTCTATCAGAAAAACAAATTCGTCACCACCCAGCCGGGCCAGCGTATCTGTTTCGCGGCAACTCTGGTTTAACCGTTCCGTAACTTGCAGCAGCAAGCTGTCACCGGTTTGATGGCCATAGCTGTCGTTAATATCTTTAAAGTGGTCTAAATCGAGGATCATTACTGCCAAAAAGTGTTGGTTTCGTTTGGCTAACTTAACCGCATTACTAAGCCTGATGCTAAAATTCTGCCGATTAGGTAGTTGGGTTAACGGGTCGAACTCGGCTAAAAAGGCCAGTTCGGCAGCTTGGCGTTTACGTTCGGTTAAATCGATATCAATACAGAAAATTTTTGCCGGTTTATCCGGTAATTTTACTACGGCATGGCTGGAGAACACCGAGACCAGCGATCCATCTTTGCGCTTTAAGGTAAGCTCATTGGCTGGAATTGGCTCGGCATGTTCGGCCATATAAGCCATGGCCTGGCGCACTTCATCACAAGCCTGTTCCGGAATAATTAAATCAAGCAGGCTACGGCCAATCACTTCTTCTTTGGTATAACCATAAATATACTCGCTGGCTTTATTCCAGTATTGGGTAATGCCATGCTCATCGTAGCCTTGAATTGAAATTTGTGGTGCATTGTCAAGTAAGGTCCTGGATAGTAACTCACTCTCAAGTAATTGCTGCTCAACCAATTTTTGGGCAGAAATATCCTGTACTACTGATATGTAATAAGGTGTAACACCACGGGTATCAGGTGCTTTAGCCACTGCTAGCTTTACCCAGATAATAGTGCCGGTTTTATTAAAATATCGTTTCTCTACACTATAACTGGTGGTTATGCCTTGTACTAGCTGGGCAAATTGCTGTTGTTCTTGTTCTAAATCTGCCGGATGGGTTACTTGCTGAAATGACATGTTTTGCATTTCAGTACTGCTATAGCCAAGCATTGCTGAAAATTGCCGGTTAACCCGCAAAAAGTGGCCATTGTTATCAACATGGGCAATACCGGCAGCAGCATGATCAAAGGTTTGACTAAGTGCTTGCTCGCTTGCCTGCAAGGTGGCGGTTAGGCCTTGGTGATGGCGTAAAAGCAGCCAGGCGAGCAGCCCGGTTAGCCCAACATAGGCTATGCCTTTATAGGTTTGGTAGTGGCTTAGTTGCGCGTTATCGGTAACCAGCATAGCTAGTAAGCTGTCACTGAACACAATCCAGAGCATACCAAGCAGAAGATACACCAAAACACCGATTACCGGGTATAGACGTAGCATTCTGGCGTGGCTGCTTTTTTTCATCATTTACATCTCTGATACAAATAGTCGTTATTAAGCTGTCCAATAATAAATCATAGTTTAAAATGAAAATTATCCAAACAATTTATGCAACAATCTTATTAAAGAATAATGCCTTAGCTGAAGTATTCAGCTAAGGCGGCAATGGTGGTTAAAAAGAATAAACTAAAGTGAGCGAGGTTTGGGTATCAGTGTTCTTTTTATCTGGCTGAACGTCAGAGTCATTTTGTACCAAAAAAGCCGCTTTCATTTGCATGGCACCGTTAATCTTAGCGGTTACTGCGGTCTCGGCAATAGAGCGGGTATTATCATCACCATATTCGACACTCAGAGTTTGGCTAAAGGCTGCTGATTCACTTATTTGCCAGCTGTAGGCCGCTGCACCTCGGATAATTAGCCCGTTTTCGGTTTCACCGGTAGCCCGGGTACCAAAAAAATAACCCGGACCAATCTCAACGTCCAGATGTTGAGTTTCTGCTTGATATAAGCGGGTACCGTAACCTACCGCCAGCGTATTATACTTTTCAAAAGCACCAAATTTGTCATTGGTATGCGAACCAATCATAAACAAATTATCAAACTCAGTATTCAGTTTGTAAGCGCCTTTAGCAGAAATAAGATAACGCTCTGCCGAGCGCTCATTAACGGTGTTGCCATCCTCATCCGTTTTTTCATCTTCTTTAAAAAAAGCACTGAAAATATACTGATTGTTCCAGGCGTCGAGCTCCTGCCTGGCGTCAATTTTACCGGTAATTGACGTGCCGGCAGTATTGCCTGAGGTGCTAATAGCACCTAATTCTGCAGAAGTTTGCCATACCTCTCCATCGTCAGTGTCGGCTTGCTGAGCACTGATAGCACCACTGGCCAGCAGACAGCTCAACATCGATAATGCGAATCGATTCATGTTTACTCCTTGGTATCTATTTTATCTTTGTAAAAGTGCACGTCCATTTGTGGGAACGGAATACCAATGCCATGCTCATCAAAAGTCAATTTCACTCTTTCCAGCATATCCCAGTAAACGCCCCAGTAATCAGCCGAGTTAACCCAGGGCCGCACATTCATGTTAACTGAAGAGTCTGCCAATGCCCCAACATTGACACTAAAGGCTGGCTCGGTTAGTACTCGCGGGTCATTTAGCAGCATGTCATGCAACAATTTTTTTGCCAGTAATAAATCAGCATCGTAGCTGATACCAATAACCAGATCGACCCGACGAATAGGTTCTGCTGAATAGTTAGTAATAGGCCCGCCAGTAATTTGCGCATTGGGCACGATAACCCGCTTATTATCAGGGGTTTTCATTTGGGTTTGGAAAATGTCGATTTTTTCTACAGTACCTGAAACACCGCCACCGTCAATAAAGTCTCCGGCTTTAAAAGGCCTGAACAGTATAATTAAAATACCCGAAGCGAAATTTGCCAGCGAACCTTGCAGTGCCAAGCCAACAGCCAAACCTGCAGCACCGAGAATGGCAATAAACGAGGTAGTTTGTACTCCAATCTGTGACAATGCCATCAAGATAGTCGCAATAAGCACTACGGCGTAAACGATACTGACCAAAAACGCTACGACTGCTTTGTCTACCGAACGTGACAATAAGCCTTTTTCTAACAGCCGTGACAGCCCTTTAGCTACCAACCGGCCAACATAAAAAATAATGATAGCGGCAACCAACTGTAGAACTAAACCCAGCAATAGTTCATGGTTTTCCTGATACAAAGTGGTTATTTCATCCATTACTCACTCCTAAGTAAATATTTAAGATTACATTGTTTTATCGACGCGACAAGTTTATCAATCTTAAGCCGATGATGTTACGCCAGCAGAGAGTAAAAACTAAAAAATGGGTGGCAACGGTAAATTAAGCAATTAATTGTCATTAAAAATGCTGAGTTTAGTTTGTGTGCTGAATGACGACATTTGGTGAATTATCAATTCTATGCTTTCTTGCAGTAGTTATGGCATTACGTTGTTTGCTTGACCCTTGTGTTACAGCCCTCTATGGTTAGGGCTATTGTAACCAGAAAGCAGATATAACATGGATCTAACCTCATTACAGCAGCAATTACAGTGTCCTGATCTGGCACCGGTGGAAAGCTGGCAGCCGACGTTCTGTGGTGATTTACCATTATTGATTACCGCCGATGGTCGTTGGCTTTATCAGGGTAGTGAGATCCGCCGTAAGCCTATGGTGCGTTTATTTGCTTCAGTATTAATATGTCAGCAACAACAATATTATTTGCAAACCCCGGTAGAGAAAGTGCGGATCCAGGTTGAAGATGCGCCTTTTTTGGTAGTGGCCAGCCAGTGGCAAGATACCGAAAATGGGCCTTTGTTAACGCTAACCACCAATATTGGTGATGCAGTGAGTGTGACCCCGCAGTATCCACTACGTCTGCAAACGTTTGAACAACAACAACTACCATACTTGCAATTATGGCGCGGTTTGTCTGCCCGCTTAAATCGAAATACCTATTACCAGTTAATTGAACAGGCTGCAGACGTTTATTGTGATGGTGCCCGCCATTTTCAGCTTAAAAGTGCTGGTTATCCGTTTAGCCTGGGTATTTTAAGCTGATATCGCTGTTCATCTGAGAAATAAAGGGCTGTGCCGCAGCACAGTTGCGCATAAGCAGCTGGCGGGTGCACATTGTAGTTTCAATAAAAAAGGACACAAACTATGCATAAAGCATTATTAGCAGTTGCCGTTGGTCTCAGTTTTAGCAGCATGATGGTTAGTGCCGCAACGCTAATTCATGCCGGTAAGTTACTCAGTGTTGAAGACGGAAAAGTATTAACTGAACAGACCATCATTATTGACGGTGATAAAATTACTGCTATTGAAGCAGGTTTTCGACAGCCAGGTAGTGATGATACGCTGATTAACCTGGCGCAGCATACGGTGCTACCCGGCTTGATGGATATGCATACCCATTTTTATACACAATTTAGCCCAACGGTATATAGCGAAGGGCAACGCCTTAACGAAGCTGACTTTGCTTTACGCGGTGCAGTATTTGCAGAAAAAACCTTAATGGCCGGCTTTACTACAGTGCGCGAGCTGGGTGACAACTATCAAATTAGTGTGGCCTTACGTAAAGCGATTGCGCAGGGTTATATCAAAGGACCCAGAATTTATGCAGCCGGTAAATCTATTGCCACTACTGGTGGTCATGCCGATCCTACTAACGGCATTGCTTTTGGGCAAATGGGTGACCCGGGTCCGAAAGACGGTGTTATTAACGGTGCTGATGAAGCACGCAAAGCCGTGCGGCAACGTTATAAAGAAGGGTCTGATTTAATTAAGCTAACGGGCACCGGTGGCGTATTGAGCGTAGCAAAAAGTGGTACTAACCCGCAGTTTACTGATGAAGAGTTTGCTGCTGTGGTGGCAACCGCTAAAGATTATGATATGAAAGTGGCCGTGCATGCGCATGGTAAAGAGGGGATGGAGCGGGCGATTAAAGCCGGAGTAGATTCGATAGAGCATGGCACCTTTATGGATAATGAGACCTTTGCTTTAATGCGCAAGCACGGGACGTATTATGTTGCCACCATAAGTGCCGGTAAATGGGCTGCTGAAAAAGCCGCTATTAACGGTTTTTTTCCTGAGCTGGTGCGGCCGAAGGCAGCTAATATTGGTAAACTCATTCAGCAAACCTTTGGCAGAGCTTATAAAGCCGGAGTAAAAATAGCCTTTGGTACCGATGCCGGCGTGTTTCCGCACGGCGACAACTGGCGTGAATTTATTTATATGACAGAGGCGGGCATGCCAATGATGGCGGCAATTCAATCAGCAACGATTGAAGGTGCCCGCTTATTGGGGGCAGAGACCGAACTTGGTAGCATTAAAGCTGGTAAAACCGCCGATATTATTGCTGTACCTGGCGATCCACTGCAAAATATTGAATTAATGGGTCAGGTTAGTTTTGTGATGAAAGCTGGCACTGTCTATAAACAATAATAAAATATCAGCTAACGCTACCGTGCGTTTTAAACTGGCTTAAGCCGGTTTAAAACGCTGTAGCAATTTAGTGGTATCGTCCAGGATCTGCGGTTTCAAAGCCAATTCGGCTTGTAACCGCAGCTTATCTTGTTGCGAAATAGTCTGTTTATCTTGCTGCTTACGTGCCTGATGGGTAGGAATATCTTTAACCGTCTGGTACATCTGAAAAATACCCGGATAATCTTCGGCAAGTGGCCCTTGCTGCTGCTCTGGTAATCGGTTTAGTAACACCCATACCCGCAGCGCACCTTCGGACAATTCACATTGTCCGGCATCAACAGCTTTGCAAATAGTAAAAATGCTTTGTTCAACATACAGCGTGTTTTTAAGTTGCTGTTGTTGTTCTTTTGATGACTGTTGAGCGTGTTGCTGTTTTTGCTGACGCAGTAACCACAACAACTTCCCAGCATAAAATGCCAGTCCTGCAATAGTCAGTGCCGCTAAAACCAGTAGTGTTAATAACCAGGGTATTTGCATTAATCCTCATCACCTAAAATAGACTTACGCCAATCAGTACGCTCAAATTGCGCTAATGGATCGTTATCATCTGCTTCTGCAGGCTCTTGCCTTGTCAATCCGAGTTGGTCCATTAGCTGCTCAAGCCGGGCTGTTTTGGCATTAAAATACTTAGCATCTTTGCCGGTTAGCGTTTCATTATTTTCTATCCGCTCCAGCAATTGTTGCAACAAGATATCATTTTCAATCAGTGTAAGTTCATCGGTGGCACTCAAGCTTGGTGCAGTCGCTTTTATTAAGCGTGCTTTCGGTTGTAAATCAGGCTTGTTTGGCTGCGTTTTTATCGGTTCAGCGATCAGGGCAATGGGTTTTTTACTACCGGTTCTTGGGTCTTTCGAACCACTGTTTGCCGCAAGTTGCGCTAAATCTTGCTCGACAACGCTATTACGACTACCGGATTTTTTGCCCGAGCCCTTTTTCTTGGTTTCTTCTTTTGGCGGGCGCATTTTGCGCGCCTCTGCGGCTGGTAAATGGCGCTGGCCATTGTTGCCGGCATTACGGCTTTTCTTTTGACGCGTCATAATTGATTACCTGTAAAAAAGGGCACGCATTTTAACCAGTTTTATGCAGGATCGCCACATCATTCGTTACAAACCGGGTAGTCATTTTTGTCTGAGTAGCTAACAGTGGAATGGTTCCTGACGAAAAGTGTAAATGGTGACGCCCTTTATGGCGGGCTGAGGCCAACATTGGCTGGTTTAATATTGTAAAAACAAAAGGGCGATAAGATAACCTTATCGCCCTATATTTACCGTGTCTAGGTGGACACTTCTCTCAATTTCGCTAAATCATCCTGATGCGTTTACAACAACCCTGTTAATACAAGTTCCCTATATTATTATCTATCTTCCATGTTATTACATTTTATTATTCACGACCGTCCTGGTACTTTATTACTCGTCCCTGGGCGTTTTACAACGCGTGCACCTTCCTGATGCCTAAGATTGTGCCGATATAGGCACTTACTAACTTCCTTGCCGCTTGCGCAATCCATGTTGTTATTTGCTACTAAACGTAACTGACTTTAATTTACTCTAATCTGAGCAGATGACAAGTCTTTGTCGAAAAAAAAAGCAATTGCAAACGAAGTTGATGAATTTAGTTTATTAAAATCAAAGGTTTGATTGTAATGGCCATCTCAAAAAAAGTTCAATATTTTTTAAAACGGAGATCAATTTTAGGCATTTTGCAGCATATTTCTTAAAAAAAACTCGCTCAGGCAGAGCCAACAAGACCCTGCCTGGTGCTAATATTAGTGTAATCCACCCAGATATTGCGACAATATTTTAATATCTTCGTCAGTAAGTTTTTTGGCAATATCTCCCATCATGCCATTCATCGAGTTAGCGCGGGCGCCACTGCGAAATTCTTTAAGTGTGGCTTCGAGGTATGCCGCATGCTGTCCTGAAATTTTTGGAAAACCAGCCAGACTAGTACCGACGCCACGTGGACCATGGCAAGCAATACACGATGCTATACCACGAGCTTCATCACCACCACGATATAACTTTTGGCCTTTAGCTATTACATCTTCCGGAGTTGTGCCGCTGGTCATGGTTTGCGACGAAAAGTAAGCGGCCAGATCTTTCATATCCTGATCAGTCAAGGTGGCAACCATACCGTACATTATTGGATTATTACGGCCTTCTTTACCACCACTGGTCATCCCCAGTTTGTATTCGAATAGCTGCTTATACAAATATTGTGCATGTTGGCCGGCGATTTTTGGGTAAATATCTACCTGACCGTTACCATCAGCACCATGGCACGCTGCGCAGGTTGCAGATTTAGCTTTACCTGCTTCAGCATCACCGTCAAAAGCCTGTACTGAGCCGATTAAACCGAATAACAGCGTCAGTGGAAGTACGAGTTTTTTCATTTTATATCCGTCTCTGTCCGCATTAAACCGCCAGAAAACTGGCAACCAAGTGAGTTTATAAGAAATCGATATGCCATTTTACACGAAACTGCCCAAAGTAAAATCCCATCTGTACTGCAAAAGCTTCTTCCGATCCAACAGATCCGTTACAATAGTCCAAATTTAACCGCCGGAGCAGGCAGTGTACAAAGCAAAATTCAATTATCAACAAGCTAGTTTTTTAACCAGCGCCCCCGATATTAAAGCTTTACCGGCAGATACCGGAATAGAAGTTGCCTTTGCCGGCCGCTCAAATGCGGGTAAATCTAGTGCATTAAATACGTTGACCCGACAAAATAGTTTAGCCAGAACTAGTAAAACGCCTGGCCGCACGCAGCTTATTAATACTTTTGTATTTGCTGAAGACAAACGGCTAATCGATTTACCCGGCTATGGTTTTGCCAAAGTACCATTAGCTGTTAAAGAAAAATGGCAGAAGTCGTTGTCTGAGTATCTTGAGAAACGTAAGAGTTTGCAAGGCTTAGTGGTATTGATGGATATTCGTCATCCGCTAAAAGATCTTGATCAGCAGTTGGTGCATTGGGCGGTACAAAGCAAGTTACCGGTACTTATTTTGTTAACCAAAGCAGATAAACTCGGAGCTGGTGCCCGTAAAAAAACGTTATTGGAAGTTCGCGAAGCATCGTTGGCGTTTATGGGTGATGTTACCGTGCATATTTTTAGTTCGCTAACCAAGTTAGGCATGGACGAGTTTGAACAAACGTTGGATAGTTGGTTTAGTGCCAAGTAGCAGACTTACTGAAGTGCCAGGCATTGAGCATAAAAAAACCGACATCAATGGATGTCGGTTATAGCAATCGGGGAGAAGCTAATAATTCAAATCAACAGGGTGTCTTATTACTAAGACAGCGCCATTATACAACAAAATTATTTAGTTTAAAGTATTTGCTCTAAAAATAGTGCTAATTTTAGATAAAAAAACGCCCCGCTGCATGCAGCGGGGCGGCTAAATAAGCCTACTTTCTAACACCGGCCATACTGGCTGGCATTGAAAGATAGAATATCTTACCTCTGTACCCTACCCGACAAATTTTAACCAGTTAGCATATAAATGCAAGTTTATTATGTAATAAAACTACAAAAAAACCATTGAGCGCTGTTTTTCAGTAATTTTGGTAATTAAATTACCAAAAGCTTGAAAAAGTTAATGGGCTTGATCCCAATTATCACCACTGCCTGCTTCGGCTAATAAAGGTACTTTTAAACTGGCAGCCGATTCCATAATAGCCACTAGTTCTGTCTGAACGGTAGTTAAAACCGTGCTGGGTACTTCAAAAACCAGTTCATCGTGTACTTGCATGATCATTTTTACATCGCCGTATTGCTGGCTATTTAACCAGTTATCTACTTTGATCATGGCCATTTTAATAATATCGGCAGCGCTGCCTTGCATTGGGGCATTAATGGCGGCTCGTTCTGCACCTTTTTGCCGACCCATATTCCGGGCATTAATATCAGGCAAATACAGCCTGCGGCCGAACAAGGTTTCAACGTAACCCAGCTCATGTGCTTGCTTACGGGTATCTTCCATGTAACGTAATACGCCGGGAAAGCGGTCGAAATAGCGGTTTACGTAATGCTGGGCATCGCCGCGGCTAATGCCCAGCTGCTTTGCCAGGCCAAAGGCGGACATACCATAAATTAAACCAAAGTTTACTGCTTTCGCTTGGCGACGTTGCTCGCTACTGACCTCACTAACAGTTACCCCGAACACTTCAGCTGCAGTGGCTTTATGCACGTCTAACCCTTTGGCAAAAGCCTCGAGTAGCGCCTTATCAGCAGATAAATGTGCCATTATGCGCAATTCAATTTGTGAATAGTCGATGGCCAGGATTTTTTTACCCGGCGGGGCGATAAACGCCTGGCGTATACGTCGGCCCTCTTCACTGCGAATGGGGATATTTTGCAGGTTAGGTTCAGTTGAGCTAAGTCTGCCAGTGGCTGTTATAGCTTGATGGTACGAGGTATGCACTCTGCCAGTTGTAGAGTTAATTACTTTAGGCAGTTTATCGGTATAGGTCGATTTGAGTTTGCTTAAACCGCGGTGTTCAGTAATCAATTTTGGGAATTCATATTCCAATGCCAGTTCAGCTAACACTTCCTCTGCGGTTGAGGGGGTGCCGCCCGGTGTTTTTTTCAGTACTGGCAAGCCCATTTGATTAAACAGAATTTCTTGCAGCTGTTTTGGTGACGCCATGTTAAAGGTCTTGCCAGCTTGTTGGTACGCCAGTTCGGCCAATTCATCAATACGTTTGGCCAGTTGTTCACTCTGCTGGCCCAGTAGCGCGCTGTCGATGAGTACCCCATGGCGTTCAATTTTGCTCAGTATAGGGATTAACGGCACTTCTATCTGTTGTAATACTTTTAACAGGCCTGCTTCTGCGGCTAATTGCGGCCAAATTTTAAGATGCAGTTGTAAGGTAACATCGGCATCTTCAGCAGCATAGGGTGCCGCTTGCTCCAGGGCAATTTGGTTAAAGGTAAGTTGTTTGGCGCCCTTGCCAGCAATATCTTCAAAACTTATCGTATTATGGCCGAGATATTTTAGTGCCAGGCTGTCCATATCATGCCGGCTAGAGACTGAATTAAACACATAAGACTCCAGCATGGTATCAAAGCAGACACCGGCTAAAATAATCTGGTAGCGGGCAAGCACACTGATATCATATTTTAGGTTCTGGCCTACCTTTTTCTTATCATCATCCTGTAACCAGGGTTGTAACGCAGCTAATACGTCGTCTCGCTGCAGTTGCTCAGGGGCACCCACGTAGTCATGTGCCACCGGTAAGTACCAGGCTTGGCCGGGTGCGATGGCGAATGACATGCCTACCAGTTCGGCCTGCATATAATCGAGGCTGGTCGTTTCAGTATCGAAAGCCGTGAGTTCGGCCTTATCTATGGCTATCAGCAGTTGTTCAAAGTCGGCTTTATTCAATACCGTTTTATATTGGCTACGGTCAACCATAGCGGCCACCGAGTTGGTTTCGATAAGTGCTGTTGCGGTTTCTGACACGACAGCATGTTCATTGTCTGGCGGTGTATCTTGTAAAACATCTGCCAGCCAGCGTTTAAATTCACATTGCCGATAACACTCGGCCAGTTGTTGCTGGTCTGTCGGTTGAATAGCTAAATCTTCAAGGTTAGTCTCTAGCATCACATCGGTTTTAATGGTTGCTAGCTGATAGGATAAGGCTAATTGGCTTTGGTGCTCGATTAGCTTTGCGGCTATGGTTTTAGCCCCTCGAAAATTAAGGCCGGCTATTTTGTCCAAGTTAAGGTAAATATTGCTGATAGAACCCAAGCCTTGTAACAAGGCTGCAGCGGTTTTTTCTCCTACGCCGGGCAGGCCAGGAATGTTATCAACTTTATCGCCCATAAGTGCCAGGTAGTCGATAATAGCTTCGGGGCCAACACCAAATTTAGTGACCACCGATTCCGGGTCGAGCAGAGTATTGTTCATGGTATTTATCAGGGTTACATGGCTGTCTACCAGCTGTGCCATATCTTTATCACCGGTTGAGATAAGCGTATGGCGGCCGGCAGCACTGGCTTGTCTGGCAAGTGTTCCAATAACATCATCAGCTTCAACGCCACTGATACATAACAATGGCAGACCCATAGCCCGGACTATTTGGTGAATAGGTTCGATTTGACTGCGCAAATCATCCGGCATTGGCGGGCGATTTGCTTTGTAGTCGCTGTACATGTCGTTGCGAAAAGTGGGGCCTTTGGCATCAAATACCACCGCCATGTGGCTGGGCTGATACTGGCGTAATAAACTTTTCAGCATATTTACTACACCATAGATAGCGCCGGTGGCTTCACCCCGCGAATTGGTTAAATGCGGTGGCGAGTGATATGCGCGAAACAAATAAGACGATCCATCCACTAATATCAGCGGGTTTTTCGGGATATAAACCATGGTTGTGCTGTCCTGCAGAAATTTTATATAGCATGCCACAGCCGCTGGCTGACAGCCAGAATTGCTGCTGACAGAATCACACTATTATTTTTGCATAAGCTGTGGATAACTTTGTGCAAAACTAATATTGAAGTACCACGCATTTGATTAAATGATGGTTGAGAGTATGCTGTAACTGCTTGATTTGAAATGAAACCGAAGGGGAATTACGAATGCCCTTGTTGTTTTTAATTTAACATTCAGTTTGTGGAAAACTTTCTACGGGGTCTGGATTATAACGAAGAACAGGTCATTCCATGACGTAGTAGGTCAACTAGATTACCACAAAGTTGGCCGTTGCATAGTGGTTGTTTTAAATAATTTAGCTATTAAAACGTAGTGATAAACAAGCTAAAAGCATATAGCAGAGCAGGTATGGGATAGCGGCCCGTCTGTATGGTAAGCAACTAATGATCTTTCTTTTGGCGCTTAACGTAAATAGCTTGAAACCTACGTTGTGCAAAAAAACACCAATCGTGATTGCTATTGCAGCCTTTTAATTGCGTTAGCATGCAGGCTATAATGGCTGCAGATCAATACTGCCTTTAGCTATGGGAAACTTTTAATGAAGAAATTAACTTTTGGGCTGGCCCTGCTACTGCTTACCGTTGGTGCTACCGCCAGTACTAACAACAAAGGGTTAGCTGAACGTATTGCACCCGTCGGTCAGATTTATATAGCCGGTCAGCAAACTGCTGCTGTAGAACAAGCCAGTGGCCCACGTTCTGGTGAGCAAGTTTATAATGGTGCTTGTATCGCTTGCCATGGTACGGGAGCGCTAAATGCCCCTAAACCAGGTGAAGAAAGTTGGAAGCCGCGAATTGCTCAGGGTTTTGATGTTATGCTTAAGCATTCAATCGAAGGCTTTAACAACATGCCGGCTATGGGTACTTGTGGTACCTGTAGCGAAGATGATATTGCTGCCGCTATCAGGTTTATGACAGAAGGTGTATAAGCCATTACTCGCTTTAAACATTATAAGCCATGCCTAGCATGGCTTATTTGTTTTCAAAAAAGGCACTTAAAAACAGGTTTAATGGCCAGCCGCTTCCATGTGGTGAAACTTTGTGCATAATAAGCAATATCTATTTTTATGGCAGCATACAGCTAAGCTGAGAAAACAAAGTTGAAGCTAAACGGATCACAACTGCAACTAGTGAAGGCTAAGGCTCGCCGACTAACGACCCTGATCAATAAGTATAAGCAAGCTTATACCGTGCAGGGAGCATTATTACAGCTGTCTGAATTAGCCAGTACCATTAGTGATATGCGTGATTTTTATCCCGCTATTCATAAAATGGTATCGGATTTACTGCATGCTGAAAATTTTTATGTCGTGTTGTATGACACCACTACCAAGCAATACCAACTGCAATACTTTTCGGACGAAAAAGATCAGCAGTATATCAAACAGTTACCTTCAACAGCTTTTTCCAGCGGCCTTACTGGGTTTGTAACTAAAACAGGTAAGCCATTGCTCTGTGACCAAGAGCAATTTAATACTATGGTTAATAACGGTGATATTCAGGTTCAGGGATCGGAATGTACCCACTGGATGGGGATACCGTTATGGCGTGATGACCAGTTCATTGGCGTGATGGCCATTCAAACCTATGATAGCGAATATCGCTATGGCGCTGAAGAGTTGGCGATGTTTATCAGTATAGGTGGCCATACTGTTACGGCTTTAGACCGGGTTAAAAGCCGCGAGTTACTGGAGTTAACCGTGCAGGAGCGTACCCAGCAACTGCAACAGATAAACGCATCATTACAAAAAGAAATTAAAGAGCGTATTAACGCCGAGCGTCTGCAGGCTGCACTGTATGAAATTTCAGAACTCACTGCCAGCAGCCGTGATATGCAAAGCTTCTACAAGGCAGTACATAAAGTATTGTCAGGCCTAATGTCGGCAGATAACTGTTATATTGCCTTGCTAAATGCTGATCAAACTAAGCTGACTTTCCCATTTTACCTTGATCAATATTCGCCACCGGCTCGTGAAAGACCAATCAGTCGTGGCTTTACAGAGTATGTAATTCGTTGTGCTGAGGCGCGTTTAATTACCAGTGATTCTGCTGAAAAATTGGCGGCAGAAGGTGAAATTCGCCGTGGTATGGCCGATCCATTGCAGCGAGCCCGCTTATCGTCTTGCTGGTTAGGTGCCCCCTTAATGATCGACCAGCGGGTTATTGGGGTTATTGCAGTTCAAGCGTATGACAATGCTTACCAGTTCACCGAGCAGGAGTTAAACGTTTTACGTTTTGTTTCTCAGCATATTGGCGTGGCAATTCAGCGTAAACTAGCTGCAGAAAAACAAAAGCAGCATCAGGAAGAATTAGAGCGCAAAGTATTTGAAAGTACTCGCGAGCTGCGTCAAACCAATTTATTTTTACGCTTACAAGTTGAAGAGAGAAAGAAAGCTGAACAAAAATTATTTTATGAAGCTAACCATGATTTGTTAACCGGCCTGGCTAACCGGCAAATGTTTCTCGAGCAGTTAAAGCGACAATTTGCCTTGCATAAACGCCAGCCACTGGATGATATGGCAATTCTGTTTCTGGATTTAGACCGTTTTAAACTGATTAACGATACGCTTGGCCATCATATTGGTGATGCTTTTTTAATTGAAACCAGTAAGCGGATTTTAAGCGCGGTACGTGAACATGATTTAGCCGCACGACTCGGTGGCGATGAGTTTGTGGTGTTGTTACAAAACTTGCAGGGTGAGTATGATGCAGAAGATGTGGCGCAGCGTATTATCGAAAAAGTACGCGAGCCTTATTACCTGGAGGGGCAACAAGTTAATTCAGGCGTGAGTATTGGTATTGCCCGGATGCACCCGGACTATGGCAACGGCGAGCAGCTACTTCGTGATGCTGATGCGGCCATGTACCATGCCAAGGCGCTGGGGCGGGGTCGTTATGCCATATTTCAAGCCAGTATGCGCGATCAAATGCTCAAGGCGCTTGGTGGGGAATAAATGACCGCCGGGTACTCAGTAATGCGTGTTATTCTTTTTTCAGCAGCTGCCGTAGCCGCTCTAAATGTGCCTGACCCGTTTGCTGACGTTGCTGCTCAGTTTTAGGTGCCACTGTTTGTTGCCATTTTAGATCGTCTTGCGGTAATTCGTACAAAAAACGGCTGGGCTCTGGCCGTAGTACTTCACCGTATTGCCGGCGCTCCCGCGCGTAGGTAAAAATAAGCTCGCGCTTAGCCCGGGTTACGCCCACGTAAGCCAACCGCCGTTCTTCCTCAACATTATCTTGATCAATACTGTTTTGGTGCGGCAATAAGCCCTCTTCCATACCCACCATAAACACGTAAGGAAACTCTAGCCCTTTTGACGCATGCAAGGTGAGTAACTGCACTTGATCGGCATTGTCTTCCTGCTGCTGGCGCTCCATCATATCGCGCAGAGTAAGCCGGGTAACTACCTCGGGTAAGGTCATGGCGTCATGCTCCTCATCACCCTCAAGCATGGTGCTAATCCAGCGGTATAGCTCGTTAACATTTTTAAGCGCCATTTCCGCGGCTTTTGGGCTGTTGCTAGTTTCAAATAACCAGGCTTCATAGTGGCTTTGCCGAATAAGGTCACGCACAGCTTCTGCCGGATCTGCCCGTTTAGCGTTATCGGCTACTTGGTTAATCCAGTGGGCAAATTGTTGTACGGCTTGTTGTGCCCGCGCCGATAAATGCATGGATAACTCAAGATCACAGCAGGCATCAAACAGGCTAATATTTTTGCTGTTAGCCAAATTGCCAACATGTTGCAGGGTAGCGGCACCAATTTCGCGCCGCGGCACATTAATAATTCGAAGCAGTGCATTGTCATCATCCTGATTAACCAGTAGCCGCAAATACGCCATCACATCCTTAATTTCGCTACGGGCAAAAAAGGAGGTACCGCCAGATATTTTGTAAGGAATGCGGTTGGTTATTAGGGCTTTTTCAAATACCCGGGCCTGGTGGTTACCGCGGTATAATAAGGCGTAGTCGCGGTACTCGCTGCGGTTAATAAAGCGGTGCGAAATAATCTCGGCCACTACCTTTTCAGCTTCATCTTCTTCATGTTTACAGGGCAACACGCGCAGTGGCACACCATAGCTGTTTTGGCTGAACAGTTTTTTTTCAAATTCATGCGGATTATTAGCAATTAAAATGTTAGCGGCCTTTAAAATGCGCTCAGCCGAGCGGTAATTTTGCTCTAGCTTAATCACATTTAAGTTGGGGAAATCTTTTTTTAGCAGTGTTAAGTTTTGCGGTCTGGCCCCACGCCACGAATAAATAGACTGGTCGTCATCTCCCACCACGGTAAAACGTTGTCGCTCGCCAACCAGCGCTTTTACCAGTTCGTACTGGCTGGTATTGGTATCCTGGTATTCATCAACCAGTAAATACTGAATTTTTTGCTGCCATTTTTGCCGCACCTCAATGTTGTGTTGAAACAGCAAGGTTGGGATCAAAATTAAGTCGTCAAAATCCACCGCGTTGTAGGCTTTTAACTGGTCACTGTATTGCTGATAATAGTTAGCAAAGCTAATACTTTGCGCATCGCTGGCCAGTTTCAAGGCTAACGCTGGTAGAGTTAAATCGTTTTTCCAGCTGGATATTTTGCTTTGCAGTGCTTTGAGTAAATCTTTATCGCCCTGAAACTCATTGCCAGTAAGTTCTTTGAATAACGCCATACTGTCTTGATCATCAAATAAACTGAAACTAGGCTTATAGCCAAGATGACGGTATTCTTTTTTGATGATTTCAAGGCCTAACGTATGAAAGGTAGAAATAGTCAGGCCCCGTGTGGCCGTTTTTGGCAACTGAGCCTGAATGCGCTCGCGCATTTCCCGCGCTGCTTTATTGGTAAAGGTTACTGCCGCTATATGCCGCGCCGGTAGCTGACACTGTTGAATTAAGTAAGCAATTTTATTGATAATAACTCGGGTTTTGCCACTGCCGGCGCCTGCCAGCACCAAGCAGGGCCCGGCAATAAATGTTACAGCGGCGTTTTGTTGCGAATTTAACTGCATAACCTATACCTTGCCTCAGGGTAGGCATTGTAACCAAAATTTGCGTTAAATAGCATTCGCCTTCTGTATTTATCTCCGTAGAATAGAGCAATACCCTGGCAAAACCCTGTAAATGGAGAGAATGATGTTAGACCCAAAAAAAATTGAAGATATTGCCAAGCAAATAGGTAATGCGTTGCCACCGCAATTAAAACAGTTTGCTGATGATGCCGAAGCCAAAGTAAAGCAAGTGCTGCAACAAAAACTGGCAAACCTAGATTTTGTTAGCCGGGATGAATTTGATGTGCAGCGTCAGGTATTGTTGCGTACCCGCGAAAAGCTAGAGCAGCTGGAGTTACAAGTTGCCGCTTTGCTGGCACAAAAAGTAACTGCTGACTCGCAAACCGATTTGCCAACGGCTGATCAGCAGTAAAGAAATAAGGCATGTTGGCGATTGCCGGCGGTACGTTAGCCGGCCGCTTGGCAGATAAAAACCTCTGATTAATTTATTTCAGTGCAGTATCCGGGCTATTGGTATCCTCCTCTGGGAATACCGGTTTATGCTCTGCTACCCACTGCTCATCCTGGCGTGGGTCCATTTGGGCAAGTGATGCACCTGAGGCCGCTGGCATAGCCACAAATACACTTAAGTTTTCATTAGCAATACGCTCTGCACTTAATGCATAGCCACCTAATATCAGGCCCGCCACGGCCAGCACAGCAAAAAACAGGGCGCCAGACAGGCCTAATACCGCCCCTAGTATTAATGGCGCTAAAAAAGAGCCTATGCCATAGGCAAACAACAAACTGCGGCTAATTTCAACCAGGTCTTTGTTGTCGTCCAGCCTGTCGTTAGCACGTGCCATACTTAGCGGATAAATACTAAACAGGCTCATGCCTAATAAAAACCCTAACACATAAAACAGCCAAATTTGCGTGGCAAAAAGCGCCAGTAACACGCACATTGCAAAACTAAATAAACCAGCCCATGCCAATAACTTGCGCCGGCCATAGCGATCAGACAGTATGCCAACCGGCCACTGTGCCAGCAGGCCACCTAAAATGCTAATTGCCATAAACAACGCCACTACGGATTGCTGGGCAAACACATTCAACACATACACCGGCATCATGGTGTAAAACCCGCCCACAAAAAAACCACCAATAATGCTGCCCACCAGCGCCAGTGGTGCAATGTGTAATACCTTGGGTAAACTGTAGCGCTCAAATGGTTTTAACACCGGTTGGGTAATTCGGGTAATGGCCACTAAAAATAAAGCCGCCAGCACCAGCATAGACCCCAAAACAAACACCACATGCGAGCCGACGTTTAAATTTAAAATTAGTTGGCCCAAGGCCGTCGCCATAAAAAACACCACGGTGTATACCGCCAAAATCCGGCCACGGTCGTGCGAGCTGCTTTTTTCATTTAACCAGCTCTCCAGTACAATCAGCAGCGCATAAAAGGCAAAGCCAGACACCAGGCGTAAACCCGCCCAAAACCACGGGTCATAATGTAAAGTGTGACCCAGAAACGCCATCACCATTACGGCAGAAAAAGCCGAAAAGCTGCGGGCGTGGCCGGCTGACACAATGAGCTTTTGGCTAAACACCGCTGCCAGTAAGGCGCCCAGAAAAAACGCCGAGTTAATCACCCCAATGGCCATTTCTGACAAACCGGCTTGCTTTAAATACACGCCAATATAGGTCATTAACATGCCATAGCCGGTAGCCAGCAAGGCAATAGAGATAAACAACGATGAAATAGGTAACAACGCCTGCCTGAAAAACACCAGCCTACTCCCCTTTAATAAAACAATAACTTAACCATAGTGTGAGTTAATTACCCAAGCAAGTAATAAAATCAGCTTACTAAGCGTATACAAATGGTGGTTAGACTTTTGGCTAGTCGCAAGACTTGTAAGGTTGCCAGAGCCTGATGTCACTGACGCTATTGATCGAATGGTTTTGGGTGTAAAGCTTACATGTCATTTGATAAGTTTTTAAATAGTGCTGCTTTAACGCGGCCACAAAAAAGCCAGTATTTTGCTGGGCTTTTGTGGCTTTGAAGCGTGCTAGTTGGCTTAAGGGAACACGGCCTTAGTTAGCAGCCAATCGCCATCATTGCGTTGAAAAAAGGCCAGATGACTTTTGGTTTCAAATAACATTAGATTATCGTGCTGGCTAACTTTGGTGTCTGGGTCAAAAGGCGAAAGCATAGCGTCAAAATGGCGCTGAGTGGCTTTTTATCAATTTCCAGTCCGCTACATGAAAACACCGCCAACGCCAACACAATAGATAATAGAACTCTAATCAACATAAACTAAGCTGCGCTTTCTTTGGTTATACCATCCCCAACTTACTAGCAGCTGTAGCGATTGTGTAATTTATGCATATTATATTAATAAAATATTTATTAATAGTTATTTTAAGTTACCATTACCACTTTTGACAGCAAAGGAAAGAGCTATGGTAAAGGTACATATTTGGTTAAGGGATGAACAGCATGTAGGGCACGCCGCATTATCTATTAAAAATACTTATGTTAGTTTCTGGCCAGATGGCACCGCGACCAAGAAAGATCTTAAAATAAAACGCAGTCATCCAGGCACGTATATGACAAGTTTGCTGGACGATATTCAGAACGAGAGCGGCCGGGCTCCGATAACAATAGAAATTGATAGACTTGATGAAGACAAGATGTTGAACTGTATTGAGCAATTAAGAATTAAAATACCGAGATACCAAATTGCGCGCAATAATTGCTCTCATATCATCGTCAGAGTATTAGTTGCAGGTGCAAATAAAACGCCATCGTTTATGCCCCATGCTGGCGAGTATGCAAAAATAGGCCGGATAGTTGGTTATGGTGTCTGGACGCCAGCAAATGTGATGCGATACGCCAATGAATTGAGGAATTCATGAAGATTTTCTATCACGAGAGCTACAATATTAATATTGGCTTGCTGAAGTTTATCCATCCTTTTGATGGTATGAAATTTGGCAAGGTTGCAGCTCAGGTACAGCAAGAGAGTCTTGCTGAAATTGTTTGTCCTCAGTCATACATTTCAGACTTCGCCATTAATGAATTTTTAGACGCACTACTGTGTAAATTGGTGTTGCACAAACGACCGGTGCTTGAAGCGCTGGAAGCGCCCTATCTGCCGTTGATCCCTTATTCATGGCTGCAAAAGCGAGTATTAATACCTATGCGCTGGGGTGTTGCGGGTACTCTGGACGCAGCTAAGTCAGCATTAAAAGGAAATGACTCTTGGAATTTAGCCGGTGGCTACCACCATGCCAGCGCGCATAGTATGGAAGGCTTCTGTATTTATAACGATATTGGCATTAGCTATCAGCAACTGCTGGCAAGTGGTGAACTTACCGCAGATGACAAAATACTGATTATCGATATCGACGCCCACCACGGTAATGGTAATGCCCGCACCTTTCACGACAACAGCAACGTAACCCTGCTTGATGTTTACAACGCAGATATCTACCCCAATACCCCTGTTAGCCGGCAAAGAGTCGATATTGCGGTGCCGCTGCCAATGGGTACCGATGGCGAGTTGTATTTGAATAAACTTAACACTGCACTGCAGCAGCTTAGCAGCGGCTACAAACTGGCCTTTGTGGTGGCGGGTACTGATGTGCTGGCAACCGATCCGCTGGGTGGTTTAAAGCTGAGTATTGCAGATGTCGCACAAAGCCATAAACGGGTGTACCAGCGTTTAAAAGTACTGAATATTCCAACGGTATTTTTAGGTGGCGGCGGCTATGGCAAAGATAGTGCCGCGGCAATAATCGCAGGAATTAAAGCGGTGTCTGACCGCTAGAAATCAACGCAGAAAATAGGACAGGCACGCAGAAAATAGGACAGGCACAGCAGAAATGCATTCACGCACAGATGCCGGGAACACCGGACGCCCCATTCTCAGGCACTCCGGTTCCGATGCGGCTTGATGGCCGATTTCTGGTTCGTAACGACCTTGTCGAAATCGGTGTTCGTCCCGAGCAGACCAACCCATGAAGGAAATGCTATGGAAATTCTGAAAGGGATCGTCATCGCGCTGGTTGCGATGGCTGCTATATATGGAGGGCTCGTCACCTTTGGCGCATGGCGATGGAGCGTTGCCACAGGCGCCCTGATCACGCGACTGGACGCAGGCGATACTTCGGGTCATACCCAGCGCTATGACGCGCGCGAGATTGCGGACCTTCCCGCGCCGGTTCGCCGCTATTTCGAACTGGCGCTGACCGATGGCCAGCCGATCATCCGGGCATCCGACGCCGCGATGACCGGCACGTTCAACATGAGCCTTGATGTCCCGCAGTGGAAGCCTTTCTCCTCGCAGCAGCGCGTTGTCACACATCGTCCGGGCTTTGTCTGGAATGCGCGGATCATGCTTTTTTCTGGGTTTCCCGTCCGGGTGCACGACGCCTATGTGGCCGGAACCGGCATCCTGTCGCCCTCGATTTTTGGGCTCTTCTCCATGGGAAACATCTCCGGCACGGGCGAGCCCGCGCGAGGCGAACTGATGCGCTGGTTTGCGGAATGCGCATGGTATCCGACAGCACTTTTGCCCAGTCAGGGCATCGAATGGCAGGCGGTGGATGCGACCTCGGCACAAGCCTCGATGACTGATGGACCCATCCGGCTGACAATGCTCTTCCGCTTTGGCGATGACGGGCTGATTTCCAGCATTCATGCAGATGCGCGTGGCGCGCTGGTTGCTGGCCAGACCATGATGATGCCGTGGGAGGGTCGGTTCAGCGATTACCGCCGTCAGGACGGCATGCTGATCCCCTTTTACGGTGAGGTTGCCTGGATCACGCCGCAGGGCGAAAAGCCCTATTTTCGTGGAACGGTCACGCAGATGACCTATCGGTTCGTGGATTAGACAACGGTGTGAATGAGCTGGCGCTGGATGCGCCTTCATTCTCTCTGTTCGGGGGAGGTCATGGTTGCCGAAATAGGCAATGTGCTGTACCCACTGTCATCGGTAACCGGCTTTGGCGGCACACAATACATGCGTTCATATCAATCATCGGCTACGTGATCCTGTTCGGCGCTCTGGGCTTTATCCTTGGCTCTTTGGCGGCCAAAATGACTATGATGCTTGTGGAATTCCGGACGCCGGGCGACATGGCGGGGATGAAAAAAACACATTGATTTTTTCTAATAAAACAAGCAATATTAGGGTCAATATTAGGGTCAGAACAAAATTAAATAGTCTAAGCTGATTTTAATTTTGTTCTGACCCTAATATTCTGTATTCTGCTATTAATTTTAGTAAAGTGGCAGCGAACGGTACTGTTTTATCAAGAATGATTGATCATATAAATCTGCTGCTTAGACCAAAAGGTGATCAGCAGTTTTTACACAGCCTGCGCTCATAGCAGTCATTTGCTGTCGGTGGATAATTCTTGCAATGGTACTCTGGTGAACGTGAATTTACCGTTACTTAAAAAGCAAAAGCCAGCATTACACTGGCTTTATTGGTTATTTACTTAACCCATTTACAGCAACCGGGTTTTTATTTAGCGCCTGGCTGGGCTATTTTTAAAATTTCGGTTAAACCGGCTACGGCACCACCAATATTAGCCAGTTCGGCCGGTACTATCATAGTATTATTGGTTTTAGCTAAGTTACTGAATGCTTTCACATATTGCTCTGCTACCCGCAGGCTAACGGCTTCTGAACCACCCGGGTGGCTTATGGCTTCGGCGATTTGACGAATTCCTTCAGCGGTGGCAATGGCAATTAATTCAATTTCGCGGGCGCGGCCTTCGGCTTCGTTTATTTGGCGCATCTTGTCACCTTCAGACAGGTTAATTACTTCCTGCTTCTGGCCCTCAGACACGTTAATCATAGCTTGGCGCTCACCTTCTGATTTGGCAATAGCCGCCCGCCGTTCGCGCTCGGCACGCATTTGCTGCTCTAACGCATCTTTAATGCTTAGCGGTAGTTCAATATCTGAAATTTCATACCGCAGCACCTTAATGCCCCATGGTGACGCCGCTTCGTCTAGTGCTTTTACCACTTCTTCGTTAATTTTAGCTCGTTCTTCAAAAGTTTTATCTAAGTCAGTTTGGCCAATTACCGAGCGCATGGTGGTTTGTGCCAGTTGCGATGATGCATAGCGATAATCGTTAATACCATAACTGGCTTTATGTGGGTCAACTACCTGCAAATACAGTACGCCGTTAATGCCAACCTGAATGTTGTCGCGGGTTACACACGTTTGGCGCTCAACGTCGATAACTTCTTCTTTTAAGCTATGGGTGTATGCCACTTTATCGACAAACGGAATAAGAATATGAAAGCCTGAGTCGAGTGTGCGCGAGTATTTACCGAGACGCTCGATCACAAAATTAGTTTTTTGTGGCACCACTCTGGCGCTTTTGACAATAGTGATTACCACCGCTAAGGCAAAGCCCAGCGTGAGTATGGTTTGAATATTCAGTTCTTCCATCGTACGTATTCCCTTTTAAGTTAACAATTATAGAGGCTGTTGTGCCGAAACGATTAAGTGAATGCCTTCATTGGTAATAACCCAGGCTACTTCTCCGGCTTTCAATGGCTCGTTAGAGCGGGCGTCCCATTGTACGCCATTAAGCACTACTCTTCCGGCGCCTTGCTGAAAATCGGCTAGCACAGTTACTCGGTTACCAATGTCTTCACTAAGTCGGGAAGGTTGTTCATCATGGTCGGCAGTGTAACCGGTAAACCAGCGTTTAAAATGGCCACGCGCCGCCAGCAGCAGTGCCAGGCTAACTAGGCCAAAAATGAGAAATTGCACACTAGACGATTCAATCCAGCCCAGTTTTAATAATAGCCCAACGACAATAGCACCAATACCCAGAAACACAGCAATAATACTGGTTGCCATCAGTTCTGACAAAATTAGCAACACCCCAACGATAATCCAGAGCATAGCAATACTCATCGTTTTATCCTGTTTAAGCAAATTTGCCACAAACAGTAACTGATGTTAGTTAAAAGGGTCAATCAATATAATAATGTGCTGCATGTTTTAATTACACCAACTTAACGTTTCAAAGTGTTATAGCAACTTGCGCCGCAGCTGGTTGCCAGTTAACGTAAGCGTTGTGGTGTGTAACAAAGCGAATAAATAATGGCAGGTAAAAAAATATATCAATTATTAGTTAATGAAGAGGATGCCCGTGCTTGTCGGGATATCCCCGACAGTGCCTGCACTAAGGTACCCAAAAACTTTGTGCTGGTGCTTATTAGCCAGATATTACTTAGCCTGGGCGATGCGCTAACCAGCCCTAAAACCGTATTAACCTGGTTAATGACCGTAGTTGGTGCGCCCGCTGCCATGGTTGCCTGGTTGGTGCCCATTCGCGAGTCAGGTTCAATGTTGCCGCAGTTGGCTATTGGTGCCTGGGTGCGTCGCTATGCTATTCGTAAAACCTTTTGGATTGCTGGCAGTATTATTCAGGGCAGTTGCGTAGTGGCGATGGCCTTTGCTGTCAGCCAATGGCGTGGCGTTGCCGCCGGCTCAGCTATTATTGGCTTGCTAGTGCTGTTTAGTCTGGGCCGGGGCTTGTGTTCAGTGGCCATGAAAGATGTACAGGGTAAAACTGTCCCTAAAGGCCAGCGTGGCCAGCTTACCGGTATTGCTGGCACGGTGTCGGGGGTGTTGACCTTGTTGGTGTCGTTCTGGCTGGTAGCGCAGGAACCTGACAGCTTGTGGGTTTATCTGGTGTTATTAATCGCCGCTGGTTTGTTATGGTTTAGCGCAGCAGTAGTGTTTAGTCAGGTACAGGAGCAGCCGGGTGAAACCGCCGGTGGTGCAAACGCGCTGCAGCAGGCTTGGCAAAATGTAAGCCTGCTTAAAACAGACGCGCATTTTCGTCAGTTTGTACTTTGCCGGGCCTTGTTACTTGGCTCGGCCTTGGTCACGCCTTTTCTGGTATTGCTGGCTCAGCAACAACACAGTACCGGCCAAACGCTGGGTTGGTTTTTAGTTAGCGCCAGCCTGGCTAGCGCACTAAGTACCTTTATCTGGGGCAAGATGGCAGATCGCAGTAGCCGCAACGTTATTATTATTGCCGCGGGTCTGGCATTGCTGGGCTGTGCTGTATTGGCATTATTACATATGCTATTGCAGCAGGTTGCGCTTATTGGTTATCTGTTATTGTTTCTGCTGCTAAGTATTGGACATGCTGGGGTGCGGGTGGGCCGCAAAACCTATTTGCTGGATATGGCATCGGGTAATAAGCGCACCGATTATGTATCGGTAAGTAACTCGCTTATTGGCGTGCTGTTATTAGTAGTAGGGGCTATTAGCAGTGCTATTGCCTGGTGGTCGCTATTAGCAGTGTTGTGGTTTTTTACCGCCACCAGTCTGGCTGGCCTGTTGTATGCGTTTAAGCTGACCGACGTATCAAAATCTGGTTAAACGAAAGATATACTGGCTGGCAAGTTAGGCTTGCTTGCCAGTAGTATCCGGCGAAAAAACTTAACGGCTAAATTTCTGGCGCAGGGTAAAGCCTAGCAGACCTAAGCTAAAAAGGACTAGCGTAGCCGGTAATGGCACCGGGGTTGGCTCGGCAACCGGCAATGCAAAAACCGCTAATCGGCTACTCGACAACCTAAAGCTGTGGCTGGTGCTGGCGCTGGTTTCAGTAAAGCCAAACCACAACTTACCTTGGCTGAATAGGTCAGCAAAAGCAGGGAGGGTTAAGCGGTTTATCACAAAGGTTTGCTGTACTGTGCTGCGGCTTTGCAGTAAGTCAAAACGGCCAAGCGTAATACCACTGGCGTTTAACAGATTTAACTGCCAATTTTCGAGCGCACAATTACCTCGTAAGCAATTGCTGCCGTTGTTAGTGGCGGCGAAATTTAAGCTAAATTCAAGATAATCAATAGTAGCAATCTCAAATGTTGCTAACGAAAACATATCAACAAAGGGATTACAGCTACTGGCTTTTCGGATCAGCAGGTGGTCGCTGAGAATGTTACCGCAACTGGCTGCCGTTAAAGGGTTGTGCCGAAGCTGGCCATAATGATACTCGCTGATGTGAATAGGTGCAGCCAGCGTTATAGCGCTAAACGCCATGCTACTTAGCAACACTGCGACTGTAATAAACCATTTACCCATACAATATCCTTTTCGCGATATTAATTAATTATCATTCAGCAATTGTTGTGCCACAAAAATTTAACAGTGCTCGTTACCGTACAGCGCGGGGTTAAGCTGTTGTTTGCTGACAGCATATGGTTACAACATAAGGCTTAATTGTAAAATTAACCGACACAATTAACTTAGCAGGCGCTGCTGAATTTGCAGAGGAGTAGCGCGCAGCAAAGTGTCTAATTTGGGCACTTTGCTGGTTGCCAGGGAAAGGTTTAGCGTTGGCTTAACTGTTTATCCAGCAGTAATATAAAGCTCAGAATAGTTTCACTTACCTGAAAGTAAAAATTGTCGTCTACTTTATCGGCTGTATCGCGCTCGGTGTGGTAGTCGGCATGGTCGGCTACCCCAAAATAAATAAAGGGCACCTTTTGCTGGTGAAAAACGCCATGATCAGAGCTTAGCGTCCAATCGGTAGTATTCCCTGCCCGATACCAAGGCCGGTCATGCCCAGCAACGACTTTTACCGCGCTGTGTTGTTGTAGTTGTTGCAGTAACGGGCTTAGCCATGGCTGCTGGTAACTGCCAACGGCATATAACAGTTGGTTGGTGTCGCGGCTTAGCATATCCATATTAACGTTAAAGGCCAGCTGCTCTGGTTTAAGTAACTGGTGTTGAAATAAGGCAACCGCGCCTTGTAGCCCGCCTTCTTCGGCGTCTAGTGCCACAAACAGCAATGGGTGCGCTGTGGGGTTGGCACTAAAATAACGGGCCAGCTCTAGCAAAGTGGCTACGCCAGAAGCATTATCGTCGGCCCCGGCAAATAATAAATCGTTTTGAATGCCCAGGTGATCATAATGCGCCGTTAACACTATCGGCTGTAACGCCGGGTTAAGGCCCGGTAGTAATCCTACTACATTAGCCGCGTTATCTACTGCCGCAATAGTGCCATTTTGACCCCGTAACCAGCGGCTTACTTTAAAGTGCTGCTCTACGCTAAACGGCTGGAAAAATTGATCACTACCTGCCGGCAGTAAGCCGATAGTGGCAAACTGCTCTGCCAGCCAGTTACGTGCGGTAATGCCGCCGACAGTGCCGGGCTTGCGACCCTGACGATCAGGGTGGGCCAGCCAGTTCAGGTCGGCACGCAGCTGCTGATGGTTTAAGCGCATTTGCGCTGTGGCAGGTTTTGCATTGTTAATTAGCAACGCTAGCCGGCTGCTTTCTGTTGCAGTTAACTGCTGCTGCCAGGCTGGCCAGGCCAGCGTATAAAGTAATATAGCTGCGATAACCAGCATCGCTATGCTAGCCAGGTACAGCCTTTTAGTAATCGACATTGCAACATTTTCCTTACTGCTACCACGCATTGGCGCACAGCTTACCGCTGAGGTCGGGGGTAATACAACTAGATTACCGCCAATGGCCTCTGTAATTTATCCTGACACTGTTGCCGGGGAAAAAGCCTGTAATAATAGGTTTAGTTGTGGATGTAACAGTTCGCGCTGCGTAGTAATAATGTAAAAATTTTCATAAATTTGCGGCAACGTCAGGTACTTTTGCAGACGGCCGTTTTGTAATTCATCTTTTACAACTACTTCAGGCATTACTGCTAAAGCGCCGCTGTCACGTGCTAATAGCCGTAGCATGGCCATATCGTCTGCCTCGGCTACAATATCCGGTTGCAGTTGATACTGTGCTGCCAACGCATCAAACGCGGTACGAAGGGGGCTTTGAACCGGTGGTAGCACCCAGCGCTGACGCTGATACGTCGCCAGATTAGTGCTTAGCGGCTTACCCGGCGGGCCAATAACAGCAACGGGTTGTCGCGCCAGCAGCCGGCATTGCCAGAGTTGGCTGTCGTTACCTTGTACCGCGATATTACTTAGTGCCAGGTCCAGTTGATGCTGTGCCAGCGCGTTGAGTAAAGCCGGTTGGTTCATTGACAATAAACTGTAGCGGGCATCAGGCGTAGCCAGTAGCGGCGTAATAAAACTCTCAATAAAGTTACGCGACATGGTAGACAACGCCCCAATCCGGACAGGGCTGCGCTGTGGCTGCATACCTTGCAACAACAACTGCTCAAGCTCTGCGCCACGGCTAAAAATATCCTCGGCGTATTTCAGGGTTTGATAACCGCTGTCAGTTAACACCAGCTTTCGCCCTTCACGCCGGAACAATTGTACCTGCATACTTTGTTCTAGCTGTTTAATTTGCGTAGATAAAGCAGACTGAGAGATATGCAGGCGATGGGCGGTTTCAGTTAGGCTGTCGCCTCTGGCAACCTGCCAGAAATAGTAAAGATGATGATAGTTTAAACGGCTCATAGTTCTCTTTTAGTGAATGATTACTAATTTATTATGTACTTTACTTATGGTAAGCCGCTGCGCACAATACCGCCAGTTTATTTTGGCTAAGAGTATGCAATGCAAACATTATTGACGATCAATTCATTTAAGCTGGTGTTGCTGTCACTGGTGGCGTTGCTGGCAGTCGTGATCTGGCGCTACAGTGCAGTAGCACTGGCAGGTGAGAGCGATAAGCAGCGTTTTATGCGGGGGTTGGCGTTAACATTGGCGGCGGCGGTATTTACCATATTAAGTAACAATCTGGTACTGTTTTGGCTGGGTTGGGTTTGGATTAGCATAAGCTTGCAGCAATTGTTGCTATTTTATCCAGAGCGGCCAAGAGCCCAGCTGGCAGCACATAAAAAGGCGTTAAGCGCTCGCACGGGCGAAGTGCTACTGGCACTGGCATTTATCCTGTTATATGTTGAATTTAATACAGCAAATATCAGCGAAATGACCCAGCAAATAAGTACCCAAACCAGCCTTGGTTTATTTGGCCATATAGCTGCGGTGCTACTGGTGTTGGTGGCCTTAATTAAATGTGCTCAGCTGCCGTTGCATGGTTGGCTAATTCAGGTGGTAGAGGCGCCAACACCCGTATCGGCGTTATTGCATGCCGGTATCATTAATCTTGGCGGTATCCTGCTACTGATGTTCTCACCGTTACTTAGCCTGAGCACCCCGGCCAGCGCTTTACTGTTGTTGACTGCGCTGTGCAGTACGGTGCTGGCGGCACTTATTATGACTACCCGCATTAGTATTAAGGTACGTCTGGCCTGGTCTACTGTGGCACAGATGGGCTTAATGCTGGTGGAAATCGCGCTCGGCCTTTATACGTTAGCACTGCTGCACCTGCTGGCGCATTCTTGTTACAAAGCGTATGCCTTTTTGCACAGCGGTAATGCGGTAAATCATTACTTGGCAGCTCAGCTGGCAGAGCAAACCGAACCGCGTTTGCAACACTGGCTGTTGGCGTTGCTGGCGGCGTCTGCTCTGGTATTACTTGCCCATCAGCTGCTGCCATTATCCAGTTTTAGCAGTGGGGTGTTACTGGTGCTGGCCATTACCATACTATTATTGCCATCTTTGGCTCGTGCTGACAGCCGCAGGCTGCTTCGGGTGTTGCTGGCGGTGGGATATGGCTTGGGTTTGCTAGCGATGTACAGCGTAGGTAAAGCACTACTGCAAGGCGTTATGCCGATGGATGATCTGGTATCGCCAGTAGCCGATGCGTTTACCAGTCTGGCCTTTGTCGGGTTATTTATTGTTGCGGTGTTACTGCGTTATCACAGCCGGCACAGTGTGCTAAACAGGGTGTTTATCTGGTTGAATGCCGGCGGTTATCTTGACGAGTGGGCAACGCGGGTTACCCTGGAAATATGGCCCTACAACGCTACACAAACGACTAAAACGGTTAAGTTATCACAGGTGGAGAGCGTAAAATGAGTGCTGTCAGTATTACAGAGCCGGTAATAAGCCGCGACATTCAGCAGTTGATTATGCAGGCTGCCAGCCAAATTGCGCCCGTATGGCCACTGGATCAAATGATTGCAGTAAACCCCTGGTGGCCAAAACGCCAGCAAAGTTTTAAGTCGGTTTGTGCAGAGCAGCAGCTGCTGGCAGATACCGCTTGCCTGATGAATGCAGACTGGTACTTAGCGCAGTGGCAAAAGCAGATCCAATTGCCGCATTTGCAGCTTGCACTGCAAGAAGCTGAATTAACCATCAGCGCCGCTGAGGCCGTTGCGGCCTTGTCAGAGCCAAACGAGCCACACCGTTGGCAACGGCTTGGTGAACTACTGTCTATACACGCACCGGTAAAACATACGTTGCCCTGGACCCAACTGATATTACAGCAGTTAAGTCAGTTTTTGGCCTTGTACCATCAGTACCCTGAACGTTTTAGTGTTGAGGCGGGTATTGAGGATCATGCTTATCACTGCTGGTTAACGGTGGTGCGTCAGGATAAAGGTTTGCAAGTGCTTACCGGCACTGATCTTACCGCGTTGTTTGCCACGTTACCTTCATCACCACAACAATTAATGCAGCAGTTGCTGCCCTGGCTAGACAGTTGGTGTGCCGATGAAAGCGCCAGGCTGGCCTATTTTGAAGCCTTACTGCAAAGTATCTCTGGCTGGGCTGGCTGGCAGGCTTGGTTAGATTGGCAGCAGCAGTTACAAGGTCAGCAAAGCAATGACGCTGCCTGTCAGTTACTGTACATGTTGTTAGGCTGGGACTGGGTATTGTGGCAACACAGCCAGCGGCACAAGGCGTATAACCAATTGTTACCCGCATTACAGCAACAGAGCCAGCAATATACCGCCATGCTGGATAATACTGAGAAACATCAAAATGTTCGTCAAGTATGGCAGCGTGCACTGGAGCTTAGTGTGCAACAGCCATTATTACAGCAATTGCAAAAGGCGGCGCAGCAACCTGGCAATGTTAGGGTCAGACCGGTGCTACAGGCGGCATTTTGTATCGATGTGCGCTCAGAGCCGATGCGCCGTGCTTTAGAGCAGCAGCACCCTGATATTCAGACCCTGGGTTTTGCCGGCTTTTTCGGCTTACTAATAGCGTATAAGGCAGCAGACAGTAAATTAAGCCGGCCCCAACTACCGGGCTTGTTTGCCCCCACGTTAGAAGTTACCCAAATACGGCCAGAAAACGCGACGTTGTCGCGCCAGCCCAAGCTTGGCTGGAAGCAAAGCTTTGATCTGGCATCTTCCAGCCTTGGTATGGTGGAAGCGGCCGGTCCGGTGAAGTTACTTAGCCTGATCAAACGCGCCTTTATCCGCCCGGCAGCCAAACATGCCCTAAACCAGCATCTGGATAACAGCCAATGGCAATTAACCAGGCAACAGCAGCCCCTTAGTGTTAGTGAGCAAGCACAATTAGCGGCAGCAATACTGGCAGCAATGGGGCTTAGCGCTACGTTAGCGCCAGCAGTAATGTTATTTGGTCATGGTAGCGAAAGTTGTAATAATCCGCACGCGGCCGCGTTAGATTGTGGCGCCTGTGGCGGCCAAACCGGCGAAGTTAACGTAAAAGTGCTGGCGCAAATACTAAATGATCGGGCGGTACGTACCGAGCTGGCTGAGCAGCATGGCTTGGCTATCCCGACTGATACCGTGTTTTATGGCGCAATGCATCACACTACCACCGATACCTTGCAAGTGTATCAGGCGCCGGCAGCAGCCAACTGGCTTAGTTGGTTAACCGCAGCCGGCGAGCACGCCCGGCAGCAACGAGCTACACAGTTTACTGCACCGCCGCAAGGAGCGTCAGCGTTAAGCCAGTTTTTTAAACTGCGCAGCCGTGACTGGGCGCAATTACGTCCGGAGTGGGGCCTGGCTAATAACGCCGCTTTTATCGTGGCGCCACGCGAGCTCACTAAAAAGCTCGACTTGCAGGGGCGCTGTTTTTTACACGATTACGATGTCAGTAAAGATACTGACTTCAGCTTGTTGCATACCATAATGACCGCACCTATGGTGGTAACCAACTGGATTAACCTGCAATATTACGCTTCTGTGGTAGCGCCAGATAAATATGGCAGCGGTAATAAGTTGCTGCATAATGTGGTAGCGGGCCATATAGGTGTGTTTGAAGGCAATGGCGGCGATTTACGCATTGGTCTGGCCTGGCAGTCGGTACATGATGGTAAACAGTTGCGGCACCAGCCGGTACGTTTAAGTGTTATTATTGCGGCCCCGCGGCAGGCAATTGCTGGCGTAATCAGCCGTTCGGCCGATGTTGCTGCGTTGGTTAATAACCAGTGGTTATGGTTGTATCAACTGGATGATGACGGCACACTGCACCAATGGCAACACCATGGCTGGCAACCGGTTATGTTATGAGCAAACACGTTGCCATATTGACACGTCATCATAAGGCACACCTTATTGCCCCGGCACTTAGCCAGCTTGGCTGGCAAGTGTCTGAGCTGGATAGCTTTGATACTGATGCCCTGGGCAGTTTTTCCGGTGAGCGGCCACGTTTTATGGCACCAGATGAATGTGCTTTACGCAAAGCTGCAATCGCCGCTGAGCTGTCTGGTTTAGACATAGGTATTGGTAGCGAGGGCAGTTTCTCTGCCGGGCCTTATGGCTTGGGTACGTTTAATCTGGAATTATTGTGCTGCGTTAATGTGGCCGCTGGTTGGGCGGTTACCGGCCGGTTTTATGGGCCGTCCATGGCGCAGCAATGGCAGCTTAGTGATGCGGCTGCCCTGGAACAAGCACTGGCAACGGTTACACCTGGCCAGCACTTATTGTTACAACAACCGGCGTATCTGGCCAAAGGCCTGAGTGTAGAACAAGCACATACTCTGGCGTTGGAAAGGTTAGCCCAGGGTAGCGTAACGCTAGGCTATGATTTACGTGCTCATATGAGCCCTGAACGCCAGTCGCATATTCAGCAGGCAGCAGCAGATTTAGTACAGCGGCTGCAAAGCCGTTGTACTAACTGTGATACCCCGGGTTTTTGGCCAGATAAGGCACTGCCCGGTTTACCCTGCGAGGCTTGTGGTACACCAACCAGCGTTACCCGGCAACGTCAGACCAGTTGTCAGCGTTGTGGTCATACAAAATGGCAGAAGGTGGCGGCCCAGTTTGCTAATCCCCAATATTGTCCGGAGTGTAATCCTTGAATACCTTGTTGCTAAACGCTAATAATGCAGCCGATGTGGATTTATGTGCCCGCTTGTTGCAGCAGGGCCAACTGGTAGCCGTACCCACTGAAACCGTGTATGGCCTGGCAGCGGATGCCAGCAACCCTGCGGCGGTAAGTGCTATTTTTTCAGCCAAAGGCCGGCCGGCTAACCACCCGCTAATTGTGCATGTGGCTCATAAATCGGCCTTGTCGCAATGGGCCAAAAATATCGGGCCAGACGCGCATGCTTTAGTTGAAGCGTTTTGGCCCGGGCCGTTAACCTTGTTGTTAGCTAAAGCGGATCATGTTTCGTCGCTTATTACCGGCGGCTTATCGACCATTGGTTTACGCATGCCGGCGCATCCGGTGCTGCTGGCCTTGTTGCAACAACACCAGCTGGCGCTGGCTGCGCCGTCGGCTAACCCCTATAAAAAGCTTAGCCCTACGTCAGCCGCCCAGGTTATGGCCGGGTTGCAAGGTAAAATCAGTGCCGTACTGGATGGTGGTGTTTGTCAGTTTGGTCTAGAGTCAACTATTGTAGATGTAACCGGCGAGCAACCGACTATTTTGCGTGCAGGCCCTATCACTGCCAGTGATATCGCATCGGTACTGGGGCGGCCGGTGGCCCAACCGGCACAGCACAATGTTGCGGTATCGGGTAATGTCAAAGCGCATTATCAACCGAATAAGCCATTATCGTGCTTTAGCCGTGCTGAGCTACTGTTACGTTTACCGCAGCTAACCCAGAAAATTATGCTGTTGCAACTAACTGAGCTACCCCAGGTGGCATTAGCCAGCCATATTGTGATGCCCACTGATGCTGCAGGTTATGCACATCGTTTATATCAAACGTTATTTGCCGCAGATCAGCATGACATTGCGGCCATTTGGTGCGAGTTACCACCAAAGAGCGACCAATGGCTTGCTGTGCACGATCGATTGCAACGTGCCAGCTTTGCCGGTTGAGCGTTTAGTTCTGTCAATAAAACGCGGTTTTTTGCGGCTGTGTTATATCGAACAGATCATATTTTTTCATCTGAGGCACAGCCTGTTGTATTTGGCTTTCAATCGCGTCCAGCGCTTGTAAATTGCTGCACATGACATTGCCACGTTGCTCCAATGCCGCTGATTTTAGCTCCATCCGTGCGGCTAAGTTATCGCCAAAGCGCTCCATTTTTGTACCAAAGGCCTCCATACGCTGCTCAAAACTGCCTTCGCCGCTAATCATGGCTTTACCGATGATCAGCATAACGCTACCCATTGAGCTGGCTACGGCTTCTTCGATAGCTTGTGAAAATTCTTTACCAAAAGCCTCATCCATACTGTCGAAACGGCTGCCGTAAACCTTAATATGATCACCACTGCGCACCACAACCTGTTCGGTGCTGGTTTTAATCTTGTCCAAGGCCTTTTGTAGCGCAGGATGGCTTTCCAGCGGCTCGCCGGTCAGTTCAGTTAAAACGCTATTAACTGCATCAGCAGCTAACAGCAAAGCGTCCTCAACCAGTGCAACCGTTTCCAGCGTTTGGGTGCGAATACCAGCCTGATAATTACGCAATAACAGCCGGGTATCACGGTCAGTCGCTACCGCTTTACCCGCCAGCCATAATTTACCGTCGCTGTTAATGCGCCACAGTTCTGTGCCGTTGTCTGTTATGGCTACATGTTGGCTGGTAATGGCTAAATCTTTCTCGAAATTGATGTTGCAGCTGTTGTTAACGTTGTGGGCCTGCACGGCTGAACTTAACAACGTTAAAGCAAAGCCGGTTGTAATCAGTGACGTTTTCATAATGTTGTCCTTATCTGGCATGTTGCCGGTGTTAATTACTATTTAATGATTGCTGATAACGCAAGCTTAATGCCAAAGTTTAAGTCATTGTAAATAGTCGAATATTTTTCGTGCGGGCGCAATTTAACGTCTAAAGAATAATCATAAACACTATTTTTTGGTGAAAATCACTCACTGCTATAGGTGTATTAGCCGGTGTGGCTAGCTTTTTTAATTACTATTTGGAATAACGCAGACAGATCCATTCTTTTACGGGTATACGTTTGGATGGCTAAAATACCGATATAACGTTTATTCAGGTGTTTTTATGCTTTTATCATCATTAGTGGCACAGGCCAGCCCCTTGTCAGAACAGCAGGTACAACAGCTGCAGGGGCTGGTTAGTCAGCTTAACCCCGTTCAGCAGGCCTGGGTTAGTGGCTATCTGGCAGCCAGTGCGCAGTTGGCAGGCAACGAGGTTGCTGCACCGGCAGCAGCTGCAGCAACCAGTGCCAGCCTGACCATACTGTATGGCTCGCAAACCGGTAATGCCCGACATGAAGCAGAGGCACTTGCTGCACTGGCTGGGGCGAAGAATATTGCCGCTAAAGTGCTTGATTTAGCTGACTATAAAAGCAGCCAGCTAAAAAATGAGCAGTATCTGGTTATTGTTACCTCTACCTATGGTGAAGGTGAGCCACCGGAAAATGCCGTCAGTTTTTATAACTTTTTGTTTAGCAAAAAAGCCCCAAATCTGCCGCAACTTAAATTTGCGGTACTGGGGCTGGGTGATACCAGTTATGAGTTTTTCTGTAAAACAGCAGCTGATTTTGATCAGCGGCTGGCCGAACTGGGCGCGCAGCGCTTGCAAGCCCGTGCTGATTTAGATGTCGATTACGATAGCGCCGCGTCCAGCTGGAACCATGCCTTAATTAACGTGCTGCAGCCGGAATTTACCAGCACGCCATCAGCCCAAGTGATTAATTGGCCGGGGCAGACTGCGCCAGCTGCAGCTGGCCAATACAGCAAGCAGCAGCCCTTTGCTGCCGAGTGGTATACCAACCAGAAAATTACCGGCCGTGATTCCGCTAAAGACGTGCGGCATATTGAAATTTCACTGGCGGGCTCTGGCCTGACCTATCAGCCCGGTGATGCGTTAGGCTTATATTTTAATAACGCCCCGGCATTAGTGACTGAATTAGTTAGCCTGACCGGGTTGCAGGGCGCCGCTGTAGTCAACGTTGCCAAGCAAAGTATTAGCTTGCGCGAGGCATTAACCGAACAGCTGGAATTAACCCAGTCTTACCCGGCGTTTGTGGAAAAATACGCGGCGGCTACCGGTAATGCCGTGTTGCAGCGTCTGGCGCAGGATAAAATGGCCTTAAGAGCTTATCTGGTCGACCGACAAATTATTGATATCGTGCGCGAACATCCGGTAACGAACGACAGTGCTGCGCTAAGTGCCCAGCAGTTAGTCGACGCCCTGCGTAAACAGCAACCGCGCTTGTACTCTATAGCCTCGTCGCAGGCCGAAATAGAAGACGAAGTGCATTTAACGGTTGCCGTGGTGCGTTACGATGCCTTTGGTCAGCCGCACTTGGGTGGCGCGTCTGGCTATTTAGCCGAGCGTTTGGCTGAGGGCGATAACGTTCGGGTATTTATTGAGAAAAATAACCACTTCCGATTACCTGTCGATGATAACACGCCGGTTATTATGATTGGTCCCGGCACGGGTATTGCGCCATTTCGGGCATTCCTGCAAGAACGCGATGCCCGCGGTGCTACAGGCAAAAACTGGTTATTTTTTGGTAACCCGCATTTTACCCAAGACTTTTTATATCAGACAGAACTTCAGGGTTATTTAAAGCAAGGCCTGTTAACTAAATTGGATGTGGCCTTTAGCCGTGATACGGCAGAAAAAGTGTATGTACAGCACAAGCTGCGCCAGCACGCCAGCGAACTTTACCAGTGGCTGGCGCAAGGGGCTCATCTGTATATTTGTGGCGATGCCAATCGCATGGCTAAAGATGTGCAGCAGGCCTTGTTAGACATTGTGCAGCAACATGGCAACAAAAGTGCCGAGCAGGCCCAACAATATTTAGATGAATTACGGCTAGCTAAACGTTACCAGAAGGATGTGTACTAATGAGCCAATATCCAATTAAACCTGAGCTGCAAGTGAGTGGCAAACTGTCTGACAATGAGCGTTTAAAAGCCGAAAGCCAGCATCTGCGCGGCAGCATTAAGCAAGATTTAAGTGATGAGATCACCGGCGGTTTTAACGGCGATAATTTTATGCTGGTGCGCTTTCATGGCATGTATCAGCAAGACGACCGCGATATTCGGGCTGAGCGTGCGGCACAAAAACTGGAGCCACTGCATAATGTTATGCTGCGGGCGCGGATGCCAGGTGGCATTATTAGCCCACAGCAGTGGCTGGCTATAGATAAATTTGCCGCCGACAAAACCCTGTATGGCAGTATTCGTTTAACCACCCGTCAAACCTTTCAGTTTCATGGTGTGCTAAAACCCGATATTAAACCCATGCACCAGTTTTTAAACAGCATTGGTATCGACTCTATTGCTACTGCGGGAGATGTTAACCGCAATGTGCTGTGTACCTCAAATCCGGTAGAGTCAGAACTGCATCAGCAGGCTTACCAGTGGGCAGTGCAAATAAGCGAACACTTACTGCCAAAAACCCGTGCCTATGCTGAGTTGTGGCTAGACGAAGAAAAAATCGAAACCACTGAAACCGAACCCGTACTGGGTGAACACTACTTACCGCGTAAGTTTAAAACCACCGTGGTGATCCCGCCGCAAAACGATATTGATGTGCATGCCAATGACCTGAATTTTGTTGCCATTGCCGAGCAAGGCAAACTGATAGGCTTTAACGTACTGGTTGGCGGTGGCTTGGCGATGACGTTTGGCGATAATTCTACTTATCCGCGAAAAGCTGAAATACTCGGTTTTATCAGCCTGGAGCATACCTTAAAAGTGGCAGAACACGTGGTAAGCGTGCAGCGTGATTATGGCGATAGAGTAAACCGCAAAAATGCCAAAACCAAATACACCATCGACCGCATTGGCCTTGATACCTTTAAAGCGGAGGTTGAGCAGCGGGTGGGTATACCCTTTGCGCCAGCGAAACCGTTCGAGTTTACCAGTCGTGGCGATCGCTTTGGCTGGGTAAGTGGTATTGATGGTAAGCAGCATTTAACCTTGTTTATTGAAAATGGCCGGGTGCTCGACTTCCCGAATAAACCGCTGAAAACTGGCCTGGCGGCAATTGCCAAAGTGCACCAGGGTGATTTTCGGATGACCGCAAATCAAAACCTGATTATCGCCGGCGTGCCGGGCGAACAAAAAGCCTTAATAGAGCAGTTAGCCCGCGACCATGGTTTAATTGACGATAGCCACAGCGAGCAGCGGAAAAACTCGATGGCCTGTGTGTCGTTTCCCACCTGTCCGCTGGCAATGGCCGAAGCAGAGCGTTACCTGCCTGAACTGGTAACCAAAGTAGAGGCATTGCTTGGCAAGCACCAGTTACACGACGACCACATTGTACTGCGGGTAACCGGTTGCCCCAATGGCTGTGGCCGGGCTATGTTAGCTGAGGTGGGCTTAATCGGCCGGGCGCCGGGTAAATACAATGTGTATTTGGGCGGTAATAAAGTAGGTACCCGTATTCCAAAATTGTACTTAGATAACGTTGGCGAGGCTAAAATCCTCAGCGAGCTGGATAACTTAATTGGCCGCTGGGCTGTTGAGCGTTATAGCGGTGAATGTTTTGGTGATTTTGTTATTCGAATTGGGACAGTGCCAGAAGTAAAAGTCTCTAAAACTGACTTTCACGCCTGAGCAGTTTATGCCAAAGACGAACATCGTTGACCCAACCAGCAAACCAACTGACATAACAACAGCAGGTTTTAGCATGAGCGATAGCGCGACGACAGATTACCAGCAACTATTGCAGCAGGACACGGCGACGCAGCAAGTCTGGCTGGCTGAGATAAACCAGCTACTTGCTCCGCTAAGTGCCAGCGAGCGAGTGCGCTGGGCGCTGGGCAATTTACCCGGGCAACCAATGTTAAGTTCCAGCTTTGGTATTCAAGCCGCGGTTATGTTGCATTTACTGACGGTACAGCAGCCAGATATTCCGGTGGTACTGACCGACACCGGCTATTTATTCCCACAAACCTATCAGTTTATTGATCAGTTAACCGGGCAGCTTGGCCTAAACTTGCAGGTTTACCGTGCAGCATTATCGGCTAACTGGCAGCTGGCACGTTTCGGTGAGCTATGGCAAACCGCCGAAGGGACCAAACAGTACAATCAACTTAATAAAGTAGAGCCAATGCAACGGGCATTGCGTGAGTTAAACGTTAGCAGCTGGTTTACCGGTTTACGGCGAAGCCAGAGTAGCAGCCGGGCCGATAAGGCTATTGTCGAAATTAGCCGTGGCGTGGTAAAAATTCAGCCGATTATCGATTGGAGCAACAAAGACGTGTTTTATTATTTAAAACAACACAACCTGCCGTATCATCCATTATGGCAACAAGGTTATTTGTCGGTTGGCGACACCCACTCTACCGTTAAATTTGAACCGGGTATGAGCGAAGAAGACACCCGCTTTAACGGTTTTGGCCGTGAGTGCGGCTTGCACATGGATGGCGATGGCATTTAAATGCCAAGTAGCTACTAGTGTATTAAAACCGGCTGCTTGTTGTATAACGTTTTGTTGTCACAGCTTGTAGTTACAAAAGCCTGCTAACCGGTCATAATAACGCCAGCAGGCCCAGCCACGTACTTTGCTGGTGCCTTTATTACTTTGTTTTGGCTAACAGGAAAGTGGTTTTTATGCTGGATTACGATATTAGCACTGTGCAACATTGGTTGGGGCAGCATCCCGAAGCCACCTTGTGGTTTAGCATCGGACTGTTATTGCTGGTTTCCTGGCTCAGCAATTATATTGTAAAAAAAGTGCTTATTCGCGGCATTTTCCGTGCTCTGCGGGCCAGCTCGATTGGTCAGCATCAGGTTATTCAGCATTCGGCTTTTATCGCCCGTTTGGCCAATATTGTGCCGGCGCTGGTTATCGCCAGAGGCATCACACTGATAGATGGGGTGTCAGAAACAGTTGTTACCGTTGTGGTTAACGTCTGTAATGCGTTTATAGTGCTAACGGTTGCTTTGGCGGTTGCCAATATCCTGACCTTAATCAACACTATTTATGAACAAAACCCGGACGCTAAAACCAAACCGATTAAAGGCTATGTTCAGGTTCTAAGAATTCTGGTGTATACCGTTGCTGTTATTTTAATGATTGCGGCACTGGTAGACCGTTCGCCGCTTATTTTGCTATCTGGCCTTGGCGCCATGGCTGCGGTGTTAATGTTGATTTTCCAGGACACTATTTTGTCACTGGTGGCCAGTGTGCAAATTTCATCGAACGACGTGATCCGGGTGGGTGATTGGGTAGAAATGCCGCAACTCAATGCCGATGGCAACGTCATTGATATTGCCCTGCACACGGTAAAGGTGCAGAACTGGGATAAAACCATTACCACCATTCCCACCCGTCGTTTTATGACCGACGCCTTTAAAAACTGGCGTGGTATGCAACAATCGGGCGGCCGGCGCATTAAGCGCCCTCTGTTGCTGGATCAGCAAAGTATTCATTTTTTAGAGGCTGACGAGCGCAAGCGTTTAAGCCGCTTTAGCCTGTTGCAAGATTATCTGGCTGAAAAACAACAAGAGATTGATGGCTGGAACAACGAGTTAGCCGAGCAAGGAAAAGAGCCGGTTAATACCCGCCGCATCACTAATATTGGTACTTTTCGGGCTTATGTACAGCGTTATTTGGTGAGCCACCCTGGGGTAAACCAACAGATGACGCTAATGGCGCGGCAGTTAGAGCCCACTGCTGACGGTCTGCCGCTAGAGATATATTGCTTTACCAACACCACGGTTTGGTTAACTTACGAAGGCATTCAGTCAGATATTTTTGATCATTTACTGTCTATTTTGCCGGAGTTTGGTTTGCGGGTGTATCAACGTCCGAGTGGCATGGATATTCGGGCTATTCAGTTAACCCCGGCTGACACTTAACCGCTCTTGAGGAATCGGCGGCGCGTCCTCATTTAAACTGCTGCTGTTTGACGTATTGAGTAATGCTAAACATAATTTTTCAATATATTTTATATGTTTAATTAATTAAAACGATTAGGGTAATTAATTTAATTCGTTTTAAATAGGTAATTTGGTTGGTTATTATGGCCGCCATTGAGAACATTTAACCTTACTAACCTAAAGGAGCAAGACTATGTCTTCTATTATCAACACTAAAATTAAACCATTTAAAGCCACTGCCTTTCATCAGGGCAAATTTGTACCGGTAACTGAGCAGGATATTCTGGGCAAGTGGGCGGTTGTTTGTTTTTACCCGGCTGACTTCACATTCGTATGTCCTACTGAATTAGGCGACTTGGCCGACTTCTATGCAAAATTCCAGGAAATGGGTGTTGAAGTATATTCAGTGTCAACTGATACACACTTTACCCACAAAGCATGGCACGATGCGTCTGAGACCATCAAAAAAATCACTTACCCGATGATTGGCGACCCAACCGGTGCCATCACTCGTAACTTTGGCGTAATGATTGAAGAAGACGGCTTAGCACTGCGCGGTACTTTCGTGATTAACCCAGAAGGCGAAATTAAAATAGCTGAAATCCATGACTTAGGTATTGGCCGTTCTGCTGCTGAATTGTTCCGTAAAGTACAGGCTGCTCAGTACGTGGCAAACCACGATGGTGAAGTATGCCCGGCTAAGTGGACACCAGGTGAAGCAACCTTGTCACCGTCACTGGACCTGGTTGGTAAAATCTAACTTGGACCTTGCTCAGCAGTTTGCTGCAGCAGAAGCTGAGTACAGCCCTTCTTAAGAAGCTGTTACTCAGCTTCTCTGTACCAAACCTGACAGTTTGGTTCCCGGGCAGGGTTTCCTGCCCGAACTATCCAAAATAGTACGCTCACGGTCTGTTTAACCAGGCTGAGGCTCTGTGACGCTAATTTTTTATCGTCTTAATCTTTATCCTGTTAATTTTACCGGAGTTTTTATGTTAGATACTAACCTGAAGCAACAATTAAAAACCTATCTGCAGAATCTAAAATCTGAGGTTGAGCTGGTGGTATCTTTAGACGATAGCGCCAAAGCTGCCGAAGTAAATGAATTGGCAAATGAGATTGCCGAATTATCTGATTTAGTAACGTTGCGCCGCGACGACAATGCTATGGATCGCAAGCCCGCCATGCGGGTGCGTTCGGTAGCTAAAGACAGCCATATTACCTTTGCCGGTGTGCCGCTTGGCCACGAATTTACCTCGTTAGTGCTGGCGCTGCTGCACTCAGGTGGTCACCCGATTAAAGTTGAAGCCGATTTGCTTGAGCAAATTCGTCAATTGCCAGGTAGTTTTGCCTTCGAAACCTATATTTCGTTGAGCTGCCAAACCTGTCCGGAAGTGGTGCAGGCGCTAAATATTATGGCGGCAACCAACCCGAATATTACCAACGTAATGATTGACGGCGCCATGTTCCAGGACGAGGTGACCGAACGCAATGTTATGGCCGTGCCATCGGTATTTTTAAATGGCGAATTGTTTTCGCAGGGGGCGATTACCCTGGAGAAAATTATCCAGAAAATTGACGTTAATGCAGAAAAGCGCCAGGCTGCCGCCCTTAAAAATAAAGCCGATTTCGACGTATTGGTGGTAGGTGGTGGCCCCGCAGGTGCCTCGGCCGCAGTTTATGCTGCCCGTAAAGGCTTGAATACCGGTATTTTGGCTGAACGCTTTGGTGGCCAGGTTGCCGATACCGTTGGTATTGAAAACTTTATTTCGGTGAAATATACCGAAGGCCCGAAAATGGTTAATGCGCTGGAAGCACATGTTCGTGAATACGACGTGGATATTATGAATAACCAACGCGCGGTTAAGTTAAGCAAAGCCGACAAAGTTGAGTTGGAATTGGCCAATGGTGCGGTATTAAAGAGTAAAACCATCATTTTGGCGCCAGGTGCGCGTTGGAGAGAAATGAATGTGCCAGGCGAGCAAGAATACCGTGGCAAAGGCGTAGCCTATTGCCCACATTGCGATGGCCCGTTATTTAAGGGCAAAAAAGTGGCGGTAATTGGTGGTGGTAACTCGGGTATTGAAGCTGCCATCGACTTAGCCGGTATTGTGCAGCATGTTACCGTACTGGAATTTGCCGCCGAGCTGCGCGCCGATGCAATACTGGTAAAAAAAGCTAATTCAATGGGTAACATTACCATTATTACCGAAGCGCAAAGCACTGAAGTAACTGGTGATGGCAACCGGGTAAGCGGCATTAACTACACCGACCGCAAAACCGGTGATAACCACCATGTTGAACTGGCTGGTATTTTTGTGCAGATAGGTTTAATACCTAATACCGAATGGCTTCGCGGTGCGCTGGAGTTATCGCCACGTGGTGAAATTATTGTTGACGACCGTGGCCAAACGTCAGTACCTGGCGTGTTTGCTGCAGGTGACGCCACTACTACGCCTTTTAAGCAAATTATTATTGCCATGGGTGCCGGCGCCAATGCATCGTTAGGGGCTTTTGACTACATGATCCGTAACTAAGTAACGATTTTAACAACGGGATACCTCTCTCATCCCTCTTTGCGGCAACCTCGGTTGCCGCTTTTTTTATGGTTAATTGCACATAAAGTACCACTTCGTCGATCTCTGCTTTTGCCAATAGCGGACGTAATGAGTCTGGTGCTTAAGGAGATGTTCACTTCCATACCCTAATCACATTCCTAAAAAGATGAGTGACAACCTATCGCAATTTTTTCTGATAAAAAACTTATATTTTTTTGATATTTAAGGATTTAGGTTTAAATTTAAAGATAATGAAGGGAATCAATACAAAGAGCTTTATGCTTATGTACAAGACGAATTGATTGAATTAGATTTTGCTCAACTTGGAATTCAGTATACTGGACAAAATGCTTATGTTGCAGCGTCGTCTGGCTCTGTGGATGTTATATTAAAATCTTTCACGAATGAGGTTGCCCGCCGCAGTTTCAGCTATGTTTTGGACTCTCAGAACACAGCAAAATTTAGCAATCCTGCAGCAGTAAAATCATGGATCTTAACATATGACGGTATTGATGAATTTAATATCCAGATGAATGACATCCAAACGAATTTTGGCTCAGGCAATGTAGCAGTAACTTCCACTTCCACATACGCTGGGGTTAGCTATGCATCTTCAACGTATTCTGGATATAGAGACACCGGTGGTGGCGGTGGCAATAATCAGCAACAATAATTAAAAAAGGTAGCGGATGTTATATTTCCGCTACCTATTTCTGTAAAAAGGGTGCTCATGCGTTTTGTCGTTATCATTTTCTTTCAACTATTAAGTTTTAGTGTCAACTCTAGCTATCTATTTGAGTACGGCACGAATCAAGAAACCTTCATCAGAAGCACAAATGAGGGGCAAAACAGCAGAATTCGTTTTTGCCAAACTAAAAAAGGTGATGATGTAGTATTTCAGTTTGACTGTAACTTCAGCAATCAGGCTGTGGAAAGTTATTTTCAACACATAAATAAAACCCTTAACGCCTTCATAAAGATTACTAGTGAATCGAGGCTCGTTGAATTCTATAAATTAGAGCAAAGTAATATATGCTTGCTTGTTGTTCCTGAAAATAAAGGGTATAACAGGCGAGAAAGAATTAGCGACTGTGTTACATTTTATGTTCCGGTTACCTTAAGCTTTGATAAATATTCATCAGCATCACTCGCAACGACAATTGCTTCAATTTCACATGAAATTTTCCATAAAAACTTCAATCCGTTCGTTGAGCAAGGGGCTTTTAATAAATTGCTTATTAACGAATATGCAGCAAGCCTTTTAACGCTAAATTCATATAGGATATTAAATAATTATTTGAAAATTGAATTTAATGGTCGTTGGCGAAATGAGTTGGCGGAAAAGTTCAGTGTATCTAATGACTTAGATAAGTATTGTAAAGATTATGGGATTTTGAAAGAAAAAAACAAAAAAATGGGTAACGAGTTCGAAAGTGTAATGGGTTCAATATTAGCATCAATTTTTACCTCTAAGATTGGCAATATTGATCTTCTCCCCATCTACATTTTTGAAGAACTTTCACACCTCAGCTTTAATAACCTAAGTGAAGAACAAATATTGGATAGGCTGGGGTTGTGCGGTTCGGATATAGATTTAGCAAAGATAAGTCTCAGACTGGTTGATTTCAACTTGTCTAAAACTCTAGAAGTTGTTAATTCAGCTAAGCTTTCGTCTGAAATAGATTGCGTGGATGTTGAAGATATTTGCAAGTTGTTTTTGGTCAATGCGGATCAATATACTTATTTTAAAATGCCTCCAACCTCCAGCGGGAAAAGTTTTAATGAATTTGTTGAATTACAAGTTGGAAATGTATTTCGCTTAAATGACAATATGAGATTCACAACTCCAGATGGAAGTTTTATTGTCGATTCTGGCGCTGAATCCAATGTTTGGCCAGAAGGGGAAGTTGATTGTGATATTGAGTATTCCGAGAAAGAAGTACGAAATTTATCTAACGAGATAATTACGTTAACTAGATGTACAGAATTGTCTGGCATTGGGGTTGTTTGGACAAGTAAACTCCAAAAGGATAAAGTTTTATCTCTTAGAAATCTTACACAGTTTTATGATGAGTTCTATTTTATAAATGATACCAGGATGCAGTTAAAAGACATTGTCGATAGTGAGGATAAAGAAACCTTCAATTATATATATATTAATGGATTGATTGTTTTTCAAAGCGACGACTTAAATATCAACTATTGTCTTGATACTGGTAGTCAGTTCTCTCTATACAGTCTCCGCTTACAAGAAGCAAAGCTGCTTTATCCATTTTCCACTGAAAAAGGCGGCTTTCATAGCTTTGAACTGCCTTCTAAGACCCATATTTTAATTTCGTTTAAAGAGTTTGAGCCTCTCATCAAACTTAAGCCCAAAGCAGTTATGGCACCAGAACATTGCGATTTAATAGTTGGTGCTGATTTGTTAGGTAAATATAAAGCTTTTTCTATTGCTCCTCAAAAGTTGACGTTTTATAAGAATTAGATTTTTTGCGCTAATTCGTATCTGGTTAGTCAATCGAAATTGACTTAATCTAGACTTTAAAGCGATTTTTGCTAACGTGGATGCTTATTGGTTAAAAGGCATTAACTTCCGCTTTTCGCTCAAAGCAGTCTTTGATATTAATGAATGATTGCTGCAATCGATGATCCTTGAGTGTGAAAGTTATGGCCTACAGAAATTGCAACCAGTGGTCCATTTAAAGTGAAGCAGGTGGTAATTTAGGGTGATCTTATACATTTTATGAGTGTATTGATTTTTGCTTGATATTACCGTTGCAGTAGTGGCTTATGTATAGTCTTAACGTGGGTGTTTAGGCAACGCTGGCGTTTTTGTTGTTTACGATGTTATACACCCGAATACAATTACGGCCACCGGTTTTGGCTTGGTAAAGCGCATCATCCGCCTGTTTGAATAAATTCTCGAAATCTGCAGTTTGGCTTGCTGCTACCCCAAAACTGGCAGTAACTTTAATGGTTTGTTGTTCAAAAGGTATGGCTAATTGCTCCAGACTTCTCCGGCATTGCTCGGCAATGTCTTGGGCATCGGCTAATGCGCAGCCCGGTAAAAATAAGGCGAATTCTTCACCGCCAATCCGGGCTAAAATGTCTTGCTGGCGGATCTGCTCCTTACAGCACTGGGCTATCGCGGTAAGGACTTTATCGCCGGCAGCATGACCGAACTGGTCGTTAATTTGTTTAAATAAGTCAATATCAAATACGATCAGGCTATATTCACCTTGCTGGCGCCGGTTGTCTAATTGCTTACTCACCGTTTCATTAAAATAACGACGATTAAATAAGTGGGTTAAAAAGTCGGTAGTGGCTAAGCGGTTTAACGCCAACCGCTTGCTGTTAAGTACGTAAATTATTAGCAATAGTAATGCCAGCAAGGTGATAGAAATTAGCAAAGTACTGAGTTTTTCATCTTTTTGTAGTTTGCTTTCCAGTTGCAGCAGTTCGTTTTGACTTTTTAGTAGCGCCAGTTTATTTTCGCTTTCCATAAAGTCGACCTGGGCCAGATAGTAGGCAACACTTCGTTGCTTATACTCGTCAATATAACTGTGCAACGCAGCAGAATGCTGTTGATAGGCGTCAATAGCAGCTAGAGAATTGCCTTTCTTATTATAGGCTTCAGCCAGTAGTAATATTGCTTTATTGGCTGTTTGGGTATCGTTTAACTGCATAGCATGCTGATATACCTTATTTAAAATACTTTCTGCAGCGGCATAGGAACCTAACTGCAGTTCTGCCGACCCCAGAAAATATTCAGCCTGAATAACCGCATACACAAAACCTATTTTTTGAAGTTCAGGCAGCACAGTCAGCATGCTATCTCGAACATATAGTGGCGATTTAACTAATTCCACTTCAGCGATATAGAGGCTTATAGAATGTAATAGTAATGGCTCGTTGGCACGAATGCAGGCTTGTTGGGCTTTTTTCAATAACTCTTGCGAGTAAGCTTTTGTTAACTTTATTGTGGCATTAAGCTGTAAAGCATAACCCACACAAACACTTCGCGGTGCACTGGCCAGGTTAACTATGTACGAGGCGTATTCGAGTGCTTTACCATATACATTGGCACTTAAATGCAACTGAGTTGCAACGGTATATAAGCTAACTTGCAGCTCTTCATTATTTAGCGAACCGCCTAGTTTTAGAGCGTTAAACAGAAATGCATAGCCATTTTTAAAATCTTTTCTGTGATCGTAAACAGTAGCAAGCAGCAGGTTGGCTTTTAGCGCAATTTCCGGGTGATTACTGTCAACGATTTTAGTCGCCCAGGTTATGGCATCTTCTTGTTTACCCTGAAATGTATATATGTAAGCTTTCAGAAAGGTTAATTGTTGCTTTTGATAAGCGCTCAAATCCTGATAATGCGTATCTAACTGAGCAACAAGTTGTGCAGTTTGTTGCGGTGACTGTGTGCGCACGGCTTCGGCCTGATCCAGCAGTTGTTGATAATTGTCTGTTGTGGCAAAAGCAGAAAAAGACGCTAATAAAATTAGTAGAGTCCCTATGAATACGCGCGTTACATGTCGCATAAGCTATTGTGCTGGGAAAACAAACGTGACAGGCAGTGTGGTGTTTCCTACTAATTGTTCCACCTGTGCTTTATCACTAGATAATATCGCTGTAATTTCGTGCTTTTGCAGACCGTATTGTTGCATAGTAGCGGCAGGATCGCGCCGGTAATCCTGTTGCAATTCAAGATTGATGGCTAAATCTTCAAAAAACTGTATTACAGTCTCCATGCGGTTTCCTGCTGTTGTTTAGCGCTAATAGTACTGCGGCAGTAACTAGCTGCAGTTATTCTCTAATGTAGTGTAAATAGAAACCGCAAACAACTATTGGCTTTGTGTTCTTGCGCATAAAAGCATACTTTTTAATTCCGTTTGGTTATATATGAGTGCGATAAGCTCTTTTGCTAACCGTTAACGCAGCGCTATGCTAGGCATTAACAATTGCTGACTGTTTTAGCAAGCGGAGCCGCTGTGCAATATCTTCCATTATTCGTTAAATTAATCGATAAACCAGTGCTGATTGTTGGCGGTGGCTCGGTGGCGCTGCGTAAAGCCGGCACTTTGTTAAGTGCCGGCGCAAAGTTATATGTGGTATCGCCGGAGTTTGCTACGGAATTTATCGATTGGCAGCGCGAGGGTAAAGCCGAGCTTATTAAAGGCTACTTTGAGCCAGCCTTATTAGATGGCAAGTTATTGGTGATTGCCGCCACCGATAATGACAGCGTAAACGCCGCGGTGTTTGATGCTGCCACCGCGCGCAATATGCTGGTGAATACGGTGGATGATCAGCCCAAATGCGGTTTTATTTTTCCGTCTATTATTGACCGCAACCCGATTATTATTGCTATCTCCAGTTTTGGCACCGCCCCGGTGCTGGCAAGGCGCTTACGCGAAAAGCTTGAAACCTTATTACCACAACATTTAGGGCCGTTAGCCCAGCTGGTGGGGCGTTTTCGTGGCCAGGTAAAAGCCAAAATTAACGGTTTTGCTGCGCGCCGGCAATTTTGGGAAAAGGTGTTTAACTCTGATGTAGTACGCGATGTGCAGGCTAATCAGCTGCCACAAGCCGAAAAACGCTTAGCAGCGCTGCTAGCCGAGCCGCAGCAACTGGCTGGTGAAGTGTATGTGGTAGGGGCTGGCCCGGGCGATCCCGAGCTATTAACATTAAAAGCATTACAACTAATGCAGCAAGCCGATGTTGTGGTGTACGACTATCTGGTGTCGCCCGACATTATGCAGTTGGTGCGCCGTGATGCCGAGCTAATTTGCGTTGGCAAAAAAGCCGGTGCGCATTCGGTGGCGCAGCTGGAAACAAATAAAATACTCGTTGAATTAGCCTTAGCCGGTAAAAAAATCTGTCGCTTAAAAGGCGGTGATCCGTTTATTTTTGGTCGCGGTGGCGAAGAAATTCAGGCGTTGCTGGCGCATAACATTGCCTTTCAGGTAGTGCCCGGCGTTACTGCAGCAGCAGGCTGTGCCGCCTATGCGGGTATACCGCTAACCCATCGCGACCATGCGCAAAGCGTGCAATTTGTTACCGGCCATTGCCGCAGCGATGGCAGCGAGCCAGACTGGCAGAGCATGAGCACCGCTAACCAAACCGTGGTTATTTATATGGGTTTAATGAAAGCGGCCCATATTCAACAACAATTACTGGCGGCGGGGCGCGCAGCCAGTACGCCGGTAGCGATTATTGAAAATGGCACCCGGCTTGATCAACGCATTATTACTACCGAGTTAAGCACCTTAGCTGAGCAGATAAGTAGCCAGCAGGTGCAATCACCGGCTTTGCTAATCATCGGCGAGGTGGTCAGTTTGCAACGTCAGCTGCATTGGTTTGGCGCCCGGCCGCAAGTACCCGTATTTGCCCAGCCATTAACTCAGCTGCGCTAATTCTGGTAAACTTAGTTATTTACAATGTGAAGCAACCCTTTCTCGCAAGGACTACAACATGACAGTGCAGTTACTCCCAGCAGTTATTAGCATTGCCGAACAGGCCGGTGCGGCTATTTTAGCCGTTTATGGCCGTGAGCAAGCCGATTTTAATATTAGCGCTAAGGCTGACGACTCACCGCTAACGGCGGCCGATTTAGCCGCACACCAGCTTATTGTTGCCTTGCTTAGCAAGCTAACTCCAGAACTGCCCATTTTGTCAGAAGAAGCGGCTGATATTAGCTGGGATATTCGTCAGCACTGGCAGCGTTACTGGCTGGTTGACCCGCTCGATGGTACGAAAGAGTTTATTAAACGCAATGGCGAATTTACCGTAAATATTGCGTTAATTGAGCACGGTGAGCCGATTTTAGGCGTAGTACATGCACCGGTATTAGCTAAAACCTACTATGCCGCTTTGGGCCAGGGTGCTTTTTTAAAGCAGCACACCGGTGTTACTGCTATTAATGCGAACCACGCCAGTAGCAAGCAGTTGGTAAAAGTGGTGGGTAGTCGCAGCCACCCCAGCCCCGATTTAGCCGTTTATTTAGCACAATTTACCCAGCATGAAATGGTGCCGGTTGGCAGTTCGCTTAAATTTTGCTTAGTGGCTGATGGCACGGCCGACGTGTATCCGCGGTTTGGCCCTACCATGGCCTGGGACACCGGTGCCGGGCATATTATCGCCAGCGAAGCTGGTGCAACGGTTAGCTTTACCGGCATTGCTAACAAGGTTTATCAGCGCGAACCGCTGTTAAATCCAAATTTTATGGTATCGGCGCTACGCGACTAATTCTCGCCAGTGCGGTACACTAAGCACCTTATATACAGGTGACTTATGCGTTTAGATAAATTTATATGTGATTGTACTGGCTTAACCCGCAGCCAAGCTGGCAAAGTATTGCGCCAAAAGCGGGTAACGATTAATGGCCAGTTAGTAAAACAAGCGTCGTTGCAGGTTGCCGATAGTGATCAGGTGGTGCTGGAGGGTAAACCCCTAACAATAGTTGGCCTGCGCTACATTATGCTGCACAAGCCCGCCGGCTATTTATGTGCCAATGATGACCCCGAGCACCCGATAGTATTTAACTTGCTGGACGAGCCAATAGTAGAGCGCTTGCACACTGTTGGCCGGCTTGACTTAGACACCACCGGCTTATTATTAATAACCGACGATGGTCAGTGGTCGCACCGAATAAGCTCACCGAAACACCATATTGCTAAAACCTACCGGGTATGGACTGCCGACCCCATTGGCGATGACGCTGTCAGCTTGTTTGCCGAAGGCATAATGCTACGCGGTGAAAAAGACCCGACCAAACCGGCTGAGCTGGACATTGTCGCCGCGCATGAAGCGCTGCTTACCATTCATGAAGGCCGTTACCATCAGGTAAAGCGCATGTTTGCCGCTATTGGTAACAAGGTAGAACAATTGCACCGCGAAAAAATTGGCGGCCTGCAACTGCCTGCCGATTTAGCCGAGGGTGCGTATCGGCAACTAACTGCAGCAGAGCTGGAATTGTTAGCAAAGTAGCTAATTTAGCTAAGTAGGAATTTTATTCTATCTCATCTTTTAAAAGATAATTTATTCCGGTAAAGTTGCGCTAACAAAATTCAGGGTTGTTGTTACATCAACTTTAAATTTTGTTGCGCATTACACAATAAATATTGTGTGTAGTTGAATATGATGGTCGGCATGGAACGCTAGCCCCCTACTCTTGGTGGCCGTTAAGTTTGTGCTGATCATAATGAGGGCCATATGAAAAAAATAATACTTCCAATCCTGATTTTAGCGTTGACCGCTTGCACATCAGCTACTCGTGAAACTGTCAATAAAGTTCCTGACACCAAACCCGTCGTTAGTAAAACGCTGGCTCAGCCAGAGGTAATGTCTTTAAAGCGGGTAATTGCTATAGCGCGCTTTTCAGATGAAACCAAACGTGGCAACGCCTTTTTGGTAGACCAAAATGCCGATCGTTTAGGTAAGCAAGCGTCTGATATTCTTGCTGCTCGTTTAACAGAAACTAATAAATTTATAATGTTAGAGCGGGCTGATTTAGACAAAGTTATTGCCGAGCAAAATTTTGCCGGTAATGCGGTGCAGGCAGTTGGTTCAGACTACCTGATTGTTGGCTCAGTTTCAGAATTTGGCCGTTCTAGCACCAGCGAGGTTGGAGTATTCAGCCGAAACCGAATTCAAACTGCAACAGCTACAGTTAATGTCCGGCTGGTAAATACTAAGACTGGCCAGGTACTATATTCAGAAGAAGCCACCGGAGAAGCACGTGTTGAAGCAAACACTGTTGCAGGAATTGGTGAGCGTGCCGCTTATGACACGGCGATAAATGATAAGGCGTTATCAGCAGCCATTTCAAAGCTAGTCAGTAATATTGCAGAAAACCTGCTTGACGCCCCCTGGCAGGCATATTTAATTAGTCAGCAGGGTGCTAACTACCTGATGACTGGTGGTAAAGCTCAGGGAATTAGCTTAAACGATACCTTTGACGTGCAAACCGCCGGCGAGCAAATTAAAAACCCGCAAACAGGCCTGTTTATTACCTTGCCTGGCAACACAGTTGCCACCGTTAAAGTGGTTGGCTTTATTGGTGAAGGCGAGAATGAATTGTCAGTTTGTCAGCTGGTAACAGGTAATATTACTGAGCTTGAGCTGCAGAGACTTGTAGTCCGTGAAAAAGGGAAAGCGTAATAATGAAAAATATCTTATTAATTGCAATGGTTTTTATGCTATCTGCCTGTAGTGCAGGTTTCAGTACTTCTACCCAGGTAGACGACAAAGCATATTTACAGCTTGCTGGTGATTTCGCCAATACCGTATTAATTATTAATGACCAGCAACCAATCAGTCTGGATAGTAATGACGTCAATACGTTTAAACTAAATGGCGAAATGGTAGCAAAATTTGATTTGCCGACGGGTTCTCATACTGTGGAAGTATTACGAGCTAATACGACGGTGGTTAAACGTAAAATATATGTCTCAAACGGCAATACTTTCGAGGTGAGGATCCCATGAAAATAATAAAACTAGCGGTTATATCTGTGTTGGCTTTAGGGCTAACTGCTTGTCAGGCCACTAATTCAATTTACTATTGGGGTGATTATTCTGACTCCGCTTATAAATTAAAAAATACTCCGACAGATGAGTCCAGAACCAAACATAAGGCTAGCTTGCTAAGTATTGTTAATAATGCTCAGACTAAAAACAAGAAAATCCCCCCAGGTATCTACGCAGAATTAGCAATGTTGGAAGCAGAGGATCGTAATGTAGATTTAGCATTACAATATTTCAGCAAAGAGAAAGAGTTGTTTCCGGAATCGACCAAGATCGTGGATATGATGATCAACTCAATGAATAAGGATGTTTAATATGAAACGAGTTCGTATTTGTCTAGTGGGTGCCGTCAGTTTTATTATGGCAGGTTGCGCGTCGCCAATGATATCGAAACAAGACGCCTTTCCAAAAGTGTATCAGGAAAACCCGTTATCTATTTTGGTGGTGCCAGCAATTAATAATTCTACAGCTGCCGATGCACCTGATTTATATTCTACCACCATTGCTCAACCAATAGCCGAAGCGGGTTATTATGTTATGCCACTACCGTTAACCAATTTTATATTAAACAATGAAGGCATAATTGATGGTGCCCAGTTGCGTGATGTAAACGCTATAAAGTTTAAACAGTTATTTGATGCCGATGCAGTATTGTTTGTTACCATTAATAAATGGGACACCAATTACTATGTAACCGGCGGCAATGTTACTGTTGGTGCCGAATTCGATTTAGTGTCTACTGCCACTAACGAGGTGTTGTGGAACTACAATAACGTCATTGTTCATAATACTTCTGGTAATAGCGGCAATATCATTGCTGATATTATTGCTACTGCCATTACCACTGCTTTAACTGATTATGTGCCGGTTGCTCGCATTGTAAACGCCACAGTAGTTAATACATTGCCTGCAGGAAAATACAGCGCCAAGCATGGTAAAGATGGTTTAGAAAAAGCGGTTAATAAGAATATGAGCACTCAAACTAAAGGCTAAGAAATTGGCGACTAACTTGTTAACAGCAGTAATCTTTAAGTAAAAGCTGCTGCAGAACAAACTACTTGATAGCCGGTTATAATAGCCGGCTTTTTTAATTATCGGTGCGTTAGCCGGTTGGTTAGCTGGCAATATTATGAAAGGCCGCGGTTTTGGCCTGTTAGGCAATATTGGAGTGGGTATTGTTGGTGCCTTTTTAGGGGGCTTGGCTTCTTATGGATTTATTGGTTCACTGGTTACCGCCACCGTGGGCGCCGTGGTATTGATTTATCTGATTAGCTTAATTAAACAAAGTTAGTCAAGCCGCTAGTTATTAGGGCAACGAACAGTGCTGCAGGCTTGTTGTTAAAATAAATCCAGTGACTCCCCTTGATCTGGCACTGCCTGATCTTTCTTCTCTTTGGCATTAAGCCTGGCCCGGCGTTGTAGCAGCAGTTTCAGAATGTGACTTCGTTCGGTAGCTGGTTTCTGGTGCCAGTTAAAGCGCTCATCGCGCGAGCGCAGACAACCAAGGCAATAGCCGCGGTTATTGCTCTGGCACACCCCGATACAGGGGTTAGGTATGTCGAATAGCTCTAACTGATCCACAGTGCTACCGCGCTGGCTGATGAATACACTAAGTGTACGTTGTGGCAGGCCAAAGGTGCAAACAGGTTTAAGGCTGCAAAATGACCAATTATTTTAAGCAGATCATAAAAAGTGGTTGACTTCAGACTGATAGACGGCTATTTCTAATAGTAAGTTGGTCTGCAGAGCAGACTGTATAACTAAAAATATTTTCAACCAAACAAATAAGTAAGAGTTATTTTATGCGTTTAGCTGCTGTTCTGAACATTATTGTCCTCGTGGTCGTGGTGATTATTAGTCGCCGCGGGGGCATGCGTTTGGAAAGTTAAAGCAGCAAAAATAAACTTCCAACAAAACCCCCGCTCCGCAAGGACCGGGGGTTTTGTCGTTTCAGGGCCAGTGAAAACTAAACAGCAACACGAGGTTACAAATGAAAGGCGCAGAGTTGGTACTACAGGTGTTGCAGCAGCATGGGGTGGATACCATTTTTGGGTATCCCGGCGGCGCTATTATGCCAATTTATGACGCTATTTATGCCAGCCCGGTAAAGCATTACCTGTGCCGGCATGAACAAGGCGGCGCCTTTTCGGCCATTGGTTATGCCCGTAGCTCGGGTAAGGTTGGCGTGTGTTTGGCTACCTCTGGCCCGGGGGCCACCAATTTAATTACTTCATTAGCCGATGCCATGCTCGACTCGGTGCCGCTGGTGGCGATTACTGGCCAGGTATCGCAAGCGGTAATGGGCACAGATGCTTTTCAGGAAATCGACGTGCTGGGTTTAAGCATCAGCGTAACTAAACACAGCTTTATGGTACGCAGTGTCGATGAGCTAGCCGCTACCTTACATCAGGCCTTTGCTATCGCCCGCTCTGGCCGGCCCGGCCCGGTGTTGGTTGATATTCCAAAAGACGTGCAACTGGCAGAAGTTGCGGTAGTTGATGTGGCGCAGCAGCAACCGGAAAATAGGCTAACAACCTCGCTAGCCCAGAGCGCGAAGGCCCGCCAGTTAATTGCCAATGCCAAAAAGCCGATGGCGTATATTGGTGGTGGCGTACATATGGCTAGTGCCATGGCGCAATTGCAGGATTTTTTACACCAATGCCCAATGCCCTCTGTTACCACCTTAAAAGGCATGGGCTCGGTGGCCAAAGACAACCCCTATTACTTAGGCATGTTGGGCATGCATGGCACCCAGGCGGCTAATATTGCCGTGCAGCAGTGCGATTTACTTATTTGCTTAGGTGCACGGTTTGACGACCGGGTAACCGGTAACCTAAAGAAATTTGCGCCCCATGCCAAGGTTATTCATGTGGATATTGACCCAGCCGAAATTAATAAAGTGCGCTTTGCGCAGGTATCTTTTTTGGGTGATATGCAAAAAATTCTGCCGGCTATTGCCAGCACTACAGATTGCAGTGACTGGTTAGCGCATTGCAGCAGTTTAAAGCAGCAACACGGCTGGCGTTATGACCACCCGGGCGAGCGTATTTACGCCCCGTTAATGCTAAAGCAGTTAAGTGAGCGCATGCCCAATAACAGTGTGGTGTGCTGCGATGTTGGCCAGCACCAAATGTGGGTAGCGCAGCATATGCGCTTTAGTCACCCGCGCAACCATTTATCCAGTGGCGGTCTCGGTACTATGGGTTTTGGTTTGCCCGCTGCAATTGGCGCCAAATTAGCCCGGCCACACGATACCGTTATAGCCGTGTCGGGCGACGGGTCTTTTATGATGAATGTGCAAGAGCTTGCCACCATAAAGCGCTTTCGGTTGCCGGTTAAAATTGTCATTGTTGATAACCAGCGCCTGGGTATGGTGAAGCAATGGCAGCAGTTGTTTTTTAATGAGCGTTATAGCGAAACGGATTTATCTGACAACCCGGATTTTGTGGCGCTGGCCGCCGCCTTTGCCATACCTGGCCACAGCGTAAGCCGTAAAGATGAAGTTGAAAGCGCGCTAGAAGCCATGTTTACCTGGCCTGGCCCGTATTTACTGCACGTTCGAATTGACGAAAAAGATAACGTTTGGCCATTAGTACCGCCGGGTGCTGCCAATGAAGATATGCTTATGGAGAGCAACCAATGAACCATACCCTAACCATCACCGCCAATAATGAAGCCAGCGTTGTTGAACGTTTGTTGCAGGTGACCCGCTATCGCGGCTACCAGTTGGCCGGGCTGCAATTAACGCCACTGGCAGAAATGGCCGGTTTGCTGATCACCTTAACCGTGACCAGTGACAAGCCCATTCATTTACTGACCAGTCAGCTGCACAAGTTATACGACGTGCGCGAGTTGCAACTGGCCAGTGCTGACATTGCCGCGCTGCGGGCCTGAGTTATGATGCTTAACAAGCTGGCAATAGCGCAACACGACGACTCAGATACAGCAATAATGCAGCGGTATTTGCGCGAAATTTTGCTGTCGCCGGTGTATCAGGCTGCAGTAGAAACACCATTAGATGACATGGTAAAACTTAGTCAGCGGCTGGGCCATAACGTGTTACTAAAGCGCGAAGACAAACAGCCGGTGTACTCGTTTAAACTGCGTGGTGCTTTTCATAAACTGTATAAAGTACAACAGCAAAACCCCAATGCGCGGGTGGTGTGTGCTTCGGCGGGTAACCATGCTCAGGGCGTGGCGCTGTCGGCCAGTAAGCTGCAATTGCACGCTACTATTGTTATGCCAATAACCACGCCCGAAATTAAAGTAGCCGCAGTAAAAGCATTCGGCGGTAATGTATTGCTGCATGGCACTGCCTTTGATGAAGCCAACAGCTACGCTATAAACTTAGCGCGCGCCGAAGGCGCAGTGTATATCCCGCCGTTTGATGATGCGGACGTTATTGCCGGCCAGGGCACGGTAGCTAAAGAGCTGTTAAGCCAGCATAACCACTTAAATGCGGTGTTCATTCCGGTAGGCGGCGGCGGTATTTTAGCCGGCATGGCGGTGTATATTAAAGCTATTCAGCCTAATGTGCGGGTAATCGGTGTTGAGCCAGAAGACGCCGCCAGTTTAAAAGCCGCTATGGCAGCAGGTGAGCCAGTTACTCTTGAGCGGGTGGGTTTATTTGCTGATGGGGTGGCGGTAAAGCGGGTAGGAACAGAAAACTTTAACCTGGCGAAACGCTTTTGCGACGAAGTGGTTACCGTATCAAGCGATGAAATATGTGCTGCCATTAAAGACATTTTTGATGATTTACGCGCGGTGGCAGAGCCAGCAGGTGCCCTGGCGCTGGCCGGTTTAAAAAAATACAGTCAGCAGCTACATAACAGCACCTTAGCTAAGCCGCAGCACTTTGCCGCGGTGTTAAGTGGGGCTAACTTAAACTTTGATACGCTGCGCTATGTGTCTGAACGCTGCGAGCTGGGCGAGAAAAAAGAAGCGGTGTTTGCGGTAACCATACCGGAAGAAAAAGGCAGCTTCCGCCGCTTTTGCCAGGCATTGGGCGGCCGGGCTATTACTGAATTTAACTATCGTTATGCCAGCGACAATAAGGCACATATTTTTGTTGGTATAAAACTGCGTTACGGCCAGCAAGAATTAGACACCGTATGTAAGCTATTAAGCGACGCCGGTTATGCCTATCAGGATTTATCTGACGACGAACTGGCCAAACTGCATGTTCGCCATATGGTTGGCGGTATGCCGCCGCGCGAGTTAACCGAACAGGTGTATCAGTTTAACTTTCCGGAATACCCCGGGGCTTTAATGAATTTTTTAAATACCCTCGGGGAGCACTGGAATATCACCTTATTTCACTACCGCAACCACGGCGCCGCCACCGGTGATGTACTGGCCGGCTTTGAAGTGGCGCAGCACAGCGATATCGCCAGCTATTTAGACAAGCTGGGTTATCAGTACCAACAAGTTAGCAGTAACCGAAGTTATCAGACGTTCTTAACGGCGGGAGTAATGTTACGGGCAAGCTAATTATTATTTTTCCTTGCGGCATCCAAAAAGAGATGATTTAATAACTTTTTATTAATATTTGTAGCCATCAGGGACGATAAAACGATGTCGCAATTAAAAATAAGCCGCAATGAACTACAGAATGCGTTTAAAGAAAATCAGCATGATGTTTACGCTTTAAACAGTAAAGAGATGACAGAACTCTGGGTTGCAGAGCAAAAGAGTAAGGGTAAAACCCCTCAGCAAATAACAGCAATTTTTGAAGGTTTAACTGAAACCGTTTTAGCCAAACAACTAGAGATTTATGGAAGAGAATTTGGTGGAACCGTACTAGCTGCGAGTTCGGAAATTCGGATGCTCAATACCCTGGCAATGGATATGAAGCGTTCTGGCAGTATTTTCGGAAGGTACTATGTTCAAGTTCTTGGAGGCAAACAATATATTATTTTTAAAGGGCGCGCCGGCTTACGACAGATACTAACGGGTTCGCGCTACCTTGCCAGCAACACAAAAGTGATGAGCATGGGAGTGGGCGGGCAGGCGCTCAAATCATCCGCTAAAGGTGGTTTTTTAATTTCTATACTGTTTTCTGTAACGATCAATTCCCTGAGTTGGTTATTTGAAGACGAATATAGGTGGACTGACTGGTTAGGTGCTATCAGTGCCGATATTGTAAAAGCAGTTATTGCTAGTGCTGCAGGTTATGCAATCGGTGCTATTGCTGCAACACTCACAACCATCGCGGTTGTTCCACTTACACTTGGTTTAATTATGGCCGTTGGCACTGCATGGTTTTTATATGAGGTGGATCAGCACTTCGGTATTACGACTGCGCTTATTTGGAAATTAGAACAAAAAGAAGAGAGCCTGAAGCGCGATATCGCTTCAGGTTTCTACTATGTTTTAAGTTCAACTGGTGCTGTTGTCAGGCGACAATTATCACTAACTTTACGAAGCTATTTAAATTCTTTTGTAAAGCCAAGGTTTAGGTAATGGCGCACCAAGGCTCAAAATTAAAATTAGCGATTTACTCGCTACTGGCATTTATTATGATGCTAGCGATGAGTATCGCAGCATTTATGTTGTTATTCACAGGGTGGCGTCAACACGCTGACTTTATCGTGAGCCAGCAGTCATTAATCGTTTTAAGTAATATGCATGGTTATGGACCCGGAATTATAATCGGTACCTTTTCTGGTGCTTTACTCTTTCTGCTCTATTTTTTTTATCGTTGTATTTTTCAAACTGAAACCATCTTGTTTAAGAGGGCAGAAAAACTGCTCGCGTCTTTAACTATGTTCGGCTTAATAGCTATGTTTGCTGGCAGTTACTTTATATCCTCTTACTGGCAGGACAAGGCTGGATCAGCAGGATACTTTCCTTGCCCACCAATGATTCTACTAACCAACCGCGTGACAATGGAGGTTTGGGTTAAAAACGAAGCGTTATGTTATGACCGTGATGTACGACGGATCATTAGCCGGGGCACACCAGCC
>NZ_LAHP01000007.1 GCF_000987765.1 Arsukibacterium sp. MJ3
CTGCAACGACTTAATGTCAGCCAGCAAGATTGGCTAACACGCGCCACCCAATTCGAGACGCGCTACACCACTCTCTTTAGCCGACGCGCCCACCGCGACGCCGCCTGACCAACTCCCCCAAGCCCTGCTAATATAGTTACCGGCTATCCACCTGAAGTCCGGCAACCGTCATGTCTGAAATACCGTGAAAAATATATCAGGCGCAATTTATTACCTCTTTAACGCCCCTAGCCGCCATTATTTGCCGCATTAGCCCCTGCATAAACACATCAACATGTGTAATGGATAGCATTTCTGCTGTGCCTGTCCTATTTTCTCTATTTTCTTCTAAATTAGAGCAACAGGTCCATAATAAACGCAAAACTAACCCTTGGTACTTTATAATGCTGGGTAATGAGGCGACTAAAGCGGATAATCAGCGCGAAGCGATAGCCCTTTTTCGGCAGGCGTTGGCGTTAGATAGCAATATCCACGAAGCGTGGTTTGGGTTAGCGAAAAGCCATTTTGCTCTGAACAACAACATTAAAGCAGCGCAATACCTTGAACGCGCAAGGCGCACAGCATCGCTGTTGCCTGATAAAGAGCGCTACCAGCATAAGCTCTCGGCACTTAATCAACTCACCAGAGTGTGTCGGCACTGTTGAGCATTGCTATAGCATATTTCAGCACTTAAGTAACAATAGGGTGAATATCACCCCAATACTTTCTTTTATATAACACTAGGTTGCGTAAAGTATGGTTAGCCATTATCTATTTTGCAAAGCAGACTGCAATGCACCGACAAATATCTAAGCTGGGTGCCCTGATCCGGTTTTTCGTTTTACCGCAGTTTTCACATCTGTTTCACGGCACTGCTATTACGCTTCGATGGATAAACCATTGAAGAGGTGACACCATGCCGCGATCTGCTTTAAGTACCATTGCGCTGACTAATGTCAGCCACACATTCAACCACCATACGCATCAGGTACAGTTGTTCCAACAGCTGAGCCTGTGCATCGAGCAAGGGCAGTCTTATGCCATTACCGGCCCGTCGGGCTCGGGTAAATCCAGTTTGCTAATGCTAATGGCCGGCCTGGAGCAGCCAACCACCGGCCAGGTCGCTTACCTGCAGCACTGGCGCAGCGTGCCTTTGGCGCAACTACGCCAGGACATTGGTTTTGTGTTTCAGCAGTTTCATTTATTGCCGGAGCTGACAGCGCTGCACAATGTAGCCTTGCCACTTAAACTGCGCGGCGAGAAAAATGCTGAAGCCACGGCCAGCGCCTGGCTGGAAAAAGTCGGCCTGGGCCATAGGTTTCATCACAAACCGCAGCAACTGAGTGGCGGCGAGCAGCAACGGGCTGCCATCGCCAGAGCCTTAGTGTTTGAACCGAAGTTTATTTTTGCCGATGAACCCACCGGTAATCTGGATAGTAAAAGTGCCGCTGACGTTGCGGACATCCTGTTTGCCTGCTGTCAGCAAAACGGCGCCGCGTTAGTGATGGTTACTCATAACCCGCAACTGGCTGCACGGGCACAGCAGGTGTTTACCTTTAACAATGGTAACTTTGCACTGCTTGAAAAGGCGCAGATGGAGGTGCAAGGTGCTTCGTATTGATCCGCTACAAAATGGTCCAATTCGACATAGCTTGCAACTGGCCTGGTATTTTTATCAGCAGCACAAACACCATAGCAGCCAACGCGTGCTGCGCTGGGTACAGGGCATCTTGCTGGTATTTATTGTTACGCTAAGCCAGACCAGCGCCAGCATTCAGGCCTATCTTAGCAATAACTTGGCTAATCTGCTGGGGGCCGATTTGGTGCTCGCCCAACCACGCGCCCTTACTGCCAGCCAACACGCTGAACTAACCGCGATGGCAGAGCAAATTGTGCTAAGCCAAAGCTTAACCACTACCCTAACCCACAATAACCAGTGGCAGCGGGCGATACTTAAAGCCGTGGCAGAAGATTACCCGTTACAAGGTGAATTACGCAGCGCCGCATCAGCCGGCGGGCCTGACAGCGCAAGCAGCCAAGGCCCGGCAATCGGTGAAATTTGGCCCGACTCGCGCTTGCTGGCTAGCCTGGGGCTGCGCATTGGCGGGCAACTTAGTATTGGCGGCCACCGCCTTACCGTGTCGCGAGTCTTACTGCATGAGCCAGACCGGCTGATGGAAGGCCACAGCGTGGAGATGCGCGCCCTGTTGCATCGGCAGGACCTGCAGCGCTTCGCTGCACCCGACGATATTATTCAGCACCGTTATCTGGTTGCCGCTAATGCGCAGCAAATCGCCAACATTTTGCAGTGGCAAAAAACCCATTTACCAGCCGCGCAGCTGCACCATAAGCGCGGTGCTCACCCGTTGGCGTTGTTTTGGCAGCGCACGGAGAACTTTATTGGTTTAGCTTCCATCCTGCTATTTTTTATGGCTGCCATCGCTATGCAGCAGCTTAGCCGAGCGCAACTGCACCACCAACAATTTTTCAGCGCAGTGTGCTTAAGCCTGGGCGCGTCAAAACAGACTGCGCTGCAAATCTCGGTGCTGAAGTGGCTATTGGGCTTGCTGATGTTAATGCCGCAGGTGTTGGCGGTATCTGCGCTGTGTCACTTTGCAATGTTGAAATGGTTAACCAGCACTTTCATCTATCTGCAGTGGCAGCCAGACCTGGCGCTGGCGTTAAAAACTGTTCTCGCCACAGCAACGATTTTCTTCATCTTTAACTTACCGCTATGGCTGGGGCTGTGGCAATGCTCTGTTAGGCAGTTAATGTGTCCTCAGCCGCGCAACATCAGCAACGGTGTATTGCTGGGCTGCGCCTTGCTGGTGCTGGGGGGTGTGGCGGCACATTACTCGGATAATGGCCTGCTCACCGCCATGCTGCTCGGTTCCATGCTGGCAAGCATTGCGCTGCTGTTAGTGCTTAGTTATCTGGCGCTGACACTGGGCGAAAAGCTTAGCCAGCCGTTTTCTGGTTTGTTGCCGTTTGCCTTTTATATGATGAAGCAACGCCTGCTAAGCAAAACTACCCAGATTTTGGGCATAGGCTTAGCGGCCTTTTTATTGCTGTTTACTTTAATGCTGCTAAAAGATTTGGGCGACACGATGGCGGCTCATCAGCGAGAGCATGATGGCAACTTGTTGGTGACGCAGGCAAGCAACGCGCAAATGGCCGATATTCAGTTATGGGCAGCACAGCACGATATTGCCATTCGCCAGCATAAACCCTTTATGTACGTCCAATTTACTCACATCAACGGCGGCCTGCTGGCTGATGTAATGCAAAAACCCAGCGACAGTCTGGCAACGCTTATGCGCCCGGTGCGTTTACATTGGAGTGATGCCATACCCGGCAATAACCGGCTGGTTAGCGGTCAATGGTGGCAGAGTTCAACCGACAACTGGCAGCAGCTGTCGGTAGAGCAGGAAGTGATGACGGACCTTAGCCTGCAGTTGGGTGATAAGTTAGGCCTGGTGATTGCCGGGCAGTATATCGAGTTCAGCATTAGCGCCACGCACTCCTACCAGAGCGGCGCCGGCGCTATTACCTTCTGGCTGCAAATGCCGCCCGCCGCGCTTATGCATTTCAGCACACCACATTACAGTATGGCCAGCCTGGAGCTACAGCCACAGCAGTTTTCGTTAATGGGCCAGCTGTGGCAACAACACCCGTCGCTACGCATGGTATCGCTTCAGGAAATCACCCAACGCTTTGACAGCAGCCTGGCCATGGTAACGCAGGTGATCAGTGGCTTCTCGGGGTTAATTATGCTGCTTTCCGGCGTAGTTATTGTGTCTTCAGTGCATGCCGTTGAAGCCAAAGAGCAGAAAAAGAACAGCATTATTCTCAGTTTTGGCCTGGCAAAACGCACCTGTCTGCAACTAAATAGCATCGAGTGGCTGGTAACCGGTGCTATTGCCGCCGCTGGCGCCATTGTGGCCACCTGGCTGGCCGGCTGGCTGATTTATCAGTCGCAGTTCTCCCTAAACTACCAGCCCGACATTGGCTGGTTACTGGGCACTCTGGCCGTCATTGTAGCGCTGGTCACGGCGCTGGGTATGGTGCTGAGTAAAAAGAGTTTGTCCGGCTCTGTGCGCCAACTGATGGCGGAGTAAAGCCAGTGCTCAAAAAACACAGCAGCCATTTTTCACATGTTTTTTCACATTCGTTTCACACGGGCTTTGCCATGCTGGCAGCGCAACCCCATTGTTAAGGAATATTGAAATGAAACAACTGACCCTGTATATCCTGCTTGTTCTTACCCTGCTTAGCACGCTAACTAATCGCGCAGCCTTTGCTGTCGCGTCCGACAGCAAGCGTATTGTTATGGTGCTAAGTGGTTATGGCCAGCCAGAGCAACAAGCGCCGGGCTATGAGTTTGATGAATTTGCCAAGGCCTATTTGGTATTTCAGGCGCATGGTATTGCGGTGGATATTGCCAGCCCGCAAGGCGGCAACGTAGAAGCCGATAAATACGATCCGGCCAAACCTTATAATCAACAAGTGCTAAACGACGCGGCGATTATGGCGAAGTTAAACAATACCCTTAGCACAGCGCAGCTAAGGGCAGCTGACTATAGCGGCATTTTTATAGTTGGCGGTAAAGGTGCCATGTTCGACTTACCCAAAGATCCTGCTCTGCAGCAACTGATCGCCGGTATTTATCAGCAGCAAGGTTCAGTAGCTGCGGTATGCCATGGCCCTGCGGCACTGATCAACGTCAAATTAGCCGACGGCAGCTATCTGCTGGCGAATAAAGCGGTGAATGGCTTTACCAACGAAGAAGAGCGCTTGTTTGGTAAAAAATGGTTAGCACAGTTTGACTTTATGCTGCAGGACAAACTGATCGAACGCGGCGGCCGTTTTGAACACAGCCCGATGATGCTAAGCCATGTGGCGGTGGATAACCGGCTGATCACCGGACAAAACCCGGCCTCGACGGTGGCAACAGCCAGGGCGTTGCTGCAATCGCTGGACATTACCCTGCAACCGATGATGCCACACAAAGATGATGCCACCCTGGCGCTGGTGGCAGAGCTGTTGAAGGGCAACATTACTGCAGAGCTGGTGTTAGCTGCTAATGCCGCGCAGTATCAGCTTGAATTGCTGGGCATGTACGGGTATTACTATCTCAATAGCGCCGGTACTGCACAGGCACAACAGCATGCGCTAACGCTGATGCAAGCAGGCCAACGCGCCATAAACAACCCGTCGCTGGATATGGCTATTGCGCAAGCCCAGCTTAAACTGGGCGACAAGGCCGCAGCCCGGGCAACCCTGCAGCAAATTTTGGCCGCTAAGCCCGATTTCGCCGCAGCAACAGCATTACTAGCTGATTTGTAGCCTTAAACTGTATTGGAATGGATTGAGTGATGAACGAGCCCACCGCCCTGCAGGTACTGCTGATTGAAGATGAGCTGAACATTGCCAAAAACATAGCCGGCTATATGGAGCAAAAAGGTCATATCTTTGATTTTGCCAGCAATGGCAAACAAGGGCTGGCATTGGCGCTACAACAGCATTACGACCTGATCATTTTGGATTTGAATCTGCCGGGCATGGACGGCCTGCAAGTTTGCCGGCAAATCCGGCAACAGGCAGAGCGGCACATTCCGCTGTTAATGCTGACCGCCCGCGACAGCATCGATGATAAGCTGTCTGGCTTTCATGTTGGCACCGACGATTACCTGACAAAACCGTTTTCGTTACAGGAGCTGGAAGTACGCTGCCTGGCGTTGTCGCGCCGCCATCTGTTGCAGCGCCAACACACTATAACGTTGGGGCCGCTGCTGCTGGATAAAAAGCGCCGACTCGCCACACGCGATGGCCAGCCGCTGGCGCTAAGCACCATGGGCTATAAAATTCTGCTGCTGTTAGCTGAGGCCTACCCGCAAGTGGTCAGCCGCAGTGAACTGAGCCGGCAGCTGTGGCACGATGAACCAACAGAGTCTGACGCGCTGCGCTCGCATATTTATCAGTTACGCACGGTGCTGGATAAGCCTTTTGCTTATCCGCTGCTAAAAACCGTATTTGGCGTCGGTTTTACGCTGGAGATCGAAGCACAATGAGCGCCAAAACCCCGAGCAACACCGCGAAATTTCACAGTTTAAGCCGGCGTATCGTATTGCAGTTCTGTGTTTTCACTCTGGTGATTTCTGCGGTGTACGGCCTTATTTCTTTTACCCTGATGTACACGCTGGAAGACAGCTTTATTGAACAGCAGATGCAGCAGGAAGCAGACTACCTCAGCGCGCAGCAGCAGGCCAGCGGTCAGTGGCCACAGCCAATGCGCAGTAATATGCAACTGCACTTTAGCCGCAACACCTTACCAGATGAGATACGCCACAAAGCGTTAGCAGAGCCACGGCGCAAGGAGTTTTTTGGGGAGCAAGGCCGGCATTATCACATATATACGATTGCGACACAGCCAGAGGTGTTACTGCTGGCCGAGGTTAGCCAACAGTTACTGGTGCGGCCTATTCGTGGCGGTGTGCTGCAATTTTTGCTTATCAGCGCGCTGCTCGTCAGCAGCATTGCTTGCCTTATCGCCTGGTTTGTCAGCCGCAGAACCACCCGGCCGCTAAAACAACTGGCGGCACTGGTCGATAGTGCCCTGCCACAGCAGCTGCCGCAAGAGTTTGCCAGCCAGTTTCCCCACAACGAAGTGGGCATTCTAGCCCGCACTCTGGAGCAGAGCCTAGGCGGTATTGCCCGCGCACTGCAACGCGAAAAAAGCTTTACCGCTGATGTCAGCCACGAGCTGCGTACCCCGCTGGCAGTCATTAAAAACACGGTGGAGCTATGGCAAAGCCAACAAACTGGCAGCCAACAGACTGCTCACCCACAGACAGAACCTGGCTGCGATCAGCTGCTAATGGCGCAAATATATGATGCTGCTGAGCAAATGGAAAAAACCGTGCAAACCCTGCTTATTCTGGCCAGAGAGGAGCATGCCACCGATAAACACAGCAGCACTAACCTGATGCCGCTGGTGGAGCGGGCCATTTTAGATAACAGCCTACTACTGCAAGGTAAGCCAGTTACGGTGCAGCTGTGTGACAGTTGCCGGGTTACTATCAGCGCCAATGCCAACATGCTAAAAGTGCTGCTGGATAACTTGCTGAGTAACGCCTTTAAATACACCGAGTCAGGCGAGGTAAGTATTGCCTTTAGCGATAACAGTCTGCTGATCCGCGACACCGGCCCTGGCATAGCAGCCGATATTTACCCCCATATCACCGACTCTGGTGTAAAAGGAGCGCACAGTACCGGCTTAGGTTTTGGCTTAGCCATTGTAAAACGGCTTTGTGAACATCAGGGTTGGCAGATGACCGTCACCAACGGCCACGGCACCACAATCAGTATCTGCTTAAGTGACTGAGCCTGTTATAGTCCAAGGCCATATTTGATTTTGAAAGAACAGTTTAGTTATCACCCACCGCCACTCAAGCACCCTGCGGCTTGTTAAAGCAGCTTTTACGCATTAAACTGACCAGCATTAAGACCATTTAAAGGACCTGTTAAATGACCTCACGAATTTTAGCCGATGTCGCAGCAAGCATTACCGAGTTTAAAGCTAACCCAATGAAGGTAGCAAATAGCGGATACGGTGCCCCTGTTGCTGTGCTTAACCGCAACGAACCGGCGTTTTACTGCGTACCCGCCGAAGCTTATGAAATGATGATGGATAAATTGGAAGACTTAGAATTGCTGGCTATCGCTAAACATCGTATGGGCGAAGAGAGTATTCCGGTTAGTATCGATGCTCTATAAGCTCGGATTTAAAAAGAGTGCGTTGAAAGAATGGCAAAAGCTGGCTGTGCCATTGCAGCAGCAATTTAAAAAGAAACTGGTGCAACGTCTCGAAAACCCACATGTACCATCGGCAAAACTGTCTAGTGCAGAAAACTTATACAAAATTAAACTACGACAATCTGGCTATCGCTTGGTCTACCTGGTTGAAGACGATATTATCGTGGTTACCGTATTAGCTGTAGGTAAACGCGAGCGCAATGAAGTGTATACCAAGGCGTTACAACGATTACTGCCGTAACCCTTACTGCTCTTCTCATCAAGCCGGCTGCCGATCTGACTAGCCACTACTGCGTGCTCTTACTCGCCAATATCTTCAAACCACAGCTGCGGTTTTGCGGCAATAAAGTTCTGCATTAGGGTTTTACATTCGGCATTGTACTGGTTTTTCAAGGTTACCCCACGGCTCTGCAGATAGGCTTCTGGCCCCTGAAAAGTATGGTTTTCGCCAATAACTACCTTAGGAATGCCATATAGCAACACTGTGCCACTGCACATATCGCAGGGTGATAAGGTGGAATATAAGGTAGCGCGTTGATAATCCGCTGCCGTTAAGCGGCCGGCATTCTCCAAGCAGTCCATTTCTGCATGTAAGACACAACTGCCCTTTTGCACCCGTTGATTATGCCCGGCGCCAACAATTTTGCCATCGATAACCAGCACCGAGCCAATAGGAATACCGCCCTCAGCTAAGCTTTTTCTGGCCTGAGCGATAGCCGCCTGCATATAGATATCCGTCATATTTGAACCTCTGGTAACCATAATCATAATCATGGCCTAAAGGATACTGAACTCACTTTGCGGCCACTTTTTAGCTTAACATTAACAATTCATGCTACCAGCGCAAGCAATTTAGTATTAGCAGTATATTAGCTCTGCTGTTAACTGATTAACGCTTCCAGTTGGCTTTTGGTCAATGAACCACTTTTCCTGCTCACTTCGCTACCATTTTTAAAGACGATATCGGTCGGTAAACCTCTTACTGCGTAAAGCTTACTGAGCGTTGAGTTCAACGATACATCAACTTTAACCACCGTTACTTTACCGGCATATTACTTTTGTAGTCCAAGCAGAAATGAACGTTTGCGCTCAGCGAAAAGCAGACTTTCTGCCTGTTTAAAAGAAATGCTTATTAGATAGGTTTATAAACATCCGATCTATGCCCGACTTTTATAACGTGCACGACTACCTTGCTATCTTTGATTTCATAGATAATTCTGTATAGTCCTTGCCTTATACGGTAGAGATCTTGACCACTTAGCTTGATAGCGCCTTCTGTTCTTGGATTTTCAGCAAGCGAATCAATTTTGGATAATATTTTTTTTATATCGACTTTTGGCAGTGCACTTAAATCTTTGGCTACAGATTTCTTAAACGTTATTTTATATTTTTCCATCAGCTTGCAAACTGTTTAGTAATTCTTCATAAGATATTTCTGGTTCGTTGGCTCTTTGTCTTACCGCAGCAAGATCTTCTTGATCCTCACGCATAAGCAATCTTACCGCTTCATCGATAAGTTCGGATACAGAAGTATCTGACGAAGCCGCTCTAAGCTTTAACGCTTGATGAATAGATGGTTCAAAGTAAACGGTTGATCGTTTGGATAAAGTGCTCATAAATCACCTCAAATAGAATGACACTACAACACTATAGCATCATAACGTTTTAGTGGCGAGTGCTAGCACTGTCTCTTCAATCCAGCAGCCGCAAATGTGCATAAAGGGCCGCGCACCATTACCCCTCCTGGATGAGCCTACAGCAATAATCCTGTCACCAGGCAGCCAACAGCAGTAATCGAAAAGTTACCATTTATAAAATCCTTTACCACGTAGTTATTAACATCAAGTATGATTAGCTGTTGAACCCTTGGCAATGCGACAGCATTCAGCTTTCGATTAACCGCCACCCGTTTGCGGTGCTTTAATTTTCAAAGCCAGTTAGTTTCTATGTCATATGAGAACGTATAATTAATTTATTTTAACTGCTGTTTTAGTAAGTCGACCACCGGCTGAAATTCTGCTTTGTTTTTATCGTTTAAAGCAATAAGGGCTTGATGTGCCCGCAGGATCATCCCGCCTGTTTCTTGCTCATTGTATAGCGCTGCGTCAATAGTAGTCATATCAAAAGTGTGATGGGTAGGCTGCTGAATAATAGTAAATGCCTGGTCCAGACATAAGCCAAACAGCAGCTCATTAATGTCGGGGTCGGTGGAAAAAAGCGTCGGTTTTGGCAGCTGTTGTTGCTGACAATAGCGCGCCAGACTGGCCAGCAAGCCAACATGCGTGCTGTCGATAAAACTGGCTTCGTTTAAATCGATCGCGACACGGGCGCAAACAACATTTTCTCTAAAAAGCCGCTCAATTACATCATCCAACGCGGTAGCATTGGTATAACGCAACTCGCCACATAACTTGAAATAACAACCGTGTTCAACACAGGCAAACAGAATTTGTGGCTCCATCGGTGGTACTCCGATTCTCGGCTAACACGAAGCGACTCAGCTTGGTTTTTGGCTTGGTGTTTGGCTTCGTGTTACTTTTAGTATCGTTAAGTCGTCTGGTAAGGGCTGTTCAACATCGATGGCCAGACGCTGTAATAATTCCGGTAATTCAGTATTAACAACATCCTGTTGCTGTAAAAATTGCAACTTCAGCTTGGTTGTAGCCTGTGGCAATAAATCTAATAAGCCGTCAGAGCATAATAATAAGCTACTCCCGGCAGCAAGGCTAAGCGTTTGATTATGATAACGGGCAAAGTCAAACATGCCTACCGGCGTGCTTTTCAATTGGAGGTAGCGGCTGGTTGCCCGCTGTTGTAATGGCTTTTTTTGCAATAGCGGCCAGGGAAACGCACCCGCATTAGCGTAGGTTAGCTGATGCGTGCGGGTATCTAAAACCGCATAAAAAAGCGCAATGTATTTTTTAATATTTTCCCGCAGTAACTCGCTGTTTAGTGCATGTAACAGTGCGGCAGGATCGAGCAAAGTAGCGTCACTGCGTTGCTGATAACGTTCAACATAAGTACTGATAAAGCGTTTCAGGTAAACGGTAACAAAAGCAGAAGCCACCCCATGGCCAGAGACATCGGCGATATAAAACACCACCTGATGCTCATCAGCATTAAAATAATCGACAAAATCGCCACTCAAATAATCGGATGGGTATAACACATGGCTAAAATGATAGTCACCGCAGCTAAACCGGGCTGGTGGTAACAGGTTAAACTGCAGCTGCTTACCCGCCCGCTCACCGGCTTGCAGTTCAGCTAATGTCTGCTGCAACTGTTGATTACTGGCAGCCAGTTGTGAGGTTCGTGCTTGCACCTTTGCTTCAAGCGTTGCATTTAATTGCGCCAATTGTTGAATAGCAGTAAAAGCCCGCAGTGCAGAAAGTACCGTTGTAGTAAGACGCTGCACGGTAAGTTCAGTTTTTGAGCGATAGTCATTGATATCATAATCTTGCACTACCTGCTGCTCGGGCGCCTGTCCCGGCTGGCCGGTGCGTAACACTATGCGTACCAGATGATTTTGCAACGTGTCGCGGATATAGCGAACTAACGTTAGGCCCGCATCATCGGTTTCCATCACCACATCTAACAAAATTAAGGCGATATCGTTATGCGCAGCCAAAATGGGTTTAGCTGCAGCAGCACTATACGCATGAATAAATTTAAGCTTGTGGTTTTTAAAACAAAAGTCGCGTAATGCCAGCAGTGTTACCTGATGTATTTCCGGATCATCGTCAACAATAAGCACTGTCCAATACTGATACTCAGCCATTGGTGCGCCATTGTCTTCTGCAAACATCATCAGCTCATGATGGGAAGCCGACGCTTCCCGAGCTTTAGTGTTGTCCTTGGGAGCAACATTGTGTGCCATCCAGCGATTCCTCACATTAATGAATGTGCTTACTGACGGTAGCATAGTTAAGCAGGAGCGAAAACACCCAACTCTCAGATACTGGTAACACAATTTTCTCCTAGTAAAAATTACCGGCTAGTTAGCTAAAGTATGCAATTAATACGCTAATAAGCAACCACTAATAGTCGGCAACTCCATGAGCAATAACAGGTCTTTAATAAAACGCTGGAAGAGCTTAAAGCAGCGCTGAAAGAAAATCAGCCGCCGCAATTCGAAACCGCTTTACGTCAGTCGTTAACGACTATGCAGGAATGCCATGATGAAATGCGGGCACTGAAAAAAGCAACCAGTCATTAAATAATGGCGGGGTAAGCTAATAAAAAAACGGCCTTTTTGGCCGTTTTTTTACGGCAGCCATTTATTGCAGGCTAAGTGCATAGAATAAGCGCATTGAACCGGCCGGTTACTGACCCCAGGCGTTACTGAATATTATGCTGCTGTAGCCAAAGCTCCAGTAAGGTTACCTGCCATAGTTTAGACCCAAATTTACCGGTGTAGTGCTCTGGCGCGGCTAGCATGGCATCAATGTACTTTAAGTTGAACAGTTTACGCTGGCGGGCTACCGGCTGACTGAATGCCTCTTTAGCCATCTCAAGATACTCTCCCTGCATTTGTCGTAGAGCCGGCACCGGAAAATAGCCTTTGGGCCGGTCAATCACTGCCGCTGGAATAATCTCCCGGGCGACTTGCTTTAACAAGTACTTTCCGCCGTCCCGCAGTTTTAACTGGTGTGGCATCTGAAAAGCCAGTTCAACCAGTTCGTGATCAAGAAAAGGTACCCGCGCTTCTAACCCGAACGCCATGGTCATGTTGTCAACCCGCTTAACCGGATCGTCCACCAGCATCACCGCGGTATCAAGGTGCAGAGCTTTATCTACCGGCAACTGCGAGCTACACGAGGCAAAATAGTGCTGCACCAATTTTAGTGACTCATTGCTAACGCAATACTCTGGTGCCAGCACCTGAGCCAGCCCTGCCTCATCCCAGGAAAAATAAGATTTGGCGTAGCATTCTGCCGCTTCATCATTACTGGTATCAGTCATGGGTGGATACCAGTGATACCCGGCAAATACTTCATCAGCACCTTGGCCGCTTTGTACCACTTTCACATGCTCACTGACGGCTTTGGACAGCAAATAAAAACCAATGACATCGTGGCTGACCATCGGCTCTGACATAGCCTCAATACAAGGACGTAAATGGGTTAACAGCGTCTCGTGTTGGGCAAATATTTTATTGTGCTCGGTATCATAATGGCTGGCGATAATGTCAGAGTATTTAAATTCATTGCCTTCTTCGTCTGCCACATTGTCAAAACCAATGGAAAAAGTATGTAAGTGCTTTACACCAAGCTCACTTAACATGCCCACCAATAATGAAGAATCTACGCCTCCGGATAACAATACCCCTACTGGCACATCAGCTTCCAATCGCCGTTTCGTACTGGTAAATAACGCTGTTTTTAACGCCTGCTGCCAATCCTGCTCACTACGGCTATTTTCATCGTCAACCACGGTGTTCAGTTGCCAGTAACGGCCTTGTTCAACCTCGCCCTGCGCACTGACGCGCAGCCAATGCCCGGGAAGAAGCTTTTTCACACCACTAAACAGCGTATCTGAGCCGACAATAGCCCTGAAAGACATATATTGATGTACCCCAAGCGGGCTGAGTTCACTGGGCACTTCAGCGCATTTTAATAAAGAAGGTAACGTTGAAGAGAACCAGAAACCCTGTTGGTTGTGATAATAATACAAGGGTTTAATACCCAGCCGATCCCTGGCAAAAAATGTGCTGTTAGAGTCTCGATGCCAGATGGCAAACGAAAACATACCATTGAAACGGTTCATACATTGCTCTTGCCACTGGGCGTAGGCTTTTAAAATAACTTCGGTGTCACTGGTTGAAAAAAACTGATGCCCGAGCTGCTCCAGCTCCCGGCGCAGCGCTTTGTAATTGTAAATACAACCGTTAAAAACAATGGTTAAACCAAGCTTGGCATCATGCATGGGCTGCGCACCAGCTGATGTCAAATCAATAACTTTAAGTCGCTGATGACCAAAACAAATATTACCCTGAGCTGCCACACCCCAACCGTCTGGGCCACGTGGCGCCAAGTTATTTAACATTGCATCTACATGATAAGTTGATGCATTCCCTTGAAAACTAATTTCTCCTGCTATTCCGCACATATTTACCCTCATACTAATTTTCTGACAGTCGCAGAGGTTACCAAGCCTGTAACTGGCTAAAATTAAACGTTCTAACTCCAGAATTTTGGTTATCTCAATGTATGCAAAAGTTAGTTTAGCTGTAAATCTCAATATTTGGTGGCGCAACTGTATTTATTTGCTGTGCTACACTTTAACTTTTACATAACAAATATAGGGATTTATCAAGATGCATATCTGTATTTTATCCACGGATCAGGAAAAAGATGATCATAGCTTACTAGAGGCAGCAAAGGCTAAAGGCCATCATGTGGAGCTGTGTAATATCAGAGATATCAGTATGGTACTGAACAATGACGAGTCAGTTATCTATTGTCGCGAACAGAATATAACCAAAACCTTTGATGCAATAGTGCCGCGGTTAAATGTCAGCTTTACAGATTACGGCACCAATGTATTGCAGCAATTTATTTGCAGCCAAACTTATGTCAGCGAGTCACCTTCAGCACTGCGTCTGGGACGCGACAAGTTAAAAAGCCTGCAGTACTTGCTGGCCAGAGGTTTACCCTTTCCGGCTACCGCCATTGCTTATTCGCCACAGGGTTTCCGGCAACTGGCAACAACCATTGGCACACCAATGATTGTTAAACTGATTGAAAGCACCGAGGGCAACGGTATTTTTTTGGCTCACAACTTAAAAGAAATGGACAATTTAGTGAACACACTTGGCCAACTGGGTGCCTCTTATGTTATTCAATCTTTCGTGGAAGAAGCCGCAGGCACAGATGTCAGAGCCTTTGTGATTGGTGGTAAAGTGGTAGCGGCCATGTGTCGGCGCTCTAAGGATGGTGATTTCAGATCCAACGTTGCACTGGGCGCTCACTCGGAAGCCTATGAGTTAACGGCCGAAGAGGAAGAAATAGTATTGTCGGCTACGGCTGCTATTGGTATTAATATTGCCGGAGTCGACTTTGTTCACTCTGACAAAGGTCCACTGTTGCTGGAAATTAATATCTCCCCCGATTTTACTGGCGAGCAGGGCATTGAATGTATTACCGGGGTAAATATAGCCGATGCTATTATCGACCATGTCGTGGCACAAGTGGGCAACTTTTATGAGCATCGCTATACTAGTGCAAAAGTACTTGAATCACCGAGGGAGATTTTATGTGCCGATGGATAGCCTACACCGGCAGACCTATTTATCTGGACTCGCTAGTAACCAAACCTGATCATTCATTGGTGGTGCAAAGCCAGCATAGCCAGATGAATTATACAACTAGTGGTGAGCTACTGAGTATTAACGGTGACGGCTTTGGTATTGGCTGGTACGATAAACGTGAAACACCGGGCCTGTTTAAAGATGATTTACCAGCTTGGCACAATACCAATCTTGACAGCCTCTGTCACCAAGTAAAGTCTCACATGTTTTTGGCACATATCAGAGCTACAACAACCGGCGATATTCAACGTTCAAATTGCCACCCGTTTCGTTATAAAAATTGGTTATTTCAGCATAATGGCCATATCACCAATTTCAGCAAACTACGCCGCCAACTGCAATTAAAAATAGCACCCGAGCTTTTTCCGCTATTACAAGGTACCACAGACAGCGAAACTTTTTTTTTCATGGCAATTACCTATGGCCTGCTGGACAACCCAAAATCAGCAATGCAAAAAATGGTTAGAGAAGTACTACAAATATTAAGCAGCGAAGACCAAAACAGTGTGCTTAACTTGTCGTGCGCCATTGCCGATGGTGAAAAATTATATACTTTACGCTATTCCTACAACGAAGCGCCGATGACCCAATTTGTTTCAAACGATAGCAATTGTCTACAAGAGTTTTCCGTCGATAAACCGCGGATCCCTGCGGGTAGCACCATAATCGTATCTGAGCCGTTGGACAATATCAGCGACAAATGGACTAAAATTCCAAATAATTCGTTTACTACTGTTTATCTTAATCAAGTGACTACAGAACGGTTTCTTGACGACTAACCTGTCCCCTCTGTTGTTACACCAGCGGTGCGGTTTGCTCGCCGTCTTTCTCTGCCGGTGGTAGCATATCTTCCCGCTGGATCCCCAGCGTTTGTGCAATGGCACTGGCAACATAAACCGACAGCCGCCTGATTGTTTACAATGAATGTAATAGTGAAGAAGGTACTGGCGGCGCCCGCGGCTGAAGCACACGTAAACACACTGTGGCAAACTTGCCAGCAATACTAGTTAGTTTTTCTGGGGCAATATGGCGGCAATTATTGTTGTTATCGGTAATTAAAACGGCTGGCGGTGGGTCGTCATTGTCATTGGCAGTTACTAAGGTGTAGTGATGCAGCGCCGGGGTTAGCGCTTGCAGTTGCGAGTCGCCCAGTGGTGCAATACGGCTGTCTTGCACTGCCAATGCTTGCAGCGAGCACAATAAGCTAAAATACACCAGTATGGCGAAACGACTTAGCCAACGCATAACACCTCATGATAACAGTATGCACACTGCTTATCTCAGGTACATATTGTTATGATGAGGCTTGTACCGGTGCAGCAAAAGCCATAGCAATACAAATATTTAGTGGTATTACACCTCTTTACCGGATTTTGAAAATATCAGCTGGCAAAGGCCCCTTATTTTTTAGGCTTAGGTGGATTAACCAACGATAACTGATACACATCATGCCGCCGATCTTTCATAGTGTGCACACTTCCATGTGTGTGCAGCTCTTTTAGTAAATCGAGATTAACATCAACAATCAGCAACATTTCAGAATTTGGCGTGGCTTCGGCTTTGATGCCGGTAGTTGGAAAGGAAAAATCGGATGGGGTAAACAAGGCCGACTGCGCATACTGAATATCCATATTATTTACCCGGGCCAGGTTACCCACTGCGCCGGCAATGGCCACATAACATTCATTTTCAATAGCCCTGGCCATGGCGCAGTGCCGTACCCGGGTATAGCCGTTCTGGGTGTCTGTTAAAAAAGGCACAAACAAGATGTTCATACCCTGATCAGATAATAAGCGGGCGTATTCCGGAAATTCGACATCGTAACAAATCATAATGCCAATTTTGCCGCAGTCAGTATCAAATACCTCTACCTTACTACCGCCAGTCATGGCCCAATTACGTTTCTCCGATGGGGTAACATGTACTTTGTCATATTGCTCCCAGCTACCATCACGCCGACATAAAAAGCCACTGTTGTATAACTTACCATTTATCAGATACGGCATACTGCCGGTGATAATATTGATGTTATAAGCAATAGCAAAATCGACAAATTTATCCCGAATAGTTTCAGTGTATTTTGCCAGTTCCCGAATGCTTTGCGTCACACTTAAATGGTTATAATGTGCCATTAGTGGCGCGGCAAACAGCTCTGGAAATAAAATAAAGTCGCTTTTATAGTCTGATACCGCATCAACAAAAAACTCCATTTGCTCAAACAGTTTGTCAATGTTTTCCATGCTGCGCATCTGCCATTGCACCAAGCCTAATCGCACTTCTGCTTTTGGGGCATTAATCAGCTTTACCGACTTAGTGTAATAAATGTTCAGCCACTCTAGCAAAGTAGCATATTCCAACGATTCAACATCGCCCGGAATATACCCTTTTAACAATTTTCGAACGTGAAAACCATTGGCCAGCTGAAAGCTCAGTACCGGATCGTATAGCTCTTTACGTTTAACTTTTTCAATATATTGCTTGGCACTTAAGGTGTCGGCATGTTGCTCATAATTTGGCATTCTGCCGCCGGCCATAATAGCCCGTAAATTTAAGTTTTCACATAATTCTTTACGCACATCATATAAGCGACGGGCCAAACGTAAGCCACGGTAATCCGGATGAATAAACACTTCAATGCCATATAACACATCGCCGTTCGGGTCATGATTATCAAAAGAACAACCCGAGATTATTTGCTCATAGGTGTGGTCATCACTAAATTTGCTGTAATCAATAATTAACGAAAAGGCACAGCCAACTACTTTACCATCGACACAAACACATATCTGGCCATCGGGAAACTTGGTCAGTAAGGTATCAACCACATCTGCCGTCCAAGTTAGAAGCGGGCCAGTTTGATAAACCTGTTCGGACGCCTCGCGCAGCTCTGCCATATCCTGATTGGTAAGATGGCGAATTTCGACATGATTGGCTTCCATAACATCTCCTAAATACTTACTGTTTATAACGGCTAATTACCGCGGAATTTTTACCGTAAAACAGCTGCCGGCGCCCGGCGTACTGCTCACTTCAATGACACCATGGTGTTTCTCGACAATGCTGCGGGATAGCGACAACCCAAGGCCCGTGCCCTCGCCTTTAGGTTTAGAGGTATAAAACGGTTCAAAAATACGGGCTAGCTCGGCATCGTCCATTCCTTTACCATTGTCAGACACTTCAAACCACACCCAGGAATTATCAAAACCAGTGGTTATCCGGATAATACCATCCTGCTCTATTGCCTGCGCTGCATTTACCAACAAATTCAATAATACCTGATTCAGCTGCGATGGAATACACCGTAGTTTTGGCAGCTCGGTAAAGTCTTTAATAACTTCTGCTTTATACTTAAGCTCATTACCAACCAGATTAAGGGTAGACAATATCCCCAGCTGCAAGTCCGCTTCAACAAATTCAGCTTCGTCAATATGCGAAAAATCTTTTAAATCGCGGATAATTTCCACAACTCGGCTGAGCCCCTGCTCTGATTCCTTTACTAGCTTCGGTAAATCGGCACAAACATAGTCAAAATCAAACTGGGCCCACAAAGCGCTGCGAGACACTTCGTTAACTTGTTGACTCAGTAGTTTTACCAAATTAATTAAACTATTGGAGTACTCGGCCAGCACTGTCATATTAGAAGCAACATAGCCAATAGGATTATTAATTTCGTGCGCCACACCAGCCGCCAACTGACCCAGCGAAGCCAGCTTTTCAGACTGTAACAACCGCTCTTTCATCACCGCAAGTTCAGCGTACAACTGCGCCAGTTGCTCTGGGCTTACCGTTTCAGGCTGCTTCATTGCTGCCCTAGTTTGCTTGTCAGTTGTTTCTGGTACTCACTAAACGCCATCTTAATTTCCTGACGTAATTCATTGTCTTGCCATGGTTTAGTCATAAATTTATAAATAGCCCCTTTGTTAATAGCGTCCGTAACCGAGCGTAAATCAGTGTAACCCGATAACACAATACGGATAGTATCAGGATACATATCTTTAACCTGACTTAGAAACTCAGTGCCACTCATGCCCGGCATCCGTTGATCTGAAACAATGACCTGCACTTGATTTATCGCCAGAATTTCAAATGCTTGCATGGCACTGGTACAGCTTAAGATCTGATAGCCTTCACGCCGCATTACCCGCACTAATGCACTTAAAATATTCTCTTCATCATCCACCAACAGCAAGGTTTTACCACCCTTCACTAACTCTGGTCGAATCACACGATTCTGCTGATAATTGGTTAAGTAAAGCTCCAACCTGTCTGCTGGCATCGGCTTACCAAAATAATAGCCTTGGTATTCATCACATAAGCTTTTTCTCAGTAAAGCAGCCTGCGCTTCGTTCTCTACCCCTTCAGCAATAACTTTAATATCCAAATGGTGCGCCAATCCAATAATAGCTTTACTGATTGCAGCATCCCGTTTATCTGAAACAATATCCTGAATAAAAGAACGATCTATTTTCAACTTATCTATTGGCAAGCGTTTTAAATAGCTCAGACTGGAGTAGCCTGTACCAAAATCATCTATTGAAATTTTTACACCATGTTGTCGTAACTGTTGCAGTTTTAAAATCACTTGCTCGGTATTTTCAAACAATAACGATTCGGTGAGTTCAATTTCAAACCAGCGTGGGTCTAAGCCATTTTGCGCTATCGTCTGTTGTAAGTTCTCAACAAAATCAGCACGACCAAACTGAATAGACGACACATTTACTGCCATTACCACACAGCTAATACCGCGCTCTATTAGTGATTTATTGTATTGACTGGCAGTATTAATTACCCAGTTACCTAAGGGTATTATCTCACCGGAATTCTCGGCTAGTGGAATAAACTCATCCGGGCTGATAAAGCCCAGCTCCGGGTGTGGCCAGCGCAGCAGTGCTTCCAGCCCGACCACATCACCACTTAACGCATCGATTTGCGGCTGGTAATACAACTCAAATTCTTCGTTAACAATGGCTTTTTTCAATTGTGCCCGTAAATTTAGTTTTTTGCCTGATGCAATATCAAGTTCGCTGCTATACCACTGAAAATTATTGCGACCCAATTGTTTAGCCCGATACATCGCCAAATCGGCCTGTTGTACTAAGTGCATCGGCTCAGTTAATTGTTCATCCGATACGCTAATACCAATACTGGCCGAAATATGCAACGTCTCACTGTTAATCTGCAACGGGCTGGCAACAACCTGTAAGATCCGCTCTGCCACTACCACAATTTCAGCCTTATCATTAAGATCTGTTAGCAACAACGCAAACTCATCGCCGCCAATTCTAGCCAGCGTATCGCCCGGCCTGATACAAGATATTATTCGCAGCCCGGTTTGTTTCAATACTTCATCACCGGTTAAATGGCCAAGGCTGTCATTAATTATTTTAAAACTATCTAGATTGATAAATAATATTGCTACTTTTTGTTGGCGGCGCAATCCGGTCAACCAGCTTTGGCTAAGCCTGTCTTCAAGTAACGCCCTGTTAGGCAAACTGGTTAATATGTCATGCGAAGCGTGGTAAGCCAGTTCTTGTTCATAACGTTTTTGCGCGGTAATGTCAGTTTGCACGCCAATGTAGTGGGTAATAGCGCCACTGTCGTTCGGTACCGGGGCTAAAAAAAGCTGATTCCAGAACAAGCTGTTATCTTTACGATAGTTTTTAATGATCACATTGCATTCTTGCTTAGTGGCTATCGCGCGCCGAATTTGGTTTATCGCCAGAACATCAGGTTCTGCGCCTTGCAGTATACGGCAGTTTTGACCAATCATTTCTTCTGCACTATAACCAGTTAATCGCTCAAACGCTGAATTGATATAGCTTACCGGCTGGTCAGGTTTGGTCAGATCAGAAATTACCACACCATTGGAGGTTGCATCAACGGCCCGTTTAAACAGCTGTAATTGCTGCTCAGCTTTTAATCGCTGAGTAATGTCTTTAGATATACCGATGACCCCGGTCACCTTGTCATCTTCTCTGGTGGTAACTATCGAAATGTATAACTCCAGCTGCTTTCCCGTTCTGGAAACAATGGACGCTTCAAATCGTTCAGGATTACCAGCCAGTACACTGGCAAAATGCTGATGCACCCTGGCCAGATGTTCAGGCAAAATAACCTGCTCATAATGCATGGTTTTAATTTTAGCTAAGCTGTGCTCTAGGAGTTGGCATCCCGCTTGGTTCATGTCAATGAAGTAACCTTTTGGGTTAATAACATAAACCGGTTCCGGATTAAAATGAAATAATGAGCGGTAGCGCTGTTCACTTTGCTGCAGCTGATGTTTGTGCCTGGCCCGTTCTATCGCTACTGCGGCAAAACGGCTACAGGTAATCATCAATTCTAACTCATCTTTGGTAGCGTTGCGGCTTTGGGTGCAATACAACGCAAAGGTACCCAGCACATTATCCTGCAAAGACACCATTGGCATCGACCAGCACGCTAGTAATTCATTCGCCACTAGCACAGGTGCAGCCGCCCGCCATTTTTCGTCGTTCGCAATAGACGCCACTAACACCAGACTTTTATGATAAGCGGCAGTACCACAACAACCTTGATTATCAGCAACCGTAAAACGGTGTAGTGCGGTTTTACACGCCGGGCTAAGTGAAGGCGCCGCAGCAAGTTCAAGCTGTTGGCTATTTTCTAACATTACAGCAGCGCGAACTGTACTATTTTGCCGCTCGGCCATTTGGCAAATGCTATTAAATATCACCGTTAATGGCTGCTCAGTAGACATCATTCTCAGCACTGTTTGCTGATCATTCTGGTATTGTTCAGCTTTAATATTGTCAGTAGCATTTCTGGCGGTTGCGTACAGTAAACCGAGGCTGGCAACATAATTGGCCTCCCACGTTAAATACACTTCACTGCCATCTTTACGTAAATAACGGTTTCTAAAACCAGAGATTAACTTGCTTGTCTCAAGTATTTTTTGATAGACATTATCTGTAATAATTTTATCGTCCGGATGAACAAAATCAATAAATGCCCGGCCTAACAATTCATCCTCCCGGTATCCAAGGATGTGCTGACACGACGCACTTATCTGAACCAAGTTGCCTTGACGGCTAATAACGCAAATCATATCTGCAGAATTGGTCATGATCTGTTGATGTTGCCGCTCTAACCGCTGTAGTTCAGCGATGTTCTGTCGCAACGTATTGTTGCTGACTAACAGCCGGGCACGATGACGTTGGCTTTGCTGATAGAGCTTTTGACTTAACATCACCAGCACGGTGGCTAACCAGCCAGCCAGCAGCATAACCTCGGCGGAAAGCAAAGAACTTGTCGCATCTGTTTTTAAATTAGTAAAAACCTGCAACTGCCAGCGCTGTCCAGGCACAACATCAATGTCAAACGAGTCAATATACGTGGTGTGCGGTATTGCTGTCTTAGAATCGTACAACCTGCTCTGCGATTGCCGCGTCAACAGTTGGATAAAGTAGCCCTTGGGCACTATGCCATGCAAAACATGATTTAACGCTTTGGAAAAGTCGACACTAGCCACCAATTGCTTCACGCCTGCTTGATTAACAGATGGCAGCGTAACCATTAAAAAGGCATGATCGATTGCACTGTCGTAGTAAATGCTAATTTCCTGCGCGTTTTGCCAGGCAGGCAGTTGTTGAAATAGCAGGTTTTGTTGCTGTAAATACTGATTAAACCATGGCAACTCATGCTGTTGCTGCGCTTTTGCATACAACAATTGCCCAGCAGCGCCCTGCACCGCTAAATAATCAATGTAAGGAAAATCACGTAAATAACTCTGAAACTCAACCTCAACATAAGACAGCGCCAGCGTAGTATCAGCCACATTAAGACGTTCAGCCAGGCGATTTAATAATCCACGCTGCTGTGCCACCAACTCATCAACATTATGTTGCAGCCGGTCGGCCAGGTCATTGGTTGTTTGCCTGACCTCAGTTTGCAATTGATAAGCAAAATTAAACCATAACGAGGTGGCTGCAAAGGTAATAAAGCCAACTAGAAGCCAGTTGCTGCCACGAGAATAGTCGCTGTAGGCTCGCCGTTTAACATAGGGCGCAGCCCAACTTGCCACGGCTAATATGATGAGTAGCAACGCCGAATATGCTGCTGCGGCAGTGTTAAAGTTAAACGCACCTAAACCTAAGTTGAGTTCGACAACAAGACGAGTGCGGGCCAGCAGTATAAATAAACAGAATGCTATCGCTACAAGATGACACAACAGCCTTAGCTTAAAAAGCCCAGACCAGGTTTTGTAATACCAATCAACAAACCAAGGTAAACACAACAACAATAACACGATACTTTGCCATAATGGCAGCCTGCTTTGGCTGCTTAACCAGCTTGGGGTTGCGGTATTCAAAACCGGCTGATACCAAAGCAGCCCCGCTATGGCAATAGTGGTAATGATCAGCAGCCCGGCAAAACAGAGATAGCGTTTATTACTAACTGCAGCAAACAGAAATAGCACTGTCGCCAATAACGCCAACGCAGTATCGGGTAACTGCATCAACCAATGATCAGTGTTATCTTTAAACAGTAAGGTTTTTAGCAACACCAGTGAAACCGCAAATAACACAATCATCAAGCTGCTGAAGAACACACTACTCCAGATTAAACTGCTGAGCCGAAGCCGATTATTTATCATGTTTTTATTGGCTGTCTCCATTAAGCTCCTTGATACAGTTCATTAAAATAAGTTTGCTACAGGGCTTGGTCAAAATAGCATCTAACAGCAATTCCGGATGTTTTTGACGTAGCGCTAAATTTACATTAGCGCTTATTAACACCCGCTTAATTAGCGGGTAGCGTTGTTGTAATTGCCATAACAGATCAGTGCCATTTATTCCTGGCATTTGCTGATCTACAAATATCATATGCATGTTTGCCAATTCAGGCTCTGACCAAACCTGTTCTGGCCATTGCAAAAAATGACAGTGGTGAGCTTCGCGGTGCAACATACGCTGGTAAGCGCTCAGCACAAAAGCATCATCGTCAATAAATAACAGGTTAAGCATGGCCCAGTTGCCGTAGGTTACTCTTAAGCTCAGCCAGTAACACCCGCCAGGCAGGTTCGAACGTTGGTAAGTAATCTGTTAAGCGTTGCTGATTCCACTGTCTGGCAGCGTCTTCAATTTTCTGACACAACAACATAAACTGACAGGCACCAACTAAACCGCACATTCCTTTTAAGCTATGGCTTAGCCTAGCGATTTCTGCGACATCTTGTTGTTGTGCTGCCTGTTGCAATTGCTCAGTATAGTCAGTTGCTTCGTCCCGAAAGCCAACCAACGCCGGAATAATAGTGTCGGCATGGCTATCACCATACATCTCGATAAGTATTGATATGTCTAATATTGGCGGGTCGGCTGAATTAATCATAACCGGTATCTTGCTTATTTTCATTAAGCTCGATTATTGGCCGGCTGCAGCTTTGTGTCCACCAGTATGCTAGCCGTTTAAGTAACAGCAGTACCTGACTATGATGCTTAATGTTGACATTGCTTAGTTCCAGCGCTAAAGGTTTTAACTTTTCCAGTCGCTGCTGGTATAACAGCCAAAAATCTAGGCGTTGATCTTTATTTTTAATATTTTTTGCAATATGAAACAAATAATCTGATGCTTCGCAGGCTCTTTTTCGCTCACTTTCAATGGCGATTGGTTTGCAGTTACCCACAAACACATTGTGAAAACAGCTAAGAAGAAAAGCAAAATTACGCATGCGTCGGTCAAGCTGAAAATAGCCGGTAGTAGCATTTTCCGGCCATATTAAAAAATCTTTTTGAGCGCTTTTAGTGTCCTCAACCTCGATCTGCTCAGCACTCTTGGCTTTGGTTTCTGGCAACTCACGCACAATGGCAACCCGCAGTCTGCGATCGGGCTCTGGTTCGGTGTCGGGAGCAATAGCCAAATTGGCCATAAGGTCCATATAATGCGCAGCCGGCGCGATCACTTTGTCATGCTGCAAATGGTATTGAATTTTTTTGGTTAACTGTGCTGACGTAATCGGCTTGACTAAAAAATCATTTACATCAAAAGCAATACTTTGTTCAATAAACTCGCGGTAGGCATTGCCTGAAAAGATAATGATCGGGATATCGTGCGAGGTACTGCCAAACATGCCGGCACGCAATCGCTGCACCAACTCTAAGCCAGAAGGTGCTTTCATTTCAATATCAGTAATTAATAAATCAATTGCTTCATTTTGCAAAAAATCTGACGCTGTTTTGCCATCAGGTGCTTTTAACGCCTGGCAACCGATAATCTTATTGGTAACACCATACAAAAAATCGCACATCAGGTTGACGTCATCAACTACCAAAACTTTAATATTTCGAATTAACATAGTAATTTACGTTACCTCAATCCTTACCAAAATACAGCTATTCTTTATAGCATTACATTCGTTTTAGTATAGATCCGCTGATAATGTTGTCATTAGCAAATTGCAAAACTTATCCAGAAAACCACACCGTTATCGAAAAAGCGTTAAATAAGCGATTAAAATGCTGCAGTGGTGTTGAGACTAATCACCTCACCGGTAAACGGATGACTAAAGCGAATAGAGCACGCGTGCAATAACAACCGCTCTGCGCTTTGGCTGGTATCAATGTTGCCATATAACGTATCGCCCAAAATAGCATGGCCAATGGCCTGTAAGTGCAACCGCAACTGATGCGAGCGGCCCGTAATGGGCGTTAGCAATAATCGGCTTTGCAAGGCGCGACTATCGCGGCTAAGAACCTGAAACTGGGTTAATGACGGCTTACCGGTCATTGCACAAATTTTATATAATGGCCGGTTAGCCTCATCGGCTACAATGGCTAAGTTTATTTCGCCTTTTGCCGGCCCGACCAAGCCCGTTACCACCGCCTGATACTGCTTAATAATAGTACGCGCCTGAAATTGCTTACTAAGCTCTGATAAGGCGCGTTTAGTCAGCGGCAGCAACACAATGCCCGAGGTGTCGTAATCCAGCCGGTGCACTACCGAGGCACTTGGCCACTCGCATTGTACTCTATTGATTAAACAATCTTGATTAGCCGGATGGCGGCCGGGCACCGTCAGTAGTTTGGCGGGTTTATTCACCACCACTAGCTGCTCATCCTGATACAACACAGTAAACGGCTCGTTGGTAGCCCTAAGCACAGCCAGTTCAGATAAATCAGTCATTATTAGGTCACACTCATTAATTTAATCCGTTATACCACGACAGGACAGCTGGTCATTATGCCTGATAAGCAGTTTTTCTGCAGCGCAAAATCGGCTATGCTGCACGGCGAACTTATACCAGATAACAGGTTATGGCTGAACCCTTTTACTACCACCCCCCTACTACTCCCTGGCTTGATATTTTATATCAGGACAAAGACCTTATTGTACTGAACAAACCCAGCGGCCTGCTCACTAACCCGGGACGCGGTCCGGCATTAGCCGACAGTTTGTTCAGCCGGGTAAAGGCAAGTTTTGACTTGGCGCAGCTGGTTCACCGGCTTGATTTAAGTACCTCTGGGGTAGTCGTAATTGCGCTTCGGCGTAAAGCAGAACGTGAGCTAAAACGCCAGTTCGCTGAGCGACTGGTTAAAAAACGCTATTTGGCGGTGGTCGCCGGGGCATTGGAATTACCCAGCGGTAGCATTGATTTTCCGCTGGCGGTCGATGCTGAACATGCACCACGCCAAAAAGTCTGTTACCAAACAGGCAAAGCGGCATTAACGCATTATCGGGTAATACAGCAATTTTCTGACTCAGCGCTGGTCGAGTTAAAGCCCGTAACCGGTCGCTCTCATCAGCTACGGGTGCATATGCTGGCACTGGGCCACCCTATTCTGGGCGATGCGTTTTACGCGCCGCCAGAAATATTAGCGGCCGCACCACGCTTACTATTGCATGCCGCCAGTTTAATATTGCAACACCCTTACTCTGGCAAAGAGCTTGAATTTACTGCAGATACTGACTTTGTTAATGCCAAGGGCCAGCTACACTGGCCTGGCAGTTAAGGCACAACGTCTCCTGTAAAGGAGACGTTGTTAACATCAGTTATTGTGGTTTAAAGATGCTGTTCAAACAGCTTGTAAATGCGCCGATATTCATCTAACCAACTGCTTGGCTGGCGAAAACCATGCGGTTCAACCGGGTAAATAGCCGTTTCAAAATCCTGTTTTTCCTGCTCAATCAAGCGCTGAACCAGCCGCACCACATCCTGAAAAAACACATTGTCATCTACCATTGGTGCATTAATTAGCAGCGGTTTATTCAAGCCCTGGCTAAAATAAATCGGCGAGCTACGCTCATAAGCAATAGGATCAATATCAGGCGTGTTTAAAATATTAGACGTATAAGGATGGTTATAATACGCCCAGTCACTAACAGGCCTTAATGCCGCACCGGCCTGAAATAACTCCGGCTGTTTAAACAGCGCCATAAACGTCATAAAGCCACCATATGAACCGCCATAAGTACCTATGCGCTTACGGTCAACATTAGCATTGGTGACCAGCCAATTTACACCATCAGCCAAGTCTTCAATTTCCGGGGTACCCATCTGGCGATAAATCGCGGTGCGCCAATCACGGCCATAACCTTTTGATGCCCGGTAATCCATATCCATTACGACATAACCTTGCTGTGCCAACAGGTTATGAAATAAAAACTCGCGAAAATAACCAGACCAGCCCAGATCACTGTTTTGCAAATAACCCGCACCATGGTTAAAAATAACCGCCCGGCGTGGCTCACCCTGCTGATAATCTTTTGGGTAATACACTTTACTGAATATCGGCTGCTTGCTATGACTAGATGGCACAGCAACAACTTTTGGTGCAAACAGCGGCAACTGTTTAAATTCAGCAGAAACGGTATCGGTTAGTTTAACCACTTCGGCTTGGCTCTGCGCCGCCATGACATATAACTCTTCTGGCATAACATTAGTGGAGTGGCGCAACAATAATTGCTGTTCATTCGGGGCCAGTTCAAAATCTGTCATACCGCCTAACCGGGTCAGTTGTTCGGTTTGGCTGTTGCCAACGCTAAACCGGTGTACATCATAGACTCCCGGATGAGAGACATTAGCTTTAAAATATAAATAACCATCATCAGCCGTTAATACCGGGTTGCTTACCTCAAACGTGCCATTAGTAACTTTAGTGGCTTTACGACGGGTTAATGCCTTAGTGTATAAATGCGAATAACCACTTTCTTCAGACAAAAAATAGAGCGTCTCGCTGTTATTAAACCAACCAAAGTCATTAAAGGCATAGTTTATCCAAGCTTTATCGTGCAAGCGATGCTGTGGTACCAAGGTTTTTTTATCAACATTAATGGTGGCTATCCAACGGTCTTTGTTGTCAAAAGCTTTTAGCATTATCGCCACCTGCTGACCGTTATTGTGCCAGCGCATGGCGCTTTGGCTCCAATACCAATCGGTCATCAGGCCAATATCCCGGATCACCTTTGCAGTTTGATACTTTTCACCTTTCGCTTTGGCATTTTCTGCCTTTACATCGGCCAGTACGTCTTCATTGTAACCAGGCAGACTGGTGTAACTTAACGGATACTGCGTACCATCGGTTAATGACACCAGAATTAAGCGCTGTGGCTCGGGTTTAAAGTCATTAACCCGCCGTCTAACTGGCTCGGCGGCAATATCACCACTGGCGGTAATATAGTTAGGCATTATATCTTTTTCATTGCGAGGCTGGTTCTTACGAATAGCCACCAGCAGGTAATCTGCTTTAGGCGATAAACTTGCGTCAACAATTTGCTGATCTTTGCCAAAATACGCTGCTACTGGCGCCAAAGAAGGATTGGCAGCAAGCATGGCTTCGTTAGCTTCATGTTGCTCGGTTTTATCACGTTGCGTTTTCGCTACATAACCAATTAGTTTTAGCTGCTCCTGCGCCAGGTAACCGCTGGGTGCTGCCGGCGCTTTCGGTTTGTCGGCTGTTTTAAGGCTAATTAGCTCACTGCTTAACCCAGTGGTTAAATCAACACTGTAATAAGTCCACTCCTGGCGATACACCAAACGGTTATCCAGTAAAAACTGCGGGGCACTGTGAATGGCATTACTGCGGGTAATTTGCTGCACTTGTTGCTGGCCTTGGCTATCAAGCCGGCGTAAAAATATATTACCTTCAAACACATAGGCTTGCATTTTTCGGTCAGCACTATATTGCATATTGCTACTGCCCATTTGATGCAACTGCGACAAGGGTACGGTGGTGCCATTGTCAGTAGCATGTAGTGGCAGATGAAACCAGTCTCGCAGCTCACTGCCCGCTCGCTTTTGCTGATAATAAACCTGTTTGCTGTCCGCCCCCCAAAAAGCGTTTTCTGGTGCACGCCCCAACCAATCAGGGTCGGCCATTATTTGCTCAAGGCTAAACGTAATAGTGGCATCAGCCTGATAAGGCGAACTGACACTTAACGGGGCAGTGCTAAAGGTTTGTGCTTCTGTTTTGCTATAGCCTAGGTGACTGGTCAGCAAAAACCCGGCGCAAACAGCGCCAAATACTATGTAATTGCGTGTTTTCATTGTTTACGTCTTGTGCTTAGTTAATATCGTCTCTGTTATACAAAGCCTTGCCTATTAACGCAACAGGATACGGTTGAATAGCCGGGATTTACGGCAGAATTTACTTTTCCCGGCTGAGAACACTTAAAAAAGTCAGCAATTTTGTTGCTCGATTTATGATCATAATCGCTTTATTAACGTGTCAGCAGTCGGTGTACGATCCAGATTTTATTAAATAATAGAATGAAAACTGAAAAATAATACCAGTCCTTTCTATTTTATGATTTATATAGCAGTAAACCAGGCCTTGGTTAGTTGCGTAATAGATAGTCAAGATATAGTTAACTATTTAAGCCGGGATTAAACAAATATGTTGGAAACTACCGCGCTAACAGGGCATCATGATGCTTCAAACAGACAGAAGCGAATAACGCAACGGATGACCATAACTACTGACAACGAAATACGAACTGGCCAATGGGAAGACGCTCTTACGCTGGTGGCATTAAATGAAGATAAATTGGCTTATGCTGAATTATTTAAATATTTTGCACCTCGGCTTAAAGCCTTCGGTATGAAAATGTTCGGCAATGAACAACAAGCGATGGAAATGGTGCAAGACGCCATGCTTAACGTTTGGCGTAAAGCTCGCTTATTTGACGCTAGCCGTGGTTGTGCATCAACCTGGATTTTCACTATAGCCAGAAACGTTCGTTTTGACATGCTACGCAAGAAACAAAGCCGTAAAGACGACATCAGCGCAGACGACTTATGGTTTGACGGTGATTATCCGGAACAAGAAAGCAATAGTAGTGAACATTGGGATACTATCCTGATGAGTGAAAAATTAGCGCCGCACTTTGATGCATTACCACCAGCACAACGTATGGTAATGCAGAAAGTGTATTTGGAAGAAAAATCACATCAGGAAGTTTCTGATGAATTGGCTATACCACTGGGTACGGTAAAATCACGTATTAGATTGGCACTGGACAGATTGAGAGAGGCATTTGATGACACACGCAGTTAAATTTCATCCCGGCTTAATGTTGCTGGAACAATATGTTGAAGGTTCGTTGTCTGCCGATGTCGCCCTTGCGGTGTCAGCACACATCGACTTATGCCCACATTGCCAGCAATTAAGCCATGACATTACCATTGACCAAGCAGCCTCTTTAGGCGAGCAGAATGTTAGCGCACATGACGAGCAGCAAGATTGGCAACAAATGGTCGATTTTATTACCAGCCAACCTGGTCTTTCAGCCGCTAGCGTGCAGCGCAGCAATGCCTTGCCACAGGTTGCCAGTGTCACCGTTAATGGCAGAACATTTGAAATACCACGCGCCTTATCCCGCTTGGCAGAGAAACATAATAAGTGGTTACAACTCGGTGGTATTGCTACTGCTAAGTTGCCCACTGGTGAAAAACAACATGTTTCATTGCTATATATTGATAAAGGGACTGAGGTACCAAACCACACTCACCTGGGTTTGGAAATGACATTAGTACTGGCTGGTAAAATAGTTGATGAAAATGGCGAATACGGTGTTGGCGATTTATTGATTAACTCGCCAGATGACACCCACACTCCGAGGACGCTGGCTGACGAAGACTGTTTATGTTTATCCGTTTTAAGTGCGCCGCTGAAGTTTAATAAAGGCTTAACCCGTTTATTAAACCCGCTGCAGCAGTTCTTTTATTAACGTGCTGTAGTTTGCAAAGAATAGCTTGGTGGAGCAAGCTTTAGCGCCGTTTTACGGCGCTTTTTTTAGCTGCTATTTTGCACGCTAAGCTAGCATAGCCATACCACCGCTTAAATTGTAAACGCTATTAAAACCAAAGCGGCGCAGTACTTTACAGGCCAATAAGCTGCGGTTGCCACTGCGACATACCAGCATTAAAGGCCGCGTCGGATCTAACTGCTGGTTTATTAGCGCATCACAGAATTTAGATAACGGTAACTCCAGTACTTTTATTGTTGCAGGTAAATAACCGGCAAGCGGCCCCGCGGTTTGCTCGTGAGGCTCACGCACATCAACCACTTGCAGCGCTGGTTGCTGCACTAATAACGCCGTTATTTCCGCTTTATCAATCAACCGACTGGCATCCGTCGGCGCAACCTCTACCAAACCACAATAGTAATGACTGGCTTGCTGTAATGCTGCAGTTTGCGCATTCAATTCCCGCTGCCATTGTGCTACCGGTTCAGCGGCTAGCAGCTTAGCAAATAATTGGCTTTCCTGTTGCGCCAACCCGAGGGTAGTGGCAAAACGCTGGCCATAATCGTGGCTTGATAATAACAAGGTATCGGCAGTGATCTGCTGTGCCAGCTGCAATATACTTTGCTGTAATTGGCTGGCAGAGCCATCGGCTAAATCTGTACGGCCGATACCACCTGGCAAAATAAGATCACCTACAAATACCGCCAAAACCTGCTGCTGACGCTGCAGCAGAATACTTATAGCGTTGCTGCAATGGCCTGGGGTGCTTAGCCGGGTAAGCTGATAGCGGCCTAATGTTAGCTGCTCAGTCGCTAGCGGCCAACCAAAGCTGTCACAATTGACTGGCTCAAAATGTAGTGCCTGGCGTAGTAATTTACTGGCACTGTGCTCAGTTATATGTTGATGAGTATCTATTAGCGCCAGCAAGGTTAACTGCCGGCCCTGAATAATATTAACAATGCGGTTTAATAAAGCCGGTACCGGATCAATAACAATAGCTTTAGCACTATCTGCATCAATTAATAAATAACTGCAACTGTCTTCATGCTTTAGCTGCAATAAGCCACTGGCATGAATTTCCAACGTTGGGGTGGCATCAGTTACCACTAAACAATGCCTATTCACCACGGCTTTTAAGGTGCTGATAGCGTTGCAAGCCAAGCTGCACTCAGCGGGCGTCATTGCCGGGCCAAAAGATAAGCGAATAGCGCCCTGAGAGCGCCACGGCGCTAAACCCATCGCATCTAACACAAAACTGCTCGGCACTTTTGAGCTGCAGGCAGAACCTGAACTTATCCGAATACCGGCAGCATCAAATAAATCCATAATGTCTTTACTGTAAAAACCAGGTACGGAAAAGTTAAGCGTCGTTGCTACAATAAACGGCTTATCGCTATTGAGTACTAACTCAGGAAAGACATATCGCAGTGCCGCCAATAATTCAGCCCGATACTGCCATAACATTGCCTCAGCTTGAAACACGTCGCCATCAGTGCGCTGTAATTCAGTTAATACCGCACCTAAAGCAGCAATTCCGGGCAAGTTTTCAGTACCAGAGCGTAACCCACCTTCCTGGCCCCCGCCGGTAATAAACGGCTGATAAGGTGCTGTTGGTCGCACATACAAGAAACCAATGCCCTTTGGCGCATAGAGTTTATGGCCACTAAAGGGGGCGTAATCAATTGTGGTCTCCGCTAAACTTAGCGCCATTTTGCCCAGCGCCTGCACACAATCTACCAACCAGTAAACCGTTGGATTAGCCTGCCGAATACAGCTTTCAAGTTCTGCCAGCGGCTGAGTAATACCGGTTTCATTATTGGCAATCATGGTACAAATAAGCCCTGCGGCCGGGGCATGCTGGTGAATAAAAGCTAAATTAAGCTGGCCATTTTCATCAACCGGTATAGCCACTACGGTGGCATTTAACTGCAGAACACTATTCCAGTGTTTAAGGCTTTCCGGCACCGCTTTATGCTCAGTAGCACCATACAATAATAAGGTTGCCGGCCCGCCACGATGTTGTTCCCGTAGTGCCAGCATTGCTGACACCACTGAGCTTTGAATGCCCTCAGTGGCACCAGAGGTAAACAAAATACGGCCTTTCCCGGCACCGATAAGCTGACGGGCCAGGCTACGGGCTTGCTCCAGCGTGGCTTTGGCTTTTATACCGGTAGCGTGGCTGCTACTGGGGTTACCGAATTGTTGTTGCATACACTGCATTGCTGCAGCCGCCGCAACCGGTAATACCGGGGTAGTGGCATTATTGTCTAAGTAAACTTCAGCAGTTCGGGTTCGGGGTATGGAATGTGTCGCTGTCATCCTCAGGGCCTTTTATGCAGCGCAAAACTGCTTATAGCGAAAAGAAATATCTTATAACAACACATCATAAAGGGCGCCTACCCAAACAACAAGCACCGCTGACTGAAACTGCAATCAATCGTTATAAAAAAGGCTGCATTGTGCAGCCCCAGGGGTTATTCAATCAGATCTTTTGGAATGTCGGGCCGCAGCTCTGCCCAAATCATGCCACTTTCTTTACCGTACTTTCGCACCGCCATTACCACTTCATCGTGTTTACCGGCCTGGGCATAATTTTTTAACTGCTGATAGTACTGCCGGGCAAGCTCACGGGCAGCCGGATGCGAAAAATAAAAACGGGCAATTTTGTTATACAAACCACGGAAGCCATTTAAAATTAATACATAAATTCGATTTGACGAATGCAAGGCCAGCTCATGGTTTAAATTATAATCAAACTCAGCAAACGCTTCGGCAGTATCAGCAAGACTTTCGGCCCCGGTGAAAATATCCACTACCTGCTGCTGATGGGTTTTTATGGCACCGCGAATATAAATGGCACTAATATTCGTTCTGGCTGACAACAGTTCGTCAACCAAGTCTGGCATATGCTCTTCATCAAGCCGTGCCAGCGTTTCTAATATATTTAAACCCGACGTTTCCCAAAAATTATTCACTTTGGTTGGTTTACCGTGCTGAATGGTTAACCAGCCATCCCGGGCTAAACGCTGCAGTACTTCGCGCAAGGTGGTTCGGGTTACACCAATCAGTTCAGACAGCTCACGCTCTGCCGGTAAAATAGATCCGGGGGCGAACTTACCGTTCCAGATCGAATCAACAATATATTCTTCAGCAAAACCGGCAGGGCTTTGCGCTTTTATCAGATTGGTCATACCAAAGAGTCCATCAGGGTCATTATATAAGTGGACTGATTGTACCAGAGCACTGACAGTTAACAAGCCAGCGACTAAAAATAGCCAAAGGGTCAGCACACAGCAATTGTGTAATAGGTGCAAATCACTTAAATTAGCCCATTGGTTGATAGTAAGAACAATAGGAAAAATGAATGCTGGCTACAATAAAAAAAATATCGCGCCATCGCCTGTCCTGGTTACTGTTACTGCTCAGTGCCCTCGCCATTGAGGCCGGTGCGTTATATTTTCAATATGGATTAAACCTGCAACCTTGTATTAAATGTATCTATATTAGGGTAGCTTTTGCCGGCATTATTGTTGCTGCATTACTTGGCTTACTGGCACCTAAACTTGGGGTGCTGCGGCTATTGGCTATTATATTTTGGCTTAGCAGTGCGGCGTTTGGTATTTATCAGGCAAATGAACTGGTGAATATTGAACAAATTCTGGCAGCGGGTGGCTTTAGCAGCTGTGCACTATTTGCTGAGTTTCCTGCCTGGTTAGCCCTGGATAAATGGTGGCCAAGCGTGTTTGAAGTAACGGGCAGTTGTGGCGCGGTCGATTGGCAGTTTTTAGGCTTAAGCATGGCGTACTGGACCTGGCTAATTTTATGGGCATATGCCATTTCGGCGGCAGTCGTATTACTGGGGCAATTAGGCCGAATTTCAAATAATCCCTACCGCTAAACGCCACTTGCCGCTTTGAACATGCCCGTTAGCAAACCAGCCCGCATTTAGCGTGCTGGCTTGCTGCAAGGTAACGCTATACCTTGTAACTGCTCACTAACTCACTCAACTCTACTGCCAAATTATTAAGCCGTTTTGACGTTTCACTTGCAGTAAGGGTGCCGGCAGCCGTTTCTTCGGTAACCACTACTATTTGGTGAATATTTTCATTGATGGCGCCCGAAACATGGGTTTGCTGTTCAGCGGCGGTAGCAATTTGTGCATTCATATTATTAATCGTTATTACCGCATTGCTAATGCTATTTAAGGCCAACTCTACCTGATGAATTTCAGCAACACTGCTGGTACTGCTTTGTTTTAGGTTTTCAATCAGGTTAATTGCCGCACTAATGCCTGCCTGCAAGCGCTGAATCATCTGTTGAATTTCCTGAGTACTTTTTTGAGTCCGACTTGCCAATGTCCGAACTTCATCAGCAACTACTGCAAAACCCCGACCCGCCTCACCTGCTCTGGCGGCCTCAATTGCCGCATTTAATGCCAATAAATTAGTTTGATCGGCGATACTACGGATTACATCCAGCACACCACCAATATTATCAGACTCATGACTAAGCTCACCGATCACTTCTACCCCATGGCTAACTTGCTTTGCCAAACCATCAATAACAATAACCGTTTTGTTTAACGTATCTTTGGAGTTGGTAACTAACTCCTCAGCACCCGCTGCTGCCGTAGAAGCCTTCATGGCGCTGTCTGCGACTTCTTGTGCTGAAGCCGCCATTTCATTCATAGCAGTTGCGACTTGATCGCTTTCAGATTGTTGCCGGGTAACACCCTGTGCAGACTTCGCCAATATGGCGTTTAATTCACCCGCGCTCATATTAAGCGTAGTACTGGAACTAGCCACTCGTGCTACTAAATCTCGCACCTGTTGCGCAAATTGATTAAATGCCTGAGCAAGCTTCGATAACTCATCATTACCGTACACCTCCAGACGATGGGTTAAATCACCGCCCCCCTTAGCAATATTGGTCATGGCCGTTACGGCGTTATTTAATGGTGTAATAATGCTATTGACCACCAACATCGCTAACAACGTAATAGCAACCAGCGCAATTAAAGCGGTAATAACCGATCGAATCAAACTGGCACTAAGTGAGTTATCAACCCGTTGTTGCATTATGCCCACCTGAGTATCTAAGCTGTCAATCCAAAAGCCGGTCCCTAACATTAATCCCCATGTCGTCAACTCTTCAGCATAGCCCAGTTTAGGGGCAGTTTCACCAGTTTCAGGATTATTCCAGTGGTAATATAAATAGCCACTGCCATCGCGCGCAGCCTGCCATAAGCCGCGAATAACTTCGACCCCATTGGGATCTGTCAAGCCCATTAAGTTGCGCCCCTCCAGCGAGGCATTAGCCGCGTGCATAATATTGATACCTTGCTTATCATAAACAAAGAAATAGCCCATGCTGCCGCTATCATCAAACCGGAGTTGGCGTAAAATCGCTATCGCTTGTTGACGAATGGCCGGATCACTTGCTGCTGCCGGATCTTGATACAAATGCGCAATAGCTGTGCGGCCAAGCTGTAAATAATTTTTGATTACCTGCTGCTGATTTTCTTTAAAAATTTCTTCAAAATGACGCACCCCTTGCTGGCCCAGATCTCGGGCCTGATAAAGACTAAACGTAACCAGCAAGATAGCTAACAAGGTGCTTGGTAACAGCGCCAGTAATAAAATTCGGCGGCGAATGGTTAGGTTTTGCATCAGGCACTCTCTTTTAATTTAGCGGCAAGGAGTAAAGTATAAATAATATTGGCAAACGGCTGAAAAACCGTGAATTTTTGAAATACTTTGTTTAACCAGAGTAAAGTATCAATATAAAATAGAGTAAAAAGCCCTGCAATTGCAAGGCTTAATAGGGTTAAACTAACGTTTGGCGATTAAACGATAGCCAATAACTCAACATCAAATACCAAAGTACTAAAAGGCGCAATCGCGTTGCCTGCACCGCGCTCGCCGTAGGCCAGGTTCTGCGGTACAAATAAGCGCAGCTTTGCACCAACAGCCATTATCTGTAATGCTTCAGTCCAGCCAGCAATTACACCTGATACCGGAAATTCAGCTGGCTCGCCGCGCTGATAAGAGCTGTCAAATACCGTACCGTCAATTAACGTACCATGGTAATGCGTACGAACAGTTGAAGCAGACGTTGGCTTCTCGCCTTCAGCAGCTACCAGTACTTCATATTGCAAACCAGAAGCGGTAACCGTAACTTCAGCGCGCTTGGCATTTTCAGTTAAAAACATTTCGCCAGCTTCAGCCAGTGCTGTGGCTTTTTCTTGCTCAGCTCCCTGCATCCGCTCGCTAATTACCCCAAAAGCCGCCCGAATTTGTTCTTCACTGACGTCGTGCTCAAGCTCATTGTAGGCAGCCGCTAAACCGGCAGCTACTGCAGTAATATCTAAACCATCAAACGGGTTATCGGCTAATTGCTGGCCCATCTGTAAACCAATACCATAGCTGGCGTGTTGTTCAAGCGTTGTATATTTATCAGACATAAATTCCACTTTTTGCTGGGCTGCCGACAAAATAAGTTTGTTAGGCAGCAATTAAATTCGGCCAACATACTAACCCATTACCGGCTAAATGTCTCGCCACTCAAGCAGCGATTGCCTGCACTTGCTGCCACAATTGCTTTACATGCAACTGATCATGGCTATCTAATTCACCGGCGGTAATAGCATGCTGCAAACTTTTTTCAACCCAATTACACAGTTGGGTTTTATCAAAAGGCTCCGCTATTACCTCCAGGTTGCCAACGGCTAAATCAAAGTGACCGCGTAAATAACCAGCAGCAAATAATTGATCATCTGACGCCTCAGGGATCAAGCCATCAAAGTAATCCGCAACAGCATCAATATAATGTTCAGGAGCAGCAGTTGTTATCATTTTATTCCTCGTCTTCGTACCCTAAGCGGTAAATAACATAGTCGTTGTAACCGGTTAACACGTTAAGTAAGCCATGTAAGGCCTTATCCAATGCCGCATCGCCGGTATCCGCCAGCAAGGGCCGGCCGTTAAGTTGTTGTAATTTTGTTTTGGTTGCCAGCAGCATAATATTATGACAGCCAATCGCGGTAATTACCGCTGGCGATAACTGCTGATTGCCGCGACCAAACACATGGCCCTGGCCGCCGATTAAGGTTATAACCAGCTTACTGGGGTAACCGCTAACCAGTTCAAGTAACTGTGCGGCGGTAACATCACTGGCGAGCAGCTGGCCGTTCTCTACCACATCGACACCCAGTAGGGTATTAGTTAGGCCTAATTCGGCCATCACAGCGGCCACGGTGCTACCAGAGCCCATAACATAGCGCACGTTATCTTCCAGCTGACTAACCACATAAGCCGCTAAATCATCCAGTACCAGCTCTTCCGATTCTTTACCCGCGGCTTTAACACTTTGCACGTACCTCAGTTCGGCCGGGATACGCATCTCGCCATAACGTTTAGCTTTTACTACGCCTTCCCGAAAGGCAATTTCGTCAATATCCATTACAGCAGCGTCTTGAAGCGTCACCAGCTCGCCGTTAATTAAACGCTGCACCAGTTTTCCGGCAGCCTGCGGTGAAATAGCATAAACACCAGAGTGAATTTTACAACCGGCGGGAATACCCAGCACTGTAGTGCGCTCGCCAAGCGCCGCACAAAGATTACGCGCCGTACCATCACCACCAGCAAACAACAGTATATCTACCCCCTGTCCGGCTATTGCCTGTGCCGCTTGCTCAGTATCGTTTGCGGTGGTTGGGAACGTAGCCGGGGTATAACAAACCTGATAATTAAGCCCTAACGTTTCACATACATCAGCACCCATTTCGCCGGCAACCGTAAGCACGTTAAACTGATTTTTTTGAGCCAATAACTCAGCTAGTGCGGCGGCTGCGCGCGGCTGTGCCATTGGCACAGCACCTAATGCCAGGGCTTGCGCTGTCATGCCATCACTGCCTTTTAACGCCACACTTCCGCCCAGCCCGGCTACCGGGTTAATAATAAGCCCTACCCGAAATTGATTAATCATAAGACCCTGTACCATAAAACCTATGCTGTCCGTTAACACCATAACCAATGGCGCATATTGTAACGATTAACCCGGCTGTTGCCCAGTATACTGGCCGTTACAAAAGGCCAATACCCCATTTTAATCAGCCAGTCAGCCTGGCAGCTGAGTAAACTTGCGACACTGGTCTGACTGGTTTAGAGTAAGTATCATTGTCCGGTTGTTAACAACGTTGTTGGCTAACGCCAATGAAAATAAGGTAAATACATGTCTCTCGTTAAGCAGCAGTTTCAGCAACTACAACAGGCTTATGCTAGCTGCCCCTACCCCAGCTATCAGCAACGCCAGCAGCAACTTAGCGCATTGCGCCAGGCAGTAACCGCCCATAGCAGCGCATTGTGCCAGGCGGTTAGCCGCGATTTTGGCTATCGCAGTATCGATGAAACCCGTTTGCTGGAAATTATGCCATCACTTAGCGGTATTGATTACCAGCTAAAACAATTAAAAGGCTGGCTAAAACCGGAAAAACGGCATGTGCACTATAGTTTTATGCCCGCCAGCAACCGGGTTATCATGCAGCCGCTGGGGGTAGTGGGCATTATTGTGCCATGGAATTACCCGATTTTTTTGGCGCTCGGACCATTAATGGCCGCAATTGCAGCAGGCAATAAAGCCATGCTGAAATTATCAGAATTTACGCCTGCCACTAATGAAGTATTGGTTAGCCTGTGCCAGCAAGCGTTGGCAACAGAGGTTGTCATTATACAGGGTGATGCTGATATTGCCGCCGAATTTGCCAGCTTGCCCTTTAACCATTTACTGTTTACCGGCTCTACTGCAGTGGGCCGTAAAGTTATGCAGGCGGCGGCAGACAATTTAACTCCGGTAACGCTGGAACTAGGCGGTAAAAGCCCGGTGTTAATTGCGCCTGATGCCAACATTAGTGATATGGCGAAAAGAATTTTATTTGGCAAAACCGCCAATGCCGGTCAAACCTGTGTTGCTCCTGATTATGTATTGGTGCCGGCGGCGCAACTGGAGCCACTTATTAATGCGCTATGTCAGGGTTTTCAGCAGTTTTATCCTGATTTTGCCAGCAACCCCGATTACAGCGCCATTATTAACCCGGCACAATATCAGCGAATAATGACCATGCTACAGCACGCTAGTAGTAACGGTGCCAGGGTAATTAGTTGTGATGGCAAAGCCGCCACGGCGAATAGCGAGCGACGGTTGGCGCTGCAGCTAATTGTCGGCGCCAGCGAAAATAGCCAACTGCTACAACAGGAAATATTTGGCCCGCTATTACCCTTAATTCCTTATGATAATCTTAATGATGCTTTACACTATATTCAGCAGCGACCGCGACCGTTAGCGCTATATTTAATGAGTGATGACAACGCTACCCAGCAGCACGTGCTACAACAAAGCCATGCCGGCGGAGTGTGTATTAACGATACGCTGGTACACGTGGCACAACATGACTTACCTTTTGGCGGTATTGGCCCATCCGGGCTTGGCAATTACCATGGTAAAGAAGGTTTTTTGCGTTTCTCTCATCAAAAAGCGGTGCATCAGAAGGGCCGTTTTAACAGCGGCCAGTTTATTTACCCGCCGTTTAAACGCACATTATTTAAAGCCTTGCTTAAGTGGTTAACACGTTAAATAAAGCACGTTTCTTGTTAGCATCGGCGTAGAATCGGTCTGCCTACGCCAACACGCCGTGAATACATCCCTGTAGGCTCGTTTCCGCCCGTCCAGGGCTTCAACGGTCGGCTTAGGGCATACCGATCCTCGCTGTAATAGCACTCAGTTAGCCATATTCGCTATTTTTTTCGGTAAGGTTAATATTAACAAGCATGCTAACAGCGCAAAACCGGCAGCAAATAAAAAAGTGTTAACTGCCCCGCTGCCATTTTGCCAGCTTAAACCGGCTAAGTACGCGCCAATGGCACCACCGCCACCAAAAATAAGCCCGGCATAAATTGCCTGGCCCCGGCCACGTTGGGCCCTGGGGAAAACCTGCTGAATAAATTGCATGGCACAGCTATGGGCAATAGCAAAACTGCCAGCATGAAACAGCATACTAAACGCCAACCACCAAGGCGAATGTGCCAATAATGCCACCATGACCCAGCGCACGACGGTAAGGCCATAACAAATACCCAGTAATAGCCGATAACTACGGTTACGCATTAAGCGCCCGGCATAATAAAATGCCACAATTTCAGCCGCTACCGCCAGGCTTATTAGCAGCCCGGTCTCGCTGCCAGAGTAACCTAAATCACGGCTATACAAGGTGAAAAACACATAAAAAGGCGCAAAGCTAATTTGCATTAGCAAAGCCGCCCCCATAAAAATCCAGAGTATTTTATGCTGAAATAGCTGCGTGTAAGACAAGGTTTTACTGCTGCTATCCATGGACGATGTAATAGGCGGCAGGTTAAACAAACAAAAAACCAGTAACAACAAAAAGGCTAACGCGGTAACAGGCATAAATTCACTACCATACTGCTGATAGGCCCAGCCACCCGACATAACCAACACAATGTAACCGACACTGCCCGCAGAACGAATACGGCTGTATTGATCAGTATCATTATTTAAAAATAAAAAAGTTGACACTTCCAACTGCGGTAAAATAGCGGTCCAGAAAAAGCTAAATAATGACAACGTCGCTAATAACCACCAAAAACCGTAGTCAAAAAAACTGCCCAGCCAGCCGACACAGGCTAACATTGCACCTAGTTGCATTACTCGCAGCGGTTTGCTGCTGCGTTCAGCAAAGCCAGTCCAGATAGCAGGACCGACAATACGGGTGGCAGTAACAATAGCCAACAGCACCCCAATTTGCTGCGAATTAAAACCGCGACCATCCAGAAATAGCGCCAAATAGGGCACAAAAATGCCCAGCACCCCAAAATAAGTAAAATACGCCAGCGCTAACGCTGGCTTGGCGGTAAGTAGTGCCATAACATCCTGACAAGCTGTTACTGATTAGCGTAAATTAATTACCCGGCTCGCGGCTTGCTCTGGCAATATCAGGCGTAATTACTGTAACCCCATTATTTTGAGCACGGTGTCGCAGCACATGATCCATTAATACAATCGCTAACATTGCCTCGGCAATGGGCACCGCCCGAATACCTACGCAGGGGTCGTGGCGGCCCTTAGTGACAATATCTACCACTTCACCCTCAACATTAATACTTTTGCCGGCAATGCTGATACTTGAAGTAGGTTTTAAGGCAATACTCACCTGAATATCCTGGCCAGATGAAATACCACCCAGCGTGCCACCGGCATGATTTGAGCTAAAACCGGTTGGTGTTAACGCGTCGCGTCCCGTCGAGCCACGTTGCTCTACTACGGCAAAACCATCACCGATTTCAACTGCTTTTACCGCATTAATGCTCATCATGGCGTGCGCAATATCGGCATCCAAACGGTCAAACACCGGCTCACCTAGGCCAACCGGTACCTGGCTTGCCACCACATTAATCCGTGCACCCACAGAGTCACCGTCTTTTTTTAGTTGGCGCATGTACTGATCCAACTCGGAAATTTTATCCGGATCAGGGCAAAAAAACGGATTATTAGCCACTTCATCCCACTGCAATTGTTCGGCTTTTATTGGCCCAAGCTGGGCCAGATAGGCCCTAATTTCAATACCAAAGTGCTGTTTTAAATACTTTTTAGCAATTGCGCCGGCGGCCACTCTTACTGCCGTTTCGCGGGCCGATGAGCGGCCACCGCCGCGATAATCCCGAATGCCAAACTTATGCCAGTAGGTGTAGTCAGCATGGCCTGGCCGAAAAATGTCTTTTATTTCAGAGTAATCTTTAGAGCGTTGATCAGTATTTTCAATTAATAAACCAATGCTGGCGCCAGTGGTAATGTCTTCAAACACGCCTGATAAAATTTTAACCTGGTCCTCTTCCCGCCGGGCCGTGGTGTAGCGAGAAGTACCCGGTTTACGGCGATCTAAATCCAGTTGCAAATCGTCAGCGGTTAAGCTCATGCCTGGTGGACAGCCGTCGATAATACCGCCAATAGCCGGGCCATGGCTTTCACCAAAAGTGGTCACTTTAAATAATTGACCAATGCTGTTACCGGCCATTTAGCTCTCCTCAAACAAATGTTGGTAGGCAATAAGCTGTGTTTTACTTAAAGCAAACACGCCATGGCCACCTGCCGTAAAGGTTAACCAGTTAAATTGGACGTCTGGATATCTATTCTGCAATTCAACCATACTATTACCAACTTCACAAACTAAAATACCATGCTCTGTAAGATGTGCAGCCGCACTTGCCAGAATACGCCTGGTTAGTTGTAAACCATCTGCACCCGAGGCCAGGCCTAACTCTGGTTCGTGCCGGTACTCTTCTGGTAAGTCGGCCATATCATCGGCGTCAACATAAGGCGGGTTAGTCACAATAAGATCGTACTGCAGGCCAGTCAGAGCATCATATCCGTCAGACATAATCGGGGTTACTCGGTCTAGCAAGCCATGCTCGTTAATATTAATATCAGTCACCGCCAGCGCATCCAGGCTAATATCTACCGCATCAATTTGCGCCTCAGGAAAAGCATAAGCGCAGGCAATAGCAATACAACCCGAACCGGTACATAAATCTAAAATTCGCGAAGGTGCTGCGGGCAGCTTAAAACGGCTGAACTTTTCGTTAATTAACTCAGCAATCGGTGAACGTGGCACTAATACCCGCTGATCAACATAAAAAGGTAATTGGCAAAAATAGGCTTGATGGGTCAGGTATGCGGCGGGCATACGCAACTCAATGCGTTGCACTAATAAATCGATATAAGCCCGACGCTCTGATCTGGTTAGCCTGACATTCAGCAGTTTGTCATCAGTCAGCGGCGGTAGAAACAGAGTATGACATAACAATACCGCCGCTTCGTCCCAAGGATTATCAGTACCATGGCCAAGATAAATATTGGCGTCATTAAAGCGGCTTACCGCAAAACGCAGCCAATCATGCACGCTTACCAAATCGTTCAGCGCTTCATCAATAGTAGATTCATTAAACATGGGGTTTAAATTAGCCATAACAGTATTCGCTCTTTGTAAAAAATGGGCAGATTGTATAGACTTGCGCGATGCAACGAAAGACGTTTTCTAGCCAACCCAACGTAACGACCGACGATAGCGAGCTTTTTCGCCAGTCGGTTGCCGGCGCACGCCCGCTATTGCAAGACAAGATAACGCCTGTTAGTAAACGCAGCAAGAAAAAAGCCCCGCCGGCACTTAATCTGCCAAAAAATGACCAGGACTTATTCTATTTTTCAGATGGCTATGAAGGTTTTATCAGCGACACCGTGTCTCTGTCATATGTGCAACCGGGTGACGATCCGCGCCTGGCAAGCCGTTTAAAACGGGCAGAATTTCAACCACAGGTGGTGCTAGACTTACATGGTTTAACCCAATTACAGGCAAAAGCAGAATTAGCAGGCTTGCTGGCTTACTGTCAGCAACAACAAGTTAATTGTGCCTGCGTGGTGCATGGCAAAGGATTAGGAATTTTGGCGCGAAAAGTACCGAATTGGTTAATCCAGCATCCGAATGTTCGGGCTTTTCACACGGCGCCCAAAAGTTGGGGCAAACATGGCGCCTTATTGCTACTGCTAAAGGTAAACCATCTTGAAGAGGAAATGCGACGTTAGCCACAGTGCGGTATTACTGTGGCAACTTACTCTGGCAAGCACGTTAATGCGACAACAGCGCTAATTCGTGTGGCGACACCTTTTCTAGCAAGCGCCCGCCGTGGGCAGGCCTATAGTCTATGCAACACACGCCGGCCGTATTAAAAACCGGCGCCAAGCCAGGCTGAGTAAACGTTTCAACCAAAAAACTTACCAGGGGCATATGAGACACCAGTAAAATCTTAGCCGCGGGCTGTTCATTAAGCTTTATATCAACAACATCCCGGATATGGCTGGCATTGCCCTCCGGCACCAGATAGCTTAGGGTTTCCAGCTGACACAACGGGCCTTGTTTGCTATACATTAGCTCGGCAGTTTGTAACGTGCGCTGGTAAGGACTGGTCAATACCCAGCTGAAGCGGCTGCTAATGCGTTGCAACCAATTAGCCATCAGCAATGTGTCTTGCTTGCCTCTGGCCGTAAGTTGACGCTGACTATCCGGATTTTTCATGGGCTCTGCTTCACCATGACGCATAATGACAATGTTAACCATTTATAGTGATACCGTACTACTGAGTCAGTGTGTTTATGTTTGCTATTATTAAAAAGCATACGCTGAGCAAAAATTGTGCGCTATGATAAATAAAGTCTAACGCTAACGTAACTGCTATTAACGCATAACGCATAGCATCTTTATTACTAATTGCTATGAAAGAACGGCTATCTTGCAGTACTACATTGCCTAAATAGGATGATTCTTGGAAAAAGTTCATATAAAGCAAAGTCCAAATGATAACAGAGCCTATCAGCATCTGACACTCGTCAATGGTCTTAAAGTGTTGCTGGTACAAGATAGCCATGCCGAAAAAAGTGCAGCGGCGTTAACGGTTAATGTTGGTCACTTTGACGATCCGGCTGATTATCAGGGCATGGCGCACTTTTTAGAGCATATGTTATTCCTTGGCTCGGCGGGTTTTCCAAAAGCGGGTGAATATCAGCAATTTATGAGTCAGTACGGCGGCAGTCATAATGCCTGGACCGGCACCGAGCATAGCCACTTTTATTTCGATATCGACACACCAAAATTGCAACACGCGCTTGCACGCTTTGCCGATATGTTCAGTCAGCCATTATTTGACGCAGCCTATGTTGAAAAAGAACGCCACGCTATTGAGGCAGAATACTCACTAAAATTAAAAGATGACAGCAGACGCATTTATCAGGTGCATAAAGAAACCATTAACCCGGCACACCCTTTCGCGAAGTTTTCTGTTGGCAACCTGAATACCCTGAATGACAAACCAGGCCAAACGTTGCGCGATGGCTTACTGCAATTTTTTCACGCGCAGTATAGCGCCAGCAGAATGACCCTGTGCCTAGTCTCTGCTGATACCTTGCCTGACATGAGGCAGTGGGTACAACAGTACTTTGCTAATTTACCGGCTAAGCTGCTGCCTAAACCGCCGTTAGCCGTGCCACTGTATTTGCCGGAACATCAGGCGATAACACTTAACATTAAACCGCATAAAGACTCAGATAAACTGGTTGTCAGTTTTGCCCTGCCAGATATTCAGCCGTGGTATCCATATAAAATAGTCAGCTTTCTAGCCTCGTTACTGGGTGATGAGAGCAGTGGCTCTTTACTCGATTACCTGAAAAATGCCGGTTTAATTAATCAAATAAGCGCCGGTGGCGGTATTGATGGTAGTAATTACAAAGACTTCACCATTTCTTTTGAATTAACCCACGCTGGCAAAACCCAAACCGCAATTATTTTAAGTGCGTTGTATAGTGCCCTGGCCAGATTAAAACAACAGCCACTACCAAAAAATTTATTTATTGAACGCCAAAAATTACTGCATTGGTCATTTATTTATCAGGAACCTGCTGACGCATTACAAACAGCCAGTCAGTTGTCCGTTAATTTGCAACATTACCCGGTACACGACATTATTTTTGGTGATTACCGGATGGAACTGCCAAACGAAGCGCTTTATCAGCAATTACTCAGCTGGTTTCGCCCCGACAATATGCGACTGATACTAATATCGCCCGATGTACCCGTTAGCCACGAGGCAAAGTGGTACGGCACCCCTTACTCTGTCAGCCAGATCAGCCAAGAACAACAACAGCAATTACGCAATACCGGCCCCATTGCCGACATTATTTTAGCCACCACTAACCCCTATTTAACTGAACAACTTGAATTGCTGGACAAAACAGCGCATATGGCCAAACCAGAGCAGTGTTTTAACAGCAACAGCTTAAGTATTTGGTACAAAGCAGATACTGAGTTTGGTACACCAAAAGGCCATGTGTTTTTACAACTTAGCTTGCCACAATCTATCGCTAACGATTGTCAGTTAGCGGCAAGTCGTCTCTGGCTTGAGCTGTTTCAGGATAAGATTAACCAGCAATTTTATGCCGCGACCAACGCTGGCCTTAGTTATAATTTGCATGTACAAAAACAAGGTATCAGTATTCATACCTCTGGGCTGGCGGCTAACCAAATTCAGCTGCTGCAAGATATTTTGCAGCAAGTTAGCCAGGTTAACTTTAGTGAGCGGCGTTTTAACGAAATTAAACAGCAACTTTGCCGGCACTGGGGCAACAGCAATAAAAGTAAACCGGTTGCCCGGTTATTCAGTCAATTGTCTGCTCTATTGCAACCACTTAATCCAGAGATTGAAGTGTTAATTGCACAGCTGGAGCAATTAAGTTTTCAGCAATTTTGTGACTTTTCCAGTAGCTTACTAGATAAGGTTTATACCGAAGCGCTAATGATTGGCAACTGGCCGGCAACCCGGGTTGATGAGCTGCGAATAATGTTAGAGAACTGGCAAGGCCAACTTGCCAGCACTGGCAATAAAATTAAGCCTAAAACCAACAATATTAACGGTATTGGGCCAGTATGGCTGCAAACCAACACCGACAGTAGTGATCACGCGCTGGTTATTTATTTAGCCGCAAAGCAGGCTTCAGCCGAGCAAATGGCCTTGTTTATGCTGGCCAATCATCTGATGTCACCGCACTATTTTCATCAATTACGAACTGAACAACAAATGGGTTATTTAGTCGGCACGGGGTATGTACCCATTAATACCTTACCCGGTATTGCCTTTTATATTCAATCGCCTAATTATGATTGCCCGGCGCTATATCAGGCCACGGTAACTTTTTTCCAGGCATTTTTAGCGCAAATTGAGCAAATGGAACCACTCGAGTTTAGCGAGCTGAAACAAAGCTTAACGTCACAACTGACCGAGCGCGATAGCAGCCTGGGAGCACGGGCGAAACGTCTTTGGTTAGCCCTGGGCCAGGATGATACCCAGTTTGATTTAACCCAGCGTATTGTCGAGGCGCTACTTGGCTTAGATAAACAGCATTTTACCGGGTTGCTTAAAAAATTGCTGGCTAATGATTACGACACGTTGCTGCTGGCATCTGGCCCTAACACTGAGAATAATCATATTAAATCGCTAAGCAACCAACAGTTAAAGCAAATAATAGCAGTAACTTAAATTGATTTTGACACTCCCCCTAAACTTAGTTAACGTAGCCAGAATAATAATAAATATGTTGTAATTTGTGCCAAAACGACACCGCTATTACTTTACGTTGGCCTGTTTACTGTTAACTACGCCACCTTTTGCGCTTGCTGCCGTTAGTTGGGAAACTAATTGGGACAGTGTGCACCCTTATCTATTTTCAGTTGTGCTACTGTTCGCTTGTGCTGCTTTATTATTGTCGTATGCCAGTATTTTAAAAATGCGTCGCTACCATCAGCGCCTGGCAAAAAGCGAGGAGCGGCTGCGCTTATCGTTATGGGGCAGCGGTGACGAATTATGGGATTGGCGGATCGAAACGGGCGAATTGTACCGCTCAAGCTCTTGGTTAACACCGGTTGAACTTAAACCTGAAACACATGACTTCCCCCCCAATAAACAACAAATTCATCCGCAGGATTTAGGCAGGGTAGTCACCTTACTAAACGAACATTTAAACGGTAACAACGCTTTTTTTGAAGCAACGTACCGGCTGCAAACTGCCAAAGGCATGTATATTTGGGTGCTGGATCGGGGGAAAATAGTCGCCTACACCACTGATGGCAGCCCCAGCCGGATGACCGGCACCCTGAAAAACATACATCAATTTAAAGAAGCTGAGGGCAGAATGCTGTTATTTGCCCGCTGTCTTGAGAATATCTCTGATGGCGTGCTGGTATGCGATACCCAATTTACTATTATTGAAGTGAACCCGGCGTTTAGCGGCATTACCGGTAAAACACGGGCCAATGTCATTAACAGCCGGTTTGAACTGTCAATGTATCCCAGCCGCTATATGCAGGACATTCAGCTGCAACTAGCCAAACACGGCCGCTGGAGTGGTGAAATCCAAGAGCAAATGGATAATGGTACCCTTTATCAGGCTGAACTGGCGTTTGATGTTATTAACGATGACGAAGGCAATCCGCAACAGTACGTCGGTGTGTTATCTGATATTACTGAGCGCAAAATCAGAGAAGCAGAGCTAAAGCGACTGGCCAATAATGATACGTTAACCGGCTTACCTAACCGGGCCGTCTTTATGACCAAACTGGCACAACTGGTAAAACCCCAGACAAAACACGCCTTACTGGTATTCGATTTAGATAACTTTAAAAAAATTAATGACTCACTAGGTCATGAGCTCGGCGATACGCTACTGTGCAAATTGGCGCAGCGGCTGCATACCGATGCTCGCTATCAACAAAAGCTGTATCGGCTAGGCGGTGATGAATTTGCCGTATTATTAAACGATACCAACGATATTCATACTATTAGCTTAATGGCCAAAGGGCTGTTAGAGCAAATTAACCAACCCTTTATTATCAATCAGCATGAATTAGCGATTACCAGCAGTATCGGTATTGTTTTATATCCCGATGATGGCAGCGACCCTCAAGCTTTGCTTCGAAATGCTGATACGGCCATGTATCATGCCAAAAATAACGGTGCCAACCGGTATTTGTTTTTTAATGACAGCATGAATAAACAAGCGGTAAAGCGCTTACAAATAGAAAACTTAATTCGCTATGGTTTAAAAGAAGATTACTTTACTGTTTTCTATCAGCCTAAAATGGATATCCTGACCGGCAACGTGGTGGGTATGGAAGCACTGGTGCGCTTCATTACCCCTAAGGGCGGTTTAGTCAGCCCGGCGAGCTTTATTCCGGTTGCTGAAGAAACCGGACAAATTGTCGATATTGGCGCGGTAGTACTGCGTAAAGCCTGTGCCGATGTAAAAAAATGGCTGGCATTGGGGTTATTTCAGGGCCGCGTAGCGGTAAACCTTTCTGCTAAGCAATTTATGTTACCTAATTTATGTCAGCAAATTGACGATATACTCGAGCAATGTGAACTGCCTTCTTACCATCTGGAGCTTGAGATCACTGAAGGCACGGTAATGCAATCACCGACGTTGGCCATTGATACCATGAAAAAGCTGCGCGCACGTGGTATCCATTTGGCCATGGACGACTTTGGAACAGGTTACTCATCTTTAGCTTACTTAAAGCAATTTCCACTTAATACCCTGAAAATTGATAAAGCATTTATTGATGATATGGATAATGCTCGCGGCCGCAATATGGTTGATACCATTGTGACCATAGCGCATAACTTAAGTTTAAATGTGGTAGCAGAAGGGGTTGAAACCAAGGATCAGCTGGATATGCTAAGAAAATTACGCTGTGAAACCATTCAGGGGTATTATTACAGCAAGCCGTTATCTGCCAAAGATTTTGCCGCTTTTTTATTCGCTCAAAAACAACCGCCACGGTTAAGTGTTATTCCGGGTTAACACTTAGCAAAAAAGCCCCGCAGGGCTTTTAGTCAGAATCGGTTTCGACGTAAGAAAAATCGTCGGCACCATCGGCAATACGCTTTTTACCAAACACGGTATGAAACTTCCGTTTTTCGCTTAAGCGTTGTTTGTATTTAAACCAGACTTTTTCAAAGCTGGTATTCGCTTCTGCTTCACCACGGCAAACCAGAATAAAGCGTTGCTCTTCTTCGTTTACCGGCTCGCATGCACCTTGCTCTAACTGCTGCATTGCAAAACCATGTTTTTCCAGCAGAGAGCCCTCTGCCAGCGTGAAGCGCCCAGACCGAGTAAAACCCCGAGGGAAATTACGGTCATCGAAAAAGCGACGAGTAGCGACAAAACTTTGCTGCATCACTTTTTTCCTCTAATGTCGTTGAATATAAAGCCAGCGTGTTTAAACTGTGCGGAGTATGGTTAACAAAATTACTATCGTAAAACAAATATTTCTTATTGACACGATAAATTATTTTAAGGGTTTACTTTGGATACTGAACTGCTGAAAACCTTTCTGGAAGTACAGCGCACTCGTCATTTTGGAAAAGCGGCCGAAAACTTGTACTTAACGCAATCTGCGGTGAGTTTTCGGATCAGGCAGCTTGAACAGCAGCTTGGGGTCAATTTATTTAGTCGTTATCGTAATAACATTCAGCTTACCGCAGCGGGTGACCGCTTACTGCCGCATGCGCAATCAATACTAACCGCATTACAACGGGCAAAGCAAGAGGTCGCGTTAAGCAGTAAACAAGCACAGCAAGTCTCTATTGCTGCTACAGCCAATGTTTGGGATAGTTTTTTATTGCCTGGGTTTATTCAGGTGCAACAATGTTATCCCGCCCTGGCCTGGCGCGCTGAATCATTAGGGCGAGAGCAAATTAGCCGGTTGTTGCTGGAGCGGAATCTGGATTTAGCCGTGGTGTTTGACCCACCTAAAGTAGAAGAAATTCAGGTAGAGAAGCTCGATGACATCAAGTTAATCGCCGTAACCAGCAGTGAGCATACTGAAGCCACTGCGGCTATGGCGCAGCACTACATTCTGGTTGACTGGGGCACCTCGTTTGATATTCAGCACGCTAAGCATTTTGCCGACATACCACCGCCACAGCTACGAACCGGCAGCGCCAAAATTGCCCTGGAAATGCTACTACAAGGGCCGGCAACCGCTTATTTACCACAAATAATGGTGCAGCCACTATTACAATCAAACCGGCTGAGAAAGGTGAATAACGCGCCGCAAATGAGCAGAGAGCTGTTTGCGGCAACGTTACATCAGGCTACCAACGAGCAGCTGCTGCAGGCCATTACTAGCCAGCTGCGCCAGCATATTAAAAACCTGGCAGCATAACTGCAGCGGCTTATGCTATTACCCGCCGCAGTCAGTAAAAGCATGGCTATAGTAAACTTTCTGGCAAACGCTAATTATAAAAACGGCTATTTTGCTCGGCCATGGTCAGTAACCGTTGGCAAGGTGCAAAGCGCTCGCCATGCGCAGCCTGTAATTGGCGTAACGTAGCCACCAGGTTAGTCACCCCCAACGTATCAATGTAGCGGAAAGGCCCGCCCAGAAACGGTGGGAAGCCAATACCGAAAATAGCGCCAATATCGCCGTCACGCGCCGAAGCAATAACGCCTTCATCCAAACAACGCACAGCTTCATTTAACATTTGCACGGTACAGCGGCTGGCAATAGCCTGGCTGCTTAGCGCAGCAGCAGGGCTTACCCCTAAAATGTTATACACACTGCTGTCGACCGTCTTCACGCCCTTTTTAGCTGCTGCACCGTACAGATAAAAACCCTTTTCGGTTTTTTTACCTTTACGGCCATCAGCCAATAGCTTGCTAAAGGCATCAGGTGCTGTAAATCGCTCGCCCAACTGCGCGGTTAAAATGGGTGAAATTTTTGCGCCAACATCAATACCGACTTCATCGAGTAAAGTAATGGGCCCTACCGGAAAACCAAACTTCACCAAGGCCTTGTCAATTTTCTCAACCGGCTCACCTTGCAGTAATATCGCGGCAGCTTCATTCATATACAAGGCCAGAATACGATTAACATAAAAACCGGCACCGTCTTTTACCACTATAGGCGTTTTACCTTGTTTGCGGGCAAAAGCCACCGTAGTCGCAATAGTCTGTGCCGAGGTTTTTTCATGCGCAATCACTTCGACCAAGGGCATTTTATCAACCGGCGAAAAATAATGTAAACCAATAACATTCTCTGGCCGGCTGGCTTTAGCAGCAATCTGGCCAATGGGTAACGAGCTGGTATTACTGGCAAAAATAGTGTGCTCAGCACAGTGCTGCTCTATATCTGCCACCATTTTCTGCTTTAACGTTAAGTCTTCAAATACTGCTTCAATTACCAAATCGACATCATGAAAACCACTGTAGTCAGTGCTGCCTGTTAATAGCAGTAATTGCTTTTGCATGTCAGCTTTACTAATAAACCGGCGCTTGAATTTTTTCGCCAGTAACGTGTAGCTATATTTCAGTGCGTTACTAATACCCTGCTCGTTAATGTCTTTGATCCGTACCGGCACACCAGCCTTAGTACTACTGACATTGGCTATACCACCACCCATAAGCCCACCACCAAGAACCGCAACTTTCTTAACCTTTTGCGGTTGAGTATCACCAGCACCCGTTTCTTTTTTCATTTGGGTGGTGGCAAAAAACAAACTGCGCAGTGCAGCCGACTCATTAGTCATACATAACTGACCAAACGCCTTAGCTTCTGCGGCTAAGCCCGCGGCATAACCACTATCCTGGCCTTTACGCACCACCTCAATAATGCGTACCGGGGCCGGATAATTGCCCTGCGTTTTCTTTAACGTTTGCTTAAGTGCTTGCGAAAACAATATATTACGGCCAGGGCCCGTATTTTCGAGCAGCTTAGCTAAAAACCCCTTGTCTTTCGTTTTAATGCTTATTTTCGTTTTTAAGGCGCGCTCAACAGCCGCCTGCAGTAAAATGCTTTGCGGCACCACTTCATCAACCAGGCCCGCTTTTTTCGCTTCTACTGCCCGTAATTGTTTGCCTGTTAGCATCATATCCAGGGCTTTTTGAATGCCCACTAATCTTGGCAGACGCTGAGTACCGCCACTGCCAGGCAACAAGCCTAATTGAACTTCAGGTAACCCCAGCACTGTTTTTACCGAATCAGTGGCTACCCTGGCATGACAGGCCATAGCCAGTTCTAGGCCACCGCCTAAACAAGGGCCATGAATTGCCGCCACCAGCGGTATCTTAAGTTGCTCCAGCGTATCAAACATTTGCTGGCCCATCCGGGCAATGTCTTCTGCCTGCTCAGCACTTTGACAACTGTCTAGCATGGCAATGTCGGCACCGGCAATAAAAGAGTCTTTTTTGCCACTAATAATCACCACGCCTTTAATGGTGCTGTCGCCTTTAATGCTCGCGAGGATGCTGTTAATTTCAGCAGCAAAAGAAGCCTTTAACACATTCATGCTTTCACCAGGAATATCCATGGTGATCACGGCAACCTTATCGTCACGCACGGTCAGGGTAAAACTATTTGGTTGTTGCTTGCTCATTATTCGGTCTCCACGATCATCGCTGCACCCAAGCCACCTGCGGCACACGCCGTGGTTAAACCCGTTCCACCACCCCGACGCTGTAATTCATTTAACGTCTGCACAATTAAACGGGTGCCGGTAGCGGCAAAAGGATGGCCATATGCTAATGAGCCACCATTTACATTAAATTTCGCCATATCAATCTCACCAATGGCGTCGCTGCGGCCTAGTTTTTCTTCGGCAAATTTACGACTGCTAAACATTTTTACATTCGCCAGCGCCTGTGACGCAAAGGCTTCATGCATTTCAATTAACGTTAAATCGTTTAGGGTCATGCCAGCACGGTCCAGTGCGATAGGCGTAGCGTAAGATGGCCCCATCAGCATGTCTTCACGCACGCCAATGGCCGCAAAGGCATAGCTTCGAATATACCCCAGCGGCTTATAGCCCAGCGCTTTGGCTCGGCTTTCGGTCATCATTAATACTGCCGACGCGCCATCGGTTAACGGCGTACTATTAGCCGCGGTTACTGTGCCATGATTACGGTCAAACACGGGCCGTAATTTGGCATACGACTCGAGTTTTGAATCCATTCGAATATTGTTGTCTATGGCCAAAAATTTATTATAAGGCTCAACATGGGCGGTCATCACTTCGTTGCTCATTACACCACTTTGCCAGGCTTTAGCCGCCAGACTGTGCGAGCGGTGAGCCAGTTCGTCCTGCGCTTCGCGGCTAATGCCGTAGGTTTTAGCCATTTGCTCTGCTGTATCGCCCATTGACAAACCGGTACTGTATTCAGCAATAGCCGGCGGCACCGGCAGTAAATCTTTTAAACCTAGGCGGCGTAATATGGATAATTTCTGGCCAAGCGTTTTGGCTTTATTCATATCAACCAGCGCCCGCGCTAAATTTTTACTAACGCCAATTGGTAATACGGAACTGGAATCGGCACCACCGGCAATAGCAATTTCAGTAATTCCTGCCATCATTGATTCAGCAACACTCACTACCGACTGAAAACTGGTAGCACAGGCCCGGGTCACGCTATAGGCATCGGTATGTACATTCATACCGGTCCCCAATACAATTTCCCGGGCAATATTCGGGGCTTCAGGCATTTGCACAACCTTGCCATAAACCACTTGTTGCACCAAACTGGCATCAAGTTCACTGCGGATCAGTAGTTCATTCACTACCAGCTTTGCTAAATCCAGTGCTGACACGCCATGCAACTCAGTAGCTTGTTTGGCGAAAGGCGTTCGTAAACCGGTAACAATGGCAATCCGATCACCGCTGCGGGTATGAAGTTTAATGGGCGCTGTCATAGCTTTCCTCTTAACTTTTTAGAAGTAGTCGAACTATTCGATGGTAAAACAGGTCAGACCTGTGATAGTGCTTTGATTGTAACGACAGTCGCTGAAAATTAAAACACTTGTTTTAATGCAAACTGAACCTTATTTAGGTTATAACGTCATATCCTAGCTGGTTTTACAGCTAACTGTGTAGAAAATAACCAAAACTTACTAACCAAAAGACTTAAATCATTATGGTAAACACGTTTTCTGCCTTAAAGGCTTATCTCGACAGTCAGGTATTAGGCCAACCTGAACTTACTGAAGGTATTTTACTGGCTTTATTGGCTAATGGCCATTTACTGGTTGAAGGGCCACCGGGTTTGGCAAAAACCCGGGCAGTTAATGCCCTCGCCCACGGCGTAGAAGCAGAGTTTCATCGGGTACAATTTACCCCCGATTTACTGCCTGCCGATCTCACCGGTACCGACATATACCGGCCTGAAACTGGCCAGTTCGAGTTTCAATCCGGACCATTGTTTCATAACATTATTTTAGCCGATGAAATTAACCGGGCGCCGGCCAAAGTGCAATCGGCCTTATTAGAAGCTATGGCAGAAAAGCAGATAACCGTTGGCCGTACTACCTATAAACTACCTGAATTATTTCTGGTGATGGCCACCCAAAACCCGTTAGAGCAAGAAGGCACCTACCCACTGCCTGAAGCGCAGCTAGACCGTTTTTTACTGCATCTTAAAGTTGATTACCCCGATGCGGCTACTGAACGCGACATTTTACGTTTAACCCGTAATGAAGCGATGCATAAAACGCAAAGCCAGCCGGTGGCCATTAGTCAGGCCGATATCTTCAGTGCCCGCCAGGCCATATTAACCTTACATCTGGCTGACAGTTTGGAAGACTATATTGTGCAACTTATTATGGCTACCCGAAATGGCGGTGCCTATAGCAGCAAACTGACCAACTGGATTGGTTACGGTGCCAGCCCCAGAGCCACTATAGCGCTAGAGCGCTGCGCCCGGGCAAAAGCCTGGTTAGCCGATCGTGACTTCGTTACCCCAGACGATATTCAGGCGGTATTTCATAATGTGTTGCGCCATCGGCTTATACTAACCTACACCGCTGAAGCAGAAGGCATCACCACCGATGACGTGCTAACTGAAATTATTAACTGTGTACCGGTTCCCTGATTGGCTATGAGCAGTCATTTTTCCGCCAGCAGCTGGCTACAACAATTATCGGCAGACGGTACCACGGTAAATTTGCCTGAATTACTGTGGTATCAGCGCCATACCAGTGTCTTGGCGCTGAAACCCACTATTAGCATTCAAAGCAAACTTGCCGGCACTTACCTGGCCCGCAGCAAAGGCCGGGGCATGGAGTTTGACGAAGTGCGCCACTATCAGCCGGGTGATGATGTGCGCACCATCGACTGGCGGGTTACGGCTCGCAGTGGCAAAGTACACACCAAGCTCTTTCGCGAAGAAAAAGAACGGCCAGTATTTATTGTTACCGATTTAACCGACAGTATGCGCTTTGGCAGCAGCTTGTTATTTAAATCAGTGCAAGCCGCGCATTTGGCCGCAGTAATTGCCTGGCATGTCAAGCAACATGGCGACAAGTTGGGCGGCATCGTGTTTAGTAATCAGCAACACCGTGAGTTAAAACCGCAAGGTCGCAGCCATGGTGTGCTGCGTTATTTGCAAGCACTGCAACAATGTCATCAGCCGGCAAGCAACCAACATGGTTTAAGTTTATCGCAAGCATTAGGCCAGCAGCGCCGCCTTTGCCGGCCAGGCAGCATGGTGTATATTTTGTCAGATTTTAATCTGCTTGATCAGCAAGCACTGCGTCATATTCGTGCTATCAGCCAACATAATGAAGTTACCTGCTGCCACATTGCTGATCCGCTGGAACTCACGCTACCAGCCACGGCTACTGGCCTAGCAGCCATTCAACATCAGCAGCAAATCATCACGGCAGAACTAGGTGATACCACCTTGCGCCGGCGTTATCAGCAACAGCAACTACAACTACAACTGCAGCGACAAACCAGTATGCAACAACTTGGTTGTAAGTGGCTGAACATTAGTGCCGCCGAACCGATTATTAGTCAATTAGAGCGAACGCACCATGAGCGTTGAATCAATAATGCCTACATCTGGCGCCGCTGAATCACCATTATTACAACAACTGGCCGATATTGCCGAGCCTGCTTATTTGTTGTCGTGGCAAATACCCGTTGGGGCCTATATCCTAATGTTGATGGCAATTGTGCTACTGGCGATTATCATAACCAAAATGATAAAACGCTGGTATTTTTTGGCCGCCAAACGCCAGGCTATATCATTGTTAACCCAGCTTGACCCTGCCGCCATTAGCCAGATAAACCAGCTGTTAAAACGCCTGGTGCAGCATTATGCGCCAAAGCACCCGGTATTAAGCAGCAACACCGATAGCTGGCAAACGTTTTTACAACAGCAGCTGCCAAACCAGCGCATTCCGGCGCTAAAAGCACTATTGTATCAACCCGTCACCACGCCCGAACAACAGCAACAGTTTTATCAGTTTGCTCAGTGTTGGCTTAAGCAGTGTCACCCAGCTGCCATAGCTAATTGGTTAACGCCACAGCTAAAACCGGAGGTTGCCGATGTTTGAACTGAGTTATCCCTGGTTGCTGTTATTAGCTGGCTTGCCGTTGTTATTTAAAAAACGCCAACAAGACAACGGTAGTGCGCTGAAACTGACCGCATTGGCAAATATTGCGGCCAAGCAGCAAAAACCGCGGCAAAGCTGGAAACGGCATATTGCCGCCTTACCACATACCGTTATTTGGCTATTACTGGTGTTGGCAGCTTGCCAACCCCGTTGGCTGGGCGAGCCTATCACCTTGCCACAAGAAGGCCGGGATCTGATGTTGGCGATTGATTTATCCGGTTCAATGGATATTAACGATATGCTGTTAGATAACCAGAGTATGAACCGGCTAACCGCAGTTAAACGGGTGGTAGGCGACTTTATTCTGCAACGAAAAGGTGACCGGCTGGGCCTTATATTGTTTGCCGATGCCGCCTATCAGCAAACTTCGTTAACCTATGATTTAGCCACAGTTCAAACCTTTTTAGATGACAGTCAGTTAAAACTGGTGGGCCAACGCACCGCTATTGGCGAGGCTATTGGCCTGGCAGTAAAACGCCTTAACACCTATGAAACCAGTAATAAAGTGCTTATTTTATTAAGCGACGGTGCTAATAACGCCGGCAATATTCAGCCATTGGAAGCCTTAGCGCTGGCCAAAGCCGCCGGGGTTAAAATTTACACCGTCGGGGTTGGTGCAGAGCAAATGGTGCAACAAACGGTATTTGGCCGGCGCACCATCAACCCGTCACAAGATTTAGACGAGCAGCTGCTACGCGATATCGCCCGCCAAACCGGTGGTGAATATTTTCGTGCCCGCAGCCTGCCTGAACTGGCGCAAATATACCGTCAGCTTGATCAACTTGAACCGATAGCCCGCGATAGCCTCACATTCCGGCCACAGCGCAGTTTACTGCACTGGCCACTGGCTTTGGCGTTGTTGCTATCATTTTATTTGGCGATACGTCGCATTAACTGGCGGAAACTCTATGAACCTGCTGGCTGACTTTCATTTACTGCGCCCCTGGTGGTTACTAGCACTTTTCCCGGCATTACTACTGTGGCTGTTATTACGACAGTATCGGCAACAAAGCGGGGCCTGGCAGCGTATTATTGCTCCGCACTTGCAACATTTGATGTTAAGTGGGCAATTATTGCTACAACGTAATCCGATAGCGCTACCGGTATTGCTGCTGTGCTGGTTGCTAAGCGTAGCGGCATTGGCCGGGCCCAGTTGGCAAAAACAGCCACAGCCGGCGTTTACCTCAAATAAAGCGACCGTTTTGCTGGTCGATATGTCGATATCGATGCGGGCAACCGATATGGCACCCGACAGGTTTAGCCAGCAACGCTTTAAGGTGTTAGATTTTATTAATGAATTAACTGAGGGCGAACTGGCGTTAATCAGTTTTGCCGGTGATGCCTTTGTTATCTCGCCACTTACGCCCGACTTTAATAACGTCAGGTTGTTGTTTAACGAATTAACACCTGAGCTTATGCCAGTGCAGGGCTCAAATATTGATGCGGCCTTGCAACAAGCCGACAATTTATTGCAGCAAGCCGGTCAAAGCCGGGGTAACGTGGTGCTGTTTACCGACGGTTTTGCTGCTGCAGATTACAACAACATTATGCAACGGCTAGACAACTGGCCACATCGTTTATCAATATTAAGTTTGGGCACCGAACAAGGTGCACCAGTGCAACTGATCAGCGGCGAGTTACTAAAAGATCAGCGCGGCGCCGTGGTTATCCCCAAGGTGCCGGTGTCACAACTCGCCGCCCTGGCACGCAAAGGTCGCGGCAGTTTTGCCAGCGCCACAACAGACAATAAAGATATCTCCCGGCTGCTCACAGATATAAACAGCCCATTTCAACAGCAAAATCAGCAAACCGAACAGTTCGCCGGTGATTTATGGCAAGACAATGCTATTTACCTAGTCTGGTTGCTATTACCACTGGCGCTTTACTTGGCAAAACGGGCACCGGTGCTGGTGTTATTGCCGCTGTGCTATATACCGGTTACAGAAGCCAGTGTTTGGCGCGATCTGTGGCAAACCCCTAAACAGCAAGCCATTGTTGATTATCAACAACAAGATTATCAGGGCGCACAGCAGAAATTCGCCGATCCGTTATGGCAGGGTAATGCTGCTTACCGGCTGCAGGATTATGCCCAAGCCGAACAGGCTTTTCGTCAGGCCGCTGAACAGCAACCCTCTGCTGACAGCTACGCGAATTTGGGTAACAGTTTAGCCATGCAACAACAATATGATGCAGCATTAGCCAGTTTTAACAACGCCTTAGCGCTTAACCCGCAACATAGCCAGGCGAAAAAAAATGCCGCGCTAATGGCGCAATTAAAGCAGCAGCAAGAGCAACAACAACAACAAGACAACGAGCAGCAAGCGGGTGAACAGCAAGACAGTACAGAACCGTCAGACAGTGAAAACGCATCGCAAAATGACGACGCTGAAAATGCTGAGAGCGGTGAAAGCGCTGAAAACAGTTCTGAGCAAAATTCCGACAGCAACTCACAAAAAGATGCTGAACAGCAAGCAGCAGAGCAACAGGCGCAGCAGCACGCTGAACAACAGGCCGCAGAAGCCGCAGAGGCAGAGCAGCAAACCGAGCCCGGCGCGGAAGAACCTCAACAACAGGCTATTCGCGAAGCCTGGCCCAATGCCAGTCAGGAAGAGCAACAACAATTAGATAATTTATTGCGCAAGGTGCAAGACGACCCGGGATTATTGCTGCGCAACAGAATGAATCTTGAATATCAAAAGCGCCGCCAATACGCTTTACCCAAAGGAGCAGCACAAGAATGGTAATTCGTAGTTTATTCTGGCTATGCTTATGGCTTAGCCTACCCGCTCTGGCCATTAGCCAGCTAGATGCGCGGCTGGATAAAAACCCGATAATGCTCGGTGAAAGCATTGTATTAGCAGTTAGCGCCGATAGCCGGCTGCCAGCCAATAGTCTTAATTTCAGAATATTGGATAATGATTTTACGGTAATGGTGCCGTCGGTTAACCAGAGTACCCGGGTGATCAATGGTGATGCCAGCCACAATACCAGCTGGACCGTCACCTTATTACCCAAAGCCAGCGGTACCTTTCGCATCCCGGCTTTTACCATTAATGGCGTTAGCAGTGCACCATTAACCCTTGAGGTATTGCCCGTGCAACAAGGCAGCACTGCGCTGCGCGATTTGTTTTTAGACAGTAATATCAGTACCGAACAAATGATGGTACAGCAAATGGTGTACTACAACGTTATCATCTATTTTAGTGGTGATATTCAGCGCGGTAGCTTGTCTGAACCGCAACTGGACGATGCGCTAATTCAACAGGTAGGCCAGGATCAGGAAGGCAGCGAACTTATTGACGGCGAGCGTTACCGCTCTATTACCCGCCGCTATGCCATTACGCCTCAGCGCAGCGGTAATTTCACCATTATCCCGCCCACGTTTAGTGGCGATATTATTGACCGTGACAATGCCCGGCAAAGTTACTTTGCTCGCAGCCGCGCCGTGGTACGTGAGGCGCCAGCAATAACAATAGACGTTACAGCCCAACCTACTGATTTTACCGGTAACTGGCTAGTAGCCGGTTTGGTTGCTTTAAATGAAGAATGGCAACCAGAGCTAGCAGAACTGCTGCAGGGCGAACCCATAACCCGGATTATTACCTTGTCTGCGGTAGATGTTGCCGCCAATCAGCTGCCTGATCTTGCCGTTACCGTGCCTGACGGCTTTAGAGTGTATCAAGAGCAACCGCAACGCCAGGGCGCCGAGCGCGCAGGCCGGCTGGTTGCGCAAAAAGTGATCACCAGTGCCATCATTGCCAACAGCGCTGGCGAATATCAATTACCTGAAATTAGTGTCCCCTGGTGGAATAGTCAAACCAATCGGTTGGAATATGCCGTGCTAGCAGGGCGTACTCTTAACATTAAAGCGGATCCTAACCGAAGGGCAGCCAGTCAGGCGTTAACTGAGCCGGCAATTACTTCATTGCCTGCGGCAGCACCCGCCCGGTTAGTATCTAGCTGGGCGTGGAGCCATACCAGCACCGCATTACTCAGTGGCTGGATGCTCACTCTGCTATTATTACTCTGGCAGTGGCAGCAACGTCGCCACGCTACTGTTAAGCACGCTTATAGCAACGATAATGCGAAGCACGCTACTACCGGCAGCGCCAATTTTGATAGCCGGGCGTTACGCACTGCCTGTCGGCAACATGATAAAACAGCCGCCCGCCGGCAATTGCTGTTATGGGCGCGGCAGCAGCAACAGCTAAACCATGGCTCACTCGACGCCCTTAGCCAGCACATTACTGCCGGACCACTGCGTGAGCAGTTGACGTTACTTAATGCCGCCTTATACAGTGATAGTGCGGTTAAATGGCAAGGTGATGCCCTGCTACAGGCCTGGTTAGCGTATCAGGCTAGTAGCAAAGCACCGGCGAACAACACTGCCCTGCCGCCACTTTACCCGCATTAAGATAGTTAAGCGCTTTACCGATACCATAAAGCGCTGGTAAGCCTGGGTTCATCTTGTTAGCATAAAAACAAATAATAAGGAGCTAGCTTTTGGAAATTGCAACTATTTTTGCCCTGGGTATTTATTTCGCCGCCATGATTGGTATAGGTTTGTATGCTTATCGCAACACTGATGAAAGCGTATCGGGATACATGTTAGGTGGCCGCAAATTAGGGCCAGGCGTTACCGCCCTATCTGCCGGTGCCTCTGATATGAGTGGCTGGATGTTAATGGGGTTGCCGGGTGCCATGTACCTCACCGGATTAAGCAGTGCCTGGATTGCCGTAGGGTTGTTAATTGGTGCTTATCTTAACTATATCGTGGTGGCCCCCAGATTGCGGGTGTATACCGAAGTTGCTAACGACGCCATCACCATTCCTGATTACTTTGAAAAACGCTTTGAAGACAACAGCCGGCTATTACGCGTGGTATCTTCAGTTGTTATTGTTATTTTCTTTACCCTTTATACCTCATCTGGTGTGGTAGGTGGCGGCAAACTGTTTGAAAGCTCGTTTAACCTAAGCTACGAACTGGGTCTTTATGTTACTGCCGGCGTGGTGGTTATCTACACCTTAATTGGTGGCTTTATGGCAGTCAGCATGACCGACTTCGTGCAGGGCTGTATTATGTTTGTCTCGTTAATACTGGTGCCGGTGGTGGCCCTGGACCACCTTGGTGGCTTTGGCGAAGTAAAACAGGTAGTGTCCAGCATTGACCCGCAATTAATTAACTGGGTTGGCGCCTCGTCATTTATCGCTATTGTCTCTGCCTTATCCTGGGGCCTGGGGTATTTCGGCCAACCGCATATTATTGTGCGGTTTATGGCTATTCGTTCAGTAAAAGACATTAAAGCCGCACGGCGTATTGGTATGAGCTGGATGCTGGTTACCATAGTGGGTGCACTAATGACGGGTTTTGTCGGCATTGCCTATGTTGCACAAACTAAAATGACCTTAGCCGATCCGGAAACTATCTTTATCGTGTTCTCGCAGTTTTTATTTCACCCCTTTATTGCCGGCTTTTTATTGGCGGCTATTTTAGCGGCAATTATGAGCACTATTTCATCACAATTGCTGGTTACCTCCAGCTCGCTGACTGAAGATTTTTATAAAACCTTCGTTAAACGCAATGCCAGCCAACGCGAGCTGGTATTAGTAGGCAGAATTTCGGTGTTAGCCGTAGCATTGGTCGCCATTGCGCTGGCATATGATCGCGACAGTTCAGTGTTGCAGCTGGTAAGTAACGCCTGGGCTGGTTTTGGTGCGGCTTTTGGTCCTCTTATTATTCTAAGCCTGTATTGGCCCCGCATGACCTTTGCCGGTGCTCTTAGCGGAATTGTTATTGGCGCTACTACCGTCTTAATCTGGATTTATGCGCCAATAACCATAAATGGTGCCAGCCTCAGCAGCACCGTTTATGAAATTATCCCGGGCTTTGTGCTTAGCACGCTAGCCATTGTTATTGTCAGTAAGTTTAGTAAGGACCCGGCACCCAGTGTGCTGGCCATGTTTAAAAAGATGCAACAGCAACTTAAAGCACAAAGTTAGCCGCCAGTACCTGGTTGGCCATAATCGCCCCGCAGCGCAATAAAATACTTTCGCGTTGCGGGGAAAGTTTGCTAAATTACCCTCAATAGTCCAAGTGAGATATCTGCATTATGTATTTCTACGCTGCTAGGCAACCCATCCTTGACCGGAATAAAGCGTTATATGGCTACGAGCTACTGTTTCGGGACGGTTTAAGTAATGTATTTCCGGAAATTGACGGCGATGAAGCCACCTCCAGAATGATTGAAGGTAGTCAGTTCAGCTTTGGTTTAGAAGATTTTCTTGGTGACAAGCCTGGTTTTATTAACTTTACGCTTGAAACCTTACTAAAAAAATACCCCAGTATGCTGCCAAAAGAGCAAGTGGTTATTGAGATCTTAGAAACAGTGCAGCCGGGTAAACGCTTATTAGCAGAATGTCAGCATTTAAAAGAGCAAGGCTACACTCTGGCACTGGACGACTATATTCATCAACCGGTCTGGCGCCACTTTTATCCGTTCATCGATATTATTAAAATTGATTTTCGTTCCACCGATATTGCCACCATCAAACTAGTGCAGCAGGCTATTGCCGACTTTCCTCATATAAAAATGTTAGCAGAAAAGGTTGAAACCAACGAAGAGTTCCAGCAAGCATTAGACATGGGTTTCTTTTACTTTCAGGGGTTCTTCTTCTCACAACCTGAACTGATGCAAACTAAAGCCTTGTCGCCAGCACAAATGACCTTAGCAGAACTGCTGTACGAAACGTCAAAAGCAGAGTTAGATTTGGTTAAAATCACTAATATTTTCCAACGTGACGTCAATTTATCTTACAAATTATTGCGTTACAGTAACTCTTCTGTTTTTAAGCGCCGCGCTGAAATAGAAACCATCAAACAAGCATTGGTGGTGTTAGGCCAGGTTGAATTAAAGAAATTTTTATCACTGTTATTTACCGCTCAAATTAGCAGTGACAAACCGGCTGAATTAATGCGCATGTCGATGACCCGTGCCCGCTTTGCCGAAGGCCTCGCCACTATTCACGGCAAAGTCGATACCGGCAAAGCTTTTCTTACCGGCTTAATGTCATTAATGGATGCTATTTTAGATGAATCTATTGCCAGTGTGATGGAAAAGCTGCCATTGGCAAAAGAAATTAAAGATGCACTGGTTGATCACACCGGCATTCTGGCCGACTATTTAACCTTAATAAAATATTACGAAACCGCACAATGGCAACAGGCTAATCAGGCAATTGAAAGCCTGGGTATCGACACCGATAAGGTACCCGACGCTTACCATAACGCCGTGCAATGGGCTAACGAGCAAATGAAAGCCTTAGGGGATTAATCCAAAGGCCTCACCTTTAACAGTGCCTGCCTGCTACTCAAATGTCAGGTACTGGGCAACTTTAGCAGCAAGTTTATCGCCAATGCCTTTTACCTCGGTCAATTGTTGCTGGCTTTTTATCGGGCCGTTAGTTTGTACATAACTCACAATGGCCTCTGCTTTGGCTTTGCCAATACCGGGTACGGCTTCCAGTTGTTCGGCACTGGCTTTATTAATATTTAATTTTTGTTGCTGCCGCGCGTTTACCGTTGCTTTATCTAGCGTTGCACCGGGTTTAGCCGCAAACGTCTGGTTAGCCGCTAAGGTTAGGCCGGTTAACAATATTGCTATCATCAAATTTTTCATAGTTTATTCCTTAAAGTAAATTAAGGTTGCCTCCCTGCAAAGTGAGTATTTGGTAAGCTTTAACCACTACTGCTGTTTAGATTGGCAAATTAACCAGTGGCCTGGCGCAAACTCCAGAGATGCAACATTTTTATACCAATCAACTTTAAAATAGATTAATTATTTACTTTTGCAATAATTATTTAACGTAATTGAAAATTTATTGCTCATTAAGGTTCAGCGACAATTAAGGCTATGCAGCCTAGTCTATGCCTCAGTGCTGCAACAAGTTGATTGCTGCAAAGAATAGAGTTCGGTAACATACTGAAAAACGTGGAGAGATGCATGCTTCGATTAATGCGAATGTTTTTGCTGTTGTTTGCGATGATGCTTGCGCCCAATGCCGTAGCGTTAACTAACCAACAACCTGAAGTCAGTAAAGAACAAGCCACCGAGCTGGCACAACAACGCTTTCCAGGCAAAATATTAAAAGTACAGGCTGAAAGCAGCCAATATCGCGTTCGGTTGATGCAAGAAAATGGCAGAGTCGTTACTGTGCTGGTCAACAATCGCACTGGCCAGGTTAAAAGGGATAACAAGTAATGCGAGTATTAGTGGTTGAAGATGAAACATTGTTAGCCGAGCAGATTAAACAACAGTTACTGCAGCAACAATTTAGTGTTGATATTGCGCATGACGGCGACGATGGCTGGTTTAAATTAGCAGAATACCCTTACGATCTGGCGCTGATTGATCTGGGCCTGCCGAAAATGGACGGCTTAACCCTGATCCGTAAAGCCAGACAGCAAGACATTAAAACGCCGATTATTATTTTAACTGCCCGCGGTAGCTGGCAGGAAAAAGTAGAAGGCCTTGATGCCGGAGCCGATGATTACTTAACTAAACCTTTTCATGGTGAAGAGTTACTGGCTCGTTGTAATGCCTTAATACGCCGCGCTGCTGGCCAACCCGACCCTACCCTCAGTGCTGGCCCGGTATCGTTGAATAGCCGAACCCAGCAAGTCTGGCTTAATGACACTGAAGTTAGCCTTACCGCTTACGAATATAAAGTACTCGAGTACTTTATGATGAACCCCTGCAAGGTAATTTCTAAAACTGAGCTTACTGAGCACATTTACGATCAAGACTTTGATTTAGACAGCAACGTCATCGAAGTATTTGTATTACGCCTGCGTAAAAAACTCGATCCCGACGGTGATTTAAAACCCATTGAAACACTGCGTGGCCGGGGTTATCGCTTTAACCTGACTATCAGCTAGCAATGATGCTATCACTAAAGGTTCGACAAGGCCTGGTTAGCATAATGTTATTATTGCTGTTGCTGCCCAGCTCGTTTGTAGCTATTGATCAGGCATTTTTTACTCAGCTATTAACCAGTGCCGAGCAAAAGCTTGAAGTACATATGTACGCTATTTTGTCTGATTTAAAAATTAATGATGAAAAAGTAGAATTAAATAACAATACGTTATCGCCAGATTTTTTTCGGCCAGACTCTGGTTTAAGTGCTTATATTACCAAAACAGATGCGGTGATGTGGCAATCAGATTCGTCTATAAGCCAGTACTTTACCCCGCCTGGCACCAACTTGGTACCCGGCCAGCATGCGTTTTATGAATACAACGATGGCAACCAGCAATATTGGTTATTAAGCATTGCCTTGTTGTTTGATTCTGGCGAACAAATCCGCCCGCTTACCATTCATATTGTGCAAACCAATGCGATGTTAACAGCGCCTTATCTAACGTTTCGTAACACCTTACTGCGTTGGTTTATCTGGATTGGCGCCGGCCTGGTGCTTTTTAGCATCTTGGCGTACTACTGGACGACCAAGCCACTAAGTAAGTTAGATCAGGAAATTCGCAAACTCGAAGGCGGTGAGCAAGATCACCTCAGTGGTAATTACCCTGCTGAGCTAACCAACATTAAAGAAGACTTAAATTTACTGCTGGCGCAACAAAACCGTCAAAAGCAACGCTACCGTAATCATTTAAGTGATCTGGCGCATGCCCTGAAAACCCCGGTTGCCGTGCTAAATACCTCAGCGCTTAGCCAACAACCTGAATTAAAAGAGCAACTGGATCGCATAAGCGCCATGATCGACCATCAGCTGAAAAGAGCCAGCAGTTCGGGTCAGGATATCTGGAAAAAACAATTTGAAATTCTGCCGCATGTCGAAAAACTCTCTAATGCGCTGCAGAAAATTTACCGCAACAAAGATTTAATTATTCAGGTAGATTGCGCTACTAATGCCATGTTCCGCGGCGATGAAACCGATTTAATGGAAATACTGGGTAATTTACTCGATAACGCCTGTAAAGCATGTCAGCATCAGGTTAAGCTTACCGTAACGCAATACCCGCTAAATATCATTGTTGACGATGACGGCCCCGGTATTGCCATAGACGCCCGTAAAAAATTATTTAAGCGCGGCACCCGGCTCGACACCTATAAAGACGGTCATGGCGTGGGGTTGTCGATAGTAGCCGAGCTGGTCACATCCTATTCAGGCGGTTTACAAATAACCGACAGTCCGTTAGGCGGTGCCAGATTTGAACTGTTATTTCCAGAATAACCACCTAAAACGTAAGCAATACCCGATAACAACTGATCGTCCCGCCTTGCACCGACGTAATTCCAGCAAATACTACGAGGAACCTCCACAATGGAACTAAACCTGGCGACAATAAAAATCAAAAACCTGCGCTTACGCACCTTTATCGGCATTAAAGATGATGAAGTGAATAATAAGCAGGATGTCATTATCAACGCTCGAATTCAATACAGCGCCAATAATGCCGCCAACAGTGATGACATGAATAACGCACTAAATTACCGCACTATCACCAAACAAATTATCGAATTGGTAGAAATGAACCGCTTTAGCTTATTAGAAAAACTTACCGCCGATGTATTGGCCTTAGCCAGTGCGCATCCTGCGGTTAAATTTGCTGAAGTAGAAATTGATAAGCCATATGCACTGCGGTTTGCTGACTCGGTATCGCTAACCTTATCGGTAAATAAATAATAAAGCAGCCGTTAAGCGCTATACTTAACAACGTTATTTCATTTTAAAAGAGGCAAGCCATGCGTATTTTAGTCACCGGCGGTACCGGCTTAATTGGTTCTGCACTGCTTAAATATTGGCATGGCCAGCACCAAATAACGGTGTTAACCCGCGCTGCAGTAGCAAAGTTACCGAAAAAGTCTGATATTACCTATGTAAACAGTTTAAAACAGGTCGATTTTAACCAGCTCGATGCCGTAATTAACCTGGCAGGCGAGCCCATTGCCAACAAGCGTTGGACCGACGCGCAAAAACAACGTATTTGTAATAGCCGCTGGCATATTACTGAACAACTTAGTGAACACATACAGGCAGCCAGTACGCCGCCAGCCTGCCTGATAAGCGGCTCTGCAGTCGGTTTTTATGGCCGGCAAGGTGCAGAATTTATTACGGAAGAATACCGTGCATTTTATCCTGAATTTAGTCATGACATTTGCGCCCGCTGGGAAAACCTTGCCATGCGCGCTGACAGCGAAAAAACCCGGGTTTGTCTGCTGCGTACCGGCATAGTGTTATCTGCCAAGGGCGGCGCATTAGCTAAAATGTTGCCGGCATTTCGTTTTGGTTTAGGCGGCCCATTGGGCAATGGCGAGCAATATATGTCATGGATCCATATTAATGACATGGTAAAGCTCATCGACTTTTTATTACAGTCACCCACTCTGCAAGGGCCTTTCAATGCCGTAGCACCAAAGGCCGTTACCAATCAGCAGTTCAGTCAGGATTTAGCAAAACGTTTAAAACGGCCAGCTAAATTTACTATGCCGGCGTTTATGCTACGGCTGTTATTTGGTGAAATGGCAGATTTACTGCTATATGGCCAACGTGTTGTGCCACAACAAGCAGTAGACGCCGGCTTTAAATTTCAGTTTGCTAATCTGCCAGCGGCGCTGGCAGATTTAGAATTATAAACCATTACCCTATTTTTATCCGCTAATACGGTTAACCTGAAACAGCGTTAACCGGTAATGGCTGCAAGCTGTTAACTCTGGATAACGCGCCTTATTAATACTGCGCCGGGTATTTGCAGCAGGCGTCGTAATTGCCACCAGCCCAGCAAACTTACCAGTACTATGCCAATAAACGGCCCCAGCCACCAAAGCGCAACGTTAAACTGAAACGGCATATCAAATACCCGCTGTTGCAGCACCATTAGCAATATCTCTGCCAAAACAGTCGCAAACAGCCCGGCTAACGCGCCTAAAAACGCGAATTCAAGCAACAGCGCATTGCGTAAAAATGCATATTTGGCCCCCAGCGTTCGCAATATCGCTAGCTCCTGCTCACGCTGCTCTAATGTAGCCTGCACCTGAGCGACCAACACCAATGCTGCCGCCAGCGCGATAATTAACAAGATAAAACTCAATGCTACCGTCACCTGCGCAATAATATCGTCTATTTGCTTAATTATCGCATCAACGCTTATCACGGTAACCGTTGGCATTTGCCGAGCCAATTGGTTTATCAGGTTGCCACTGCCGGCTTCCAGATAAAATGCCGTAATATAGGTAGCCGGAAACGTAGCCAACACATCCGGACTAAGGATCATATAAAAGTTTGGCTGCAAGCTATTCCAGTCTACCGTGCGAATACTGCTAATGGTGGCGTTAAGTTGTTGGCCGCCAATAGAAAAATCTAAGGTATCACCCAGGCTTAACTGTAAACGCTCGGCAATTTCCTGCTCTACCGACACTTCAGCCAGCGTGTTTTCGCTAAACCAGGCACCACTGATTATTTTATTATTAGCCGGCAAGCTGGCTAACCAGGTTAAGTTAAGCTCGCGCCCTACCCCAACCCGCTGATCGCTACGATCTTCTTTTGAGGCTTCAAGTTGCAGTTGCTCATTATTAATCGACACTAAGCGGCCCCGAACTACCGGATAAAAGGGTTCAGGTTGTAAGTTATTCTCAGTGGTAAAAGCACTGACCTTAGCGCGCTGCTCAGCACTTACATTCACTAAAAAGTGGTTTGGCGCGCCATCAGGTATTTGTTGTTGCCACTGGCCAATCAGTTCGGCACGTAAAAAATATAATAATAGGGTTAGAAAAATAGCCAGGCTAAAGGTAATAAGCTGAAAGCTGTTAGCCCACAGCCGGCGGCGTAAATTGGCAAGTGCCAACCGGCCAGCACTGCTTTGGCCGGCTGCAACCGGTTTAGCCAGCTTAACCATCGCGGCGGCAAAACCAAGTAATATTGCCGCAAATACCGCACAAAGCAAAAACAACCCTACGCTAATCAGTAACTCGCCGCTAAATAACCACATTAAGCCCCAAATAGCCACCGCGCCAAATAGCACCTGTAACTTATCCAGTGTCATTATCGCAGCCGGTTGTTTCAGTACTTCTATTGCCGGCGTTTTAGCCAGTTGCCATAATGGCCGGGCAGCAAATAACAATGCACAAATAAAACAGGTTAAGGTGCCCAACAGCAGTGGCCTGACACTAAAAGCGGTGCGGTAATCACTAATATAATGGCTTATGCCCTGTTCCGCGGCAAAAATAGCTAACTGCCCCCCCATTAATCCCAGCAGCAAACTAAACACCACTACCAGCATTAAATGACTACAGTATATCAACCTGGCCCTTGCTGTAGTGGCGCCTAAGGCCTTAATAATCGCTACCGCCTGAGTATGACGCTGACTATAACGGCTGGCTGCCACCGCAGCTGCACAAGCCGCTAATACAATACCCAATAAGCCTGCCAGTAATAAAAAACGCTCTGCCCGCTCCAGCGCACCGCCAATAGCCGACTCGCGGTCAAGGTTACGCCAGCGCTGATGCACACTTAACATCGGTTCAAGCTGCTGGGTCAACAAATCCAGCGCTGTAACGCTGCCCGCAAATAAATAACGGTAACTTATTCTGCTACCCGGTTGCACAATATTAGTTGCCGGAACGTCGGCCAAATGCATAATCACTCGTGGTGAGCCACCAAACACGCTTAGTGGCGCATCAGGCTCGTTCACAATAACCCCTGCTACCACTAACCGTGCAGTGCCCAGCTCAATGCTATCACCCGGTTTTACTTGTAATAAATCTAGTAATCTGGCTTCAAACCATACCTTGCCGGGTGTTAACTGTCCGGCAGGGCCGCTGGTAATGCTGGCAGAGCGGTGTAATACCAACTCGCCCCGCAGCGGATAGCTATCGCTTACCGCTTTTATGGTCGCAAGCTGCATTTGCTCGCCAGCGAACAACATAGAGTCAAATTGCATTTGCTTGGCAGTAGCCACACCATTGCTTGCCGCCAGTGTCAAAATGTCTTCGGCAAATGGTTGGCTAGACCCTAGCACCCGATCAGCCGCAATAAACTGCGCACTGCGTTGTTGTAAGGCACTTTTCACACTTTGCGTAATGCCACTTAAACTTACCACTGAGCCCACCGCTAAAAACAACGCAAAGGCAATAACCCATAACTCACCGCGTTTTAATTCACGCCAAAACAGGCGCCATGCAATACTAGCCCACATTAGCAGGCTCCTCAGTTACTGCCGGGCTTTCAATAAAAGATCCAGAACGCATTTGATACTGGCGTTGACAACGCGCCGCTAATTCAGGGCTGTGGGTAACCAACACCAGGGTGGTACCCTGGCGATCGTTTAGCTCGAATAATAAATCTTCAACTATTTTACCGGTTACCGCATCCAGGTTAGCAGAAGGTTCGTCTGCAAACAGAATAGCCGGATCGGTTATAAAGGCTCTGGCTATAGCTACCCGCTGCTGCTCGCCACCAGATAACTGTGACGGATAAAAATCGGCGCGGGCACTTAGCCCAACCTGCTCTAATAATGCTAAGCCACGTTGTCTGGCTTTACGATCACCGGCCAGCTCGGCCGGTAACGTAACATTTTCCAGCGCGGTTAAGCTGGGAAGTAATAAAAATGACTGAAACACAAAACCTACGTCGTTGGCCCGAATACCAGCCCGCTCGTCCTCCGACATCTTATGCAGCGGCTGACCGTCCATAAACACCTCACCGTCGCTGGGGGTATCTAAGCCTGCCAGCAAGCTCAGCAAGGTTGACTTACCAGAACCCGAGGCACCAACAATCGCTATTGTCTCTGCCCGATTGATTGTCAGGTTAATATCATGCAGGATAGTCAGTGATCCCTCCGGAACCTTGACACGTTTGCTAAGGTTTGTGGCTTTAATATGTAATGTAGGTACTGTATTCATGCGCATCATCTTATTGTTATTAATCGGTTTAATCAGCCACGTGAGTTACGCTGAAAAATTACTTATCTTAGGTGATAGCTTAAGTGCCGCTTACGGTATGCAACAGCAGCAAGGATGGCCAGCTTTATTGCAACAAAAAACCGAGTGGCAGCTTATCAATGCCAGTATTAGCGGTGAAACAACAGCCGGTGGCCTGGCCAGATTGCCTGCCTTATTAACCGAGCATAAACCCGATATAGTCATGATTGAACTGGGCGGCAACGACGGCTTGCGCGGCTTTTCAGTTGAGCTTATCCAATCAAACTTAGGTAAAATTATTACCCTGGTGCAGCAGCATAAGTCGCAGCCAATATTAATGCAAATACGGATCCCGCCAAATTATGGACCACGTTACGTTAGGCAATTTACCGCAGTATATCCTGAGCTGGCAGAAAAACACGATATAACCCTGTGGCCATTTTTTATGGACAGCATTGCAATTAATAATGATTTAATGATGGCAGACGGAATTCATCCAAATGTGGCAGCGCAACCGGTGATCACCGAGTTTATGGCAGAGTTATTATTGCAACTGGAGAAAAACAAATAAAAGATGGGGTTACCGCCGTGCAAATGATTAGGCGCGGTGTCTCGGCACCGCCATCACGGCGATTTAACAATAAAATATTTTAGAAATTCTTAATAAGGATGGCGTCCCCTAGGGGATTCGAACCCCTGTTACCGCCGTGAAAGGGCGGTGTCCTAGGCCTCTAGACGAAGGGGACATAACAGTACAACTAAAACAGATACTAAAGTGGCGTCCCCTAGGGGATTCGAACCCCTGTTACCGCCGTGAAAGGGCGGTGTCCTAGGCCTCTAGACGAAGGGGACGCAATATTTAGCAAATTGTGCAGATTTAAATGGCGTCCCCTAGGGGATTCGAACCCCTGTTACCGCCGTGAAAGGGCGGTGTCCTAGGCCTCTAGACGAAGGGGACGCACTGGAAATCTTGGTGGAGCTAAGCGGGATCGAACCGCTGACCTCTTGCATGCCATGCAAGCGCTCTCCCAGCTGAGCTATAGCCCCACACTTTCAAACTCTTCATACTCTTCATACTCTTCATACTCAACAATATCGTCTTAACGTTATCGCTGAACACGGGGCGCATTCTAGGGTGACACCGTAAATGTGTCAACAGTTTTTTATAGCCAACTTTTCGTTCGACTATTTTTTAAACTACCAAACCAAAATTCCTGCCAAAGCAACGCCACAGTACTGATTTTCATGCCACTTTCGCTGTTTAAATAACCAGGAAATATTAACTTAAACCGCATGGCTAATTGCCAAAAACCAGGCATGGTTATCGTCTTTAAGCACGAAGTTGTATACAATGCAGGCAAGGTACATCAGCGTTACCGTAATTAGGGTGTAAGCCTACGGCATAAAACCTAATTAACGAATTAATAAGGACATTACCATGTACGAATCCTATTATGGTTTAAAAGAACGACCGTTTCAGCTTACCCCTAACCCCAATTGGTTTTTTGCCAGCAAGCTGCACAAGCGGGCCCTCGCCTATCTACAATATGGCTTAACCCAGGGCGAAGGCTTTATTGTTATTACCGGTGATGTCGGTACCGGTAAAACCACCATCGCCAATCAGCTGTTAAATCAGTTAAACCAAGATGAAATTATCGCCAAGCAAATTGTTACCTCCAAGCTAGAACCTGACGATCTGATTAGAATGATCGCCTCATCTTTTAATCTGGTCGTTACTGAACATAACAAGGCCAGTTATCTAGAAGCAATATACAGCTATTTAAAGCGTCTGCATGCACAGCACCGGCGGGCACTGCTGTTAGTAGACGAAGCACAAAACTTACCACTAGAGTCGATTGAAGAGCTTAGAATGCTGTCTAATTTTCAAATTAACGGCAAGCCGCTACTGCAAAGCTTCTTACTTGGCCAAAACGAGCTAAACCCCATTATTCAGGCACCGAATATGGAACAGTTTCGGCAGCGCATTATCGCCTCATCGCATTTAACCGCGCTGCAAACGGACGAAACCCGGGCCTATATCGAATTTCGGCTAAACCAGGCGGGTGCAAAAGCCAATTTAATTAGCGAGCCATGCTACGCCCATATTCAACAATTTAGCCGCGGTATTCCGCGTAAAATAAACTTGCTGATGGACAGAGTCATGTTGTTTGGCTATCTGGAAGACCTAACCATTATTGAAGAGCATAACGTACAAGCAGTAATTGCTGAATTATCGCAAGAAGTGGCTAACCAACCCCTGGTGCAAGCTACTGCGCCTACTCAACAACAAACCGCGACAGAACAGCCTGCCATGTTAAATGCGTTAAACACTATGCTAGACAGTTCATTAGAGCAGAAAGTGAAACTGGCCAGAGAACTCGACCAGTTAATTAAAAAACAAAAACAATTACTGGATGCACAGCATAAAAACGACTAACTCACACCACTAAAGCAATAGGCTCGGCTAACCATTAAAAGTTATACACATAGGTTAGCCAAACCCGGTTTTCGCTGCCGCTAAAACTATCAATACTAGAGTTGCGCTCAGTGCGGCGCAACGATACCGACATAACCGCCTGCTCTGACAAAGTAGTATTGTAACCAACCGTCAGCAATATATTGTCATCTTTACGATCAGCTACCGAATAGTCAATTTGATAATAGCGCAAAGTAGTGTTAATACTGCTGCGTTCAGACAAACGCCACCCAAGCAGCGTACTAACACTGTTCGCTGTTTGTTGATCGTTGCGTTCTACATATTCGGTGTCAGTAGTATTTAGCACTACATTAAGGTTAAAACGGCGTTTCGAATAGCCTATGGCTAAACTGGCTGAGCGTCGCAATACCAGTTCCTGATCAAGTTCTACTCCCACATCAAAAACCTGCTGATAAGACTCACCTGGTAAAGGCGTATAGCTGGCATTAGGTGGTCGGTAACAATCAGAAAATTCAACCGCGGGCTCAGGACAAACAAAAATACCTAAATCAATCAATTCACGGTCTAAAGTGGTTTGCGTTTCTACAGAATCAGTGGCAGATAAGCGCATGGTAACGGCGCGCACATTATACTGCCCGGCTACATTAGCCGTACGGCCAAAATAACGGCGATCATAAGAGCCCTCCAGTAACGTTCGCCGGCTAGGTGCTAAATAAAATTCAGTGGCCCAATAGGTATTTTCTTCATCTTCTTCATCTAAACGTTCGGTGGTAGAACTGTTATATGACACGTTAATCCGCGATACCCGGCCTAATTTAAGTTCAATACCCGCACCATAGGCATAAAAGGTATTTTTATAAAAGCTGTTGTTGTCGGTATACTCGTAAATACCCCGGCCTATTAACGACAGGCGCGAAGATAACGGCATACCCAATAACAGTCTGGCGGCGTTGCTTTCATAGTCATTAAAAGTTTGCCGTTTGTTTTTATTATAAACGCCCTCTAATCGCCAAAAAGTGGTGCTAGAGCGATCGCGGCTAGCCAGCAATACATTCGCTTGGTAATTATCATTATCAAATGCTGGCAAACCATCATCAATATCAGGGCGGTCAAATTCACTATGGTTATACTGCAACCGCATTGCGGTAATAATATCGCTATTTAACGCGTTGTTAAAACTCAAAAAACTGCCATAAGAGGTCGATTCGCTCAGTTCACCGCCGGCGGTAATTTTATCGTTAAAAATACCGCTTCGCGTATTGCGTACCTGATAACTGTTTCGGGCATTCACGCCCCACTTTACCCGCTCATCAAATAATTTCAGCACATTGATAAAATTAAATTCATCATAGCTTCTGGCTTTACGTTGGCTATCTTTGTAAAAAAGCGATTCATGCTGCCAACTAAAGCGAGTTTGCAACGTTTTTGACAGTAATGAAAAATCAATTGAAGGCGATATAGCAATAGCCAGGCCGTCATCGGTGCCTGGGCGATTAAATTCTTTAATCTGATACGCGTAGCTGCTAGTGGTTAACTGTGGTGTTACCCGGGTTTCAGCCGCCAGCGCTGGTAGCGCCAGAAGCACCGTTAATAGCAGTCCCGTGCGTGGTACCTGATAGCGCAGCTTAACTTGCGCCATAGTAGTAGCCATAACCATAGCCTTTGCCTTGGTTGCGATGCGCTTTATTAATTAAAAAGCCTATTGCCATGTCTTTTGGCAATAATGAGACAGATTGTTCTATTTCGGCCAAACGGGTGCGGTTCTCTTCAACCACTACTACCGCCTGGCCACACATTGCCGCCATAACCGCCGTTTCATTAACGCCTAGCAACGGTGGCGCATCAAAAATAACAATCCGATCTGAGTAACGGGTAGCAAATTCATTAACCAGCTGCATCATGCGCTCACTGGCTAGCAGCTCAGTCGACAAATGATGCGGAGAGCCAGCCGTAATAATCTTCAATCGTTCAACGTTGGTGCTTAATAAGATATCCCGCACGGTAACATTTGAAGACTGTAAATAATCGGTCAAGCCAAGGCTATGGCTAATATTAAGGGTTTTACTAACGTTAGGTCTTAACACATCAGCATCAACCAGCAACACAGTCTTGTCTTGCTCCAGCGCAATACTTAGTGCCAAATTAATAGCAGAAAACGTTTTACCTTCACCAGGCCTAGAGCTACTAACCAGAATCAAATTAGGGTGGTTCAGCGTTTTACTTAACGGACCAAAGGCATTATTAATCAGCTTACGCTTAATTACCCGGTACTCTTCATTAATCAGCCGGCGCTCACTTGATAAAGCAACAAAATTCTTTTTTTCCAACAGCGCTAAATCCAGATGCACCGTATGGTTGGAAGCATCGTTATTGGTTGTCTCATAATCCGGCTGCTCTTTTCGCTGTCTGGCGTTATGCCGCACAATGCTATCATTAGCATTAACCGGCGCCCCAGCGCTGTCAGTGTGTTCTGATGCAAGCACAGACTCTTCATCAAGGGCACTATTTGTTTTACGATCATCGGCTACTCTAGCGGTATTGTCTGTTTTAGAACCGCTATCACGACTTAGCTTACTAACTGCTTTTTCAATAGTACTCATCGGATTATCCTCAACAACAACTCTGCTGATCGGCCAAACAGCATCTCATTACTCAGCAAAGCCAGATAACACAACAATAGCGCCCCACTTAACGCGGTAAAATACACGAAATGAAGCCTTACCTGCTTTAATATTGCCGCCTTTTCGGTATGCGATACCACACCAAACACCGGAAAGTCGGAAATGCTCTGTAGCTGTGACGCTCGGGATAACACCGGTGAAATTAAGCTGCGTAAAAATGCCATCCCAATACCTGCTGCTACCCCAACCAACAATACCAGGGTATATAACATGCCACGCTGAGGACCAGACGGCGTTAATGGTACACGCGGCGGCTCAATAATATTAAATTGTACATCTTGCTCGGTCGCTTCAGCCCGGCGTGACAATTCGGCCTGTTCCCGTTTTCCCAGCAAGGCTTCATATTTAGATTGCGTGATCTCGTAATCACGGTTCAGTCCGGTAAACTCGGCTTCAATTTCAGGAATTAAATTTAGCTTACTTTCCAGTTCAATTACCTTATTGTCAAAAGCCTGAACCCGCACCCGTGTTGACGCCACCTCAGTTTCAAGCCGGGCTACGTTAATTCTTAACTCCTGATATACCGGGCTCTGATTATAATTGCCACCTGTGCGGCCCTCAGGTGCGCTGTTGGCCACCAACTGCAACTCTTCGTCGCGCTGACTGTTTAAACGATCCAGTAAACGTTGGGTTTCCATCACATCAGGATGATTATCAGTAAAGCGAATAAGTAAACTATCTAACTGGGCGGAAAGGCCGCGGATCCGTTCATCATATTGCGTTGCCACACCACCACTGCCACCACCGGCAAATGGCATTACACCAAATACCGGCTCTTCACCTGCCAGCTGGCCTCGGGCGCTAGCCAAACGAGTTTCCTGCTCAAGCAGCTCCAAGCGGGCCGCTTCAAGTTTTTGCTTTTCCAGCCTTAGCTGACCATAAAAATCGTTTTCGTTACCCTGCAATGTGGCCATGCGGTTTTTCTTAAAATCAGATAAGCGTAATTCCGACTGAATTAACCTGTTTTCAAACTCGGTAATTTCGCGATTAAGAAATACCTCTGCCGCTTGCGAGTCTGCCCGGCTAGAGCCTAAACGGTTTTCAACAAAGGTATTCAGTGTTTCCTGCACCACTCTTAACGCCCGCTGTGGCACCGGATTACTGTAGGCAATAACATAAATATTTTCTCTGCCCGAAGCCGAAATTTTAATATCACGTTGCAAAGAGTCGATAAGCTTTTCAAACTGTTTATCATCTTTTGCCTGAATATCTAAATCGGTTGCCCGGGCAATTTTTTCCAGATTCGGCCGGCTTAATAACGTTCTGGCCATTAATTTAATTTCTTCATCGGTATTGCTTCTAAGCGCAAGCCCGCGCAATAACGGCTCTAAAAAGGTGCGGGTTTCAACAAAAAGCTTGGCTTCAGCTTCATAAGTGGGAGGCAAACTATACACATAAAACCAACCGGCCGGACACAGCAGCCAGGCAGAAATAACAATATAACGTCTGCGCAGCCAAATGCCCTGTAAGTAGGTATGAACTAACTCTATCGCCTGATGCAACTCTTTCATCTATCCTCCGTGAACAACATATCCATTACGGCCTGTTTAATAAAGGTTAAAACCAGGCTTCTGGTATAATCACGATATCCCCTGGCAACATATCAACATTTGCACTGATAATGCCTTCGCGGATTAAATCGTCCAATCGCAAACTGTAAGTCACCTGCCCGCCACTACTGGTTCTCACCAGTTTTGCAGCGTTACCATCAGCAAATTCAGTTAAACCACCCACGGCTATCATCAGGTCAAGTACGGTCATGTACTCGCGATAACTAATTGCCTGAGGGTTAGTTGCTTCACCAATTACCCTAACTTGCTCGCTGTAAGGGCCAACAAAATTAGTAACCGATACTGTAACCACCGGATCACGAATATATTTGCCCAATATTTGTTCCATATCACGGGCAACCTGCGTAGGTGTTTTGCCACTAACCGGCACATCTTCAACCAAAGAGGTTGAAATTTTACCATCCGGTCTAACAATAAAGCTGCCTGACAACTCGGGGTTACGCCAGACAAAAATACTTAAGCTGTCATTTGGACCAACCAAATATTGATAGTTAGAGACCGAAGTCGTCAAAGATTGTTGTACGGTGGCACTAGGAAGTTGGCGGGTATAGGAACATGCCGTTAAAGTACTTAGTGAAAATAATAACACTACCAGTACCGCTAAGAGTCGGTTTGCAATCATAAAAACGCGTCCTTTTGTTTGCTGCGAGCATAATATAACGCAAAATTTTACTATTGTACGGGTTTTTTTGAAAATTAAATTTATACATTATTCTAGAATTAACAAGCTATATAAGCTAAATTAGTGTTCTGCGTGTAACTTTTGGAAGCGTTGCACAGTAACAAACGCACAAGGAAGTCGTAATGGCTAACTATCGCCGACACGGAAAAAGCACCATCGCTGACAAGCTGTTTCTAATAAGCGAAGTTTCGTTACTCTGTTTGTCCAGCCTGCTCGCCAGTCATATTTACAATAATTTCCATCCTCATATATCGTTAGACTACCGGATTATCAACGCTATAGTGTTTGCTGCAGCGGTTATGCTGTGCGCGCTTTCAGTTGGTCTGTACGATCAAAAACTGCGCGAAAAACAGGGTGGTATTATTAAGCGTGTGGTTATTACCCTGTTGTTTAGTGCCATTTTGTTAGAAGCAGTTATTTTTAATCTGTTTCCGTTTTTACACATTAGCAGCCATTATTTACTTGGCACCTCACTTATTGCGCTATTAAGTTTATCTAGCTTCAGAACGCTGTTTCATTACTACGATATTACCAAGCTCAGCAGACGGCGGGTGTTAATTCTTGGTGCTGGCGAGCGCGCTTTAATTATTGAGCGCAGAATGCGCCGCAATGTCGACAAGCGGTTTATCGAGTTAGTTGGTTTTGCTTATATTGACGGCGACAAGCCGTCCAACATTCCGACAGATAAAATTGTCAATTTTGATTACAAACAAAACCTGTTTCAATATGTAGTCGATAACAGCATTGACCAGTTAGTTATCGCCTGTGACGAGCGACGTAACATGTTACCGGTAGACCATTTATTTAAATGCAAAAGCAGTGGCATAGAAGTTATTGAAATACTTGATTTTATTGAACAAGAAACCGGGCAAATCGCTGTTAATCTTATTTATCCCAGTTGGGTAATTTATGGCAATGGTTTTCATATAAACCGCCGCTTTAAAACCAGCCTTGATTACAAACTAAACTTAGTGCTTGCCGTATTAATGTTGCTGGTAACCTGGCCAATAATGCTGGTTACTGCCTTGCTTATTTACCTTGAAGATGGCCGTAAAACCGGCGCACCCATATTTTATGGTCAGGTACGGGTTGGTATTGACGGGAAATTGTTTACTATTTTAAAGTTTCGCAGCATGGGACAAAATGCCGAAGCAAACGGGGCACAATACGCCACAATAGACGACCAGCGGGTTACTAAAATTGGTAAATACCTGCGTAAATACCGCATTGATGAATTACCCCAGCTGTTAAATGTTATGAAAGGCGAAATGGGCTTTGTTGGGCCACGGCCAGAGCGGCCGGAATTTGTTTGTGAGCTGGAAAAAGATATTCCGTATTACAGCCAACGCCATAACGTTAGACCAGGCTTAACCGGCTGGGCGCAATTAAAATATCCCTATGGCGCCACAGCAGAAGATTCGTTAGAAAAACTGAAGTTTGATCTTTACTACATCAAGCACCGCAGCTTATTGCTGGATTTAGTTATTTTAGTCCGCACAGTTGAAATTGTGTTATTTGGTAAAGGACGCTAATAAAAATGAACAAACGTAGTGCTGTATTCAGCGCCCTAACAGTAGATGTTGAAGATTACTTTCATGTTGCCGCATTTGAACGCAATATTGCACCAAAAGAGTGGGATAACATTCCGGCTCGGGTTGAAAACAATACGGTGCAGTTACTGGATTTATTCGATAAGCACCAAGCCAAGGCCACATTTTTTATGTTGGGTTGGGTAGCCGAGCGCTTTCCTGGTTTGGTTAGAGAAATTCATCAGCGCGGCCATGAAGTGGCCAGCCACGGTTATAACCATAGCAAAGCAACCAGCCAAAGCCCTGAAGAGTTTTTTCAGGATGTCAGCCGGGCCAAAAGCCTGCTGGAAGATTTAACCGGCGTTGCCGTAAACGGTTATCGCGCGCCCAGTTTCTCCATTGGCAAACAAAATGAATGGGCTTTTTCAGCTTTGAAAAAAGCGGGTTATCATTACAGCTCTAGCACTTACCCGGTTAAGCACGATTTATACGGCACACCCGATTGGCCACAGCAACCCTACTTTCGAAGTGAAGGTATCTGGGAATGCCCCATGCCGGTGCTTACCATGCTGGGCCGGCAATTGCCTATTGCTGGCGGCGGCTATTTTAGGTTACTACCCTACTGGTTAACCCGTCGGCTTATTTCCCGCTATGTCAGTGAAAAAGACATTCCTTATATGTTCTACTGTCATCCGTGGGAAATTGATCCGCTGCAACCGCGTATAGCCGATGCGCCTTTAAAGTCACGGTTTCGACATTATGTTAATTTAAGCAAAATGGAAGCAAAAATTGGTAGTTTACTGCAGGATTTTAATTGGCGTTCAGTAAACGAAGTGTACCAGCCTTATTTTAGCCGCTAAGGATTAGCATGTATCAGGTATTAAGCTTAGCGCTGGCTGATCAGCGCAGTGCAGACTGGGATCAATTTGTTAAAAATAGCCCCGACGCCAGTTTTTTTCATTTAGCTGGCTGGCAACAGGTGTTGGCCGACTTAGGCCACCAAGGGCATTATCTTTACGCTACACTACACCAGCAAATTGTTGGCGTATTGCCTTTAGCCAGAGTAAAAAGCCGCCTGTTTGGTGACGCTCTGGTGTCTACTCCATTTTGTGTATACGGTGGCGCTTTAGGCTCTGACGACGTTAAACGACACCTAGAACAACATGCAATTACCCTAGCAACTGAATTAGCGGTCGACTATCTGGAACTGCGCTATCGGCTGCCACAACATAATCAGCTTACTACCCGCATTCAGCATGCTACTTTCCACTGGCCGTTAGCTGAAGATGATGCGGCTATTTTAGCCAGCATTAAAAAGAAACAACGCGCGGTGATCAGGCAGTCTCTAGCCCAGCCGCTACGTTATACGCTTGACACTTCGCTGACAGATTTTTATCACACTTACTCTGAAAGCGTTCGCAATCTTGGCACGCCAGTGTTTAGTAAAGCTTTTTTCCAATCAATATTAAAAGTGTTTGCCGCCAATACCGACATTCTTACCGTGCATAACAATAATAAAGCCGTATCCAGCGTACTGAGTTTTTACTTTAACAATCAGGTTTTACCCTATTACGGCGGCGGTATCAGCGAAGCGCGTGAGTTAAAAAGTAATGACTATATGTACTATCAGCTTATGTGCCATGCCAGTAGCAATAAAGCCTGCAATAGCTTCGATTTTGGCCGCAGCAAACTAGACTCCGGCGCGTATCATTACAAAAAACACTGGGGCATGCAGCCAGAAGAGTTGCACTATCAATATCAGTTAATTACGGCTAAAGCGTTACCAAACTTAAGCCCTAATAATCCTAAATATCAGTTATTTATAAAGCTTTGGCAAAAACTGCCTTTGGGCGTTAGCCAATGGCTGGGGCCTAAAATTTCACGGTATTTGGGGTAACTAATATGGCTAATGTAAAATCTTATCTGCTGGCCATTAGCGCCTTATTACTGTTCTGGCTGCTAAGCTTTGCCGATACTATCTGGTCAATGATCGCCATCTGGCTAAGGTCTGATACCTACGCCCACGGCATTTTAATCTTTCCAATCAGCCTGTATTTAATCTGGCGTAAACGCCAGCACATTGCCGCTACAACATTAACACCTGGCTATGCAGCATTGCCGCTGTTGTTTGGCTTGGTGCTGGCGTGGTATTTTGCCAATGCCGTAGCGGTAAATGTGGTAAGCCAACTTGCTGTGGTACTTATGCTACCGGTTTTAGTGTGGTTAAGCTGCGGCTGGTCAATGCTAAAATTATTACGTTTTCCGTTAGCTTACCTGCTTTTTGCGGTGCCCATGGGTGAGAACCTGGTACCGTTACTGCAAAATATTACCGCAGATATTACCGTTATCGCCTTGCAATTTACTCAAATACCGGTTTATCGCGATGGCTTATATTTGGCCACCCCCACCGGGCTATTTTTAGTAGCCGAGGCCTGCTCTGGTATCCGCTATTTAATTGCCTCAGTTGCGCTTGGCACCTTGTATGCTTACCTAACTTATACCAGTCGCCTAAAACAACTTATTTTTTGTCTTGCCGCCATCATTATCCCTGTTATAGCCAATGGTATTCGTGCTTACGGCATAGTGTTAATAGCATCATTAACCGATATGAAACACGCTGTCGGGGTTGACCATTTAATTTATGGCTGGTTATTCTTTGGCTTTATTATTTTTATTATGTTTTATATTGGTGGTTTTTTTGCAGACAAGCCAACCGCACCAGCCGCAGCCGGCAGTGCAGTAATAACACGGCAATCGGCCCCAGCCTTAGTGCTCGGCATTAGCATAATGCTGCTGCCTCTACTGGTTAATCTGCTGCTACCGCCATTAGCCCAGCAACCGCTTTACAATGTTAATCAACTTAAGCAAAGCCTTACCCCGGTTACCGAATCTGTTTCCCTGCCGCAATTTACCGACAGCTCTGTGCAGCTGGCCGGCGTTTGGCAACGTCAGCAACAAAACATCTGGTTCTATGCCGCCTTTTATCAGCATACTAATGACAAAAAACTGGTTAGCTGGCATAACCAGCCTTATCAAACAGCGCACTGGACCACCGCCAATAACCAACGGCAAACTTTGCAGTTTACTAATCGCGCTTTAACCATACAAGAAGTTGACTTGCGGGCGGCTAACGGGCAAAAAAGATTACTGTGGTACTGGTACGGCAGTGGCGATTTTTTATCAGCCGATCCTTACCTGATCACGGCTATGCAGGCACTGGGCAAAGTATTACATTTTAGCCAGCATGGCAGTTTTTATGCCATAAGCGTTTATTACGATGATGATCTGCCCGAAGCGCGGCGTTTATTACAAGCCGAACTACAGCAGCGTTGGCCACTTATTGTTGGCGCAAATTCTGCTGGTGTGGTGCAAAGCCCATGACCGTGCATATTTGTCATCTGCTCTGGAGCTTTCGCACAGGCGGCCTGGAAAATGGCGTGGTTAACCTGATTAATCAACTTGATGCTGACCAGTTTCGCCACAGTATTATTTGCCTGACAGATTACGACGCCGCTTTTTTTGCCCGCATACAATGCCCCGGCGTGAAAATTTATAGCCTGAATAAACGCCCGGGTCATGACATAAGCTCGTTTTGGCGCTGTCTGCGCTTATTACGCCAATTACAACCCAACATTTGCCACAGCCGTAATATAGCCGCAATGGAGTACCAGCTAGCAGCACTACTGGCACGGGTACCACAGCGGGTTCATGGTGAGCATGGCTGGGATTTAACCGATCTGGCCGGTCAAAATAAAAAATACGTTCTGTTAAAACGTCTGTTAAAACCGTTTATTCATCGCTATATTGCCTTATCAAAAGAAGCCGGTAATTATTTACAGCATAGTGTTGGCGTGCCCGCAGCAAAACTCAGCTTAATTTGTAATGGGGTGAATACCGAACGTTTTACACCAGGCAAACGGATAGACAGCGCCTTGCCGAGCCACCTGACAAACAGCAATAACATTATTTTTGGTAGTGTTGGCAGAATAGCTGACGTTAAAAACCAGCAATTGCTGGTAACCGCTTATATCGAGTTATGTCAGCAGCAGCCGGCGTTTCGGGATAACAGCGCCCTGGTAATTATTGGCGACGGCAGTAGCCGCGAAAAGTTACAGCAACAATTAACGGCAGCCAAGCTGGCTGAACAATGCTGGTTACCTGGCGATCGCAGCGATATTGCCACCATATTACCGGGGTTATCGGTATTTGTGCTGCCCTCACTGGCTGAAGGTATTTCCAATACTATTCTCGAAGCCATGGCCTGTGGCCTGCCGGTTATTGCCAGCAATGTCGGTGGTAACCCAGAACTGGTCAGCGTTGGTCATACCGGCTGGCTGTTTAGCAGTAATGATAAAACAGCATTAATGCAGCTTATGCTGCAATGTCAGCAAGCTCCGCAGCAGTTACAGCAAATGGGTAGCAATGCCAGAGCAGCAGCAGAGCAACAATTTAGTCTGGATACCATGATTACTGCCTATCGGCATCTGTATCTTGACGTAAATAAACAACAGGAAGGTTGAACAAATGTGCGGTATCGCCGGAATTTTACAGCTAAACAACACAAGCCAGGTTAATCAAAGCGTATTAAAAATGATGAACACGTTGCAGTCCCACCGTGGTCCGGACGATGACGGCTATCATTTTGAAGCGGGTATTGGTCTGGCACATAGACGACTGTCTATCATTGATATTGCTGGTAGTCATCAGCCATTATTTAATGAAACGGGTGATGTCGCTGTGGTTTTTAACGGTGAAATTTACAATTTTGCAGAGTTAACAACAGAGCTCAAAGCACGGGGTCATATCTTTTCTACGCACGGTGATACCGAAACCATCGTCCACGCCTGGGAAGAATGGGGAGTAGACTGTGTTCAGCATTTCCGCGGCATGTTTGCGTTTGCTATCTGGGATAGAAACAAACAACAACTGTTTTTGGCCCGTGACAGAATGGGCATTAAGCCATTATTTTATAGCCTGCTTCCGAGCGGCGAATTGCTATTTGGTTCAGAATTAAAAGTACTTACTGCCCACCCTGAGTTTGATAAAAGCTTGTATTACCAAGGTATTGAAGATTACTTCACCTTTGGATATATTCCAGAACCTCGCAGCATTTATGCCAATACATACAAGCTAAATCCTGGTCACTATTTGTTAATAGATAAAACTCAACCAGCCAACTTGCAGCAAACACAGTATTGGGATATTGATTTTAGTCAGGCCGTATTGACTGAACAACAGGTAAAAGCTGAGTTACTGGAACGTTTAAAAGAAGCGGTCGATATTAGAATGATTGCAGAAGTACCGCTCGGCGCTTTTTTATCCGGTGGTGTGGATTCCAGTGCCATAGTCGCTCTGATGGCGCAATTACAGCAAGACAAAGCAGTAAACACCTGCTCCATTGGTTTTGACGACCAACAATTTGATGAAAGTGACTATGCCAGTCAGGTTGCCAATCAATACCAAACTAATCATCACAGCGGTATGGTTGATCGTAACGATTTTAGTCTGATTGATAAATTAGCAGCTTTATACGATGAGCCTTATGCCGATAGTTCCGCAATGCCGACCTATCGGGTATGCCAATTAGCCAGAAAGCATGTCACCGTTGCCTTGTCAGGTGATGGTGGTGATGAGCTATTTGGCGGCTATCGTCGCTATCGTTATCAGTTACATGAAGACAAAATGCGCGGTTTTATGCCACAGGCAATACGACAGCCGTTATTTGGAACCCTCGGTAAAGTTTATCCAAAATTAGACTGGGCCCCCCGTTTTTTAAGGGCAAAAACCACCTTCCAATCATTAGCAATGAATGCCGTTTCTGGCTACTGTAACACCATGTCTATTATGCGGGCCGATGCCAGAGCCGCGTTATTTTCGCCAAAACTTAAACAACAGCTGGCAGGTTATCAATCAGTAGAAGTATTTAAACGACATGCAGACAATGCCAATACTGATGATCCACTAAAACTGGTGCAATATCTGGATATGAAAACCTATTTGGTCGGTGATATTTTAACCAAAGTAGACAGAGCTAGTATGGCGCATTCATTAGAAGTAAGAGTGCCGCTGCTCGACCACAAATATGTGGAATGGGCTAGCCGGATCCCAAGTAGCATGAACATTAGCGCCAATGAAGGTAAAGCGGCTTTTAAGCAGTCACTGGAGTCACACTTACCACATGATATTTTATACCGTAAAAAAATGGGCTTTGCCGTGCCGCTGGCCAGCTGGTTTCGTGGCCCGTTAAAGCAAACACTGCAGCAGGCATTAAACTCAGAAGCGCTGGCCGATTCAGGATTATTTAACCAGCATTACATTCAACAATTGTATCAGCAACATATTAGCGGTAAGCGTGACCATAGTTCTGCACTATGGACTTTACTGATGTTTTCTCAGTTTTATCGTCAGCAGTTGGGTCAATAATTATGTGTGGCATACATGGTGTTGTGGCACTGCAACGTCCAAAACAATTTCCTGAGCAGTGGCTTGATTTAATGGGCGATGTCACCGCGCATCGTGGCCCGGATGATAGTGGCACTTACCTTGCTGATAACATTGCCCTTGGCATGCGCAGGCTGTCAGTAATTGATATAGCGGGTGGACAACAACCCATTAGTAATGAGGATGGCAGCCTGGTATTGGTATGCAACGGTGAGATCTATAATTACCGTGAGCTACGCGCCCAACTAGCAGATAACTATAACTTTAAAACTCAATCAGATGTTGAAGTTATTCTGGCATTATATCAGCAGTATGGTGTTGACTGCCTTAGTCATTTAAACGGTATGTTTGCTTTTGCACTGTGGGATAAAAACCGCCAGCAATTATTAATTGCACGCGATAGACTTGGTATTAAACCATTATATCTATGTCAGCATGATGGTTTCCTGGCTTTTTCTACAGAGAGTAAAGCTATTTTGGCACTACCGGGTATTAATGCTGAAGTTTGCCCTGAAGCATTAGAGCAATATCTGCAGTTAGGCTATGTACCAGCACCCTATTCTATGTTCAAAGGCATTCAAAAACTGGAAGTTGCCAGCTATTTACTGATTAACGACAAAGGTATCCAGCAGCAGCAATACTGGCAACCTGACTTTACCCAGGCCGAACAGCTTAGCGAGCAGAATTGGACAAGACAAATACGCACTCAGCTTGAGAGCTCCGTCGCTATGCAAATGGTCAGCGACGTGCCGATTGGTGCTTTTTTATCTGGTGGTGTTGACTCCAGCGCCATAGTGGCCTTAATGTCAAAACACAGCAAAGGGCCAGTACAAACCTATGCCATTGGTTTTGATACCGGCGATGCCGGCAACTTTTATAATGAGCTACCCTATGCCCGTGCCGTTGCAGAGCAATTTGGCACTGAGCACCGGGAAATACTGGTTAAACCCGATGTGGTTAGCCTGTTACCTAAATTACTCTGGCATATGGACGAACCAATTGCCGATAGTGCCTTTATTACCACTTATTTGGTGTCAGAATTCGCCCATAAAGAGGTAACCGTCATTTTATCCGGTGTTGGCGGTGATGAACTATTCGGTGGCTATCGCCGTTACCTTGGTGAGCACTACTTACAAAAATACCGGCGTCTACCAACCTGGTTACGGCAGAAATTATTAGTGCCCCTGGCGGGCAAACTGCCCAGTGATCGTCATTCTCGCTTGCTCAACACGCTAAGGTTAACCAAAGCTTTTATTCAATCAGCAGAACTTGATGATGCCGAACGCTACCAGCGCTATATGCAGGTATTCAGCCAGCAACAAACCGGGCAATTACTTTATAGCAACATATCACAGAACATCATAAAACAGCGTTACCAAAACAGTCACGCCAGCGAAGGCTTATGGCGTATGTTTGACACCGATCGGCAAAGCCAACTGCCCGATGATCTTTTACTGCTCACTGACAAAATGACCATGGCTACTTCGCTGGAATGTCGGGTACCGTTTTTGGATCACAAACTGGTTGAACTGGCAGTAAAAATCCCACAAAGTCTCACCATGAAGAACGGCCGATTAAAACATCTGCTAAAAGAGTCTCTTAGCGATATTCTGCCCGCCAGCATCCTCGACCGACCGAAACGGGGCTTTGGTGCACCACTGGGTGCCTGGTTAAAGCAGGAATTAGCGGCAATGTTGCGGTTATTTGTTAATCGCGAAACCGTTGAGCAACGTGGTTTACTGAACTGGGCAATTATTGAACAAACGCTTAGTCAGCATTTTAGCCAACAGGAAGATCATACCGATCACTTGTTAGCACTAATGAACCTGGAGATCTGGTGTCGCCTGTATTTAGATAAACAGAGCGCCGAACACATTTCAGAGACAATCAGGACGTCGTTATGAAAATATTATATGTTTGTCACCGTTTTCCCTTTCCGCCTAAACGTGGCGGGAAAATCCGCCCGTTTAATATGATTCGTCATTTCAACCAGCAAGGTCACCAGGTTTATGTGGCATCGTTAGCCCGCAATCCGGCAGAAGCAGCAGAAGGTGAAGGAATTAAAGAGCATTGTCATCACTATTATGCGGCAGTAGTGAAAGAACCGGTGCAATTTGCCCGCATGATCTTGCGCCTGCCATTAATTACGCCATCATCAATGGGCTATTTCTATAGCCAGGATCTTCACAATCACATTCAAAGCCTGCTAGCAGAGCATAAATTTGATCTGATTTTTGTGCATTGCTCTTCAGTAGCGCAGTATGTTGCTAATGTTACCGGCGTTCCAAAATTGCTCGATTTCGGTGATATGGACTCGCAGAAATGGCTGACCTATCGAGCTTTTAAGCCCTTTCCGCTCAGTTTGGGATATTACTTAGAAGGCAAAAAAATGCTACATGCTGAAAAGCGTTTGGCGCACAGTTTTGACCTATGTAGCTGCACCACTAAAGCGGAACTGGCCACCTTAGAAAGCTACAATACCGGGGTACCTTCTGCCTGGTTTCCGAACGGAGTAGACACCGATTACTTCACCCCTGGCACGGCACCTTACGAGCAGCACAGTATTTCTTTTATTGGCCGAATGGATTACTACCCAAATCAAGAAGCCATGCTGCAATTTTGCCAGCAAACTCTGCCATTAATCCGTGAACAAATACCGGATGTAAAACTGTATATTGTTGGCGCTGAGCCTACCCCGGCTATTAAGGCATTGGCTAATTTACCTGGCGTAATTGTCACTGGATCAGTACCTGATGTCAGGCCATATATTGTTAATACTGCAGCAATGGTAGCACCACTGAATATTGCCAGAGGAACGCAAAACAAAATTTTAGAAGCCATGGCCATGGCAGTACCTGTAGTTAGCAGCAGTCAAGCGGCAGGCGGGATTGATGCTGTTGCCAATCAGCATTTTTTAATTGCCGACACCCCAACAGAATATGCCAGTTCGTTAGTAAAGTTGATGCGCGATCAAACATATCGCCAACAATTAGCAGATGCTGGCCGACAACGAATGCTTACCCATCATCAATGGCATTTATCAATGCAACAGTTAGACATTATCGTGCGAAAATGTATAAACTTACATCAGGAAAAGCAGCTGACACAAAGGGAAGTGCAATAAATGAATATTAGTATTTTTGGTTTAGGTTATGTGGGTGCCGTATCCCTGGCTTGTCTCGCTAGAGATGGTAATCAAGTTATCGGCGTCGATATTGATCAGGTAAAACTGGATTTAATAAAAAGTGGTCAGTCCCCCGTTATCGAAGAAGGTATGTCTGAATTAATGGCAACCATGGCTGCCAGCGGCCGGGTAAGTGTTACACAAGACATGCAGCATGCTATCGATAACAGCGAAGTGTCTTTTATCTGTGTTGGTACACCTTCGCAAACTAACGGCAGTCAGGATCAAACTGCGGTATTACGTTTAGCCGAGCAACTTGGTAAAGCACTGGCAGGCAAAACCAGCCGCCACACTATTGTTTTTCGCTCGACCCTGTTACCAGGCACGGTAGAAGGTAGCTTAAAAAGCCTGTTAGAACAATATTCTGGTAAGCAGGATGGCATCGATTTTGATATCTGTTTTCAACCAGAGTTTTTGCGCGAGGGCAGTTCAATAAAAGATTACGACAACCCGCCTTTTACTATAGTTGGTGCGAATAACGAAGCGGCTCATCTGCAAATGCAACGGCTATTTGGTCATTTACCAGGACAATATCACCGTACCGATGTTAAAACTGCAGAAACGCTAAAGTATTTCTGTAATATTTTTCATGCCTTAAAAATTACTTTTGCTAATGAAGTAGCAAGGCTATGCGAAGGCCTGTCAGTCGACCCATTTAAAGTAATGGATTTAATTTGTGCCGATAAACAACTAAATATCTCAGCCGCTTATTTAAAACCTGGCTTTGCCTTTGGTGGCTCCTGCTTACCAAAAGACTTAAGGGCAATGCAATATGTCGCCAAACAAGCAGATATTGAAATTCCGATGTTGTCGCAGGTGTTAGCATCAAATCAAATACATTTTCAGCAAGCGGGTAAGAAAATTCTTGCTCTTGGTATAAGGGATATCGGCTTAGTCGGCCTTAGCTTTAAGTCTGGTACCGACGACTTGCGCGAAAGCCCACTGGTTGATTTAGCAGAGTACCTAATTGGTAAAGGCATGCAGTTAAGTATTTTTGATCCTGAAGTCAATTTATCTAGGCTGCTTGGTGCCAACAAACGTTTTATTGAAGAGTCAATACCACACATTGGTCAGTTAATGACCAACGACATCGATCAATTGCTGGCAAATAATAAAGTTATTGTACTTGGCTTAAATGACAAACACATTATTGAACAGGTATTGGCTGGCCTAACCTCAGAACATACCCTTATTGATTTGGTTCATTTAAAACAAGCCGCAGAGGTATCAGGCCGTTATATCGGGTTATGCTGGTGAACAGGTTAGTAAGTTGGCACAGTTGCCTGCTGCTAATAGCCATGATGATATTGCCACTATTGCTATTAATTGCGAAATTCCACAGTGGTACTGAGTTGGTGCGGCTACGCAATGCTATGGTGTTTAATGTGATAAGCATTGAACAAAGCCAGTGGCCTGGTGATAACTACCCCACAAATTTCCGACAAGAGTCAGCCCCACTGCCTGCGGCCATTAGTAAGGTTATTATTACACCACAAGCCAATGCACAGCCATTAGCTACGATGTTGCAGCAAGCCGCTGTATTAAACCTGGATCAGCGCCGCCTTGGTGGCGCTATTCAGGCCGATATCAGCACCACCTTAGCGCAAATTCAACAACAACGCGGTTACTGCGCCGACTATACCGAAGTAATTAATGTGTTTGGCCATGCGCTAAACATACCCGTCAGGGAGTGGGCGCTGGCGTTTGATGGTTTTGGTGGACATGGCCATGCCATAAACGAAATATGGGACCAGCACACTCAGCGCTGGCTTATGTTAGATGTTTTTAATGGCTTTTATCCGGTGGATCAGCAACAACAGCCAATGTCGGTACTAGAATTTAAACAGCAACTTATTGTCGACAGAACCAAAATAAATCTGACCAGATTATCAGATAAAGCCTTTGGCTTTAAAGACGACGCCCAAGCGCTGGATTATTATTACAATGGCCGGCATCAGTTTTATCTTTGGTGGGCCAATGACAACATTAGCTACGACAGGCAGCCACTAATTAAGCTGGCAGCCACCCTATCGCCGCACCTCGAACAAATGGTCGCCATTCTTATTGGGCAGTTCCCACAACTAATGGCAATAGCAGAACCTGATAACTTGCATATGATAAACACCATGCAACGTCTAAAGATAATGCTGTGGTTTTTATTTTTTTATCAGGTGTTGCTGTTTATCATGTTACTGGCAATGTTAATCACTTTAATTATTCGTCGACGCTCAAGGACTTAGCATGGCTGAACAAGGACCGTTACAAGTATTACATGTGTTTGATCACTCGGTGCCACTACACAGCGGATATGCTTTTCGCAGCCTGGCTATTTTGCAGCAGCAACAGCAATTAAATATTACTACCCGCCAGCTAACCAGCAGCAAACATTATTTAGCCGGCCCCAACCCGGAGCAGGTAGCCGGTTTAACCTTCTACCGAACTAAGCCAGGTTGGCTGGCAAAACTGCCAGTGTTAAATCAGCTGGACGTGATGCGCCAGCTAGAGCAACAGCTTACTAGTATGGTGAAGCAGCAAAGGCCCGATATTATTCATGCGCACTCCCCTTCTCTTAATGCGCTGGCTGCTGCCAGAGTAGCCAAACGGTTTAATATTCCGCTGGTCTACGAAATGCGCGCATCTTGGGAAGACGCTGCCGTAAGTCATGGCAGTTGTAAAGAAGGTGATTTACGTTACAAAATAGGCCAATGGCTGGAGAAAAAGGCGCTGCGTAGTGCTGATTATGTAGTAACCATCTGCCAGGGGCTTGCTACGCAAATAGCGCAATGGGGCGTGAATAAAGCGCGCATTGCTATCGTTGCTAATGCTGTTGATATTAGCGCCTTTAGTCCGGTAACCGCTAAAGACCCGCAATTAGAAGCCAGTTTAAAGCTTCAGGGGAAAACCGTATTGGGCTTTCTTGGCTCATTTTATCGCTACGAGGGGCTGCATATTCTGCTGGATGCTTTTGCAAAATTACTACCACAGCACCCAAATTTACGGCTATTACTGGTGGGCGGTGGTTTGCAGGAAGCCGCCCTTAAAGCGCAGGCCACAGCATTAAATATTAATAGTGCGGTTATTTTCACTGGCCGGGTTGAACATAATACCATCAGCCGCTATTACAGCTTGGTCGATATGTTTGTTTACCCTCGCCAGGCTATCAGGCTTACCGAAATGGTCACGCCACTAAAGCCATTAGAGGCCATGGCACAACAAGGTTTAGTGGTTGCCTCAGACATTGGCGGGCATCGCGAGCTTATTCGTCACAACGACACCGGAATTTTATTCGAGCCAGACAACCCAGATCAGTTGGCGGTAGTGCTGGCACAATTGCTTACTAACCGTGATGACTGGCCCAGAATAAAACAAAATGGCCGTAACTTTGTCGCTGCAGAGCGCACCTGGCAACATACTGTTGCGGCTATAATGCCGGTTTATCAGCAGGTGCTTAGTGCTAAAAAATAATCACCTGCCTCAACGCATTAACGTTACCCTGGTTGGGCCAATTCCACCACCAGCTGGTGGCATGGCAATGCAAACGGCACAATTATTACAGTTACTAAACAATTCAGAGCAGGTTAATGCCAGTTTAGTCGCGGTAAACCCTGCTTATAACCCACAGTGGGTTGGTAAAATACCGCTGGTGCGCGCACTATTTCGTTTAATTCCTTACTTTTGGCAATTGCATAAAGCGTTTAAACACACTGACGTAGTCCACCTCATGGCAAATTCTGGCTGGGCCTGGCATTTATTTGCAGCACCGGCTATCTGGCTGGCGCATTGGCATAAAGTGCCGGTTATTGTTAACTATCGCGGCGGTCTGGCAGCAAATTTTTTAAAAACACAACACCGTTGGGTGTTGCCAACGCTAAAAAAAGCAGCAGTTATTGTCACCCCAAGCGCATTTTTGCAAACCGTTTTTCAGCAATACCAGCTTAGCTGTCATATCATTCCCAACATTGTCGATACTGGTATTTTTTATGGCAAACTTAAGACCAGCTTAGCATTAGCACCCCATCTGGTGGTTACCCGTAATTTAGAAGCTATTTACGACGTTGCTACCGCCATCCGGGCCTTTGCGCTTATTATTAGCCAATTGCCACAAGCCCGGCTGACTATTGCCGGCAGTGGGCCAGAATATGCAACGCTGCTGGCTTTAGTTGCTCAGTTGCAGCTAGCCGATAGCGTCAGTTTTTGTGGCCAGCTCAACCGGACCGAAATGGCTAAGTTGTATGCCAGCGCTGACATCATGCTTAACCCCAGCACTGCCGACAACATGCCAAACTCACTGCTGGAGGCAATGGCCGCGCAGGTGTTAATAGTCTCAACAAATGTCGGCGGTATTCCTTATATGGTTAAAGACCAACATGATGCCTTATTAGTGCCGGTGGCTGCAGAGCAAGAAATGGCGGCAGCCGTTATGTCCTTGGTAAAACAGCCACAACTCACCGAAAAATTAGCAGGCGCAGCCCGGCAAAAAGTGAATCAGTATTTACCAGCCGAAGTAATACCAAACTGGTTGCAGTTATACCAAGAATGTGGACATATCAATGCGTGACATAGTCATTTTTCTGCTTATTGTCGGCAGTATTCCGTTTATTTTACGCCGACCTTTTATTGGTGTGTTGGTATGGTGCTGGATAAGTTACATGGTACCGCACCGCATGGGCTGGGGTTTTATACAAACTCTGCCAGTAGCGGCCATCATTGGCATGGTACTCTTGGTAAGTTATTTATTTAGTAAAGAGCCAAAGCGTATTCCATTTAGCAGCCCTATCATATTTTTACTACTGTTCAATATCTGGATGTTTATCACCTTTATAATGAACGTGAAAGACGCTTATGCCATTTCGCAATTCGAAAAAATCATGACAATCCAGTTTTTTACACTGGTTATTTTAGCATTACTGACCAGCCGGCAGCGGATTGAACAGGCATTGTGGGTAGTGGCGTTAAGCATTACTTTTTATGGTGTTAAAGGCGGCATTTATACCATTATGACTGCCGGCGGCGGCCGGGTTTGGGGACCCACTGGCGGTTTCTTTTTTGGCAACAACGAATTAGCATTGACCCTGCTAATCATAATACCCATCTTATTTTACTTACGTTATTTGGTACCCGCTAACCAGCGCTGGCTAAAGTTAGGCTTTTTGGCCGCCATGGGTTTATGCGTATTAGCAGCGTTGGGAACTCAAAGCCGAGGCGGGCTGGTAGCCTGTGTTTGTGTTGGCTTTTTTCTCTGGTTAAAAGGCCCGAATAAACTGGCAATCGCGCTAGCCATTATACTAGCGACACCGGTGGTGTATCAGTTTATGCCCGATCGCTGGCATGACAGAATGGAAACCATTATCGAACCCGATCGGGAAAGTTACGACACATCAGTACAAGGCCGCTTTAATTCTTGGGAAATGGCCTTTAATATGGCAAAACACCGACCATTTGGCGGTGGTTTAAATGGTTTTAAGCGGGAGCATTTTTATCTTTATGCTCCCGAACCAAACCGTATACATGATTCACACAGCATTTATTTTCAGATTATGGGCCATCATGGTTTTATTGGCTTTTTCCTCTGGCTGGCTATTTATTTTAGCAGTTGGCGAAGCGCTAAGCATACTATTACGCTAAGTGGTAAACGCGAAGATTTGCAATGGGCGGCATTACTGGCAAAAATGCTGCAGTGCAGTTTAATTGCCTATGCTACTGGCGGTGCCTTTTTAGGTTTAGCCTACTTCGATTTACCCTATCACTTGGTTATTACAATAGTCGCGTTACAGTTGGTGGTAAAAAAACAGCTGGCCGCCGAAAAACGGCAGCAAAGCAGTGCCCGCACCAATTCGGCTATTATTAAAGTGCAACTAGGGGGCAACTATGACTAACGTATATACCAAACTGATTAGTAACATATTATTCCCGCTGCATGAGCGTTTAAAAAGCCATACTACGTATAACATGTTAGCCCGGCTGGAAAAAAGCCAATGGTTAAGCCCCGAGCAGATAAACACCATACAACAGCAACGACTGCAGGTGTTTGTTGCTAACATTAGCCAGCATTCACCGTATTACCAACAACTTTTTGCCGCGAATAATCTAAAAGCCAGTGATATTACTACCGCTGCCGACTTAGCTAAATTACCCTTTCTAACTAAACAGCGCATTACCGATAATCAGCAGACACTGTGTAGCCAACCGCAAGAACAGCTGCAGCGCTACAATACCGGGGGCTCCAGTGGCGTGCCGCTTATTTTTTATATGGGTAAAGCACGGGTAAGCCACGACGTTGCTGCCAAATTACGGGCAACCCGCTGGTGGGATGTAGATATTGGCGACCCAGAAGTAGTGCTATGGGGCTCACCGATAGAGCTGGGAAAACAAGACCGCTTTAAAAAAATTCGTGACGGCTTATTTCGCTCATATTTGCTACCTGCCTTTGAATTTACCCCGGCCCATATCGACGCATACCTGCGGCAGCTGCAACAGTTAAAGCCAAAAATGCTGTTCGGTTACCCGTCGGTTATTCATCAGTTAGCGCTGGCGGCTGAAGCCCGGCAGCTTAACCTTAGCCAGCTGGCCGTTAAAGTGGTTTTTGTTACCTCTGAAATGTTATTTGCACATCAGCGTGCCGTTATTGAGCGGGTATTTCAGTGCCCGGTTGCCAATGGTTATGGCGCCCGTGATGCCGGCTTTATTGCCCATCAATGCCCTGCCGGCAGTTTACACATTAGTGCTGAAGATATTATTGTCGAAATTATTGGCGACGATGATAAAGTCGTGCCGCTTGGCGAAAGTGGCGAAATTGTTATTACTCACCTGCAAACCCAGGCATTTCCTTTTGTAAGGTACCGTACCGGTGATATCGGCCAACTTGCGACTGAACCCTGCAGCTGCGGTCGTGGCTTACCGGTGTTAGCGCAAGTTAATGGCCGCACCACTGACTTTATGCTAACCACTGCTGGTGACAAACTGCATGCCTTGGCACTTATTTATGTACTGCGTGACCTAACTGAAATCAAACAATTTAAAATTATCCAGCATGCATTAACCGAGGTAGAAGTTCAGCTCGTCACTGGCGCACCGCTGAGCAGCGAACTTACACAGTATATTATTAAGCAGTTTCAGCAACGCCTTGGAAACGACTGCACTATCACCCTGCAGCATCTGGCCAATATCGCCAGCCTGCCAAATGGAAAACATCGTTATGTGGAATCTAAACTGGCGCATTAACCTTAGCTACCTGACAGCAATATGCCTGCTATTGCCAGGCAATGTATTGGCGGCCCCGTTAACGCAAGACAATATTATTGCCATCGACTGGCATGAGGGTAATAAACAATTTGAAGGTGCTAGTCGAAGTTATAGCTATGCTGCAGCTTATATCAGCTGGCCGTCGGAGCAAATGGGCGCCTGGGTTGATTCCAATATGTTATTTCTAGGTAAGCACCCATTTGCACGCCAGCAAATCAATCATGTGCAAAAGAATCAGCTTGTGAACTGGCAGGTAACTACCTTGGTAAAAAGTATAGCTGGTTCTGGGCAACCGACTATAGACATACTGCTGCAGGGTATTGAGAGCACAGGAACCACTAATTTTCATAGTAAAGAGTCTGATAATAATAAAGCACCAACTTTAATCATTACCACGTCAGCCGGAAACACTCTAAAAACGATTGCATTAATGGATAGTTTTCTGGACAGCAGCACGGTTCGTTCTTTAGGCGAAAGTAAAAACCTTAAAGTAGGTTCTCAAAATGTTGGCCTATTGCGTTTCGATATGCCAAAGCTGGCGTTAAATGAACACATCGAGGCAGCTGAATTACAACTTATTGTCAAAAAACAATATGGGGCCAGCGATATTGGTGTGTTTTGGCTGGCGCAGCAACGACAACCCGTCAGCGTGTTAACCGATTTTACCGATAAAAAAATTATATTCACTGAAGATTTTTCCAGTCGCAACTGGGAAGACAAATGGAGCATTCTGGACCGGCGCAGCCGGGTTGAACGGGTAGCAGCCCCCAACCGACCAGAAGATTACGCCCTTAAAGTTGAATTTAACCCAGAGCAAAACCTGGCATTAAACCTGGTATTACTACTTAAATCACTGTTAGCCGAAGAGCCTGAGGCGCTGTATTTTCAATATGATTTATTTTTAGCCGATAACTGGCGGGCCACCAAAGGCGGTGGTAAGTTTCCTGGCTTAGCCGGCACTTACAATAGAGCTGGCTGGGGTGGCCGCTCAGCCGATGGTACTAACGGTTGGTCGGCCCGCGGCCAATTTGGTGATACTGTAAGCAGCGACGATAAATTTAATAATTCTACCCCACTGGGTTTCTATAGCTATTACCCCGATAACGGCCAAAACCATGGTGCTACCATGTATTGGAATTTGAGTCGCGACCCGATAGCCCCTGGCAAATGGTATCGGATAACCCAGTATGTCAAACTTAATACACCGACTAAGCAAGATGGCGTGCTTAAAGCCTGGATAAATCAGCAACAGGTGTTCGAGCAAACCAATATCCGCTTTCGCGATACCGACCAGCTAAAAATAGAACGGCTATGGCTAAACTTCTACCATGGCGGTACCGCCAAACCTATTAAGCAAATGGAGCTGTATATTGACAATATTATCCTCGCCACAGAATAGCGCTTGGCAATGTGTTTGTTTTTACTAAGTTAGCGCTGGCTGCTGGCTATTTTAACCGTTTATTGATATAAAACGTTTTGTAATTACCCTCGTTAAAATGGACTTTAGTAATGCCCTCCTCGCCCGGACAGGAAAGCCAAGAGCAACATAAACAGAACCAAAATAAAGTCTATTCTGGTTCTGTTTTTATGCTAATTACCCGCCTAAGTATTAAATCAATTGGTATTGTTAGCTCACTGTTTTTAGCCCGCTTACTTACCCCGGAAGACTTTGGCGTAGTCGCCATTACCGTGGCAATTTACGCTTTTATAGAGCTATTTGGTGCCTTAGCGCTGGGTACCGCCTTAATTCAGCAAAAAACCAATACTCTCGATGACTATAACAGCGCCTGGACTTTTAATGTGCTGTTTGGTTTTGTTGCAGCAATAAGCCTGGCATTAATTGCGCCGCTGGTGGCGAGCTTTTATGCCGACCCACGGCTGCAGAGTGTACTTTATGTGCTGGCTTTTGTTAGTGTGCTGTCGGGTTTTCACAATATCAGTGTTATCGATTTTCATCGTAACCTTAATTTTCGTAAAGTACTGCAACTGCAATTGGTGCCAAAAATAATTAGTTTTGGGGTAACGTTAGCGTTGGCTTTTACCCTTAGAAATTACTGGGCACTGGTGTTTGGGGTACTCTCTAACCAACTGGTAGTAATGGTATATAGCTATATTATGCATCCGTTTCGGCCACGTGTGTGTTTTAGATCATTTAACAAATTGTTTAAGTTTTCTCGTTGGTTACTATTAAATAACATTGTAAATTTTATTAACGATAAAGTCAGCCAATTGGTCGTCGGCAAGGCACTATCACCCGCATCGCTTGGCTTATTGTCAATGAGTAAAGAAATTGGCCAGTTACCTAGCAGCCATATTGCAGTGCCTATCAATGTAGCGACTTTCCCAGTTTACTCGCGTTTTCAAGATAACCCAGTTGAACTAAGAAAAGCATACTTAAATACCGCTGCCTTAACCGCCAGCCTAACCATTCCTACTTCAATTGGCATTGCCATGGTTGCACCATTACTGGTGCCGGTGTTACTAGGCCAGCAATGGTTAAGCATGATACCTCTATTGCAACTACTGGCGCTGTCTAATATGTTTTTTAGTATTACCTCAAATAATAGCTATGTGTATTTAGCCGCTGGTAAGCCGCATATTTCCTTTATTATTAACTTCAGTAGGTTACTGGTATTTTTTGCCTTGTTTATTCCGCTGCTGCAATACCATGGTTTAATTGGTATTGGCGAGGCCAGGCTAGGCTCCACTTTGTTAATGGTATTAATTGTACAAGCGGCAGTTATGCGTTTTTTAAAATTACCAGTAATCGCTCTATTAACTGCTTTTATTCGCCCTGTGTCAGCAGGCTTACTAATGGCGCTAGCAGTGTGGACAGTGCAAATAACCACAAATTTATCTATCCCGCTGCTACAGCTTTTGCTGGAAACCCTGACCGGCGTAATCAGTTACGGCATGGTTACCCTAGTTATCTGGCACCTGCAGGGCTATCCTGAGGGCTTTGAGCATAATATTTTTAGCCGGTTGAATGTAAAAGGATTTCCGCCAGCTACCACTGGCCCACTACCCTAATCAATATAGTTATATAAAAGACAGCAACTATGAAAAAAACCTTTATTTTATTACTATTAAAATGGCTAGGAATGTTCTGGCTTGCAAAAAAGATTACCACCAAGCGTCCGCGAATATTGTGTTATCACGGAATATCAGTTGATGATGAGCACCTATTTTCACCTGGGGTATTTATGCGCAGCAGCACCTTTGCCAGGCGTATGACACTAGTTGCTAAATGGGGTTACCAGCCGGTATCACTAGACGAGCTATACCGGCAACAGCAAACGGGGCAGTACCTAAATGATACTTTAGTGATCACTATCGATGATGGCTGGGCGGCAATTGAGCAAGGCATCTTGCCATCTCTGAGGAAACATAATTTTAAAGCAACCTTGTATTTATGTACTTATTTTGTTGAAAATCAGCGGCCGGTATTTAATCTGGCTGTCTGTTATTTATTTTGGAAACATAGGACTCCTTTCATCCTTACTGAAAATAGTAGCTTAACGCCCTACACAGCGGAAACGCAATTAGATATTGAGAATCTGCTAAGTCTTTCAGTAAAGCTAGGGGCATCCTACGAGCAAGCTATACTTCAGGAACTAGCTGACTGCTTTGGTGAAGATCTTAGCCAGTGGCAGCAAAATGGTAAATTAATGTTTCTTGCGCCTGAAAAAGTAACTGCTCTGGCCGCAGAGGGTTTATCGATTGAACTTCATACTCATCGTCATAGATTTTGTAAAATAAATTTAGCCAATACAGAGTCAGAGTTAATACATAACAAGCAATATATTGCTAAGCTTACGGGTAAACAGGCTCGGCACTTCTGCTTCCCTAGTGGTAGATATCGACCCGAACAAGTCAAACTATTAGCAGATATGGAAATAAAAACTGCAACTACTACTGAAAATAGTCTAGTAAATATAAAAAAGGAATTACTTACGTTGCCAAGATTAGTTGATAACGATAATATTAGCGAGCTGGAGTTTGAGGCTGAGCTAACAGGCTTAATGACGCTGCTACGACTGGGCACTAGTTTTTTAAAACCAGATAATACGTTAAACCAATAATATATTAGGTGCCTTCCAAAATTAGCCTAAAATTAATTGGTTTTGGTTATTTTCTACTTTTTAGCTTTCGTATCAACACTAATACTTAATCTATAAAAATCGAATTGTTTTTGCCAAAGTCACCAAATTTAAGTGGATCCCAGCGCGAGTTACCCTCGATAATTTGAATGCCATCTGTCGTCACTGCGATATCCCAGCCGATAGAGCGTAATGGCAAAAACTTTAGTGCAGTAGCTTTTGCTATTTCAGACATTTCATCCCATAAAGGAACCAAAGCGCCTTCTAACACTGCGCCTGTATCTGGGTGCTGTGAAATATGAACGGGGCCATCTGAGGTCAGTAAAATAGGCTGCTTTAATTTTCCCGTCGACAGATCAATTGAGCAAAGCAAATTACCGGTTAGCCCGCTTTTATGATTATCCACCCTATTACTGCCAACGATTGGTTTAAAGTAAGCTCTAATTATTTTTACATTATTCTTACTGTCGATATAAGTAATAACTCTGAACGTTTGCAACCCTCGTTTAGGATTAATCTGCATAATACCCGGGTGATTTTTTAAACAGTGCTGTACCACAAATGAATTAAATTTAGGATGGCTATTCAGAGTATTAAAAAGTTTTTCCCCGGAGAACTTCAGCGTTTTATCAACAAAGTAGATACCATCACCATAAACCCCCAGGCTGGCTTTAATTACAAACTCCTCAGGACAATGGTTCTCAAAAAAATCAGCCCACTCAGCCTTACCAGCCAGCGCATGCTTACCCCACTGCACCCCCGGAGCATTTTTAAAAAAAAACCCAAGCAGTTTTGGCACCGGAATATTCATATGCATACAATAGGAATAAAACAATGCTTTATCTTCCGTAATAACCTGAAAAGACGGAGGGTTAAGCACTTGCTGTCGGCTTGTCATATAACTTTTACTGACGTAAGAATCAGAAATATTACCTTGATGATCAAGAAGATTGAGCTTTATCACTTCATCGGGAAGAAAACCATGCTCCCGGTACAGCTGATAATACTGAAAAAGCCGACTGAAATAACCAGAATAGCGGTTGGTTTTCGAGCTTAATGAGGCTTGGTGGGCAAACTGAATAAGCATTAATTTCCATTTTAATGTTTTGGTTAACTGATCTGTAAATTCAAGCACGATGGTCACTCCTTGTGTTTTTCAACGTTGAAAAATATTTTTAAATTCACTGCCAATATATCTAATAAAATTTTTTAAATATAAAGCCCGATCTCCCGGAAACCAGAAATCACTGTGAATATTCGGGTTTAAACCCCGCGCAAAAAACATTAAAAAGCTTCGCGCCTTGGCAGAATAGTTTACATCTTTCCTGCGCCACTCATTCACCAAATGCGCAACTTCACCAGGCCAGGTATCACGGCAAACCACATTTAGCTTTGGCTTATTCTCAAAATTCGATTTACCGTCTAAAAACCACTGAGCTTGCATTAGTGGGTAATCCATCCCTGCCCATAAATCAAGATGCAGGTATTGCCAATACCGAAAGTTAATTTCTATTAAATTAAAAGTTTTTGTCTGCTCATCATACCGGTACTCTCCCATGGCACAGCCCTGCCAGTTTAAATAGGAAAGTCGTTTTATCGTATCCTCTGCAACCTCCGGCAACCAACAACTTTCCCGCAAAGACATGGTGCCCCGGCTATGTGGCAGTGGATGGCAATCGCGAACGCAAGACACTGCCAACGCTTTACCATTGTCCATAAACACTGACACACCAATTTGAAAGCCACTGCATGCCTCCTGAACCAGCGCATATTCCCAGTTCGTTGACATTAAGGTGAGCGCTGCAAAGGCTTCTTCGCTTGTTTCAGTAAATAGAAATGAGCAGGCTGATTCAGCTCCACATGTTCGAAGTTTTTCAGCTTTTATGTAATATCCCGTTTTTGAGCCAGGTAACACGTCTGGATCAAAAGGTTCAGTTAAATTTACTACCGAAGATCGGGGATGATTTTTCATAAGGCCAAATTTTGAATCTGCATTAATAAATTTATTCACAACCGTTGTCTTACTAAAGCAGTCAAAGACAGTTTCTTCATCTGTACCAACGGGAAGTAAAGGTTTAAATTCATTAAATACCGGCTTTAAAGCCCATAAAATTCCAGAAGTTGGAACAATCATTTGTATATTGTGGCGAGCAATATAATCTCTCATCCATTCAATAAAGGTTGAATCATCATATGAGGGATACACTACAGAGTGATCTGCAAATTTTGATTTCAGGCCTAATGCATTATAGTCTGAAGATCCAGCATGCACCTCGTAACCGGCACGACCTAAAGATCTTATCGCAGCAATACAGGCGCGGGCATGCGCATCAGGTACAAATACAGGTATTTTCATTCGATTAACTCTAATCGCCAACTAGCTGGCTCACCTTCAACAGCCACCAACTTATAATTCGGATGAAGCTCAAAAACGTTTTTAGTGACATTACCAAAAAGGCAGCTTCGCTCTAAACGAGCAACACTATGCAGGCCTGAAGCTATTTGACCTTTATGCGCAGCTCTGTTGTCGGATCTTACAGCACCAACATAAAGTCTGGTGTTGGTACTTTCGAACAGATAATTAGAAACAAACTTTTTGCCAAGTTGGTAGATGCCTTTGCCCCGGTGCTGAGGATGAATATAAGCCGAATACTGGGTAGCAGTATTTGCCGGATACACTACCTTAATGCCAACATCACTAAACAAGCTTTGTTTCGAATTCAAACCAAAAAAGTTTACAAAAGCCAGTTGGTTATTAAGCACCAGCGTGACACAGTTTTCACCGTTTCGCTCCTTCTCGCTCATTATTTTTAAAAAATTCTGTTTGTTGTGCCAACTTTCTGTCTCTTCGAAAAACGCCATGTCCTGCCACTGATTAATTTTAAACGGCAGGCTTGTTTCAAATGGCCGGCAGGAATCTTTTGTCATTGCCAGTAAATAGAAAGAGGCACTGCTTGCCAGCCAACGTGAAATATCGTTGTTTTTAAAGTGGAATAAAAACCACTCTGACGAATATTTTATCAAGATATGAGTTCCCAACCTTTGCTCAGACCACCCAAAAAAATAACACAAAATCAACTTAGTATGAATCGTGCAAAAGGGCTACCTTTTTGTAATGCTGCGATTTCTTTCATCACCTTTTTAAGCTCTTGATCGATCAGCCCTTTACCATGCAACTGCAGTATATTAGTGCCACCCAAATCATTAAGCTCAAGGAATATAGCGCCTTGCTCGCTAATTATGAGGTCCCAATGCATTGCCCTCATATCATTTATCATTGAAGATGCTCTAAGCACTTCCGCTTTAACCTGCTGCCATAATGGCAGGATAAAACCACTGAAATCATTCCCCGATAATGGATGTTTCTGGTGGAGCTTAGTAGTTGGCCAATAATTATTAACAGCATCACTCACTTTCCCTGTATTCGGATCAACCATCGATAACATATTACCATGCTTGCCTTTGCTAAAATTATCGCTAAAGTTGTTCGATGTAATAATTTTCCAGGTTACTCGGTGAATATAAGGTCCCGCACCAGTGTTAAGAACTAATATACGTAAACCCGATGGAGTGCTAGTTTGGGTAAAGTCAGTAATAGCAGTGTGCTGGACCACAGGGCGCTGCAATAAAACACCGGCTTTTGGCTGATATCGGTGTGAGACAGCCAGGTCAATAGTTTTGCTAATAAAATCACCAAAGCTTATTAAGTCACCACATTTATCAATAACATAATTGCAGTTCTTATCTACGCCAGCAATATAAAAAGCACCTTGCCCTAAAGAGCCTTTAACGGGTTTTACAAAAATTGGCCCTTTTTCACTTTGCAGATACGCTTTAAGCTGTGACATATCGGTGAGGTGGTTTTTTACAAAGCTTGGAACTATACCCGTTGGCTTATAAATTGCCAAAATTTCCGTAGTGCGAATATTGTAAGCATTACATAACACTGCAAATAGTAATTTGTCCCATGCAGGCGCGACAGCATTACGCGGATTCAAACTGCGGTTAAAAGCTTCTTGTGCACCTTCACCAACCAATTCATAGTAGAACGAGGAACCTCGCGCAGAATTGTATACCTGATAATTATAATAATCAAAAATATTACAGGTGGGGTTCAGGCGATAAAGGACTACCACGTCAAGTAGCTGTGCAATATAACCTCGGTTCTTTTCCTGCTTTACAAAATACGCGTTCGAAAAAGCCAACTTAATCTTGCTAAAAAATTTAGTCATCTTGCAGTACCTCCAGCCTAAGTGAATTAATAAACTATTTTTTACATCTAGGAAATTTCAGAGTAAAGAGTGACAACTACCTTGAAAAACACCGGATTCAAAATTCACTTTAAAGAAGAATCTAGCAACTTACTGCATTCTGTTTTTCAGTATTTCCAAAAGCCTATTAACGCTTTGTTTCACAAAACTTTTCCTAGCAAACATTTTGATATCGATTAGCTCAGCAGATTTGTTAAAGTCAGAAACATACCTTACTAACCATTCTTTATTAATGCTGTTACTTTGTTTCTTTGTTACAGGAAGTGAAGGTATATCAGAGGTATTAATATCAACACCTGTAAAGTTTGCTATTTTTTCAATGCTCTGCACTATGTTATTTCGTACATCATCAAAATTAAACTCTAAATAGTTACTTTTGCTGGCCGCTAAACTATACCGCCAGGATGAATTGTCCAGAATCGTCTCACGCAGACAGCTATAAATATGTTTAAAGCTATAGACCGGATTTTCATTCACAGATTTTTGACCAGAAATCCAAACGCCTGTTTGACTCGCGATGGATAGAGAAACAGCTTGTTTTAATACGTATTCTCTTGATAAGAGTAGGAAGTATGCATTGGGAAATAGCTCAGTTAATTTACTAAATCCACCAAAAATGTATATATGAGAATAATGGATTTTTATTGCAAAAACACCATTTGGAGACGGTCTTCTTTTCTCAATCTCTTTAATTACGTCTTTTAAATTATCAATATGCAACCGTTTCTTCCACTCAGCTAAATTAGCAGGGTTAGCATATTCTAACGGGAATCCGAAGCTGCCGGTGTTATGTAAAGCATGCCCCAACATATGGCTTCAGCATCTCGCTGTCGAAGCAATTATTAATGTCTTTACTGGCTGCTCTAACGTAGGAAAATCATGACTTTCTGAAAACTGGTCTTCATATAAAAACATTCGAACATCCTTTGTTATTAAAAGTGCTAACATTGAGAAAATTTTAAATTAAATTCATTTCAAAAATTCGAATAGACTGTATGGGTTGGCCATATTAAAAGTATGCTGCAAGCACCAATACTCAACTAGCAATCATGTAGACAATTTAAATAAATCGTTTAGTATGCTAAATCTTGACAGGCTTGTGATGCTTATTCAGAAAGTTTAAAACCAACCGCCAAAAGCTTATTTTTCAACCCCGGTAATGGATAACCAGACGAATAGGCTTTTTCAGCTACTAACAGTGCTTCCTCGTACTGCTTAAGATCTACCAACAATAAGCCAAAGTTGTAATTAAGCTCGGCATAATCAGGGGCTAGCTCTAAAGCTTGCTGATATTGGTTAAGGGACGCATCTAACCCGCCGGTAAGATGCAAATGCATTGCATAAAGCATTCTTGCCGTTACATCTTTTGGGCTGAAATAAATTGCTCTGTTGAAATAACAATGCGCGGTATAAAATTTATCACGCTCTTGAAGCTTAACTTTTTCACGACGCTGATATTTTGCCATAGCTGCCAAGGCACGATGATGATTTGGAATAGCTCTGAGGGTATAGTCGATATCGCCCATAATTGAGCCTGTGCTTCCTCTGATTAATCGTTCAACATCTGTGGTGAAATGCGCACGAAGCACTATCGGCAATTTTGCAGCATCAGAAGGCTTTATAGCGTCATATGGGCCATAAGGGTTGGTTAAAGGCTGTCCAGGCTCAATACCACAGTTAAAGTTGTTACGCGGAGCAGCATTACTGAAAAAAGCAGAAAAAATTAATACCACAGCAAGCGTAATAGATCGATACGACATAGTGTAATCCTTTACTAAAGCGAGCAGACTTTTGCAAATTTCTAACAAAATCTAGTCTAGCTCATTAATTATGCAAGTCAATGACACATACGCAACAGTTGCATTAACCTTGGCAAAACGTTTAAATACTCATATTCGATGCGCGAACAGGGAAAGTTTGTGAAAAAACACATTTTATATATTGCATTCCATTTTCCACCGATACAGATAAGTAGTGGTGTGCACCGTACATTGGCGTTTACCCGTTATTTTGCTGAACAAGGTGATGATGTTGCAGTTCTGACAGTCTCTACTAAAGCGTATAAACAATCAGATGATAAAAATTTATCTTTGATACCCTCGGCGATAAAGGTAATACGCTGCTTTGCCAGAGATACTGCTTTCCATTTTTCGTTTAAAAATAAATATTTTAGCTGGATGGCTTTACCTGACCGCTGGCAAAGCTGGATTTTAGGCGGCGTTTTTCGTGGGCTTTTGCAAATCAGAAAACAGCGACCCGATGTATTGATCAGCACCTATCCCATCGCGTCTGCCCATTTCATTGCATATTTTTTATATAAGCTTACCGGTGTGCCTTGGATTGCAGATTTTCGTGACCCAATGCTGCAAGATGACTACCCATCAAACCCAAGGTTACGAAAGCTGTTTAGTTGGATAGAAAAAAAGGCAGCAAAGCATTGTAAGCACATAATATTCACCAGCCCTGGAGCACTTCAGCTATATAAACAGCGCTATCCTGAAGTAGCTGAAAATGTATGGCAAGTATTACCCAATGGCTACGACGAAACGTTATTTGCTATGGCAAATAATGTTCAACCAGTAAAAACAGATACCAGGGTAAAATTATTACATAGCGGCACTATTTACCCTTCTGAACGTGACCCTGTGCCTTTTTTCAATGCTATCGCAACATTGAAAAAACATCATTCTCAATTGAGCAAAAAACTGCATGTTGTGCTGCGTAACACAGGCCACGATGCATTGTTTAAACCAATGCTGCAACAGCTGGCAATAGAAGATGTTATAACACTAGCACCCGCGTTAAACTATGTAGAGGCATTAGAAGAAATGCTTTCTGCAGATGCATTACTACTAATGCAGGCGAGTAATTGTAATTACCAAACGCCCGCCAAGGCATATGAATACATTCGGGCAAAAAAGCCTATTTTGGCTCTGACAGATGCCGCTGGCGATACAGCACACTTAATAATGCAATCGCGTGTGGCAGAATTGGCAGCATTAGACGACACTACAAAGATAAGCATTGCTATTAGCAATTTATTAGACAATCTAAAGAACAGCCAATATAGGTATTTATCCAATGAGAAAATTATTACCTTCTCACGAACACATCAGGCAGAACGATTTAGGCAATTAATATTACAGTTGTAAACGAAAGGGTTTAAAAGGATTTTTATGGCGTGGCAATATACTATTCAGGACACTGATAACAAATCGAAAGTTTGTTTACAGCAAAGTCACAACTCAGATATGCGTATAGTCTTGGCAGGAACTAACAAGCCAATTATTGCAGAAAACCAACATGCAATTGCTATAGTATTTGGCCGCCTCCGCCCTTACAACCAAGATTATCTTTTAGATAATTCAGCTAAGTGGTTGCTAGATTTATACCAGAACACACCAACTGACTTATGCGCTCATATCGCTGGTTTTTTTCTGCTTATTATTGCTGACAAAACCGATGGCACTATCCGTATTATCAATGACCATGTTGGCAGCATACCCTGCTATATCGACCAGCGTGACAGCGCGGTATTACGTATAAGTGATAATATGCCTGCGCTTCAAGCAGCGGCTGGCAATGCAGAAATAGATAAGCAAGCTCTTTTTAACTACCTGTTTTTTCATTGCATTCCCTCACCAGTAAGTATTTATAAAGGCGTTAGCAAGCTGGAACCTGGCGTTATTGCTACGTTAAGTAACAATAATACTTGGCAGCAACATACCTATTATCAACCTACTTTTACTACATCAGAGCTGCCAGCAGATAAACTAATGGCACAGTGTAAAACGCTTATTTCTGAAGCAGTGCGGCGAAATATCAGCGACGATTGTGTTGCGTTTCTTAGTGGCGGCCTCGACAGCTCTACTGTTGCTGGTATGCTGGCAAAACATAGCGCAAATAACAAAGCAAAAACTTACTCTATTGGCTTTGAAGCCAAAGGTTATGACGAAACAGAGTATGCGTTAATAACCGCAAAACATTTTGGCACTGAGCATAAAGTGCACTATTTACAACCAGAAGAAATAACCGAGCATTTTAGCCATGTTGCGGCGGCTTTTAATGAGCCGTTTGGCAACTCGTCAGCGCTAGCTGCTTTCGTTTGTGCCAAAGTAGCTGCCGCTGATGGTATAAAAGTAATACTAGCGGGTGATGGCGGCGACGAAATTTTTGCCGGTAATGAGCGTTATATAAAACAAAAAACCTTTGAGCATTATGCCGCCCTACCCGGTTTGGCCCGCGCCAGCCTCGATTTATGTTTTTATAATGGCTTAGCGGCAAAACTGCCGGGGGTAAAAAAGGCCTACAGTTATATTAACCAGGCCAAAGTGCCGCTGCCTGACCGCTTAGATAGTTACAACTTTTTAAACCGCTTTAATTTAACCGAAATGCTTAACGCGGCCTTATTAGAGCAAGTTGATACCAACCAACCTGCACAGCAAAAGCGTGATCGCTACAATGCCTGTTTATCTAGTGATGCTGTAGATAAAATGATGTACCTGGACTGGAAGTTTACCCTGGCCGACAATGACTTGGTTAAAGTAAACCAAACCTGTCAACTCGCTGGTGTAGAAGTGCGCTTTCCGCTATTTGAAAAAGAGCTGGTCGATTTTAGTTGTACTATACCGGCTTCGCTGAAAGCACCTGGCCAGCAGCTGCGCGATTTTTATAAGCGTAGTTTTAAAGGCTTCTTGCCAGATGAAACGCTGGCTAAAAGCAAACACGGTTTTGGCTTGCCCTTTGGCGTATGGATGAAACAACAACCTAAACTGCAGCAAATTACCGCTGACAGCTTGGCCAGTTTAAAACAGCGCAATATAATAAAAAGCAGTTTTATTGAGCAAGCGCTTGCCACCTACCAGCAAGGCCATTCTGGTTACTATGGTGAACTGGTGTGGATAATGGTAACGCTGGAACTGTGGCTACAACAGCATGAGGCAAGCTATGTTACTTAAACCGTTGCATAAGCTATTGCATAAGTTACTGCAAACCGCAGGTAAAGTAGTTGGCCGTAATACGCTAAGCATTCTAATTTACCACCAAGTGTTAGCAACTGCCGACCCCATGCGCCCTAGCGAACCTACTGCTGAAGTTTTCGATTGGCATATGCGGCTATTACGCGACTATTTTACGCCGTTATCACTGGATGAAGCACTGGCGCATTTACAAAAAAACACCCTGCCAGCTAACGCCGTTTGCGTAACCTTTGATGATGGCTACCTAAATAACCTAACAGTAGCGCAACCTATATTGGCAAAATACAACATTCCGGCTACCGTTTATATTGCTACCGCGTTTAGCAATGGCAACAATATGTGGAACGACCGGGTTATGCATTTATTTGCTGACAAGCAACGCCAGCAGCTTAGTTTACAAGGCGCGCAAATAACCCTTGGTGATTGGCAACAGCGAAGAGCGCTAGCACATGAATGGCTGATGAAACTGAAATATTTGCCAATTAGCCCGCGCTTAGCGGAGGTAGATAAGCTATATCAGGAAAATAATGCCAGTGAGCAAGTGCCATTAATGATGTCACCCGTTCAAATAAAGCAGCTAGCCGCTGCAGGTATCAGCATTGGCGCCCACACGGTTAACCACCCTATTTTAAAAGTATTGCCAGCAGCGGAACAACAAACTGAAATAGTACAAAGTAAACAGCAATTAGAACAATGGTGCGGGCAGCCGGTTAACCATTTTGCTTATCCGAATGGCGCTTTTGGCCGTGATTTTGATGAAACTGCGCTAAATATTGTCGAGCAAGCAGGCTTTAGCTCAGCCGTGACGACTAACGGTGGCGTATCTACTAGTAACAGCTCGCCATTTAAACTCAGGCGTTTTACACCTTGGGATAAAAGCGTTTTAAAGTTTCATGCACGCCTGCTTAACACTATGCGCTAGGCGCAAACAATTAGGTTAACTAAAATGTTGGCACAATTAAAACAAACTTATCGCGAACTTGGGGCAGTTGACACAATGCTTTACATTGTAGATAAGGTATTAGTGAAGCTTACTTTTAACCGAATAGTGATCCATAAATACTATATTACCCGCCAACCAATAACAGACATTACCAATGTGCCGGTTACTAAAGCATTGGATGTTAAAATTAGACAATTAACCAAGGATGACCCTGCGCTAAAAACCATGGATAGGCCAATGACAACCTTACAACAACGTTATCAGCGTGGGGGGCTTTGTGTGGCAGCCTTTAAAAAAGGCCAGTTTGCCGGTAATTTATGGCTTAATTTTGATCAGTATCAGGAAGATGAAGTGAGATGCCGTTATATCTTGCATCCTACGGGCTACACAGCCTGGGATTATGATGTATTTGTTATGCCAAAATTTCGTTTTAACTATGTTTTTGCTAAACTGTGGGATCACGCCAATTTATTATTATATAAACGCAGCATTCGTTATGTTTATAGCAGAATTAATTACTATAATATTGGCTCACTGCAATCACATAAGCGACTAGGCAGCCGCATATATGGCACCGTTTTTTTTATAAATATTGGCACTTTCCAACTAATCTTTAGTCGACATTTCCGACCTTATTTTAAGTTGAGTATTCGAGATACCGACTTTCCTGAATTGTACATAGGTAACGATAATAAAAATGACTAGTCCAGAACTTATTAGAATGCTTAGTGTAACCCGCAGTAGAATATATAAGTTCCAATATGTAATTACTAATACAGCGGATTTAAAGATAAAGCAGTGTTTTAGCAATTCGTTAATTAATCGCTGTTGTAAGACTATTTCTGAAAACACTTTATTCTCAGTTAAATGTACTGCTTACAGTGAAGATATTACAGCCCACCAGTTAAAAATAGCTATTGCTCCCTTAAAATTTCATTCACAGTTCATATTTAAAGGTACTAATTATTAATATGCCTAAAAGTTTTAACTGGCAAGTTCAACCATTAAATATAGTAGATCCGACATTCATCGCTGATTGGGATTTTTTAAGCAATAAATACCATTCTAAAAACCAATTGTTAGGTAGTGAGTTTATTAATTCATTGTTAACTTATTTTGGTGATGTACCATTATTTGCAGTAAGAGCCGTGAAGCAAGGTGAGACCCACTGTCTGATGCTATTAAGGCGAAGGAATAAATTTATTTGGGAGCTTTTTAAACCCAGCCAGGCTCAGGTTGGTCTTTTACTAATAAACCCAGGTTTTAAACCTGATTTGAAAGCGTTATTACGCGCTTTGCCCGGTATTGCTGCAAGATTAGATTTTCTTAGCCTCGACCCAGCCGAACATAGTGCTCTACTTAATACCCTAAAAGACAATCAATTAGTACTTTACGCTACCAATATGCAAATCAAACTAGAAAGTGAATTTGACAGCTATTGGCGATTACGCTCGAAGAATTTACGCAAAAATATGTCACGTTATGAAAATCGACTGCAACGGGAAAATATTGAATTAGACTTTCGTCAAATAACAAGTCCACTACAAGTTTTATCTGCTGTGGATCGTTACGGCATGCTGGAATCTAAAGGCTGGAAGGGTAAATTGGTTACTGCACTACATCCAAGCAATCAACAAGGTGAGTTTTATCGCAATTTTTTGTATGAATTAGCCCAACAAAATAACGCTGTTGTTTACGAATACTATATTAAGGATCGCCTTGTAGCGTCAAGGTTATGCTGTATCAAAAGCGACATGTTGATAATTCTTAAAACTACCTTTGATGAAAATTTCAAGGCTTTTTCTTTGGGTCGTCTATTACTTAAACAGATTCTGAGTACGCTCTTTGAAAAAAATATATTAAAAATTGTCGACTTTTATACCAATGCATCTCCAGAACAACTTGAGTGGTCTACAGAACAAAGAAGTATGTTTAATGCCAGTATGTATTCAGCAAGCTTGCTTGGCAAACTTATGTCTGGTTTAGTTTTAGCCAAGCGGCAGTTTAAAAACAATAAAGCCGAGTTGAGTGAAAATAAAGATTAATGAAAAACCTGACCCAAGCTACTTTGTTAGATACCTCAAGTTCTGAAAAACCAAATATACAGCCATTTTTTATTAGAAAAAGCTGGTTTGATTATTTTGCGCAGCATATCAGCAAAGAAAATTCGGCGGTGTGGCTTGATGTAACAAAGCAAGAAAATGAAAAAATATTGCCATTAATAAACCAATTTAAAACCGGTGTTTTTGGTGTAAAGGGTTTGCGTGGTATGAGCAATTATTATTCTCTGGCATTTGGCATGATAGACCACACTTTAACAGAGACCTTATTAGCTGATGACTTTAATAGTGCAGCAATAAAATTTTTACAAGGCTATGACTGTATTAATATGTCTCCACTTTATCAACCACAAGCTGATTTCTGGCTTAAAGCGTTCAAAAAAATTGGCTTTTCAGGCCAACGCTATCAGCACTCTGTGAATTGGTATCATGACAAGATAATCGATATAAACCAGTACTGGTCTCTGCGCCCTCCACGACTATTAAATACCATTAAACGTAAACGTGAACAAATGCACAAAAATGGTGAGTTCAGCACCAAAATATACAGTAATGGCACACTAGCTCAATTAATACAGGCATTAATTGACTATCATCAAGTGTATTACCATAGCTGGAAACAGACTGAAGCTTACCCGGCTTTTATTGACGCAATTGCCGAAGATGCATGGCAGCAGGATGAACTTAGGATTGGTGTTATTTACCATCAACAAAAACCTGTTGCAGCCCAAATTTGGTTTATTTCCCAAACGTCAGCCTATATTTTTAAATTAGCGCATGTAGAAAGCTACACTAAGTTCAGCCCGGGAACAGTACTAATGGCAGCAATGCTGGAGCACGTTGTCATTCAGGATAAAGTTAACCGCATTGATTTTCTAACTGGCAACGACAGTTACAAGCAAGACTGGATGTCAGATAAACAGCCACTATATGGAATATATATGTGTAATAAACACTCGCTTAAAGGCTTATGTTTAGCAACAGTAAATACTTTAGGGCAACTGTGGAAGAAACTATTTTTCTAACGTTGCGTTTTTTATTACTCACAAAAGTCTACTATTACGTTAATACTTCAGCAATCTTATCAAGTTCTGCTGTGCTTAAACCTTGATGACAAGGTAACTGGATCAGTAGCTGCCTTAAACTCTCACCAGACGGTATTTCTGTTTCAGCTAATTCTTCCCAGCGCAGTACCTGAACTGCTTGCTCTCGCAGTTTGGCGAACCACTTAATATCATACAGTAAAAAAGGTACTACATAAGGCACATCGTCTTTACCCAACGAAGGGTAGACTAACTTTCCAGCACAACTATGCTGTAGTTTATTTGCAAGATAGTTATAGTTTTCTCGACGCTTAGCATTTACTGCCTCGTAGTTACTGTGCAACATTAACCAGCGGCTAACGCGCAAACAGTCTGCTGTTTGCATATGCCCTCGAAAATACCGCAGGTCGTCCATAGCCAAAGCCGAACACTTAATTGACCTGCTGCCAGATATAAAGGCTTTTAGTTCGGTAGCAATGTCAGGCAACTGGTTAACAGCTTTAAAACCAGGCAGATATAATAATCCACCATCAACAGAGCCTAATGTTTTGGCAATACTACTAACACTGGCACTAACTGCTATTGGTTTATTAACACAGGTTTGCCAAAACTGTGTCAGGCTGTGTGCGTTGTCTTCTATAACGGCTTTTCCAGCTAAAGAAGCAACTTGCAGAAGCGCATCTGCATTTTGTGAAAAGCCAAAATAACGCACTACCACTACATGACTAACTTGCGGTGTGAGTAAATTGCTAAAAAGAGTTATATCTGAACTGAGATCAGCGGATTGCGGATAAAACACCAAATTATAACCGGCATAAATAAATGGCTCTACCAAAGCTGGACAATGGTAAGCAGGCAATAACACGGTATTTTGTTGATTTGTATTTTTTAAGTATAGCGCTGCTGCTGCCAAGGCATAACGAGCTCGACTAAAACTACTTATATTGTTTAAGGGTAATGCATTCTGCCTAAAACTAGTTCCGCTTAACGTAAATACAGGCTGTACTTTTATCTGTGCAGATGGAAAGTTTTTTGCATCCATTAACGGTTTAGAAAATTTTACCGACATTCACTCAATCCCTGAATTTAAAGCTACTTAATGCTAACGCAGTACAACATAACAAACAACAACACAAAAAATTGTGCATATATTAGGATCCAACCTTGGTCGTAATCTTTGTAGCAGTTATGATGTAGCTCATTAAGGTTTAACCCATGGAAGGTACAGTGCAACAACACTTTTTAAGCACCGGCTTTATTCAGCTACAAAAGCGACACTTGTTTTTGCGCGCTGAACACTGTAACAACCCCAAGCGCCAAGCCATCATAGTACTACCGCCGTTTGCTGAAGAGATGAACAAAAGCCGCCACCTAATCAGTGCACTGATGCGCCAACTGTCTGATGCCGGTTCTAGTAGCTTTATGCTGGATAACTATGGTACCGGCGACAGTGAAGGTGATTTAGACCAGGCCACAATTAGCCTGTGGCGCGATGATTTATACCATCTTATACAGCTTTTAAAGCAGCAGGGTTACCGAAGTATTAGCTTTATTGCTGTGCGTTTTGGCACCCTGCAGTTATTTGATCTGTTAAATACTCATTTACTACCCTTACCGTTGCAACACATAATATTATGGCAACCGGTATTTGATGTTGCTAAATTTTGGCAACAATTTTTACGAATTAAAGTGGCCGAAGCAATGGCTAGTGGCAGCAAGATAAGCCAAAAAGAACTTGAGCAGCAACTACAGCAGGGTGACACTATTGAAATTGCTGGTTACCCGATAAGCCCAGCCTTTTATCAAAGCCTGCTTGGTATAAATAGTGTTTTACCGGCGCAATTACAACATAGCAACCTAAGTTGGTTTGAGACCTCGCAACTGGACACTATTGCCTTACCGGTGCAAAAAATGCTAAGCCAGCTACAACAGCACCAATTACTGGAAAACAGTAAAGTAAACTTTGTGCAGCTAAAAGCAGAACCCTACTGGCAAACGGCTGAATTGGCAACGGCAGACCAGCTTATTGCGTTAACCGTGCAGCAATTAACCCAAGGCCACATGCATGACTGAACACTATATTAGCCTGCAAGCCGCTGATGCGCAGCTAAGCGCTATATTACATCAGGCGTCGGCCAAAACCGGCGTGCTGCTAATTGTTGGCGGGCCACAATATCGGGTGGGTAGCCATCGGCAATTTGTTAAGGTAAGCCGTGCTTTGGCAGCTAGCGACATACCCACTATGCGCTTAGATAGTACCGGCATGGGCGACAGCAGCGGTAATAAAGCAGAATTTTATCTACAAAATAATGATATCTCGCTGGCAATTGATGGCTTTTTTCAGCACTGCCCGCAGTTAACCCAAGTAGTATTATGGGGGCTATGTGATGCCGCCAGTGCGGCGCTACTGTATTGTTATAAGCAAGACGACAACCGGGTGGCAGGATTAGTATTATTAAACCCGTGGGTTCGGCAACAGCAAAGCCATGCGCAGGTAATGTTGAAGCATTATTATTGGCAACGCCTTGGCACTAAAGCGTTCTGGCAAAAGCTGTTAGGTGGTGGCCTTAACCCCTGGCAGAGCCTGAAAGAACTGGTTAACACCTACCAGCAAAGTAGACAAAATAAACCGCAGCCAAACAACACTGAAGCCGCTGAGCAACGACCGCAGACAACCGCTGATAACTATGTACAACATATGTTGGAAGGTTGGCAAAATTTCAGCGGCAAAAGCTTGGTGATTACTAGTGGTAATGATCACACTGCCCAGGAGTTTTTAACCCTATGCCAGAACGCAGACTGGCAGCAGCAACTTAGCGCCAGTAAGCATGTCAATTTGGCAGCAGCAAATCATACCTTTTCTAGCGCAAACTGGCGACAGCAAGTAGAAAACGCCAGCCTGCAGTTCATAAAAGCACTGATCAATGTTAACACCCGCTAAAACCACAGCAAACTCTGTTTACAATAAAATCTCGGCCACATTGGGGTGCCCCAGAAAGTCTTGCGGGCTGGCTGTGGGGCCGTAAGCGCCTGACTGATATACCACCACCCAGTCGCCAACATCTGCTGTTGGTAGTGTCATGCGATCGGCTAAAATATCTAGCGGAGTGCATAACGGGCCAACGATGGTAACCAGTTCTGTTGCTTCCTGACTAATGCGGTTAGCAATAGTTACCGGGTAGTTTTTGCGAATAACCTGGCCAAAATTACCTGAATTGGCCAGATGGTGGTGTAAGCCACCATTGCATACTAAGTAGGTTGTGCCGCGCGATTGCTTTTTATCGACCACCTGGCAAGCGTATAAGCCCGCTTCAGCCACCAGATAACGACCCAGTTCAATAACCAGCTCAATATTGGCCAGCTCGTTGTGGTATTGGGCTAATAACCCCTGCAAAGACTCGCCTACCGGCGCTAAGTTAAGCCGCCGCTCACCGGCAAAATACGGAATACCAAAGCCGCCGCCTAAATTGATCATTTCAGGCCGGTACGGGCAAGCTGCTACCAGCTTAGCCGCTAAGGCAAACGTATGCTGGTGCGCTTCAATTAACGACTCTGGCTTTAAGTTTTGTGAGCCACAATAAATATGAAAGCCGCGTAATTTAACCGGCATATCAGCAATGTTAGCCAGCGTTTGCAATACCAGCTCTTCGTCAATACCAAAGGGCTTGGCGCCGCCGGCCATTTTCATACCAGAAGATTTAAGCTCAAACCCCGGGTTTACCCGCAGCGCTACTTGTGGTGTCTTGCTGGTTTGGCTACCAAGCTGACAAACACGCTGTAATTCGCCCAATGATTCAACATTTAAGGTAACGCCGGTAATAATGGCCGACAGTAACTCAGCGTCGCCCTTGCCCGGGCCGGCAAAGCTAATGTCGGCAACTGGCATACCGCTTTGCAGCGCCAGTAACATTTCTTTTTGTGAGGCGACATCGAAGCCGTCAACCAATGGCTTTAAATGTTGCACTACCGGCCAGTAAGGATTTGCCTTTACTGCGTAGTGTAGTTTTATTCGCGCCGGAATATGCTGCCTAAAATTAGCTACCTGCCGATCAATAATAGCGCGCTCGTAAACATAAAACGCGGGCCGGGCTAACAGCTGGCTAATTTCGGTCATGTTAAGCCCGGCTGCCACCAGTTGGCCCTGCGCCGTTTTAAACTGGCTCATTTGTTCATGCTGCGGCGCACTGTTACTGCTCATGTTGACGCTCCTGTCAAAAAGTAATCTTCATATTGGCTGGCCAGGGTTTTACGGTCAATTTTGCCGTTAGCGTTTTTAGGTAAACTGTCTAACACTAAAATAGTTCGTGGCTGCATAAAATTAGGTAAGCTGCGTTTTAGCTGGGTTTGCCAGCTGGCGATATCTGGATCTGACCCCGTAGTAGCCACCACTACAAGTATGGCCTGATCGACGCCATCGTATATGCCCATGGCGGCCACATCAACTAAGGCTGGATCTAACCGGTATATGGCTTCTTCTACTTCGGTAGGGCTTACCCGATAGCCTGAAGTTTTTATCATTTCATCGCGCCGGCCAATAAAATATAAATAACCTTCGGCATCAGCTTTTACGGTATCACCCGACCATACGGCCGGGCTGGTTAGTTGAATACCCGCTGGGGTCATCGGGTCAAACTTAAAACGCTCGGCGGTTTTTTCCGGGGCATTCCAGTAACCTAAACTAACCAATGGCCCGCGATGCACTAACTCGCCTGGCTCATTCGGGCCACATAAACTGCCGTCTTCGCGCACTACCAAAATTTCGGCATTGAGAATGGCTTTACCCATTGAGCCAGGTTTACGAGCTAAATCGGCCGGTGGCAGATAAGTAGAACGAAAGGCTTCGGTTAAGCCGTACATTAAATAAGGCTCGGCCTGGCTAAAAATAGCCTGTAACTGGCTAAGCAGTGTTTGTGGCATGGCGCCACCAGAGTTGGTTAAATAGCGCACGCTAGCGGCACTGCCTGCTGGCCATTTAGCTTTTGCCAGCTGGGCCCAAAGTGGCGGCACTGCGGCAATGCCGGTTACCTGGTGTTTGGTAACCGCGCGCACCACGTCTTGCACTAAAAAAAAGTCTAGTAGCACCACACTGGCGCCACTTAAAAAAGCGGTGGTAAGCTGGCTTAGGCCGTAATCGAAACTAAGTGGTAACAGCGCCAAAATAACGTCGTCGCTACTATTATTAAGATAACTGGCAACACTGCTGGCGCCTACCAACATATTGCGCTGGGATAAAACCACGCCCTTTGGCTTGCCAGTACTGCCCGACGTATACAAAATGGCGGCCATGTCGCTGTCGGTTACCGCGCCGGTTAGCCCACAGACAAAATCATGCTCAGGTTGGTTGGCAGCGGGCAATAACGGTTTAACAGCCAGATGAGCAGCTACCTGCTCTGAATTTTCGTCATCAGTTAATAAAACGGTGTGTAAATCTGGGCACTGTGCTAATACCTCGGTTAGGGTAGCCAGCCGGTCTTTACTGGTAACTAACACCCGCACATTACAATCTTGCAAAATATGCTGCACTTGCACTGGCTTAAGCGCCGGATTAACGGGCACAAACACGCCACCACAGGCACTGGTGCCCCAAATGGTGTAGATGGTTTCAAATTGTTTCGGCAAGTACACTGCCACTCGGTCAAAGCGTTGTACACCCTGCTGGCATAAGGTAGCGGCGACATTGTTAACCTGCTGCAACAACTCAGTGTAGCTTAAGCTGTCGGCTTTAAAGTGCAGTGCCGTATGCTGTGGATAGGCTTGCTGGGCTTGTATAAGCAGTTGATATAAATTTTTGGCCATCGTGTCCTTTAGACCTTTCACTTTTAATCCCTTTATGTGCAATAATAAAACAGTTTTAACAAAAAACCGATAGTAAATTGAGGTTGCGCTTAAAATTTAGTTTGTAAACAGCAAACTAGGCTTAACCTTAATTAGGATAAAGGTATAAAAAGGACGCATTACATGCCCAATCATCAATTGCTCGCCGATATTTTACGCACTGTACTACAAATAGATAAAGAATTCAGCGCCGACACCCCATTATTGGGTGCCATTGCGGAATTTGATTCTATGGCAATTATTGCCGTCATTACCGAACTGGAAGACCAGCTGGGCATCGAGTTTGATGACGATGAAATTTCAGCAGAAATATTCGAAACCTTTGGCGGTTTAGCCAACTTTGTAGCACAAAAACAAGCGGCGTAAGGCCTTTGCTATTTCATTTATTACAGGATTTTTTATGTCGCCATTTCGCCGGGTATCTGTTATTGGGTTAGGGTACATTGGGTTACCTACTGCTGCTGTTATTGCTTCGCGTGGTGTTGATGTATTGGGTGTTGATGTATCTGAGCACGCCGTTAACACTATTAACCAAGGCAAAGTGCATATTGTAGAACCCGACTTAGACATGTTGGTGCAAGCGGCGGTAACAACCGGCAAACTTAAAGCATCGCTTAGCCCGGAAGCAGCTGATGCTTTTATGATAGCGGTGCCTACGCCGTTTAAAGAAAATAAAAGCCCGGATTTAAGCTATATAAAAGCGGCATTAACTACCATAGCGCCGGTGCTGGTAAAAGGCAATTTGGTGGTGTTAGAGTCTACGTCGCCGGTGGGCACCACCGAGCAAATTTCAGAATGGTTGGCTGAACTGCGGCCTGATTTAAAAATGCCGCACACTGACGGCGAACACGCTGACATTTATATTGCGCATTGCCCAGAGCGGGTATTACCGGGCCGGGTGCTGCAAGAATTGGTAAGTAATGACCGGATTATTGGTGGCATAACCCCACGCTGCGCTGAGCGGGCTATAGAATTGTATCAGCTGTTTGTCCGCGGTGAATGTTTACGCACTTCGGCCCGCACTGCTGAAATGGCTAAACTTACCGAAAATGCCTTTCGGGATGTCAACATTGCTTTTGCCAACGAGTTATCCATTATTTGTGATACGCTGAAAATTAACGTGTGGGAATTAATTAAGCTGGCCAATCGCCACCCGCGGGTAAATATTTTAAGCCCCGGCCCTGGTGTTGGCGGCCATTGTATTGCTGTTGACCCTTGGTTTATTGTTGACTCTGCACCCGAGCAAGCGCAAATTATCCGTAAAGCACGGGAAATTAATGATAATAAACCGTTGTATGTGATTGAAAAAATTCGCCAGGCGGCAGATCAATTTAAAAAGCCGGTTATTGCCTGTTTAGGGTTAGCCTTTAAAGCAGACATTGACGATTTACGTGAAAGCCCGGCGCTGGATATTGCCAAAAAACTGTTAACCGAGAATATTGGTAAAGTGCTATTAGTAGAGCCCAATATTAAAAAGTTACCCGCTAAATTAGAACATTTAAATGCCGAACTGACCACGTTAAACCACGCGCTGGAGCAGGCAAATATTATAGTAGTGTTGGTTGACCATAAACAATTTAAAAGCATACAACCAACTGAAATAGCAACCAAAGTTGTAATAGATACCAGAGGGATTTTCGGGTAAACCGGTCCTGCATTATCATCACAAAGGAGTGTAGTTAGATGAAAAAAATATCATTAACCGCCGTATTGCTGCTGGCAGCCCTTAGTGGATGTAGCGGCAAAGATGCTGCCGAACACTACCAAGACGCCTTAAAATTTAGCCAAAACAACCAATATAATGCGGCTGTTATTGAGTTGAAATCGGCTATTTCTCAGGCACCGGAAAATATTGATTACCGTTTGTTACTGGCCAGAGTTTACTTAAACGTAGGCGATGTTGTTTCGGCAGAAAAAGAATACGAACGGGCGCTAAGCAATGGTGCGGATGCTGAAAGTATTGCCATTGAAACTATTCAAGCCAGTTACCTGGCAGAAAACTATCAAAAAGTTTTAAGTTTATTTACTGAAACTGCCGGCTTAAGCACTGCCACAGAGCATTATTTGCAGTTTTACCGGGCGTTAGCAGAAGTAGAGTTAGGGGCAGCTGACAACGCGGTAGATATTTTTGATAAATTAGTTAATAGTGAATATACCGATTTAGCCCGTTATTCAGAAGCGGCATTACTGCTAAATGCCCGTAATATTGATGAAGCACTAACTGCGGTTAACCAAATAGCTAAAGATAGCGTTATTGCTAAAGAAGCGCTGCTATTAACCGCCCAGTTACAGTTGCTGGCAACGCAAACAGACGATGCCATTGTTAATTTGCAAAATTACATTGCTAAGGTACCACGAGCCTTAAAAGTACGTTTACTGCTGGCGCAAACCTATGTGCAGCAGCAGCAGTTTCCTGCAGCCGATGAACAGTTGGTGTATATTTTACAACTGGCGCCAGAACATGGCCTAAGTAACTACTTAAAAGCGGTTATAGAATATCAAAAGCAAAACTACCCTGTTGCAAAAGAGCACATTGACAAAGCAATAAGTGCCCGCTTTAGCAATGCCCCCAGCCGGATTTTAGCCGGCATTACCAGCCATCAGCTTGGCCTGGAAGTGCAGGCGCTTAGCCATTTAAGTGCTGTTAAAGACAGCTTACATACTTACCCACCAGCGCAGCGACTGTACTCGTTATTACAATTGCGCGCCGGCGAAACGTCTGACGCAGCAGAAAACCTAAGTAAAGCAGATTTTAGTGAGCAAGATTTATCGCTAGTGGCCAGTACAGCGTTTCAGCTTATTAGCCAGGGCGACGATAGCATGGCGGCGAACATTATTAGCCGCTACGAGAATATGGTGGTGTCGCAGGATGGCCGCTCGCTTAGCACCTTGGGCAGCCTAAAGTTGGGCTTACCTGATCGCAACGCAGAGGGTATTCAAAACCTGGAGCAGGCACTGATGCTTGACCCGGCCATGCATGATACCCGCTTGGTATTGGCTGGCAGTTATATTCGACAAAAGCAGTTTGATAAAGCAGCGGCGCTGGCCGATGAATGGTTAAAAACCGCTGAAACCCGCAATGCTGGCTATAACCTGAAAGCCCTAACGTACTTGCTGCAAAAAGATTTAGACAACGGCAAGTTAATGTTGGCCGAAGCGCAAAAAGCTGACAGTGAAAATGTGTTTACCCTTTATATGTTGGCTGCTGTTGCCCGCGACGAAAATAACATTGAGCAAAGCGATAACTTGTTAAAGCAAGCCATAGCGCTGCGTTCAGATTATGTGCCGGCGTTAATTGCTATTTTTAGCTCGATGCAACAACAAGGTACGCCAGAAGTTGGCCTGGAAATAGTAGAGCGTGCACATAAAACCCATGTTGATAATAATCAGATAAGAATGTTGCTGGCTAATATATACCGTAGCCAAAACAACTTTGCTGAAGTAATTAGTATTATGCAGCCGGTAACCGATACCCAACAACAATTTACGCCGGCGTTTTACACGTTAATGGTAAATGCTTATGTTAGAACCGACCAGGCTGATAAGGCATTAGCCTTAGCCGAACGCTGGTTTAACAGCGACGATAAAAACATTCAAGCGGGTTTAGCCTATAGCAACTTACTGGCTAATGCGCGTCGCTTTAAAGATGCGATTGTAGTGCTAGATAAGCAACTTAAACTATTTCCAAAAGAGCCGGTTTTACTGCGAACTAAAATTGCCGCTCAATCTGAAAACGGTGACCATAAAGGTGCCCTAACCACTTATCAGCTGTTACCTGCTGCAGTGGCCAACAGTGCCGAAATGTTGTATCACAAAGGCCGCATTCAAATACTGAACAAGCAAGTTAGCCCGGGTTTGGAAACGCTGAATACCTCTTATAACATGACACCGCATCCGGTAACGGCCATTGCTATTGCCGGCGCTTATGCCAAAGATGTGTCGTATCGCCGGGCGGTTGGTTTTATTGAAGAGCATTTTGCAAAACACGGTAAAAACAATGCTGGTTTACGGGCTTTTTATGCCAATTTACTGATTGAGGATGATGTAAATAAAGCGGTTGTTGAGTACCGCGAATTGGTAAGTGAAACACCTGATAATTTAATTGCGCTAAACAACTATGCCTGGGTGTTATTGGAAGTTGGCCGGATTGATGATGCCAAAAGCTACGTTGAACAAGCCTTAAAAATTAATAACAGCCACCCAGATGTATTAGACACCTATGGCAGAGTATTACTTGAGCAAGGTGAACTCGCCAAAGCCAAAGCGCAGTTTGAACAATCGCTGGCGTTGCGCCCTGGCAATGCCGAAGTGCAGCTTAACTTAGCTCATGCTCTTATCCTTAACGGTGAGCAAGCACAAGCAACTAAAGTACTGGCGGCAGTGAATACTGACAATTCAAAATTTATTAGTCGTGCTAAAGCTTTGCAGCAGCAGTTAGAACAATAAACGATAGTAATATCCATACTGTAAAGCCGGGGTCTCCCGGCTTTTTTATTGCCGTTTAATTACACAATCTGTTATGGCTGATAACGGCCGGGGCTGATGATATTATGTGGGTCTAATGCTTGCTTAATTTTGGCACTAATCTGCCAAAATGGCAGGGTAGGATCTAATAAGCTGGCTTGTTGCGCCAGATTAAGCCGGTACGGCACCCAGCCCTGCTTTAAGCCCTCGCTGACTAACTCTTCCAGACAGGCTTTTGCCTGAGCAACGGCAGCTGCATCAGCCAGATTAAATACGATAGGAATGGTGCTATCGACGGTATCGTGTTTTAAGCTGGTAAAGGTGATCATGGGCTCTATGCCGTACTTTGGGCAAACGGCTCTTATATGGCCAATAAAACGGCGCATGTCGGCGCTATTCATGGTTATTAGCGGCGCATACCATAACAAACCACAGCCATCGGCCGCCGGATGCAGCGTTTGATCTTTAGTAACCGCTAGCCTTGGGTTACGCCAGTAAGCTAGTGGCAAGGCCACCTGATTAGGATGGCCACTCATAATGTTGATGCCGGCATCTAACGAATTTAACATTTTCCGTTGTGCACTTAGCATGGTTTTAGGTAACCACTGCAACACGGTGCGGGCGGTGTTGATTAACCAACTGTCTGAAAACACCATTTTGCTGCATTGTTTACCAGCAAAGCGTTTAACTTCATGTTTGGCTGCTTTTACCACCGCTTTTTGGCCATATAAGGTACCGGCGATGGTCCAGGCCGGAATGTCGTAAGTTTTAGCGATACTTGCCACTTGTTGTTCGGTCATTACCTGGTGTGCCGCAGCGCCGTTAGGGTTAGTGGCCAGCATGGCGGCGACCCGGCGCTGGTCCATAATATTAACGGAGCCGACCACCCCTTCCAGTTTTTGTAAAATATCAAACACAATTTGTTGCGCTTGTTCGAACTGATATTCAGTGGCAAATTGCAGATAAAAGGCACTAAAGGCTTCAGGTTCTGCTTTTAATCTTAGGCTTATTTCAGTAACAATTGCCAAATTACTCTGGGTCCATAAACCATCTAAGTAAGGACCCACGCCATATTTGTAGGTTTTGTCCAGCAGATCGTGCTGGCTTTGATCTAACTCTGCTACTGCCGAACGAAACAACGTGCCATCAGCTAAATAGCCTCTGATACTATTTACTGCAGCGAAATGGTCGGTGTAAGGGGTAATACCATAGCCCCGCTCCAGCGCATTACCCAAAATACTGCACCCGGGCCCGGCACCGGTAACCGGTACCATAAACTTTAGTTGGTGTTGGTTAAGATAGCAGCGTAAATCTTGTTGAGTTACCCCAGGCTGCACGGTAAAAATACCAAGCTTAGCGTCTTCGCATTGAATGTTATTTAATTTAGCAAGATCAAGAATTACTGCCGTAGCGCTATTGGCTTTAGCCGAGGAGTAGCCCCAATTGCGGCCAGTACTAATGGGATGTACGGCAAAAGCATTTTTGCTGTTAGCATGGCTAGAGGCTAACGCTAACACTGCTTTGATGTCGGCTATTGCGCCAATACTCACCACCAGTTGGCTTGGCTGGTTATTTGCTTCACAGTTAAACTGATAGCGGGCTAGCTCTGGCACTGAGCTTAACACCTGACTGGCTGTACTCAGCACATTTTGCAGCAAAGCAGCTAGCGTTGTAACATCAGGCGGGTATGGCACTGCAGTCAACAACTTATCCCCAGTTTACCGTTAAAGTTAATACCGAACTTATTGTCACTATCATCACCTTTATCCTGGGCAAATAAGTCATGCTCAATCGAGCTTAATAACTTGGTATACCCTGAGGAAATACTGGTACGGAACATATCAGAGTTAATATAATATGCCGCCCTTTTACCGTGATATTCAATGGGCTCGCCCAACTGTTTAAAGTTTACACCTATAAAACGTAAGCTGCGGGCTAAGCGGGGCTCCATCATGACATAACCGTGAAAACGGTTAGAATGAAACCCCATTGCCGCAGCCGACATATACAAACAAATTGAAATATAGGGAAAACAGCGTAATTCACTGGCTGAATAATCTTGCTCATTAAAAGCGCCGGTTGCAGCACCTTTGAACTGGTCTACCGAGCGTTTACGAAAGTTCTCTGGCACGGCTAGGCGGGAAATTTCACAAATACTGTCGCGTGGAAAACACCAGGGTGCAAACTCTTTGTCTTCAATGGCATGCGCACAATGTTTTTCAATCGGTAACAGCTGATCATTCCCGGCAGAGGTAATTAACCTTACCGTTCCGGCCAGTGCATTCGAATTAAGATGGCGGATAAAACAATGAATAGAGCGAGAGTCAAACTCGTCACATTCTTCATAGTCTGCTTTTACGTCTTCAAAGTGCAGTTCTTCACAATATACCTGATGGCGTAAACGGTACACTTCGTGCCGGAGCGGGTCGGTATTAGCAATTTGCGGCCGTAAGTATTTAGAAAAATGCGCCGAAATGGTTTTGGCGTCATTGCTGGCCAATCCGGCCATCGCTTTTTTCACCATTCCACCAATTATGGGTTTATCTGCCAGAGATTTAAGCCGTCTCATAGACCCCTCTTAACCAATTTTTAATCGCCATAGGTTGTATGTTATGTCCGTTTGGAGTTGGTTTAGCGTTGCTAAAACAACTTAAGTAGTGCACTTTTAGATTAACACTTTTTTATACTGATGGTGTTTTATTAATAGCTTATATAAACAATTCAGCCAGTTTTAGCAGAACAATTTCTTTCAGTAGCGGCTACGATATTGCATTACTATAGGTTCTCTTTCAGTATGGGTGATTATCAGTAAGTTTCCAGCACGGCATAGCGCATTTTGTAGACAAATACGCTAGTATGTTTACGTATATTAAGGAAAGGGAAAGCATTTTTGCTATGGTTAAGCATATTAGTTTATTGATTGGCTTATTAATATTGAGTAGTCTGGCCCAGGCTGCTGAACTGGTTGAAACCCTCAAAAAAATAAAACCGGCTGTGGTGGCAATTGGTATTCAGAACCCTACCGGCTCACCACGGATAAGATTAATCGGCAGTGGCTTTGCGGTAAGCCCGGGCAACCGAATAGTGACTAATTATCATGTTGTTGCTAAAGAGCTTGATGAAAGCAAACTTGAGCAATACGTGGTTTTGTCTGGCCAGGGTGCCACGTTCAGGGTACACCCCATAAAAAGTAAGCAATTGTCTCCGGCTTATGACTTAGCGTTATTAACCATTCCCGAACAGTTACCAAGCTTAGTGGTTAGCCGGGGGCCATTACTGGCTGAGGGTAGCCGTATTGCTTTTACTGGTTTTCCTATTACTCAGGTTTTAGGGCTATACCCCGCTACTCATGCCGGCATTATTGCTGCGCACACCCCAATTGCCATTCCGGTTGATAACATTCGCGATTTACAAACCAGCATGTTAAGACAACTTGATAAGCCTTATTTGGTATATCAACTAGATGCGGTGGCTTACCCTGGCAATAGCGGCAGCCCGCTGTACCGGCCCGACAACGGTGAAGTTATTGGCATTATTAATCAGGTTTATATTAAAACCAGCCGCGAAGCGGTGCTAAGCGACCCCAGTGGCATTAGCTATGCTATTCCAAGTACCCACCTGCTTGATCTAATGAACAAGCCAGATTAAGCGGCCGGCCCGTTATGGATACACTATTTAGCCTAGCTTTAGATAAAGTCGGTTTTATTCTGGCCGCTGTAGCTTACTTATTTTTTGTCGGCTTATTACTGGCTACCCGGGTTAGTAACTTGCCTAAGCATTTGCTAATTGCATTGTCGGTAGTCAGTATTTGTTGGGCCGTTTATTACAGTTGGTTTGCCACCCTACCCTACACCAGCACTAGCTCGCATATTATTGAAAATAGCAAAAGCACTATATTGTTACTTTTCCTGTTAGCGGCGCTTAGTAAGGCAAACAACACAGTTGGTCAGTTTTTACGCCAGCCTTACGTTTTCGGCTTACTTATTGCTATGCTTAGCTGGGTTATTATTTCTGCTAGCAACCTGCTTAGTGCCAGCAATATTTTTACCGGCAACCTGGCAATATGCGTGTTGCAGCTAGCCTTATTAGAGGCGTTATACCGCCGCTCAGGCGAGGCAAAATGGCAATATAAACCACTAGTACTGGCGCTGACAGTAACCACCTTATTTGACTTTGCGTTGTTGGCTGAATCAGCTTTATTCGGGCGGATTGACGATCAAATCTGGTTTGCCCGTGGCTTTGTTTATTGCGCCATGCTGCCATTAATGATTATTGCCGTACGCAGAATTAAAGCCTGGGGCATTAATGTCTATATTTCGCGTGACATTGTATTACAAAGCTCGTTAGTACTGGGAGCGGGTATCTACTTATGTATATTAGCTTTTGCCGGCTTTTATATTCGTTTTTTCGGTGGCAGCTGGTCAAATTTAATTCAGGCAACGTTTCTTATTCTTGGTATGGCCATTTTGGTATTTTTGATGCTGTCAGGCACCTTACGCCGCCAGCTTAAAGTTTTTATAGAAAAACACTTTTTTGCCAATAAATTTGATTACCGTGAGAAATGGCTACTACTGACCAGAGCACTACAAAAAATTGATATTAGCAAACCCGACCCTTATCAAAGCTTGCTACAAGCCTGGATAAATAGCATTGGTTATAGCCGGGGCGCCATTGTAAAATTTAAAAACACCAACTGCACTACCCTGGCACTGTATCAGCGCCCGGCATTAAATAAGCAAGAATTGCAGTTAATAACCGATTACCAACGCCATTTTGCCAAAGGCAACTGGATAGTTGATTTATCGGACAAAACTGATCTATTTGTACAAAGTATTGTTGCGTTAAAATTAGTGAATATTCAACTTATTATCCCAATTCACCACAAAGGAAAATTGTGGGGGTTATGTGTAATGAATGCGCCCGAAGTTAGCAAACTTAAGCTAAACTGGGAGCTTAAAGATTATTTAACCTTGGTGTCGGAACAAATATCCAATCAGTTACTATTAATGCAAGCCAGCCAGACATTAAGTGAGAATGCTCAATTTGTGGCGTTTAGCAGAATGTCGGCCTTTGTGGTACATGATTTAAAAAACGTAAAAGCACAAATTGATTTAATGCTAGCCAATGCGGTTAAACACCGGGCTAATCCGGAATTTATCGACGACAGCTTTATTACACTGGGCGCAATGCAACAACGACTAGACAATATGTTAAGCCAGCTAACCAATAAACGGTTAGACCAGCAAAGCGATAGTCAAATATCAGTTGGGCAATTGTTAAACGAGGTAATTACCTCACGTTGTGCCGTTAAACTGCCAATGCCGGAACTAAACATTGAACACGATTGCACTATTGTGATTGATAAAGATAGATTTAGCAGTATTCTGTTTCATCTTATTGATAATGCACAACATGCCACTGCCGCTACCGGAAAGGTGCAGGTTACCGTGACCCGACAGCAGCAGCAACTGAAACTTACTATTGCCGACACTGGCAGCGGCATGACCGAAGACTTTATTAAGTACCGGCTTTTTACCGCCTTTGATTCAACCAAAGGCAACGCCGGAATGGGGATTGGCGCTCATGACGCGCTGCACTTTGTCGAGCAACATGCCGGCCAGCTAACCGTGGTTAGTGAGCCTGACAAAGGGTCTGTTTTCACCTTATTTCTTCCGTTAGAATCAGCTTTAAGCGCAACTAACGGCTCTGAAACTGTACTACAAGGACTGTAATATGAAAACTGTATTAGTCGTTGAAGACGACATTGGTATCCAAAAGCAACTAAAGTGGAGCCTGAGCAATTATGAACTGGTGTTTGCTGATGACAGAGCCAGTGCCATGACTCAGCTTCGGCGCTACGAGCCGGCAGTTGTTACCCTAGATTTAGGCCTGCCACCGGATCCGGCTAATGCCTCTGAAGGTTTAGCCTGTCTGGCAGAAATATTAGCGGCTCAACCACACTGCAAAGTAATAGTACTTACCGGCAACACAGATAACGTACATGCCCTGAAAGCCGTGGCATTAGGGGCTTATGATTATTATCAGAAACCGATAGATGCTGATGTATTAAATATTATTATAAGCCGTGCGTTTAAACTAACCGAGCTAGAGCAAGAAAACCTGGCGTTAAAAGCCAGCAGTAGCATTCAGCTGGATATTATTGGCAACAGTGATGCCATGGTTAAAGCATGCCGTACCGTTGAAAAAATAGCCCCTACTGAAATCACTACGTTGTTGTTGGGTGAAAGCGGTACCGGTAAAGAAGTGTTTGCCAGAGCCATTCATAAACAAAGCTTGCGGGCGAATAAACCCTTTGTGGCCATTAACTGTGCGTCTATTCCAGAAAACCTGCTGGAAAGTGAGCTGTTTGGTTATGAAAAAGGCGCTTTTACCGGTGCCAATAAAACTACCTTAGGTAAAATTGAATGTGCTAATGGCGGTACCCTATTACTGGATGAAATAGGTGATATGCCACTAAGCCTGCAGGCAAAAATGCTGCGCTTTTTACAAGAGCGGGTTATTGAAAGAATTGGCGGCCGCCAAGAAATTGAAGCCGATGTCAGGGTTATTTGTGCCACACATCGTAATTTGGCCGAAATGGTGGCCAACCAGACTTTTCGGGAAGATTTATACTACCGTATTAGTGAAATTTCGTTAACTATTCCACCGCTACGCCATCGTGGTCAGGACATTATTATTATTGCCAAGTCGTTGCTGCAAAAGTTTAATCAGGAGTATCACTCGCAGGTACATGGTTTTACCGAAAAAGCCATTCAGGCAATGTTACACCATAGCTGGCCAGGTAATATCCGCGAGCTGCAAAATAAGCTAAAGTCGGCGGTTATTTTAACCGACAGTAAACTGATTGATGCCAGCGATTTAGGCTTAATCGGTAACCAGCATAACAAGCTTGATACTTTGCGAAAAGTACGTGAACAAGCTGAAACGCAAGCTATTCGTCATGCCTATGCGCTTGCTAATACCAATATATCTAAAACAGCTGATTTACTCGGCGTAACCCGGCCCACGCTGTATGCACTTATTGATAAGTATCGCTTACACGATTTACGCCATAGCGATGCTGAACATTAAACAGTAAAACCACGCATAAAAAAGCCCGCATTTCGCGGGCTTTTTTTATCGGTGAGCAATTAAAGCGTAATACCCTTCATTTTCGCCCTATCCCGGATATAAGATTCCCAACTGCGCACCTGACGCGATGTTGAAGGATCTTTCTTAGCGTTTTGCAGCGCTGCGTAGGCTTCTTTATATTTACCCTGATAGAAGTAAGCTTCTAAAATGTTGATATAAATACCACCTTGACGGTCAGCATCTCTGCTTAATGCCGCATCAAAGGCCGCAATAGCCGCTGGATAACGCTGAATGGACATTAATGCATTTCCCTGACGTCGAAACGCATCGGCTTCGTTGGTTAACTTAGCCAACTCACCGTAGTACTCTGCTGCTTTGGCAAAATCGCGGGCAGCCTGGTAATTAGAGGCGATTGCAGCAAGCATAGTACGATCTTTTTTGATCGCGCCGCTTTTTACATACTTCTCGTAAATACTTGCCGCTTTGTATGGAATATTGTTATTCGCATACATTTGCCCTAATGCTTTAAGCTCAGATTCTTTTTCCAGGTAACCTTGTGCATGCGCAATTTGAAACGCACTTAACGATTTATCGTAGTCTTCAACTAAGGTGTAAAAATTACCCAGATAAACCCAATAGGTTTTTTCTTGCGGGAATAACTGCACCATGATTTCAACCGTGGAAATCGTTTCCGGATAGCGTTTTAGCTCGTAAAAAGAACCCATTTTCATCAAATAATGATTTTTGTTAGGCTCTTTTGAAAAGCGAATAGCGTTATCAGCATTAGGTATAGCTTTAGCATAATCATTTAACTGATAGTACGCCTGAGCTATTCGAAAATAGACATCTGCATCGTTTTCGCCAGTAAAGCGCATCCAACGTTGGTAGCTGTCTATCGCCACCTTGAATTTGCTTTCCTGAATTTGTAAATCAGCCAACAACTTTAATGCTGCAGATTGATCATTAAAGCCTAACACGTCAGGCTTCACTGCCAAATCCAAATACTTTATAGCCTGCGGGATGTCTTTAAAAGCATAGATATTACCGAGGAAACGGTATAAAAATGCTCTATCAAAATCACCGCTTGGAATGGCATCAAGTAATACTGCAATGGCTTCATCAAGCTTTTCTTCGTTGTATAGGTCAAGCGCTTTAGTAATTGTCCGGCCAACCCGCTCGCCAGGCAACTGGGTTTTAGCACTTTTACGTGCTTCAATCCTCTCCCGTTCAGCGGCCGTTAAATCTTGCGCTGCTACCGGAAGAGAAAAAATACTAAAGCTTGCTGCTAACACTAAACTGGAAGTTAATAACGTTAATTTATTCATAGTTAACCTCCGGCCATGTCAAGGGTAAAGTCTAGCTGTACCATCTGACCTGGCTGTTGCATCGGTTTACCCTCTACAACTTTCGGGCTGTATTTCCAACGGCGTAGTGCCCGAATCGCTTCACGGTCAAACACCCGTCGCGGCTCAGCTTCGACAACTTCAACATTATCAACACTGCCATCTTCCATAATAGTAAATCTTAAGCGAACCCAGCCTTGCAAGCCGTCGCGAGCCGCTTCTACCGGGTAGCGCGGTTCAATACGAACGATAGGCGTTGCATCACCGTCGCGTAACAACGAGCCAGGATTATTCAGGCCAATATTAGCAGCTAAATCCATGCCTGGCATGTTAAAACCAACGGCACCAGCAGTGTTCGTCATTTCTGGCTCAGGCTGCGGCGTTTTTGGCGGCTCAGCCGGCGGTGGTGGTGGTGGTGGCGGTGGTGGCCGCCGCACCTGTGTATCTGAATCAGGCGGCGTAGTGTTGATTTCAACAACAATACGCTCTTGCTCAGGCGCCCGACGTTCGCCGCTGCCCTTAATAAGCAACGCCATAATCAGAAACAACAGAAACGTTACCACTGCACCGATAATTAACGATGTTAGGAAACGCAACATGGCTATTTTTTCTCCCCGGCAATGGTAATAACAAGCGATTGGTCAGCAGCTTTAACCTGATCCATTACTTCCATTACTACACCGTGTTTAGCGTTAACGTCAGCCTGCAGAATAATAGTATCTGTTGGTGACTCCGCTCTTAAACGCTCAATGTTGGCAGAAACCCGTTCAATGTCTACCATCCGCTTATCCATCCATACTTCGCCATTCTCACGAATAGCAATAAAAATGGTAGCTGATGGCTTTTGTTGCACCTGGGTTGCTTCCGGCTTGTTTACATCGATACCGGCCTCTTTGACAAAAGAGGTAGTTACAATGAAGAATATCAACATAATGAAAACGATATCCATCATCGGCGTGATGTCGATTGCCGCTTCATCGTCTTCGCGAATACGTTTACGTGCCATAAAATTCTCTCTTAATGATGCGGTAAGCTGTCAACGAGATCTGCTTTTTCCCGTTTCACTTTCACTTCCAGCCGCGAACTGAAAAACAATCCTGATAACGCTGCAACCATACCGGCCATTGTCGGAATTGTTGCCATCGAGATACCGGCGGCCATAGTACGTGGGTTACCCGTACCTTGCGTTGCCATTATATCGAACACCGCTATCATGCCGGTTACTGTGCCTAATAAACCTATCAATGGGCACATTGCAACCAGCGATTTAATCAGTAACATCCGCTGATCAAGGTTAATTGTCGCCTCAGAAATCCAGGTATCACGGATTTTATGAGCATACCAGGAAGTGGTATCCGCTCTGGCATCCCATCTGGCAATAATTTCCCGTTTATTTTTAGGAAAAATTGCCGTCACGTACCAGTAGCGCTCTAACATCAAAAACCACATGATGAAGAGGACCAAAGCGACAACGTATAACACGTTGCCACCGGTATGTATAAAATCCTGTACCGATTCCCACAGCCCTACTAGCTGGGTCATCATTAGGCGTTCTCCTTCTCCGCGTGAGCAGCAACAATACCTGCGCTTTGCTCATCTAGCACGTGTAAAATTTCTTTTGACTTAGCTTGCACAATACTGTGTACGAACAGTAATGGTAAAGCCGCAATCAGGCCCAGCGCAGTGGTTACCAACGCCAGAGAGATTGAACCCGCCATTAATTTTGGATCGCCTGTGCCGTATAAGGTAATTTGCTGGAAGGTTAAGATCATACCGATAACCGTACCTAACAGACCCATTAACGGGGCTACTGCTGCAAACAGCTTGATATAACCAATACCGCGGTCAATACTTGGCGTTTCGCGCAAAATGGCTTCGTCTAGTTTTAACTCAAGGTTTTCAACATCTGAAGAACGGTTCTGATGATACACATTCAGAATACGCCCCAGTGGGTTGCTGTCTGAAGGGTTCGCCAGGTTTTTCAGCTGTGAACGCATTTTGCTGCCAACGATGGTTAATACCGTGAAGCGCTCAAGTGCAATCAGTAAACCGAAAAACAGTAATACCGTGATTAAGTAACCCACGGTACCACCCTGATGGTAGTATTCCATTAGCGTGCTGCGTTGCTGGTTTAAGCGCAGTAAGCTGTTGCCTTTAGTAGGGTCAACGTACAAACCGGCTAATTCACCTTTTGCAGCATTTTGGAATTCAGCAACAGAGTTATGAATTTTTGACTGCGGCTGACGGCCTAATGGCTGAATTTGGTCAGTATCAACGTTACGAATTAAGTACTGCTCATCTGTAGTCAGATGGAAGGCACCGAAACGCGTAACACGCTCAGTAGAACTACCACCGTCTAACTTAACGACTTCAGCATCAAACTTGGAAATTTTAGCTGATTCGGTCATTTCAGTCAGCATGGCAACCCATAGGTCTTCCATCTGGCTCAGAGTTGGCAACTCAGTAGCGGCAGCAATAGCACGTAATGGCTTTTCACGGCCTGGGTACTGGGCACTAATCAGTGAACTGGTAATAACACCAATGGCCTGGTTAGCAGACTGACGAACCACACCGAACACTTCACCCATAGTACCCTGAGCACTTTCGAGCTCCTGGATTTTCTGAGCAATAAGGATGTCGTTATCAGAATATTGCTTCGCTAAGCGAGTACCGCGAGTTTCTTGATCAGCAAACTCTTTTTTAGCGGTATTAAGTAGTGATTGCTTGTCAGAGCGTTCAGCCAGGAAAGCACGTTCACGCTCCTGGTTCATCCGGCCTTCTACAGCCCGCTCTTTCTTAATTTGTTCTAGTAACTGGTCAAGCTGCGCCGTGTTTGCGGCAGCGTTAAATGCTACTGATGCCGATAACGTAATCGCAGCAGCAACAACCAATGTTTTAATAGCCTTTCTCATTTATTCTTACTCCGCTGCGAAAAGTGGTACACGGTCCATATCAGGGGTCGCTTCACGACGCGACATCTTGATAAGGTTAGTGATTGAATTCATGTATGAATCAGGTAGCTTTTCCCAGCCTTTTGTTTCTTTGTTGTAAGCCCAGCCAGTTTTACCATCTAAAGACTGTGCTACCAGTGCTAAACGACCAACACTTAAATAGTCAACAGTAATGTCCTGACCTTCGTAAGCTAAGATACCCTGGAATGCTGCCATTTCAGTGCCGTAGCCCATTTCAATGCTATACGCTTCCAGAATTTGACGATACTGCTCTGAACGTTGCACGTCAGAACGTTCCATCAGCTCACGTAAACGATTAACCCGTTCTAGGCGACGCTCGGTGCGCAAGGGTAAGTCGGCATTAACAAACTGCTCTAACGCATCGATCATACGGAACATCAACGGAACAGTACCTTTATTGGTATCTTCCAAATCGTCCATCTGCCGCTGTAAAGAGCTTACCTGGCGCTGTTGATCGTTAACCAGTGTTTGTAAAAAATCATTGTAGACTTTTAAGTTTTCTGTTTGTACCACAACAACCCGGTACTCACCCAGCAACTCTTGAGTCTGCTCATATATGGTATTGATTTTTTCTTGAGACTGCACGGCAGCACGTTGGATTTGGCTATTAGCCTGGTGAAGATCTTTTAAGTCTGTTGCTACGGCAGAACCGGCAAAAGCTAAGCTGCCAGCCAGCGCTGAGGCAACAAGACTCTTTTGAATTTTTTTGTTAAACATAGTTCCCAACCAATTATTGCTGATTAACGTAACCTGATTAGTGTAAGGGCTCATGCTGAAATTCAGAGACAATAAGCCCTCGGTTAGAGGGTAAACCGTCCGCATCATTGCAGTTAAAACACAGGTTGTCAACAGCCTGAGGCTGCCTGAATATGCGCTTTATCGCGATGTTTGCCGCGGTTTATCACCAATTTTAATCGTCATTAAACCAATTGTTTTAAAAATTTAATGACGCATTAAATTTATTGATTATTTTATATGCGGCGTCAGTTTCCCTGCCGTGTATAAATCAACCATAGCGTCTAATGACAATGCCTTTATTTTGCTGCCATTACCCGCACAGCCAAAGGCTTCATAACGGGCAATACAAATATCTGACATAGCCGTTACTGACGCTTGTAAATACTTGCGTGGGTCAAATTCTGCCGGATGCATCGCCATATAACGACGAATTGCACCGGTAGAGGCTAAGCGTAAATCGGTATCAATATTGATTTTACGCACCCCGTATTTAATACCCTGTTGTATTTGAGCTACCGGTACGCCATACGTTTCCGGAATTTTACCACCGTACTCGTTGATCACTTCTAACCAGTCTTGCGGTACGGATGACGAACCGTGCATTACCAGGTGGGTATCTGGAATACGCTGGTGAATCGCTTTAATGCGGTCAATTGCCAGAATATCGTCAGTAGGTGGCCGGCTAAACTTATAGGCACCATGCGAGGTACCGCAAGCAATTGCCAGGGCATCTACCTGGGTTTCGCGCACAAACTGCGCGGCTTCTTCCGGATCGGTAAGCATTTGATCATGCGTTAATACGCAATCTGCACCAATGCCATCTTCTTCGCCGGCTTCACCTGTTTCCAACGACCCTAAACACCCTAACTCACCTTCAACCGACACACCACAGGCATGCGCTATTTCTACAACCTTGCGGGTGATATTCACATTATAAGCATAATCCATGGGTGTTTTGCCATCTTCTCCCAATGAGCCATCCATCATTACTGATGAAAAACCCAGTTGAATAGAGCGCTGACAAACCCCCAACGAGGTGCCGTGGTCCTGATGCATTACCACCGGAATATGCGGAAACTCTTCTACCGCAGCCAATATAAGGTGGCGTAAAAACGGCGCGCCAGCATATTTACGCGCGCCCGCAGAGGCCTGAACGATTACCGGGCTGTCGGTTTTGTCGGCGGCCAGCATAATGGCTCGCATTTGTTCCAAATTATTGACATTAAATGCCGGAACGCCGTAACTAAACTCGGCGGCGTGGTCGAGCATTTGCCGTAATGATATCAGTGCCATGAATGCCTCTCCTTTATACTAAGGTACAGTTGTAGGTAAATTTATAGTGTGTAGGTGAAAATTTTTATAGGTAAAATACTGCCTTTATTTAATTATTAATTTTTTATTACATTGCTGTTTTAGCCTGGTTTTTATTTATTTGCAGCGCGTTGTTCCAGTATAGCCACTGCCGGCAAGGTTTTACCTTCTAAAAACTCTAAAAAGGCACCACCACCAGTCGATATGTACGAAATATCGGCAGCCACACCGTATTTGTCAATGGCCGCTAAGGTATCGCCGCCACCAGCAATCGAAAATGCCTTACTGTTGGCAATAGCGTCGGCTACGGCTTTAGTACCAGCAGCAAACTGGTCAAATTCGAACACCCCAACCGGGCCGTTCCAGACAATAGTACCGGCATTTTTTATAATATCGGTAAGTTGCGCTATGCTGGCCGGACCAATATCAAAAATCATTTCGGTGCTGGCAACATCGGCTACCCGCTTCAGGCTGGCAGTGGCTTGCTCGCTAAACTCTGTTGCTACTACAACGTCACTGGGTACCGGAATAATGGCGCCGCGGGCTTTGGCCTGCGCAATTAAACGTGTTGCTTCAGGAATTAAATCTGGCTCGTATAACGATTTGCCAACATTATTACCCTCTGCCGCAATAAAGGTATTGGCAATACCACCACCGACAATCAGTTGGTCAACCATACCCGATAACGCCTCAAGTACCGTTAATTTAGTAGACACTTTCGAGCCACCCACTATGGCCACTAATGGCCGCTTTGGGTTTTTCAGCGCGGCGCTTAGTGCATCTAGCTCTGCCAGTAATAACGGGCCAGCGCAAGCAACAGGCGCAAATTTAGCCACACCATGGGTAGACGCCTGAGCGCGGTGGGCGGTGCCAAAGGCATCCATTACAAATATATCGCATAATGCAGCCAACTGCCTGGCCAGTGCATCGTCGTTGTCTGCTTCGCCAACATTAAAGCGGACATTTTCAAATACCACTACTTCGCCAGGGTTAACTTCAACACCCTGTAAGTAGTCGCTGGCCAGTCGGACCGGCACCTTTAAGGCGTCGGCTAAATAATCTACCACCGGTTGTAATGACGCTTCTGCGGCAAATACGCCCTCGTCCGGGCGGCCTAAGTGCGACATCACCATAACCCGGGCGCCTTTACTTAACGCCAGTTGTAAGGTGGGAATAGCCGCTTTTATTCGTGCATCTGAGCTGACAATGCCCGCTTTTACCGGCACGTTTAAATCTTCCCGAATTAGTACCCGCTTACCTGATAAATCCAGGTCGTCCATCCGAATTACGCTCATATTAAACTCCTTGTCAAAAATTCTGTTGCAGCATTGCCCGTGCGGTATCCAGCATGCGATTAGCAAAACCCCATTCGTTATCGCACCATACCAGGCATTTAACCAGCCGTTTATGGCTAACCCGGGTTTGTGAGCCATCGACAATACAAGAATGCGGGTTATGGTTAAAATCAACCGAGACTAATGGCTCTTCAGTATAATCCAAAATACCGGCAAGGTTACCCTGCCTAGCGTGCTGCAACACCCGGTTGACCTTTTCGATGCTGACATCCTGATGTAGCGTAACACTTAAATCCATTGCGGTGACGTTAACCGTGGGCACGCGCACTGCAATAGCCTCAAAACGGCCGGCAAACTTAGGTAAAATGCGCTCTATGCCCAGTGCCAGTTTGGTATCAACCGGTATTATCGACTGACTGGCGGCACGGGTGCGGCGTAAATCAGGATGATACGCATCGATAACCTGCTGATCGTGCATAGAAGCATGAATGGTGGTAATGGTACCGCTTTCTACCCCAAATTGCTGATCCAGCACCTGAATAACCGGCACAATGCAGTTGGTAGTGCAAGAACCTGCCGATACTACCGTCATGGCGGCCGTTAACAGTTGCTGGTTAATACCATAAATAATAGTAGCATCGATATCTGCATCAGCCGGGTGAGAAAACAAGACTTTTTTCGCGCCAGCGCTAATATGCCAGTTGGCATGCTCGCGGCTATGAAATACCCCGGTGCATTCCAGTACAATATCTACCGCCAGTTCGGCCCAGGGCAATTCCAGCGGATCGGCCTGGCTGAACAAGGCGATATCATTACCATCAACCCTGATGCCACCCTGATAAGACTCTACCGAAAAACCAAAACGGCCATGCGAGGTATCGTATTTTAATAAATGCGCCACGCCTTTGGCATCTGCCAGTTCATTAATAGCAACCACCTGTAATTGGTGTTGCCAACCGTTTTCATAAATGGCCCGCACAATATTGCGGCCAATGCGGCCGAAGCCATTAATTGCCAGTCTAATTACCATAACACCACATAAAAGTGGGACCGCTTAGCGGCCCCTGATTGGCTGATGACGAACTGCTTATCTGCTTAGTTGCTTGGTGGCAGCGTTAACTATGGCATCGGCTGTAATGCCAAAATGCTCAAATAATTGCTCGGCAGGCGCCGACTCACCAAAGCTGGTCATACCAATAATATCGCCAGCTAAGCCAACATATTTATACCAGCAATCAGTAATACCCGCCTCTACCGCAATACGCTTGCTAATGTTAGCGGGTAACACGGTTTCACGGTAAGCGGCATCCTGAGCATCAAATACATCGGTTGATGGCATTGACACAACTCTGACCTGCTTACCTTTGCTGGTTAGCATTTTTGCAGCTTGTACCGCTAACTCTACTTCAGAGCCGGTAGCAATAATAATTAGCTCTGCAGGCTGCTCACTATCGAGCAGCACATAGCCACCGCGTTTAATCGTCTGCACGGTGGCGTTATCGCGGGCTTGTTGCTGCAAATTTTGCCGGCTAAAAATTAAGGTAGTAGGCCCGGTCGTGCGCTCAATAGCTGCCTGCCAGGCTACAGCTGACTCAACTTGATCGCATGGCCGCCAGTTCATTAAATTTGGGGTAGCGCGCAAGCTGGCTAATTGCTCTACCGGCTGATGCGTTGGGCCATCTTCACCCAGGCCAATAGAGTCGTGGGTATACACAAAAATTACCCGTTGTTTCATCAGCGCTGCCATGCGCACCGCATTACGGGCGTATTCAACAAACATTAAAAAGGTGGCACCGTATGGCACAAAGCCGCCGTGCAGCGCGATACCGTTCATCATGGCCGACATACCAAACTCACGCACGCCATAATAAATGTAGTTACCGCTGGCATCTTTGGCAGTAAGCGGTTTTGAACCCGACCAGATAGTTAGGTTAGAGCCAGCCAAATCGGCCGAGCCGCCCATAAATTCCGGCAATAACGGCCCAAAGGCATTTAAGGCATTTTGCGACGCTTTACGGCTGGCAATAGTGGCCGGGTTAGCTTGCAATTTTTCAATATAAGCTTGCGATTGTTCGGCCCAATTAGCGGGTAAATCACCGGCGGTGCGGCGGCTAAATTCAGCCGCTAATTGCGGATAAGCAGTGCGGTATGCGGCAAACAGCGTGTTCCACTGCGTTTCAGCACTGGCACCTTTACTATTGGCGTCCCAATCGGCATAAATATCAGCAGGAATGTCAAACGGCGCATGGGGCCATTGCAGGTAAGCACGGGCCGCAACAATTTCAGCTTCGCCCAGCGGTGCGCCATGGCAATCATGACTGCCACCTTTATTCGGTGCGCCATAGCCTATTACCGTTTTACAGCAAATAAGCGTGGGCCGGTCGGTTTGAGTTTTCGCCTGGTCAATAGCGGCTTTTACCGCATCACTGCTATGGCCATCAACATTTGCAATAACGTGCCAGCCATATGCTTTAAAGCGGGCTGGTGTATCATCGGTAAACCAGCCTTCAACATTACCGTCAATCGAGATACCGTTATCGTCCCAAAAGGCTATAAGCTTATTTAAGCCTAAAGTGCCGGCTAAAGAACAGGCCTCGTGCGAGATACCTTCCATTAAACAACCGTCGCCTAAAAACACATAGGTGTGGTGATCAACAATCTCAAAATCTGACTTGTTAAATTGTGCTGCCAGCGCTTTTTCGGCCAGCGCCATACCCACGGCATTGGTAACACCCTGGCCCAGCGGACCCGTAGTGGTCTCGACACCCGGTGCATAACCATACTCCGGGTGGCCAGGTGTTTTGGAATGCAATTGACGAAATTGTTTTAAATCGTCAATGGTTAACGCATAACCGGTTAAATGCAGCAGCGAATACAACAGCATTGAACCATGGCCATTAGACAGAATAAAACGATCGCGGTCTGGCCAGTCTGGATTAGCCGGATTATGCTTCAGGAAATCTCGCCAAAGCACTTCAGCAATGTCTGCCATACCCATTGGCGCACCCGGATGACCAGATTTTGCTTTTTGAACGGCATCCATACTTAAGGCACGAATAGCATTGGCGAGTTGTTTACGAGATGGCATGGTAGCTCCTGCTAATAACTTGAAAGGGGGCGGCACGTAACTTGGCCGGTATTTTCACTTACTGCCGCCCAGATGGCAAATGATTATCTTAAGTGGCAAAGAATTTATCTTTGAAGTGATCTGGCGGTTAACTTTCGCGTAAACTTTGGCATTAAAGACGTCTGGGCGTCAAATATTACTAGCCAAGGCCGGCCTCTTTCTCTAAAATAGGCGGCTATTTTTCTGGCGGCAAGCGGGTAGCAAGTTGGTAGCTAGTTGGTAGCAAGCTGCTATGCGCTTTTTTTGGCCCCAACCTGATAAATTAACCAACATTGGTGGAATACAACAGATGGCACAACATATTTTTACTTCTGAGTCAGTATCTGAAGGGCATCCGGACAAAATTGCTGACCAAATTTCAGACGCCGTATTAGATGCAATTTTAGAACAAGACCCAAAAGCCCGTGTTGCCTGCGAAACGTTTGTCAAAACCGGTATGGTGTTAGTAGGTGGTGAAATTACCACTAGCGCTTGGGTAGATATTGAAGAACTTACCCGCAAAACCGTACGTGAAATTGGTTATACCCATTCTGATATGGGTTTTGACGCTGATTCGTGCGCGGTATTAAATGCCATTGGTAAGCAGTCTCCTGATATTAATCAGGGCGTGGATAAAAACGATCCGCGGGAACAAGGCGCTGGTGACCAGGGCTTAATGTTTGGCTATGCCAGTAACGAAACTGACGTATTAATGCCGGCACCTATTACTTACGCGCACCGCTTAATGCAGCGCCAAGCGCAGGTGCGTAAAGACGGTACCCTGCCATGGTTGCGCCCAGATGCTAAATCTCAGCTTAGCTTTATTTATGAAGACGGCAAACCGGTAGGTATTGATGCCGTGGTATTGTCGACCCAGCACTGTGACTCTATTAGCACGGCTAACTTACGTGAAGCGGTAATGGAAACCATTATTAAGCCCGTATTACCTGCTGAATGGTTAACCAGCAAAACCAAATATTTTATTAACCCAACCGGTCGTTTTGTTATTGGCGGCCCCATGGGTGATTGTGGCTTAACCGGCCGTAAAATTATTGTTGATACCTACGGTGGCATGGCCCGACATGGTGGCGGTGCATTTTCGGGTAAAGACCCCTCAAAAGTTGACCGCTCAGCAGCGTATGCTGCGCGTTATGTGGCAAAAAATATTGTTGCGGCCGGCCTGGCTGACCGCTGCGAACTGCAAATATCCTACGCCATTGGTATAGCCGAGCCCACCTCGATTAGTTTAGAAACCTTTGGTACCAGCAAACTGAGTGAAGACCAGTTGATTAAACTGGTGCGCGAACACTTTGACTTGCGCCCTTATGGCTTAATTCAAATGCTTGATTTAGAGCGGCCTATTTATGGCGCTACGGCAGCATATGGCCACTTTGGCCGCAGTAGGTTCCCCTGGGAGCAAACTGACAAGGCTGAATTATTGCGTCAATACGCTAAATAAGCTTTATGTTGCAACAGCACGGGTAAAAAAGGAGGGCGAAAGTTCTCCTTTTCTATTTTATTGGTTTTTAGCTTATTTTCCGCTTACCAATACAGTCTATTTGTGTATGATAAAGGCGTTTTACTTTCCAGGGTTCAGCTGTCAATAGCAGCGGCTAACAATATAAATATAAGAAAGATGTCAACAGTAAGGAATAACTATGTCTGAACAAACCGCCGTGAAAACCGGCTGGCTAAACCGTGCGCTTAACGTTATTGAAGTTGTCGGGAATAAATTGCCTGACCCAGCGGTATTATTTGCCCTGCTTATGGTTATTGTCTGGCTGACCTCATGGTTATTGTCAGGTGTTAGCTTTAATGAAGTTGACCCACGCACCGGCCAAGCCATTTTAGTAAATAACCTACTGGCCGCCGATGCCATGACCACCTTTATGTCAAAAATGGTCAATACTTTTGTTACCTTTGCGCCGCTTGGGGTGGTATTAGTGGCCATGTTGGGGCTAGGTGTCGCCGAACATACCGGTTTTATTAATGCCGGCCTGCGTTCTATTTTAAATGTAACCCCCAAAATGCTGTTAACGCCGGTACTGGTATTTGTTGGCGTGGTAAGCCATATGGCGGTAGATGCCGGTTATGTGCTGGTTATTCCACTGGGTGCGGTTATTTTTTATGCTGCGGGCCGCCATCCACTGGCCGGTATCGCCGCTGCCTTCGCTGGTGTATCCGGTGGTTTCTCCGCTACCGTATTACCGTCAAGCCTAGACCCATTGCTCTCTGGTCTTACTCAGGCATCTGCCCGCTTATCGTCTGATCCTGCTGCTGCCGAGTTGTTTGTTAGCCCGATGAACAATTATTATTTCACCACGGCGTCTACCGTTTTAGTGGTACTTATTGGCTGGGTAATTACCGATAAATTTATTGAACCGCGGCTTAAAGCAACCCAGGTTGATGGTGATCCGGCTGATATGCCAAAAATGGATGACCTGCAGCCACACGAGCGTAAAGGTTTACGCTGGGCCAGCTTTTCTATGCTGTTAAGCATTGTGTTGTTAATCGTCTCGGCCTTACCAGAAAGCTCTGCCTGGCGTGCGCCAGCCGGCACGGTGCTGGCAGAAGGCCAAAGCAATTTATTGGTGTTTGCCGCCCCGTTAATGCAGTCTATTGTTAGTATTATCTTTGTGTTTTTCTTAATACCGGGCGTGGTATATGGCTATGTTTCAGGCAATGCCAAAAATCATCGCGATATTATAAAAGGCATGACCAAAGCAATGAGTGGTATGGGCTATTACATCGTTATGGCCTTTTTCTGTGCTCAGTTTATTTATGCCTTTGGCCAGTCAAACCTCGGTGCGCTTTTGGCGATTAAAGGTGCCAACTGGCTGCAGGAAATGGCATTTCCGATGGGCTTTACCTTAATTGGTATTGTTTTTTTATCGGGCTTTGTTAATTTACTGGTAGGTTCTGCCTCTGCTAAATGGGCGCTGATTGGCGCGGTAATGGTGCCCATGCTAATGGAACTTGGGGTATCACCTGATTTAACCCAGGCGGCCTATCGGGTAGGCGATTCGTCGACTAACATTATTACGCCATTACTGCCCTACTTCCCACTTATAGTGGTGTTTTGTCAGAAATACGTTAAATCGACCGGTATAGGTACATTAATAGCCTTAATGTTGCCTTACTCCATTACCATGTTGGTATTATGGACGGCCTTTTTGCTTGGTTTCTGGGCTTTAGATATTCCGCTGGGTATTGGCGCAAGTTATACCTACCCTGCCGCTGGCTAAGCAACGTTAGCCAGACGTAAATGCTAAAACCGCTGCCTGTCAGCGGTTTTTTATTTTGGAACCGCGCTTTCCCTGCTAACATTAACACCTTTTACATTGGAGCTTATGGCATGCGTATGCCCCGTATTTATACCCCTCATGCCTTGGCAACAGGCCAGCAACTGCCATTAGATAGCGAAGCCGCTAACCATGTTGGCCGGGTGCTGCGGATGCAAGCAGGCCAGTTGCTACAGTTATTTAATGGCGATGGCCATAATTACCCGGCAATAATTACTGAAGTTGGTAAAAAGCAGGTTATGGTTAGCGTAACCCACACCGAGGAAAACCCGGTAGAATCACCATTACATATTCATCTGGGCCAGGCAATATCACGCGGTGATCGAATGGATTTTGCCATTCAAAAAGCGGTTGAGCTTGGGGTAAGCGCCATAACTCCGCTGTTTACCGAACGCTGCGGCGTAAAACTGGATGGTGAGCGGCTGTTAAAACGTAATGAACAATGGCAGAAAATTGCCATTAGCGCCTGCGAGCAAAGCGGCCGCAGCGTTATTCCACCGGTGTATCCGGCAATGTCATTAGAGCAATGGTTGGCACAACCAACAAATTCCTTACAGTTAACCTTGGATCCGCGCGCCAGCGCCACCATTAAAACCCTTAATGCCAACCAACATATCCGGCTGGTAATTGGCCCTGAGGGCGGCTTTACCGACCATGAGGTGGCTGCGACCAACCGCGCTGGTTTTACCGGTATTCAGCTTGGACCACGAGTACTTCGCACTGAAACCGCAGCATTAACTGCGATAAGTGCCTTACAATTGCAATTTGGCGATCTCGCCTGAGGCTACTATGACAGCAATTAAATTAGGGGTAGTAATGGACCCCATCAGCCAGATTAATATTAAGAAAGATTCCAGCTTTGCCATGTTACTTGAAGCGCAGCATCGTGGTTACGAAATACATTATATGGAAATGGCTGACTTATATTTGCTGGAAGGTGAAGCCCGCGCTACCACCAAAACGCTGACACTGCGTGAGGATAATCAAAGCTGGTATCAATTTAATAAACAGCAGGATATTGCGCTGGCCGAGCTTAACGTTATTTTAATGCGTAAAGATCCGCCGTTCGATACCGAGTATATTTATGCTACCTATATTCTGGAACGGGCAGAAGATGCCGGCAGCTTAATCGTTAATAAACCGCAAAGCCTGCGCGATGCCAACGAGAAACTCTACACTGCCTGGTTTAGCCAATTTACCCCCAAAACACTGGTAAGCCGAAGCGCTGCCCGCCTAAAAGCTTTTTATAAGGCCGAGCAAGATGTCATTTTAAAGCCGTTGGATGGCATGGGGGGGGCGTCTATATTTCGTTTAAAACCGGGCGACCCAAATGTCAGTGTTATTATTGAAACCTTAACAGAACATGGCAGCCGCTATGCCATGGCACAGCGCTACATTGAACAAATTACTGATGGCGACAAACGCATATTAGTGGTAGATGGCGAACCAGTACCCTATTGTTTAGCCCGCATTCCGGCTAGTGGTGAAACCCGCGGTAATTTGGCTGCCGGTGGGCGCGGTGAAGCCAGGCCATTGTCTGACTCTGACTGGGCCATTGCCCGGGCTATTGGCCCAATATTAAAAGAAAAAGGACTTATTTTTGTTGGCTTAGACGTAATTGGTGATAAGCTAACCGAAATCAATGTTACTAGTCCCACTTGTATTCGTGAAATCGAGGCCGCCTTTCCGGTGAGTATTACCGGAATGTTATTCGATGCCATCGAGCAACGCTTGGCGGCTACCTAAGTTCTATTACCTGAGTGCTGTAATCGTAATGCTACAATCACCATACTGTAACTAAAATAGTGAGGTTATTATGCAAGATTTCCAGGATCACTTTTTAATTGCCATGCCCGCGCTTAACGACCCGATGTTTAAGCGCAGTGTTACCTATATCTGTGAGCATACTGCCGAAGGCGCAATGGGTATTGTTATTAACCATCCGCTAGACGTAACCGTGGCAGATTTACTGAACCAGCTACAAATTGAATTTGACAAAAAAAGCCCGGTAGCCCGCAGCGCGGTGTGCGCCGGTGGCCCGGTGCAAAGCGATCGTGGTTTTGTGTTACATAGCCCAAAAGCGGGCTACAGCAGTAGTTTAGAGCTAAATGATGGCCTGATGGTTACCACCTCTAAAGACATATTAATGGATTTAACCACCTCAGCGGCACCAGAAAAATTTATGCTGGCACTGGGTTATGCCGGCTGGACAGCTGGGCAACTGGAGCAAGAAATGGCCGATAACAGCTGGCTGGTGATCCCGGCTGATAACAGTATTATTTTTGATTTTAGCCATGCTGAAAAATGGCAAACGGCTACCGGCAAGATGGGTATAAAACCCTGGCAGCTTACTACGGAGGCAGGTCACGCGTAATGAGTAACACCAGAACCGTGCTAAGTTTTGACTACGGCACTAAAAGTATTGGCGTGGCGGTAGGCTCTGAACTTACCGGCAGCGCCACGTTATTACCGGCACTAAAAGCACAGGACGGCACACCCAACTGGGATCATATAACCACACTTATTACCGACTGGCAGCCGCAACTGCTGCTGGTGGGGTTGCCGCTTAATATGGATGGCAGTGAACAAGACTTTACTGTCCGCACCCGCAAATTTGCTAACCGGCTACATGGCCGCTATGGTTTACCGGTAGCGCTGCATGATGAACGGTTATCTACCGCCGATGCCCGCAGCCGCTTATTTGCTGAAGGTGGTTATCGCAATCTTAGTAAAGATAAAGTAGACAGCTTATCCGCACAGATTATTTTTGAAGGTTGGCATGAGCAACAACCTTAAGCCCACTAACAGCCCTGAACCCGCCATCGCCATTGGCTACTACCAACACTATAAAGGCGCTTACTATCAGGTTATTGATCTCGCTCGCCACAGCGAGACCGAAGAATGGCTGGTTATTTACCGCGCATTGTATGGCGAACACGGCTTATGGGCCCGCCCCGCCAGCATGTTTGCTGAAAATGTTACCATTGCCGGCGAAGAGCTGGCCCGCTTTCAGTTTATTGGTAGCCAACCGCCGGGCAAGCTCTAAGCATTATTAAAGACTGTGTTGCTGTTGCCTATACCACTCACCTACAATTAAACTGGCGGCTACGCTTACATTTAATGACTCTACCTTGCCAGTGCCGGGTATTTGCAGCGCAATATCAGCGCTGTTCGCTACCACTTTTGATACCCCAAACATTTCCTCACCAAATACAATAACCACTTTTTGCGGCAATGCCGTTTTGTACAGTGACTGGCCGCCATGGCTAGAGGTGGTAACCAGGCTATAGCCGGCGTCTTTACAAAGTTTTAGTGCCAGTGGCATATCATCACAGCTAAGCGGGCTAATATACTCGCCACCGCCCTCAGCAGTGCGCAGTGCCGCGCCCGATTGCAGCAACTGTGGCTCGCGCATAATAATGCCGGTTACGCCAAAATGGGCGCAAGTACGGGCAATAGCCCCTAAATTGTGTGGGTTACCCACGCCATCGAGTGCCAGTAAACAATCTTGTTTTGCATTATGCGTAGTTAAATAATTGGCAATACTGGCAATAGGTTGGCGTTTAACCAGCAGTACAATACCGCCATGGTGCTGGCTGGCCGCTACTTTTTCCAGTTCAGCATCATCGACAATATGGTAGGCTTTTTTCTCGCTGGCTAAGTACTTCATCACATCTGCGAATTTTGGCGCCAAAGTGCTACTGATATATAAACGAATAACCGACTCTGGCCGTTGGTTAAACAACACCCGGCAGGCATTCTCACCATATACTTTGCTTTCATTATTTAAGACCGCTTTGACAGGCTTAGCTACCTGCCGTTTAGTACCTGCAGCGTTACGATTAGGTTTACTTGCAGCAGATTTATCAGTTTTAACCCAAGGTTTGTGTAAGGGGTTGGCTGCTTTACCGCCTTTTGGCCTTTGCTGTGACATAACTTATCCTGCTTGCGCTTTTGCGCCTGTAATCGTAAATTTAGCTAATTTTACCAGCTAAAAAACCACAATACCTATATTTTTCTATTTGCGAAACACCGCAATAATGTTGTGCTATTGCTCTTGATATGGCCGATCAGTATTTAATTGACAGTATAATGACAATAAGTGTTTTATGAATTAGGTTATATTGACGAATACGTCATCATCACCCATAATAATTACAACACAACCGCCACGCTTAGTACCCTTTGGGTGTCGCGCAACCTTGGCGGTTTTTTTTCCTGTTTCTTTTCCAGCTATGATTTCCGGCTGTGGGATTGCCGTGGAATTAAGGTGGATAAATGTTTCTAGTCCAATATACCAAACCAGCACTGACCTTTGCTAACCAAATAATTCGTCTTGAACAAAAAGGTATGTTTTTTAACGATAAAGCAAAAGCTGAAATCCAACTTGCTAGTATTAGCTATTATCGTTTAAGTGGATACTGGTATCCCTTTCGTGTTCGCGACTCGCAGAACAATATAAAAAATCATTTTTTGCCAGGCACGTGTTTCAACAATGTGCTTTTTCTATACGAAATTGACCGGAGGCTACGCTCGCTGGTTTTAGATGCCATAGAGCGAGTTGAAATTGCGATTAGAACACAATTCACCTACCACATTGGTCACGCATATGGTCCTTTTGGGCATACAGATGCCAATAACTTTCACCGCAACTTTAATCACGAAAAATGGTTAAGCAAACTTGAACAAGAAGTTTGTCGCTCAAATGATGATTTTATAATGCACTATCAATCTAAGTATAAAGGATTCCCTACTATTCCAATTTGGATGCTAACAGAGGTAATGTCATTAGGAGCGTTGTCGATTGGTTATCAAGGGCTTTACAATGATCAAAAACAAGGTATTGAAGATAAGAAAGCGATTGCCCAGCATTTTAATATTCACCATAAAAAATTGGGGGATTGGTTACATAGTTTAACTTATGTCAGAAATATTTGTGCCCACCATAACAGGTTATGGAACCGCGCTTTGGCTATTAGGCCTGATAAAACAAAAGATACAAATTTCCTTCCTCCTATAACACCAAGAAACGATAGGATTTTTTATATTCTATTAATGCTCAGACATTTATTAAGAACTACAGGAAGTGGTGATAACTGGACACAGCAGGTAAATCAAGTATTAGAACAACTATCCAAAAGCGGTAAGTGGCGCTCAGCAATTGGGCTTCCGGAAAATTGGCAGGAACATCCTATTTGGAAATAACATCTTGCCAGCACGTTTAGGTTTATCAACCATTAAAAAGTCCTGCCTGCTGCTAAATAGCGGTAATTTTAACACTGCTACCCTGCTATTACTTGTATTTTTCGGTTAGCGCAGTATCCTTGGCGGCATTATTCGCTGCAGTTTCTATCAGCGTTATCTTACCAGGGCCAGTACAGCATGCTTAGTTATCGCCACAGTTATCATGCCGGTAACCATGCCGATGTTTTAAAACATCTGGTGCAGGTTGCTATTCTCGATTATTTACTACAAAAAGATAAACCGCTGTGTTACCACGACAGCCATGCCGGTGCCGGCTTGTATAGCCTTGGCAGTGAGCAATCACAAAAAACCGCAGAGTATCAGCAAGGTATTGCACTATTATGGCAGCATAAGCCACGCTCAGCATCGCTGGCCCGTTATTTAAACCTGATAAAAAGCCTTAACCCAGATAGCACTCTGGCGTTTTACCCTGGCTCACCAAAAATTGCTGCGCTAATGTTGCGCGCACAAGACAGTATTCAGGCAACCGAGCTACACCCGAGTGACTTTCCTATTTTACAGAGCCAGTTTGCTAAACGCCGCCATAGCCGCATTGAAAATATTGATGCCTACGCTGGCTTTAAAGCTATGCTACCACCGCTAACCAAACGGGGGCTGGTACTAATAGACCCACCTTATGAGCTAAAAACTGAATATACCGACTTAATTGCCGGCCTTACTGAAGCGTACAAACGTTTTCCGCAAGCTACCTATGCCATCTGGTACCCAGTAATTGAACGCACAGCAACCGAAGCCTTTATTAGTGCTATTGTTGGCACCGGTATTAAAAACCAGCTACGCATTGAATGTTGCCCGCAAAGCGATAAAGCCGGCTTTGGCATGAGTGGCAGCGGCATGCTGGTGATTAACCCACCTTACACCTTAGCGGCAACTATGCAGGACGCGTTAACCGAGTTGGCCCCGTTGCTAACCGCCAGCAGCGATGATAATACAATGAATAGCAGTAACCTGTGGCAGGTAAGCCAACTGGTTGGAGAGTAATATGGTGGTGTTTATATTGTCGTTTATATTGCTCCTAAGCAAAGTGGTCCGGGTTAGCATGTATTCACTGCTAGCTGTAGTGCTATTGCTGCTGTCCGCTAAAAGCCAGGCTTTTGGCCGTACCGGCCATATTATGATCTGCCAGATGAGCTATCAATTAGTGCAACCAGCCACACGCCAGCAGCTAGACCAATTGCTAAAAGCAACACCCTACCCCAGCTTTGGCCCGGCCTGTGTCTGGCCTGACGAAGTACGTTCTGAAGAGCAGTTTGCCTGGACTAAACCCCATCACTATATCAATTTGCAGCGCGGTGAAACAGAAGTTACCCGGGATCATTGCCCCGAGGTGGGCTGTGTGGTGTCGGCCATAGAAGATATGCAACTGCGGCTTAAGCAAAACAAACAAGACTGGCAGGCACTGCTATTTTTAAGCCACTACATTAGTGATTTACATCAACCCTTACATGTTAGTTTTGCCGATGATTTAGGCGGTAACCGCACCGCAGTGTACTTTTTTGGTGAGCCCTCTAATTTACATGGCCTCTGGGACAGCAATTTGCTTACGAAACTGGGTTACGATGAACCTGCTAGGCAACAACAACTGTTTGCCAGCTTAAGCCTGGCGCAGCAGCAACAATGGCAAGCCAGCGGTTTAATGGATTGGACGAATGAGTCAGCCCGCATTACTGTGGGTTTGTATCAGGAATACCGGCCAGGCATGTTAATTAACGACAACTATGTGGCGAAACATCAAGCGGTACTAGAGCAGCGCCTATTACAAGCCGCAGTGCGACTGGCCGCTACCCTGGACAAACTTTTTGCAGAATAACTTACGCAACATAACAGCAGGGTCAGTTAACGGATCCAGCCTTTACTGATCTGGCGAAAGCTGTCGGTACCCGCGCGTTCCAGCCATTCAAATGCCAGCATTTCTTTGCTGATTATCTGACTACCGGCTTGTTGCATACGGCTTAACGCTAGCTGTTTGTTCTCGATGGTGCGCGACCCTACTGCCTCGTCAACTACAAACACCTGGTAACCAGCGGCTAGCAAATCAAACACCGTTTGCAACACACAAACATGGCTTTCGGTGCCAATCACTACAATTTGCTGGCGGCCCAAGCTAGCCAGGCGCTGTTGTACTGCAGGCTCACGCCAGGCACTAAAGTGAATTTTCTCAAGCACGGCGCCATCTGGCAGCAACTCACGTAAGCTAGGTACCGTATGGCCCAGCCCCTGCGGATACTGCTCAGTAGCCAGTAGCGGAATATCCAGCTGTAATGCTACCTGCAATACCCAGGCCGCCGCTTGCTCAACTGCCTTGCTGTCATAAATGGCCGGTGCCAGTTTCTGCTGAATATCAATCAGTAACACCATACTGTCGCTGGCTTTTAATAGCATATCTGTTTGCCTTAGTGCTTGTTTAAACGCATTTAATTACTAGCCTCAGCAGAGTAAATAGTAGTGGCCTCGCCAGCTATTATTAACCCCGCCAGCTATTATTGACCCCGCCACTGGGCATGGCAAAGTGAGTCGTGTTTTTCGCGGCTGAGTAAAATACGGGCCAGCACCATATCGGCTGCACCATTGCTGCCGGTTAAGCCAATTTGCGCTTCAAAGTGTAGCTCGGGCTCTAAATCCTGCATGGTAAGCTCTACCCACTCGGCACCAGGTATTACCATGTCTACATAACCACTTTGTTCATATTGCTGCTGATACAAATTGTAATCGGCGGCATTAAGATTATCGGCTGCTAATTCTTCAAAAATATCAAACGCGTGATCGCACAGCTCGTCCATCGACCATAATTCTAAATCTTGCATACTGCCTGCCTTGAAAACCGGATATTTACTTACTGAAATTTGCGTTCAGTATAGCAAGGCTTTGCGCACAAAGCTGCCATGCTGTTACACTGCGACCGTTAATAGTCGCGGGGTTTAGCATGTACATTTGTCCACTTTGTCGTCAGCCATTAATGTTATTAGGGCTATCAGGGTTGTCAGAGTTATCAGGCCGGCAATACCACTGTACCAATAAACATAGTTTTGATCTTGCAAAAGAAGGCTATGTTAATTTACTGCCGGTACAGCAGAAAAACTCGAAAGATCCCGGCGATAACAAACTAATGATCCAGGCACGGCGGGCCTTTTTAGAAAGTGCTGCATACCAGCCATTGTCAGATGCCGTAAATGGCCTACTCGCCGACACCGCTGCAAAAACGCTGCTAGATTTAGGCTGTGGCGAAGGATATTACAGCGGCCGGCTGCAACAAGCCCTTAGCAAGGCAGCACCAGCGCATAAAGATTTACAGTTGTATGGCATCGATATTTCTAAAATCGCTATTAAATATGCTGCCAAACACTACCCTACTATGCAATTTGCGGTAGCCAGTGCCTATCAGCTGCCCTTTGCGAGCAATTATTTTGACGGTGCTATTCGTATTTATGCCCCGTCTGATAACGCCGAGCTGCAACGGGTTATTAAGCCACAAGGGCGATTAGTGAGTGTTAGCCCAGGGCCAAACCATTTAATAGAAATGAAGCAGGCGGTATACCGCGAGGTAAAACCACATAGCGCTGTCATTAAAGACGAGCCGGGTTTTAACCATATTACGCGGCAGCAATTACGCTACACCTTAGCGATAAATGAGCCGCAGCAACTGGATAATTTATTACAAATGGTGCCACTGGCCTGGAAATTTAATGCTGAAAATCGCCAGCATTTTGTTAGCACAACCCAGCAAATTAGTATCGATTTTTTACTAGATGTGTATCAGCGACAGTAAACAATGCCACTGAATCATTGCCACTAACCATTACTACTGAACTATTGCTACTTAACCAGCGGCTTACAATCAGCAGCCTGGCGGGTGCTACCCTTTTCGTCAGTAGCCACATTTGGCATACACAGTGCCAGTTTCTGTTTTTCCTGCTGCTGCAGCGCACTAAACATCTTATTCCAGAAGGTGGTGCTAAGTTTGTTTACTACGTTAGACTCGGCATTAAGTAAAATAACCAGCCCCAGCTCGCGCTGACGTGAATACGCCAGTTCAGCCCGAAACCCCTGCACCCAGCCACCATGGTAAATCAGTTCTTCACTACCAAACTGATACACCCGCCAGCCCAGCGCATAGTGGGCATCTTTAATATAGTTGCGCCATTCTGAGCGTCGCAGGTCACGCGGGGTTCTCACCCGTTTTTCAATTATTTTATCCAGCACGGCCAGCGGCATCACTTGTGGGTAATAGCCCAATTGGGCAATTAACCAGTGGCTTAAATCAATAACGCTGGCATTTACCCCGGCGGCCGGGGCAAAGCGGTAATAACTTTGGTTTACATTGCGCGAAAGCCAGCCCCCTTTCGCCCGAATATGTGGGCTGGCACGGTTTTCATTCAGCAAATAGGCCTCTAACCCCAACGAGGCCGTGGGTAATTGCAACGGCTCAAAAATATTCTGCCGTAATAAACTGGCATAATCACTAGTGGTGGTCTGGCTGATAATTGGCTCGATCAGACTAAATAACACATTCTGATAGCCATAACATTGGCCAGGGTTACACAGTGGGTCTATTTTTTGAAATTGCGGCAAAATTTTCGCTGGCAGCACATTGGCTTCAATCAGATTATCGTAAGCATTGGGCATTACCCCGCTACTTTGTGATAACAAGTGCTCAATTTTTAATTGCGGATTATAAGTAGCATTTTTAAAGGAAAACTCCGGAATATACTGCACCACCGGTTCGTCCCAACGAAAATGCCCGCGGGCCTCTAAAATACTGGCTAAACCTGCTGCAAATGTTTTTGATACCGAGGCAATTCTAAATACCGTGTAAGGGTCAACCGCCGCTTTTGCACCTACTTCTCTTATTCCGTAGCCTTTGGCACTAATAATTTTGTTTTGGTAAACCACCGCATAAGCAGCACCAGGAATAGCATGCTCAACCATTTGTTGATTAAAGTAACGATCAAACTCGGCTAACTCTGCAGCCAGTGGTTCTACACTAACTTGTGGCTCAACGGCCAATGCCTTAAACGACACAGCCGAGGTTAATCCCAATAGTACTACAACTAAAAATACTCGAATCAAAATAACCTCATATTAGCTAACGCTGACACGTTAAAAAATGCTGCAGCAAGGTATCACTAAAACCGTTATCAGCCAACCACAATAGGCATTTGCTGCTAGCGGCAAACTAGCAGTTTACAGCAGGGCTAACACCAAAATTCGGATCCAAATTAACCACAATACCAAGCAGCCCAACAAAAACACCCTAAAACGAAGCCGCACATTATTGCTGCCAATATGTATAACAGTATGCCAGTACCGCAATGCTACAAAGACCACACCCATCACTAAAAACGTTACATCGGCCAGGCCCAGCTGTAAACTGAACAACACGCTAAAGAGATACAGCATCGGCATTTGAAACTGATTATCAAAATTGCGACTGGTGGCAATAACCTGCTCGTTAGCACCGGTTAAGTCCATGGTACGAAAGGCACTTAGGTTAATTTCTCTATTTTTAGCGGCGTTAATGCGTCGCCGGCCCATAAAAATCATTACCACACTGGTTAGCAACACCTGCGCAAACACTGGTAATAATAGCAACTTCTCCATTGGGTCATCCTGTTAGGTTAGTAATAGTAATTTTTTACCGCTACAAAGCGCATAAAGTATGCCTGTTGCCGACCCTATTGCCAACTGATGATTATAGCTGGCGTTTACAGCCATAGCGGCATTGGGTATCCTTAGCCGTCAAATTTCAGGATGCTGGCCATGGCTCAACTTTATTTTTACTACTCGGCAATGAACGCCGGCAAGTCTACCTCGTTATTGCAAAGCGCCTACAATTATCAGGAACGAGGTATGAGCGTAGCAATATATACCGCAGCGCTAGATAACCGCTTTGGTCTTGGCAAAGTAAGCTCACGTATTGGTCTGGCGATGGACGCCCATATTTTTACACCGCAGTTTCATTTTACAGAGCATGTGCAGCAGCTTAAAACCGACGGCAGGCTAGACTGTGTACTTATTGATGAAGCGCAATTTTTGAGTAAAGTGCAGGTGCGTCAGTTAACCGATATTGTAGATGAGCTGAATATTCCGGTACTGGCGTTTGGCCTTCGCACCGACTTTTTAGGTGAAACCTTTGCCGGTAGCCAGGCATTGCTAGCCTGGGCTGATAAATTAATTGAGCTAAAAACCATTTGTCACTGTGGCCGCAAAGCGAACTTTGTGGTGCGACTCGACGCCGATGGCAATGCCGCTACCGCCGGTAGCCAGGTGCAAATTGGTGGCAATGAAAGCTATGTATCAATGTGTCGTCAGCATTTTAAACAGCTGGTCTGGCAACAACGTTAAACCACGGCAATAAGCCGGATAAGTTGCCATAACAGTGTGATCCGTTATAGTAGTAAAAAACGGATCATTACTTTTATGCTTGCACACGCTAATTCTCGCCCACATTTTTGGAACATCCTGGATAAACTGCCGGTTGCGCTGTTTTATAAGGAAAGTGCCAAAGCTGAAATATGGGCAAATAGCGTCGCACAGCAGTTGTTTGGCTTTACTGCAGCGCAACAGCCACTTAGTTTACCGCAACTGTCCGAAATCAGGCTCTTAGATCAGCAGCAAAACAAAATTAGTTTACTCAGTAATCCATTATTATTAGCACTCAGTGGTACCACCCTAAACCAAGCGGTAACGCTTGATTTTAAAGACAGACAAAAGTCGTTAATACTTAATAGTCAATTGGTTAAGCTGGAATTTAGTTTAGGCACTACCATTATTGTTACCTTGTGCCCGCAGCAAGACGCGCCAGCAAGTAGCGATGGTTTAGCCCACTGTGCACCAAGCGCTGCGCCGGTAATGAGTAACAACCACTATAGCCACACCGATATTGCCGAGTTAGAAGAAGCGTTAGCTTTTGACAAGCTTATGTCACTTATTTCAACCGAACTTATTAACGTTAGCAGCGAGGCGCTGGACCAGCATGTTGACGATGCCTTAGCGGCATTAGGCGAATTTTGCCATGCAGATCGAAGCTATTTATTTCAGTTTAATCAGCAGGTAACTGAAATGAATAACTCGCATGAATGGGTACGCGAGGGCATTAGCCCGCAAAAAGCTAACCTGCAACAAGTTCCAGACACGGCTCTACCCTACTTTTATCAAAAAATGAAGCAAGACCATATTTTTGCCGTTGCCGATATTACCCAGTTACCCGCAGAAGCCAGTAACGAACAGCAGGAATTTAATAACGAAGATATTCGTTCTGTACTGTGTATCGGCATGCTGGCAGAGAATAAATTACTTGGCTTTGTCGGTTGTGACATGGTGGCGCGTCAACGCCACTGGAGTAGTAACGATGTGCGGCGCATTAAGCTGGTGGGTGAGATGATCGCCAACAGTATTCAAAATGTAAATTACCGTAACTCACTGCAACAAATCCAACAGGAATTGCTGGCAGCTAATCGCGAGTTACAAAAGCAAGCCAACCAGGATGGCTTAACCGGCCTGGCCAACCGCCGTCAATTTGATGAAAAACTGCTCGAAGAGATCCAGCGCAGCGCCCGCAGTGCATTGCCACTAAGCCTGTTAATGTTAGACATCGATTTATTTAAGCCGTTTAACGACCACTATGGCCATCAGGCCGGTGATGAAGCCTTGCAACGGGTAGCTACGGTATTAAGCAACGAGGCCAAACGCCAGGGTGAAATAGCGGCCCGCTATGGCGGTGAAGAATTTGCACTTATATTACCTAGCAGCGATAGCGTGGCCTGCCAGGACGTGGCCGAGCGAGTACAACAACAAATTAAAGCGCTGAATATTTCGCACTGTAAATCAGATGTTGCCCCCTACCTTACCGCCAGTATGGGGTGTTTCAGTATTATTGCCTGCAAAAATACCACCGCCAAACAAATGTTACGAAAATCCGATGAAGCCCTGTATCAGGCTAAAGCGGCCGGGCGCAATAAGGTTATTGCTGCTGACTAGTGGCTGCATTAAGCAAAGCAACATTAAACTAAGCTACTTAAACCTTAGCCACTCGCCTAACGGGCAGTGCCGCTATAAATAACCAGCGGCTGTCATTTATAGCCGCTGAACTTACCGCTTAAGAATACTTGTCAGTATTTACTAATTAAAAAAACCAGAACGCGATTCAGTCATATCAATCAGTTTAACTGGTCGGTTTAAAGGTTGGCCACCATCGCGAGCAATTGGTACCCAAGGTAAACGCCCCCGACCTTTTGCTGGCCTCACCGAGAACAAATCGAATGGTAACGATAAATAAAACCCTTTGGTAAAGCTGCCTTCGCCATATTCCTCAGACGATACATTGGTTATCGCCGCATAAGCGCCAATAATAATGCCGCTATCAAAGCGCTTGGCAAAGTCGACATTTACCCCTTTATCTTTTGCCAGAAACTGACCAATATTAAACGTCAAGCGCGTATCAGGCAAAAATGATGGCTGCCAATACACATTAACGTGACCGGTTAAGGTTTTATAATCGAAAAAATCTATGTTATTTTCAAAAGAGCGTTGCCTTACGTAGTTAAGGTCAAAGCCAAATGCAAACTCACTGTCTACCGGCCGATACAACACTTCAGTACCCACACCACCAAACATGGTTTCCAGATAACCACCATAAGCCTGAACAAACCAGTTAGTATCAAGCTGCCGTTGCCAGTGGGCATAGGTGTTTTCCATGCTAAACTTACTGCCAGTAACATATTCACGTACCAGAGTCCGTACCCGCGGCAAAGGCGTATTAAACGCATCTACCTTAAAATTAAAGGTATCAAAGTTTTCCAGCAACGTTAATTTTGCCGTGGTATTAATACTGAAGTTTTCGCTAAATCGATAACCAGCACCCAAAAATACCCCACCCTGATACATATAAAAATTTTCTGGGTTACCAAAAGACTGGATCCAGAAAATTTCCATACCAGTGTATAAACCGGTGGTATAAGGCACATCAGCCAGTGCCATAATATCCGGATCTGGTGCCTGACGAATATAAGTAGACCTAATGTCCGGCTGTAATTGATCATAGGCAGCGGCACGGGCAAAGGCGTCAACGTCAATCACTTTTTCGACCAACGTTAAATTACCACTAAGCTCAATAACTCTTATGCGTTTAATCTGCGACGGTAGCTGTGTTAGCACTACCCTGGCTAAACGTTCAGTGGCTTCAACATCATCCCGGTAATACAACTGATGGCCGTATAAAATAAATTCATCATCGGTCATGCGTGAGGTTTTTAAATAAAAACCGGCATTAAATAACAATTGGCGCAATATAATATTAAGGTCACTAAATTCAGCAATTTGTGGCCTTGGTGAGGCTACTGGCAACATGGCCGGTTTTATCTTTGGCTGGTCATTAGTGTTTAAATCCAGTTGATAATGCACACCAAAACCCAAGGTATTGCCGCGTTGGTAATTTAAACTAAAATCAACATCACGCCACTGATATACCGCCCCCATATTCCAGCGACTGTCTTGTATTAAGTCGCCTGCCTTATCGCGAGAATAGTCGTTACCTTCATATTCAAGTTTTAATTTTAATGGCTGCCAGGGTGTCTGATACTCAACACCGCCAAACAGTGAAGCGGCACCTTTAAAAAACTTGCTGTAACTAATTTTACCACCTTGTCCCAGCGTTTCACTAGGACGGTTACAAAAGCTTTCACGTACACTGCAAAACGGGTTTGCCGTATTTGCTGCTGTTCCCAAATACCCCCATCCCATGCCAAGGTGAACATCGAGCGGCCCTAACTGCTTACTTACAGCAATAAATTCACTTTCAAATAAGCCGGTACCACCAAAATCATTAAAACCCATGGCTACTTGCGGTAAATAACGGCTTTCCGCTAACAAACGCAATTTTACATCAATACCCTTATCTTTTAGGGTTTGATCACCACTAAAACCAGGATCATCGCTATATAATCGGGTACGAATGTCAGTATAGCGTGCGGTAGTCTCCATCCAAGGAAACAGCTGAATGCTCACCGACCAGAAGCGATACTCTTCGTTATCAGTATAATTTGCCGTTAAACTGCCCGCCGGTAACATACGCGCTGTAGGGGTTTGCAGTAAACCAACACCGCCGCGCACCATCTGCGTCAAGCCACTGCCAGACTGCTGCCAGTTGCTGCTAGCACTATTTTTCGAAGCTATTTCAGTACTGTTTTGAGTGCTTGCGGCAGTAATAACTTGCCGGGCAAATGCTGCAGTACTTAGCAACGTTAATGCCACTACCCCCATAGCTAAAGTACAACTTGTGTAATTCATTGTTCTACCCGATGTAAAGCCAGTGCCAGCAAGTTTTTATTAAGCGTGTCCATATCTGCAGTAAACCACATTGCTGTAAAGTTAGCAGTTGCAAAGGGTATAAACACCTGCGCACCAGGCATAGCTTCAATGTGCTGTCGGTTCCAGAGGGCAATGCCGGTTTCAATTATTTGGCCATTTGGCTGAATAATAAACACGGTACTGCTGTCTGCAAAACTCGAGCGCTGTAATGCCGGTAAATACTCCGCTACGGCAGTTGCACCACTGTGGCTTAGCGTTAAGGTTTTTTGTACCGCGCCCCAAAACACTACTGTCGACGGCCTTGCAAATAACTGCAGCTTATACACGCCAGGCTCAAAACGCGGGTTAAAAGGTGCCTGCGCCCGGGCTAAATCATAATCAATAGTTATGACAATGCGCGTTGCTAACTGCCAACTTTTAAGCTGTAATTGCAAGGCAGTAAGCTCTGTTTGCAATGCCGGGCCAACGTGTAGTTTTAGCTCGTCTATCTGCTGCAATAACGCTATGCGTTGCTGTTCTATATCGCTGTTGTTTACCCGGTATAATTTAGTAGCCGGCCAATACCAGTTTTGCTGCAAAGCAATTGGTGCCAACACTTCATCTAGCCTTGGTTCGTTTTCAAATTGGTAAACGGTATTATTAAGCGTTATTTCAACAGTAGCAAAGCTACTAGTAGAACACAGCGCAACAGCGCTTAAAAGTAGAAGAATTCTGTTCATATTGCGTCTGCCGCCACCGCTATACCGTTACGTTGCAGCTGCCTGACCACTTCACTAATAAAAGTAAGCTCAAACGGCTCTGCCCCTGGCGCCAACATCTGCCGGCTCTTTAATACCACACCACTTTTTGCCTCTAACCAAAACTGGTTTTGCCATTTGTCATCAAACCTGACAAAGTTGGCAGTATTATCATATTGAACATTTTCTATTAGTGGTATCACTGCAACGTGCTGGCCAAAAAATAGCATAGTTTCAGCAGGGCCATATTGAAACGTCGAGCGCAACTGATAACCATATTCATGCTGCTGCCAATCGGCAAGTCGTAACCAGGGGCTGTTGTTACGTAAGCCGAATTGCTGTTTTAAAGGGTCTTGTGCCGTGTTGCTAAGGTGTAACAAGTCGTTGTCTAAGCCAATAGTGCGCACAATACGGCCCTGCTCAGTAATTAGTACAACCCGATCAGCCGACACCCACTTTAATTGCCCTTGCTCAATAAACATTAATGCCATTGCCACCTGGGCTTGCTTACCATACTTTATATACAAGTAATCGTGTTTTGCCGAGGTAAAAGCGGCATAAGGCAATTGCACATCTAAAGTAGGTGTAAATGCTAACGTCAGCATATCGGTGTAGGCGCGATAGGTACCAGAACAAGACATTAACGCAGAAAAACAAACGAGCAGTAAGAGCTTTTTAACAAGCATCATCTTACAAACCTTGAAAAAATTGCTATAAACAAAAAAGCCGCCGTAAGGCGGCTTCTGAAAACACTATATTTAGTTTACCGGCTGCACTATAGCAGGGTAAGTTGCAGTTACTGGAACCACAGTAATAGTATTAGTAACTGTTCCTGAAACACTAGCAGTAGCGGTAGCGGTGCCAGTTGTAGTACTAGTACACACACCGGCTACAGGTGCAGCATCACCACTGTTACATACCAGAGCAAATTCTTGCTCAGGTGGTAAGGTAACACCAGAGCTATTTGAAACAATAGATGCAGCAACTGCTAAAGAAACACCAAGAGCCGTTAAGCTGGCAATAGTTACCGCACCAGTTCCGGCTACACCAGAACCACCAGCTACAGCAGTATTATTTTGCTGAGCAGTTACATTATTGCTCATCGCCAACGCCATACCGGCAATAATTAATAATTTTTTCATACATTGTCCCTCGTTTAACAAATTAAAATTCCAGATGCACGCAGCTTAAACCAAAATAGTAACAAGCTCAACCAGAATTATCAAAAAATTTACGCTATTTGTTTAGCCGTTAAGCTTGAATAAACAGACGCTTTATCAGCATTACTTTTAAATGGTATTGCCGCAATTTGTGACGCCGTCTCAATATCGCAAGCGGCCCGCACAACCAAGTCGCTGGTAGCACAACTGTAGTTAAATTCGGTTGGTGCACTGCGAATAAGCTCAATAATATTTTCAACCGCAAACTCATCACAAGCCTGGTCAAGTCTTGTCAGTAAATGTGCCATTTCCGGCCAGCTTAAGCGTGCTTCATCGGCAGCCATAATCCGGCTATGCTCAGTTTGCCGCACATTTTCGCCTATTAGCAGTTCTTCATACAACTTTTCGCCGGGTCTAAGGCCGCTGTACTGAATTTCAATATCACCGTTCGGGTGAATACTATCTTTTACTTCCAGGCCCATTAAATGAATCATTCGTCTGGCTAAATCGGCTATTTTTACCGGCTCACCCATATCCAGCACGAAAACTTCGCCACCTTTACCCATAGCGCCCGCCTGAATAACCAGCTGTGCCGCTTCAGGAATAGTCATAAAATAGCGAATAATATCTTTATGGGTTACCGTTAATGGCCCACCTTTACGAATTTGTTCCCGAAACAACGGCACCACCGAACCACTGGAGCCCAGCACATTACCAAAGCGCACCATACAAAACCGAGTGGTATTTTGGTGTTCTGCCAGTGCTTGCAGCACCAGCTCTGCTAAGCGTTTCGACGCACCCATTACATTAGTTGGCCGCACTGCTTTATCGGTAGAAATTAATACAAAAGTATCTACCTTGGCTCTAATGGCGGCTTCTGCCGTATACCAGGTGCCAAATACGTTATTACGCACCCCTTCTACCACGTTATATTCAACTAACGGTACATGCTTATAAGCTGCTGCGTGATACACAGTGTTTACCGCAAAAGTTCGCATTACGGTTTCCAGCCGGCTTTGCCGCTGCACTGTGCCCATTACCGGAATAAGCGCTATATCAAGATTATCACGGCTAATTATTGCCGCGAGTTCTTGCTCAATACTGTATAAACCAAATTCAGATAATTCAAACAATACCAACATTGTCGGCTCATACCGAATTATTTGCCGGCATAACTCTGAGCCGATAGAACCACCGGCGCCGGTAACCATTACCACCTTGCCTTTAATATCGGCATTCATTAATTTACTTTTAGGGGCTACAGCATCACGGCCAAGCAAATCTTCTATTTTTACATCTTGTAATTCATCAATGCGCATGGTGCCATCAACTAGGTCACTCATACCGGGGATAGACTGCACCGGTATTGGCAGTTCATCCAACGCGTCTAATACTTCACGGCGCCTGGCACGGCTAGCTGATGGCAACGCCAGTAATACCCGGCTAATATTTTTACTTTTAATCAAGGCGCTAATTTGCGATGGCACACCCACTGCAATACCCAAAATAGTCGAGCGCTGCAAAGTGGTGTCATCGTCAATAAACATTACCGGATGATATTGCTCACCATTTAACAAGGCTTGGGCTAATTGCCGACCAGAAGAGCCCGCCCCGTAAATTAGTACCCGCTCTTTGTAGCCATTGTTGCGCTGCACTAAAAACATCCTGGCCAACAGACGAATACCGCCCGACGTTACCAACGCTAATATGGCATACACAAATATCAGGTTGCCGCGTTGTGTTACGCCCAGAAAGGCAAACAATAACGCCAGAATAACCGCACTACTAACAATACCTGCTAATACCGCGCCTAATGCATGCTGGCCGATATAACGTATTACCGCCCGGTATAGCCCCAGCTTGGTAAAAATAAATAACGTTATCGGTAATGTTATTGCAAAAGCCAGCGCTATTTGCGGTATGGCACTATCAGCAGCATCTTGGGTCAGTAAATAAGCTGCCACCAATGAAATAATTAAAAAATTAATATCAATTATCACCGATATCAGCCGCTTTACCGAACGCGGTAACCCCAGTAACCATCCAAGCATTAAACTCTCCAAAACATGCGCTACAGTAAAATAATGCAGCAAAAAATTGTTATGATTATAGCATTTGTACAGCGCCGCAGACAGCTCAAGAACGCTACCCGCTATCTTATTGCTGTTTCAGGTAATTTAGCAATGTAATTCAACGCTATTAACTATCAATGAGGTTATTCTTAACAGATCCGAATGAATGTCCGCTTAATTGTTAGCAACAATACCTTGCCCGCGCAAATACGCTAATACCTGCCTGGCGGCCTGTTCAATACTTAGCTCGACGGTGTTTACATGTATATCCGGCTTTTGCGGCGCCTCATAGGGGGAACTAATGCCGGTAAAGTGGGCTATTTCACCGGCACGGACTTTTTTATACAGGCCTTTCGGGTCACGTTGCTCGCAAATGGCCAGTGGCGTATCAACAAATACTTCAATAAAAGCGTTACCCGCCAGTGCTTTTGCCTTTGCTCGATCAGCAATAAACGGCGAGATAAAAGCAGTGCCAACAATTAAACCGGCATCTAACATCAGCCGGCTTACTTCAGTAATGCGGCGGATATTTTCTACCCGCGAGGTATCGTCAAAACCTAAATCATTATTTAGGCCGTGGCGCACATTATCGCCATCCAGTAAGTAGGTACTGCAGCCGAGGTTAAACAATAGCCTATCTACCGCATTAGCAATAGTAGATTTGCCCGAGCCCGAAAGCCCGGTATACCACAACAAACACGGCTGATGGCCATTACGCAATTGGCGCTCACGATGATTTACCGCGGCATTATGCCAGACAATATTGTCTGTCATGTTAAACGACCTTTTTTCGCTAATTCCGGCAGATGCTTACGCAGCAATTGAATAAGCTCTAACTCGAAGGTGCTTAAGCCACTAATTGGCTGCTCTGGCTGTGGTTCAAGCTCTGGACCGGCCTGTGCCACCAATGCAGCATCGACCATACCAGCAGCTACCGTTAAATTGGTTAAGCGGTCAATAATAATAAATGCACCCGTTTGCTTGTTTTTTAAATAGGCATCGAAGGCCACGGCTTCAGTTAAGGTAATATCTACCAAGCCTATTTCATTTAACCCAAGGCTTTGTGTATAGCACTCTTCCAACGTATTAACATCAATTCGGTGGTGTAACTTCGCTACTTCACCACTAACCAATTTGCAAGCAAACTTAAAGTAGTAATCACGTTCAGTTTTTAGTGGCTGCTCATGCATCCAGATTAATCTGGCCCGTAACCGTGATGACACATGCGCTAATACATCCTTTTTCACCAGCATATTGCCACGGCTAATGTCTATTTCATCGTTCAACGTTAGCGTTACGGCTTGCGGGGCATGCGCCTGTGTTAGCTCGCCATTAAAAGTAACAATCGACTTTATAGTAGAAATAGTACCCGCCGGCAATACCCTAATGGTGTCACCCACCGCCACACTGCCAGCAGCAATAGTTCCGGCAAAGCCCCGAAACTCTGAATTTGGCCGGCTAACCAGCTGCACCGGAAAACGAAACTCCGGGCTGCCAGCAGAGGCGCTTATTTCCATGGTTTCCAGGTACTGCATTAAGGTTGAGCCACGAAACCAGTTTAATTTTTCGCTGGGGTTAACCACGTTGTCTCCCTCCAAGGCCGAAATAGGCACAAAGCGAATATCCGGAATATCTAGCGCACCGGCCAGCGTTAAATACTGGTCCTGAATATCTTTATAACGCGCCTGCGAATAATCTACCAAATCCATTTTATTAATGGCGACAATCACATGCTTAATACCCAGCAAACTGCAAATAAAACTATGGCGGCGGGTTTGCGTTTGCACGCCCTTACGCGCGTCTACCAAAATAATTGCCACGTCACAGGTTGAAGCACCGGTAGCCATATTGCGAGTGTATTGCTCGTGCCCTGGGGTATCGGCAATAATAAATTTACGCTTGTCAGTCGAAAAATAGCGGTAGGCCACATCAATCGTAATGCCCTGCTCACGCTCAGACTGCAGGCCGTCAACCAGCAGCGCTAAATCAACTTTATTACCCTGCGTACCCGACTTTTTACTGTCTTCGGTAATCGCAGCAAGCTGGTCTTCAAAAATCATTTTGCTGTCATGCAATAAACGGCCTATTAGGGTGCTTTTGCCGTCATCGACACTGCCACAAGTAATAAAGCGCAGCAGCTGTTTGTTTTCATGTTGCTTTAAATAGGCCAGAATATCATGTTCAATTAATGCTGAGGCATGGCTCATTACTTACTCCTTATTACCTAAAAGTAGCCTTCCATCTTCTTCTTTTCCATCGAGCCACTACTATCGTGGTCAATCATCCGGCCCTGGCGCTCTGAAGTTTTGGTTAGCAGCATTTCCTGAATAATCTCTGGTAAAGTTGCAGCCGTAGATTCCACCGCGCCGGTTAGGGGGTAACAACCAAGGGTGCGAAAGCGAACTTGCCTTAACAATGGCGTTTCGCCGTCTTTTAGCGGCATACGGGCATCATCTACCATAATAAGCGTGCCGTCGCGCTCGACCACCGGCCGGGCTTTGGCAAAGTACAAATCAGGAATATCAATATTTTCCAGATATATGTATTGCCATATATCCAGCTCTGTCCAGTTAGACAGTGGAAACACCCGAATGCTTTCGCCTTTATCTACCCGGCCGTTAAAGATATTCCACAGCTCAGGCCGTTGGTTTTTTGGGTCCCAGCGATGGTTTTTATCCCGAAACGAGTACACCCGCTCTTTCGCCCGCGACTTTTCTTCATCGCGGCGCGCGCCGCCAAAAGCCGCATCAAACTTATATTTGTCCAATGCCTGTTTCAGGCTTTGGGTTTTCATAATATCAGTATGTTTGCCACTGCCATGGCTGAACGGGCCAACATTCATTGCCAGCCCTTCCTGGTTTATGTGCACCAGCAGCTCAACGCCCAGCTTTTTCGGGATCTGATCACGAAAAGCGATCATTTCCTTAAACTTCCAGGTGGTATCAACATGTAGCAGCGGAAACGGAATGTTACCCGGATAAAACGCTTTTCGCGCCAAATGCAGTAACACCGAAGAGTCTTTGCCCACTGAATACAGCATTACCGGCTTTTCAAACTCAGCAACCACTTCACGAAATATATGAATCGATTCGTTTTCCAGAGCCTGCAAGTGGGTCATTCCTTTAGCCAACATAAGTTACTCCTGCTAATGGCTTACTAGTAGCGGTTAATTAAACAGCAGTATAGACGGCTGCAATATCGGCAAATATACCGTTCTAGCAGCTGCAGGTTCAAGTAATGGTTTGGTATATGATATAGCAGAGCTGAATAGTCAATAAAAAGAGTCAATAAAAAGAATAAAAAGGGTCAGAGTGAATAATTTATTCACTCTGACCCTTTTTTAAAGTAGTAAAAAGTAGAAGTAAATCTATTTATCAGGGCGCAATTAGGGCAGCGCTTGCTTAAAGGTTGTCTAACATTTTTTGAGCTTGAGGTAAAATGCTGTCAGAGTAATAATCAGCCGTTACCGACATATTGGCAGCAGCCTCGGAATATTCCAGCGGATTAGCCAACAATAACGTTAGTGCCTGATGTAACTTTTTATCGACTACCTGTTGTCCGTAATGACTGTAAGATTCAAACAAAGCAGTAGAGGGAATATCGCCCCAATTGCTATACATAACTATCAAGTCAAATATGTCTTTATATGGCTTAATACCCACCCGATCAGCATTAGCTAATAGCTTCGTAGCAAAACAAGAGCTGCGGTCCAAGTAAGGCACCGGGAAAAATGCCCCCGCAGCGGCTGCTAGCGCGTAATTATCAAAAGCTACGAACTCAAGCTTAATTGCCACATTGTCTAACTTAATAAAAGTACGCACACCATAACGGTCAAATATAATCTCACGGCCATAATTAAACTCTTTATAAACCAACTCGCCAAGAGAACTATTATTTACCTGCTGACGCACAGCGCGAAAAGCAGCTTTGTCTTTACACAAGAAATCAATATCTACTGACTCTCGATACTCATCCAGTTCAAGGGCAATACGAGTGCCACCGCCAAAAAAAATGGCATGCTCAGATAAAAATTCGCTATTAAAGTTTGCCAAACAGTTAGCAATTAATTGATGTTTTTCCCGGCGATAGTGTATTTTCATAACCGTGGATTACCTGGTGCAGGTAAAAAACCGCCGGCGTTTTGGGCAAGGTTGCTGATCAGCTTAAGTTCGCTTGCCGTAAGTTTGCGCTGATCAACAAAAAGCCAACGCCGTTCATAAATATCAAGCACTTCTTTTTCTTCAAAAAAACGTTCTTTTGTATCCCACAGCAAACGGTCTAACTCGGGAAATTGTTGCCGATCAATTTTAGCCATTTATTACCCAAAGCTATCATCTTCTTAACTATTAAAAAAATACACTACAGCTGGATATATGTCCAGTTTCCAGTAATAACGAATATAAAAAGGGTCAGAGTCTGACAAATCCCCACAAAATGTATATAAAAAACAATAGTATAATAAAGAAATAATTGAACATTCATGGCGTTTGGTGATCAGATCTAT
>NZ_LAHP01000008.1 GCF_000987765.1 Arsukibacterium sp. MJ3
TTATGTTTAAAATGCATAAAAATACACTGCAAAAAGGAGCGGTAAATACAAAATGCAGCTTACGCCTGCCACTAAACGCATTTTATTTTTACCCATAACCTCAGCAGCATAAACCAACTTAGGTGACCAAAAAATAGGTAATAGAGACCAGACTATGGCGATGAATAGCCAGCCCTGCCAGAAAGCTGGCGTGAGATAAGCCTTGCCCGCAATGAAGCCGTAAAAAGCGACTAGACACAAAGCCATAAATAATGCATTTGCTACTTCTTCTACTTTTACGATCCGAGGGCTTTTATCCTTTCCAGATACATACTCAAAGACCTTAAACGGAAAAGGCAGAACGATTAATGCAACCAATATCCAGAAGGTTACTTGCCAAAACATGGTTTAACTACTTTTAAACATAACAACTTAGTGTTTTATCCGGCACGTTGTTCATTGACGGATAAACGCCTGTTGAACGGCCCGGCTCACTTAATTTTTGGTATGGCTGATGCTAATGGAATTTGTATATTTAGGGAACAATTAATTTACAGACTTTTGTTACATAGGTGATTTGCTTTAGTGCCTTTTTATTGCTTCTCATCATATTATTAATCAGCTCTTTTCAAGATATGCCAACCATTGCGTAATACTTGGCCTCAGGCAGCTTTAGCCTGTTTTTGTTCACTCTACATCCTTACTGCTCAGCCGTCGGGGTTACCCTCAGGGCGATGCGCTATAACTGACGCCAAATGTAGTGACCCAACCTGACAATGCGAGCAACGCCAACACGGTGTTTCCCGCTCAGTAGCCGTTGCTTCATCTTTGGGTTTACGCTGCGCTTCCTGCTGCCTGATTATCGTCAGCTTTCGCTTGCGACATCGATTGGCCAACAAACCATAGTGCCTGATCCGCATAAAGCCTTTGGGTAAGACATGGCTCAGATAACGCCGGATAAACTCTGGTCCGCTTAAGGTCATCGCTTTACGTTTGTTGTCATCCCGATAGTCCCGGTAGCTAAAACTCACACCCTCTGCACTAATCCGCTGTAAACGGCTCTCATGTAACACACCTTTGCGGGTATAACGTCCTAGATAACGCAGTACCGTCTGCGGTTTACACAGGCAAGCTTTGCTAAACACCGTCCAAGGTGTTGTCAGCAGTGCATCCTTGTCCGGGATACTCAGTTTCTCATCACGCAGTTGTTGTAACATCTTTGCCCGGAACACCGTAGATAGCGCCTTCACCGGGAACAAGTAACCCTTATCTATCACCTGCCAGCGTTCTGCCTTGCTTAACATCCCCCCGGGGATTAAACAGTGCAAGTGAATATGCTGCGTTAATGTTTGGCCCCAGGTATGCAGTACGGCTGTCATACCCAGCTCTCCTGTGCTTTTACGATGCTGCAGCGCGAACTTACTCAGTGTTTGCCACACCGCACTAAAAAGACTTTTGTAGAGCTTTTCCGGCGCATACTGGCTAATGACATTCAGTTCATGTGGCAGAGTAAACACCAGGTGGAAGTACTTTACCTGCAACAGATTGGCCGCCTGCGCCTCTATCCAATCACGGGTACGCTGCCCCTGACATCGCGGACAATGCCTGTCTCTGCATGAGCAGTAAACTACTTGTTGCTGCTGGCAGTTATCACACTGCCATAGCTGCTGCCCTAAGGCTAAGGTACGACATTGCAGGATGTGTTTACAGGCGGCTTGTTGCTGCCAGTTCATTGCATAATGTTGTTGATAATCCGGTAAAAACCGCGTTAACACATCACTCAGGTGTAGGCTCATCATGTCGTCCAGCCCGCCAGTAAATCTCTGGCACCGCTGCCCATCTCCGGCAGCCAGTGAAGATAACGCTGAGTTGTCTTAATGTCGGTATGGCCTAATTGGTTTTGTAATTCATACAACGGCATCCCCGCAACCAACTGATGTGTCGCATAGGCATGCCGTAAACTATGGAGACTACATTGATTTGATATACCAGCAGCTCGAACCGCTTCTTTAAATGGCTTGGTAATACAACTGCTGGACATTGGCTTATCCATGCCACGACCAGAATAAAACAGATAGTCTCGGGGGCGATATAACTGCCAATACTCACGAAGTAAGTTAAGCACTGCCGGTGCAAGCACTACGTACCGGTCTTTATTGCCTTTACCAGCCAGCACTCTAAGTGTGCTTCTCTGGCCATCAATGTCAGCGACTTTGGTGTGGATTAGCTCCATTAATCTTAAGCCGGTTCCGTAGCAGGTCATTAACATAAAGCGATGCTTTCTGTTAGGACACAGTGAAATGACTAACTGTACTTCTGTTGGTTTTAGCATTACCGGCGCTTTAACCGGCCGCCTTGATAGCGGCTTGGTGATAGTAATCTCCTTGTGAAGCACCGCTTTAAAAAAGAAACAGATACCATTGAGTTGAACATGAATAGTATTGCGCGCTAACTGTTTCTCTAGCGTCAGATACCTGAAGTATTGCTCAAGCTGCTCTTCACTAATAGTGTCCGGCCGTTGGTGGTAGTGACGGCTTAACTGCTCAACCGCATACAGATAAGTTTCTTCGGTTCTTATAGCAAGACCACGCAACCGACATTCGTCGATCATCGCCTGACGTAACGGGGTCATGATTATTCTCCGGTTATGTAGGGAACATTCCCGGAGTAAGTGTGGCTCAATATCAGGGGGAGTGCTGAGAGCTCCGCGCAGCGGCTTAGTTCAACAGCTTATTAGTTTGGAATATCCACGCTTTCACACAGTGTAAATTCCATTCTATCTTTTGTAAAAAAAATACATTATCTAATAACCATCGGTAAATCAACAAATTTTTGTAAGTTGTATAGGAACAGCTTGGAGAAAGCGTGGTTTAAACTTGCGATTTACTTGCTAACAATAAATTTACCTAATACTGTATATTTATACAAATTAATTTATTTTAGGAGCATTGCTTATGTCATCGCCTTTTTTACAGTACCTTGCTGAATTTATGTTTGCACGTCGTTATGCGAAAAGAACTGTTGAAGCTTATGTTTACTGGGTTAAGTTTTATATTCTTTACCACAAAAAGCAGCATCCATCGTCATTGTCAGAGCAGGATGTTGAGGCGTTTTTAAGCTTTTTGGTTAATCAGCGCAATGTAGCCCCGCGAACCCAGGCTACGGCATTAAATGCGCTGAGTTTCTTATACAGTAAAGTGCTACAGCAGCCGCTATCACTAAATTTAAATTTTAATCGTTCCCACGTCTCACCTAAGCTACCCGTGGTATTAACCCGTGCTGAAATTTCGGCGCTGTTAAAAGTAGTCGACCCTAAATATAAACTGCTAACACAATTAATGTACGGCAGCGGGCTGCGACTGATGGAGGCGGTTAGATTACGCGTGCATGATATTGATTATGATTACTTGTCTGTAATGGTGTGGCGAGGCAAGTTGGTTGGCAATACTTATTTCCGTCCGGCAAACTGAGTACTGATCCAGACAGTAAACTGCTGCGCAGACATCATCTAGACGAAACCTGCTTAAGGCGTGAAGTTAAAATTGCAGCTAAAAAAGCTTCAATAGCCAAAAATGTCACTTGCCATACGCTGCGTCATAGCTTCGCTACCCACTTATTAGAATCGGGTGCCGATATCCGCACCGTTCAGGAACAACTCGGTCATTCGGATATTCGTACTACCCAAATTTATACCCACGTACTTAATCACGGCGCCAGTGGAGTGAAAAGCCCATTGTCACAATTGCTATAAAAAAGGGCGCTAAAGCGCCCCAGGTTAAAAATAGTTTTGGTTAAAAACAATCACCCGGCACTCGTACCGAGCCTTCCATTAACACCCTGGCGCTGCGGCTCATAATGGCTTTAGTTACAGACCAGTTGCCATTAATTAGCGTGGCTTCTGCACCAACTTGTAAAGTGCCTGACGGATGACCAAAGCGCACGGCTTGGCGCGCCCCTCCCCCTGCAGCCAGGTTAACGAGTGTACCGGGAATAGCGGCAGCAGTACCAATAGCCACGGCTGCCGTGCCCATCATGGCATGGTGTAGTTTGCCCATCGACAGCGCCCGCACCAGTAAGTCGATGTCGGTAGCGGCAACAGTTTTACCACTAGACGATACATAGGTTTGTGGTGCTGCCACAAATGCCACTTTTGGTGTGTGCTGGCGCATGCTAGCCTGGTTAATATCGTTTATCAGGCCCATTTTAAGCGCACCATAGGCGCGAATGGTTTCAAACCGCGCTAACGCGGCGGCATCGCCGTTAATCGCATCCTGCAATTCGGTACCGCTATAACCAATATCGGCAGCATTAACAAAAATAGTCGGAATACCAGCATTAATTAAGGTGGCCTTAACGCTGCCAATACCTGGCACATCTAATTGATCAATCAGGTTGCCAGTCGGGAACATGGCGCCGCCGCCCTCGCCTTCATCAGCCGCCGGGTTTAAAAACTCAATTTTCACTTCTGCTGCCGCAAAAGTTACGCCATCTAGCTCAAAGTCACCGGTTTCTTGTACTTCGCCGTTGGTGATGGGCACATGGGCAATAATGGTTTTACTAATATTGCCCTGCCAGATACGTACCGTACAAATACCGTTTTCTGGAATACGACTTTTGCTCACTAAACCATTGCTAATAGCAAATGAGCCCACTGCGGCACTTAAGTTACCGCAGTTACCACTCCAGTCAATAAAGGGTTTGTCTATCGCTATCTGGCCAAAAATGTAATGAACGTCGTGATCGGCCTTGCTGCTTTTACTTAAAATAACTGCTTTGCTGGTGCTAGAAGTAGCGCCGCCCATGCCATCGGTATGTTTACCATAAGGGTCGGGGCTGCCAATTACCCGCAGCAATAATTTGTCGCGGGCTGCGCCCGGCATCCGGGCAGCTTCTGGTAAGTCGTCGAGTTTAAAAAACACGCCTTTACTGGTACCACCACGCATATAGGTGGCTGGAATTTTGATTTGTGGTGTAGTCATAGTTGTTACCCATTGAAATCTATAAATTTGCTGGGAGTACGAGCCGAAAACCCTATTTTGCTTGCCGCAGCAACTCGCTCACGCTTGCGCGCTCACTCAGACACTCTACGGCAACAAAACAGGGCATCGGCTCTCCCATATCAAATTCGGAGTATAATTCCAGAAAAAATTGCTGCTCTTTCTAGTCGATATCTGCGGGACTTGATAGCGAAGCCAAACATAATCACTTCAAACGTTATACAGCACCCTGCAAAAAGTCTTGCGCAAAGCGCTGCAGTACACCACCTGCTTCGTAAATCGACAGCTCTTCTGCTGTATCCAGCCTGCAGATCATCGGCACTTCAAACGTTTCACCATTTTTGCGGTGAATAACCAGCGTTAAGGTTGCCCGTGGCTTACGCTCACCGGTTACGTCATAGGTTTCAGTGCCGTCTAATTGCAGCGTAGTGCGGGTAGTGCCGGCTTTAAACTCTAACGGTAATACACCCATACCAATTAAATTAGTACGGTGAATACGCTCAAAGCCTTCTGCGGCAATGGCCTCTACCCCGGCTAACCGCACACCTTTGGCCGCCCAGTCACGTGACGAGCCCTGGCCGTAATCGGCGCCGGCCACAATAATTAGTGGCTGTTTACGCTGCATGTAGGTTTCAATGGCTTCCCACATGCGGGTAACTTTACCCTCTGGCTCTAACCGGGTTAACGAGCCTTGTTTTACTTTGCCGTCTACCACAGCCATTTCGTTAATCAGTTTCGGGTTGGCAAAGGTGGCGCGCTGAGCAGTTAAGTGATCGCCCCTATGGGTAGCGTATGAGTTAAAATCTTCTTCTGGCAAACCCATTTTGTGTAAATACTCACCGGCCGCACTGTCTAACATAATGGCGTTTGACGGCGATAAGTGGTCAGTAGTGATATTGTCACCCAATACCGCCAATGGTCGCATGCCGGTTAAGCTGCGCTCGCCGGCAATAGCACCCTCACCTTCGGTTGCCCAGTAAGGTGGCCGGCGAATGTAAGTACTTTGTGGCCGCCAGTCGTACAACGGGCTTATTTGCTCACCAAAATCGACCGCCACGGTAAACATGGGCTCGTAAACCCGCCGAAATTGCTCGGGCTTAACGCTTTTTGCCACTACCGCATCTATTTCAGCATCATCTGGCCAAATATCTTTTAAAGTAATCGCGGTACCTTTATCGTCGTAACCCAGTATGTCTTTTTCAATATCAAAGCGAATGGTACCGGCAATGGCATAGGCTACCACTAAGGCCGGTGAGGCTAAAAACGCCTGCTTGGCATACGGGTGAATGCGGCCGTCAAAGTTACGGTTACCCGATAATACAGCGGTAGCGTATAAATCGCGGTCAATTACTTCTTGTTGAATAACCGGGTCCAGTGCACCACTCATACCATTACAAGTAGTGCAGGCAAAACCGACAATACCAAAGCCCAGCTGCTCTAGCTCAGGGAGCAAGTTAGCGTCTTCTAAATATAATTGCACCGTTTTTGAGCCAGGCGCCAGCGAGGTTTTTACCCAGGGTTTGCGGCTTAACCCTTTAGCATTAGCATTACGCGCCAATAAGGCCGCGGCAATAACGTTGCGCGGGTTAGAGGTATTAGTACAGCTGGTAATAGCAGCAATAATAACCGCGCCATCAGGCATTTTGCCCTCTTCCAGCAGGTACTTACCAGCAATACCACGCTCAGCTAACTCGCTGGTGGCTAAGCGGGTATGTGGGTTTGACGGGCCCGCCATGGTGCGACCCACACTGGATAAATTAAACTTAAGCACCCGCTGATATTGCGCCGTTTTTAAACTGTCGGCCCATAAACCGGCTGTTTTAGCGTAGGTTTCTACCAGCTGCACTTGCTTGGCTTCACGGCCGGTTAAGGTTAAATAATCCAGCGTTTGCTGATCAATATAAAACATGGCTGCGGTAGCGCCGTATTCCGGTGTCATATTAGAAATGGTGGCTCTGTCGCCCAAACTTAAACTGGTGGCGCCTTCGCCATAAAACTCTAAATAACTGGATACCACTTTTTGCTGGCGCAAAAACTCGGTTAACGCCAACACAATATCGGTGGCCATAATGCCAGGTTGGGCTTTACCGCTTAGCTCTACGCCAATAATGTCGGGCAGGCGCATCCAGCTGGCCCGGCCGAGCATTACGCTTTCTGCTTCCAGACCGCCCACACCAATAGCAAGCACACCCAGCGCGTCAACGTGTGGTGTGTGGCTGTCGGTGCCTACCAAGGTATCGGGGAACGCCACGCCATCTTGCGCATGGATCACCGGTGACATTCGCTCTAAATTAATCTGGTGCATAATGCCGTTACCCGGCGGAATAACATCGACGTTTTTAAAAGCTTTTTTAGTCCAGTTAATAAAATGAAAGCGGTCGTCGTTGCGCCGATCTTCAATAGCGCGGTTTTTTTCAAAGGCATCTTTATCAAAGCCAGAAAACTCTACCGCTAATGAGTGGTCGACAATTAATTGGGTGGGCACTACCGGGTTAACCTTAGCAGGATCGCCGCCCTGCTCGGCAATAGCATCACGCAAACCAGCTAAATCGACTAAGGCGGTTTGGCCTAAAATGTCATGGCATACTACCCGTGCTGGATACCAGGGAAAATCTAAGTCGTTCTTGCGATAAATAAATTGCTTTAAAGAATCGGTTAGCGTGGCTTTATCGCAGCGACGGACTAAGTTTTCAGCAAATACCCGCGAGGTATAAGGCAGTTTGGCATACGCGCCGGGTTCAATGGCATCGACAGCAGCCTCGGTATCAAAGTACTCGAGGTTGGTGCCGGGCAGTTTTTTACGATATTCACTGTTCATTATAGTTACCTGTGTTTCTCAGTGGTAGCGGCGAGATAATTTAAGAGCTGCAGCAACGGCCGAGTTGCTGTGGTGAGCATGGCGGGTGTTGCAACCGATCAGTTGCCATACCCGCTAACCTTAAAGTAAATACTTACCGCTCGGTAATCGGCTTAACGCTGCGTGGCTCTACGCCAACGTAGTCGGCACTTGGCCGGATAATACGGTTATCGGCGCGCTGCTCCATTACATGGGCGGCCCAACCGGTTAAGCGGCTACAAACAAATATTGGCGTAAACAATTTAGTTGGAATACCCATATAGTTGTAAGCCGAGGCATGGAAAAAATCGGCATTACAAAACAGCTTTTTCTCCCGCCACATTACCGCTTCGCAGCGCTCAGATACGTCATACAAGCGGGTATCGCCATTGGCCTTTGCTAACTTCTCTGACCAGGCTTTAATAACCGCATTACGGGGATCTGACTCTGAATACACCGCATGGCCAAAGCCCATGATTTTTTCTTTACGCGCCAACATACCCAGCAGTTTTTGCTCAGCATCATCGGCATTATCCATTTTTTCAATCAGCTCCATTGCCGCTTCATTAGCACCCCCATGCAGCGGGCCGCGCAACGAGCCAATAGCACCGGTAACACAAGAATGCATATCACTAAGGGTAGAAGCGCACACCCTTGCCGTAAAGGTAGAAGCATTAAACTCATGCTCGGCGTATAAAATTAGCGACGACTCCATTACCTCGGTGTGTAACGCCGACGGCTTCTCACCATGCAGGGTCCATAAAAACTGCTCGGCAATAGAATTGGCATCTGTTTCTACTTCAATCCGCTTATTATGATGGCTGTAGTTGTACCAATAATTCACCATGCCCGGAAATAGCGCCAGCATTCTATCAGTAACATCTTGCTGCACAGCAAAGTGTTGCTCGGTTTCCAGGTTACCCAGCATGGAGCAGCCCGTGCGCATTACGTCCATCGGGTGGGCTGAGGCCGGTATACGCTCTAACACGTCTTTTAGTGCCTGCGGCAGGCTGCGCATTCGCTTTAATGTAGTTTTGTATTCGGTTAGCTCACCTTTATTGGGTAACTCACCTTTTAAAATTAAAAACGCCACTTCGTCAAACGCGCAATGTGCTGCTAAATCTTTTACATCGTAGCCACGATAGGTTAAGCCTGAACCGGTTTTACCCACGGTTGATAAGGCAGTTTTACCGGCTACCTGACCACGCAGGCCGGCACCAGATAGTTGTTTTGCATTTGCCATTGTCTTGCTCCATATTTCTAAGAATTCGGTTGTTAATTCAACAGATATTTAGTCTGTTAATACATTCGCGTTGGCTTACTTATTTTTGCCGTCGTTAAACAAGGCATCAAGTTTTTGCTCAAAGCTGTGATAATTTAAAAAATCGTATAACTCAGCCCGGGTTTGCATGGTCTCTACCACCGCTTTCTGATCGCCATTGGCCAGAATAGACTGATACACCTTTAGTGCAGCTTTGTTCATCGCCCGAAATGCGCTTAGCGGGTACAACACCATTGCTACCCCAACGTTGGCTAGCTCGGCAGTATTAAACAGTGGCGTTTGGCCAAACTCGGTAATATTTGCCAACACCGGTATTTTTAACGCCTTGGTAAAAAGCGTGTATTGCTCCAGCGTGTGCACCGCTTCAGCAAAAATGGCATCGGCACCGGCAGCTTCACAAGCCAAGGCTCGCTCTAATGCCGCATCAACACCTTGCTGGGCTAACGCATCGGTGCGGGCCATAATAAAAAAGCTTTCGTCAACACGCGCGTCAACACTGGCTTTTACCCGGTCAACCATTTCATCTAACGACACAATTTCTTTATTTGGCCGATGGCCACAACGCTTTTGCGCTACCTGATCTTCAATATGAAAGCCAGCCGCACCGGCCCGGCTCATTTCTTTAACGGTACGGGCAATATTAAAAGCACCACCCCAACCCGTATCGGCGTCAACTAACAACGGCACGCTGGTTGCGGCCGTAATACGCCGGATATCTTCACAAACATCATTTAACGAGGTCATGCCTAAATCGGGTAAACCAAATGAAGCATTAGCTACGCCCGCGCCAGAAAGGTAAATAGCCTGATGGCCACTACGCTCAGCCATCATGGCGGTGTAAGCATTAATGGTACCGACGATTTGTAATGGTTGGTTTGCCGTAATAGCTGCGCGAAATTTGGCGCCAGCAGAAAGTGTATTAGCCATATCAAGTTCCCATTTGTTCAAGTTGTAATTCAATGTTACGCCGCGATGCTGCTATATGGCGGCGCATTAATAAATCGGCCAGCTCACCGTCACGGTTGGCAATAGCAGTAATAATAGCTTTATGCTCGTCAAACGCACGCGACACCCTGGGGCCATTCATACCAAGTTGCACCCGGTACATTCGTACCAGATAATACAGTTCGTCACATAAAATATTAATTAAGTAACTGTTTTTACTACCTAAAATAACCCGATAATGAAAATCTAAATCGCCCGCTTCCTGGTAATAACTTTCTCCCTCACGCACCCGCTGCGAGGATAAATGCTGATCCAATAACTGGCGCACTTCGGTTATTTCATCGTCGCTCATGTGTTCTGCCGCTAATTTGCAGGCCAGCCCCTCCAAATTCTCCCGTAACTGATACAACGCCAATAAGCCCGTTGTCGACAATTTTACTACTCTGGCACCGGCATTAGGAATGCGTTCAATTAAATGGCAGCGCTCTAGTCGCGCTAATGCTTCACGCAGCGGTGCGCGGCTTAAGTCGAAACGGCGGGCCAGCTCTGGCTCGCTAATTTTGCTACCAGCGGCCATATCACCGTCTACTATTGCCCGCTGAATTTCTTGTAAAACTCTATCGGCCGCAGTAATGGGTTTACGTAATGCAGGATGAGGCTGATACATATATTGTCGACATAATTAATCACGTAGTACTTTTTAAGCGCATTAATGGCTTATGTCAAGTTAAAATAGGACGCATTGTCGACAATATGCGCCTAAAGTAGTAATTCAATATAATACAAATACGCTTTATCTCAGCCGCTACCCTAGCGGCCCCTGCTGTAACTAGCATTTATATTTAGATTTTTTTGCTATTAAAATTACAGAAAAATGTTAAATCATATATAAACAATATTTGCCCCTAAAAAAGGGCGAAGGCGGCAAAACTGTGAAGTAGCGGCATTAAAGGGGTGGATAAGCTGGGGGTAACCTGAGCACAAACGGTGGGTAACCTGATTAAAGCAAGCAATTACAGCGCAACAATAAACAGGAAAAAGTGAAGTAGCTTTACTACACTTACATTACTTTATTGGTAACGTCTTTTCGATAGCGCACGGCTCATTCCCTATGAGCCATTCCCCTAGGCCCAGAACAATTTAGATTGGTTCTGGGCTTCTTTTATCTGCAACACCCTAATTGTTTTTTAATATTTATTTTATATCAATGTTTTAATTTCGTTTTACACAGTGGAAATAACTGATAAAAATTAGCGGTAGTTTGCTCTGCTAAAGCCGCCACGCTAATGCCTCGTAAGTCACTAATGGCTTCGGCTACCGCAGTAACATAGGCTGGCTGGTTAGTCTTGCCGCGAAACGGTACTGGCGCTAAATAGGGTGAGTCAGTTTCAATTAACAACCGATCAAGTGGTAACTTTTTAACCACAGCCCGCAGCTCATCGGCGTTACGAAAGGTCATAATGCCGGAAATGGAAATATAAAAGCCCAGATCAAGCGCCGCTTTGGCCATCTCGTAGCTTTCTGTAAAACAATGCAGCACCCCGCCTGCTTGTTCAGCGCGGTGTGATTTTAATAAGGCAATGGTATCAGTGCGGGCATCACGGGTATGCACAATTAAAGGCTTGTTTACCTGCCGTGCCACGTTAATATGGCTGACAAAAGCAGTTTGCTGCGCCCGTTTCGAGTCGGGGGCATAAAAGTAATCAAGCCCGGTTTCTCCAACAGCCACCACAATGGGTTGCTGGCATAGTGTTAGCAACTGCTGCTCATCTACGGTATCGGTTTGGTGCAGCGGATGTTCGCCACAAGACACTGATACCTGGGGGTAAGCCACTACAGTGGCTGCCATGGCAGCAAAATCTTTGATACTAACCGAGACACACAACATGTGTTCTACCTGACGCTCCCCTGCAGCGGCAATAACTTGCTCCAGGCTTAAGCCCAGCTTTTCCAATTCGAGCAAGTCAAGATGACAATGCGAATCTACAAACAAAACAACCCCTTAATGGTATTTACTACATGGTATAGGTAGGGTCGGTACTGTTTTGCATACCGCCCACTAATTTTTCAATTTTGCCGGATAAATTGGATTTATCATCAATAAAAGCCACTCCAATGCCAGCCGGATTAGCGCTTTGTGCGCCATGCGGTGCAACCCAAGCCACTTTACCAGTTACCACCATCGGCTCTAATGCGTCTGGCAGGGTTACGCTAAGTGCCAGTGACTGGCCCATTTTATAGTGCCGGGCAGAGCGGACAAACAAGCCACCATTTTTAAAAAAGGGCATGTAGCAGCGATACAATTCTTTAATATCAGTAAAGCCCAGCGTTAGCTCTTCCATTTCGCCTCCTGATGATGCAATAAGGGTGTTAATTCGGTTAGTAAACCACTTAACGCTAAGGCACTATTTTGCCCTATTATTTGGGTGGCGTCACGACACCAGCGCTGATAAGCCGTTAAAAGTGTGTGCTGGCGTTGAAATTCAAACGGTGTACTTAGGCGCTGGCGTAAATAAAAGCCCAGTATACCGGCAAGCTCAGTCGTGCCATCCAACTGTTTAACTGCACTGTTGTGCTCAAGCTGGCCACTAAAATAATCGTCTAACAGTGTCAGCACGCTGGCAAGGCTATCGGCTGTATTGGTTTTTAGTAACCTTAACGCCTTTAACGGCGAGCCTTGACAATACTCCAGTAAAAAAGGCGGCAGCGGCTGGTTATGTTGCTGGCTTAACCATTGCCGGCTTTGCTCTGCATTGCCAGCGCTAAGCTGCCACTGCTGACAACGGCTGCGAATGGTAGCAGACAGCTGCGAATAATTCTGGGTAATTAACATAATGTAACAACCGGCTGGCGGCTCTTCCAGGGTTTTTAACAGAGCATTAGCTGCCGCTTCCGTCATGGTGTCAGCCGCCGGTATAATAACCACCTTAACACCATGCTGCTGAGCAGCGCCCTGGGTAAAGCGGGTAAGCTGGCGAACAGCATCCACGCCGATATGCTGAGTGTCGCTATACAGCAGCAGTAAATCAGCATGATTGCCAGCCAGGCGAAGTAAACAACTCTTACAGCTACCGCAAGCACCGGTTAGTAGTGGTGTTTTACAGAGTAAAAGTGCCGCCAGCGCCTCAGCCATGGCGCGCTTACCTATACCCGCATTACCACTGAACACCAGCGCATGCGCCAGCTGATCGTTACCGGCCAGCGCCTGCAACTGCTTAAATTTTGCGTGTAACCAGGGATATAACTCAGCCATTGCACTGCTCTTTAGACGATACGGGAAAATAGCTGTTTAGTGCTATTATAATAGCCAGTTGCACGTCGGCCAGCGGCTTGCTGGCGTCTATAGTAACAATAGCGGGCTCTGTGGCCGCAATATCGCGGTATTTTTGCCGAGTTCGGATGAAAAAATCCAGCTGCTCTTGTTCAATCCGATCAAGTTGGCCACGGGCAGCAGCCCGGCTTAAACCAATAGCGGGGTCAATATCAAGGTAAAGGGTAAGATCGGGTTTGGTGTTACCCAGCACGCTGCTGCGCAAATTATTAATCAGTTGCTCGTCTAGCTGACGCCCTCCTCCCTGATAGGCCCGCGACGACATATCATGTCGATCGGCGACTATCCAGTCGCCTCTGGCCAGCGCCGGTCGGATCACGTTTGTCAATAACTGTACCCGCGCGGCATACATCAGTAATAACTCGGTTTCTGCTGCTAACTGCTCATTGCTGTCGACTTGTTTAACTAAAGTACGTAGCTTTTCGGCCAACGGCGTGCCACCGGGCTCGCGCGTACTGACTACCACTATCTGCTGTTGCTGCAGATAGTGGCAAATCGTTGCCATAGCGCTGCTTTTGCCAGCACCTTCAAGCCCTTCTACCACAATAAACTTACCTGTTTTACTCATTGTTTTTTCCCAAAATATATTTTCTTACCGCCGCATTATGTTGCTCAAGCGATACTGAGAAAACATGAGAGCCATCGCCGCGACTGACAAAATAATAGTACTCGCTGGTGTCAGGCTTTGCTGCAGCCTGTAAGGCACTGCTGCCAACTAAAGCAATAGGCCCTGGTGGCAAACCATGATGACGATAAGTATTGTACAGATGCGGGTTGCGTAAATCGGCGGAGGTAATGCGGCCACTGTAATCGGTTAAACCATAGATCACGGTCGGATCGGTTTGTAAGCGCATATTGGTGTTTAACCGGTTAACAAATACTGAGCTTACTAAGGATTTTTCCGCCAATAAACCACTTTCTTTTTCAATAATTGAGGCCATGATCAGTAATTGATAACGGTTTTGTAACGGCAACTCGCCCTGTCGTTGTTGCCAGGCTTGCTCTAACTGCTGCATAAGGGCTTGTTGCGCCCGCTTAACCAACGAACTGGCACTGCTACCGGCGGTGTAAAAATACGTATCGGCAAACAACAACCCTTCAGGATGAGTTGGCGCGGGGCCCCAGTCAGCAGGCCAGTCCAGTAAATCGAGCATCTGCAGGGTACTGTCAATATCCTGTGTCAGATAATGTGCGGCGTGTAAGCGGGCTAGTGCCTGCTGGGCCGTTTCACCATCAATAAACGTCAAACTAAATTGGGCGTCGGGGCCACTGACAAATAAGCGTAGCAGCGCCAGTAATGTTGGTTCTGCCGGTGTTTGATAAGTGCCTTGGCGTACTTTTGTTAGCTCAGGTTGCCATTTTAAATAAAGCCGTAATAGCTGGCAATCATACGACGTTAGCTGCCCCTGACTTGCCCATTGCTGACATAAACTACGGGCACTACTGCCCGCTGCCAGGGTAATATAAGGCTCGTTAACACTTATCGGGCGTTGTTCCAGCTGTTTAAATGCATAGTTGAGTAACAGCGTTATTAATACACCTGCCAACAACATCAGTAATAGCAGTTTTTTTAACATAGCAGCTCATTACACCAGGTTTTGGCCAGCGCCAGATCCAGTGCTTGGTTATGGTAAGATTGTACCGGCACCAGTCCCATCAGGGCGTTGCTCAATACCATGGCATCTACCTCAGCTAATGCTGGCAATAGCCAGTTCACTTCGGCAATATCTGGCCGTAAGCTCAGTACATGGCCACGCATTACCCCTGCTACGCCTGCCCGACCTAATTGCGGCGTAACCCAATGGCCGTTGTGGTGTAAAAACAGGTTGGCAGCAATAGCCTCTGTAATAAAACCCTGCTGATCGCACACCAGCATGTCGTCTACGCCTCTGCTATGGGCTTCTTGTTTTAACAGCACTTGCTCTAACCGGTTACAATGCTTTAACCCCGCTAATGCAGGTTGCACCGCTAACCGTAATTCGGCTAAAGCCAGTTTAACGCCTTGCTGCTGCCAAACGGTATAATCCAGAAGCGCACTGTGGCTGATAAATACTCTGGCTGGGGAAATACCAACAGGGCTGTAACCGCGGCCACCCTCACCGCGGGATATTTGAACTTTTAACACCGCATTAGCGAGTTTTTCCGCCGCTATGGCCTCGGTTACGGCCACAGAAACTAGGCTCCAGTCTGTAATAGTAATTCCTAGCTGCCTGGCAGTATGCTGCAAGCGCGCCAAATGCAGTGGCCAATGCAGCGGCAAACCATTGCTCACGCGGATAGTGCTAAAGAAACCATCACCGTATAGAAAACAGCGATCATAAGTACTGATAGTGTTAATCACGTGGTGTTATAACATCCAAAAATAAGGTCGAGTATGCCTTAATTTTCAGATAAAACAAAGGCTGCCGCGGCAGCCTTTGTAACACAAGAAGCTCAAGAAGCTGGCTAAATCCGTTTAAACAGGATAGAACCGTTGGTACCACCAAAGCCAAAAGAGTTACACAAAGCATACTCCAGTTTCGCCTGCCTGGCGGTATGCGGTACGTAATCCAAATCACAGCCTTCACTGGGGTTATCCAGATTAATGGTTGGGGTAACCAGCTGATCCTGCAACGATAACACCGTAATAATAGATTCAACAGAGCCGGCAGCACCGAGTAAGTGCCCCATCATTGATTTAGACGAACTCACCATTAGCTGAGCAGGTTTTGCACCAAAAATAGTCTTAATGGCCATAGTTTCCGCAATATCACCGGCTGAAGTCGAGGTACCATGTGCATTAATATACTGCACCTGCTCTGGGTTAACTGCTGCATCTTGCAGGGCATTTTTCATTGCCAAAGCGGCACCAGTGCCGTTTTCTGGCGGTGATGTCATATGATAAGCATCGCCACTCATGCCAAAACCAACCAGTTCAGCATATATCTTTGCGCCACGGGCCTTGGCGTGTTCGTACTCTTCTACAACCATGACACCGGCACCATCACCTAACACAAAACCATCTCGGTCTTTATCCCAGGGACGGCTTGCTTGTTCTGGTGCGTCATTACGGGTAGACAGTGCCCTAGCAGCGCCAAAGCCGCCCATACCTAAAGGCGTTGATGCTTTTTCAGCACCACCGGCAATCATCGCGTCAGCATCACCATAAGCAATCATGCGTGCCGCCTGGCCAATATTATGCACGCCGGTGGTACAAGCGGTAACAATACTAATATTGGGCCCTTGCAATCCAAGAATAATTGACACCTGGCCGGCAATCATATTAATAATGGTCGAAGGAACGAAAAACGGAGACAAGCGCTTTGGCCCGCTGCTAAGTAATTTAGTGTGATTTTCTTCAATTAAACCTAAACCACCAATACCTGAACCAATTGCGGCACCAATACGCGGCGCATTTTGCTCGGTGATTTCCAAACCCGAATCGCGAAAAGCCTGAATACCCGCCGCCACACCATACTGTATAAACAAATCCATTTTCTTGGCATCTTTTGCCGGAAAATATGGCTCAATATCAAAGTTTTTAACCAGACCTGCAAATTTAGTAGTGTAAGCACTGGTATCGAAGTGCTCAATAAAGCCAATACCACTTTGAGCGTGTTGCAAAGCTTGCCAGCTACTGGCTACGTCATTGCCAACTGGCGTTAACATTCCCAGACCGGTCACTACCACACGACGTTTTGCCATCGTGTCCTCCGTCTTAGCAAATTATATCTGTCTTGAAACGAAAACGGGTAGCTGCGCTACCCGTTTTACAAGCTTTCAGCTTACTCAGCGTGGGCTTTGATGTAATCAATCGCAGACTGAACAGTCGTGATTTTCTCTGCTTCTTCGTCTGGAATTTCAGTATCGAATTCTTCTTCTAACGCCATTACCAGCTCAACAGTATCCAGTGAGTCAGCACCCAAGTCGTCAACAAAAGACGCTTCATTTTTCACTTCGTCTTCTTTAACACCCAGTTGCTCGATGATAATTTTTCTAACGCGTTCTTCGATGTTGCTCATCTTTTCTTCCTTTTTCTCATATAAATCGCAACAATTCGTGCAATTTTGTGTGGCGGTAGTTTATGCGTAAGCTGCAATTGTTGCAAGCATGCTTACCAGCATTTTTTGCTGGTCAAACCTGCTCTGCTTATAGCATATACATACCGCCGTTAACGTGAATTGTTTCACCGGTAATATAGGCCGCCGGCGCGGATACCAAAAACGCTACTGTAGCAGCAATTTCTTCTGGCTTGCCCAACCGATTGGCCGGAACCTGCGAAAAAATAGCTTCTTTTTGTTCGTCTGATAATTCTTTAGTCATATCGGTATCAATAAAACCTGGCGCAACCGCATTTACCGTAATACCACGAGAAGCCACTTCACGCGCTAAGGATTTAGTAAAACCTAATACTCCGGCTTTCGCTGCTGCATAATTCGTTTGACCCGCGTTACCCATTGACCCCACAACAGAACCAATAGTAACAATGCGACCATAACGCTTTTTCATCATACTACGCAATACTGCTTTGCTTAAGCGAAATACCGATGTCAGGTTGGTTTGAATAATATCAAACCATTCATCGTCTTTCATCCGCATCAGCAAATTATCACGGGTAATACCAGCATTATTAATCAAAATATCGATTTCACCAAACTGCTTTTTTATCTCGGCTAAACATTGCTCAATCGAGGCCGGATCGGTAACGTTTAATACCATACCCTGGCCTTGCTCTGCCAGATAAGCAGAAATAGACTCGGCGCCTTTCTCGGTGGTGGCAGTACCAATAACCGTAGCACCTAATGTCGCTAACTGTTCAGCAATTGCCCGCCCAATACCACGACTAGCGCCGGTAACCAGGGCAACTTTGCCTTCTAAAGAGAGTAAGTTTGTCATTGTTATTCCTGTGAAAGCTGATTCAAAGCAGACTGAAGTGAAGCCTGATCGGTTACTGAACTGGTAATCAGGCTTTTATCAATACGTTTAATAAGACCGCTGAGTACCTTACCGGCACCTAGTTCAATTACGTCGGTAACCCCCTGCTTAGCCAGCCATTCAATAGTTTCAGTCCAGCGCACCGGGCTATATAACTGGCGTATAAGGGCCTCTTTTATTGCTGTGCTATCGCTGGCAATACTAACATCAACATTATTAACCACTGGCAATAACGGGGTATTAAAATGCAGTGCAGCCAAATCATTAGACAATTGTTTAGCAGCCGGGCGCATTAGCGCACAGTGCGATGGTACACTTACCGGCAGTGGTAATGCCCGTTTTGCACCGGCAGCTTTGCATAATTCTCCGGCGCGCTCTACTGCCGCTTTATGGCCGGCAATTACCACCTGCCCGGGTGAATTATAGTTAACCGGCGACACTACTTCGCCTTCTGCAGCCTCTTGGCATGCTTTAGCAATAGCAGCATCGTCCAAACCAATAATAGCCGACATACCGCCAACACCAGCCGGAACCGCTTGCTGCATGTAATTACCGCGCTGCTCTACCAGTTTTACTGCATCACTAAGGCTTAGCACGCCAGCACACACTAATGCCGAATATTCACCAAGCGAGTGGCCTGCAAAATAAGCAGGCTGGGCACCCTGTTGTTGTTGCCATAAACGCCAGATAGCAACTGACGCGGTCAGTAATGCCGGTTGCGTGCGCTGAGTTTCATTTAAGTCTGCTTTCGGGCCATTGGCCACCAGCGCCCATAAATCATAACCCAATGCGACAGACGCCTCAGCAAAGGTTTTATTTACAATGTCATGCTGATACAAATCGCTCAGCATACCGACGCTTTGTGAACCTTGACCGGGGAATACAATTGCAAGTTTTTTAGTCATTTTTTTGTCCTGCCGCGTAAATCAATAACGAACCAGAGCAGACGCCCAGGCAAAACCACCACCAAAGGCTTCTAACAATAAAGTTTGCCCGCGTTTAATCCGGCCATCTCGTATTGCTTCATCCAATGCGGTTGGCACCGTAGCTGCTGAGGTATTGCCGTAGCGGTCCAGGTTAATCACCACCTGATCCATCGACATGTCGAGCTTACGGGCAACTGCCGAAATAATGCGCAGGTTAGCCTGATGTGGCACCAACCAGTCAATCTGTGATTTATCCATGTTATTGGCACTAAGCGTTTGCTCAACAACCTGAGATAATTTGTTTACGGCCACTTTGAACACATCATTACCTTTCATACTACCCCAAGAGCTATGCACTGAGCTTTCATCTCCACGTATCGGATTATCAACATATAATAGCTCTGAGTATTTGCCATCAGCGTAAATATGGGTAGATAAAATACCGGGTTGCTCCGACGCCTCCAGCAGCACGGCACCGGCCGCATCACCAAATAAAATGACCATGGAACGGTCTTCAGGACTGATCAGTCGGGATAAACAATCAGAACCTATTACCATAATACGCTTGGCAATACCGGTTTTAATATACTGATCGGCCACACTCAGGCCATAACAAAAACCAGCACAAGCGGCCGCAATATCAAAGGCAGGGATTGGCGGCAGATCTAATTCCCGCTGAATTTCACAAGCCGCGCTTGGAAAAGCTCTGGCAGCGCTGGTAGTGGCGCAAATAATCATATCAATGCTGTTTTTATCAACGCCGGCAGCGGCAATAGCCTGTAATGCAGCCTGCGCGCCCATAGTAGCAACTGATTCATTGTCGGCGATGATTCGTCGCTCTTTTATACCGGTTCGCTCGATAATCCATTCATCGGTGGTTTCCACCATGGTTTCTAAATCAGCGTTGCTGCGAACTTGTGACGGGAAATAACTCCCGGTACCAATAATGCGTGAGTACATGCGAGCCTATGCTTTATCAATTAATACCTGTTCCAACCGATCTTTAATTTTGGCGGGCACTTGGTGTTCAACCTCGCGCACAGCTTGTCGGATGGCACTTAAAAATGCGTCTTTGGTCGCATTTCCATGACTTTTCACTACAATTCCGCGCAATCCTATCAGACTTGCCCCGTTGTAGTGGTCGGGGTTCACCCCCTGATAAAGACTTTTTATAAAAGGTTTTAGCAACCAACCGAAAAGTTGAGAGCTCTTTCTCTGCCGTAAGCTGGTTTCAAAGCGGCGTAAAATGAGTTTCGCCACCCCTTCACAGGTTTTTAATGCCACATTGCCAACAAAACCATCACAGACAATCACATCCGCCTTACCGGAAAAAATATCATCACCTTCAATGTAACCAATGTAATTAATGTCGTTACAGCTGGATAGCAATTGTGAGGCGCGCTTTATTTGATCTGAGCCTTTAATTTCTTCTTCGCCCATATTCAGTAAGGCTACTTTGGGGAAATCGATACCGACAACCTCTTCGGCCATAACTGCGCCCATCACGGCAAACTGAAATAAAGTATCGGCATCGCAATTTACCGTGGCACCCAAATCCAGCATATACACCGGGTTACCTTTACAACTGGGCAAAACACTGATTAAAGCCGGGCGTTCAACACCATTGAGCATTTTTAACACGTAGTGCGCCATAGCAATTAACGCACCGGTATTACCCGCACTAACACAGGCTTGCACCGTGCCCTGCTCGACCAGATCCAACGCCCGGCGCATAGAAGAATCGCGTTTGTTACGCAGCGCCACCGACGGTTTATCGGCCATGCTAACGTCATTATTGCTGGCAACCAGAGTTAATTGCGGGTGAGGAAAACTATTATAGAAACTGAGTTGCTGTTCCAGCAAGGTAATATCGCCGCACAACATTAAATTTAGATGAGGAAATTCTGCAATCGCTGCCAGGGCGGCAGGTATAGTAGTTAGGGGGCCGTTATCGCCCCCCATCATGTCTAAAGCAAGGTTACACTTTAGTGGTTGCACCAGGTGCATCCAAACTTATATTACTTTACGGCCTTTGTAAAAACCATCGGCAGTAATGTGGTGACGACGATGCGTTTCACCCGTAGTTGAATCAACTGACAACGTAGGGCCAGTTAACGCATCGTGAGAACGACGCATGTCACGACGTGCACGAGATTTTTTGTTTTGCTGAACAGCCATTGTTTTTCTCCTAAATTACTTTTTTTTCAGTTCTTGCAGTATGGCAAAGGGGTTTGGTTTTTCTGGTTCTGGCCCTATGTCTCCGAAACTCATTGCATCAGCACTGAGATTACAGTCAGCAGCATCATGCATCGGAAACAGCGGTAATGCCAGAATAAGTTCATCCTCAACCAACTGCCGTAAATTTATTTCGCCGTGCTCGTCACGAACAATAACGTCGTAACTCTCCGGAATTAACGCCAGAGCGGCATTGTCATCCCCTTTAACCGGGGTATATATAAAACTACTTTCTAGTGCCAGTAGCATAGTTTCGCCACAGCGCTCGCAACACACACTAACACTGCAGCTGGCAGTACCTTGCAATACCGCTAAACCTTGTTGATCTGTTGCGCATTCAATTCTTACAGCTACTTCACCCTGTTTTATCACAAGGCTTTCTGTTAACCGGATTAAAGATTGCAACGGCAAGATGCCATCAAAAGTCGACCGCTTTTGGGCGGCTTTAACCGGGTCAAACGTAACGGGAATTTTCAATTTTTGCATAAGGCGCGCATGATATAGAACCCAGCCCCCGCTGTCAAAGGGTTGCCACAGTTTTTTATACTTTTTATTAGCGAATATAATTAGCGGCTTTGTTAAACACCCTATAGCTTGGCATAATAACAATTATTCAGAATAAAACCGAGCCGTCAATGAGCATTTCCGAGTTACCTGCACTGTATTTAGCATCTACTTCAGTATATCGGCGTCAATTATTAGCTAAATTAACGCCGCATTTTACTACTATTAAGCCAGACGTTGACGAGACAGCACTGCCAGGTGAAGATGCTACCACTCTGGTAAGCCGGCTGGCCCTGACCAAAGCCAAGGCAGTTGCCGCTACCTTAAGCCACGGGCTGGTAATAGGTTCTGACCAGGTCGCGGTATTTAAAAACCAGATTATCGGTAAACCTCATACCCGGGACAATGCCATCGCACAGCTCAGCCAGTTTAATGGTAACAGTGTCACGTTTTTAACCGGTCTGGCACTCGTTAATGTCCAAAGTGGCCAATGCCAGGTTATCGTCGAACCGTTTACAGTATGCTTTCGCCAGCTTACTCAGCTGGAAATTGCAATATATGTTGACCGAGAACAACCGTTTGACTGTGCCGGTAGTTTTAAAAGTGAGGGGCTAGGTATTAGTCTGTTTAGTGCCATGCAAGGTAATGACCCAAACAGCCTGATAGGCCTGCCACTTATTAAGCTGTTACAGCTGCTTAATAATGAAGGTGTTAATCTGCTTACACTTAAATATGAGCCAGCAAAGCCGGTAAATTGTCAATAATAGCTTTAGGCTGATACTGGCCAAGCACATCAGCACCGTGCACACCATGAGTTACCCCTACCCGCGGCATATTAATAGCTTGTGCCATTTTCATGTCATGGCTGGTATCACCGACCATAATTGCATTCGCGGGCAGAATGTCTAACTGCTGGCTAATTTGTATTAACATATCTGGGTGTGGTTTAGATTGCGCTTCATCGGCACAACGGCTGGTAACAAAATAATGACCAAGACCGGTATCCGCAAACATCCGGTCTAAACCCCTACGGGCTTTGCCGGTAGCAACTGCCAATAAGATATTTTTCTCGGTCAGCGTTTGCAACAACAGCTCTACGCCAGCAAATAAAGGCGACGGGGTAGTATCGTAAAGCGTATAGTGATCGCGATAATGCTCAAACAATTGGCGGCGTTGCTGGCTGTCGGTGTCAGGAAATAATACCGCAAAGGCCGGATCCAGGCTTAACCCAATTATTTGTTTTACCGCATAGTCGCTCGGCACTGCCAGCCCGGTTAAGCCGGCAGCAGCTTGCATTGACGAGACTATGCGGCCAATAGAATCCATTACCGTTCCATCCCAATCGAAAATGACTAAATTGACCTCTGACATACTACTTTCTCGTTAATTTAGTGAGCGCTTTTTCCAATTGCAAATCTAACGGTGCTTCAACCCGCAAGGTGGTTTGCGTGTTTGGATGCATAAAACTTAAACTTTTTGCATGCAAAAACAATCGGTTTAACCCCAACTGTTGCATCTGGCTACTAAAGGCATTGTCGCCGTATTTATCATCGCAGGCTATTGGATGGCCCTTACACGCCGCATGCACCCGAATTTGATGGGTACGCCCGGTAACCGGAAAAGCTTCCACCAGAGTGCCTTCACTGTAACGTTGTAATATCCGAAAGCGGGTTTCAGAGGGTTTACCGTTAATGGCATCCACCTTTACCACCCGCTCACCGGATTGCAGGGTGTTTTTACGCAGCGGTTCTATCACACTGCGCACTTTACTATCCCAGTCACCGCTTACCAGTGCCCAGTATTTTTTTTCAACAGTTTTATCGCGCAACTGCGCGTGTAAATGGGTTAACACCGAGCGTTTTTTAGCGATTAACAAGCAGCCCGACGTATCGCGGTCTAGCCGGTGAACTAACTCAAGGTTTTTTGCTACGGGTCGTAAGGCGCGTAATGCTTCAATAACACCAAACTTTAAGCCACTGCCACCATGTACCGCCATGCCAGAGGGCTTATTCAGTACAATAAGGTCATTATCTTCAAACAATATATGGCTTTCTAACTCACTGACCAAGCTCAATTTAACCGACACCCGATCCGGTTCGGCCGCCACGGTCAACGGTGGAACCCTTACAACATCGGCCTGTTGCAATTTATACTCAGGTTTCACCCGTTTTTTATTAACCCGGACTTCGCCTTTGCGTAAAACCCGATATATCACACTTTTTGGCACACCTCTGAGCCGTGCCAGCAAAAAATTGTCTATACGCTGGCCGATAAAATCGTCTTCGATTTCAAGCATTTGTATCGGTAATCTGATTTCATCCGTCATGCGTTCTAAATACTCTGCTAAAATTACTTTTAAGTTGCTATCCAGTGCAAATTAGTGGGATAATCGTCCGGCTAATTATGCCAAAAGAAGGCAATTAGGGCGCTCATTGTGACATTAAGAGAAACTGTGCGGCACCGTCTGGGGATGTGATCATACCGAAATCGTGGTGAAAACCAACGTTTTTATAGCCCCGGCGTTTAAATAAGCCATTTGCCTGAGGTAATGTTGCGTAATCTGTTACCAATAACGGCAAAACACAGTTTCCAGTAACATGAGCAAAAAGAACAATTTGCTATAACGCAACGCCGAACGGCGGTGTGTTTCAGATTCAAACGAAAACAGATAACTGTAAATAGTGACAATTTGGTTCCCTCAGGTATCCCAGTCGTGAGACTGCATCATTTGATATTTGATAACATCTGAACACCCAGGTGCCCAGTATGGTTGCGTTGTGGCTGCATAATAGAGTCACCCAACAATGAAAAGAATGCTAATTAATGCAACGCAAGAAGAAGAAATTCGCGTTGCTTTGGTCGATGGCCAAAAACTGTATGATCTGGATATTGAAAGCCCAGGCCATGAACAAAAGAAAGCCAATATCTACAAAGGCAAAATTACCCGGGTTGAACCAAGCCTGGAAGCTGCTTTTGTCGATTACGGTGCTGATCGTCACGGTTTTTTGCCGTTAAAAGAAATTTCCCGCGAGTACTTCCCTAAAGGCTATAGCTTCGATGGCCGCCCCAATATTAAAGAAGTGGTAAAAGAAGGTCAGGAAGTTATTATCCAGATTGATAAAGAAGAACGTGGCCAAAAAGGTGCTGCGCTAACGACTTTTATCAGTCTGGCAGGTTCTTACCTGGTATTAATGCCAAACAACCCGCGTGCAGGTGGCATTTCACGACGCATTGAAGGTGACGAGCGTCAGGAACTGAAAGACTCTTTAGGCCAGTTAGAAATGCCAGATGGCATGGGCTTAATTGTTCGTACTGCGGGTGTAGGTAAATCTTACGAAGAGCTGGATTACGATTTAAAAGCCTTACTAAAACATTGGTCTGCTATCACTGAAGAAGCAGCCAAACGATCTTCACCCTTTTTAATTCATCAGGAAAGTAATGTGGTATTTCGCGCTATTCGCGATTACCTGCGCCGTGATGTTGGTGAAATTTTAATTGATAACGCGAAAATTTTTGAAGAAGCCAAAGTTTATATTCAGCAATTTCGGCCAGACTTTGCCCACCGGGTAAAAATGTACGATGGTGAAGTACCGCTGTTTATGCATTATCAAATTGAAACTCAGATTGAAACCGCCTTTCGCCGCGAAGTTCGCTTACCATCAGGTGGCTCAATTGTTATCGATGGCACCGAAGCGCTAACCGCTGTTGATATTAACTCATCAAAAGCCACCAAAGGTGGCGATATTGAAGAAACCGCTTTTAATACTAACTTGGAAGCCGCAGACGAAATAGCCCGGCAGTTACGCCTGCGCGACCTTGGCGGGTTAATTGTTATCGACTTTATTGATATGACGCCAGTGCGTCATCAACGGGAAGTTGAAAACCGCTTAAAAGATGCGGTTAAACATGACAGGGCTCGGGTACAAATTGGCCGCATTTCGCGGTTCGGTTTACTTGAAATGTCACGCCAACGTTTGCGTCCATCGTTGGGTGAATCTGCTGGTCACGTTTGTCCCCGCTGTCATGGTCGCGGCACCATCCGCGGCACCGAAAGCTCGGCCTTATCAATTTTGCGTTTAATTGAAGAAGAAGCCATTAAAGATAACACCAGCCAAATTCATGCGCAGGTCCCTATCTCTGTGGCAACGTATTTGATGAATGAGAAACGTGAATCGGTTCGACGCATTGAAAAACGTAATGGTATCCAAATTTTTATTATTCCAAATGAACATTTGGAAACACCCAATTATGAAGTATCACGCATTCGGATCGATGAAGAACTGGATGATGTTAGCTACAACATGGTTAAAGCCCCTGAAGTTATCAGCAGACCATATCAACCAAGCGTTGAAGTTATTAAAGAAAAACCTGCTGTGTCGGCCATTAATATTGCCCATTCGGCGCCAGCGCGCACCACTGCTGCAACAACACCTGTAGCAGTAGCCACGTCGCAACCCGATTTATTCAGTAAACTCAGCAAATGGTTTAAAGGCTTAATTACTGGCAGTGACGCAAAAACAGAACATGCTAAACAACCTGCCCCACACACTACGGCCCGTAAAGATGAGACGAAAACTCAGCGGGATGGTGGTCGCTACAATCGAGACAATAACCGTGACAATAACCGTGACGGCAGTCGCGATGCAAGCCGTGGTAACGTTGACAACAAAGCAGATGGTAAGAATGACACCACACGGCGCCGTAATAATAAACGTCGTCGGCCTGATCAGATTGAGCAGGTTGTTGATAAAGACGACAGTAACAGTACTACCGCCACGGCGGCACCGGTAAAACAAGAGCGGGCGCCAAGGCCACCTCAAGAGCGGATTAATCGCCCGGCTGAAGCACGTAAACCACAAGCAGAACGTTCTGACGTTGTCGTTACTGAGCATGACGAAGAACCGAAAGAGCGCAGTGTTGCAGCAGAACGTCGACAGCGGCGCAATGCACGTAAATCAGTGCGCTTAACGCAGCATGCTGATGCTACTGTTATTACACCTGTTGTGGTTAACCCAACACTTGATGCAATGCAAGAACCGGTAACTGAGCAAGCGCCAACTGTTCAGGCAGCGCAGCAATTTGACGAATCAGAAGCCAGCACTGCTGCACTAATCACTGAAGATATGCCAGCAACGGCTGACGTTAAAGACGACGCCGCAGCGCCAACGATTGCCACGTTAGATGTGAATGATCAACCGGCCGCTGAAGCAACGACTACGTCGGCAGAGCAAGCTGAAAGTGACAGTGTTGAACCACGTAGCCGCAACCGCCGCTCGCCACGTCACCTTCGGGCTGCGGGCCAAAAGCGTAAAAAAGATCAGCAAGCTGAAACACTAAGCATTACCGAAACACAAAGCACTGCCGAAACAGTAGACAATAGCGAGCAAACTGAACAGCCAGTGGCAGTTAGCGCCGCCAATATGGATGCGGAACCAACCAAACAAGCTGAAGTGATAACCGACACTGTAACAGCTCCTGAAGCTGAGATGCCGAGTACTGCAGATACTCAGCCGGCAACAGAAATGACTAACACGGAAGAAAATCCAGTAAAAGCACCCGCTAAAAGCAGAGCTAAACCTGGTAGACCTCGTGGTCGTCGTAAAGCAGCTGAAGCCGATGCTGAGCAAGCAAAAAGTGACAAAGGAGCAACGACAGATACCGATGTTTCTATCGCTATAGCCCCAGCAGCTATAGAGAAAAACGAACACGCTGCTGCTGAAAAAATGGTATCAGCTAAGCCTTTAGCTGAAACGGTTACTGAAACAGCAGGAGCAGTGACAGCCATAAAAGCCAACCCGGTAAAATCGGCCGGTCGTTTTGGTAATATGGTCGTGGCCGATATGGCCAAGCCCGCGACCAGTACAACCAATACCGCAGCGGCTGACACCCCTGCAGCCGCTGCAGCAGAGCGGCCAGCGGTAAGCAGTTCAAGCCGGCAAGCCGGTTCAGCGTTTGCCCGTCAGGCAGCAAGTGCACCAATGACAAAGCCAGATAAAGCGGAATAAAAAACCCCCCGGTTAACGGGGGATTTTTTAAGTCGATTTTGTTATTTAAAACCAGCGTAATAGCTGGTTTTTTTATTGTTAAAAATCGTATTTGGCGCTAAATTGTAAGCGATTCATATCACCCTCCAAACCAGATTCAACTTCGCGATTTGCAAACTTGTATTCAATACCAAACATTAATTTTTTCGCTGCCTGATAGATCAGATTGGTTGTCCAGCTGCTGGTGTTTTTGGTTACACCTGCGCCGGTAAGGCCGGTATCGTTATCAACACTCAGCATTGAGTACACCAGGTTGCTACGCCACTGATCACTCCAGTTATGCCGGTAGGCAACAGAAAAAGCAGTAGAGTCGATAGCTTCAAGTTCGTTATTAGCGTCTAGCACCGCACCGTTTGCGGTATTAAGACCAATATAACGGCCTACACCTGAGCCGGTAGTGGCACTAAGACGAATGTCATTGTTGTTAGACAACATAATTTTTGCCGTAGCACTCAGTCCAAACGACGAGGTAGTACTGTCAATAGTGGCGGTTTCATAAGCTAATTGCCGTACTAATGCTGACACTGACCAAGTACCCCAATCCACTTTCTGCCCATATTTAAACACCAAATCAGGTATCGCATTATCATCAGTAGTGATCCGGCCACCACCACCAAAAGGCGTTACCGTAGTTTCAGGGTTCTCAATAGCAACTTGAAAGTTACCACTGGTATAACGAATTTGTGCCTGACGGGCAAAAGGCATGGCGTCAGTATTACCGATAAAGTCTAAGGTATCAGGTAAAGCATTCAAATCCATGAAGGTTGACCAGGTTTGACCGAATAACCAGCCATCATAGGTAATAAATGCCTGACGAATACGTGGCGAGTAACTATTGGTTATGCGCTCATCACCACCTGATGTTGCCAGAAAATCCAACTCAATATGGCCACCAACGGTTTTACCGTTTTCAAGCTGAGTGGTTGTTTTAAAGAAAAAACGCGACTGGCGAGCATGAAAGTCGACGGTACCATCTTCATCCACTCCTCCTACCGGAGTAAGACTAGGAATATAAAAATCGCGGCCTATGCCCGTCGCTATCTTACCGTCTGAGCTGTCGGTATACATGGCATCAAGTTTTATATAACCACCAAAGGTCACATCAGTATCACCAATGTTAAAGCCATTAGCCTGGGCACTACCTGCGGTTAACGCCAGCGCTATTGCGACAGCAAGTACACTGAAGGTCTTTCTTTGTCTCATCTGAAGTTCTCCATCTTTATTATTGTAATAACATCTAATGTGTTTTAATAAATTCTGACAATGCAACTTTGGGCGACAGACTTTAAGTTCGCAATTAGCCTTTAGTCGCAGTTAGCGCAAAAGCAAATGCTTGGCTAGACTATGGTCTAATTTCATTTAACGCCGCATTTAGATAGAAAGTAACTTGTTATTATTATTTTACCAACATTGCAGATCCACAGGGGAATCTATGTCACATCCAAGTCTTTATCCGGTGAGTGCAACGGCCAAAGCCAGAACGCATATTACAGATGACGTTTACCAGAGTATGTATCGTCAGTCTGTCGAACAGCCAGAACAATTCTGGGCGGAGCAAGGTAAACGTCTTGATTGGATTACACCCTACAGCAAAATTAAAGAGTCCAGTTTTGAGTTGGGTAAAGTAAAAGTGAATTGGTACAGTGATGGCACATTAAACGCCAGTTACAATTGCTTAGACCGACATTTGGCGACCCGGGCTAACCAGGTTGCTTTCTACTGGGAAGGTGATGAACCAGGAGTACAATCTGAGGTTACTTATCAGCAATTGTATGACCAGGTGTGTAAGCTTGCTAATGGCATGAAATCGCTGGGTGTTACCAAAGGCGATAGGGTTACCATTTACTTGCCGATGATCCCTGAAGCCGCAGTAGCGTTATTAGCTTGTGCCAGAATTGGTGCGGTGCATTCGGTGGTATTTGCCGGGTTTTCACCTGATGCACTAGGTAGCCGGATTGTTGACTGTGATTCAAAATTGGTTATTACCTCTGATCAGGCACTTCGAGGCAGCCGGGCTACCCATTTAAAAGACAATACTGACGCCGCACTTGGTCATCTGGGTAGCGACAGCCCGGTTCAAAATGTCATCGTGGTTAAGCACGTTGGTAAAAATATTGATTTTCATCCTAAACGTGATGTGTGGTATCACGAGCTGGTTGCCAGCCAAAGTAATAGCTGTGAGCCAGAACCAATGAATGCTGAAGACCCACTATTTATTTTATATACCTCAGGCTCAACCGGAACACCTAAAGGCGTACTGCACACTACTGGTGGCTATATGGTGTACGCCGCGATGACTCACCAATATGTATTTGATTATCACGATGGTGATATTTATTGGTGTGCCGCAGATGTAGGCTGGGTAACAGGCCACAGTTATATTATTTATGGGCCGTTGGCCAACGGTGCCAGTAGCGTGATGTTTGAAGGGGTACCCACCTACCCTAGTGTGAAGCGTATAGCTCAAATTATTGATAAATATCAGGTTAATATTTTATACACTGCCCCTACCGCTATTAGAGCGTTAATGGCACATGGTGACAGCCCGGTTGAGGGCGCCAACCTGAGCTCGTTAAAAATCCTTGGCAGTGTTGGCGAACCAATTAACCCAGAAGCCTGGAATTGGTACTATGAGAAAGTTGGCAGCAGTAAATGCCCCATTGTTGATACCTGGTGGCAAACCGAAACTGGTGGTATTTTAATTACACCGTTACCCGGCGCAACGGCGTTAAAACCAGGATCAGCCACCCGGCCTTTCTTTGGTGTTAAACCCGCTATTGTTGACAATGAAGGTAACCAATTATCTGGGGTAGCCGAAGGAAACCTAGTCATTCTCGATAGTTGGCCAGGACAAATGCGCACCTTGTATGGTGATCACGACCGATTCGAGCAAACCTATTTTAGTAACTATGCCGGTGTGTATTTTACCGGTGATGGTGCTAAGCGCGATGAAGACGGCTATTACTGGCTTACCGGCCGGGTTGATGACGTATTAAATATATCAGGTCATCGTCTAGGTACCGCTGAAATTGAAAGTTGCCTGGTAGCGCATGATGCAATTGCTGAGGCAGCAGTAGTTGGGTATCCGCATGACATTAAAGGTCAGGGTATTTATGTGTATGTAACGCCGCGCATAGGTGTTGAACCAAGCGATGAGCTAACTAAATCTATTCGGGCTTGGGTTCGCGAAGAAATTTCCCCAATTGCCACTCCAGATCTAGTGCAATGGGCACCTGCCGGCTTACCAAAAACCCGTTCAGGCAAAATTATGCGGCGCATTTTACGTAAAATTGCGGCGAATGAGCATGACCAACTGGGCGATATTTCTACGCTGGCCGATCCATCAGTAGTTGAAATTTTAGTAAATAACCGTTTAAATCGTAAGTAAGGCTAAAACAGCGTATACTTTACGCTGTTTTTCTCCAGTTGCTGCAAAAAAGGCTGCTATTGCGGCCTTTATAATAATGACAATTCTGGATCTTACCGGGAGATTTATATGGCAAAGCTTATTGTTGCAGACGACCATCCTTTATTTCGTAATGCCCTGATTAATGCGATAAGCAGTACCTTTGTTGCCACAGCGACGGTTGAAACCGACAGCTTTGACACAACCTGCTCTGCTCTGGAGCAACATCCTGATACCGACTTGCTGTTGCTCGATTTACATATGCCTGGTAACTGTGGTTTTCTGGGATTAATTCAGTTACGCAAAAACTATCCCAGTCTACCTATAGTGATCATTTCTGCCAGTGAAGAATTAGACGTTATTCGCCGGGTTATCGCTTTTGGTGCGTCGGCTTTTATTCCTAAGTCAGCTAATCCGATTGATATCAGCACTGCGCTAAATGCAGTACTGGCGGGTGAATTGTGGGTACCCGCTAAGCTGCAAAAAGCCGTGTTTGAAGCACAAAATGCCGGTGAAGATCTGGATCTAGCGGCAAAAGTTGCACAACTTACCCAGCAACAATACAAGGTATTGTATTATTTAACCGAGGGCTGGTTAAATAAACAAATTGCCTATGACTTACATATTTCAGAGGCAACCGTTAAAGCACATATTACCGCGATTTTTCGTAAGCTTGGCTGTACCAACCGAACCCAGGTTGTTATTCAGGCGCAGCGCCTGACATTAGAACCCCCCGTTAACCGGGCTATGGCGCAACAGTACTAATACTGGCGCTATGCCAAGGCTTGTTATAACAAATTACTGCGTTTTAGCATCTTAAAATGATTTAAACTGGCTCTGAGTGCCGCCGGTTTAATTGGTTTGGCCAAATACATTAATCCGGCCGCCTTCGCCAAAGCCGCAAGATCAGCCTGCGGCGAAGCGGAGACTAAAATACCGCCAACATTACCCCAATAATGTTTAATCTGCTGATACAAATCTAAGCCGTTTAAATGTTGGCCTAATTGATAATCAATAAGCATAACATCAGGTGCAGGCGCAGTGCGGGCATAAGCCAATAACTCAGCATCGTCATAAAAACAACTTACTTCCGCTATTTGCCATTGCTCTAACAATACTTTTAACGCAGCAAGATTAGCGGCGTCATCATCAATACACACCACGGTCAAACCAGGTAGAGGCCGCTGAACATGTTGACCAGGTAATGGGAATACCTGACGATAGGGTTGTTTTGCCAGCGGCAGCGTAATGCTGAACAGGGTCCCCTTACCCGGCCAGGAGCGCACAGTAAGTGAGTGTCCAAGTAGTTTTGCCATCCGGTTTACCACACCTAAACCTAAGCCGACCCCTTGTTGCCCTTTCGCCGTGGCATCGATCCGGTAAAAATCTTCGAAAATCCGCGCCAAATCATGTTTAACAATGCCAGGACCAGTGTCCCACACCTGCAGAATGAGTTTATCGCCACGCTTTCGGAAGCCTAGCAGCACGCGGCCTTTTACCGTATATTTAATGGCATTTGACAACATGTTTTGTAAAATCCGTCGTAAATAAGTTGCATCAGTTTGCACGTAATCGTCAGCCATGCGTACCGTTAAGCGTAAGCCTTTTTGACTGGCCAGCAAGCTGTATTCATCAGCAAGTTGTGACAGTAACTCCTGTAATGCCACTGGCTGAACATCAGGTTTCAGTTTGCCATCATCTAATTTCGCAATTTCCAACAAGGTTGATATCAGCTCTTCTGACGCTTTTAAAGAATTATCCAGCTGACACAATATTGCTTTTTGTTGCACCTTCTCTTGTGCACCATTTAACGCCGCTGTAAACAAACGAGCCGCATTGAGTGGCTGCAGAATATCGTGACTGGCGAGTGCTAAAAAGCGCGTTTTAGAGGCATTAGCTTCCTCAGCTTCGGCTTTAGCGTGCAGCAATTGCTGCTCTGTCTGCCGCCGCCGGTCAACCTCAGCTAGCAACTCGTGGTTAATATCAGAAATGGTCTGAGTGCGCTCTTGCACGCGGTCTTCTAAATGTTGTTTGGCTTCTGCCAGAGCTTGCACAGCCGTTACGTGCTCAGAAATATCGGTGAAACTAGTGACAAAACCACCACCAGGGATGGGATTACCACGCATTTCAATGACTCTGCCATCAGGCCGAACCCGCTGAAAAACATGCGCAGTGCCTTTTTCCATATGCATAATGCGTTTATCAACATGCTCATCCGGATTGCCCGGACCACATAACCCCCGCTCGGCATTTAACCTGACAATGTCGGCCACCGAGCGGCCTACTCTGACCATACCCTCTGGGTAACTGAACATTTCAAGATACGCTTTATTCCAGGCAACGAGTTTTAACTCGCGGTCAACCACACTTACGCCCTGACTTAAATGCTCGAGGGTAGAGAATAAAATTTTTCGTGAGAACTGAATTGCCTGAGTGGTATCGTCAAACAAGGTGACAACGTCTTCAAAACCAAGTTGCCGCCCCTCTAACACCGCATTCACCATTGCCGATGCTGATGCAGCACCAATAACACCTGCCAGTTCACGCTCTACATGTTCTACCAGGCCAACACTGGGTAAATCATCCAACTGTAAGCTGATATGTTGTTTGCGGCCAAACTCCACTAAGCACTCTTTCGCCCGGTGTGAACCAACAAAGCGTTCCAGTAAAATTTTTAAGTCAGTGTTGCGAATACGAATGCGCCTTGCCGGGGTATCCTGATGATCAATCGGTAAGTTAGGTTTAACAAACGCTACCGCCTGTAAGCGGTCTTGCAGATTGACATTGGTTAGCATTGAAACCAGCAGGTAAGCCAGGATATTAAACCCCAACGACAGCAATACACCGTGGCTTAAACTGTCCAGCTCGATACCGAACATCGACGTAGGTGACAACCATACTAATCCAGACAAGCCTTGTTGCATAATATCGCTGTTAATCACCCCAGCGTTGACCAACTGCGGTAACATTAGAGTATAAAACCATAGCACTAAGCCCAAACTTAAGCCTGCATAAACGCCCCAGGCGTTGCCGCGGCGCCAGTACAAGCCACCAATTACTGCTGGAGCCAACTGAATAGCCAATGCAAAGGCCATTAATCCGGTTTCTGCCAGTTCATAGTCTCTAGCAAAAATAAGGTAGTAAAAGTAAGATAAGCCCATAACCAGCAAAATCATGGCCCGGCGTACCAGTATAATCAGCATACTGTAATCGTGTGGCATCTCTTTGCGACTATTGGTTTGCAGCAAGCTGGGCATCACCACATCGTTACTTATCATGGTACTTAGTGCCAACGTGGAGATAATAATCATCGAAGTTGCGGCTGAAAACCCCCCAATAAACACCATCGCACTTAAGCTGTTCCAGCCCGATTGTGCCGGGATCAACAACACAAAACTATCTGCCTGTGGCAGCATCGTCGGAAACATTTGCATACCGGCAACGGCTATTGGCACCACAACCACGGTCACTAATAACAGATAACCAGAGAACCAGCGTCTGGCATGGCGTAAATGATGGTGGGAGACATTTTCAACAAAGGCAACGTGAAACTGCCGTGGCAGTAAAAAAACGGCTGCCATCGCCAATATAGTTTTAGTGGTAAACTCTACGATACTCGAGGTAGTGTATTGCGTTTGCAGGTCAGTCGCATGCGCGGCAAACGCACGTAACATATTCTGCTCTTTATCCAATATAAAGACATAAACTGCGATAGCTAAGGTTAATAGCGCAAACAGTTTTACCACTGACTCAAAAGCAATTGCCACCATCACGCCGCGGTTTTGCTCAGTTAAGTGCAACTTACGGGTACCGAATAAAATAGCAAAAAAGGCCATCGCTATAGCACTGAGCAAGGCGCTGTCTTGATACCAATGGTCAACGGTATCAGAAAAATCGCCACCAAGTAATACCTGATATGAACTGGCTACCGCTTTTAATTGTAACGCAATATAGGGCACCACCACGATCAAACAGATGATTGCCACCAGCATGGCAATATTTTTTCGCTTACCGTAGCGGGCTGAAATAAAGTCGGCTACCGAAGTAACATTTTGTTTTTTAGAGACATACAACAACTTAAACAAAAACGGTTGCCCAAAAATAAACAGCAAAATAGGCCCGAGATAAATGGGAATGTAGTCCCATCCCCGTGTTACAGCAGTGCCTACAGCACCGTAGTAAGTCCAGGAAGTACAATACACCGCTAACGCCAGACTATAAATTAACCCACCATACTTTCGTATAAGCCGGTCGTCGGCATGCCGCTCACCCCAGTTAGCAATCCAGAACAACCCACCGACATATAATAGTGCCAATAAGGCGACAGTCCATGCCGTCACGGCATTCTCCTCACGTTAAATATGTCCTACTTTGTGCTGCAACAACCCTTACTGTCAATCTCTGAACATAAGGCTTCGACTAAAGTCGGGCTGGCGCCGCAGTTAACTACTGCTAGATTAATAAGGCTCGATAAAAATAACTAAAGGAGAAATATGATGGCGGACCATAAAAGTAACGCTCAGGCATATTGGCAAGCGAACCTTCGCTTGATCATTATCAGCTTAGCGATATGGGCTTTAGTGTCCTATGGCTTTGGTATTTTGCTGCGGCCATGGCTAGCAGGTATTGCAGTTGGAGGCACAGACCTGGGTTTCTGGTTTGCGCAACAGGGTTCTATTTTAACCTTTATCGTGTTGATCTTCTTCTATGCCTGGAGAATGAACAAGCTCGATAAGGAATTTGGCGTGGACGAGGAGTAAGCAAGATGAGTCAATTTGCAATTAACCTGATATTTGTTGGCGGCTCCTTCGCCCTCTATATCGCAATAGCAATCTGGGCACGGGCTGGCACCACTAAAGAGTTTTATGTGGCTGGTGGCGGTGTTCACCCAGTAGTAAATGGTATGGCCACGGCTGCCGACTGGATGTCAGCAGCGTCATTTATTTCTATGGCCGGCTTAATTGCCGCAGGTGGTTACGCTAATTCAACCTTTTTAATGGGCTGGACCGGTGGTTATGTGCTGCTGGCGATGTTACTCGCCCCTTATCTGCGTAAATTTGGTAAGTTTACCGTACCCGATTTTATCGGTGACCGCTTTTACAGTGTTGGCGCCCGGATGGTAGCCGTAGTCTGTCTAATCGTTGCTTCTGTTACTTATGTTATCGGCCAGATGACCGGTGCCGGGGTGGCTTTTTCACGTTTCCTCGAAGTCAGCAGCGACATGGGTCTGATTATCGCCGCGGTTATCGTGTTTTTATACGCGGTTTTGGGCGGCATGAAAGGCATTACTTACACCCAGGTGGCGCAGTATGTAGTGTTAATTATTGCTTACACCATTCCTGCAGTATTTATCTCTTTGCAATTAACCGACAACTTTTTACCACCGTTGGGGCTATTCTCTGAACATACTGAGTCAGGCATGCCACTGCTGGCCAAGCTAGATGAGGTGGTGCGTGAGCTGGGCTTCCGCGATTATACTGCCGATGTCGACAACAAATTGAACATGGTGTTATTTACCTTGTCTCTGATGATTGGTACCGCCGGTTTACCACACGTTATTATTCGCTTTTTCACTGTACCTAAGGTGGCTGATGCCCGCTGGTCTGCCGGTTGGGCCTTGGTGTTTATTGCCTTACTGTACTTAACCGCACCAGCCGTTGCCTCTATGGCTCGCTTAAACCTGATGAATACCATTTACCCGGCAGGCCCAACAGCTGACTCTATTCTGTTTGCCGAACGGCCAGACTGGATGAAAACCTGGGAAACCACCGGTTTAATTAGGTTTGAAGATAAAAACGGTGATGGACGGATCCAGTTATATAATGACAATGTTAACGATCCAAGTGCTCAGGCGTTTGCGGCTACGGCTGCAGAACGTGGTTGGAACGGCAACGAACTGGTAGTTAATAACGATATTCTGGTACTGGCGAACCCTGAAATTGCCAACTTACCAGGCTGGGTTATTGGTTTAATTGCTGCCGGTGGTTTAGCCGCAGCGTTATCCACTGCTGCTGGCTTATTGTTGGCTATCTCATCCGCTATCAGCCATGACGTCATAAAAGGCACGCTGAAACCGGACATTAGTGAGAAAGGTGAGTTAATGGCCGCCCGTATCTCGATGGGGGTAGCCATTGTGGTAGCAACCTGGCTCGGTATGAACCCACCCGGGTTTGCGGCACAAACTGTGGCATTAGCCTTCGGTATTGCTGCAGCATCAATATTTCCGGCGCTGATGATGGGCATATTCTCTAAGCGGGTAAATAGCGTAGGCGCTATTTCCGGTATGCTGGCAGGGTTAATTTCGACCTGTGTGTATATCTTCTTGTACCTGGGCTGGTTCTTTATCCCGGGCACAGCGACCTTCGCTAACGTCGAAGCTAACTGGTTATTCGGGATCTCGCCACTGTCGTTTGGTGCAGTAGGTGCGATGATTAACTTTGCTGTTGCCTTTGCGATATCGTCAGTAACTGCACCACCACCAGTTCGGATCCAAGAGCTGGTAGAGAGCGTGCGATTCCCGCGCGGCGCTGGTGAGGCGGTTGATCACTAAGTTATAATGACGATAACAGCAGCGGTTAGTTGCTGAATGTTGAAGTAGTAGCGGGCTTTCAAATGAAAGCCCGCCTTTTTTAAAAAAAATAAGCAGGAATACACTATGTTGTGGGAATTAATAGCCACTATTTTTGCTGGACTAGGTGCGGCAGGTATTGCCCTCGGAATACGTTTTATCAGCAGAAATAAAGCGCCTCGCTGGTTAATACCGGTATTTGCAGCGCTTGGTATGCTGGGCTTTCAAGTGCAAAGCGAATATAACTGGTACCAACACCAGGCTAGCTTATTACCAGAGGGAGTAGTTGTTGTACGCACGGTTGAACAACAGGCCTTTTGGCGGCCATGGAGTTATGTTTATCCACAAACATTACGTTTTATTGCCGCCGATATTGCTAATGCGGCACCTAACCAGCGTAATAACGCCATTTGGCTGGTCGACTTATACTTTTTTGAACGCCGGCTCTCGGCCAAACGGGTACCGCAAGTGGTACATTGCCAGCAACAGGCCCGAGCCGATTTCACTAAGCAATTACCTATTCCCGCACCGGGCGAAGCCATTAGTAAAGACTGGATTAAACTGGATAACAACGACCCTTTACTGTTGGCGTTGTGTCATCGCCAACCAGTGTAACATTATTTTGTTAACCTTAATTAACAACAATGAGCTGAGGTCTTATGGAAGTCGCTGAAGTTACTACTTTTTTAGCTGGCACTACGCCGTTTGACCAGCTTAAGACAACTGAACTTGCCAGCCTGGCTGAGCAAATTAGCGTCTATTATTGCCAGAATGGTGAAACCGTGCAGCTAAGTTCAGAGCGGCTGATGATTGTGCGCACGGGAATTTTTGCACTGTTTAGTGATCAGCAAACCTTATTGACCAAGCTGGAAGAAGGTGATTTTTATGGCTATCAGTTATTACTAACCGGCTTGGCAGACAATGACCAATTAGTGTGTGAAGAAGATGGTCTGGTGTATTGGTTAACTGCAGAAGCCTTTCACCAATTGCGCTATCAATATAAAAATATTGATATCTTCTTTCAGCGATTATTTAGCCGGCGTTTACACCAATATAAAGCGCAACAACAACACTCGCGCTTCACCCTTAAAGTAAGTGATGTAGTACAGGCTCGCAAAGTAGCAATAAGTGGTGAGCAAACCGTGCAACAAGCTGCCATATTAATGACGGAAAAAAGAGTATCGTCTTTGCTGGTAGAACAAGACGACCGGCTGGTCGGTATTATTACCGATCGTGATTTACGCAGTCGGGTACTTGCCGACAACTTAGCGGCACAAACCCCAGTAAATCAGGTAATGACTGCCAAGCCGCATACCATTGATAAACATGCCTACCTGTTTGAAGCGGTTCAATTGATGAGCCGGCATAATGTGCATCATTTGCCAGTGCTCGACAAACAACAGAGTTATTCCATGATCACTGCGACCGATATTATTCGCTCACAGCAAGATCACCCGGTATACCTGATAGGCGAAATACATCGGCAAACCAGTGTTGATGGCTTGGAGCATTGTGCCAGCCAGATCACCAACTTAGCTTTAACCATGGGTAAACAACAAGTGCCGGCCCACGAGGCTGGCCATATTATTACCACCATTACCGACGCATTAACCCAACGCTTAATAAAACTGGCTCAAATTGAGTTTGGCCCATCGCCATGCGTATTCAGCTGGTTGGCTTTTGGCTCACAAGGCCGGATGGATCAAAGCTTAAATGCTGATCAGGATAACGCCTTGTTGCTAGAAAAAGAGCCTGTTGGTGACGTTGCTGACTATTTTGCCGCTCTGGCCGATTTTGTTTGCCAGGGGCTGGCACGTTGCGGCATTATTTTATGTCCGGGTAACATCATGGCCTCCAATAGCGCCTTACGCTTAAGTCTGAAAGGCTGGTCAGGACAATTTGCTAAATGGGTAAACAGCCCTACCCCGGAGGCACTGCTAAAATCGAGTATCTTTTTTGATCTCAGGGTTATAGAAGGTAGCAAAGGCTTATTTAATGCATTGCAAAACGATATTCTGGCCCGTACCAATGGTAATACGTTATTCTTGTATCATTTGGCACAAACCGCATTGCAACGTACCGCGCCATTAAGCTTTTTGCGTAACTTTATTCTGGAACATGATGGTAAACAGAAAAAAGGACTTGATCTAAAAAAACGCGGTATTAGCGTAATTACCGATATCGTGCGGGTTTATGCATTATCGGCCGGTATTGCCGAAATTAATACCCGCCAGCGCTTGGTGAAATTAGCCAGCAACGGCATCATGGATGCGAAAGATACCCAGAACCTGTCTGATGCATTTGATATATTGGCGCAGTTACGTTGGGATAAGCATCAACACGATTTGACTGAAGGCCATGAAGTGAGTAATTTACTCGACCCTAAAGTGTTATCTGGCTTGCAACGCCATCAATTAAAAGACAGCCTGACCGTGATTAATGATGCCCAGTCTGCATTAAAGCATCGCTTCTGTCGGGAGATGTAAGCATGCTAGGTTGGTTACAACATAAAACCACACCGCTAAGCCACATTGTGCAAACCTTTAATCAATGCCTGCCACCAGCGGGCAATATCCGGGCAGCCGAGTGTTCATTTTTAGTTATTGATTTAGAACTCACCGGCTTAAATGCCAAGCGGGACCATATTGTCAGCCTGGGCTGGGTGCCAGTTCGCCAGCACGAAGTGGTATTAAGCGAGGCACGGCATTATTTAGTGATAAGCCCGGTTAGTGTCGGGCAAAGTGCCATATTTCATGGCTTACACGATAAAGACTTTGACGATGCCCGCGAGTTGGCTGACGTATTAACTGAATTACTACAACGCTATGCGGGCTATATTTTTGTCGCGCATCACTGCCAGCTAGACTATCGATTTTTAAACGTTGCCTGCCAGCGTATTTTTGCTAAATCGGCTAAATTCAGTTTTATCGACACCCTGAATATTGAACTTTATCGCTTACAAAAGCAGGGAATTGTCATGAAAAAAGATGCGCTGCGCCTGCCACAATGTTTAAGCCGACATAAGCTGCCGCAAAGTAATCAGCATCATGCACTGGCAGATGCCTATAGCAGCGCCTTATTACTGCTAAGCCAACTTAAACACAGCCATGCCGATATAACGTTAGCCGACTTACAACTACAAAGCCGTTAATTTGCGGCAACAAAAAAGTAGCAGTTCATTACATCCAGGCTTTGCCACTGCTTTGCAACTGAAACAAGCCATTTTCTAAAAGGTTTTTGCCCTGCTGTGCATCAATGTAAGGAATGTCTAGCGCTCCAGCAGCCAGCACCAGCTTAACAGAACATAACCCCGCGCGGCGCATCAACCAGCTTTGTTTAAACTGCACTTGCTGTAATTTGTATTTGGCAAAACAATAATAGTCGACACCAAAATACCCCCGCCGCACATAATAATAAGAGGGATCTTCAGCATAGCCATAGCGGTACCAGCGCATAACAATCAACAACGCCCAGAATATCAGGGGTACGGTACTTAGCAATGCCAGTGTGGGTAACTGTTGCATCAAGAGTATAGACGGGCCCATAACCGCTACCGGTAACCAAAACAATCCAAAACAACGCCAGATGAAGCGCCGGCTTATCGGGGTAAATACCAGGGTGCTGAGTTGATTATCCGGATAAGCCCCCGCTAACAACTGCTGAGCCTGCATTGGGGTAACCGATGGCACCATAATTTTTTGTTCAGAAGAAAATTGTTGCAGCTGGCCATTAATTTGCTCAAAACAAAGATTAACCCTACCCAAAAGCATATCAAGCCAGTCACGCTGTAGCACCACCCATTGCAATCGTGACAAGCGCATGCTGACTTCGTGTCGGGTTAACAGACCACTGCGTCTGATATAATTATCCTGCTTTTTATGCAGGGTATAGCCATAAAAAGATAACACCGAACCCAGTACTGAGAACACAGTAAACAGTAACATAATAAACAGCGTTAACGATATCGCATATAAGCCTATCACTAACCAGGATTGCTGCGCCGGGTCAAACATTGATCCAAGATCAACTCCCGCCAGCAATAGTAACTGCTGTATTTTGTCAGCAAGCTGGTTATAAAAAGGCGCGGCGATACCTAAAAATAGCAAAATACGGTTATTACTAATGCCGTGAATAATTAAATCCGTCACACTGCGGCGATTTAACAGTTGTTCATTACTCGTTACCTGAGTTATCGGAGCTGCAGCGTCAGCAGCCGTCGTTTCAACGGTTATCAGCTCAGTCTGGCGTAAAGCCAGAATTTGCTGTTTCAGTGCTTCAGCAAATGGCCGACGCAATGCCATCAGTCTGGCCTCTTGTTTAACCGAGCCGGCCGTATCCAATTGCAGACAGACAAAGTCTCCCGGCCGATAAAACAGTGGTTGTTCCAACGTAATATTCTGGATCCGGTTGAAAGGTAAATTAAGATAGGTTTTACTGAAGACACCAGAGCGGATTTCGACGGTGCCAGAGGATAATCGATATTGAAAATAGTAATATTTTAACAATGCGACTATTACAACCAATAGCATAACCCCAACAAGCAGCCCAAATGCCGGCCCGGGATTGTCTTTAATCCGGTTAAATAACAGAATAAATGGTGGTATTAAATAAACAAATTGCCCCACTACAAAGCGTGATATGGCAACAGCAAAATACAAAATAGCAATAGCAGAAACCCGCTGCCAGTCAGCTGTAGCCGCCGGCTTTAACAAAGCCAATACCGGCTCGCTATTGTTGCTCATCTTGCACCGCATCTTTATGTTGCAGTACAAACTGGCGAATGTGCTGCGCCCGTTCAAGTTCAAGGCCCGGGATCTCAAATGTGTGAAGCGTGCCACCCGCGCTAAATAGTTGCAATCTTGCCAAGCCAACCCGTCGTTCCAGTGGCCCTTGCTTTAACTCAATATGTTGCACCCGCACTACCGGTTGGGTAACCACTTTTCTGAAAAAAATTCCGCAGCTGTAACTAATATCATGTTGGCGCAAGGCAAAATGTTTATGTTTATCGGCTTGCCAAAAATAAATCGCACGCAGCAGTGTATATAATGGCAGCAAGAACAAGCCATAGTAAATACCTTGCCGTAATTCAGCCGGTAACACCAACCAGGGTTGCAGCCAAACCAGCAAAAGCAGTAGCCATAACACAGCGTATTTCGCGGCATTAATCTGTTGACGAAGAACGGAATAGCGCCGGGAGAGAGGCTCAAGCTGCAGGCTAGACAGTGTGCTCAGCTGCTCACTATTAATTTGCTGATTAGTAAAGCTGCTGTTATTCATCAGTTTATTCCGGCATATCCGCGCCGGCGACAGGCCGGTATTTCAACTGTATGCCTTTTAGAAAATGCCGTAATACCTGGTCCTGACATACTCGAAAATGTTTATGATCAGCACGGCGGAAAAAGGCACTTAATTCAGGCTTACTCAGATTGAAATCAGCCAGTGCCATCATTGCCATAATATCGTCATCTTTGAAATCCAGCGCAATCTTCAGCTTACGGAAAATAATATTATTATTCAGCCGTTGCTCTGGCTCAGGCTGCGGGCCTTCTTTACGACCACGTTTGTGTACAATAAGACCATTTAAAAACTGCGCCAAGTCGACATCGCTCATTACGCCAACATCACTATCGTCGTCTTTACTAAGCCAGCCTATCATTTGCTCCCGGCTTGGTGTTGCTCCACCCAAAGCCATAATATCGCTCATGGTACTGTTGTTGTATTCGAAGGCATACCGCAAGCGGCGTAAAACGTCATTATTAATCACAGTGCAATCCTGTTGTGGGCTATAAAACAACAAAGGGCGCAGAACGCGCCCTTTATTTCTGCTGCAAGGCTAAACTTATTTAGCGCGGCTGCGGTATTCGTCGGTACGGGTATCAATTTCAATTCTGTCACCAATTTCAACAAATGCCGGCACCATTAATTCAAAACCGGTATCCAGTTTAGCTGGCTTCATTACTTTACCCGACGTATCGCCTTTGGCCGCTGGCTCAGTATAAACAACCTCTCGTACCACAACGGTAGGTAAATCAACTGAAATTGCACGCTCGCCATAGAACACAACCGAACACTCCATGCCATCAGTCAAATAGCGCAATGCTTCAGTCATGTTTTCAGCTTCAATTTCGAATTGGTTAAACTCGGAATCCATAAATACGTACATCGGATCAGAGAAGTAAGAATAAGTCACTTCTTTGGTTTCCAGCAGCACTTGTTCAAACTTGTCATCAGCTCGGTATACCGTTTCCATACCCTGAGCATTAAGCAAGTTTTTCATTTTCATTTTAACCACGGCAGAGTTACGACCGGATTTGTTAAACTCGGCCTTTAAAATTACCATTGGTTCTGTGCCAACCATAATTACCTGGCCAGCACGCAGTTCTTGGGCTGTTTTCATCATTATTGAAATATCTTCATTGTTGGGAAAAATTGGGCGTTATTATAAATTTTTTTTTAGCAAAGTGCACGAGGTTGCTGGCAAGATCTCCATTTGCTAGTAATTGCTGCTGCCAAAGCCGGTTATGCTCGGCAAGCTGTGGCAAAATGCCATAGAAATTGCGCCAACTGACCTCAAGTTCAGCATTGGTGTTCCAGTTATAATAAAACTGCTGTACGACCTTCGCAAGTGGTATTGGCATTGCCTGGCAATAGCGATGAATAAATGCCTGTAACTTTAGCAGATGGGCATTTTCCTGCTGCCGGTAAATTTGCCAGACAAAAGGCCGCCCGGCCCAATGTGCACGGATAATTGAATCCTCACCTCTGACAAAATTCAAATCACAAGCGGCTAACAATAAGTCATAGTCTGGTTGCGCTAAAAAGGGTATGGTTTTTAGCGTCAGCGTACCCAGTTGCACCGGAGCACCGCTTTGCAATGCCGGATAGTACTGACTTAGCGTTACTGCCAGCTCACCATGCGGGATAACGCACAATATTCTGCCCGGCAACTTTTGCCACTGTTGTAGTAAGCTATTAAATTGATCATGGCTATAGGCAAACATCGACACTTTAAACTGATAATCGCTAGCCGACACACCGAGTTTTTGCCAAAAAGCTTGCTGTGCCGCATCATCGGCCATAAATGTGGTTAGCCGCTGCTGCAAATTTTGCTCGTACAGTAAGCCACCGGTTTTAGTAGTAAATCCCGGGAAAAAGAAATATTTGTTAAGTGCCAGTTGTGGCTGCGGTGATGCTACACCATGACAGCCCTCAACCCATTGTTCAGCCGATAAATACTCCAGGTTTAACCAAAGTGGTGCCGGCTGTTGGCGGGCCATCTGTTGCTGATAAGCCAGCGGCACCGAACACGCCAAGGCTTCGATCACTACTGTCGCAGGCGGCAATTCATCCCAGTTAACGGCAGCATGCCACAGATGCACATCCACTCCCTGCAGTTGCTGCTGTGGGCAGTCAAGGCAAACTTGCGGGCAAATTCGTTGAAAACTGGCTAAATCATCGACCCATAAGCGTACAGAAACACCCTGCTCTGCCACTAACTGCCGACTCAAGCGCCAACAAATGCCGATATCACCAAAATTATCCACCACAGAGCAAAAAATTTCCCATAACGCTGCAGGGCCAGTAGTAGAAACGTGTAAATGAGCAGCTGAAGTAACCATTAAAACACCATGCGCACGACAATTCCCAACGCAATGCGCAGAAACAGCCAGATTATAACGATAAATAACCCCGTAACCAGCCATGCCAGCAGACACGAAAAGAGATAGCGTATCCGAAACTGTAGTCTGCTCCAAAAATCATTAGCGCCAGTGTCCGCTGTCGGCTGACCGAACAGTATAATCAGCAGCATAATATTAAGAAAAAAAGCAAAAGTGAGTAAAGTAGTTAATTGCCAACGCTGACTTAATGCCACTGGCGCCAAAAAAATTAAATAACCCTGCATGCAAAGACTAAACACGGTCAGTAACAGCCACAACGGTTGCAGAGGCCTTAGTTTACGGGCAACAGCATAATAAAACATTAGCATTTGTCAGCCCCTCCCTGTCGTAAGGTTGCCGGAAAAATCGGTAATATACCGGATTCACCAGCCATATCGCCTACCAGCCAAATTTCACTAAAGGGATGCTGCTTAGGCAGATTTAGTTTATCAAGATGCGACAGCACATCCTGACCAGTCCATAACGGATTAGCATTGCGGATAACCAGCCATACATTGGCACTTTCATAGTGTTTTTCAGCTTTACTGCTAATAATGCGGTTGAGTGCGGTTAATAACCTATGAGCCGGAGGTGCACGCAGCAACGCCATTAACTCACGGTGCGTTTCAGCGCTTAACGTCCTGCCCAAAATTTGCATAGCTTCAACTTCACTGCCATACAGGTGGGCAATTTCCAAATCGAGTTTAGTGTCTTCATAATAACAAGACACATCTGGCCGTGCCGGCTCGTTATGCCAGATATGTTGCATTTTTATACCAGACCGCTGCTGATACAGCCGCATAAATATACGGGCTGCTTCATGCTCAAGTTTTACTTTTTCTTCTGCGCCATTCATCGGTATTACCTTAACCGTCTCAATTTGCTGCTGTAAAATAATAACGCCAGATTTCTGTTATTACCGGCAGCACTGATAATAGTAAGATCAATCCCATGCAACTATTAAAAATACGCTGAAATAGCGGCTTAGTAAGTACTTTTCGTAACGTAGCACCAAACACTAACCACATGCCAACACAGGGAAACGCCACCAATAAAAATGCCAGCGTAATCATTATCACCTGATACCAATACACGCCAGTAACCGACGTAAAGGCGGCTACCGCGCCTGATGCCATTATCCAGGCTTTGCCGTTTACCCATTGAAACAACGCTGCCTGAATAAAACTTAATGGCTTACTTTTACCAGTAGCAATCGTTTCTGGCCGGGCCGAAGCAATGTGCCATGCCAGCCATACCAAGTAAACTGTACCGATTATTTTTATTAATTGATGTAAATGTGGATAACGGTCAAATACCACGCCAAAGCCTAAACCAACCAGTAACACCATTAATGGAAAACCCAGACAGATACCGAGCCAGTGTGGCACACTTTTCCTGATGCCATAGTTTACGCCAGATGACATGATCATCACATTATTAGGACCCGGTGTTACGGTCGTTGAAAAGGCGAAAAACAATACTGCTAAAAACAACTCCATACTTAACCTCAGATATGCAAACAACAAAAAACAAAAAACATGCAGAATAATAACAGAGTCGTTTATCCTACAATGCAATTTATATAGGTTTAATTCTCAGTTAAGGCTGCACATTAGCATGCAGTTTCACCATTATTTTACTTTTGCAGACATATTATAACGTGCTGATTTGCTTTCACTAAATTATTAGCTAGACTGGTTAGGATAACAAAGGAGAACGTTATGAATAAAATTATTGGTTTAGCATTATTAGTTGTGGGTGCGGTACTACTTTATTTTGGTTTCAACGCTTATAACTCTACCGCGTCAGAAGTGACAGAGTTAGTTACCGGCAGCCCAACAGACAATGCCGTCTGGTATTTGGTGGCGGGTGGTCTGGCAGCGATTATTGGTCTGGGTGTATTACTTAAAAAATAAACGATTACATTGTGCTTAATAGCCGTAAATTAACTACACTACCAGGTAAAGTAAAAAACATAGTAGTCGCCTTTACTTTACCCGGTAGCGTCAATTCGCTATAAGTTAGAGTTTACTCTTCCGTTTTACCCCAAGTATCACGCAGTGCTACTGTACGATTGAAAACCAGTTTCGCCGCAGCAGAGTCGCGGTCAGCACAGTAATACCCTTCCCGCTCAAATTGATATGCTTGTTGCGCTATTGCCCCTTGTAATGAAGGCTCAGCGTAACCCTGTTTTATCACCAATGATTGCGGATTTATTACCGTTAAAAAATCAGCTTCAGCCGCCGGATTTGCCACACTAAATAACCGGTCGTATACCCTAAACTCAGCAGGCATTGCATGAGTAGCTTCAACCCAGTGGATTACCCCGCGCACTTTACGGCCATCAGCCGGGTTTTCACCCAGTGTTTCTGGCAAATAACTACATTTTAGCTCTAGAATATTACCTGCTTCATCCTTAATTACTTCATCAGCATGTATCACATAGGCATTACGTAAACGTACATCGCTGTTAAGCACCAAGCGCTTATATTTTTTATTGGCCTCTTCCCGAAAATCAGCACGGTCGATATACACCACCGGGCCAAAGGGCAGTTTACGGCTGCCCATCGTCTCATCTTTAGGATGATTTGGCGCATCCAACCACTCTATAGTCGCAGGATGGTTGGTAATAGTCACTTTAAGTGGGTCTAAAACAGCCATGGCTCTTGGTGCCGCAGAATCTAAATCTTCACGAATACAGGCTTCTAAGGCACTCATTTCAATAACATTGTCTTGCTTAGTCACACCAATACGTTTAGCAAATTCGCGAATGGCCGCCGCGGTATAACCACGCCGGCGCAAACCGGCAATAGTAGGCATACGTGGATCGTCCCAACCGCTAACGGTTTGTTGTTCCACCAGAGTTTGCAGTTTACGTTTGCTCATTACTGCAAATTCCAGATTTAAGCGAGAAAACTCAATCTGTTGCGGGTGGCAGGCAATACTAATATTAGTTAAGATCCAATCATATAAACGTCGGTTATCCTGAAATTCCAGCGTACAAAGTGAATGAGTAATGCCTTCCAGTGCGTCCGATATACAGTGGGTAAAATCATACATCGGGTAAATACACCACTTATCGCCGGTTTGATGGTGATGAGCAAATTTCACCCGATAAATAACCGGATCGCGCATACACATAAAGCTCGAAGCCATATCAATTTTAAGCCGCAACGAGCATTCACCCTCTTTGAAGCAGCCAGCACGCATTTTCGCAAACAACGCCAGATTTTCCTCAACGGCGGTGTCACGCGTTGGGCTATTTTTACCTGGTTGAGTTAAATTGCCACGGTATTCACGCATTTGTTCTGCATTTAAAAAGCATACATAAGCCAGACTTTTTGAAATCAGCTCTACGGCAAAATCATGCAATGCGTCAAAATAGTCAGAAGAATAGCGTATGTCACCACTCCATTTAAAACCTAACCAATTTACGTCCTGAGCAATCGAATTAACAAAGTCGATATTTTCTTTTTCAGGATTGGTATCGTCAAAGCGAAGATTACACTGCCCCTGGTAATCTTCAGCAATACCGAAATTTAAACAAATAGATTTAGCATGGCCAATATGCAAAAAACCATTCGGCTCGGGTGGAAAACGCGTTTGCACCGCGCTATGTTTGCCGCTAACCAGATCGGCATCGATAATCTGCCGGATAAAATTTGTTGGGCGATGTTCAACGTCCGCCATAATATTAATTGTCCTTGTTAAATCAGATAAAAAGAGCCTTAATGGCCGGCATTATAACACTGCTAATGGCAGTAGCTATTGCCGGCATGGAAAAAAGCGGTATGTACTGGCTATGACTCTTAGTGGCGGGCGCTATACTTAGCCTGCGGGTCGGTAAGCCGTTGGGTATTGTGCCATGCCCAGTACCCGGTTTAGCCAGATGGCATGAGATGGCAACTTTTGTCTGGCCATTTGTAATCGCTGGATAATTGCCGGATGCACGCCGGTTGGCGGACGATCTACGCCATACCGGTGTTGGCACTCCTCTTCTAAAAAGTCCATCCCATATAAAATACACTCATAACTTTCATGGTTCCATAAACTGCTGGTATCCGTTGCCGGCCGGTTATCTGCGGATAAGCTATAACTGCTAACGGTGGCCATTCCGGGGTACCATTGATCCTGAAAATCGTGGGCACTGGGTGGTTTAATCCGCAAGTAAGCCAGTTTTGCTTTTAGTCGTTCGGTGATCCGCTCTGGCTTTTGCACTTCGCGCCAAAATGCGGTATCTGAACGTTTTGTCATACAGTAATGCATATTAATAAAATCAAGAATTTCATAAAACCGGTTTGCCATTAACCGGTTATGCCGACCAGCAAACACCGCCATATCCTCGTCATCATAAGGAAAGTGCTCTGCCAGTAGCGCAGCGCCCAGATCACTTAATTATAAGCCAGTTGATTCCAACGGTTCAATAAACCCGCCCGACAAGCCTATTGCCACACAATTACCACGCCAGTTTCCCTGGCGCCGGCCCACTTTAAAATCAACCACTCTGGCCTTCAGATGTTCAGTACCCGGCCCCTGATAGGCACGCATTTCCTGCTCGGCCTGTTCCACGCTAATAAACTGACTGGAGTGGACATAACCGACAGAGCGCTGATTTTGCATTGGTATATCCCAAATCCAGCCAGCAGAAAGCGCGGTTGCCGTGGTATAGGGCCTGACCATGCCAGGATAAAACTTATCATATGGCAGATGCATGGTAATGGCCCTGTCACATAACAGCCACTGTGAGCAGTCTTCAAAACCCACACCTAGCTGCTCTTCAATTAACTTTGCCTTAAACCCGGTGCAGTCGACAAACAAATCCGCCGTTAAACGCTGCTGCTGATCAGTTGTTACCGCTACAATGCGATCAGAGCCCTGCATTTCAATGTCGGTTAAATTTGCCAGTCTGTGCACCACCCCGCGTGCGGTGGAAAAGTCGCGCAGGTAATCAGCAAATTTCTGGGCATTCATATGATAGGCATAATTTAAATGGGAACCCATATCCCATTTTCCGAGCATTAACGGCGCTAGCCCCATTTCGCAAATAATAGGTTGGGCGGAGCAGGTTTCCATAAATGGAATACTGCGGTCGCTCTTTAGCCAGTCGCTGCCGGCTCTGTCGATAGGTTGCACCCGCATACTGGTAAAGGGATGATGGTAAAAACTATTATCGTTTTGAACACAGTTACAGTATTTAATTGATTGCTTAAAAGTGGCGTCAGTCGCTTTCATAAACTCCAGCTCATCTATCCCTACTACTGTCAGTAAATGGCGCATAGAGGGAATGGTTGCCTCGCCGACCAAAATCCTTGGAATATCCGGTGATTCCAGTAGTTCAATCAGCACGTTTTGCTCAGTACCTTGTTTGTTCAGTGCACCATTGAGGTAAGCTGCCGTCATCCAGCCGGCTGAACCACCACCGACAATCAGCACTTTACGTTTTCGCATTGCGCGCTCCACCTTACTTTTCTTATTATGTTTTTTTAAAAGTAACCGAGTAAACGCCGTAAGCCCGGCGCAGCATATTCAACCAATTGCTTTTGCATATCTGGTAATACCAACGGCAACTCTACTTTTTGTCCGGCCAGGTTTTCACGATAGGTACCGCTTTGCTCTTTGTCTGACCCTGCCAGAATCCGCTCTCGCCAGTCGGAAGACAATTCAGCTAACCCCAAAGGCTGCAATAAATCAGTAAAATAGGCTTCTGCTTGCGGTGTATCCAGTTCTTTCAGGTGCTTAATTACGTCCTCATATCTTACCAATTTGCCACCGGTGCCGAGCCAGGCGACCGCATTATGGGTATAAATTTCATGCAGGGTCGGCGCTTTCTGGTAAATGCCAAAAATCATCATATTTAGCATTTGCTCGATTGAAACTTTGCCGCCTTTTAAATGATCCATCGAGCCCTGAAAAGTATCAGACAGAAAAAAACGGGCGCGGGCCAGCACCCAGTCATAGGGGTCACGCACTATCACAATTTGCCTGACATTCTTCAGGGCGATTGCTGAGCTGTCAGAGAACAATAAATGGCCCCAGCTGAGTTTTGGTTGTGCAGTACTGAATGCCGCCAGATGCTGTTGCAAAATAGGGATCTGAATAAACTGCTGATCATATTGCTGGGCTACCGGCACAAACATTCTGAAAATATTTTTCAGCAAATGAGTGCCACATTTTGGAACAGAATTCAGAAATACCGGCTGCTTCAGCTCAGCTTGCTGAAAATTAGCATTAATGCTGTTTAACGTATCGGGTTTAGCACGGATGGTCGGCATGGTTCTCTCTTTATATTTCTTGTATTTCTTGTATTTCTTGTTACAGATACCCATCATAAAAAGGCGGGCACAGCTAGGTAATGGTTTTACCCTGTTTTTCCCTGTAGTGTAAACCTGCTTTGTAAATATAAAAGCCGACTTTCGTCGGCATTTTTTCAACAGCTTAATTTTGCTCTTAGAACTGGTAAGACACGTTCAGAAACATCCGGCGACCTAGCCAGTCATACTGGCTATAGAACGCTGACGTACCCATCCGGGTAACCCCGCCAATAGAACTAACCTTTGGTGGCTCTTTATCGAAGGCATTCGCTACACCAAAGGTTACATCAACCCCGGCATCACGGAAGTCTTTGGTCACTGAGAACGCGTGGTAAATTACTGCATCTGAGTGTAATACCAGCTTCACTTCGTCACCCCGATAAGTTGCGGTATCACGGTATTCGCCCTGACCATACCGGGTGTAGTTAGACACTGACCCTATATAACGTGCGGTCCAGTTAAATGTCCAGTCTTCATAGTCTAATGCAACCATTAGATTACCGACATCTTTAGGCCGGCCAAACTCACCTGTTCTGTCAACCGACTCACTGGTAGCAAACAGCTGCTGTGATGCCTCTAACTGGCGGGTGTGCTGATAAGTGGTACTTAACTGACCTACTGGCGTATCTATCCGGTAACCTAAGGTTAAGTCGAAACCCCGATTAATCTGAGTTGCGATGTTCAGGTAACCACCGCGCACATCGCTTATCCGTAAATCAGTAGGATCACGATCAAATTGGACACATAGCGGCTCTGTACTAAAGTTTTCAGATAAATAACAGTTACCAACGATTTGAGCTGCGCTTAAGTTAGTCACTTCGCCGGTTATCTGAATATCAAAGTAATCTAAAGAAGCGGTAAACTCAGTAAATTCAGGGATCCAGACTAAACCCATGGTTTTGGCCACAGAAGTTTCTGCACTCAGCTGACCAGCTCCACCGCCTGTCGTCACTGTAGCAGTAATCGCGCCACCGCCAAAGTCAGCAGGGATACCTTCAGCGGCACAGTTATTGGCAACAATTTCACGGGTTGTACCTGCGGCTAAACCATCACCCCAGTTAATACAAGGATCAATGGCACGTTGTGCAGCAAAACTGGTTTGGTTATTCAGATACAGCTCGTACAAGGCAGGTGAGCGGAACGATGACCCCCGTGATGCCCGCACCCGGAAACCCTGACCAATTTGCCAGTTTACGCCGGCTTTAAAGGTGCGATCACTACCATAAGAAGATACGTCGGTATAACGGCGTGAAAGAGTGAAGTCTAACGCTTCAATTAATGGTAGGTCACGTAATGCCGGGATTTGAAACTCCGCAAATACCGCCTTAGTGTTATGTTTTCCTTCAGTAATACCGGCTGAGGTTTGGCCCCAGGTGTTTGCGCGTAAAGTTTCAGGTCCTGGTGTATCTTTGATAGAGTCGCGCTGATAGCTGGCGCCTACCGCAACGCCGACAGGTCCAGCCGGTAATTCAAATAAATCACCGGTCATATAACCTTCCAGTGATTGCTGTTTGTACACGGTATTACCGGTTTGCTGACCAAACAGGAAATCACGCACATCACCGGTAATATTACCTGCCAGGAACTGCGGGTCTAACCATGGCACATCAATACATGGCACACCACGAATAGCAGTTACTTCGCCAACACAAGAACCCGACTCGAAGTTATATGGTGATATGGCATCTTCATAAATAAGCTTCGATTGATACTCACCATCACTATGGCTGTCCTGATAAGAAACATCCCAGAACCAGTTACCGAAGTCACCGTTTAAGCCCAATACAAAACGGCGATAATCAACGGTAATTTTATCACCTGAATGGTCAGTGATTGGCGTCGGGCTTAACCACTGAGCACCAGTCCAGCCAGCGCTTAATGGATCACCGGCAAAAAAGTCTTCGTTATACTTATAACTCCAGAACTGACGGTAACCGTTGGTTTTAGTGGTTCTGCGATTTAACAAGGCTTCACCATACAGCATGACGCTATCGCTCAGTTCATAATCACCCTGAGCATAAGCGGTAAGCAATTCCGTTTCAGGAGTCAGGGTTTCCAGATCTTGAAACGGATGATCGGCATTGGCTACCGCATCTGAGGTACGATTATAAGCTACTGGGAACCAACCGGGAGGCGTTGTCATAAAATCCGGGTTTGTTGGATCAGTAGCAAAACCTGGAATATAGTTGCCTAAATTACCGTCGTAATCGAACTGAGCTTTGGCACCGGCTGGTACGTTACCACCTTCACCCTGATAGTCATACAGCCAGACATGGCCCCATAATAAGTCATTACAATGGTAGCTGCCGGTTCTTGGGTCAATCGGATCTGCCCGCTCTCCCGTTGCCGGGTCGAAAATATAACGCTCTGCACAGTTAAAGAAACTGCGTTGCCCTTGAGCCAACTCTTTTTGTTTTTTATAGTCACCCACTACCCGGAATGAACCGCGGCCAAAGGTTTTACCGTAAGTACCGTTTAACTGGAAGTTCTCACCACCACTTTCGGTAGGTTGTGAGGTGTTAAAGTTAATAGAACCTTCGTCACCTTTTTTAGTGATAATGTTGATAACACCGGCAACCGCATCAGAACCATACAATGACGATGCACCATCTTTTAGAATTTCAATCCGATCAATCGCGGATAACGGCAGCACGTTTGGATCAAAAGATGATACCTGACCACGAGTACCGGCAGGGCCTGCACGGCGACCGTTTAATAAAATCAGCGTACGGTTGGCACCTAATCCACGTAGTGAGATATTCTCTGAACCGGTACCACCTTCAGTAACAAAAGCGGTGGAAGCGGCGGCAGTGATCTGGTTTGAACCAGCAGCAACGGTAGAGTTACGTAACAACTCACCCAGGTTGCTGATACCCTGGCTGGCAGCAAGGCTAGCACTGATTACTTCAATTGGCGCGGCCTGATCCAGGCCATCCGTTCGGATGCGCGAACCGACAACCTGAATACGTTCGGTTTTCACTTCGACTTTTTCGGTTTCGTTATTTTGTTCCTGCGCTTGCAGACTAAACATTGACGAGGCCAGTACACAACTGATTGCTATTGCTAGGGGTTTTATCCTGGAAAGTGGCGCAATATTTTTCATATTAGTTTCCTGATATTTTTTTATTATCTTGTGCGGCGGGACCTGCAACGCAACTTTGCCAAAGTTCAACCGATATCTGAAACTATACTAGTATCTCAAACGAGAATTGCAATTACAAATGTGTGTTTACCGCTAATTTGCGCTATCTCTTTTACTATTTACCCATATAAAATAAAAAAACCGCCAGCAGGCGGTTTTTTATTTGTGCTGTAATTACAGGATTACCAGCCAGTGATTTCTTTTAGTGCTTTACCGATATCAGCAAGACTTTTCACGGTTTTAACACCGGCATCTTCCAGTGCTGCAAATTTTTCATCCGCAGTACCTTTACCACCAGAGATAATGGCGCCAGCATGCCCCATCCGCTTACCTGCAGGTGCAGTAACACCTGCAATGTAAGATACTACCGGCTTAGTCACGTGCTCTTTAATATAAGCAGCCGCTTCTTCTTCAGCTGAGCCACCAATTTCACCAATCATCACGATAGCTTCAGTTTTTGGATCTTCTTGAAATAACTTTAAAATATCAATAAAGTTAGAACCTGGAATTGGGTCACCACCAATACCAACACAAGTAGACTGGCCAAAACCGTAATCCGTGGTTTGTTTTACCGCTTCATAGGTAAGGGTGCCTGAACGTGACACAATACCCACTTTACCAGGCAGGTGAATGTGGCCTGGCATAATACCAATTTTACATTCGCCCGGCGTAATAACGCCCGGACAGTTAGGGCCAATTAACACTACACCCAGTTCATCACATTTTACTTTAGCTTCCAGCATATCCAGCGTAGGAATGCCTTCAGTAATACAAACAATCAACGTAATGCCGCTGTTTGCCGCTTCTAAAATAGAGTCTTTACAAAACGCTGCCGGTACATAAATAACTGACGCCGTAGCACCAGTTGTTTCAACCGCTTCTTGTACTGTGTTAAACACTGGTAAACCAAGGTGCGTTTGGCCGCCTTTACCGGGTGTTACGCCGCCAACCATTTTAGTGCCGTAAGCAATGGCTTGCTCAGAGTGAAAAGTACCCTGGGCACCAGTAAAACCCTGACAAATTACTTTAGTATCTTTATTAATTAATACGCTCATTACTTACCCCTTATGCCTTAGCCGCTGCTGCAACCACTTGCTTGGCAGCACTGGTCAGGTCTGTGTCAGCGATAATGTTTAAACCGCTTTCAGTCAGTACTTTCGCTCCTACTTCTGCATTATTACCTTGCAGACGGACAACGACCGGCACTTTAACGCCCACTTCTTTCACAGCACCAATAACACCTTCAGCAATCATATCGCAACGCACGATACCGCCGAAAATATTAATGAATACCGCTTTTACGGCATCATCAGACAGGATAATTTTGAATGCTTCAACAACGCGCTCTTTGGTTGCACCACCGCCAACATCAAGGAAGTTAGCAGGTTGGCCGCCATGCAGTTTAACAATGTCCATGGTACCCATTGCCAAGCCCGCACCGTTAACCATACAGCCGATATCACCACCTAGAGCAACATAATTCAGCTCCCATGCCGCAGCGTGTGCTTCACGTGGATCTTCTTGTGAAGGATCCTGCATGGCTTTTAATTCTGGGTGACGATATAACGCATTGCTATCGACAACCAGTTTTGCATCTAGGCAGTGTAAGTCACCAGCCGGTGTAATAACCAGTGGGTTTACTTCTAACAACGCCAGATCTTTATCCTGAAACAGTTTAGCCAAGCCCATAAATATCTTAACAAATTGGTTAATCTGCTTACCTTCTAAGCCAAGTTTAAAAGCTAAGTCACGGCCTTGGTAAGGCTGAGCACCGACTAATGGATCAATTGCAGCTTTTAAAATTTTCTCTGGTGTCTCATGGGCAACAGTTTCAATTTCTACACCACCTTCAGTCGACGCCATAAATACAATACGACGAGAAGAGCGATCGACTACGGCACCTAAATACAATTCTTTTGCAATGTCTGTACAAGGTTCAACCAGGATCCGGCTAACCGGCTGGCCTTTTTCATCAGTCTGGTAAGTAACCAGGTTTTTGCCAAGCCATTTTTCTGCGAAAGCTTTAATCTCTTCTTTCGTTTTTACCAGCTTCACACCGCCGGCTTTACCGCGGCCACCAGCGTGAACCTGAGCCTTGACAACAAATACATCGCCGCCGATTTTATCTGCAGCGGCTACCGCTTCTTCTACCGTAGCTGCGGCGATACCTTTAGATACCGGCAAACCATATTGGGCAAACAGTTGCTTACCCTGATACTCGTGCAAATTCATGGCTAATTTCCGTTCATTTGAATATGGAGGCTGCCCGTTGTGGTGCAGCCTGATATGTCGATCAGCACATAGTATAGTGCCAACCGGCCTAATACAAAACGCTGTTGTCGCCAGACAACCGCATTTTTGTGTCTTTTCACTGAATAACTAAATATCCAGTAAAATACGGGTTGGATCTTCCAGTAACTCTTTAATGGTTACCAGGAAACCGACAGACTCTTTGCCATCAATAATCCGGTGATCATAAGAAAGGGCCAGATACATCATAGGTAAAATTTCCATCTTACCATCGACTACCATTACCCGGTCTTGAATTTTATGCATACCTAAAATAGCAGACTGTGGTGGATTAATAATTGGCGTAGACATTAACGAACCAAACACACCGCCATTGGTAATGGTAAAATTACCACCGGTTAAATCGTCCATAGACAACTTACCGTCACGGCCTTTTAAGGCAATAGCTTTAATGGCTTTTTCAATTTCAGCCAAATTCATCTTATCGCAGTCGCGCAGTACAGGTGTTACCAAACCCCGTGGTGTTGATACTGCAATACTGATATCAAAATAGTTATGATAAACAATATCATCACCATCAATGGCGGCATTCACTTCTGGAAAGCGTTTCAATGCTTCAGTTACCGCTTTAACGTAGAACGACATAAAGCCTAAACGAATATCATGACGCTTTTCAAATACGTCCTGGTATTGCTTACGCAACTCCATGATAGGTTTCATGTTAACTTCGTTAAAGGTTGTTAACATTGCAGTAGAGTTTTTAGCTTCCAGCAGCCGGTTAGCAATAGTCTTGCGCAGCCGGGTCATGGGTACCCGTTTCTGACTACGATCTCCTGCTGCTACTGCTGGAGCAGCAGAGGTCGTGCTTTTGCTACCTGCTGCTACAAATTTTTCAACATCTTCTTTAGTTACCCGACCGTTTTTACCACTGCCTTTAATTTTGCTGGCATCTAACCCCTTTTCAGCAATCATCCGCCGCACTGACGGGCTTAACGCATCATCATTGCTTTCATCAGCTGGCGCAGACTCAACCTTGGATTTACTGTCATCTTTTTTGGCTGATGCATCGTCTTTTTTATCAGCTGAGTCATCTTTCTTGGCAGCCGGTGCGCCGCCAGCCTCCATATTCCCAATAACTTCTTCAGCAGTTACGGTAGCACCGGTATCATGAATGATCTCACCCATTACGCCGTCAGCCTGGGCAACTACTTCAAGTACCACTTTGTCAGTTTCAATATCAACTAATACCTGATCGCGTGTTACAGATTCGCCTGCTTTAACGTGCCAGGTGGCAATGGTTGCATCTGCAACAGATTCTGGAAGTACGGGTACTTTAATATCCACTTTTTCACCTTTTAACGGTTAGTCTTATTTCGTTCACCCGGCTCATACAATAAGCCGGACTATTCATTATTTAATGGTAAGCGCGTCGTTAACCAAAGCCTGTTGCTGCTTGTTATGCACCGACAAATAACCCACTGCTGGCGAGGAAGACGCCTCACGCCCTGCATAACTCAGATAGCCTTCTTTAGGCAGCGCTGCCCGGAAGTGATGCTGGCTGCAATACCATGCACCCTGATTTTGTGGTTCTTCCTGACACCAAACATAATCAGTAACATGGGAATAAAGGCTTAACACCTCAGCCATTTCAGCATGCGGAAACGGATATAATTGTTCAACCCGAACAATCGCAACATCAGTCTGCTCACGCTTACGCCGCTCTTCAAGTAACTCGTAATACACCTTACCACTACAGAACACCACGCGTTTTACATCAGCAGGGTTAATATCGTCAATCTCAGCAATGACGTTCAAAAACTTGCCTGCTGCCAGTTCTTCCAGGGTAGAAGTGGCCAGCGGATGACGTAATAAAGACTTTGGTGTCATAACAATTAAAGGCCGACGCATTGGTCGCACCATTTGCCGGCGAAGCATATTATAAACCTGAGCCGGGGTGGTCGGGATACAGACCTGCATATTATGATCAGCACATAATTGCAGGAAACGCTCTAACCGGGCTGAAGAGTGTTCCGGCCCCTGACCTTCATAACCATGTGGTAACAATAAGGTTAAACCACACAGCCTGCCCCATTTTTGCTCACCAGAACTTAAGAATTGGTCAATAACTACCTGAGCACCATTAGCAAAGTCACCAAACTGTCCTTCCCAAAGCACTAATGCCCGAGGTTCAGCAGTAGCATAGCCATATTCAAATGCCATTACAGCTTCTTCAGACAGCGCTGAATCGAAAATCTGGAACGGTCCCTGGTCTTCACTAATTTTTTCTAGTGGAATATGGGTACTGCCGTCTTCTTGATTAAACAATACAGCATGGCGATGAAAAAAAGTGCCGCGGCCAGAGTCTTGTCCAACAAAGCGTATCCGGCTACCTTCGGCTACGGTTGCAGCATAAGCCAGAATTTCCGCAAAGCCCCAATCAATCTTTTTTTCGCCTTTTAACATTAATGCCCGGTCTTCATATACCCGGCCTACCTGACGTTGCAATATATGACTGTCAGGTACGCTTATGGCTTTTTCACCAAGCGCCACCAATTTATCGACCGCCATACTAGCATCGTAGGTTACTTCCCAGTCATGCCCAAGGTAAGGCGTCCAGTCTACTGATGGCGCCGTCATTGACCGACGTTCGTCTACCACGCAGTCGCCTTTATCCAGTGCGTCGCGATAATCACCTGTCAGCTTTTTAACATCGTCATCTGTAAGTACGCCTTCACTCACCAGTTTTTTGGCGTAAATTTCCCGTGGTGTCGGATGCTTTTTAATCATCTGATACATCAACGGCTGAGTCGCGTTTGGCTCGTCGGCTTCGTTATGACCATTACGCCGGTAACAAAACAAATCGATAACCACATCACGTTTAAACGTATTACGATAATCTACCGCTAACTGAGCAACAAACACCACGGCTTCAGGATCATCACCGTTAACATGAAAAATAGGTGCCTGTACCATTTTAGCAATATCAGTACAATAAGGGGTAGAACGGGAATCTTCCGGATTAGAAGTAGTAAAACCAACCTGGTTATTGATAACTACCCGTACAGTACCACCGACTTTAAAGGCACGGGTTTGCGATATGTTGAACGTTTCAGCAACCACACCCTGACCTGCAAAAGCCGCATCACCATGAATGGTAATAGGCAAGGCCAATGAGCCATCAGTACAACCACGACGATCAAGACGGGCCCGCACTGAACCAATAACTACCGGGTTTACTATTTCCAGGTGTGAAGGGTTAAATGCCAGCGCTAAATGAACATTGCCACCTTTGGTTTCAAAGTCAGACGAAAAGCCCATGTGATATTTCACATCACCGGCACCGACAACTTCATATTTCCCTGCAAATTCGTCAAACAGCGTTGAAGGCGTTTTACCCAACACATTAATTAAGGTATTTAAACGACCGCGGTGGGCCATGCCAATAACAGAATCTTTGGCACCCTGCTCACCAGCTCGATGAATCATCGCTTTGAGCATTGGAATTAATGCATCGCCGCCTTCCAGACCAAAACGTTTGGCACCCGGGAATTTAGACCCAAGATATTTTTCAAGACCGTCAGCGGCCACCAAGCCTTTAAGAATACTCAAGCGGGTTTCTTTATCGAATACCGCACTTGACAATGTCCCTTCAAGCCGCTGTTGGATCCAACGTTTCTCGTCGGTTGAGACAATATGCATATACTCAGCACCGATGGAACCACAATAGGTTTTTTCCAGCGCTTGGTGCAAATCGCCTAATTTCATCGTCTCTTGACCACTGGCGAATGATCCAACATTGAACTCAGTAGCGTAATCAGCTTCAGACAAGTCGTGATACGATAATTCAAGATCGCGAACACGTGGTTGCTGCCACAAATTCAAAGGATCTAGTTTGGCATGTTGATGACCGCGAAAACGGTAAGAATTAATAAGTTGTAGTACTTTCACCTGACGGGTGTCTGCGGCATTACCACTGTTAACAATTATAACTTCGCGATGTTTGTTTCGCGCTAAATCAGCAAACTGCCGTCGAACATCAGCATGTCGAGTTTCAAGATCGACCCCATCGATTTTTGGTAAGCCGGCGAAAAATTCACGCCATTCGTCACCAACACTGGTGGGCTCTGCTAGGTAGGATTCATAGAGGTCATCCACATAGGCCATGTTACCACCGCCAAGATGTGAAGACTCTAACCACGCCTTCATTACACCTTCCTGCATTTAGTTTCCCTTATTTCTGAGCACCTGAAAAAAGTAGCAAAAAAACCGTCACTTCGCTGGCGAAATGGCCGGTTTTTCTAATATTAACTAAAAAAGGACGCGTTACAGCGCCCGGTTCAACAACATCGACTTTATCTTACCAATTGCTTTAGTTGGGTTAAGCCCTTTTGGACAAACCGCTACGCAATTCATAATGCCATGACAACGGAACACACTGAACGCATCATCTAAATCGTTTAAACGCTCTTCTGTTGCGGTATCCCGGCTATCGGCTAAAAAGCGATACGCGTGTAATAAACCGGCTGGGCCGATAAACTTATCCGGATTCCACCAGAACGACGGACATGACGATGAACAGCATGCACATAAAATACACTCGTACAGGCCGTCAAGCTTAGCACGCTCTTCCGGGCTTTGTAAAAACTCACCGGCAGGCGGTAATTTACCATCGTTAATAAGATACGGCTTAACCTTTTCATACTGAGTATAAAATTGGCTCATGTCGACAACCAAATCACGAATGACCGGTAAGCCAGGTAAGGGTCTTATAACTATTTTTCCACCTTTCAACCCCGCAGCTGACAAAGGCGTGATACAACCCAAGCCATTTTTACCGTTGATATTAAATCCATCAGAACCACATACACCCTCTCTGCAACTTCTTCTAAAAGAAAGTGTAGGATCTTGTTCTTTTAACTTTAACATCGCATCAAGAACCATCATATCCCGGCCTTCCGGGTTATCTAATGTGTATTCCTGCATGCGCGGCGCTTTGTCGACATCAGGGTTATAACGATAGATTGAGAAAACTATTTTATTCATCGCTTTGCCCTCTTAATATGTACGTGCTTTTGGCGGGAAAGATTCGCGGAACTTAGGTTCTAAGTTTACTTTCCGTTTAAATAACTCATCGTTTTCAGGATTATACACACTGTGACATAACCAGTTAGCGTCATCGCGATCAGGAAAATCAGAACGTGAATGTGCGCCTCTGCTTTCCTGCCGGAAATTAGCTGAGGCAGCAGTTGAGTAAGCCGTCTCCATCAAATTATCAAGCTCTAAACATTCAATACGCATGGTATTAAAATCTGAACTCTTATCATCGAGTCGGGCGTACTTTATACGTTCACGTATTTCATTTAATTCCGACATACCTTCTGCCATAGCGTCACCCTCACGAAATACAGAGAAATTAAGCTGCATACATTTTTGCAAATCTTTCTTAATTTGAACCGGATCTTCACCTTGTCCTGGTTTAGTTTCTTCCCAGCGCTGGGTACGGGCTAAAGCGGCATCTAAATCCGATTGTGAAGCGGCACGAGCTTGTGCAGTAGCCGTTAAGGCTTCGCCTAAATGTAAACCGGTTGCCCGGCCAAACACCACTAAGTCGAGTAACGAATTACCCCCTAAACGGTTGGCTCCATGCACCGATACACATGCAATCTCACCACAGGCAAATAAGCCAGCAACCACAGACTCGGTACCATCCGCTTTGGGCTTAATAACCTGCCCATTAACGTTAGTTGGAATACCACCCATCATATAATGGCAAGTAGGAATAACGGGGATAGGTTCTTTTACCGGATCAACGTGAGCAAAGGTTTTTGACAGCTCACAGACACCTGGTAAACGGCTTTCCAGCACCTCGGCACCCAGATGGTCTAACTTAAGCTTAATGTGTACGCCCCAAGGGCCATCACAACCGCGACCTTCGCGAATTTCTGTCATCATGGCGCGAGCAACTACATCACGACCCGCTAAATCTTTAGCATTAGGCGCATAACGTTCCATAAAGCGTTCGCCGTTTTTGTTAAGAAGGTAACCACCTTCTCCGCGACAACCTTCGGTAACCAAAGAACCGGCGCCAGCAATACCGGTTGGGTGAAATTGCCACATTTCCATATCCTGTAGTGGCACACCTGCGCGCATTGCCATACCTATGCCATCACCGGTATTTATGTGAGCATTTGTAGTAGAGGCGTAAATACGACCGGCACCACCGGTCGCTAACACGGTTGCTTTAGCTTTAAAGTAAACAACTTCGCCAGTTTCAATCTCAATAGCAGTACAACCAACAACTGCGCCATCCTGATTTTTCACCAAATCAAGGGCGTACCATTCAGAAAACACCTGAGTACGGTTTTTAACGTTTTGTTGATACAACAAATGTAGTAAGGCATGGCCTGTGCGATCTGCGGCAGCAGCAGTACGTGAGGCTTGTTCCCCACCGAAATTTTTCGATTGGCCGCCAAAAGCTCGTTGGTATACCCGGCCGTTTTCAAAACGCGAAAACGGTAATCCCATATTTTCCAACTCGGTTATTGCTTCCGGGCCGGTTTTACACATATATTCAATGGCGTCTTGATCGCCGATATAGTCTGAACCTTTAACGGTATCAAACATGTGCCATTCCCAGTTATCCTCATGAGAATTACCTAATGCTACGGTAATACCGCCTTGTGCTGACACAGTATGTGAGCGGGTAGGAAATACTTTGGATAATAATGCACAGGTTAAACCTGATTTGGTAATCTGCAACGCAGCACGCATGCCGGCACCACCGGCACCAATGACAATAGCATCAAACTCTCTTACTGGAATATTCACTTAAGCACCCCACAACACAAATAAGCCAACCGCGACATAACCAAAGGCCAGTGCGTAAAGGAAGAATTGCAAAACAGCACGTGTACTGGCTGATTTAACGTAATCAGTCAGAACTTGCCATAGGCCTATACGGGTATGAACAGCAATAGAGAGCAACGCTAATAAGGTAAACACTTTCATGAATATGTTGGCGAATAACGCCTGCCATATTTCAAAAGTCACCACAGGGGTAACTAAAAAGAAACCCAAAATAAACAGGGTATACAATGACAGCACAATAGCACTGGTTCGCAATGATACGTAATCCTGAACGCCATCACGCTTTAAACTTGCCTGATTTAAAACCATAACCAAACTCCTGCTAAAACAGCTAACACTAGCCATAAACCCATGACGATATTGGCGCTTAACGTACCCGATTTAAGCTCCTCCCAATGCCCCATGTCCATAACGAGGTGTCTGACACCACCTAACAGGTGATAAATCAAAACAGTAATTGTGCCCCACGCGATAAACTTTGCAAAATGTGAGGTCATCAGTAATTGCACATAATCAAAGCTAGCCTGGCTTTGCAATGAATACGCCCATGCCCAAATAACGAATACGAGTGCAAAAAACATTGCTACACCAGTGACACGATGCAAAATCGATGCTTTGGCTGCAGCAGGTAATGATATCGTTGATAAATCTAGATTTACTGGTCTTTGCTTTTTCACAGTTTCTTGCCTATCTATGCTCGTACAGAGCTAAGTTATTGTTTATAGGTGCTGCAAAAAAAGCCACCCGCCATGCCGATATACTCTTGTTTGCCTAAGCTGGTTCAACAAAAAGAATTAGACTGGTGAACTGATTTTACGCCGGCCATAGTATATATTTCATGACCACTTATTACAATTTTTGTTTGGTTTTACTCGGAAAATTCCGCATGCGAAACATTACACATTTAAGGATTGCTTACAATACTACTAGAGTCGAATACCTATTAACCAAATACGCATTAAAATTGACTTATAGGGGCGGTTTGCGAGTAGAATAGTTTTAATACCCTTAGAATCCGAAACTACAACAATTAGGAGAAATCCAATGGCAGATAAAAAGGCCGTCGTGCAGATTGATGGTAACTCATTTGAATTACCTATTTATTCTGGCACGGTTGGTACTGACGTAATTGACGTTCGTACGCTCGGGCAGCAAGGTTATTTCACATTTGATCCGGGCTTTATGTCAACGGGCGCCTGCGAATCTAAAATCACCTATATTGATGGCGATAGCGGTGTACTGCTGCACCGTGGTTATCCAATTGAACAGCTTGCTGAACATTCAGATTACCTTGAACTGTGTTATTTGTTACTTGAAGGCGAGCTGCCTAAAGAAGAGCAATATAACGACTTTGTTACCACCATTACCAGACACACTATGGTGCACGAAAAAATTGCGTCGTTCTTTCAGGGTTTCCGGGTTGATGCTCACCCAATGGCCATGCTGTGCGGCGTAGTTGGCGCTCTGTCGTCTTTTTACCATTCAGATTTGGACATTAACGATCCGCTACAGCGTAAACGCAGTGCGCATCGCTTAATTGCAAAATTACCGACAATTTCTGCCATGGCATACAAATACACGGTAGGTCAGCCGTTTGTTTATCCGCGTAACGATTTAAGTTATTCAGAAAACTTCCTTAATATGATGTTTTCGTTACCCGCTGAAAATTATAAAGTCAGTCCAATACTTGCCAAAGCAATGGACAAGATTTTTATGCTGCATGCCGACCACGAACAAAATGCCTCAACTTCAACGGTTAGGCTGGCAGGCTCATCTGGTGCTAATCCTTACGCTTGTATTGCTGCAGGTGTGGCATCGCTATGGGGCCCGGCTCACGGTGGCGCAAACGAAGCCTGTCTGAAGATGTTACAACAGATTGGTTCTGTTGAAAGGATCCCAGAGTTTGTTGCTCGTGCTAAAGATAAAAATGACAGTTTCCGTCTGATGGGCTTTGGCCATCGGGTTTACAAAAACTTTGACCCACGGGCTAAAGTAATGCGTGATACCTGTCATGAAGTATTAAAAGAACTTAATGTTAAAGATCCACTCTTGGAGGTAGCGATGGAACTGGAGCGCATTGCGCTGGAAGACCCCTACTTCATTGAGAAAAAACTGTATCCCAACGTCGATTTTTATAGTGGCATTATTTTAAAAGCTATTGGCATACCAACCAGTATGTTTACAGTGATTTTTGCGATGTCACGCACTGTTGGCTGGATTTCACACTGGGACGAAATGTTAGGCGAAAAAGGGCACAAAATTGGCCGGCCGCGTCAATTGTATACTGGTTATGCCAGCCGTGATTTTAAAAAACTTGATAAGCGCTAAGCTCAAGTTTTACTAAAAAGCGGCGACAATCGCCGCTTTTTTTATAACCAGAGCAATACAAGGTTACTCATACGGTAAACACCTGAGATTTTATGTCCCACTTTGATCCTGTAAACTTTCGTGGCCATTTTGAGTTCTTTCAGCAAAACCCTGATTGGGTTTATCTGGATAATGCGGCCACTATGCACAAACCAACCGCAGTGCTTAACGCGATTACCCGCTTTTATCAGCGTAATAACAGCAATGTGCATCGTGGGGCGCATACCCTAAGTCAGAATGCGACCCGTGCTTTTGAGCAAGCCCGTGACGATATAGCCGCCTTTATTAATGCCAAAGACCGTCAACAAATAATATTTTGCAGTGGCGCCACCGCCGCGTTAAATCAAATTGCGTTTGGGTTGATGCATACCGTGCTGCAACCAGGCGACCGAATACTTATTACCGCGCTGGAGCATCATGCCAATATTGTTCCCTGGCAACTGCACTGTGCTGGTTTTGGCGTAACACTTGACATAGTTCCCTTAACGGCAGATAACAAGATTGATCAACAGGCTTTTACCCGCTTACTGGCTTTACAGCCGAAAGTTGTTAGTTTTAGTCATATCTCTAATGTATTGGGTCATATTCAACCAATAGCACAGATGATCCAACAAGCGAAAAAGGCCGGCGCCATTACCGTTGTCGACGGTGCACAGGGCATAGTGCATGACCGGATTGATGTTCAACTACTGGACGTTGATTTTTATGTTTGGTCTGGACATAAATTATATGGCCCTACCGGGATTGGCGTGTTGTACGGTAAAACCGAATTACTGGAACAACTTAAGCCTATTTTTGGTGGTGGTGAAATGATTAGTGAAGTGCAATTTAGTCACAGCTTATTTAACAAATTGCCCTTTAGATTAGAAGCCGGCACTCCAGATATATCGGGGGCTATCGGCCTAGCAGCCGCCATTAACTGGTTGCAAAAGTTTAACACAAATGAAATAAAGAACTATAAAACAATGTTATTAAAACAGTTTTATAACGGGTTACAGGCTATCCCTGGACTGGATATTTTATCATCGCCTGTGCATAATGCCGGTATCGTAGCGCTGAATGTACAGGGTGAGCATCCTGCCGATGTTGCTGAGCTACTTAATCAGCAACATGTCGCGGTTAGAGGTGGTCAGCACTGTGCCATGCCGTTTTTTAGTCAATTAGGGTTGGCTGGGGCGGTAAGATTCTCATTTGCGCCTTATAATACTGAAGTAGAAGTGGCAACTAGCCTGCAAGCCCTTGCCCAGGCTGTGGAGATTTTAACGGCATGACTTTGGATCAACTACTCACAGACACTAAACCGGCGTTGAGCCAAATATACAGCACTGATTTACCAGAGTTGTCTCAGGCAAAAGACTGGCAAAGCAAGTATCGTGTGCTGATGCAATTGGGCCGAAAATTGCCTGCTATCCCGGAAAAGATGAAACAACCGTCGCTATTAGTTAAAGGTTGCGAAAGTCGTGCCTGGTTAATGCATTATTATAACCAGCATCAGGATCAACATTTTTTCGTGCTGGACAGCGAAGCCCGCATTGTTAAAGGCTTAATGGCCATTATGCTGTGTCTGGTTAACGGCATGAGCAATACTGATCTGAAGAAATTCAATCTGGCTCAGGCGTTTGACAAACTAAACTTAAAACCCTATTTAAGTCAATCACGCGGCAGTGGTTTAAATGCGATGATGGAGCGGATTAAAAGCTGTTGCCATTAAGATTAGCCGCTTCGTTAGCTTTAATAGTCAGTTTTTGTAATACCCTCGACACCGCAGCAAATCCAAAACTGGCGGTTACTACGGTGGTGGCGCCAAAACCGCCGCTACAATCCAGCCGCATACTACTAACTTCTCTGTCATTTGTTAACTGGGCGGTCTTTTGTTGACACACCGAGCCATCGGTCTGCGGATACACTAACTGTTCAGTGGAATAAACACAATCCAGACCAAAACGCCGCTTCGGGTTGCGGCTATAATGATAATCGCGGCGTAAACTATTGCGAACTTTAGCCAATAACGGATCATTAATGGTCTGGGTTAAATCGGCAATCTGAATTTGCGTTGGATCAGTTTGACCACCGGCGCCACCCGTACTAATCACTTTTATCTTATTACGTTTACAATAGGCCAATAACGCCACTTTAGCCTTTATCGAATCAATAGCATCCACCACATAATCCATTTGCGGTGTAATAAGCTGAGACAGATTATCAGCGGTAATAAAATCCTCAACCTGATGTACAATACCATCCGGATTAATGGCATGCAGCCGTTTAGCCATCACCGCAACTTTGTCCTGCCCTACCGTTTCAGTTAACGCATGCAGTTGACGGTTAATATTACTAACGCAAACATCATCAAGATCAATCAGGGTAATTTCACCTATACCAGAGCGGGCAAGAGCTTCAGCAGCCCAGCTACCAACTCCACCAATGCCAATAACACAAACATGGGCACGGGAAAATGCAGCCAAAGCGGCAGTACCATATAACCTGGCAATACCGGCAAAACGTAAATGATAATCAGACATGGTTACTCGCTAAACGACAAAGATAAAATATTAGGTGGCGTGTACTTAGGCCAACTAAGTTGCCAGGGTGCTGTCCATGCCGATAAAGCGTCAATATCATGCAGCTGTTGATACATCTTGCCTTGCATAGGAGGCTGAACATATCGGTATGTCATGCCATTCAGACTGAAACATAAAGCATAAGCATGCAAATACACCCGATCTGCCTCAGCGCCCTGATACAAGGTATCACCAGCTATTGGCGCACCAATACTCTTTAGTGCCACCCGAATTTGATGAGTTTTGCCACTGTAGGGCTTAACTAAATAAACCCGCAAGGGTAAATCAGTAAACCCCTGACTAATACAATACGTCACAGCAGGGTTGGTATGACTTTGCAGTAATTTCCAGGCACCTCGGCGTGCTGGCGCCATATCACCTTTTATCCAGCCTTGCTTTTTCAGTGGCTTAGTTAAACTTATTGCCAAATAGTATTTGGCAATCAACTGTTCAGTAAACAATGCCGTAAGCTGCGCCGCCGCGTTACTGGTTCGGGCCAGCACAATTAAGCCAGAAGTCACTTTATCTAAACGATGTACCGGGTAAAGTTTAAAACCAAGTTGCTGTTCTGCTTGAACCACAAGGCCTGCGCCCTGCTCAGAATGAAAACTAACACCCGCGGCTTTATTTAGCACCACAAAATCAGCGGTCTTGGCAACAAGCTCAAAAGCGCTAATCATTGGCGTAAACTTAAGGCGTAATGCCGCGCCTGTTCCAAATCGGCCGGGGTATCGACACCTACCGGCGGCGTTTCCAGCGCAGTGTCGACATGAATAGCTGCCCCGTGCCATAGCACTCGCAGTTGCTCCAGACTCTCAATTTGCTCTAATGCCGATGCTGGCCAACTAACATACTGCTGAATAAAACCAGCCCGATAGGCATAAATACCAATATGCCGCCGATAATGACTGGCGACATCGTCGGCAACAATGCCGTCTCTATCATAAGGAATGGTGCTGCGACTAAAATAAAGCGCATAACCGGCTTTGTCAGTCACCACTTTAACAATATTAGGATTACGAATTTCTGCCGCATGCGTTAAGGGTACTGCTAGTGTCGCCATTTGCGCTTTTTGTTGTGCGGCCAGATTTGCTGCCACCTGACGAATAATTAACGGTGGAATAAAGGGTTCATCACCCTGCACATTAACCACCACGGTATCGGCAGCCAGCTGTAATTTAGCAACAACCTCAGCCAAACGCTCGGTGCCTGAATGATGATCGGCTCGGGTCATACAAGTCTCACCGCCAAAACCGTCAACAACAGCCGCAACCCGACGGTCGTCTGTTGCTACCACGACTCTGCTGGCACCACTTTGTAACGCCTGCTGGTAAACCCATTCAATCATCGGTTTGCCGGCAATGTCAGCCAGCGGCTTGCCGGGTAAACGACTACTGGCATAGCGCGCAGGAATAACCACTACGAACGCCATTTTTTAACCTCATCTAAAGTTAACTGCTGCGCTTCATCCGCGATCAGCACCGGAATGTTATTACGCACCGGATACGCCAGCGCATCTACTAAGCAAATTAAGCGCTGGTTAGTGTTATCGTATTTCAGCTTTCCTTTACATAAAGGGCAAGCAAGAATTTCAGTAAGGGCAACATTAATAGCCATAGCTACTCCAGAAGTGTGGTAATGCGGTGAAGAATATCGGCGGTATCTTTTGCACTGAAGCTAGCGTCCACCGGCAAAAAATACCAATCATCGCTAGCAAAGTGCTGGCATTTCACCGCGTCTTTTTCAGTCATCAGTACCGGACCGTTAATGCCACTAAAGTCAGCCGCACTAAACTGATGATGATCACTGAAAAACCGGTTTTCAACTACCGTAAAGCCGGCTTGAACTGCCGTTAATGCAAAGCGTTGCGGATGACCAATACCAGCTACCAGCGTCACGCTACAAGGCGTAAGCTCACGCCCGGTTAACAAGGCTCTAGCGGCCGAGCCTTGCAGCTGCATCATACAGTCGGCGCCGCTAACCGCACCAGAATTGGCAATAATCAAATCAACCTTGGCCAAACGAGTACGAGGTTCGCGCAGGGGGCCTGCCGGTAATAATAACCCATTGCCGAAACCGCGCTTAGCATCCACCAGTACAATTTCCAAATCCCGGGCCAGTCGATAATGCTGCAAGCCATCGTCACACAGAATAATATCGACTTCAGCCAGTGCAAGTAATGCTCGCCCGGCGGCTACCCGATCCGGACACACCACTACCGGGCAATTGCTGCGCCTAGCCAGTAACAATGGCTCATCCCCCACTGCAGAGGCAAGACTATTCGGTGAAACCAGCAACGGTTCGGTAATGTTGGCACCATAACCGCGACTAATAATGCCAGGTTTAATACCTTTGGCTTGCAGTTGCTGACATAACCACAACGTAAAAGGCGTTTTACCGGTGCCACCGACACTGATATTACCGACAATTACTACCGGTTTAGTCAGTTGATAACACCGTATAACACCCAATAAAAACAACTGGCGGCGAATAAATATGATAAGCCAATACAGTGCGGCTAAGGGTAGTAACAATACACTGAGCCAATGGCCTTTTTGATACCAGCTCTGCTCCAGCAGACTCATTGCTCTACGCCAAACTGCAACTTATAGAGTTGAGCATAAGCCCCCTCAACGGCCATGAGTTCAGTATGAGTACCTTGTTCGACAATCCGCCCCTGATCCATCACAATAATCTTGTCGGCCTGCTCAATAGTCGATAACCGATGGGCAATAACAATATTGGTGCGGCCTTTTAGTAATTCATCCAGTGCCGCCTGAATTTTCCGTTCCGACTCAGTATCCAGCGCTGACGTAGCTTCGTCCAGCACCAGGATGGGGGCCTGCCGCAGCAAGGCGCGGGCAATAGCAATACGCTGGCGCTGACCACCCGATAAACTAACACCATTCTCGCCTATAACCGTGTCAAGCCCGTCTTTTAACTGGTTCGAAAATTCCAGTACATGCGCCTTTTCTGCCACATCAAGCAAACGCGCCTGGCTAACCGGTTCATCCAGACCGTAACTAATATTATTGGCAATAGTATCGTTAAATAACGTGACATGTTGTGACACTATCGCCATTTGATTTCGCAAAGACCCCAAAGAGCATTGGCGGATATTTTGACCATCTATAGTAATTTCACCACTACTAAGTTCATAAAAGCGTGGCAACAAGCTGGAAATAGTGGTCTTACCGCTGCCCGAACGGCCCACCAACGCAATAGTTTGACCTGCTGAAGCAGTAAAACTGATATCAAACAACACCTGCTTGTCGTGGCCAGGATAACTAAAGTTAACCTGATCAAAGCAAATGTCACCTTTTACATTAATCAGTTGCACACTACCGGTATCCTGCTCAACCGGTTCATCTAAAATGGCAAATACACTTTTAGCTGCCGCCAGACCACGTTGAAACTCACTGTTCACCGTGGTTAGTTGTTTTAGAGGCCGCAGCATCATCATCATTGACGCAACAATAGTGGTAAAGGTACCTGCCGACAGACTGGCCAGCATTTCTGGAAAGCTGGCCATATACACCACAAAAGCCAGCGCAAATGAGGCAATAATCTGAATCGTTGAGACACTAATCGCCCGGGTAGCTTCCATTTTTACGTCTTGCTGACGAGTTAAATTATTTATCTTATAAAATCGTTGCTTTTCAATATCCTGACCACCGAACGATAAAATGACCTTATGGCCGTTAAGCATTTGTTCTGAGCAGGTTGTGACATTACCCATGGCATTTTGAATATTGCGGCTAAGCAGTCGAAAACGTTTTGATACAACGCTGACAACGACCGCTATTACAGGTGCGATCAGTAGAAATATAGCCGATAATTGCCAGCTCATGATAAACATCATTACCAGCAACCCGGTGACAAACACCCCTTCGCGAATTAACACCGACAACGAACGCGAGGTGGTTTGTTTTATTTGCTCGGTATTATAAGTAACTTTAGAAATTAGCTCGCCAGTAGAGTGCTGGTCGTGAAAACTGACCGGCAAGCGCATGTAGTGCTCAAATAATTGCTGTCGCAACGTCTGCACAACATGGGTGCCAACCCAGTTCAAACAATAACTGGAAATAAAGTTAAAAATGCCCCGAACGATAAAAATAAGCACAACAAATATCGGCGCATAACGCAGATAGTCTGTGTTTTTTTCATTAATGCCTACGTCAATAAAGTCAGGCAGCCGCGATATAAAATAGACATCAATCAGGGCATAGCCCAACATACCTAACGCCGCAGCCAAAAAGCCAAATTTATAGGGAATAACATAACGAAATAAACGCCGGGCGGTACCCGCTTGGTTAGTTTGAGACACTGACAAAGGTTGTTCCTGCCATTTAAGTTTCGCTTATTCTAGCGTGTTGTTACTAAGGTTTCAGCTATTGCCGGTGGCTTTTCTACCCAAAATGGTAATCTTTGCCGCTGCCAACTAGATACTTCAAGCTTATTTGGCTTAAATCGAATACTGATAGCACCATATTCAGCGGTGTTAAGCAAGGGTACACCTAGTAACGCCAACCGTTGCTGAACGGCCTGAGCCGGGTGCTGATAGCCATTCATAAAGGCAGCCGCATTAAGCGCCAGTGACGGATTCACCCGCTGCAGCAGGCTAAGGCTATTAACCGCGGCACTGCCATTATTGGCCAATAACATTACCTCAGCGGTTAAGTCACGGCTATCTGCCAATAATATTTGCTCAGTAGCGCGGTCAATGATGCCTGGAATAAACAACCGCCAGCCCGCAACAGTAACGCGCAATATACAGTGGTCGCTTGCAGGGACTACCAACACCTCTATCTGAATGTCATGATACCACGCGGGTAATTGTTGGCATGAGCTTACGCCGCCCTGTTGGCTAAAGCTGTCGAGGTTATTCTGGCGTACCGGATAATCAGCTAACAACCGCCATTGCCGCTGGCGTTCGGTACGTTGCTGGCGAAACAACAGATAATCAAGTTGGCGAATACCTAATTGCCGCAGCACCGGTTCGAGTTGCCTGGCAGCAATATCCTGAATTGCCAAAGCGGGTGCGGCATCATATAGCAAGGCCCGACTACCGCGCTGTAAAAGTACGACTTGCCGTTGGCCACTATCCAGCAAATGTAGCTGCCATGTCGAGACTTGCAGCGCACTGCCGCTTAACAGCAATACGCTAAGAGGAATAAGGATCAGCATGGCTTTTCTGATAAACAAGAATGCCAGCAATAGCACCATAGTTAGTAAGGAGACCATGACCCCTGACACCTGACTCATTGGCCACCACAGTGGCTGGTCAGCACTCGCGTGCAACCACCACAATAGCGGCCTGAACGCTAAATCTGTTAACTGCCAGAGCCATGTAACGTCGCTAACACCACTGAGGGTTAGCAGCAAACTTAGCAACAACAAAGGAATGGCAACCAGGCTGCACCAGGGTACAAAAATAAGATTAGACAGCAGTACTACCGGACTAAAACCACTAAACAACACGATAGTCAGTAATGTCATCATCACACTGAGCAGCAGATGAAAGCGTAAAAACCATATTAAACGTGCCCGCCAGTGATACTGCGTCAGCGGATAACGCCATAACACAATAAAAATAATAGCGACCGCTAATACTGACAACCAAAAACTGGCACTTAACACCCAAAACGGTTGCACTAACAGCAATAATGACACTAACACCAGCCAGAACCGGCCCAGTGACAACCGGGCTAGTTGACTGCGACAAATAACTAAAAGAGCCAACGCAACACTGGCACGTACAGTAGGTATGGCAAAACTGGCCAACCAGGCGTAAAAAAGTGCAGCGCCAAGTGCCAGTAGTAACGCTAATTGATATTGGCGACCTATCGCCAGAACACCTTTACTGCAACTTGCCAGCCACAGCACCCAGCCAAATACTAAGCCAATGTGTAAGCCTGATATAGCCAATAAATGCCCCAACCCGGAATGCTGTGCGCCAAGCCACAAACGCGCTGAAAAATCGCGCTCGCCCACCGCCAGCGCTTTAAGTAATGGTGCCGTAGCATAAGGGCTAATGGCTCGCTCTACTCGTTCCAGCAATAACTGGCGCAGCGAATATTGCTGCTGCAACAAAATGTGCGGCCCTTTGCTCACTTGCCCTTGTGCTAACAGCCCATTGACCCAACCATAAGTAGTTGTATTAAAACCGCCGGGGTTTACCAGGCCGTGCAGTGGTTTTAAACGCAGCCGCAGACGCCAGTGCTGCCCTGCCGCCAGTAACGGCGGTTGCTGCCAGCGCAAGGTTAACTGATAGCCTCGTGCTGGTCCGCTTAGCACCGTGGCGCTAAACTGGCTGTACTGTGCATACACTTTTGGCGTAGCGTTTATTTTAACTAACAGTACAATATGGTTTTTTTCAAGTAAGGTAGAGGAAGCCAGTTGCTGTTGCTGATACTGCCAGCTTAAGCTGGCGAAGAAACAGCCGGCACCAAAAAAAACCGCCATTACTTTGGGCCATCGTCGCGCGCACAACAGCAAAATCAGCATTGCTAAAAAAATACTGAAAAAAGGTGGCACTATTGGCAAAAATAATGACAATAGGCTGGCTGTAGCAACTCCAATGCAAAATCTTAGCATGGCCTCTTCGAAAACAGGTTGAAATGCCCAAAAAACTATTTAAGAAATATCTACCATCAGCTGAAAAAATCAAGCAACAAAAAATTTTAAATATTTTTGGCAATTTATTACATGATGGCAACTTATGGCATTTAAACCGGCGCTCAGCGCGCGGGGCCTTTGCTGTCGGGCTTTTTTGGGCCTGGATCCCAATGCCCTTTCAAATGCTGGCTGCCGCGGCCATCGCTATTCCGCTGCGGGTTAATCTGCCCCTGACATTGGCCTTAGTCTGGGTATCAAACCCACTAACTATGCCAATCATGTTCTACTTAAGTTATTTAATTGGCACGGTAGTGCTGGCGGCGCCGGTAGAGCCATTTGCTTTTGAAGCGAGTATGGAATGGCTCCGTTACAGTATGCACACTATCGGCAAACCTTTTTTACTGGGTTGCCTGCTGATGGCAACTGCCGCCAGTATAAGCGGCTATTTTTTTATAGACTGGTTATGGCGTTTATCAGTGAAAAAAGCCCAGCTGGCTAAATTACTGAGAAAGAAAAAAACTGATCCTCAACAACATTAGCGCTGGCCCAGTATTGCTGCCGGCTCTACTTTGCTTGCGCGCCAGGCCGGATATAACGTGGCCAGTAAGCTCAGTAATAATGCAATAGCTAATGTTAGCAGCACATCTTGCCAACGTAATACCGAAGGTACAAAATCAATAAAATAAATACTGGGGTCCAGTAATGAGCTGCCTAATAACCGGGTTAAACCAGCAAAAAGTGACTCAATACTACTGGCTAAAATCACCCCCAGCACGGTACCAAGCAATGAGCCAATTAAACCATTTAACCAGCCCAGTAATACAAAGGTTTTTACCAGTTGCCCAGGCGCCATGCCCATGGTCAGTAAAATAGCAATATCGGCTTCTTTTTCCCGCACTGCCATTACCAAGGTTGCGACAATGTTAAAACACGCCACGCCGATGACCAGCGTCAGTACCAAATATAAAATGGCCCTGACCATTTGAATATCGTTATACACATGGCCTTGTGTCCGGTACCAATCTAGCAAATAAACATAATCTTCAGACAACCGGCCCAACTCGCGGGCCAATTGCGCTGCAGCAAAAATATCGTCAATCCTAAATGCCAGGCCATGCACTTCACCCTCTGGCAAGCCCAACCAGTTTGCTAACGTTGTCAGATCTACCCATACTTGGCTGTAATCGAGCTGCCCACCAAGCGACACTATAGCACTGACCGTTAAGTTAACCGTACGGTGGCTGGCCATGCTGCCATCTTCAGCAAAGCGTGGCAGCATCAGCTGCACATTTTGCCCAACGGCAATATTTAACACCTCTGCAATGCCCTGCCCCAAAACAACCTGATTATCGCTAAGGGTCGCCATACTGCCAGAGGTAACATATTGACGCACATCACTGATATGTTGCTCATACAACAGGCTAACCCCCCTAACCTGTGCCGCTTTTACCGCCTCCCTGTGACGCAGCATGCCATTGGCTTTAATAAAAGGTGCCCCGGCGGTTACGCCAGCAGTCGTTTCCATTTTTTGTAGTTTACGCGGCCAATCGGCCAAGGAATACTCGACAGCTTCAAGTTCAATATGCGGGATCACCGAGAGCAACCGTTGCTCTAGCGCCTGCTCAAAGCCGTTCATGACCGACAGTGCCAGAATAAGAATCGCCACCCCTAAGGTAATACCCGAGGTAGAAGATGCCGAGATAAAACGAATAAAACCGCTGGTATGACGGGTTGAACGATAGCGCTTTGCCAGTTGCCAGGCCAGACTAGCCATGCATCACCTCAAGCTTACCTTCGCGCATAATATATTGAGTATCCAGCCGGCTAGCCAATTCCGTATCATGGGTAACCACTACAAAACTGGTATCAAGGCTACTATTAAGCTCTCTAAGTAACTGGTATATTGCTTCAGCGGTATGTTGATCCAGATTCCCGGTTGGCTCATCGGCTAACACTAATGCCGGCTCGGTAACCAACGCTCTGGCAATAGCTACCCGCTGCCGTTCACCGCCGCTGAGTTCAGCCGGTTTATGACTGGCACGGTGGCTAAGACCAACCCGGGCAATCATTGCGCCGGCCTGTTGTAATGCCAGCGCTTTTTTGGTGCCGCGGATCAACAGCGGCATCGCCACATTTTCCAGCGCAGTAAAATCCATTAACAAGTGGTGAAACTGGTAAATAAACCCCAGCTTTTGATTGCGTAAGTTAGCTTTTTTGGCCGAGCTTAACCCTGCCAACGGCTGGCCGGCAATCTGTACGCTGCCGCTGTCGGCTAAATCTAATGCGCCTAAAATATGCAGCAAGGTACTTTTCCCTGAGCCAGAGCTACCGACAATTGCGACCATTTCACCGGCCGCCACGCTTAGGCTGACATTATTTAACACTTCCGTCAGATTGACACCATCCCGATAGCGTTTACAGATCTGAGTCGCTTCTAATACTTTATTCATCACGTAAAATTTCCGCCGGATTAACTTTTACAGCCCGCCAGGCTGGATACAGCACTGCCAGCAGGGTTAGCCCTACAGCACAGCCAAAAATAGTAACAATTTGTAACGGGTTTATCGCCACCGGTAATGCTATGCCACTGGCCAGCTGCAAACCAAGCAGGCCTAATACTTCATTAAGTCGGAAACTTAGCAACAATCCTGCCAATACACCCAATACCGCACCCACCATACCATTTACCACCCCCTGAAAAGCGAATACCGCAAACAGCTGGCTGTCGGTCATGCCTAAGGTTTTCAAAATGGCTACTTCTGCTTGTTTTTCAGTTACCATCATCACCAGCGCCGAGACAATATTAAACGCCGCCACCGCCACTATCAGCAACAACATTAACCACATCATTGCTTTTTCCATGGCAACCGCAGCAAACAGCTTGCCCTGGCTTTGCCGCCAGTCAGTAACCTGGCTAAAGCTGGCGCTCTGACTTAGCCGCTCTGCTAGTAAGGGTGCACTAAAAGGTTCCGCCAAGCTTAGTCTCCAGGAAGGTTCACGCAAGCTTGCAGGCAACAACCGGGCTAAGTCTTCCAAGCGGGTTACCGCCAGCAGGTTATCCACTTCTGAACCAGTATCCACTATTCCCACCACTTCAAATAAACGTTGCCTGGGCAACCAGCCCACCGGCGTGTAACTGCCGCCCTGCGCCAGCATAAACCGCAGTTGCTGACCGCGGCTTACTGCTAATTGTTCAGCCAAGCCCCGCCCCAGCACCACGGCATAACGGGTGTTTGCAAAGTCCTGCCAACTGCCTATCACCAGCGCCTGTTGTAGAAATTGGGGAATGGTTTCACTATTAATGCCCTGCAGCATCACCGCATTTAATTGGCGCGGCGCCTGCACCAGGGCTTCTGACTGTAAAAATGGGTTAATATCCTCTATCTGATCAGCGGCAAAAAGTTCAGTTTGCCAGACATTGTCTGCCACTACCGGCTTTACCACTACATGCGGAATAACGCCTAAAATGCGCTTTTTAAGTTCAGCTTCAAAGCCATTCATCACCGAACTGACCAGCGTCAATGCCATAACACCCAGCAAAATGCCGGCTACTGAAAAAAAAGTAATAAAGGAAATAAAGGCATTGCCTTTGCGGCTTTGGCTGTAGCGCAAACCAAGCAAAATGCTAACGGGTAATTGCATGTTAATATTCAGGACTTTGCCTCGGTTAGATGGTAAATTAACTGCCAAAAATCGCTGCTGATAATAGTGATTATTAGCGACAATAACAAGCAACCTTAGCCGAGACCTGCTATGGACCCACTATTACAGTCACTGACTGACGCCTATAATGACTACTTTAGCGTCGTGCACGATATCACGGTTAACTACAAAGTACTCGACAGCGGTCTGCCCTCAGAACACGACTTTATTGCCAGCATTCCTGAACCGTTTTTACTAGCAGGCGAAATGGGTAATCTGAATATGTCGGCGCTGCGCGCATTAAACCGGATTGGTGAACTGGCCGACGAGCTGGCCAACTATTTGCAACAACAAGCACGAAAAATCGATTTGTTGCTGCACTACGTATTACGCCAGCAAGACAATGCTGAGCATCGTCAGTATACCTTAAGCTATGGTGGTGCAGGCTTATGTTTACAAAGCCCGCGACCACTTCCGTTGTTGGCCATTGTTGAATTAAAAGTGTTTCTGGCCGAAAACGAAGGTGCGGTGTACTGCCTGGGTCAGGTGATCAGTGCCGCGCAACAAGAAGACGGCTGGCAAATAAAAGTTGTGTTTCGGCGCATTAGAGATCAAGATCGTGAACTAATCGTCAGGGCCAGCTTGCATCAGCAGTCCCGCCAGCTAAAACAAAAAGCTGCACAGCGCCAACTACCAGACTAACCGCGACACTTTGCATAGGGTTTTACGTTTTAATGAGTTTGATCAAATCTTTACCTCGCATTAAACGCCAACAAGATCAGCTTAGTTGGGGTCAGCTACATGGGGCTGCTCTGCCCTATGCTATCGCCCAACTTGTTCAGGCCGAGCCTGCAGTTTATTTACTGGTGGTTCCCGATACGCCAAGTGCCGTAAGGCTTGAACAAGAACTGGCGGTGTTTTTAGCGAACAGCCACTGTCCGGTGCTTACCTTGCCCGATTGGGAAACGCTGCCTTATGATGTGTTTTCGCCGCACCAGGACATTATTTCGCAACGTCTGAAAACCTTATATCAATTGCCCCGGCTGCAACAGGGGCTAGTGATTGTGCCTGTTAGTACCTTGTTGTTAAAAATTAGTCACCGCAATTATCTGGAACAAGCCAGTTTTTTAATTGAAAAAGGCCAGCAAGTTGACTTAACCGCGTTAAAACTGCAATTAATTGCCGTCGGCTATCGCGCGGTGGACCAGGTAATGGAACATGGTGAATTCTCTGCCCGTGGCTCGTTACTTGATCTGTTCCCTATGGGCTGCAGTTCACCATTTCGAATAGATTTTTTTGATAACGAGGTCGATGGTATTCGTACCTTCGACCCCGACAATCAACGTAGCGTAGAGCAGGTTTCTGCTATTGAATTGCTGCCAGCTCATGAATTCCCCACCGATAAAGCCGCTATTGAACGCTTTCGGCTGGGCTATCGTGAACGCTTTGCGGCTAGAAATGAAAAAGAATCATTATACCAACAAGTTACACAAGGTATTTTCCCCGCTGGCATTGAATATTATTTACCACTGTTTAGCGAAAAAACCGACAGTTTATTTAGTTTTTTACCGGCTGGCTGCATTGCGCTAAGCTACGGTGATGTTGAGCACAGTGCTAATCAGTTCTGGCAAGAGTTAAAACGCCGTTATCATGACCGGGCAATTGATACACTGCGGCCTATTTTGCAGCCGCAAGAGCTTTACTTACAAACCGATGAATTGTTCAGTGAACTGAATAAATTTAGCCGGTTAAAACTCAGTCGTGCCACCCTGCCGGTTAAAGCCGGTCAGGCCAATGCCTCTGCAGTAGAATTGCCTGAGTTAAATATCCAGCACCAGCTGAAACAACCCTTAGAGCAACTCATTCAATTTTTACTCAGCTTAAAACAACAAAACGGCCGGGCTATCTTTTTTGTTGAAAGCGAAGGCCGGCGGGAAAGTCTGCATCAGCTCTTTAACAAAGCCGGTATTAAAGCACCCGAAATTGAGCATTTAGCTGATTTTGCCAGCCATAACGCCGACGTAGTGATGTTAGTTGGCGCGCTGGAGCAAGGTGCGCTAATTACCAGCACGCCGCCCTTGGCGTTAATCAGTGAAAACGAGTTATTTGGTCAAAAAATCAGCCAGCGGCGCCGGCGTAAAAAAAGTCAGCAAGTGTCTTCAGACACTATTATTCGTAATCTGGCAGAACTAAGTGAAGGCCAGCCAATAGTACATTTACAACACGGTGTTGGCCGCTATCAAGGCCTGCAAGTGCTGGATGCAGCCGGTATTAGTGCTGAATTTGTTACCATTGAATATGCTGGCAGCAGTAAACTCTATGTTCCGGTGTCATCGTTACATCTGCTTAGTCGCTACTCGGGCAGTGATAAAGATCATGCGCCACTGCACAAACTGGGTAACGACACCTGGGAGAAAGCCCGGCGCAAAGCCGCTGAAAAAATTCGTGATGTTGCTGCAGAATTGCTGGATGTCTACGCACAACGGGCGGCCCATCAAGGTTTCGCCTTTACGGTAGATCAGCAACAATATGCGGTATTTGCTGACAGTTTCCCGTTTGAAGAAACGCCCGATCAACAAGATGCCATTACCGCCGTGTTAAACGATATGCAAAGCCGGCAACCCATGGACCGGCTAGTATGTGGCGATGTTGGTTTTGGTAAAACTGAAGTCGCCATGCGTGCCGCTTTTGTCGCCGTTAACGATGGTAAACAAGTCGCGATTCTGGTGCCGACTACGCTACTCGCGCAACAGCATTTTGAAAACTTTAAAGACCGTTTTGCTAACTGGCCGGTGCGGGTTGAAGTACTGTCTCGCTTTATCAGCCAGAAACAACAAAAAGCCATCTTAGAAGATGTTGCCAATGGCAAGGTTGATATTCTTATTGGCACCCATAAACTGCTGCAAGACGATATCAAGCTGCACGATTTAGGCCTACTGGTGGTGGATGAAGAACATCGCTTTGGTGTGCGGCAAAAAGAAAAAATTAAAGCGTTGCGTGCCGATATTGACATTTTAACGCTAACCGCGACCCCTATTCCACGTACCCTAAATATGTCAATGTCAGGTATGCGTGATTTGTCTATTATTGCTACGCCACCATCAAGGCGACTGGCGGTAAAAACCTTTGTCCGGGAGTTTGAAGTTGGCTTGCTGCGAGAAGCGGTAATGCGGGAAATTCTGCGCGGTGGCCAGGTTTATTTTTTACATAACGATGTTGCCAGTATTGAAAAAATGGCCAGCGATCTGGCTGAACTAGTGCCTGAAGCCAATATTGCCATTGCCCATGGTCAACTGCGTGAGCGTGATCTGGAACGGATAATGGCTGACTTTTATCATCAGCGCTTTAATTTACTGCTCTGCTCTACCATTATAGAAACCGGTATCGATGTACCTACAGCCAATACTATTATTATTAACCGTGCTGATAATTTTGGTTTGGCTCAGCTGCATCAATTGCGCGGCCGGGTGGGTCGCTCGCACCATCAGGCCTACGCGTATTTGCTGACGCCACCACCAAAACGACTTAGTAAAGATGCTGAAAAACGGCTGGAAGCTATCTCCTCACTGGAAGATTTAGGTGCGGGCTTTATACTGGCCACTCATGATATGGAAATTCGTGGTGCTGGTGAATTGTTAGGCGCTGAGCAAAGCGGCCAAATTGAAACCATCGGTTTTACACTTTACATGGATATGCTGGAAGAAGCCGTTACCGCTCTAAAAGAAGGGCGCCAACCAAGCCTTGATGCCATGTTAAGCCAGCAAAGTGAAATTGATTTAAAAATTCCGGCGTTATTACCCGATAGCTATATACCAGATGTTAACCTGCGGCTGTCGTTTTATAAAAAACTGGCTAGCGCCAAAGATGAAGACGAACTGGACGAAGTTCAGGTAGAATTAATTGACCGTTTTGGTTTACTGCCCGATGCAGCGAAAAACCTGGTTAAACTTACCGAGTTTAAACAACAAGCTCAGGCGTTGGGTGTTCGGCGGATTGAAGCCAATGCCAAAGGCGGTGTAATTGAATTTGCTGATAAAACCCGGGTTGCGCCTGGTTACATTATTGGCCTGATCCAACAGCAAAGCCGGGTTTTTAAACTTGATGGCGGTCAAAAACTTCGTTTTACCATCGCCAGCCCTGACGCCAAAGACCGGCTAGTATTAATTGCCAATATGTTAGCTGACTTCAGCCAACATCAGCTGGAGAAATAATGAAATTATCTTTTATTACTAATATGTTAAGTGCATTAACACTGACATTAACCGCGACAACGGTTGTGGCCAATAGCAATGCCAATGAGCGCTGGTTTGAAGTTGAGCTGATTGTATTTAGCCATGCTGGTAGCAGTAAATTAAAAGAACAGTTTAGCCAAGAGGTTAAACCTATCCGGCTTAGCAACAGCATCGATTTAGTGTCTGCCATGTACCAGCCAGATATTCAGTCGTTACTGCAAAATAGTAATGACTGCAACCTTACAGGGGTTGCACCCGTTAGTTTATTGCCGGCAGAGCTGCGCAACTGGCAACGATGGCAACCGCGGCTTTATCCGCTGTTTTGTATTAGTGAACCCCAGGTACCCGCCTGGTTTAATCAAGGGCTTTTTCCAGAACGCCAACTAAATACTCAGTTACCTATGCCCGCACGCATGCCGGTGCAACTGGCAGCAAAAGCTGACAGCCATCAATCTGTGCCTTACCTGGCGCCGCTTACGGCTTTTGCATTAAACGATGTCGCCAGCAAGATTAATCGCCAGCCTAATCAACACGTGATCCTGCACACCGTGTGGCGCCAAGCGCCGGTGACTGAGCGGCTGGCAATACCCAGCCGCTGGTTTGCTGGGGAAAATTATTCATCCCAAATAGATTATTGGGGCCAGCGAATTACACCGGCAGCAATGGCGGCAATTACCCCAGCTAATCCGTTGCAGTACCAGCAACAGGATGATGTCTTTAGCGCTATTGATACTCTGCTTGCACAATTGACGGCGACCGGCAAATTGGAAAATCTGCAGACAGGCCGGCAAAGCGAGATACCAATAAGCGATAACCTGTCTAATGTGCCTGCCGAGGTGTGGCAGCTAGATGGCCTGTTTAAATTACATTTAGACCACTACTTGTTTGTAAATACGGAGTTTAACTTATGGCGACCAATGGCTGACACTATGCAAAGCATTAATGTAAAACAAAGTCGGCGGGTGATCAGTGGTGAAATTCACTACTTAGACCACCCCTACCTTGGCATCGTGTTACAAATACGCCGCTACCAGCCGCCTGAGCTTTAGCTTAACCCATCAAATAACAACACATCAACTGCATATCACCTTAAACGAACCGGTTAAAACGGACAAAACGTTAATGGATGGTTGCTTTATTTAAAAAAGGAACTAAAATAGCGTCTTCATTACATATTTATACAAATAACAACGGGTAAGTAACATAGTTTTTTCTTACAGTGTCTAAACCCGTTAACCACAATCAGAGATCAATGGACGACTTAAATCTGCAGCCAGAGTTTACCCCCGCGCACTACGTGTTATTATTGCTGTTACTGATTTTTGCCAGTGCGGGTAGCAGTATTTTAGCTTGGTTTTTACCACAGGCTGCTAACAGCTTGTGGTTAAGTGCGTTACCACCGTTGCTTGGCTTGTACAGCCTGTTAATACTATTTAAAGGGCTTGGCATTATTCGTTTACCTTCAGCAGCAGTTTACTCAGCCATTTTCACCCCGGTTACCGTAATAAGCTTTTATCAATTTTTCTTATAGCACGTTATCAGACCAACGGTTTTAGGGTATTATGCGCCCTTTGCACCATTGAGGATAACAGATGTCAATTAACTGGTTTCCAGGCCACATGCACAAGGCCCGTAAAGAAATTGCTGAGGTAATGCCTCAGGTTGATATCATTATCGAAATGCTTGACGCCCGCATCCCTTTTTCCAGCGAAAATCCATTGGTACCGCAACTACGCGGTAATACGCCCTGTATTAAAGTACTAAACAAAGCCGATTTAGCCGACCCGGTACTAACGGCAGTTTGGGTAGCGCATTTTGAACAACAATCCGGAGTGCGTGCTATCCCCATCAGCCAACAACACCCTGAGCAAATTAGAGCGTTGTTAACACTGTGCAATGAGATGCTACCAGAACGTAATCTTGACATCCGGCCAGCCAGGGCAATGATTATGGGTATTCCAAATGTGGGTAAATCTACCTTAATTAATACTCTGGCCGGGCGCACCATCGCTAAAACCGGCAATGAAGCCGGTGTCACTAAAATGCAACAGCGGATCAGGCTAGACAATAATGTTATTTTGACTGACACCCCAGGTTTTTTATGGCCTAAACTCAGCCCGCCAACCTGTGGCTACCGGCTGGCTGTAACGGGTGCCATTAAAGACACGGTGTTTGAATATGCCGATATCGCCCTGTTTGCTGCCGATTATTTGTTGCAAGTATACCCCGATGCGGTAATGCAACGTTTTGATTTAACCGAGCAACCCGAAAATGATCTCGCTCTGCTTGATGCAATTGGCATTCGCCGCGGCTGTATGCGTAAAGGTGGTATAGTCGACTTAGAAAAAGCCGGTACTATTCTTATTACTGAACTTCGTGCCGGCAACCTCGGTCCATTGACGCTGGAAACGCCCGATATGGTAAGCCAGGAGCAAATTGATGCGAAAGCAGCAGAAGCGACTAAAGCGCAAGATAAAGCCGAGCGTGAAGCTGAGCGTAAACGTAAAACACAGCGGAAGTACCGCTAACGTCTTGTTGTTACAGCAAACAAACGCTACTATCCTCTGTGGTTATTGAGGGTGTCATGTTTATTAGAATATTGCTTGGTAAAACACGGTTTAGTCGAATTCAGCTAAGCAAGGCATTGGGTGTAATTTTTTTGCTATTGATAATGCTGAATCATGCTGTAATGGCATGTGATGGCTTAGTCATTCACTTGCCTGAGCATGCGCATGCTTATACCAGCCTAAGCGACAACCACAGTAGTAATAACAGCGTTGTTGATGATACTGAGCTTCACACTGAGCACGCTCATGTAGCCTGTTATATCGCTTTTTTTCATGGTATCGAATTACTCAATTTCAGTAACAGCGCCATAGCCAGCGCCAGTCGCCGAGTTAACTTTATCAGCTACAGCCCACCGGTTCCGCCTCCCAACAACTGATCCTGCTTGTTTGTCATTTTATTTACTGATTAACTAACAGGAGCATACCTATGCGTATGACATTGACGCTAACGGCATTGCTGATCGCGGCGCTTTGCTCGCAGCTACTGCATGCTGAGACGACAACGCTAACATTGGCACAAGCCTTACAGCGTACCTTGCAACACGACATAAATTTACTCACCTTTCCATACCAGTTTCGGATGGCAGAAGCTGAAGAAGTGCAAGCCACTATAACACCCAACCCTGAACTGGATGTTACGCTGGAAAATGTGCTGGGCACTGGTGAAAACCGTGCGTTGGCCAGTGCAGAGCTTACCCTTAGCCTGAGCCAGCAAATTGAACTGGGCCAGAAACGGCAGCGCAGGCTGACGCTGGCACAACACCATAGCCAGCTGCAACGCGATAACTATCAACTGGCCAGGCTGGATGCACTTGCCGCGACCAGCTTGCAGTATTTACAGCTATTACGCCTGCAACGATTACAGACATGGGCAAATGACAAAATAGCCCGTGAACAGGCCCTTCTAAGTACGGCAGAGGGTCGCAGTAAAACCGGTAATCTGCTAGATGCCGATATCAGCCGGATCAGACTACGGCTGGTTCGCAGCCAGATTGAATTAGCCGATATTACCCAAGCTATCGAAAGCCGGCGTTACCGTTTAGCCGCAAGATGGCAGGCAGCGCCCGACTTTACTGTAGTCGCGGGTGATATCAGCATACTACCAATGCTACCGGCGTTGTCGGCCTTACAAACGCAACTGCAACATAATCCGGCGTTACAACGTTATGCCACGCTGGCGCGTATTGCACAAAGCCAGCTGCGCCTGACCGAGGCCAACAGCAAAGCCGATATCCGGTTCTCTGCCGGCGTAAGACGCAACGAAGCTAGCAATGACAACGCCGTAGTATTTGGTTTTAGTATGCCGCTAACCTTATCAGACCCCAATCAGGGCCGACGACAGGCTGAGGCCACTGAGCAAGCGCTCTTACTCAGACAACAGCAACATGCCCGCACTGAGCTGTCGTTATTAATCCAACAACAGTGGTTAAATTTAGAGCAGCTTCGCGGCACCGTGCACGCCGTCAACAACCTGCTTTTACCAGAAGCAAAGCAATTGCGACAAGCCAGCTTACGTAGTTATCAGCAAGGTCAACTGGATTTGCTTAGTCTGTTATCTGCTGAAGAAGAGTTGGCGCAAGCCGAACGCGATGTAATTGAAAGCCAAAGCCGCTTTCATCTCACCTTATTGGAGTTGGAGCAACTTACCGGTCAACCCATGATCCTGACTAGCACGGCAGCAGTTGCTGCGTTGGAGTATAGCAATGACTAAGACATTGAATTTATTGACCAGCCTGTTTATGTTTTTTTTATTACTTGGTAGCAACAGCAGTTACAGCGCAGGCGGCCACGACGGGCATGACGATGAACATCAAACTAAAGCAGCTGAAGGCCCACAGGGTGGCAGATTGTTAACCGAGGCGAACTTTGCCATTGAAGTGACTATTTTTGAAACTAACATACCAGCGGAAATGCGCTTATATGCTTATGCTGATGGTAAGCCGGTCGAACCTGATGCGCTAACCGCTAAGGTGACACTGCAGCGGTTGGATGGCCAGCAAGATGACATACAATTTAGCGCAGAGCAGCGTTATCTGGTCAGTGATATCAGTATCGCCGAGCCTCACTCTTATAGTGTCGATGTCAATGTCGAGTATCAGGGAAAACATTACCACTGGCACTACGACAGCTTTGAAGGGCGGGTTGAATTGAACGAGCGCATAATGGGCTTAACAGGTATTGCCACCGATATCGCTAATAGCCAGACATTAACCCAAAAAACGCATTTATTTGGGGTGATCAGCGCCCCGCCTACTGCCCGTTTTAATGTACGGGTTCCTTATAGCGGCATAGTTAGTCAGGTGCTGGTGCAACAAGGTGATGCCGTCAGTAAAGGACAGCTGCTGGCGCGCGTCAGCAATAAAACCACCTTAAAACAATACGACATTATCTCGCCGGCTGCGGGCGTCGTTACCGAGCGCTTCTTTAATAACAACGAGCTTATTCTCGACGAAATACTGTTTAGCATCGCCGATTATCGCCAGCTGTATGTTGAACTGTCGGCCTTTCCTAACGATATACAGCAACTCCGGCTTGATATGCCGGTGACCGTGTTTAGTTTACATCATGGCGAAACTGCCAGCAGCAGCATTAGCTACATCGCACCACAAATGACAGAAGGGCACATTGCGCGGGTACGTGCAGTAATAAGCAACAGCAGTGGTTATTGGCGGCCAGGTATGCATGTTGAAGCCACAGTACTCACGGCAGAAATACCGGTAGCGCTGGCGGTGAAAAAAAGTGCTATTCAGCGTTATCGTGATATGCCAGTGGTGTTTGCCCGTTATGGCAATACCTTTGAGGTGAGGATGTTACAATTTGGCCGCGAAGACGATGACTACATTGAAGTGACATCGGGCCTTAAACCGGGCACTGAATACGCTACAGCCAATAGCTTTGTGCTTAAAGCTGATGTATTAAAATCCGGCGCCAGCCATGCTCACTAGGAGGGCATTATGATTGATATACTGTTAAAGTTTGCCCTTGAGCGCCGTTATTTAGTGCTAGGCCTGACCTTGTTGCTGGTACTAACCGGTATTTATAATACGCAGCGTTTACCAATGGATGCAGTGCCCGATATTACTAATGTCCAGGTACAAATTAATACGACTGCCCCAGGTTACTCGCCACTGGAAACCGAGCAACGGCTGACGGTACTAATTGAAAACGCCATGGCCGGCTTACCGAAGCTGCAATACAGTCGCTCGTTATCACGCTACGGTATGTCGCAGGTTACCGTAGTATTTAATGATGGCACCGATATTTACTGGGCACGTCAGCAGGTCTCTGAACGCTTACAGGCGGTAAGAGCCAATTTACCCAAAGATACCAACACCACGCTTGGCCCCATAGCCACCGGCCTCGGTGAAATTTTTATGTATACCGTGAGCGCTCAGCCTGACGCGGTAAAAGCAGATGGCAGCACTTATACCGCTGAAGATCTTCGCACCTTACAAGATTGGGTAATTAAACCACAACTGGTTGTCGTAAAAGGTGTGACCGAAGTGAACACCATTGGCGGTTACCTGCGCCAGTATCAAGTGGCACCCGATCCCGCCAAGCTACTCGCCTTTAAACTAACCCTGGATGACATCGCCACTGCACTTGAGCGCAATAACAGCAATGTTGGTGCCGGTTATATTGAGCAACGCGGTGAACAATGGCTGGTTCGCTCACCAGGTCAACTGCGTAACCTTGATGATATCCGCATGCTAATTATTGCCAAGCGTGATGATGCCCCAGTGCGGTTGCATCATGTTGCAGAGGTATATCTGGGTAAGGAGTTACGAACCGGTGCCGCCAGCTTAAATGGTGAAGAAACCGTGCTGGGTACCGTGTTTATGCTAATGGGTGAAAACAGCCGTACTGTGGCAAAAGCCGTGGCTGAGCAACTGCAGCAAGTAAACCAGTCATTACCTGCGGGAGTAATAGCGCAAGCAGTATACAACCGCACTATCCTGGTAGACAAAACCATTGCCACCGTGCAGAAAAATCTGTTCGAAGGCGCCGTGCTGGTTATCGTAGTATTGTTTATTTTTTTGGGTAATATTCGTGCGGCACTGATTACGGCGTTAGTTATTCCACTTAGTATGTTATTTGCCATCAGTGGCATGGCCATCAATAACGTTAGCGGCAATTTAATGAGCTTAGGCGCTATTGACTTTGGCTTAATGGTCGACGGTGCTGTCATTGTGGTAGAGAACTGCCTGCGCCGGTTAGGCTTAGCGCAGCATCGAACTGGTCGCTTGTTAACGCTAGAAGAACGTTTACTTGAAGTTTATCACGCCACCCGAGAGGTGTTTACCCCGGCGGTATTTGGTGTGCTAATTATTATGTTGGTTTTTATGCCCATTTTTGCACTAAGCGGGGTAGAAGGTAAAATGTTTCACCCTATGGCCTTTACCGTAATTGCCGCCTTGGCGGGTGCTGTGTTGTTGGCCATTACTTTTGTACCTGCAGCGGTGGCTATTTTTGTCAGTGGCAAGGTTAAAGAGCAAGATTCCGGGTTAATGCGCACCTTAAAACGCGGCTACTCGGCAGTACTGCGTCAAAGTTTACGCCACTCAATGCTGTTTATCAGTACAGCGTTGTTGTTGGTGGCCGCCGTATTCTGGCAGGGCAGTAAGCTAGGAAGTGAGTTTATGCCTCAGCTCGATGAAGGCGATGTGGCCTTACATGCGCTACGCATACCCGGTACCAGCCTTAGCCAGTCGTTACAAATGCAGCTGCTGCTGGAGCGTGAAATTGTAGCATTACCGCAGGTAGAACGGGTATTTAGCAAATTGGGTACCGCAGAAATTGCCACCGATCCGATGCCACCGAATGTTGCTGATACTTTTGTCATATTAAAACCACAAGCACAGTGGTCAGACAGTAATATGAGCAAGGCTGACTTTGTTGCGTTGTTGCGGCAAACCGTTGAAGCCGTACCTGGCAATAACTACGAGTTTACCCAGCCGATTGAAATGCGCTTTAACGAGCTAATTGCTGGCGTACGCAGCGATGTGGCACTACGAATATATGGTGATGATTTAGCCACATTGGCTGAATTGGGTGAGGCGGCAACTAAATTGCTGGCTACTATACCCGGTGCCGTTGATGTGCGGATGGAGCAAGCAACGGGTCTGCCAATGTTATCCATTGAGCCAGATCGTGAACATCTGGCATTACTGGGTATCGATGTGGCCACAGTGCAGCAGACTATTCAAACTATGGTTGGTGGCTCTCAAGTCGGGCTTATTTATGAAGGAGACAAAGCATTTGCTTTAATCATCCGGGCCGACGAGACACTTCGAAGCGATCCGCAACAATTAAAACGCCTGCCGGTAGCGCTGCCGGAAATTAATGATAACGGTGCAAACGCCGAGCTTACTTATGTACCACTGGGTGAAGTAGCACATTTTAATGAAATTGACGCCCCGAATCAGATCAACCGGGAAAGCGCCAAGCGTAATATTGTGGTGAGCGCCAATGTAGCTGGCCGCGATCTTGGCAGCTTTATCAGCGAAACCAGGCAGCTAATGGCCGATAAGCTTGAGTTACCCGCCGGTTACTGGCTTGGCTACGGCGGCACGTTTGAGCAATTGCAATCGGCATCTGAGCGCTTAATGTGGATAGTACCGCTAACCTTACTGATGATATTTGGTCTGCTCTACAGTGCACTTAATTCAGCTAAAGATGCATTAATCGTATTTAGCGGCGTTCCCTTGGCCTTAACCGGAGGCTTTGCGGCATTAATGCTTCGCGATATGCCGCTGTCAATTTCAGCTGCAGTAGGCTTTATTGCCTTATCGGGTATTGCGGTACTGAATGGTGTGGTGATGTTAGCGATGATTACGCAATTACGTGAGCAAGGCCTTAACTTGTTGCAAGCGATACAACAGGGTGCCTTGCAGCGTTTGAGGCCGGTGTTAATGACAGCACTGGTGGCAAGCCTTGGCTTTGTACCCATGGCCTTTAACAGTGGCACCGGCGCCGAAGTGCAACGGCCGTTAGCCACCGTTGTCATTGGTGGCATTATTACCGCGACCTTACTTACCCTGGTGCTATTGCCGGCGCTGTATAAACTGGTACATCGTAAAGCCAGTCAGTAAACCGTTACTGGCCAGTAATAACAGCAACTGCAGATGTTGTACCAGCAGCAACTGCAGTTGCTGCTGGCTGCGCAGTGCCACTTGGACTTGTATAGCGACATCGGCAAACTCACGTAAACTGAGTATGCATTGTCCTTTTAGTCGTTTTCTTCGCACTTCACCTTATCAATACCCTGCTCTAACAACGCGCTTTTAATGACGATATGTACTAAAACCTAGTCGTCTATGCTCAGCACATTTAATTTATCTCAGGCATTGCCCGTGACGGTATTTGCCCCAATTAATTACATAATGTAGCTATTATGCTGTGCCATTACTAACCTGAACCATTATTAACCGAAAAAGGGTCCCACCATGTTTTACGAACTGACCGTAGTGCAAAATAGTAAAATGCTGCAAAACCTGAGTGCCATTTTAGCCAAAAGCACAGCCTTTGCAGAGAGCAAAAAAATTGACGTTGAAGTATTGTTAAATGCCAGACTAGCTCCCGATCAGTTTAATTTGATGCGTCAGGTACAAATTGCTTGCGACAGCGCCAAGCTAGGCGTAGCACGCTTAACTGACAAGGTTGACAGTGCACCAAAACATGCTGATGACGAAACAACATTAGCTGAGTTACAGCAACGCATTACTGACACGGTGGCTTATCTGGCAACCTTTACCGAAGCCGATTTTGCCAATGCGGCTACCCAACGAATTTCGCAACCACGTTGGGAAGGTAAATATCTACATGGTCAGGAGTTTTTGATACAACATATCATGCCAAATGTGTATTTTCATATCAGCACTGCCTATGCCATTTTGCGCCATAACGGCGTAGAGGTGGGTAAAAAAGATTACCTTGGTGCCATGCCATACAAGGCTTAACAAAAACAGTATAAAAAAACGCCGGCTAATGCCGGCGCTTTTATTGCTGAAACGCTATCGTTCCAAAACCACGCGGTATCGCGCCTTGCCACTTTCCAAATGTGCTATCGCTTCATTTATCTGTTCAAACTTAAACATCTCCACCACCGGTTTAATATTATGCTGCACAGCAAAATCAAGCATTTTTGCAATGGTTTGCGGACTGCCAACGGGTGAGCCTGAAACACTTCGCTGCGCCATAATAAGGCTAAATACATTGACATCAAGCGGCTCTAGCGAAGCCCCTACAAAATGCAGGCGGCCCTTTGGTTTTAAGGTGGCCAGATACAAGTTCCAGTCTAACGTCACATTTACCGTTGAAATAATAAAATCAAAACGCCCGGCGGCTTTTTCAATATCATCGCTACTGAGAGAATTAATGCAATGGTGTGCACCCAACTCTTTTGCTTCAGCCGTTTTACTTTCGCTAGAGGTAAAGGCAGTTACTTCACAGCCCCAGGCCCGTAAAAATTGCAAACCAAGATGGCCTAAACCACCAATACCAATTACCGCAACCTTATCTGTTGGTTTTACATCAAATTGCACCATAGGGTTAAAAACAGTAATACCACCACAAAACAATGGACCAGCGGTTTTGGCATCCATTCCTTCAGGTAACGGTATTACCGCACTGGCATTAGCCCGCACTTTATCGGCAAAACCACCATGGCGGCCCACGATTGTGCCCTGTGCTGTGGTACACAAGTTTTGATCACCACTGCCGCACGTGCTGCACACGTTGCAGTAATCAGAGTGCCAGCCTAAGCCAACCACCTGCCCGGCTTTCAGATGATTCACGGCTGTGCCTACTGCCGCTATGCGACCGACCACTTCGTGGCCTGCTACCAGTGGGTAACTTGACATGCCCCACTCGTTATTTAACATCGATAGGTCAGAGTGGCAAATCCCGCAATAATCAACCTCAATTTCTACTTCATCACGGCCAAGTGTACCAGGATCATATTCCCAGGCTGTCAGCTCCCCTTTTGCTTTTAATGCGGCATAAGCTTTAATCATATTGTCTCCCGGTAAAGTGATTTCTGTCCGAATATACTTACAGTACTGCATACAGTATTGACCAGATCTGCCAAGCTGCACGGAAATAAGTACAAAGCGCTTGTTATTTGTACAGCAAAACCTGTTTCTTAACTGGCTTTCAGGTATAATCCGCCGACTTTTTTCAGGTAGCCGTAACTTCAAGAGACTCTATGACAGTACAAACCTTTGACCCAAGCCAAACCACTACTCTGGATATGCCCGCCAAGGCATTAACAGCGCAGGCAAAAACCGGTGCTAACAAAGGCAATACTATCGGTTTTGTAAGTTTAGGCTGCCCGAAAAATCTGGTTGATTCTGAGCGCATCCTGACGCAGTTAAAAAGCGAAGGCTACAACATCGTACCAAGCTACGAGGATGCACAGTTAGTTATTGTTAATACTTGCGGTTTTATCGATAGTGCTGTTCAGGAATCACTGGATACCATTGGTGAAGCATTAGCCGAAAACGGCAATGTTATTGTTACCGGCTGCCTTGGTGCACGCGAAGATGAAATTCGCCAGGTGCACCCGAATGTTCTTGGTATTACCGGCCCACACTCTTATGAGAACGTATTAAAACAAGTACACCAGTTTGTACCAAAGCCAAAGTACGACCCCTTTACCATGCTGGTGCCAGACCATGGCGTTAAACTTACACCGAAACACTATGCCTATTTAAAAATTTCTGAAGGCTGCAACCACCGCTGTACTTTTTGTATTATTCCCTCCATGCGCGGCGACTTAGTAAGCCGGCCAGTGGGTGACGTACTGGATGAAGCGCAGCGCTTAAAAAATGCCGGCGTAAAAGAGCTGTTAATTATTTCACAAGACACCAGCGCCTATGGCGTTGACGTAAAATACCGCACCGGCTTCTGGAACGGCGCGCCGGTAAAAACCTCAATGCAGTCGTTATGTGAAGCGCTTGGCGAAATGGGTATTTGGGTGCGTTTGCACTATGTTTACCCCTATCCGCATGTCGATGACATTATTCCGCTTATGGCACAGGGTAAAATACTGCCCTATTTAGATATTCCGTTTCAGCATGCCAGCCCGCGTATTTTAAAGTTGATGAAACGTCCTGGCCAGGCCGAACGAGTGCTTGAGCGCATTAAAAAATGGCGTGACATCTGCCCGGAGTTAACCATTCGCTCCACCTTTATTGTCGGCTTCCCCGGTGAGACCGAAGAAGACTTCCAGATGCTGCTCGACTGGCTAGATGAAGCGCAACTCGATCGTGTTGGCTGCTTTAAATACAGCCCGGTAATAGGCGCCAAAGCCAACGAGCTGCCTGATCCGGTTCCGCAAGCAGTAATGGATGAGCGTTATGACCGCTTTATGTTAAAACAGCAAGCCATCAGCGCTGCCCGGCTGCAAGCCAAAATTGGCAAAACCATCAAGGTGCTAATTGATGAAGTAGACGACGAAGGTGCCATTGGCCGAAGCTTCGCCGATGCGCCAGAAATTGACGGTGCGGTGTACTTAAACGGCTTAACCCACGTTAAACCGGGTGATGTTATTGATGCCATAGTTGATGAAGCCGATGAGTATGACTTATGGGCATCAATTGCAGAATAAACTCGTTAATTTTTAAATAGATACGGTCAAGACATTGAAAGCGCTGGCGAAGAGATTTAAGAAGCCTCAGAAGGAAACTAACTAGCACTTTTACGGATGGCTGTTTTAACAAAGCGCAGCACCGACAGCATGTCGGTGCTGCACTTTATGTCATTTAAAAATGGCAATGCGGTAGCCCTTTTCAAGTAACATAGTAACTACTTCACGCTTAAATTCTATTTTAATTAAATCTCCCGCTTTAATTTAATTTCCACGCGCAATCAGGACAATTTGTTTAGCTATATCCTCAGGTGAAAGTACAAAATCGACACAACCGCTGGCAATTGCGCTGGTCGGCATATCTGGTTGCGTGGCGGTATCGGGTTTCTGCGCGATGGTAATGCCCCCTACTTTCTTTATGCCACAAAGCGCATCTGCTCCGTCTCCATCGTAGCCGGAAACAATAACAGCGATAAGTTTACCGTCCCAGTACTCAGTAAGGGAGCGCAGGAACACGGTAATCACGTCAGGCCAACCTCTGGGCTTAGATATTGGTTTTAGGCGAAACTCACCATCAAGTACATGCAAATCGCGCTTTTCCGGGATAATGAACACATGGTTTGGCCGAATATCTAATTTTTCCGTGATCAGTTCAACCGGCATTGCGGTATGCCCAGGCAGGATCTCATGGAGCATAGTGGCAACTGTTCTAAGGTGATTAACGATAACAATAGCAACCCCCATATCGGACGGTAGATGCCGCAGTAAACGGATATACGCATCAAGACCACCAGCCGAACCGCCTACGCAAACCACCGGAAAATGTTTTCTGTCTTTATCGGTTGCCATTAACCAGCATTCCTTAATTGGTAAATTCCGGCATCGCCAAAATTAGTAATAATTATTATGGTCAGGGCAAAATGAACTCTATATTTGGATGGTTTCCGCATCGGCATCAAATTTAACATTAGCACGCATCAAATATAGCATCTTTACCAATTGCACAGCGGAATTTATAATTAAGCAAATACGTGCATAATAGGCACTATATTTCTATGAAGGGCAATTGATGAAACGCTGCGCATTCTTAACTATGGATAGTCTTGAAGGTTTTTTCGCTTACGATGACCTGCTATTCGGCCCTTTTAGCCGACACGGCTGGCAAGTTGAGCAGGTGTCATGGCGTAAGCCTAATGTAGATTGGAACCAATATGACATAGTCGTGGTTCGCAGTACCTGGGATTATCAAACAAATGCCGAAGCATTTATCACCGTTCTGGCGCAAATTGATGCCTCTACTGCTCGTTTGGAAAATAGCCTCCGTTTAATTAAATGGAATATCAGTAAAGATTATTTAAAGGATATTCAGGGCCAGGGTATTAGCATAGTGCCCACTCTCTGGTGTCAACAGTTTGATGCGGCAAAAATAGCTGAAGCCTTTAAAACGTTTTCTACCACTGAGCTGGTAATAAAGCCTCTCATCAGTGCTAATGCCGACCATACCTACCGTCTTAGCCGGGAAAAACTGCTGATGCAGTCTCAGGAACTGGCCAAAGCTTTTGCAACACGGCCCTTTATGGTGCAACCTTTTGTACCGGCTATTGTAGAAGAAGGCGAATACTCACTATTTTATTTTGGCGGACGCTACAGCCATTGCATCATTAAAATGCCTAAAGCAGATGATTTTCGGGTACAAGAAGAACATGGTGGAACACTCAAGTTAGTAGAACCTTGTGAGGAAATGCTAACTCAGGGCCGTCATACTATGGCCTCTTTACCTGACGAGGCGTTATATGCCCGTGTTGATCTAGTGCGTTTTGCCAACGAATTTGTCGTTATGGAAATAGAGCTAATAGAGCCTTCTTTATATTTCAACATGGATCCTGCCTCACCGGAGCGTTTCACAGCGGCCTTTGTTGAGCGCTTTGGTGAAGGCTAGCAAAGCTAAGTTAAAATATTTTAACCATAAAATATTTACAGCCAGTTTTAGGATACCCTTGCTGAACCCATTGCGTGGTGTAACCGTGCTTTTGATAAAATGGCATAGCTTGAAAGTTAAGGGTATTTAGCAGGCATTTTACACACCCGCGCTGTTTCGCTGATACTTCAATTTCCTTGAGGATTTTACTGCCAAATTGCTGACCACGTAGCGCTTCAGACACCCACAACGTATCAAGTAGTAACCAATCGCCAAAGGTACGAGCCGCTGCCCCTGCCACCACGTCACCATTATCATTTTTAAGTTGTACCGCTAAAGGCCGGCGTTCGCTTACTTCCCAATTAGCCCAATTAAATTCAGCAATTTTTTTATCAAGGTACTCAATTAATGCAGGCTCTGGGTTGTCTAAAACTTCAATTTTCATTGGTACTCCAAATTACCTGGTAACCCAGGCTTTACTTTTTAATAAAAGCCGCACTACCTTATAATGCTGCCATTTATCGACAAGGTTATGCGCCACCTTATTATCGACATCTTTTATTCACGGCAAAAAAGGCAACTATAATGCACGATGGCTTGAACAACATGGATAAAAAATTAGCACCCTGTAACATTTTTTCCCTGCAAAACATTTTAAAATCCTGTATATTGTCGCACTATTTTCAAACCCTAGCTTATAGAGATTACTATGTCAGCAGATTTATCCTTATACAGAAACATTGGTATCTTCGCCCACGTTGATGCCGGCAAAACTACTACTACCGAGCGTATCCTGAAACTGACCGGTAAAATTCATAAGTTAGGCGAAGTTCACGAAGGTGAATCTACCACCGACTTCATGGAACAAGAAGCCGAGCGCGGCATAACTATTCAGTCAGCAGCTGTAAGCTGTTTCTGGAAAGGCTACCGTTTTAACGTTATCGATACCCCTGGTCACGTTGACTTCACCGTTGAAGTTTACCGTTCACTGAAAGTATTAGATGGTGGTATCGGTGTATTTTGTGGCTCTGGCGGTGTTGAACCACAATCAGAAACCAACTGGCGTTATGCCAACGATGCTGAAGTATCTCGTCTGATTTTCGTTAATAAGCTAGACCGTATCGGTGCTGATTTCATCCGGGTAACCGAACAAGTGAAAAAAGTGTTAGGTGCCAAGCCATTAATCATGGTTTTACCTATAGGCCGTGAAGAAACGTTCGTTGGTGTTGTCGATCTGTTAACTGAAAAAGCCTACATCTGGGATGAAACTGGCTTGCCAGAGAACTACACCATAACTGATGTACCTGCTGATATGGCCGATGATGTTGCTATGTATCGCGAGCAGTTAATTGAAACCGCGTTAGAACAAGACGACGACCTGCTAATGGCTTACATGGAAGGTGAACAGCCTTCAATTGAAGACATTAAACGTTGTGTCCGTAAAGGTACCCGTGACTTGGTATTCTTCCCAACTTACTGTGGTTCAGCCTTTAAAAACAAAGGTATGCAGTTAGTATTAGACGCCGTTGTTGATTACTTACCATCACCAACTGAAGTTCTGCCACAACCACTGACTGACGAAGAAGGTAACCCGAACGGTAAGTTCGCACTGGTTTCTGCTGCCGAGCCTTTCCGTGCGCTGGCTTTCAAAATCATGGACGACCGTTTTGGCGCCCTGACCTTCATCCGTGTATATTCTGGTGTACTGAACAAAGGTGACACCATTATGAATTCGTTCACAGGCAAAAGTGAGCGCATCGGTCGTATGGTTGAAATGTATGCTAATGACCGTATTGACCTTACCTCAGCGCAGGCCGGTGATATTATTGCACTTGTTGGCATGAAGAATAACACCCAGACTGGCCACACCCTGTGTGATCCTAAGCACCCTTGTACACTTGAGCCAATGGTATTCCCAGAGCCAGTAATCTCTATCTCTGTTACGCCAAAAGATAAAGGCTCCGTTGAGAAAATGAGTACTGCTATTGGTAAAATGGTGTCTGAAGATCCAACCTTCCGGGTTGAGACCGATATTGACTCTGGTGAAACCATCCTTAGAGGTATGGGTGAGTTACACCTGGATATCAAAGTCGACATTTTAAAGCGTACTTATGGTGTTGAGTTAGTTGTAGGACAGCCACAGGTGGCTTACCGCGAAACCATTACCCGCGAAATAGAAGACAGCTACACCCACAAGAAACAATCTGGTGGTTCAGGTCAGTTCGGTAAAATTGATTACCGCATTCGTCCGGGTGAGCAAAACTCAGGTTTTGCTTTCAAATCTACAGTAGTAGGTGGTAGCGTTCCAAAAGAGTTTATGCCTGCTATCGAGAAAGGCTTTGCCTCTATGATGTCAACCGGCACCCTGGCTGGCTTCCCGGTACTAGACGTTGAAGTTGAAGTATTTGACGGTGCGTTCCACGCCGTTGACTCATCAGCTATCGCCTTTGAAATTGCCGCTAAAGGCGCTTTCCGCCAGTCAATTCCAAAAGCGGGTGCACAACTGCTTGAACCAATCATGAAAGTTGACGTGTTTACGCCAGACGATCACGTAGGTGACGTTATCGGTGATTTAAACCGTCGTCGCGGCATGATCTCTGGCCAGGAAGCCGGTGTTACGGGCGTACGGATTAAAGCTTCCGTACCACTTTCTGAAATGTTTGGTTATATCAGTACCCTGCGTACTATGACATCAGGCCGTGGTCAGTTCTCTATGGAGTTCTCACACTATTCACCGTGCCCGTCAAACGTAGCTGAAACGGTTATCGCTAAAGAAAAAGAAAAGAAAGCTGCTGCTGCTAAAAACTAAGTAGTAAGCCCGCAGTTAAAAAGCCCCGCTGGTACTACCAGCGGGGCTTTTTTATTTGGCATCAGCATCCATCTGGGACCTTGCAATTGGCTCTATGGCATAAGCCTTGCTACAGTTAGTCATTGAACTTAACAACTGCAGCGCATTTTTCATCACGCGCTGCATAAGGAGTTGCCGATGAGCTCAACCCGTTTTACCCAGGGCGGCTATCCGCTAACGGCCGGCTGTTTTGACGAACTCGTCAGTGCTAATGGCAGTATTCGCCGCCCCGCTGTCGCCATTGCCCGTTTTATTGATAAGCATGGCCCCAGCGAATTAATCAGAAGACAATCATTTATAAATCAAACTATTAGTGACATGGGCGTCTGTTTTACCCTGTATGCTGATGGCGATAATATCGACCGGGCCTGGCCACTGGATGTCATGCCCCGCACTATTCCCAGCAGCGAATGGCAGCTTACCAGTGAGGGTCTGAAACAGCGCTTGCAGGCGCTTAACCTATTTATTGACGACTTATATAATGACCAGAAAATCCTAAAAGATGGCATTGTACCCAGCGCACTGGTGTTACAGTCCAGAAATTATTTAAAGGCCTGTCAGGGTGTATCGCCCCGTTATAAGGCATGGGCCAATATATGTGGCACCGATTTAGTGCGTGATGGCAACGGTAAGTTTCTGGTATTGGAAGATAATCTAAGGGTGCCTTCTGGTGTATCGTATATGCTGGAAAACCGCACCGTGATGAAACGGGTATTTCCGGAGCTGTTCGCCGACTCGACTATTTATCCGGTAGATGACTACCCGCATCAGTTGTGGAAAATGCTGGCATCATTGTCACCGCGCGATGGTGATGTTCCCTGCATCGTGCTACTAACACCTGGCATTTATAACTCTGCCTATTTTGAGCACACTTTCCTGGCCCAGCAAATGGGTATTGAGCTGGCAGAAAACCATGACATGTATGTTGAAGATAATGTGGTTTGGTTAAAAACCCTGCGCGGTAAAAGGCGGGTCGATGTTATATACCGGCGGGTCGATGATGTGTTTATTGACCCAGAAGCATTCCGGCCCGACTCGGTGCTGGGTATTCCGGGCCTGATAAGGGCCTGGGCAAAAGGCAATGTTGCCATTGCCAATGCACCCGGTTCCGGCGTGGCAGACGACAAGGTGATTTATGCTTATGTGCCACAAATTATTCAATATTATCTCGGCGAACAACCGCTGTTGGATAATGTTGAAACCTTTTTGTGTCTTGATCCCAAACAAAAAAGTTATGTGCTGGCTAACCTTGACAAACTGGTGGTGAAACCGGCCAATGAGTCTGGCGGCTACGGCATTTTAATAGGCCCCCGCTCTACCCTGGCCGAGCAACAACAAATGGCGGCAGCAATTGAAGCTAACCCACGCAATTTTATTGCTCAGCCTACGTTAAATCTTTCCACTGCCCCCACGTTATGTGGCGACGTGTTAGAACCACGCCACCTTGACCTGCGACCCTTTATTTTACAGGGTGAGGAACTTTACTGCACCACTGGTGGCTTAAGCCGGGTTGCTTTGGTCAAAGGTTCTCTGATAGTCAATTCATCCCAGGGCGGTGGTAGTAAAGACACCTGGATCATTAATGATGAGGTATAACACATGCTATTAAAATCAGTTGAACATATCTTTTGGCTTGGCCGTTATCTGGAACGTTTAGATAATACTGCCAGGCTGGTTAATGCAACCAGTCATCTGTTGATCGACAGCCATAAAGATACCAAGTTTAGCTGGCCGGTGCTGCTGGATGTGATGGGCCTTAACAGCAGCGAAGCGCTGGCAGAATATCAGCTGCCGGCAGATGCCACACCCGAACAATCCAGTATTGAACACGCGGTGATGGCGCATTTAATCAGCAACAAAGACAGTACCGTATCTATCCGTTATACCTGCAGCCAGTTAAAATTTAATGCCCGCACCATCCGCCAGCTGATTCCACGGGATATGTGGGAAGAATTAAATAAACTGGACTTATTTTTACAGCAGCATTGCCAGCTGCTGCAAGGCAGACAGCATCGCTACAATCTGATGACTGAGGTCAGCCGTCGCTGCCAGATGGTAGTGGGAGTTCTGGATGGCGTGATGTTACGCGGCGACGCTTTTGATTTGTTTAACAGCGGCCGACTGTTGGAGCGAGCCGATATGACCACCCGCATTATGGATGTGCTGGTGTTACAACAACTGCAACCGACCCAGATCAAGCGGCCGAAATTTCGCTGGACCTCTATTCTCAATGCCTTAGGAGGCATTGAGTCTTATCATTATTATGTAGCAGAGCAAAGTGGCGATGTTGATGCCATCGATTACCTGTTAACCTATGCTGATTTTCCGCGGTCTATTGCCTATTGCTTAAACCGGGTAGCGGCCTCGGCCAGAACCTTGCCACACAGTAGCAATATTTTACAGCAGGTACACGCATTGCAGGCACTGCTAAAAGACCAGCCGCTGACTGATTTATCAACGGAACAACTGCATCTGCTGATTGATCAGATCCAGGCCGGTATTATTAACCTGCATCAGGTAATAGTTACAGCCAATAGTAGCCAGCTGAGTCAGCAGCAAAGTCAGCAGCAATCTGCCTGAGCATTATCCGGCCACCTGACAGCAACGAGACCACAGGAACCCTATGTCATTGAATGCAGAGCCACCCATCTACAACGAGCAGCAACACTGGCAAGGGCTTCCCCAGTGGCAGGCAATGCAACACTGGTGGCAACAACAGAACCCCAGCCGGCAAAGCCAATTGTATAACGAATTACACCACCAGTTACGGGAAAACGGTGCTGCAGTTGACCCCTGGCATACTTCGGCGCGCCAGCTCGACTTGCAACCCTGGCTAATTGGCAGCGAGCAGTGGCACGCATTGGAAAGCGGTGTGGCGCAACGCCATAAATTGCTTAACGCTATGCTGGCTGATTTATATGGCCCGCAAAGCCTGTTACAACAGGGTATTGTTCCTGCTGATGTGGTTTATTTAAATGCCAGCTTTCTGCTGCCCTGCGCCGGATTGGCTGCGGCTCAACCCTGGTTATCACTGTTCGCCTGTGATGTTGGCCGCAATAGTGACGGTCAGTTCTGTGTTTACAATGATGTTAGCCGAGTGCCTGCCGGGCTTGGCCATGTACTGGAACATCGGCTGGCCTTTAACAACACCACCACTGAGCTGAATAATCAGATTAAAAAAACCCAGCTAGCCGGTTTTTTCCGCCAGTTACAGCAACTGCTGCAGCAACCGGCACCAGGCAGCAGCCAATTACCACTGGCTGCACTACTGACCCATCAGCAGCGCGACACGGCCTATTTTGAACATGCTTTTTTAGCTAATTATCTGGATATTGCGCTGGTCCATGGCGCAGATTTAATGTTTAAAGACGGTAAGCTATGGCTAAAAACCCTAAGCGGTTTGCAACCTATTCAAAGTGTGTTGCGCTATCTAGAGGATAACAGCTGCGATCCGCTGGAGCTGGCACCCACCAGCAATGGCTGTGCCGGCCTGCTGCAAAGCATTCGTCAGGGCCAGCTGTTTTGCGCCAACCCGCCAGGTACTTCGTTACTGGAATCCGGGGCGCTGTTGCCTTTTATGGCACAGGCCTGTCAGTTTTTACTGGCAGAGCCGCTGCAACTGGCCAGCGTAACGGCGCTATGGTGCGGTAATAGTGACGCGTTAAGCCAGCTACAACAGCAGCCACAGCGCTACTGTGTGCAACACCTGAACAGTGATCAGCAATTTGTATTATCTCAGTTAACTGATGCTGAGCTGGCCGCTTTCTGGCAGCAATTAGCCAAGCAACCCCAGGCATTTATCGCCAAAGAAATATTACCCTTAAGCCAGCTGCCCTGCCTGACGGGCAGCGGTGGCTCAGAATCGCAGTCGGCCGCCCTGCGCCTGTTTAGTCTGTTGGATAAACAACAGGAAATTGCAGTATTGCCCGGCGCTCTGGGCCGAACCAATCACCATCCGCTGGCGCTGCAAACCCAGTTAAACCAGGGTTTTAATCAGCAGTTTAATGCCAAGGATGTATGGGTACTGGCCGAGACAAGTCACAGCAGCAGCTTATTACACAATGCCCGCAGCTCGGTTACCTTGTCGCGTCAGGCGGGTTTATTGCCAAGCCGGGTGGCAGATCATTTATTCTGGCTTGGCCGCTATAACGAGCGGCTGAATTTAATTTGCCGGGCGTTACGTGCCGCCTTGCCATTACTGAGCAGCGATGACCCAAAGCAGGGCCAGTACGATGCCCGGGCCTTGCTGCAGTTTTGTCTGCAGGCCAATGGCGCCACGCCCGACCCCGACGCAACGGTTGAGGTGCTGTTGCAACCACTATTTTCAGACAGCAACCCGCAAGGGCTAGTCGCTGTGCTGAAGAACCTATTGTTTAATGCCCAGTCGGTACGGGAATACTTTGGTGAAGACACCTGGTATGTACTAGACCGGCTACAAAGCGCGGTGTACAGTTGGCCGGCACAGCCCGACTGGCTGCAACCGGCAGAGCTGTTACGTACGCTTGATGAAATTATTTTATTACAAACAGCCATTTATGGTATTAACAGCGAAACCATGACCCGCAGCCACAGTTTACGCTTTATGGATTTAGGCCAGCACCTGGAGCGGGCGCTGCAAACCTGTGGTTTACTGCATTCGGTGTTTTGCCAGACCACAGCTGCTGACAGTTTACTGGAGGCCTTGCTGCGCATGGCAGATACTCTGCTAACCTATCGCCGCCGTTATCATAGTGCCCTGCATCCGTTACCCATTGTTGACCTGCTATTACTGGATGACAGCACGCCGCGCTCGGTGAGCTACCAGTGCACCGTCTTATTACAAAAGGTCAAGATGTTGCCACCACAACAATTTGCCAATGGCACCAACCAACTGCAGGGTAATCAGAGCCAATTAGCCAGCGAAATACTGGCGTTGCTGCAGCAAACCGATCCGCAGCAGCTGTTTGACGCCGAGCAACAACCACAATTAGCGCTAAGCCACCTGTTGTTGCAATTGCAATTACGACTGCGTCAGCTATCAGATACGATCACCTTGTCGTATTTCAGTCATATTGATTTACATAACCAGTGGCAGCGTTTCTGATATGAGATATAACCTGCGTCACCTTACCCAGTACAGCTACCCGCAACCCGTTGCCAACAGTTATAACCTGGCATGTCTGACGCCACGCCAGCTGACTTATCAACAGGTCGAACAAACCCATTTAGATGTTGAGCCCTACCCTTCTGAAGTGCAACAAAGGCTTGATTACTTTGGCAACACCCAGCATTTTATTCATTTGCAAAGCCCGCATCTGCAGCTGGCAGTCACCGCCAACAGTATTGTTACCGTGCACAGCCGCGACAACGTCCTGAAAATTCAGGATGGCGCCAGCCTTAGCGAGTTACAGCAGCATATGGCCAGCCAGCATGATATGACCACTCTGCAGGCCAGACTCTGCCAGCAAAGTAGCCAGCTGATCCCATTACTGCCCCAAGCGCGGGCCTTGCTTAGCCCGTTGTTAGCTGAGGATATAAATATATTGCAGCTGGCTCAGGCACTAAATCAGCTTATTTTCAAAGAATTTCAATACGATCCGGAATTCAGTACCATTCTCACCCCCCTTAGCGAAGTCATCAAACACCAGCGCGGCGTCTGTCAGGACTTTGCACATCTGGCCATCAGCTGCCTGCGCAGTATGGGTATTCCAGCGCGCTACGTCAGTGGTTATCTGGAAACCCGCCCACCGGAAGGCCAGCCCAGACTGGTTGGCGCCGATGCCTCTCACGCCTGGTTTGCGGTATTTGACCCGACCCTCGGCTGGATTGACTTCGATCCGACCAATAACCTGTTGGCCGATGAACAACATATTACGCTCGCCTTTGGTCGGGATTATGCCGATGTGGTGCCATTGAAAGGATTGTTACAGGGAAGTGGCGAACACACGCTAACGGTAGCCGTCGACGTGGCACCCGTCAGCGGTTAATATTATGCAACACCACTGCTTTAAACTGTGGGTTAGTGCTTAAGAATTACATAGAGTGCATGAATGATGCCGGGTATAAAACCCAATAAAGTCAGTAGGATGCTTAGCCAGAAATGGCCTTTTAATCCCACCTCCAAAAACACACCTAAGGGTGGTAACAAAATAGCAAAAAGGATTTTAATCGGATCAGTCGCGGTAACAGCCATAAAAACTCCGTAAGTTTAAGATTATCAGCTTTTAACAGGCAGGAAACATGCCGCCTCCGCTGAATTTTATAACTCATTGATAACTTACTACATTTAAATTAATGTGTGCCACAAGCAAGTAATTAGATCGATAATAACTACCCTTGCTGTAAAGTTTACCGGTTGACGTGAACGTTAACATTTAGGGTGCCGTATTATTTGCTGCCAGACTATTAAGCCAGCGATAACCCAGCCAGGCCGCAGCCAGCAAATAAGGCAAGCCACCTGGTACCCACATCAGCAGCCCGGCGAGCTGCTGATCGGCAAGTTGATGGCTGGAATAATATAGTAAGCTGTCAGCGAACGTCAGAACGGCGCCCAGAAAACCTGTGTGCATCAGGGTAAACAACAACGCCAATAGCGCCCAACTACGGGTACGTTCAGTACAATGCAATATAGACCACCACAACATCGCCGCAGTAAACACAAAACAGATATGTTCCACTAAATGCCACCAGGGGTGCTCTAATGCCAACACATAAAAGCGGGGCGTATGCCAGAACCAAACCACAGCAGCATGGACATAGGCCAGGCTCATTGGATAGGTCGCCAACTTAAGCAGCGGTTGCCATACTGCTCTGCCCCAACGCCCGGTTATAGCCGCAAACTGCGGTAACGGCAGACTTAATGCCCAAAGCGGCGCAATTACCACCATAAACAACATATGCTGCACCATATGAGCACTGGCGCTGGTCTCGGCCCACTCATCCAGCGGCCCCACCACCGCATAAGCGCAAAGCAGGCAACTGCCATGAAACAGCAACGCACGCCAACGCTCTGGCGGCCTTTTGATGCTGCCCAGTAAATACATTAACCAGAACAATGCTAATATAATAACCGCGACCATTGCCGCCCAGAAACTGGCACCGTCGCTTTGCACTGGATTATGTGCCTGCAGCGGCAGGCTGACACCGGCCAACAGCAGCGCTGTAGATGTGATTAAGCCGTGTCGTAAATTCAGCTGCATGGCGTAAATACCAACATGGGTAAACCTCCAGCCAGAGTAGCGGCTGCAGCAATCAGATATAGCATAGTACTGCCAAAGCCAATGAAACGCCTGACACCGCCCTTCGCGTTAGCATTGAGCTTGCTATTGCCCTGGTTATCGTTAGCTTGCGCTGCCAACGAAATACAGTAGCGACCGCTGCGCCGCGCCAACCACAATAACAGTGTCACAACTAATAGGGTTAACCCAAAAAGAGCACCGTTTAGCCAGGTCAGCGCACCTTGTTGCTCAGCAGGCGGTGCCAGCTGACAGGCGACCGATAGCCCGGCATACATGGCAATAAACCAGATACTCCAGATCGTAAAGCCAATAACCAGTTGAGCCGGATGGCCTGGGGCAAACCAGCCACGCTTATTCATGGCATGTTTGCTCATAGCGTAATTCTTGGCAAATCTTGTAGCTTATCTCATCGTAACGAGTGTTCATAAAGATGTCCCCCAACCCAGCGGTAACATAAAAAACAGCGCCACACTCAGCCAGTACATCGCCAGGTAATAAAACCATAGTGGCTTAATTACCTGGGGCTCATACGGCAAACTGGCACTGACGTAGCCGCGAGCCACCCTAAGCGCCTGTAAGGCAGTAAGCAGCACCGCCAGCGCAGCATGACCCAACAGGTACAGCAAAATGACCATTAACACCGCATCATGGGCATTGTCGGTATAATCCAGCGGTGCCATGATAAAAAGCACCAGCAACATTAAAAAATGCAGCAAGCCGGCACCGGCACTTAACCACAACTGACGTTGCAGTTGCTTAGCCGCACCATCAGCGAGGCGCTGACACAAGCGCTGAAATAGCCATACCGCAATACATACCGGTATACCGGATAACAACAACAACCATAGTGATAGCGGCCCCTGAGCGGGCGCTGACCACTGCGGTGCCGCTGTCCATAAATAAAACCAGCCGAACAACAGCGACATATATAAGGCACCATTGGCCAGCAAGGTAACAATCATGCCCCAGCGCCCAGGGCCATCGATAGTCCGTGATTCTAATGGCAACTCCTGCTCAACGCCCTTTGTCAAGGGCGCCGCATCGGGATGCCCGCCATTCTCCCAACTCCAACGCAGTAACAACGCAATAGTTACCACCATCGCCAGCAGCGCTACTACGTACCAGCGACTTAGCAGGCTAATACATACCACGGCCAGGGCCAGTGCGCTGTAAAGCGGCCACCAGGAATTGCCCGGCAAATGCAAAATTTTTTGAATCTGGGCATTGATAGCTGAAGTACCATAGGTTTCACGCAGGCCACTGTCAGCCTGAGCCAGCCCTTCCTGCCCGGCCGTTATTCTTTCAGCCAGCTGCGGGTCCTGCCATAGCGGGTGACGACTATTAACGGTTGGTATACTGGCAAAGTTATACTGTGCTGGTGGCATATCCAGCGCCCACTCCAGGGTGTCGGCCTGCCACGGATTAGCGCTGGCCTTTTGGCCAAACCAGAAATGCAATAATAAATCCAGAAGCACCATAGCCACGCCAATAGCCATCACAAAACCACCTATGGATGACAGCAGGTTTAATCCATCCCAGCCTAAACCGGCTTCATAGGTATAAACCCGACGCGGCATACCCAGTAAACCTGTCAGATGCATTAACAGAAAAGTCAGGTTAAAGCCGCCAAAGGTTAGCCAGAAGCCCCAAGGGCCGATCACAGCCGAAGGCATTCGGCCCGATACCAACGGCAACCAGTAATACAGACCTGCTATTAACGGGAAAAACATGCCGCCAACCAGCACATAATGCATATGGGCCACCACAAAGTGAGTGTCGTGGACCTGCCAGTTAAAGGGTACCAGCGCCAGCATCACCCCGGTCAGGCCACCGCAGACAAAAATCACCAGAAAGCCACTTATCCACAGCATTGGTAAGCGGAAAACGACTTTGCCGCGCCACAAGGTGGCCAGCCAGGCAAACACCTGTATTGCGGTAGGGATGGCCACCAGCATACTGGCGATTGAAAAAAAAGCCTGCGCCAACTGTGGGATCCCCACGGTAAACATATGGTGCACCCACAGGCCAAAACTGATAAAGCCAGTCAGAATAATGGCGATAACCAGCCAGCGATAGCCGACAATCGGCCGACCGCTAAATACCGGAATAAGGGTGGAGACAATGCCGGCCGCCGGCAGGAAAATAATGTAAACCTCGGGGTGGCCGAATAACCAGAATAAGTGCTGCCACAATAATGGATCGCCCCCCGCGGCGACTGTAAAAAATGGCATGCCTGCTGCGCGTTCCAGCTCCAATAAAATACTGGCCAGAATTAACGGCGGAAAGCCAAATACTATCATCAGGGCCATGACCAGAATGTACCAGCAGAACAAGGGCATCCGGCTAAGCGTCATGCCCTTGGCTCGGCTACACAAAATGGAAACCGTTAGCTCAATACCGGCTGCCATCGCCGAAATTTCGACAAAGGTAATACCCAGCAACCAGAAGTCAGAGCCGGGCCCGGGAGCAAACTCGCTGCTACTAAGTGGGGTATACATAAACCAGCCGGAATCGGGTGCAATACCGAGAAACAGGCTGAACATAATAATAATGCCGCCAAATAAGTAGCAGTAGTAACCTAGGGCACTTATCCGTGGAAACACTAAATCACGGGCGCCTATCATTTTTGGGATCAAATAAATGGCCAGGCCTTCCAGCACCGGAATAGCAAATAAAAACATCATTACGCTGCCGTGCATGGTAAAAAGCTGGCTGTACACGCCGGCACTGATTATATCCTGCTCAGGCAACGCTAGTTGGGTGCGCAGTAGCATTGCCAGTACGCCGCCAATCAGGAAAAACAGCATACCTGTTACCATAAAACGCAGGCCAATAGTGCCATGATTTACCGCGGCCAAACTGCCCCAACCGGGTAAATTCGCCCATACCCCGGCGAGTTTACTGGCGTAAGCTGGCGGCGATGATCCTGACTTGGCCTCATTCATCTGAAGCATTCTCCTGTAATTTGTGATGCGCAGCGGTGTGTCCCTGTAGCCACAGTGCAAATTTCACTGGCTCATGTGCAGTTACCGTAAATTGCATATGAGCATGACCCAGGCCACAATATTCGGCGCACTGGCCGCGATATATACCCGGCTCAGATGCTTCCAGCCGTAACACATTAGTCCGCCCGGGTAACATATCCAGTTTTACCCCCAGTCTGGGTACCCAAAAAGAATGAATAACATCGGCGCTGGTCAGGTGCAGATGCACCGGAGTATTTACCGGAATATGCAACTCATCAGTCAGTTGCCGCTCATAACCGGGATATTCAATCTGCCAATACCATTGGTGGCCGGTCACCTTAATATAGACCGCGTCTTCAGCGCTCAGCGGCATCATCCGCTGCCCTATTGGCACGCCTGCAATCAGCAGCGCCGTAATACTGACAACAGGCAATACCAAGCCGCCCCAGAGGATCCAGCGGCAACTTGGTGCATCTGCAGCATCATTTGCCTGACGTATTATTGCGTAGTGCCATAGCAGTACCACCGCCAACAAAATAATGCTGAAAAAGCCAAACATCGCCCACCACAACCATGCCACCTCGGCGGCAGCTGGCCCCTTAGGGTCAAGCGCTGAGAAAGGTCCACTGCAAGCTGTCTGGCTAAGTAGTGTGATAGCGCCGCAGAACACTGCTACACTCTTTGGCAACGAAGTGGGTCGCAACCGATTTGGCTGGGATAATTTAGTGAGCACAGCGCTTAATGTTTTGTGAGGTTTGATATGTCGATGGAACCGATTAACAGCCAGATCCAGGTATTTGGCCACCCTATTCACCCCGGGCTTATTCATTTTCCGGTGGCCGCGTTGCTCGGCCTGATTGCCACTGATCTGGCATTTATGTACGGTAGCGATCCGTTCTGGGCCAGAGCCAGCTTGTGGCTGGCTGGGGTCGGCGCTATTGGTGGCTGGCTGGCCAGTATTGCCGGCTTGATGGATTTGCTGCTGGTAAGCCAAATAAGACGCCTGATCAGTGGTTGGTGTCATGCGATGCTGGCAGTCATGTTGCTGTCGCTGGCCACGTTTAACTGGCTGCTGCGCCTGCCCGATGCTGCTGCCCAAATCATGCCCAAAGGGCTTTACTTGTCGTTGCTCAGTGGTTTGTTGATTGTCGCTACCGGCTATCTTGGTGGCCGGCTGGTCTATGAGTATGCCGTGGGAGTGAATATTGACGATATGCTGCAAGAAGACGCTAAATCGTGAACCAGCAATCGCCTGATTCAGCCATATCATGATGCAAACCATCGCAACGCCTCCAACTGCGGTTTTAGCAATACTAAGACAATAATGCTCGACAATAACAATAAAACAATACCAAGCAAGCCATAGCTTTTACCCGCCACGCTTTTGGCCGCTGGCCGGTGGCTGTACAAAATCAGCAAACCGGCAGTAACGTGGCACACCACTAATGCGGTTACTACTGTCAGTTTCAGTAACAACCACCTGTCTAAGTTATCATCAAACGCGAAAATTGCCGTACCAGAGACTATCGTTAATAAGCCGGCCGGGCTCGCCAGCAGGGTAAACCATAAGCGCTCTAAACTATCGCTCTTTTTAGAGATTTGCGGGCCTACCGATGAAGCACGCGGTATTAGCAGCAATAAAATACATAGGGCCGCCGCCCACGTCACCAAACTGCCAATATGCAAGAACAACAACCAGAGCATGAACCTATTCCATTAGTTACAGGCAAGATAAGCAAACATCCACGCAAAATGTTAATTACATGAATATGTTAAGTATTGCTGTTAACTGTAGCAGACAAAAACAGAGGTGCAGCCCGGCCGGCAAAAAAGTTTGCCCACCGGAGCTTATTTGAGCAGCATCACCCTAAACAACGGATTTTAATACTGAATATTTTTTATTTTAAATACGGTGCAATATAATACCGGCAAAAACAGTAATGTCAGTAATGTCGCAAACCCCAGGCCAAACATAATCACCACAGCCAGACTTGAAAAAAACACATCGCCCAATAGCGGGATCATTCCCAAAATGGTGGTAATAGCTGCCATAGCGACCGGCCTTACCCGGCTAACCGCGCTATCAAATACCGCATCAAAAGCCGCCTTGCCCTCTGCCAGCTCCAATTTTATTTGTTCTACCAGTACAATGCAGTTTTTAATGAGCATGCCGGATAAACTTAAAAACCCCAACAGCGCAATAAAACCAAAAGGGGCCCCAAGCAGTAACAACCCGAAACTAACACCGATAATCGCTAACGGTACACAAGCCCATATTACTAAAGCGCTTCGCAGCGAATTAAACATTAGCACTGTGACCACAAACATCAGCAAATACCCCAAGGGTAAAGAGCTAAACAGCGCGCGTTGCGCTTTTTGTTGGGCTTCGTACTCACCGCCCCAACTGAGAAAGTAGCCGGTGGGCATTGTAATAGCTTCAATATCCGCTTTAACCCTGGCATGCAATGCCGATGCAGTATCCTCTGACAAGGTGTCATGATCAGCCATAACGGTAATGGTTCTTTTACGATCACGCCGCTGAATTTGTGCATCTTCCCACACTAAATCAAAACCGGTAACAACCTGGGTGATCGGTACATATCGCTGCAATTTATTACTATAAACCTGTAAATCGTACAACGCATCCAGATTATCCCGTTCGGCTAACGGTGACCGGGCGACGATTGGCAGCAAATGCGTGCCATCCCGATACATACCCACAGTGCGCCCCGACATGCTGGTCAGCAACACTTCATCAATATCTTGTTTGCTAATACCCGCTCGTCTTGCCATCGCTTCGTTAAAATGAGGCCGGATCACCTTCGCCCGCTCGCGCCAGTTATCTCTGATACTAACGGCCTGACCATCGGCCAGTAAAATGGCTTTAGCCTGCTCAGCCAACTGGCGCAGGGTGTCTGGATTAGCACCGCTAAAACGCGCCTCAATTTTAGCCGGCGTGGACGGCCCTACTTCCAAACGTAATAACTTATGCTGCAAGCGTGGTAGCTGCGCGGTAATATAATCACGGGTATGCTGCATTAGTGCGGGTAATTGCTCGCGATGTTCAGCCCTGACAATTAATTGACTGTAAGCGGCAAAGTTTTTTTCCGGCTGATACGTTAACATAAAGCGTTCAGCCCCCCGGCCACTGGTACTGGTAACATGGCTTACTCCATCGAGCGTCGATAGATAATTCATCAACACCACGGCATCGGCGGTGGCATGACGAATGTCAGTACCTTCAGGTTGCCATAAATCAACCAGAAAAATTGGTGTATTAGAGGGTGGAAAAAACACCTGCTTAACATTACCAAAGCCAATAACAGCAACCACCAGCAACGTCAGAGTAAAGCCATAAGTCACCAGCCTATAGCGTAACGCCAACATAAGCACAGCACGATAGAGATTGAAGATCACGCCCTGATACAGTGGCTCTGGCTCACTATTGCCAGGCTGTAGTTTATCTTTAAATAACATACTGGCAAAAAACGGTGTCAGGGTTATCGCAGTGATCCAGCTAAGCAGCAACGACACCAATAATACCCAAAACAAACTGCCGGCAAATTCGCCGGTTGCATCACTCGATAAACCAATGGGTGCAAAGGCCGCAATGGCAATTACGGTGGCGCCAAGTAACGGCCACTGGGTTTGTTTAACAATTAAACTGGCGGCGTCGGCCAGTTTTAAGCGGCGCTGCATGCCAATTAAAATACCTTCGGTAATTACAATGGCGTTATCTACCAGCATGCCAAGGGCAATAATTAGTGCCCCTAGCGACACTCGCTGCAACTCAATTTGCATCTGCTGCATAAAAATAAAAGTACCCAGCACCGTTAAAAGCAGAATAACACCGATTAAAATACCGCTGCGTAATCCCATAAACAGCAATAAAACGGCAATTACAATTGCCACCGCTGCCGCTAAGTTCAAAATAAAACCACTAACCGAATTCGCCACTTCATCCGGCTGGTTGTAGATAGTATGCAGCAGCATACCCACTGGTTTGTTATATTCCAGCTCGGCTAACCGCTGCTGCACATGTGCGCCGGCGTTAACCACGTTAACCCCACTGGAGAATGATATGCCTAAGGTAAGTGCATTCTGGCCAGCGAAGCGGATGAGCTGATTTGGTGCTTCGACGTTTTCCCGATAAACTTTTGCAACATCACCCAGATAAATTAACTCTTTTGAATCAGGGCTTGAGATAATCAGTGTTTCCAGCTCAGCTACCGACTGAAATTCACCGGTTGGATAAATGCGTAGCCGGTCTGGCCCCACTTTAATAGAGCCGGCATTTGCCACCATATTCTGGCTTTGTAATAAGGCAGAAAGCGTTTGCGGTGCAATACCCAGTGCCGTTAAGCGCGGCCTGGAAATTTCAACAATCACTTGTTCTTGCTGCACACCACCCACAGCTACCTTACCAACGCCTTGCACCAGCACCAGCTCCCGGCGCAGAAAATCAACATAGTCACGCAGTTCATCGTCATTAAAGTCGGCACCGCTAACAGCATATAATATGCCATACACATCACCAAAATCGTCTTTAACCTGCGGTGGCCGCACACCCGGCGGCAACTGAGGTTGCAAGTCATTTACCTTGTGGCGCAGTTCATCCCATATTTGTTTTAACTCTTTGGCGCGGTAAGTATCTTTCATCTCAACCACTAGCTGCGACAAGCCGGCAGTAGAAACCGAGGTAACATGATTAACATAAGGTAATTGTTGAATTGCATTTTCCAGCGGATAAGTCACTTCTTCTTCTACCTGAATAGGTGATGCGCCGGGATACTGGGTAATGATTAGCGCCTGCTTTAAGGTAAACTGCGGATCTTCCAGCCGGCCCAGCCCCATATAAGCGGCAATACCACCAAACAATAAAATGGCGGCAAACAACCAGGATGACGTGCGGTACTGAATAAAATAGCGAGCCAGATCCATGTTACAGCCCTCGCTCACGCACCCACGGCCTGACCTGCTGGCCTTCACTAAGTTGCTGCACCCCGGCGGTAACAATTTGCTCACCTGCAGCAAGGCCTGAAGTAATCGCAGCGCCGGCGCTGGTTAAACTACTGACGGTAACCTGACGCTGACTAACCACACCATTTTGCGGATTAAACACCCAGACATAACTTTGCTGGCTGCTTAAGCTGCTATCGCTTGGCATAAAAATGGCACTGGCTGGAATAAAAAGCGCTGCAACATAGGCGGCATTAATTTTACTAACCTCAGCAATAACGTTAGCGGTCATACCGGACAGTACATTAAATTCGGTAGGGGTGGCCATACTAAACACCACTTTAAAGCTGTTAGTGGCCGGATCAGCCCGGGTGTCCCACTCGCGAATGCGAGCACGGTACCGATACATCGGGTGTGAGTCAAAAACCACCTCGGGTTGATAATCAAAATCTTGCCGGACATTGGAAATCACATCTTCAGGTACCTGAATAACAACATCGACCTGATCCCGTACCTGTAATTCCATAATAGCTTGCTGAGCCGACACATTTTCATGATTTTCAACTAATAAGCGCGAAATAATACCCGCAAAAGGCGCTTCTAACCGGGTATAACTCAGGGCCGTTTCGGCGGTTGATAAATCAGCTTGGGCCACTTGCAATTGCGCTCTGGCTTCATCAAATACTGCTTGGGATACCAATTTCTGCGCAATAAGCTGTTCGGCACGGGTAAATTGGGTTTGCGCCAGCTCAAAGCGGGCTTTAGCCTGATCTAACTTCAAATTAAAGTCAGTATCGTCCAACCGGGCAAGCAGTTCGCCATTTTGTACCAACTGGCCTGGTCGGGCAATAAGTTGCACCAACTTACCACTCACCCTGAAGGTAAGATTTGCCCGCTCTGTCGGCTCTACTACCGCAGGGAATTGCCTTACCGCAGCGCTTGATTCCGTACTCACCTGATGCAATTTAACCGGTCTTATCAGCGGCTGCACCGGTTCAGGTTTAGGCTCTGTGCAACCAAGCAATACTATTCCCGCACAAGCCAAAAGCAACAACTTTGATAAACGCAGCATAACAATCATCCTGAAAACCTGATGTAACAAAAAAAGAGGGCAAAAACACCACAGCCAAAACAAGGCAAAACAAGGCAAAACAAGGCAAAACGGTAACTAAGCGTTTAGCAAGCCACAACTAATCAGCTCTGACCAGTAAAACATATTAAACAGTAAAACATGTCCATTAACAGCAAGTTTTTACGCTAGCGGTTAAATTTCCAGCAATGCCTGTTTTAATTGCTGCACCTCATCACGCACTGCAGCAGCTTGTTCAAATTCTAAATCTTTAGCGTGCTGCAGCATTTTTTGTTCCAGCTGTTTCATTTGTGCTTGCAGCTGATATGGCGTTTTACCTTTAACCAGTTTCATCTGTTCAGCCACTTTTCGAAGTGCCGTTGGTGCGGTGGGTGCTTGACCCAAATCCATCACATCAGAAATTTTCTTACGAATAGCGGTGGGAGAAATACCCCGTTCCAGGTTATAGGCAATTTGCTTATCGCGGCGCCGATCTGTTTCATCTATGGCACGCTGCATTGAACCGGTGATCCTGTCAGCATACAAAATAGCTTTACCTTTCAGGTTTCGAGCAGCCCGCCCCATGGTTTGAATTAAGGCGCGGTCTGAGCGTAAAAAGCCTTCTTTATCGGCATCAAGAATCGCTACCAGCGACACTTCTGGAATATCCAGCCCCTCGCGCAATAAATTAATGCCCACCAATACATCAAATACACCAAGGCGTAAATCACGGATAATTTCCATCCGCTCAACGGTATCGATATCAGAGTGTAAATAACGAACCCGGATTTGATGTTCGCTCAGGTATTCCGTTAAATCTTCCGCCATCTTTTTAGTTAATGTGGTCACCAACACCCGTTCACCAAGTTCCGCACGGGCCAGCGCTTCAGACATTAAGTCATCGACCTGGCTGCCCACCGGCCGAATTTCAATAACCGGATCGAGCAGCCCCGTTGGCCGCACAACTTGTTCAATTACTTCACCGCCAGATTTTTCCAACTCATATTTAGCTGGCGTGGCAGAGACATATACCCGTTGCGGTGCAATAGCTTCGAATTCATCAAACTTTAGGGGCCGGTTATCCAGTGCTGAAGGTAAGCGAAAACCATAATTTACCAGATTTTCTTTGCGTGAACGGTCGCCTTTATACATGGCGCCAATTTGCGATACGGTAACGTGCGATTCATCGATAAACATTAAGCCATCTGCCGGAAAATAATCCAGCAAGGTCGGTGGCGGCTCGCCATTGCCGCGGCCCGATAAATAGCGCGAGTAATTCTCAATACCCGAACAATAACCAAGCTCAACCATCATCTCAATATCAAACTGGGTACGCTGAGCAATGCGCTGTTCTTCCAGTAATTTATTGTTGTCGAGTAAATCAGCCCGTCGCGATACCAACTCAATTTTTATCTGCTCTACCGCTGCCAGTATTTTCTCACGCGGCGTAACATAATGCGTTTTCGGGTAAATGGTATAGCGGATAACCACTTGCTCTACCGCCCCGGTTAACGGGTCAAATATACTTATTCGCTCAATTTCTTCGTCAAATAGTTCAACCCGCACCGCCATTTCGTCCGACTCTGCCGGAAAAATGTCGATAACATCACCACGCACCCGGTAGGTAGCTCGCTGAAACGCAATATCATTTCGATTATATTGCAGCTCGGCCAGCCGCCGCAGAATAAAACGTTGATCAACAATATCCCCTACTTTTAAATGCAGTAACATTTTCATGTAGGATACCGGATCGCCTAAACCATAAATGGCTGACACAGAGGCAATAATAACCACGTCGCGCCGCTCCATTAGTGCTTTAGTCGCCGACAAACGCATTTGTTCTATATGCTCGTTTATAGACGCGTCTTTTTCAATAAAGGTATCGGTAGAGGGTACATAGGCTTCTGGCTGATAGTAGTCATAATAGGAAACAAAGTACTCTACTGAATTATGCGGAAAAAACGTTTTCATCTCACCGTATAGCTGGGCAGCCAAGGTTTTATTATGGGCCATAATTAAGGTGGGCCGGTTAACTTTAGCAATCACATTGGCCATGGTGAAGGTTTTACCGGAACCCGTTACTCCCAGCAAGGTTTGATGGGCTAAACCCGACTCAAGGCCATCAACCAATTTTGTGATGGCTTCAGGTTGATCGCCCGCCGGTTGATAATCTGACACCAATTCAAAAGCCCGGGTCATAATGTCTCCTTTAAATTAAACAAACTAACCCGGTTAAACCAAGTGTAAGCAATAATGGCAGTAAACAAATTGGCGATAACACAACCGGCAAACACCCCGACTACGCCAAATAACTGGCCGCCAGTCCACGCCAACGGCACATAGAATACAAATAATCGAATTAGGCTTAGCCAAAGCGCCTTAGCTGGTTGATGCAGAGCGTTAAAAGACGAGTTGGTTAAAATTGTGATGCCCTGCAAACCATAAGCCAGCGGCATTATCCATAAAAACCAACGAATAAAACGCGCAACATCCGCATCATCAGTAAACACTGACGCAATCGGCCACGCCAGCGCGGCCAACACCACATAAACGGCAAGTTGCCAGCGAATAATAAAAAAAGTGGTAATTCGGTACGCATGGTGTACCCGTCGCAAATTATCAGCACCGAGATTCTGACTAATAAATGGCGGTAACGTCATCGATAACGCCAATACTACTAATAAAGCAATACTTTCCAGTCTGGCGCCTACGCCAAAGGCAGCAACAGCTGCCGCGCCATAGCTGGCCATTATCGCTGTTAAAATAGCCATCGCCAGCGGCGTTAACATATTGGCACCAGCCGCAGGCAGTCCAATTCGCAATATTTTACGGTAAATAGGCAAGCAAACCGCCAGTGGCTGCCAAGCTTTCGTTAATAAACCACGCTTAAACAACAACCAGATAATCAGGCCACAACCCGTTGACCAGGCGATTACCGAGGCTACGGCAGCACCTTGCATTCCCATAGCAGGCACAGGGCCAAAACCAAAAATAAAAATCGGATCTAAAACGGCATTAATCACCCCACTCATCGCCATAATAATGCTAGGTGTTTTGGTATCACCCGACGCCCGCAATACTGCATTGCCAACCAGTGGCATTACCAGCAATACCGCCCCTGCAAACCAAATCATCATATAGTCTTCAATAAAGCCCAGCGTATCAGCTCCTGCCCCAAGCAAGCGGAACATGGGCGTTAGTAATGCCATACCAAGCAAACTTAGTGCCAGTACCATATAAGTTGCCAGCCAAAGCGCGGCCAGCGCATCAGCCTGAGCCTCTTTGTTATTGCCGGCCCCTAATGCTCTGGCGATAACGGCTGAAGTGCCAATACTCAGACCTATTGCCAGGCTTATTACGGTAAAAGTAACCGGAAAAGTAAAACTGATGGCCGCCAACGGTGTAGTACCTAACATACTGATGAAAAAAGTATCAACCAGATTAAAGGTCATCAGGGTCAGCATACCGGCCAATACGGGCAGAGTCATATTACGCAGCGTTTTGCTAATATCACCTTGTAAAATTTGATTTACTGACGGCGCCGGGTTACTCATACATCGAGCCTATTTAAGATTAAGCCACTATTGTAGTGAAAAGCGCCGGGCCATACCATGGCAAAGCCTTAAAAAGCGCGGCTTTAGCTATTTACAAAGCCGATAAACGTCATATCAGGAAAAGTAGTTCACAATTCGGCCTTGCTTATTTTATGCCACAATGCTGCGTTTTGATATAACTAAAAATTGCTGGCGGTTTTTCTAAATATATGTTTTTACTGAATTTATTATTTTTCACTTTGCTACTTGACCGGCTTGAAAAGCATAGAATACAAGGCTTAGCCACGCTAAATACAGAGTCACCCACAGACTTATCCACAGCTTCTGTGGGTAAGTTTTGCAAAGCCAGTGAGCATAGGCTCTGGTAGTAATTACGAAACGAGGTTCAACGCTATTAAATAGCACTGCGCTACAATCATTGACTAAATTAAATGCTATCAAGGCTGAAAAAGTCATGGTTTTGTTTAAACAATACGCAACTAAACGCGCAAAGCAAAAATCACTGCGGCAAAGTGTTGACAGGGTCCATAGCTGGCATTAGTATTGCGCCCCGTTGCATACTGTTCCCCAATAGCTCAGCTGGTTAGAGCGTCGGACTGTTAATCCGTAGGTCGTTGGTTCGAGTCCAACTTGGGGAGCCAACAGCAGCAGCATTTTTATACCTTTCCCCAATAGCTCAGCTGGTTAGAGCGGCGGACTGTTAATCCGTAGGTCGTTGGTTCGAGTCCAACTTGGGGAGCCAAAGGTAACATACTCGTTTATTTCTTTTCCCCAATAGCTCAGCTGGTTAGAGCGACGGACTGTTAATCCGTAGGTCGTTGGTTCGAGTCCAACTTGGGGAGCCAAAGCGTTTTTCAGCTGTTTTTCCAGTGATATGTCGTTATTTATTCCTTTCATGGTATTTTTTTGATTTAATTAGCTTTCTATTCTTTTTGACTACACTATATTAAGCGTTAGACAAGGAAGCAAATTATGTTTGGTGGTCAGGGCTTATGAAGATTTTTAAAACTCTACTGTTGGCGCAGTTGTTAACGGCGTTGATTTTAGCCGCTATTGCGTTGTCAGCGTTAGTGCTTTATACCCAACAACTTATTGATATACGTGAACGCAATGCGCGTAATGCCATCGAGCAAATGCTTATTCATCACTTGTCTGGTGATGCCAAAGTACTTAGCCGCCAACTAGACCGCAGCTTCGATTTACAAAGCCTACGCATTAGCCAGTTGGATAATACCGTGTTGCATGAGCAAAATAATGCTCGCAAGGCCACAAGCATTGGCATGTGGGCACTGCAAACAGCTGGCAGCCAGTTCAAACCCGTTAATGTAAGCAATGAAGAACATGGTATCCAGCTAACTTATCAGTTAAATCATCAACAAACTCTGGCGCCGCTGCAAAAATTAGGTTTTGTACTGTTATTGGCGCCTTTCGTTATTGGCTGGTTAACAGTACTAATGGCTAAGAACAGTATCAAGCGCAGTTACCGCAAAACGTCGCAGGCGGTCAATCAACTTATCGACAGCTTTATTCAGGATCCGGAAAAAGTTGAACCAAACTGGAATAAGATCCCTGCTGAATTTTCTGAAATTAATATTGCGCTACAAAAACTGGCTAATTACAGCAAAAAACAATATAGCGAAATGACCTCGGCCGCCTATCAAATTGCCGAAGAAGCCTACAAAGATCCGGTGACAGACTTACCGAACCGAAACCGCTTTGTGCAATATTATGAAGATCACTGCAAATTATCAAAAGATACAGACTTTGGCGTTTTTGCTATTACCCGCTGCACCGAGCTGCAAAGCCTGAACCAAACTCGTGGCTACCAGGAAGGCGATCAATACATTCAAGATGTCGCTAATATTGTGCGTAAAGTGTCCGATACATACAAAGATGCTCGTGTGTTTCGACTTAACAGTTCAGATTTTGGCATTCTGCTACCGCGTATCACGCCAAAAGAAGCCGAAAACTTTGCACTGCAATTGCAAAGCCGCTTTAATGAATATCAGAAAAATGCTGAGCTCGACTCTATTGCCTACACCGGCTTAGTTACCTATGAAAGCGGCAAAGCATTAGGTGAATTACTGGCAGTCGCTGACACCTCAATTAGTTTGGCTCAAACCAAGCAAACCAATGCCTGGCACTTACAAAAAGACTCTGGCGGGCTGGAAGTAGCAGGTAGTGGTTATGGTAATCAGAACTGGCGCAATGTTATTGAAGACGTTATCAACAACAATCGGATTAACTTGCTAACGCAACTAATTCAACCGTCAAACCGATCTGCAAAAGCCTACTCGGAAATCCTGGTTCGGTTTAAAACTCAGGAAAATCAGGTACTGCCTACGGCTTCATTTTTGGCAATGGCAGAAAAACTGGATAAAATTATTGCGGTTGACCGGCTTATTATTGAAACCGCTTTGACAACGATTAAAAATCGAAATTTACAAGATCAGTATTTTGGTTTGAATTTATCTCCACGCTGTGTGCATGACGATCAATTTGTTATTTGGTTAGAGCGGCGACTGTTAAAAGATGCTCATATTGCGTCTAAACTTATTTTTGAAGTGTCTGAATTTGGTTTACAACAAAATCTTAAAACCAGTAAACGTTTTATCGATATGATTCACCGTGCCGGTGCCAGGATCACTGTTGAAAAATTTGGTGTTGGCATTACCTCGTTTAAGTTTTTCCGTGATTTAAAGCCTGACTTTGTCAAAATGGATGGAAGTTATACCCGGCGTATAGATGAAGATAAAAATAATCAATACTTTATGCGACTGATGATTGATCTTGCCCACCGTATTGGTGTCGGCGTATTTGCAGAAAGCGTCGAAACTCAGGAAGAAAAACACATGCTTGAGTCGTTGTTTATCGACGGTAACCAAGGCTATTACGTTGGTAAACCAACACCGATGTAAGCCTTTTAAACAGTGGCAGTTAAATAACCGATACGGCTTTGCTAACTGCCAGTAAAACCTGACAAATTACTGGGATCACTGAATAACCCTATAGTTTGTTTGGTTGTAACCACTCAGACATCATTGCATAATACCAGCCTGTTTTCTGTCTAAGCTCAACTATGACCGAATTTTTGCTTCTCCTTATCAGTACCGTGTTAGTCAACAACTTTGTGTTGGTGAAGTTTCTTGGCCTTTGTCCCTTTATGGGTGTATCTGCCAAACTTGAAACCGCTATTGGTATGGCGCTGGCCACCACTTTTGTTCTTACCCTGGCGTCTATCTGCAGTTATCTGGTAGACACTTTTTTACTGGCACCTTTCGATTTACTGTACTTACGTACCCTAAGTTTCATACTGGTTATTGCGGTTGTAGTGCAATTTACCGAAATGGTCGTGCATAAAACCAGCCCGACACTTTATCGATTATTAGGCATTTTTTTACCCTTAATCACAACCAATTGTGCGGTATTGGGCGTAGCATTGTTAAACGTTAATGAGCGGCATAATTTTATCAATTCAGTCATCTATGGTTTTGGCGCAGCAGTGGGCTTTTCACTGGTATTAATTTTATTTGCAGCAATGCGTGAGCGCTTAGCTGCCGCTGATGTACCAGTACCGTTTAAAGGCGCCGCTATTGCAATGATTACTGCTGGATTAATGTCACTGGCCTTTATGGGTTTTACTGGTCTGGTAAAAGCCTGATGAGTTTATTAACGGCACTGTTTATTCTGGGCAGTTTGTCACTGGTATTTGGTGGTCTACTGGGGTTTGCTGCCATTCGTTTTAAAGTAAAAAGCGATCCGCTTGTAGAACAAATTGATGACATTTTACCGCAAACGCAATGTGGTCAGTGCGGTTACCCTGGCTGTAGACCTTATGCTGAAGCTATAGCCAATGGCGATGATATTAATAAATGTCCTCCTGGTGGCGATAGTGCCATACGTAAATTGGCTGATTTAATGGGCGTAGAAGCCAAACCGTTAAATGCGGCGCAAACCGTCGCGATTAAACGGGTGGCGTTTATCCGCGAAGACGAATGTATTGGCTGTACTAAGTGTATTCAGGCCTGTCCGGTCGATGCCATTGTTGGGGCATCAAAATTGATGCATACCGTTATCATCGATGAATGTACCGGCTGTGACTTATGCGTTGAACCTTGCCCGGTAGACTGTATAGATATGCTGCCAGTCAGCCCGACCCCAGAACGTTGGAAATGGGATTTAAACGCCATTCCAATAACCCAGGTGGAGTAAAAGTGCCCAGTTTATTTCAGCAAATTCAAGCCGGTAAATTATGGGATTTCCATGGTGGTATTCATCCACCTACCCGTAAAGCGCAAACTGCCCAAAAACCCATTGGCGTTATGCCGTTGCCTGACCGGTTATATATTCCCATTCGACAGCATATTGGAGTGGCCGGCACCTTACTGGTTAGTACTGGCCAAAGGGTATTAAAAGGCCAGCCATTAACCAGTGCCGATAATTCAATGGCGGTGCCGGTACATGCACCAACCTCTGGCATTATTGCGGCTATTGGCGAGCATACCAGCGCTCATCCCTCGGCGCTGCCTGAACTTGCCATTACGCTGAGCCCTGACGGTTTAGACGAATGGCGGGTGCAGTATCCGTTAAACCTTGCAACTACCGATAAACTTAGCCTGCTTGAGCGCATTCAGGAAAGTGGTATTGCCGGTATGGGCGGCGCCGGCTTTCCGGCACATTTAAAAGCTGGGCTGACGCAGCCGGTCGATTACCTGATTATTAACGCGGTGGAATGTGAACCTTACATCAGTGCTGACGATGCGCTGATGCAAGAAGGTGCCATAACCATTGTTAAAGGTATCGATATACTGGCAAAACTGCTTAACCCAAAAGCGGTATTAATTGGCATAGAAGACGATAAACCGATTGCCAGTGCGGCATTAAAAGCAGCCTGCAGTCAACGTGAACATTACTATATTCGCGACGTGCCCACCAAGTATCCATCGGGTGGTGAAAAACAACTTATCCAGTTGCTCACGGCTAAGGAAGTCCCTGCTGGCCGTCGGCCAATTGATATTGGTATTGTTATGCTAAATATCGGTACTGCCTTTGCTATTGCTCAAGCAGTGCTGGATGATCAGCCGTTATTGTCTCGTGTTGTTACCGTAACCGGCGAAACACTGCGTCAACCGCAAAACGTACTGGCATTAATTGGCACCCCGGTCATTGATTTACTGAATTTTTGTGGTTATCAGCGGCAAACAGCTGAAAAAGTGATTATGGGTGGGCCCATGATGGGCTTTACCCTGCCCGACTTAACAGTACCTATTATAAAAACAACCAACTGTATTCTGGCACCAAGCGTGGCAGAACTACCGGCTGATGGCAATGAAACTGACTGTATTCGTTGCAGTGCGTGTGCCGATGTTTGTCCGGCCAGTTTACTGCCACAGCAGCTATTGTGGTATAGCAAAGCAAAAGATCCCGCCAAGTTAGATGAATATAATTTGTTTGACTGTATTGAATGCGGCGCCTGTGCTTATGTTTGCCCCAGTGAAATACCCTTAGTACAGTATTACCGGGTAGCTAAAGCTGACATTCGTGAACAACAACGCGAAGCCGTTAAAGCAGAACAGGCCAAAGCGCGCTTTGAAGCACGTAATGCCCGGTTAGAGTGGGATAAACAACAACGTATGGCCCGCAATCAAAAACTGGCGCAGGCCCGCGAACAAGCCCAACAAAATAATGGCAGTAGTAATGCCGTAGCTGACGCGCTAGCCCGCATTAAAGCCAAGCAAGCGGAGCAACAGGCCTTACCTGCTGAGCGTGAACACATTCTTGCCGAGCGTGAAGCGAAAAAACAGCAGGCCCGTGATTATCAGGCAGCCAAAGCTACTGAGACAGTGCAAGCTATAAAACCAGAGCAATTAGTTGCTGAAACACCATCTGAACCAATAGATAAACCTGACAAGGGTGCGGCTGTTGCCGCTGCCGTTGCCAGAGCAAAAGCCCGCAAAGCAGCACAGGCTGCAGCGGATCAACAAGCGCAAATTGCAGACGCTGAACAAACCAAACAGCCTGAAGCCATTGTGCCGGAAACAGTGGCGGTAGAGCATCCCCCTGCCGATCCACGCAAAGCGGCCATTGCCGCGGCGATAGCCCGGGCAAAAGCAAAAAAACAAGCTGACAGTGAGACAACATGAGTTTTAAAATTACCAGCTCACCCCATAACCGCATAAGCCGCAGCACCTCTGAAATAATGCTATTAGTGGTGCTGGCGTGTATTCCAGGCATAGCGGTGCAGGCGGTATTATTTGGTTACGGTGTGCTGGTGCAGTTGCTACTGGCTATTAGCACCGCCTGGCTCGCTGAAGCACTGATAATGCGGCTGCGTGCAAAAAAAGTGCTGCCTCGCCTAAAAGACCACAGTGCTTTGCTAACCGGAGTATTGCTGGCCATATCAATTCCACCTTATGCTCCCTGGTGGCTAATTGTTATCGGTACTCTGTTTGCGATTATTATTGTCAAACAACTGTATGGTGGTTTGGGCAATAACCTGTTTAATCCGGCTATGGCGGCTTACGTGGTATTACTTATCTCGTTTCCACTGCAAATGACGCAGTGGTTGCCCAGCGTCAGTTTACAACCGGAAAGCCTGCATCTGTTGGATGCTTTCTGCGCTGTTTTCAGCCAATACAGCTGCAGTGGTTTTAGTATTAGCCAGTTGCAAACCGGTATTGATGGCATTTCAATGGCTACCCCGCTGGATACTATACGTACCGATTTAGCTGCAGGGCGTACCTTAACTGAAAGCCTGCAAAGCCCGGTGTTCTATGGTATTGCCGGTGCCGGCTGGCTTTGGGTGAACCTGGCCTATCTGGCCGGCGGTTTGTTATTGTTAAAGTTACGGGTTATTGGCTGGCGCATTCCAGCGGCGGTGCTTGGCGGCTTGTTTGTCTGTAGCCTGCTAAGCTGGCTGGCTGCTGCCGATACCAACCCAAGCCCGATGCTGCAATTGTTTTCTGGCGCTACTATGTTGGCGGCTTTTTTTATTGCAACCGATCCGGTATCAGCGTCTACTACCAATAACGGCCGCATTGTTTATGGCGTTTTAATTGGCTTTATTATTTATATTATCCGTAAATACGGCGGCTATCCTGATGGCGTGGCGTTTGCGGTATTGTTGGCTAATATGGCGGTGCCTCTCATTGATTATTATACCCGGCCCCGCACCTATGGCCATAAAGCAAAAGGAGCCGAAAAGTGATCACGCCAATATCTAAGAACGCTCTGCTGCTCGCACTAGTTGCACTGGTTTGTGTGGCAATACTGGGCTTGGTGAATCAGTTGGCGCAACCCAAAATTGCCGAGCAACAACTGGCTAATAAGTTGGCTATTTTAAATGATGTTTTGCCGCAAAACAGTGCCAGTGCCAGCTTATTGGCCGATTGTATCCTGGTTACCAACTTACCCTTACTGGGTCGCCCTACACCGCAAGCGATATATCGGCTGCGTGACGAGCAAGGCATCAGCGCCTTTGTTATTGAAACTACCGCGCCTGATGGCTACAGCGGTAATATAGATTTAATTGTTGCCGTTACCCCAGAGGGTACTATCCTTGGCAGCAGGGTGTTGAATCATCAGGAAACACCCGGCCTTGGCGATAAAATTGAACGCCGTCGTTCAGACTGGATTGATAGTTTCAGCCAAAAACAGGTTAGCAGCAGTAACGAAGCACGCTGGGCCGTTAAAAAAGACGGTGGCCAGTTTGATCAATTTACCGGTGCCACCATTACCCCGCGAGCCATTGTAAAAGCAATATATAACGCAGGCATGTTAGTACTACAGCAGCCCGAATTGGCCAATCGGCCAGCAAATTGCGGAGCCAGTTTATGAGCGACAATTCAGCGAGTATCCGTGAACTCACAGTGCAGGGCTTATGGCGAAACAACCCAGGCTTAGTACAGTTGCTTGGTTTATGCCCGTTACTGGCCGTTACTGGCACCGTAACCAATGCACTGGGGCTGGGGTTTGCCACCTTATTGGTGCTGCTCGGTTCAAACGTTGTGGTATCGATGGTACGCAACGTTATTCCTTCAGAAATTCGTATTCCGGTTTTTGTGCTGATCATCGCCAGTTTCGTTACCGTCATTCAATTACTGATGAATGCCTATACCTTTGGTTTGTATCAATCGCTCGGCATATTTATCCCGTTAATTGTTACCAACTGCGCCATTATTGGCCGCGCTGAAGCCTTTGCTTCAAAGAATGCCGTGCTACCCTCTGCGGTCGATGCAATCATGATGGGCTTAGGCTTTATGCTGGTATTAATAGCGCTGGGCGCTATGCGCGAAATCCTTGGCCAAGGCACCTTATTTGACGGTGCTGATTTACTACTTGGCGACTGGGCTAGCGCGCTGCGCATTGAGCTTTTCACACTGGATACCCAGTTTTTATTAGCCATGCTGCCACCGGGCGCCTTTATTGGCATGGGGCTGCTAATTGCCCTGAAAAACCTGATAGACGCCAAATTACAACAACGCCAAGGCGCAGCAGCAGGCATTAGCCGGGCCAGGGTAACCGGTACCGTACAATAATCATGTTATAGGGCCCACCAACTAACCTTAGCCAATAGTAAAGCGATACGTTAAATAATGAATAAACAAAAACGCATTGAAATACTTAGCCGGTTGCGGGCAGCTAACCCAGAACCGACTACTGAGCTTACCTTCAGCTCGCCGTTTGAGTTGCTGATTGCGGTATTATTATCCGCACAAGCCACTGATGTTAGTGTCAATAAAGCCACCATGCTTTTATTCCCCATTGCCCGCACCCCACAAGCCATGCTGGCGCTGGGGGTAGATGGCGTTAAGCACTACATAAAAACCATTGGCTTATTTAACACCAAAGCCGAAAATGTAATTAAAACCTGCCGTATTTTGGTCGAGCAATACGGCGCTGTGGTGCCCGAAAACCGTAGCGCCTTAGAAGCCCTGCCAGGCGTTGGCCGCAAAACCGCTAATGTGGTGCTGAACACTGCCTTTGGCTGGCTAAAAGATAATGAAGGTAAATATTTTATAGCGGTCGACACGCATATTCAGCGAGTTGCTAATCGTACAGGCTACGCTAAAGGCAAAACAGTTGAAGCAACCGAACAAAGCATCATTAAAAACACCCCGAACAAAACTGAATTTATGTATGACTTGCATCACTGGTTAATTCTGCATGGCCGTTATACTTGCACGGCCAGAAAGCCGAAATGTGGCTCTTGTATCATTGAAGATTTATGTGAATTTAAAGATAAAACTGAATAGGAGAACATAATGAGAATGCTTCACACCATGCTGCGCGTGGGTAATTTGAAAAAGTCGATTGCGTTTTACACTGACATACTGGGCATGACACTGCTGCGCCAGTCTGATAACACCGAATATAAGTATACCTTAGCCTTTGTTGGTTATGGCGATGAGAGTGAGCATACCGTGCTGGAGCTTACTTATAACTGGGATACCGACAGTTACGATTTAGGCAATGCTTATGGCCATATTGCGCTGGAAGTAGACGATGTGTATCAGGCTTGCGACAAAATTCGTGCTAAAGGCGGTGTAATAAGCCGCGAACCTGGCCCGGTAAAAGGCGGTAGCACAGAAATAGCCTTTGTACGTGATCCGGATAACTATGCAATAGAACTTATCCAGAAGAAAGCCAAATACGATACCTTATAGTCAAGCGGAGCAGACATGACCGATTTAGATAAAACGACAACCCCAGAACTTCAGGTTAGAGCCGCCAATGTCGAGGATGCGGCAACAATTTTACAGTTTATAACCGAGCTTGCCATCTTTGAAAAAGCTGAAAATGAAGTGCTGACCTCGGTAGAAATGATAAAACACACCTTGTTTAGCGCTGATGTCAAAGCGCATGCTCTGATTTGTGAGCGCGCCGGTGAGGCAATCGGTTTTGCTGTTTATTTTTACAATTACTCTACCTGGCTGGGTAAATACGGTTTGTATCTGGAAGATCTATATATTACCCCAGATGCCAGGCGCAGCGGTGCCGGCAAAGCCATGTTTAAAGCCTTGGCAAATATTGCCGTGGCAAATAATTGCGGCCGCTTTGAATGGAGTGTGTTGGACTGGAATACACACGCTATTACGTTTTATCAGGCATTACATGCTCAGGAGAAAACAGAATGGTTGGGCTATCGCTTAACTGAACCACAAATAAAAGCCTTAGCCGAACAAGCCGACTAAACATTTTTGCACTACATAGGCAGAGTAAATCTTCACGCCAAAGCAAACATGTTTTGGCGTAACACCTTGCCGTTACTCCATGCTAATAATGACTTTTTCATTTAATGACATTGCTAAATTATTATCGTAATACGCCGCTTCATTAATAAACGTTGGGTATACCGTCTGCTCGCCATCAAAACAGATTTCTGTGCCATCAAATAGACTAAAAATCGGGTCCCCCGGGTTAATCGGCTGGTAATCTTTGTCCTGTACATTTTTATGCACCATACCCAAACGTTCACCCTGCTCATTCACTGGCAGCTTTATGCTATGCAAATAGCGAAACGCTTCTGTCTGTTTTGGCAGCTCAGGAACGGCATCGGTATTATAAAGCTCAACAAAATCGAGAATATGCCGGGTCATTTTGTCCATTAGTTCCAGTACATCGTGCCGCAGTACTGACTGGGGCTGCGGCCCCACCTCAACCAATACTCCATAGCGGCCTAAAGTACACATTAAGGCATGTTCAGCCGCAGCAAGGTGGTCTTCGTCAAGTGAAATAATAGCTTCTGGCATGACCATTTTGACATAAGCGGCCAACTGATTATAAAAAGGCCCGGCTTGGGTAAGAATTAAACAGGCGCCCATATTGCTGGTGGTGTTATGTAAATCAATGAGTAAGTCGGTTTTAGCAGCGCCTTTGGGGCCAAGCTCAGCATTGAGTATTTTAGCCCGGTTTTGTTCATAGTTGGTCAGGCTTGGGTTAGCCAAATCGATATTTTTAAACTGACGGTTTAAATCACTGTGCAAATAGCGTTTATTGGCATGGTATGCCTCAGGGTTAGCCCAGACACTGTGGCAAGTAAAACTGGCACGCTTTATCAGCTCAGGCTTCGCCTGATAGTGCTTTACTAAATAAATACCGGAAAATTCATTGCCATGCACACCGCCAACAATAGCCACTTGTTTAATTTTATCCATTACCACGGTGTACTCCTAATGTCTGTGCCTAATGTCTGTGTTAAAGCTCAAGCTTAGTACGCAATTAAGCCGCCAGTATGACGTCAACCAGCAAAAAACAGAACATAACAGCAACAAAAAAGCGGAAATTAGCGTTTTAAAACCTGATTAAGCGGCGGGTTTGGCAAGACTATCAATATCGCGTGATTGTTTTACTAATTCGTTATGTAAAATAACACTAACCTGGCAGACGCATTTACCACATTGGCTACCTACACCTAAACCACTTTTCAATTCACGCATAGTACAGGCGCCGTTAGCAATATGTTGCTTAATAGCTTTATCCGATACCGCTTTGCATAAACAGACAAACATGGCGTGACCTCTCAGTAACAAACACCACGCCACTTTAATCTAACTACGAACTATTATCAATACCATTTAGAAAAAAGACTTACCCTGATAGTGGCGCGGGTAAGTCATTTTATCGGGGTTAATAACGGTGTTATTAACCGTACCGTTAACGAAACAATACTTTTTCTTGTTGAAACCAATGTACACAAAAAGCAATCAGCGCCGCAGCCAAGGCTGTAGTAGAGGCAAAAATTAACGCTAATAAGCCGTAATCAGCAGTGCCCTTTAATAACTCTTTAATTGCCAGCGCAATATTGGTTAATGGTATTAATGCCGTAGTGACATCCAGCTCCATGCCGGGCGCCATAGCAATCATCAGTGGCACGATAACCAAAATAGTTAACGGGCTCATGTAATTTTGTGCTTCTTTAAAAGTACGGGCGTAAATTGAAATGGCCAGCAGCAGCGCAGCAAAAATAGCCGCAGTTGGCAGTAATAACGAAAACATCAACACTAAATCAAGAATAGTAATGCTGGCCAACGCTTCTGACACTTTTGACAGATCAGCAAAGGCACTGATAATAGCGCCCCATACCCCCAAGCTGACCACGGTTATCAGCGCAGTCATTAGTGCAGTTGTCAGCACTGTTAAAAACTTACCCAGCACAATGGCCGTGCGGCTAACCGGACAAATTAGCAGGGTTTCCAACGTGCCACGTTCCTTTTCACCCGCGCCCATGTCTACCGCCGGATACATAGCACCGCTTAAACATAACAACACCAGGGCATAGGCTAAAATAGCCCCCATGCTTTCGCCAATGTTTTCCCGCTGCTCAGCAGTGTTAACTTTGGAAAGCTTAACCGGTTTTAAAATGGCCGTTAAATTGGCCGGATCAACCCCCAGCTGGCTTAGAGTATTTCGCTGCAACTGCTCCTGGTAGGTTGCCAGCATCTCGTCGAAATAGTTGTACATAAAATCGAGTTGCGACGAGCGATTATAAATAAGTTGCCACTCAGTTTGCTGCACGGCCGCTTTACGACTGGCAAAATCTGTCGGGATCACCAGTGCCACATCAAATTCTTTATTACGAATGGCCGCAACCAAATCGTCTTCACTGGTTAGTGTGGTTTCAATTTTTTTAAAGTTTTTATGATAAAACAGCGCTTCGGCAAATTCCGGCGCCTGTTGCTCATTAATAATTACGTAGCGATGCTGCTCTTCCATTGCCTTGTTAGTCGTGGTCGCCATTACCAGGCCGACGATACCAAACAACACCGGAAAAATAAGAATGGGCAATAAAATAACGAAAATCAGGGTTTTTTTATCGCGCAATAATTCGGTTAATTCTTTAAAGTATACCTGCCACATATTAAGCAACTCCCTGCAGAGGTTGGTTAGCAATAACGGCTAAAAAAGCCTGACGAAGATCGCCGTGCGGGGCCAGCTGTTTAAACTGTTCCAGCGTGCCGGAAAAACTGCTTAGCCCTTTATCTATCACCACCACTTTGTCACACAAGGCACCTACTTCATCTAAATGATGAGTTGAAAAAATCACTGGGGTGCCCTGTGCTTTTAGCGACATAATAAAGTCCAGTACGGTTTGCACTGTCATAATATCCAGTCCAGTGGTTGGCTCATCTAAAATAACCACTTTGGGGTTATGCACAACCGCCCGGGCAATCGCCGTTTTTTGTTTCATGCCGGTCGACATAGTATCGACCCGGCGATTAGCAAAGTTATGCATGTCGAGCATGGTAAACAGCTGATCAATCCGTTCTTTAATTGCCAGCTCTTTCATACCATGTAAGCGGGCAAAATAAGCAATATTTTCAAAGGCGGTTAATTTACCGTACAAGCCGGTATCTGCAGATAAAAAACCAATTTCTTTGCGGGCCTGCACCGGCTTTTGCAACACATCAATGCCATTAATAAAAACCGAGCCGCTGTCTTGCTTTAATGCAGTAGAGAGCATGCGAAGCGTAGTGGTTTTACCGGCACCATTAGGCCCCAGCAACCCCAACACCTCGCCCTCACCACAGGTAAAACTAACATCGCGTACGGAATGAAACGCTTTGTCACTGTAACGCACATCTTGTTTTTCCGTGTCCGACAATTTATTGCCTTTGCTTATGGCAAAGGCTTTAGCTAACCCTTTTATTTCAATCATGTAATCTTCCTAATCGTGATTTATTTTTTAACTGTTAACGGTCGAAAATACCCTGTATTTTTATAAAAGTCTGCCGAGCAATTGCCCTGCCACCACTTAGGCACCCCCAGCAAGGGTAACGGTGTCAGTTGCTGATTATCAAGAAGTAATGCACCGTTAGCAATTTGTTGCGTAAGTTTTTTATCTAAAAAACGGTAAGCATCTGTTAAAGGCCACTGGCTAAAGCCTGTTGGCACGCTTAAAAACAGACACTTGGCAGTTAAACCCAAAAAGGGCCTGGTTGCCATTTCATATATTGCATGGCCGAAAATAATCGGCCTTATGACCTGCCACCAGTCGCTGCGCTTTAGCACAAAGCTTTGCTGCCACTGATGCGCGCGCAGCAGCTCGGCATGCTGAAATGCAGCAGGCTCCAGGCAAATAATTACCCCGCACTCATCAAACAATGTCAGTTTATTGCGCAGTTTACTGCGCTGTTTTAAGCCATGTACGGCAATCTCTGCCATATGCAGCTGGTTTAAAAGCGCCTTCGTCTGTGGAAACAAGCCCCAGATACCGGCGCCAAATAAGTCATGCCAGTTATTTAGCCGGGTCGGTACCCGGCCGGTTTCATAAATAAATTGCTCATAATAACGGCCATCTTGCTCCAAGACCGCATTATCAACTAGCTTATAATCGCTATGCTCAAGCCAATGGTTTAACGTGGTTAAGGCCGGCCAGTTTGCCCAGTTGGCTAACGGGTAGCGCTGACACAGATCATTAAATATCGGGTTCTCAGACAACACATTAGCTGACCATTGCACTGGCGCCATAAAGCGGGTTTTGGTGTTATTGCTGTTTTTAAGGTTATTACTGCTCATCATATGCTGCTTTTACGTTGTTAACATTTACCAGGCGGCGCTAAATTACTTGGCCAAACCAGTAAAAAGCACTTGCAATTTTATGCTGGCATGGCACATTCGTAAGGTACGTTTAGACGTACATACTGCCAAAATTTATCCGTCGTCTTTCGAAATCCATTGGATAATGATGTGTTTGTTCGAATTAATTAATAGAGGTTATCATGTGTTCGATATTTGGGGTGCTTGACATCACAACTGATGTTAAAGCGTTGCGCCAACAGGCGCTGCAGTTATCTAAGTTATTACGCCATCGGGGCCCGGACTGGTCTGGCATTTGGAATGACGATAATGCCATTCTGGTGCATGAGCGCTTGGCTATTGTTGATACTGAAAACGGTGCTCAACCCCTGATTAATGATAATCGACAGCACATTCTGGCAGTGAACGGTGAGATCTACAATCATAAACAACTCGAAAAAGCGCTTACCACGCCCTACCCGTTTAAAACCAAGTCTGATTGCGAGGTGATTTTGCCACTGTATTTAGAGCATGGCGCCGACTTTATTGATCAGTTACAGGGCATGTTCGCTTTTATTTTGTATGATGCCGAGCAAAGCCGCTATCTGATAGCGCGCGATCACATCGGCATAATTCCGCTGTACTATGGCTATGATGAAAACGGCCAGCTGTTTGTCGCTTCAGAGTTAAAAGCACTGGTGCCGGTGTGCAAACAAATTAAAGAGTTCCCACCGGGCCACTATTTTGATAGCAAAATTGGTGAGTTACGGCGCTATTATCAGCGCGACTGGCAAAGCTATGACGCCGTTAAAGACAACCCGGCCAGTGAAACTGAACTAAAAGCCGCGCTAGAACACAGTGTTAAAACGCATTTAATGTCAGACGTACCTTATGGCGTATTGTTATCTGGTGGCCTCGATTCATCACTAATCTCGGCCATTGCCCAGCAATATGCTAAGCGCCGGGTAGAAGATAACGACCAAACCGAAGCCTGGTGGCCACGCTTGCATTCGTTCGCGGTGGGGTTACCTGGCTCGCCCGATTTAATTGCCGCGCAAAAAGTTGCTGATGCTATAGGCACCGTGCACCACACCGTGCACTTTACCGTGCAAGAAGCCTTAGATGCGCTTCGCGATGTAATTTACTTTTTAGAAACTTATGACGTTACGACTATTCGGGCGTCTACTCCAATGTACCTGATGGCCCGCAAAATTAAAGCCACCGGCATTAAAATGGTGTTATCAGGCGAAGGTGCTGACGAGCTGTTTGGTGGTTATTTATATTTTCATAAAGCGCCCAATGCCCAGGAATTTCATCAAGAAACCCTGCGTAAGCTGGAACGCCTGCATATGTTTGACTGTAACCGCGCAAACAAGGCGATGTCGGCCTGGGGTATTGAAGCTCGCGTGCCATTTTTAGATAAAACCTTTATGGACGTTGCCATGCGCTTAAACCCACAAGCGAAAATGTGCGGTGGCGGTAAAATGGAGAAACACATTTTACGCCAGGCGTTTGATGGCTTGCTACCCAACGAAATTCTATGGCGCCAAAAAGAACAATTTTCTGACGGCGTAGGCTACAACTGGATTGACAGTTTAAAAGCGCATGCCGGCAAAGAGGTTAGCGATCAGCAAATGGCCACCGCCAGCTTCCGCTTTCCGGTTAATACCCCAGACAGTAAAGAAGCCTACTACTATCGGGTTATTTTTGAAGAGCATTTCCCGCATGCCGGGGCAATTGCCTGTGTGCCAGGGGGTAAGTCGGTTGCGTGTTCAACACCTGAAGCACTGGCCTGGGATGCTAAAATGGCCGAAATGACCGATCCGTCCGGGCGGGCGGTGCGCGACGTTCACTCGCAAGGTTATTGATACTATTTAGGCAGCTTGTCACTCACTTATCACTTAAAAAGTAACACTTAATAATTAAACTTTAATATTCACCCCTCAACACGAAAGGCCACAACCCTGTGGCCTTTATTTATTGGTATATCACCGTCTCAAACTGCACAGTAACGTTGCATTGTTAGCAGTTACTGGCACAATAACCACCCTAAACTAAACTGCGTTGTTATTCAGAGCTAAAGTATGATCATTGCAAGCTTACTGCTCGCCAGCAGCCTAAGCATGGCAGATAACAGCCAGGCTATTGTGGACCCATTCAGCGAGTTACATGTTAGTGGCCAATGGCTAACTGACAACCGCCAGCAACACCTGCTTGACCCACAAAGCTCTGGCTTAACTTTGCGCCATGGCGAGCTTATTCATATTGGCGATAACAGTGCCGCACTGCCAATGCGCAATGTATTACTTAGAATTAACCCGGCAAATGGTAACGTTATTGCCCCCGCCATAACAATAACCGTGGCGCCAGCCTTAACAAATAGCTGTTTTAGTGAACTGTTAACTAGCTACCCCGATTGGGAGTCATTAACCTGGGACAGGCAAGACGACACCACATTAATAACGGTAACCGAAGACTCTTCAGGTTTTCAGCTTAAAGGCGAATGTGCTTCCCGCTATAACGCAACGCATTCCACGGCATACCCTACGCTGTTGGTTAACATTAAAATTGATAAAGCGCTAAGCACAGCAGAAATTGTGGCAGTACGACCAGTACAGTTTCCTGCCCACGCCAAGGTAGGCAATTTTGCCAATGACGGCATTGAAGGCCTGGCGATTGACAACAATTCAAATCTTTATTTGGCGCTGGAGAAAAATCAGGCCAATGCACCGATGATTTTTACGGTGCCCTATACCGCTGATTTCTGGCATAGTGAAGACTTTATTGCGGTTAATGACAGCGGCTTTAACCTGCCAGTGCCTGATGCCAATAATCATCCTATTAATGGTCTGGATTATCTTGCTCATCCCAAACCGGGCCATCCGGGCTACTTAGTGGCCGCAGCGCGCAATGATAACCAGTTATGGATTATTGATATTAGCCAGCAGCAAAAGCCTTTTGTGCAGCAATTACATTTTTATGCGCCATCAGGTGATGCTAACAACTGCCCGCCGTTTGAAAAGCTGCACAATACCTCTATTGAGGGGGTAGCCGTAGCGGGCAATAAGGTGTATTTGGTGAATGATCCATGGAAAAGCCAGTATAAAAATAATATTCAATGTTCTGCTAATGCTATAAATTTTGAACAGTTTTCGCCGCTATTGTTTCAACTTAATCTTGACCCACGCTGGTTTATCCAGCCCTAATAACCACGTTGCAGGACCTTTATGATTAACCATTTTCGGGTACTTGGGGTTAAAACCAACGCCAGCGATGACGATATTAAAAAAGCCTATAAACGCTTATCGAACCGCTACCACCCAGACAAACTGCTGGGCTTGAGCGATAATGAGAAAGAGCAGGCTGCCAGCCAGTTACAACGGGTTAAACAAGCCTATGATGTGCTGGCTGATCCGAAGCAAAAATCGGCTTTTGTGAAAGACTTTAACAATGTCATTGTTACTGATCCGGCTGCTGCCATGCAGGAGTTGTGGGATCAGTACTATTAATATGCTGCTGTTTTAGCTACCTTTGGTTATGGCTATTTAACACTTTCTGATAATTACGATAGGATCGGGACCACCTGATGGCTACAAAACTAAATTTATCACGCATTCGCGCGTTGCAAACTGACGCTAAAGACAATATTGAATCTTACCTGGATCCGGAAACCCCGAAAGCGCTGGAACAATTTACCGCTAAAATGAAAACGGTTTTGTTGCGCGATCCTGATATGTTGCAGGCACTGCCTGAATATTTACCCGTGGCACTCTATGGCCGGGTAAAGTTTCCACCCACGGCCACGTTAAAATGGCAACAGTGGCTCGACAGTGCCACCGCCCCTAGCTGGGACGAATTTAAAATTGCGGTGGCCTTTAATAATGCCGACGTAGAATTGGTTAAAGCCGTACGGGCTTACTCTGAACCACTGCTGATTGAAGCCTGCGCAGTGTTATTTTTAATGGAATTCGGTGACAACATTAACCGCACGGGCAAAGGTGCTAGCGCAGACAATGACCCTGAGCAAGATCACGAAAACGATGACGAACACGTAGACGAGCAACACGACGTGTATGACCAAGATGACCATAACAACGACAATGCTGATGACGACGAGCCTGGTTACGATAATCAATACGACGATGTTCGCTTTAACAGAGAGAAACCGGAATGACGAATTTAATTGCCCTGGCGGTTGCTGAAATTAAAGAATTGGCCATGATAGAACCGAAACAGGCCAGTAAAAAATTTGAGCTTATTGCCAACACCATGAGCGATGAGCAGTTGGTTGAAGTAATTGAAAATATTGATATTGTTACCCTAACTCAAATGAACAGCCAGCATGACATTTCTTTTCCATCGATTATTTCAGAGCTGATGAGCCCGGAGCGCATTCGCGATATCGTTTGCCAGCAGCCCTTGTACTGGGAAGAAAAAATTAAAAATAATGCTGATGAGTTACAGCAACACACCTTTAATTTTTTAACCTACCTTATTCGTACCCAAGACAGTGAAGACAAACAAGCTGCAATTTTAGAGTGTGTAGCAGAAGATCCTGCCGGATTATTTTATTTATCTATCCCTTTTATTGAGCTTTACCGTGGTGAAGCCATTATTGATGATGATGGTTTCAATGATATGCAACACGACGAAGATGAAGATTTAGAAGAGGCCGTACGTTACACCGAACGGCAATTAAATGAAGATGCCCATGGTTTAGGGATAGACGACCCACGCAGCTTACTGGCACTTATTCGCCAACTAACACCCCAGGTAGAACAGGCCATAAAAGCGCTTATTCGCAATGAAAATTCTGGCTGGGAAGGTATTATTAATAAGTTTGCTACCGAACTGGTGATGCAGGCGAAAGAGAAAAACCAGGCAACAGATGAATTTGCCGAAGTGGATGATATGTTTAGTTTTCTCGAGTAACCCTTGCCTGTAACACGCTTTATGCCTAAAAACAGGATAATAAGAATAATAAGGATAGGTTAGATGCAGTTAATGGTACGCGATGGCAGTACTGGCCCGTTCTTAAGCCAGGTAATTACCCATGCTCTGGCAACAGAACAACTCAGCAGCGAGCAGCTGAGGCAAATTAAAAGCAAAGCCGTGTTAATGAGCCTAAAATTTGCCGACAAATTTTACAACAAGCACAAGATGCACCTGCTGGAGCAAGCAGCTTACGATATTATTGGTGTGGTAAGCCTTGGCTTGCTGGAATTATCGGATAAAGATCAACAACGGGCGCTTACCCTGTTACTGGCGCCAGAGGGCCTGGTAAAGCCCTTTCAAAAAGGCTGGAATATGCTGAGCACGGTTAGCCAGCTCACTGCTGGCAAGTCACTGTATGGCGAAGTAGATGAGCAATTACTGCAGCAGTTATCATGCCCGCCCGATGCCGAAGACTGGCCCGGCTGGCAGCATTATCAATACGCGTTAACAGAGCATCGGCGCAACCAGGCCATGCAATTACTGCAACAGCAGTTTTATGCCCGCAGCCACTTTGACGAGTTTGAACATTTTAGCTTAGAGGAAGTGTTAGCCGAAGTGGTGTTTTATCGCGCGCTTACCGGCGGTGATAAAGTACGTCAGGATTTAAAAAAACGGCTGCTGAACATTACGCTGTCACCACACTGGTTTAATGCTACTTTTTTTGCGTTGCAAACCGAAGTAACGTTGACAGAATTACCCACGGCCAATGCTGACGCTATTCGTGCCGATTTAGGCCAGCATTTTATTCCGGCGCTATTACGCACGTTACACTTTGCCAAAGATTACCAGGTACTGGCAAAACAACATGCCTCGCCCGAAAAACTTGACAGCTTTGAAGGAAAACAAGGCTTAACCAACCCGCTACTGGGTTGGCCGCAATATTTGGAGTTATAGTATTTTGAGTTATAATATCAAAATTTTTTAGATGCACGAAAATCAAAGGCTCTGCAAATAACATATGCAGCTTCTTTGATAGGTATCCGTTTTGCTATTTTCCGCTAACTACACCGCACTGCGCCTGGCCCATAGCGCAAATAATGTTGCGCTAACAAACATCAATAAGCTATAAACACTGGGCGCTATCGACATGGCCGAGCTTTGTAAAATACCGGTAGTAATTAACAGCGCTAACGTACCGTTTTGTAAGCCCACTTCTAAGCAAATAGTACGAGCCTGGCGTTCTTGGCCAAGCAGTGTTTTACCCAGAAAATAGCCCATTAGCATGGTAACCAGATTAAGCAGTAAGGCGGCGGGGCCGGCTTTAGCAATATAGCGCCACAAGTCATCGCCTAAATTGGCAGCAATACTAATTATAAGTAACATAAGTACCATAATTGAAAATTTGCTAATCGCTGGCTCAACGGTCTTGGCAAAGGCCGGCCATTTAGCGCGTAGCAGCATACCTGCCAGCACCGGCAACACACTTACTATAATCAAGGTTAACCAGGTGCGTACTATCGGTAACTGCACGTTAGTTTCAACACCACCGTAAAAGCTAATAGCCCAGGCAGCAAGCAAGGGAAGAGTAAAAGGCGTAATAAAGCCCACCACTGCCGTTAACGATACTGATAAACCCACATCAGCCTTGCTTAAGTAGCTATATAAATTAGAGGTAGTGCCGCCCGGGCACAGCGCCAAAATAAATAAGCCAATGGCCAGTTCGGCCTGTAAATTAAAGAGTGCAATAACCGCTATTGCGCTGATGGGCAGTATTATTAACTGAGCGAAGGCGCCAAGCAAAAACCCTTTTGGGGCCGCAAATACCCGGGAAAAGTCGGCCGGGCGTAAGCTAAGGCCAACGCCGGTCATGATCAGGATCAGCGCTATAGGTAAGCCAATTTGGGTTAACATGCTAAACATTACTGCTCCTGTATCAATTAAAAACTACCTTCTCTTATTATTGGCGGTTTTCTCGCCTACTAAAACCGCGCCCCAGCGTCGTAAAACCTCAAAGCCAGCCAGGCAAGCCCCAACTGCCAATAACGCCCATAGCATACCGCTAAGCCCTAGCTTTGCCTGCTCAGAGTACAGTGTCCAGATAAACTGCCCGACACAGAGCGTGGCTACCACTAATAAGGTTGGTTTGCGGCCAATTTTAGCCACAATAAACACGCCAAGCGGCGCACCTATTGCCACTACCGGCGCGGCTGCCAGCCAGTTTTCAAATACACCGGGCGCCAACCCCTGGCCCGAGACGGTTTTAACCAACACGCCAAGCACTGAGGTAAAAGCCATTATGACCACGGAAGTAGGAATGGCTATTTTTAAATCAGCCCGGCATATCAATACCAGTGCGGTATACAACACCATATCAATACCTACACCCGTAACAGCCGCCACGGTAGCGCCTGCCAGCAGCCCAATCCAAAGCCCCAGCTTAAAATCCCACTCCTCGTCAAAATCGGTAATGCCGGTGTGGCTGGCAATTTCAGTTAAGCGACATAAATGCAATAAACCAAAACTGGCCCACACCACGGCAAACACCAACTTAATCCAAAGCTCGGGAATATAAGGGGCAATAAAAAATATACCAAACGGTGTACCGAACAATGCCCCTAGCATCGCCCCTTTTAAAATGGCCCAGGCCAGCGGCTGGCGCCGCGCCAGAATAAAAATGGCCGCGCTAGTCATGCCAATAGACTGAATAGCAAAACTGAAATCCCGCCCCAGGCTGGCCGGCAGTTCGAACAACAATACCAGCACCGGAAAACCGACCGTACCGCCGCCCATTGGTGTAGAACCTGCCGCATAACTACCAAACGTCATCGCCACGGCCATGGGCCAATGCGCTGCCGCAGTAGGCCAATGGCCTGCTACTACCACCAAATACAGCCATACCGCATAAAAAGCCGCTAGCCAGAGTAACCACAGCCACAATCGGCTCTTTAAGGGTGAGGGTACCGACATACTGCACTTCCTGCTTAATTAAGGCACGGGGAGTAAATAAAAAGCATTATAAAAGCGTTTTAATCGCCCTGCCGAGACCGTCCAGGGTTAACGGATACATCCGCTTTGTCATTAACTGGCCTATTATGTCGATAGAGTAATAGTGATGCCACCACTGCAGCGGCTGTGGGTTTAGCCACACCGCTTTGGGGTACTGGCTGAGCAGGCGCTGCAGCCATACTTTGCCCGCTAATTCGTTATAATGCTCAACACTGCCGCCAGGATAGTCAATTTCGTAAGGTCCCATGGTGGCATCGCCTACCATTATTAGCTTATAGTCGCTGGCGTAAGTATGAATAATGTCGTCGATTTTTACCTGTTCAGTGTAACGGCGCTTATTGTCGCGCCACACCCCTTCATATATACAGTTGTGAAAATAAAAAAACGCTAAATGCTTAAATTCGGTTTTTACCGCGGCAAACAATTGCTGACACTGTTCAATATGATCGTCCATTGAGCCACCAACATCGAAAAACACTAACAACTTTATGGCATTGTGCCGCTCGCGCATAAAACGTAAATCCAGCCAACCTGCTTGCTCAGAGGTAGCCTGAATAGTGCCATGTAAATCCAGTTCGGTTTCTGCACCACTGCGGGCAAATTTGCGTAGCTGTTTTAAAGCCAGCTTAATGCTGCGGTTATTTAATTCGCTATCGGTATCTAAATCTTGAAACTCACGCTTGTCCCACACTTTTACAGCCCGGCGGGCACCACTACCTTGCTGACCAATTCGCACGCCCTCGGGGTTAAAACCAAAAGCACCAAAGGGTGAAGTACCACCGGTGCCAATCCATTTATTGCCGCCGGCGTGTTTTTTTTGTTGCTCAGCTAAGCGCTCGCGCAGGGTTTGCAGCAGCTTGTCTACCCCCCCTAATGCGTGCAGCTTGGCTTTATCTTCATCAGTTAATTTACGCAGTACTTCAGGCACTAACCATTCGGGCGGAATACTGGCAGCAATATCCACTTCGGCTACCCCGTCAAAATAATCCGCAAAGGCTCTGTCAAATTTATCGTACTGCGTTTCATCTTTTACCAGACAAAGCCTGGATAACTGATAAAAATTGTCAATATCGGCAAAAATTACTTGCTGCTTTAACGCATTGAGTAAATCCAGCAGCTCGGTAATGCTGGTTTTTAAGCCGTATTTACGCAGGGTAAAAAAGAAATCTATTAGCATATTCTGTCGCGTTTTTCACTAAACTATCTAACTAACTAACTAAAGAGTAGACCAGAACACTTGTTCTGGTCGGCGCAGAGTGTCTGAGCGCAGGCACCAGCCGTAGCGAGTGCTGTGGTCAACTCGTTGGCACTGTTACCTCAGCGTTAACCTCACCGAAACAAGGTTCAGATCCTTCGCTAACACCATAACAAAATCTACAAAAGGTAGTAAAAACATGTTTTAACGGCCTTGCCGTTTAGCCAAAAACGCCAGTTTCTCGACCAGAGCCACATCTTGCTCGTTTTTCAGCAGCGCTCCAAACATTGGCATTAAACCGCCTTTTTGCTGCTTGTCGGTTAACACCTCAGCCGGAATATCTTCGGCTAGCAGTAATTTCAGCCAATCTAACAATTCTGACGTTGACGGTTTTTTCTTTAAACCGGGTAGTTCACGCAGCTCAAAAAACAGTTCCAGTGCCGTGCTAAGTAACTGTTGCTGAATATTTGGGTAATGCACCGCTACAATAGCGCGCAGGGTGTCGGCGTCTGGAAAACGAATATAATGAAAAAAACAGCGACGCAAAAAGGCGTCCGGCAGTTCTTTATCATTATTGGAGGTAATAATGACAATTGGCCGCTCTACCGCACTAATTTGCTCGCCGGTTTCGTGCACGTAAAACGCCATTCTGTCTAGCTCGTGCAGTAAATCGTTTGGAAATTCAATATCCGCTTTGTCAATTTCGTCAATCAACAACACCGGGCGTTTTGCTGCAGTAAAAGCCTGCCATAACTTACCTGGGCGAATATAATTATTAATGTCTTGTACCTTGTCACTGCCCAGCTGACTGTCGCGCAGCCGCGATACTGCGTCATATTCATATAAGCCATGCTGTGCCTTGGTGGTCGATTTAATGTGCCACTGAATAAGCTCGGTACCCAGGCTTGCTGCCAACTCTTCAGCCAGGCGGGTTTTACCGGTGCCCGGCTCGCCTTTAATCAGCAATGGCTTTTCCAGAATTACCGCGGCATTTACTGCCAGCGCCAGTTCGGTAGATACAATATAATTGTCAGTACTTTCAAAGGCCATCTTGATCCTCTTCGGGCTAAAATTTAGGAAAAAATTAAGGCTGCACTTTAGGCTGCACTTTAGGCTACACTTTTAAGCTGAAATTTGGGCTGAAATTTGTGCTTAAGTGAAATGATATAAGTTATAGCCAAACGCTACTTCACCTTTTATGCTGCTGGAGTATTCTTATAACCAAATTATTAGTATTTGGAGCTTTATATGGCAAACGTATTTGCAGACAACACATTGTCTATCGGTCGCACCCCTTTGGTCAAATTAAACCGCACCGTGCCCGGTGGTGCTAATGTGTACGCTAAAATTGAAGCGCGCAACCCCAGCTTTAGTGTGAAGTGTCGCTTAGGTTCAGCACTTATTTGGGATGCCGAAAAACGCGGCTTATTAACCAGCGAAAAAGAAATTATTGAGCCCACCTCAGGTAATACCGGCATAGCGCTGGCATTTGTGGCGGCTAGCCGCGGCTATAAGCTTACCCTGACGATGCCGGCCACCATGAGCATGGAACGACGCAAGCTGTTAAAAGCACTTGGCGCTACTCTGGTGTTAACCGAAGGCCCAAAAGGTATGAAAGGTGCAATTGAAAAAGCGCATGAAATACTGGCATCAGATCCCAACAGATATGTTTTGTTACAACAGTTTGAAAACCCGGCTAATCCACAAATTCACGTTGACACTACCGGCCCAGAAATTTTTAACGATTTAGACGGTAAAGTCGATATTTTTATTGCCGGTGTCGGCACCGGTGGCACCATTACCGGCGTTAGCCGTTATTTAAAGCACATTAAGCACCTGCCACTGCACAGTGTAGCGGTAGAGCCAACTGAATCGCCGGTAATTAGCCAAGCTAAAGCAGGCAAAGAATTAAAGCCAGGGCCACATAAAATTCAGGGTATTGGTGCCGGCTTTATTCCGGGCAACCTCGATTTAAGCCTGATAGACGAAGTTGAAACCGTTAGCAGTGAAGAGGCTTTTGCTGCTACGCATCGTTTAATGCGCGAAGAAGGCATTTTAGCGGGTATTTCGTCAGGCGCCGCATTAGTAGCCGCACAGCGCCAGGCAGCTAAACCAGAAAACGCCGGTAAAAACATTGTAATTATATTGGCCAGTGCTGCTGAGCGTTATTTATCCAGCCCGTTGTTTGCTGACACCTTTAGCGAACAAGAATTACAGCCCTAAGCCACCTTTTTACCGAGTAAGGCCGCTTTTGTGGCCTTACTCGGTTTCATTTGCAATACCTGAACTTTTTTACTGCAGCATAACGCCATCATTAACATCCCTTTAAAGCTAATTAGCTCCGACCCCTTTTTCACTTTAACGCCCCTAGCCGCCATTCTTTGCCGCATTAGCCCCTGCATAAACACATCAACATGTGTAATGGATGGCGCGATTAATCACAGCATTTCTGTTGTGCCCATTTCTGCTGTGCCTGTCCTATTTTCTTTTAAGGAAGAAAAAACTGGCCGGACGATACCGAAACAGGTGGCCGGATGATGCCGAAATCAGTGGCCGGATGATACCGAAACACGCACAAGTTAAAAAAAAGTAGAAAAGCAGGTCAAAAGGGTATAAGTTATTAAAAATTAGGGTGGTAAAGTTCAAATTATGTGGATGTATTATTTGGGGAAGAGATAACTATGGAAGGCAAAAAGCTCTGGTTAATAATTTGGATGGTATTGTTTGCAATGTGCTCTGTTGGTTGTTCAGCAAATAGCATAGTGAAGTCACTAATTGATTCAGAATTAAGTGGACCGATTAACGGAGAGATAAAAAAGCAGTATCAGCTTGACGGTATGCAGGTAAAACTGGACATCTCACTAGACGATGAGATGTTGGTCGATTACACCACTCATACCATCACATTCTTCCCGTCGAACAGCCAAATATCCGTCGTTACTGTTTCTGATGCCGGTTTTCAGCGTGACCTTACCCTTTTTTCCGGTTCAGCAGAGGGCAAGTTGACATACCGCTATATGGAAAACGGTGTGGAGCGCGATTTCAGCGATTACGGCCGAACTTGGTGGGAGCAAATTTTACCCTCGATATTCAGAGAAACCGGATATGACTATCGCCAGAGAATACGTCAAATAGTCGAAAAAAGTGGCACATCAGCGGCTCTTTCAGATACTAATCAGGTTGTTAGCGATATGGTCTGCAGTCTGTATCTCCGTGAATTAGTCAACCACTATTCTTTGACTGATAAGGAGTATGAAACAACACTTCTAATTTCTGAAAATATTAAGTCTGATAGCAATCACGCGGACTTTCTAAGTGCCTTTGTACGAAGCGATGCTTTCAGTGAGCACCTTACTTTCTTATTGAAAACGGCTACTGATAATATTCAATCAAGCTACGAGCTTGCGAGAGTTTTAGAGCAAGTGATCCGTTCGCCTAAGATAAATAAAGAAGAGAAAAAAAATGTTCTTAATGCGGCGGCTTTTATTTCCAGTAAATCTGAGAAGCAGCGCATATTGCGTTTGTTGAGTGCTGTGCAAGACGATAATGACTAAAGGAGCGGTAACGAAGAGGCAGTCCACACACGAATGCGAGCCAGGGAGACCAGCCATTATGAGACGTCTTAACTCATCACCTTTGCTGATAAGATTCTTAGCTTTTATCGCGTTGCCCATGGCAGTGGCGTCGTTTTATGTTCTTCAATATTTGCACAAAAGCCTCCCGCCGGAAGTCGTTGTTCTGAAGCATGAGCAGTGAAAAGGACAGGCACAACTGAACAAACCAGTGAGTAACAAACACCTAGCGTTAGCACCATAAACCACAATCACCAATGCAATTCTGCTGTGCCTGTCCTATTTTCGGCATTATCACAATTAGCAATTTATGCATGCGCTGGCAAGTTACAATTCTATCTCTATAAATACAATAGCTTGTTGAATAGTTCGTCTATAGCGTCTATATATTTAGTACCCTTCATGAAGCAAGGGCTTAACTGCCAATGAACAAATTTTTGTCTACCGTTCTATCTTCTACGAGAAATCCTTGCGGCTTTAGCGCGCGGCACATTATGGGATATGCTGTTCTTATCGTGTCGTTTATTCTCGGCGTTACCCTTGCTGTGCCCTCTCATGCGCAAGAAGCAGTTTTTGAAACAGCTGTCTTAAATACAGGTTTAGCGCCGGTGCCCGACCGAATTGATCGCAGGACGCCGCGCGCGGCAATGGCCAGCTTTTTACGCGCAGCAAACGACGACGATTGGGACGCCGCGGCACATGTTCTTGATTTGAATGATATCGCCCCACAACTGCAGGCTCAGCAAGGTCCAAAGCTGGCGCGTCAGCTTTATGAAGTTATTGTTCGCAAGATCGTGCTCGACTGGTCACTTCTGCTGCACAGGCCAGATGCTCTGCAAACCCTAGGCGGGGAAAACGAAGCCCAAGCAGGCGAATCACGACGGTCGCTTCTAATCAAGGATTTGCCTCTTGACTTAGTACCTGCTGAAATTCGACTTAATCGAATTAAACCCGCAAATGCCGCGCAAGCGGTATGGATTTTCCCTTCGCAAACCTTGCGAGACGTTCCTGCCCTGCACCTCCTCTATGGCCCATCACGTTTTGAAATGTCTCTGCCACAGGCGATGCGCGCCAAGACAATCGGCGGCCTGATGTGGTGGGAGCTAATTGGTTTACCGCTGCTTTTGCTAATGTCGATAACGCTGGGCTGGCTGGTCCATCGGCTCCTTCAAGCAATTTGGCGGCGGGTGGATTCGAGCACCGCCACAGGTATTTTACGTGCTATGTCCACGCCGCTCATCATCGCCAGTGTTACCACCTTAGTTTGGTGGGTTGCCGGAAATGTCTTTGTATTTTCAGGGCGGGTCGACATCTTTTTGGCGCCCTCTATTGCCATCGGCTTTGTAGTGGCGCTGCTGCTGTTTATTGTTAATGGCATCGAAGAGCTACTCGATGGCTTAATTGCGCCTGGAGAAGAAGTGGACCTGACTGTTTCAAAGCGCGTCGAGGCGCGAGTGCTGGCGACTCGGCTAAACGCGGCACGACGGATATTGGTAGTTGTCGTTTTCTTTATTGGTGCAGGAATAGTGCTATCTTCTGCCGACCTAGCAGGTAATCTAGGCTTAACGCTGCTAACCTCGGCTGGGGCACTCACCCTTGTTGTGGGTTTTGCCGCTCGCAATATACTGGCCAATATCATGGCATCTTTGCAGATTGCTTTAACTCAGTCGGCTCGCGTAGGAGATCGCGTTGAGTTCAAAGGAGAGGTCTGCCACGTCGAGCGCATCAATATGACCTTTGTGCAATTACGCAACTGGGACAGTACTCGCCTGATTGTACCGGTCATGGAATTTGTGTCCCAAACCTTTTCAAACTGGACGCTTGAAGACCCTGAAATGCTGCGTTTTTTGAAATTAAAGCTTGACTCGCGGGCCGACGTAGAGGCCCTGCGCGATGCTTTTCACGATATTCTCTCAGAAATGAAAGATTCTCCGATGGGTGATAATCTCGCCGACCTCGATGGTTCGAGTGTCAATGTTGCTGGTCAAGACGTTTTTGGTATGGAAGTTTGGTTTGCAGTTCCCTGTAGCGATCCTAATACCTCATGGGAAGTGGCCTGCAGCGTCCGCGAACGGCTGATGGCTCGCGCTGCGAGTATTGAAGAGGATACTGGAAAACCCGTTTTCCCGAAGGGAGTGACCGCAGGGGCCGGCTAGCTATTAACGACCAACGTTGTTTGTCGAAATATCGCCATTTTTGGCTGCCTGTTCTACAATAATAAGCAGCCTATTTTTAATGACGCAGCGATATCGGGCAAACAACGTCACTGGGTTTGAGCGCTAACACCGAGCAGTTAAGCTGCAGCAGAACCGATTCAGCAACCAGTGAAAAGGACAGGCACAACTGAACAACACAGTGAGTAACAAACACCTAGCGTTAGCACCATAAACCACAATCACCAATGCATTTCTGCTGTGCCTGTCCTATTTTCTGTATTTTCTGCTGATTTTCTGTTGAGTCCGGTAACAGAAAGTACTCCGCCATTAATGGTGCTTTCAATGGCGGCAAACAAACTTAGTCGACGAACTTTGTGCATAGTTGTAGTGATTTGGGTTAAATATTTTGATAATGTGTGTTTTACATTCATGGCGTTTTCCGTGATTATTTTTTTTTGGCGATAGATCTGATCACCAAACGCCATGAATGTTCAATTATTTCTTTATTATACTATTGTTTTTTATATACATTTTGTGGGGATTTGTCAGACTC
>NZ_LAHP01000009.1 GCF_000987765.1 Arsukibacterium sp. MJ3
GCTACCAGCCACATCAACTGACCAGCTACCATCGGCTTGTACGGTAGTGGTGTAGGTTACGCCATTAATTACCATGGTGACCACATCGCCTGGGGCAATGTCGCCGCCAGTAGCCGTGCCCGTTACGGTAATAGTACCTGCAGCTTCAGCGGCATTAACGATATCATCGGCGGTAATGTTATTGACTTGAATAACAGCGGGTGTATTTGTTGGCTCATCATCAATGGCAACAACTGCTGCATTTATCGGCGTATCAACTGCAAGAGCTTGCGCTACAAATGAGCCAGGAGTTAATAAGGTAGCATCATTAAGTTCGACAATCCTGGTAAGCCTTACAAAGCTATTACCGCTATTTTCAGCAGAGCCGGCGCCGCCGGCAGCGGTAGCTTCAAATTGCTCCAGTAAATCACCTTCTTCATCTAGCACAGCCAAAATATCTGCAGCAGAATCAAGGTTAACCTCGGAGTCTTCTGCTGTTGTGTCGGCTTGCAGCCAACTATCTGAAATAACAATTTGCTGATTCTCTGCAACAGCAACAGTTTCATCTAAATATGCCAACACAACCTTGCCGTTGTCAGAAGTAATAACAGTATCACCGGGCATTAGTGTCTCACCCTGCTGCAAAACTCTTATTTCACCGTTAGCAGCTTGCACTTCGACGATACCTTCAACAACTTGAGCAACGATTTTTGACATAAATAAATTCCATAAATTAAATATTTCAATTGATATGTTAAGGCATCACAACAATTGAAACTATTGGACCTGAGTACAGTTTAAAAAACGTTCAGTCGGTTTATCGCCTTTTGTAGCCAACCACCTGTACTGTAGGATATAATTTGCGCAATTCAGTATTTTGTTATTTGAAGGATTCAATAAAAGTGAGAGCAGTAAACTCTTTAAAAGTATTTCAATCCGTTTTATTTATTATCTTAATCGCCATCGCTGCACCAAGCTATTCTGCTGCTACCGTGCAGGAAGCAGCAAAAATCGCAATTGAAAAAAACCCTGATGTTTTAGCAAAATGGTATGAGTTTTTGGCTGCAGGCGAAAATGTTAATGCTGCCCGTGCAGGTTATAAGCCGTCAGTTGATGGCTCGGTGGGATATCAATATCAAAAACAAGATTATGGTTTTATCAGGGAATACGATGGTGCTTATGCCAGACTTACACTTACCCAAATGTTGTACGATGGTAGCAGGACCCGCTCTGAGGTAAATAGATTTTCTAATTTTCAATTAGTTGCTTATTTTAATCTGTTAGAAACAGCTGAAAATGTCGCGTTAGAGGCCTTCAGGGCCTATCAGGATGTGCTTGCGCAACGCAAACTGGTAGCACTTGCTCAAAATAATTTAAATAAGCATTTTGAAGTTTATCGCCAAATTGAAAGTAGTGCTAAAGCAGGTGTGGCTAAATTAGCTGATTTAGAGCAAATAAGTGGCCGGGTGTCCCTAGCGCAAAGTAACTTAATAACTGAAACATCAAACTTGCACGATGTCACCACCCGCTATTTAAGAATAGTGGGGGTGTTGCCATCAGAGGTAATGAATGATGTGGTTATCCCGGATGCATTACCAGACACCGTTTCTCAGGCTTTGCTACAAGCCTATCAAGTCAGCCCTGCTTACCATGCGGCTCTGCGAAATATTAAGGCAGCTGAGTTTGCGGCTCAGGCAGAAAAGTCTAACTTTAAACCCACTGTTAATCTGGTTGGAAGTTATGGTTTTCAAAATTACTCTGATATTGGCGTACAAACAGATCAAAACGAAGCTAGAGTGGGTATTGAGTTAAAATACAATTTTTACAGCGGCGGTCGAAACTCTGCTACGTTAAAACGTGCTTATGCAGAAATAAACTTGGCGCAGGAACTCAGAGATCAAGCGTGCTTAAATATTCGGCAAACCATTCAGGTTGCTTACAATGACGGCAGCAAGCTTTTTGAACAGTTGCCGTTGTTAAATCAACACCGATTATCTTCTGACAAAGTAAGAACAGCATATAAACAGCAATTTGATATAGGACAACGTTCTTTATTAGATGTGTTGGATTCGGAAAATGAGTTTTTTCAAGCCAGCAGAGCCTATCTGGCCGCTAACTTCAGTTTAAGTGTGGCAAATGCCAGAACACTGGCAGGGATGGGTAGTTTACTTAACACCTTAGGTTTAGCTTCCAGTACCTGGCCTTCGTTAACTGACTTAGGAGCAGAAAAGCTGACGGTAGATCCTGCCACTGCCTGCCCAGCTATCGATGTATATAGCAGCTTGCAGATGGATAATGATGCCGACAACGATTCAGTTAAAGACGCAGCTGACTATTGCCCTAATACGCCTGAGACTGACAAGGTAGATGAAAAAGGGTGCTCAATATTTACTGAAACGATGGTTAATTTCACTTTAGACGTAAAGTTTGGTCATAACTCTTCTGACATTAGTGAGCAAAACTTACCTGATATCGCAAATTTTGCTGCTTTTTTGCAGCGTTATCCCAATACCAACACTGAAATTCAGGGACATACTTCATTACAAGGCGCCTCCTGGTATAACGATATTTTGTCGCAACAACGTGCCGATGCCGTGAAAGAGTTGCTGGTTACTAAGTTTGGTATAGATGAAGGGCGAATTGCGACTAAGGGTTATGGGTCAAGCCAAGTGTTGTCTAAAGCCGATACCGATGCGGCGCACAATTTAAATCGCCGGATAGAAGCCATTGTGCGTGCCAAGGATGAGAGTTCAGTTCGTCGGGGCGAATAATAAAATATAGCGATAGGAAGTAGCTCATTGATACCAGATAACCAACATACCGGTGGGCCGCTTTTTGAAGCATTACTGTATATATGTGAATTTCATCATCATGCTGTAAGCCCGGCCGCGCTAATCAGCGGCCTGCCGCTTACTAACAACATGCTAAGCCCTGCTGTTTTTAATCGGGCTGCAGACAGAGCCAAACTGGCCTCGAAAATACTACAACGACCACTGCAACAGCTTAACGCTGCCCTGCTACCGGCTATTTTAACGCTGCAAGACAACAAAGCCTGTTTAATTCACAGTATTGACCACATTACCAAACAGGCGGTAATTAGCTACCCGGAGCTACCTCAGAGTGTCTTAACTATTACTCTTGAACAGCTTAGTAACGTTTATGCGGGTACTGTATTTTACGTTCGCCCCAAAACCGATGCAGAAGAAAAAACTAACCATTTTAAGTTGCCTGCACATTTACATTGGTTTTGGGGGGTTATTAAACAAAATCGTTCGCTGTATCGGGATGTGTTACTGGCTGCGGTATTAATTAACCTTTTTGCACTGTCTATGCCGATGTTTGTCATGAATGTGTACGACAGGGTGGTTCCTAATATGGCGACTCACACCTTGTGGATCCTGGCGTCGGGAATTACTTTAGTACTAATAGCGGATTTAGTTTTAAAATCATTAAGACATCACTTCGTTGATTTAGCTGCCAGCAAAACAGATGTAATGCTGTCGTCCGCTATTATGGATAAAGTGTTGTCGATGAAGTTGAAATATCGACCGCAATCAACCGGATCTTTCGCTTCTATTGTTCAGTCATTTGAATCGGTTAGAAGTTTTATCGGGTCGTTAACTATTGTGGCATTGGCCGATTTACCTTTTGTGTTGTTGTATTGCGTAGTTATTGGCCTGATTAGTTTGCCTTTACTTGTTCCTATTATTGTTGGGGCTATTATCTCGCTAATTTATGCTTATTTTGCACAGCGTAAACTTAAATTTCTGTCTGATGAGTCAGCTAAGTCTGCAGCAGAGCGAAATTCCACATTAATTGAAGCAATTGGCTCGCTGGAAACGGCAAAGTCGAGCAATGTTAAAACCGATATTCAACATAATTGGGAGCAGTTGTCGTTAAGTTGTGCACACAATAGTGCCAAAATGCGCTCCGTGTCTGCTTCTGTCAGCAATTTCACGGCGTTTATTCAGCAATTAGCCGGGGTTGCGGTCATAATTGTTGGTGTGTATTTACTTATTGCTGGCAACCTCACTCAGGGTAGTTTAATTGCGGTGTTTTTGTTGTCATCAAGAGCATTAGCGCCAGTGAGCCAGGCCGCAGGGTTATTAGCGCAATTTCACTATGCGTCATCGGCGTTTGAAAATTTAAATGTGCTGATGCAGTATCAATCGGAACAAGATGTCAGCCGTAAAACCATTAGTAAGCCAGTGTTGCAAGGTAAAATAGAATTTAAACGCGTTAGCTTTAGTTATCAGGATGGTGATTTACCGTCCTTGCAAAATGTCAGTTTTAGTATAGAACCAGGCGAGCATGTGGCTATTTTAGGCCGCAATGGTTCTGGTAAATCAACCTTAGAAAAATTAATCTTAGGCTTGCATGAGCCAACCGAAGGACAAGTGCTGTTAGACGGCATTGATATTAACCAGCTAGACATTCATCAAGTCAGAAATAACATTGGTTATGTGCCACAAGACATTACGTTGTTCAGAGGTACGCTGCGTTATAACATTGAACTTGCGGCTGCAACCAAAAGCGCCGAGCATTTTCTTAATGTGTGTAATATCTCTGGCTTAAATCACCTGCTTAGCCAACATCCGGCCGGCTTTGAGATGCAAGTAGGAGAAAAGGGGCAAAACTTGTCGGGCGGCCAAAAGCAAATAGTTGCCATTGCCCGGGCCTTATATAATGACCCCCCTATATTGTTGCTTGATGAACCCACTGCCGCGCTTGACCATAGCAGCGAAGAGGCATTTCGTAAGCATTTAGGTGGCTATGCACAAGGTAAAACATTATTGCTTATTACCCATCGTAGCCCGCTGTTAGCGTTAGCCAACCGGATTATTGTTATCGATAATGGCAAAATTATTGCTGATGGCCCCAAAGACACGGTAATGGAAGCATTGCGTCAAGGCAAAATCATGGGTACCAGCACATGAGTAACGCCCCGGAAAAATTCTCTAAAGATTGGGTTTGTGAGGCTGAATGGGCACGCATTGCCCAGGCGCCGTTATCAGCTCGCCGGCTACTTTACGCTATTGCTATCTGCGTTATCGTGCTGCTGGTGTGGGCCGGTTTTGCACCACTGGATGAAATAGCCAGAGGCGATGGTAAGATTATTACTTCGCAACAATTACAAACTATCCAATCACTTGATGGTGGTTTAGTTACTGATATTGTGGTGCGTGAAGGACAAATTGTTGATGCCGGACAGGTGTTGTTAATTGTTGACTCAACACGTTCGGCATCTAACTTGGCTGAAAATAAAGCGCAGTTCTATGCCCTTACCGCTGAGGTAGCCAGGCTGATTGCCCTGACTAACGAAACCGAACCTCAGTTTCCTGACGAATTGAACATACTAGCGCCCGCCCGCCTGCAACACGAAATACAGCTATACCGTAATAGTTTGGCGGAGCTGAACGAGCAATTGGCAGTACAAGCTGAACAACAGCAACAGCGGCAACAAGAATTAGTGGAAGCAAGAGCGGCCCAATTTCAATATAGTCAGACGTTGGCACTGACTAATCAGGAATTAACGGTTACCAAGCCATTAAGAGCCTCTGGTGCAGTTTCAGACATTGACATTTTGCGGCTAGAGCGTGATGTTGCCAGAGCAACAGGTGAAAAAAAGCGGGCTGAAGCAAACGTTGCCAGGGCCGAGTCTGCCTTGCAAGAAGCTGGAAATAAGCTAAAAGAAATTAAGTTGATGGTGTTGAATCGTTGGCGTAATCAATTGTCTGACTCGCGCTCGAGGTTGGCTGCTTTAGCCGAATTGCAAACCGGACTGGTAGACATGGTGCAACAAGCCGAAGTGAAGTCTCCAATAAGGGGAACCATTCAACGGTTGCATATCAATACCGTTGGCGGCGTATTAACGCCAGGCAGAGATATATTAGATATTGTGCCGTTAGATGACAAACTACTTATCGAAGCCAGAATATCACCCAGAGACATTGCCTTTATTCAACTAGGCCAGCAAGCCACTATCAGAATTAGCGCTTACGACTTTGCAATATTTGGCGGTTTGCAGGCCAGCGTAAGCCATATTAGCGCCGACACAGTAACCGATGAAAAAGATAACACCTATTACGTGGTCAGGCTAAGTACCGCTAGCCAAAAGCTCGATGACCGGTTAACTATATTACCGGGCATGACGGTTCAGGTTGATATTGTTACCGGGAAACGCACGGTTTTGTCTTATTTACTTAAGCCATTACTCAGAGCAAAAAGTAACGCGATGACAGAGAGATAATAGCTTAATGGCGAATGTAGCAATTTTTACTGCACCAGGTTTTACAGCGTCTAGCTGGTGCTCAGCCTTCGGGCAGCCGGCAATTTATACCTTTCCTGATGCCAATACTCAGGCATTGCAAGAATGCGAGGTGGTGCTAATTCACAGTGCCCGGAAAGATTGGCAATCGCTGCTGCAACAGTTGCAGGCAACCAAGCATATTATTGTGATTAGCCAGCAATTATCCATGACAGAGTTGCAGGTTGCCCTTACGCAGGGGGCAAAAGGCTATTTAGATGCCGGTAGTAACAGTGCTAATTTAATGCAATCAGTTAGTGCAGTAAGCAATGGTGCGTTATGGATCCCGGCGTCTTTGCTTAATCAGCTGAACCGTTTTCTATCGAAAGTTATGCCGTCGCAGCATGGCTGGCCGTCTTTTGAACAGCGCTTATCAAAAAGAGAATATGAAGTTGCCAGTCTGGCCCGGCAAGGTTGTAGCAATAAAGACATTGCAACAACGTTATACATTACGGAAAGAACGGTAAAGCAACACCTGACGTCGACCTTTGCTAAACTGGGCATTAAAGACAGGTTGCAATTAATATTGCTGCTTTAGAGGAATAATTTTATGTATGTTAAGCGAGCAAGTGATAATGAGATAGTGGCATTAAGTACTGAGCAATCAGTTGAATATCCAGAGTATGTATCAAATAACGATCCCAATTTACTGCTTTTTATGCAAAAAAATATTCCCGCTTATGAATTGGCAAAAAAAGAGTTAAGCCATAGTAAAAAGCTGCAACACTCTGACGCAGAGTTAGCCCGTGTACTGGAAGATTTAGTAGAGTTACTTACTGCAAATGGCACCATTACCTTTACCGAACTGCCTATGGCCGCGCAGGAAAAGTTATTAAATCGAAAAACCTTACGCCATAACATGAGAAGCTTACAGCTGTTCAATGAAGAAGAAGATGACAGCCTTATGCCCTGAATAACGGCTAGCCAATAGCCGGGCCGGTAAGGCCATCGAAGCCCAGTGCCAGTAAGCTGTCAACATCTGCAGCACAGACCACACCTTCAGCAATCACCGTTAAACTTAACGTATGCGCCAGTTTAATTAACCCGCTCAGTAGCTGTGCTGTGTCAAGTGATTGATACCGTAGCACTATTGCCGAGTCTACTTTTAAATAATCGATGCCTAATTTTTCTAAATCTTTGATCGAGCCGATAGCGTAACCACATTTTTGTAACCCTACATTCACTGCCAGGGCTTTTAAGGCGGAGGTAAAATTGATAAACAGCAGTTGATGCTTAACCACCAGCCGTTCATCAAATTCCAGTGATAACCGTTGGCAAATAGCTTTGGGTAGCGCCTGCAATATCGTTAATAATTGATAGTGAGCGGTAACATCAATTAAGGTTAAATCAGATATGTTTATCGCAAGCTTCATATCTGCATTTTCTGCAAGTTGTTGCACGGCGCGCTTGACCATGGCGGTATCAAGCTGGCTGGTAAACTGGTAGCGCCTGGCCCATCCCAAGATTTGGCCTGCAGATAACCACTGTGAATTTATATTCATCCTTAGCATGGCTTCCTGATGCATTATACTGCCGTTACGCAGCTGCACCGGATAGGTTTTTGACGAAATACCATCTGAGCTAATAGCGTGTTTCAGCGCTTTAAGCCAGTCCGTCGCATCGGCTAAGGTTTTATGTGGCTGCGCTTCTTGCAACGTTTTAGTCTGCATTGGCGGCGAAGCTTCAACCTCAACCAACATGGCATCTAATTGCGACAGAGTTTGCTGCCGGCTGTTCACCGCATCCAGTGAAATACCGACCAGTAAAATAGGGGCGGTTTTATGTTGTGGTTCAATTAAGCATGCCGCGTTAAGTTGTGTAATCAATTGCTGGCAAAGCTCAGCGGTAGAGTCTAATTGGTCAACCACCACAAAAAAATCACTGCCGTTTAAGCGGCTAACTAGCCGAACGCCATGATGGTGCTGAACTTCATCAACCAGATGTTTTAACCAGACGTTTGTTGCAGCATGGCCTAATTGCAAGTTAATCGCTTGCAGGTCATTTATGCGCAGTAAAAATACACAGCTCATTTCACGGCGTTCTGTGTTGTTAAAGTAGCCCTCTAACCAACTGGCACAATATTCCCGGTTAAAGGCACCGGTAACAGTATCTAATTCATATTGCTTTTGCAGGCGATTAAGTTGTTTTTGCTCTTGCTCCAGCATAGCTCTAACTCTGCCGGTTAAGCGGTTCATGGCGGCTACCAGGCGCTTTAATTCAAATGTTGCGGGTTCATCTGTAGTGATAAACTGCCGGTTACCTAATGCTTCCGCCTGAGTAACCACTTGATTAAGGGGCTTACGAACACGATTTAACAATACACTGCCAACAACACCACACACCATGGCGATGAGCAGAAAACCCAGTGCTAAATTTTTGGTTATCTGCCATAAAGCCACTAGGCTATAATCAGTTTGGCTTTCTAATTCTATGCTGCCAAAACGTTGCCATCCATCCTGTATTTGGGCAATACCAGGGTTAATATCAAAATTAAGCAAGCTAACAAACCAATCGGGTGCCGCAATTTGTTGTGCCGGTAAGGTAAACTCCGTAACGGTATTTCCTGCTACATCTTTTAAGGCAATTCGACGGTAATATCCGGTATCAAATTGAGCCGAGAGCATCAATTCCAATGTGGTGAGATCTTTATCCATTTGTGACAGCGTTAACGCTATGCCCGTGGCATTATCAATATTTTTGACTTGCAATTGTTCAGCCAGGTAATTTTTAGTCTGATAAGCACTAATAAAGAAGCTACTGCCGAAGGCCAACAGCACGATAACAATAATAGCGATCCACAATTGTTTAATAAGCGACATTATTTACCCCTTAACCCACTTTTGCTGGGCATTACAATACAATACCTTGAAGCGTTAAACGTTGCACAAGGTCGCGCCATCTGGATAAACGCGCTGTAGCAGTTTGTTTTGATTTTTGATTGCCGCTGCCAGCCCATAACCCGGTGGAATTAAAACTAAACACCGGCGTAAGATCAGTTCTGGCTGACGCCGGCAGAATATTTTGGATTAAGCTGTCAAGAATTAGCGGCTCCTGGTTTGCTTCAGGATAATAAGCCAATACCATATGAGCCTGACTTAAACCACTATGTTCGGCCCCTACCCGGGCCCGAACATACACTAAACGCAATTGTGCATCTGGTATTCCTAATGCCCGTAAACTGACATAACTGGCAATAGCCCAATCTTCACAATCGCCTTTTTGTGAAACAAACATTTCAGCCGGGCTAGCCCAATAATCTTCAACACCATTTTGCAAAATATCTGGAATATAACTGAAAGACTGATGCATAAAAGTATTAACCGCTGCAAGCTGACGCTCAGTCGGTAACGACGAAGCATCAAGCAGCAGCTGTTGCCAAGACGTTGACAAAGGCAGCGGCGCAGCAGAATGCTGCTCGACATAACGGTCGAACAGATTAAAATCTATCAGAAGGGCCCTTTCGACCGCATAAAGTTGCTGTAAAGCAGCAAATAATATGATGCAACAAAAAGGCAGTGTGAATTTTTTTAGCGCCATTGATGGCATGTAGCATCAGCTCAGTACTCGTAGTCCAGCCCACGATAGTGTAAAACTAACGCTATCTCAATGACTTTATGCGCTAAGCTAACCTCTACCAGCGAAAACTTTCATATGTTCTAAGGCGTTAAGCTGGGTTATCTTAGGGCTGAGCTAAAAGGTTTTAAGTGCTATGCAGCGCATTTAACCTGAATTGGAGAATTTCTTGCGCGCTTCCCGCTTTAACATTGTGATGCTGATTATACTGTTGCTTGCCATAGCCTTTGGAATGTTGCGTTGGTGGCAAGGGCCACAACTTGCCGGCTTCACCGTTACAGCAATGCCACTGGTGCAAACCGTGGTGGCTACCGGGCGGGTGGTAACGTTGTCGCGCACCCAGGTTAGCAGTGAAATTACCGCCGTGGTGCTAAAACGTTTTGTGCAGGAAGGCGACCATGTTGTCAAAGGTGATGCCTTGTTGCAGCTTCGTGCAGATGAGATTACCGCTCAGGTGGGCCAGGCCGAGACGGCACTTACCGAGTTAGCCGCCCATTTGCGACCTCAAGCAGCAGTAGCGTTAGCTAATGCTGAAATACAGCTGGCACAGGCCAGCCGGGAGCAAGTAAGACGCCACGATTTAACACAGCGTGCACTGTTATCGACCGAGGCGCTAGAGCAAGCCGTTCAGGCAGAACGCTTAGCCGGCAATGCTTTGAGAGCGGCACGCTTAAGTGCAACCGCGCTAGCGCCGGGTAACATTGAGGAAGTGTTATTGCAGCAGCAGCTAGCTGCTTTGCAGGCGCAGTTAGCTAAAACGCTGGTGCGCGCTGAAGTAAGCGGTACCGTGCTAACCCGCAATGCCGAACCAGGCGATCTGGTGCAGCCCGGCAAGGTATTATTTACTATTGCTCTGGCAGGCAGCACCGAGCTGCTGGTTCCGTTGGATGAGCGTAATTTATCGCGACTGGCATTACAACAACCCGCACAAGCGGTTGCTGATGCGTATCCGGAAAACCCTTTTGCTGCCTATGTTAATTTTATTGCCCCGAGTATTGATGCGCAGCGCGGTACCGTCGAGGTAAGGCTAACGGTAGACCCGGTGCCCGATTTTTTGCGCCAGGACATGACCGTATCGGTTAATATCGAAACTGGCCGGCGCCAGCAGGCAGTGGTACTGCCCAATGATGCGCTGGGCGCAATACAGGGTGATCAAGCGCAGGTACTTTTGCTGCGGGCGGGCAAGGTATATCGGCAAGGCGTGACTCTGGGGTTGCGTGGCCTGGCCATGTCGGAAATTGTCAGCGGGCTTAACGTTGGCGATAAGGTGTTATCTGATGCGGAGTTACCATTAGACGAAGGCTCGCGGGTACGCATGCTACTGGCACCAACATTGTTGCAAACACCGCAAAGCAATAACGCGAACGACCCCACTACCCGCAATGAATTACCGGTAAAACTAAATTGACCGGTGTATTCGGGCGCTTATGGACTGAGTGGACTATTGCCATCAGTTTTTTACGTGAAGGGCGGGCGCAGTCACTGATGATCGCCATAGGAGTGGCAGTAGGTGTGGCGGTTATCGTGTTTGTTACCGCGTTAATTCAGGGGCTGCAAGTGAATATTATTGAGCGCACTCTCGGTACTCAGGCGCATATAAGGTTGTTGTCACCAGATGAAATTAACCAGGTGTTGCCACCCGCAGCGGGCACCATGCAGCTGCTATTGGAAGATAAACGGGCACAGCGGCTGCGCTCAATCAATAACTGGCAGCAGGTAAGCGCGACGTTAGATCAATTATCCTTGCTAACCGCCGTGTCGCCGGTAGTGTCTGGCCCAGCCTTTGCCAGGCGTGGCGAGGCGCTGCAGTCAGTGGTATTGGTTGGTATAGACCCGGTACGTTATCAAAAAATTATACCGCTTGACGATTATATGCAAAGTGGGCAACTGCGGGTTGGTGCTAACGATGCGGTTATTGGCAGCTTATTGGCAGATGATCTTGGGGTGCAAGTGGGTAATAAACTGCGGCTAGATACCGGCCAGCAGAATAGCGCGGTGGTGAATATTGCCGGTATTTTCGAGTTGGGTGTGCGCGAGCTGGACGCACGCTACGTTTATCTGGATTTAAAACAAGCACAAGCATTGCTAAACCTGCCTGGCGGCATCACGGTAATTGACCTGACAGTCGCTGATATTTTTGCTGCAGAAGACATCGCGGCGCAGGTAGGGCGCTTAACGTCATTGCAAGCCGAAAGCTGGATTAAAACCAACGCCCAACTGATGAACGCGTTAACCGCACAAAGTCTGTCTACCAATATGATTATCGTCTTTGTAGCCATTTCGGTGGCCTTTGGCATTGCCAGCGTGCTGTCGGTTAGTGTGGTGCAACGTACCCGCGAAATTGGCATTTTGCGTGCTACTGGCGCTACCCGCCAGCAAATTTTGCGTATTTTTCTTATTCAGGGGGCAGTGTTTGGTTTATTAGGCTCTGTTTTAGGCAGTGCCGCCAGTTACCTGCTGGTGTGGGTGTTTAACACCTTTGGGCCTGGTTTGTTTTTTATACCGATACCGGCATCATTGCTGCTAATGGCAATGTTGCTGGCAACGTTAACCGGGATACTCGCTGCCGCTGTACCATCGCGCCGGGCGGCGGCACTCGACCCTGTAGTGGCAATTCGTTATGTCTGATGATGCTATGACAGTGCTACGTTTGGAGGGGCTGCGTAAATCCTATAACGTAGGCCAGCCTAACGAAATAGAGGTGTTGCATGGTATTGATGTGGTTATTGGCCGCAGCGACTTTGCCGCACTGGTTGGTCCGTCTGGCTCGGGTAAAAGTACCTTGTTAAATTTGCTTGGCTTACTGGATCAGCCAAGCAGTGGTGAGCTGTATTTACTGGGGCAGGCCACCAGCGCCATGGATGATGCGGCGCGAACTGCGCTTCGTGGCAGCAGCATTGGTTTTGTGTTTCAGTTTCACCACTTAATTCAAGCGTTTACCGCATTAGATAATGTGCTAATGCCGTTAATGCTAAGCCGGGGTAAGCCAGACAAACTGGCAGTGCAGCAGGCGCGTGAGTTACTGGCGGCGGTTGGTCTGGAAAAGTTTGCCAACCGCAAACCTAATGAATTGTCGGGTGGCCAGCAACAGCGGGTGGCGATTGCCCGTGCGCTGATAACCGAGCCAGCCTTGCTATTGGCCGACGAACCCACCGGTAACCTGGATACCCGCACTGCAGCGGAAGTGTTTGAGTTGTTTCACAAAGTAAATCGTGAGCGCGACTGTGCGGTACTGCTGGTCACCCATGATCCGCGCTTGTCCGCCGCCTGTGATCGTACTATTAATCTGGTAGATGGCCGTATTGAAAGCGATACTTTAAACCAACCCGCCAGCCAACAAAAGTAAAGGGGCAATTAGCCCCCTTATCAAATCTTATGCTGGTAAATTAAAGTGTCTTAGTGCTGTAATACCAGTCTACATAGTTATAACCCTGGTCTTTGCGTATGTCAGCGTCAGCCGAGGTAGCCGGTGGCGGGACAATAACGTCGTCACCTGGCTGCCAGTTTTCAGGTGTGGCTACTTTATGTTCATCGCTGGTTTGCAATGCTCTAAGTACCCGTAAAAACTCATCAATACTACGACCATTACTCATCGGGTAGTAGACCATTGCTCGCAAAATACCATTTGGATCAATAATAAACGTCGCTCGAACTGCTGCGGTATCACTAGCTCCCGGCTGGATCATGCCGTAAGCCTTGGCCACTGCCATTGATAAGTCGGCAATGATAGGAAAAGTGATTTTCACCCCAAAATTTTGTTCTATGCTGCGTGCCCAGGCAATGTGTGAATGGACACTGTCAATTGACAAACCTAACAGTTCGCAGTTTAAAGCAGCAAACTGCTCTGCCCGGGTAGCAAAGCCGATAAATTCAGTGGTGCATACCGGGGTAAAATCAGCTGGATGTGAAAATAATACCAGCCACTTGCCTTTATAATCTTCCAGGGTCTTTATGCCATGAGTCGTTTTAGCATTAAAAGCCGGTGCAGCTTGGTTCAATTGTGGGAAAGTTACTACTGCTTCGTTCATGTTGATTGCCTCTGTTATTTTGATTGTTTGGTTACTCACTTTGATATGCCAATATAGAATAAGCTTATAACTTTTGGAAATAAATAATTTAGATTGTGCTAATCTACTTTTTTGATTAGGGTATCACTATGCTAAAAGTGTGACTTTTTACCGCGCAAGTCCTGTGCTAATACCACGAAAACAGCTTGGTCTTTTCCAGGCGATCTTAAGAAATGCTTAATTGTTGTGTTTTACCATGGCGGCATAACGACTGTATTATTTGGAACTAATTATGATATTTATCTCAGGGTTATTTAAAAAAACGGCCCACTTGATCACACTGCTGATATGCCTGTTTGCTGGCTTAACTGCTGCTGCCGTCGATTCGGTAACACCTCCTGCTGAAAGTTTGTTGCAACTTACTGATGCCGCTGAAGCCGCTTTGCAACGTCAGGCGATTCATGCACCAGCGTCGTGGATATCCAGCTGGTTAGCGGATGCACCAACACTGTCGACTGCATTGTTACAAAGCCAAACCGCAGGTGGCAGCGACGAAATAGAGCTAGCATTAACGCTACCACTAAAAAGCCCGGCACGAGCACAGCTCGACGACGAGTTACTGAATAATGAACAAGGTTTACGTGCGAGCTTGCTAAGTTATCGGCGCTGGTTTGCCAGTGGCATGATCCGCGATCATGTTTGGGCAATTACTCTCGAGCAAACGAGGCAGCAGGTTTTGGCTGAGCAGTTAGCGCTTTATCAGCGTTTTTTGGCGAAGTTACAAACAATAAATAGCGGAAGTGAATTGAATGTTTATCATCAGTATTTATATCAGCAAGGTTTAACTGAACTGCAGCTAGAAGTGATTCATAGCGAAAAGCAGCTGTTGAAAGCGCAGCAGCAATTACAGCAGTTAACTGGCCAGCAAACGATACCAACGCAGGTTCGTGAGGTCGAGTTTACTCAGTCAGCACTGTCGCAGCATCCACGTTTACGCCTGTTAATATTGCAAGAGCAACAACTGCAGTTGCAACGGCGAGCCAATACTGCAGCGAATGCCGCTTGGCAAATTACCACTCGTGTTAAACAGGTTAGTACAGCAGGTGTTGATGACAAGCAAATTGGTGTGCAGCTAGACGTACCGTTAAGTTTTGGTCAGCAAATAAGCCAGTTAGACCACAGTAATTACCAATTGAACTACCAACAGTGGTTAGACAATTACAGCGACGCTCAACGTGATATCACGCAACAACAACAGACGACACGCGTTGAATTGCAAGCTCTGAAAGCGCAATTAATATTGTTAAGCAGCAATGACACCTTGCGCCAACAGGCAAAAGCCAATTTGCTGTTGCTGCTGGAATATCAGGAAATTAGCCCAGATATTGCCCAGCAACGTTTGCAACAATTATTGCAGGCAGAATTACAACTTGCCTTACTTGAGGTGCAAGTGCAACAAGCCATTTCTATGTTAAATCAGGCTGCCGGAGTAATGTTATGAGCCATTTTTTAGCGCACCGTTTAAGCACCATGGCTATTATATTTTCTCTAAGCTTACCAAGTATGGCGCTGCAGTCAGCAGAAGTGGCTATCAACGATTTAGGTGCCTTAGCGCTTCGTTATGCAATAGTAACGGCAGCAACTGATTTTGCTGGCCAACATGTTAGCGCACAAGTTGCTGCTTACCCCAATAGTGCCATGCCGATTGGTCGGGTCATTGAAAATGCGGCTATGTTGTGGTTAGAGCAACCAGGTACCTTAGTCAAGCAAGGGCAACCTGTTTTGCAGCTAGAGGGGGCAGAAGTACAGCACTTTTTAACCGAATACGACACGCGTAAAACCTATTTTCAGCTAGTGAAAACACGCTATGACGATAACCAGCGGCTATTTGAACAGAAAGCGATTAGTTCCAGCGCCTGGCAAGAGCTTAGTTTAACCTATCAAAATGCTTTACTTGATTTTGAACATTTAGACCATTTCTATGAGCGGATTAGTGCCATTCGAGCAGACCGCTTACAGATTACTATAAGCGCACCCATTGCCGGCGTGGTGCTTGCGGCAGAATCGTCAGACTCTGCGTTATTTCGTATGATGGCACCAGAGCACATTCGTTTGCGCGGGGCGATATCTGATCAACAGGCGCGGCCTGCTGCAGTTCGTTTTAATGATTGCCAATTGCCGATCGCTCGCATTGACACGATGAGTCAGGGCTTTAGTCGTATATGGTGGAGTGCGCCACTAATTTCAGCCATAACCTGTCAGGTAAACTGGCAGCAACAACTCAGTGTGCTGCCGATTTATGCACAAGCCGTGTATCGGGTGCCCAGTAGCAGTATTGTTCGGCATGACAGCCAGCAACATGTCTGGATGAAAACAACCTCCACGCTGCGCTTAGTGCCGGTTACGATTATTGCCAAAGAAATAGATGCCTTTTGGGTACAGAGCGGTGAGTTTAGCAGCGCGACTGAAGTGCTGTCACAATCGGTTAGTGCAGTGTACGGCCATTACCTAGGTTTAGGAGGCGAATAATGGCTGCACTAATTCGTTTTATGCTGACCCAAAAGATATTTGTGCTGGCGATGACGGCGCTGATTATTGCACTTGCTGTGCAAGCCTGGCAGCGCTTACCCATTGATGCTTTTCCAGATATTTCGCCGACGCAGGTAAAACTGATTATTCGCGCTCCCGGCATGACAACCGCTGAAGTGGAAGCACAAATTACCCAACCGATCGAAACCGAATTGCTCGGTATACCTGATCAAAGCATACTACGCTCTACCACTAAATACGCGATAACCTCTATTACCATTGATTTTGCTGAGGGTACTGATATTTACTGGGCCAGACAGCAAGTCAGTGAGCGCCTTGCCGGTGTGTGGGGCAGCCTACCCGATAATGTCGAGGGCGGCATTGCACCCATGAGCACCCCGCTTAGTGAAATATTTATGTTTAGCTATGACAACCCTAACTTGACTCTGACTGAGCGTCGGCATGTTTTAGACTGGCAAATTCGTCCATTATTACGCACGGTGCCAGGGGTGGCAGAAGTGACCACTATGGGCGGCTATGTCCAGACTTACGAATTCACCCCTGATTTGCAACGCTTACAACAAGTGGGTATTGGCTTAGAGCAACTGATTACCTGGTTACAACAGCATCATGTAAATGGCAGTGTTGGCCGCATCAACAGTGGTACCAGCACACTGGTTATTCGCACAGAAGGTAAGCTGCACGATGCATATGATCTTGGCCAACTTACCATTCAATCAGCCAGTAATGAGTTGTTGCGTCTTGAGCAACTGGGTAACGTTAGCATGGGGCACTTGGCGCGCTTTGGCGGGGTAACCCACAATGGTGAAGAGACTGCTCAGGCGATGATTATCTCCCTTAAAGGTTCGAATACCAGTGATGTTGTCAACGCAGTAAAAATTAAAATTGAGCAAATTGCGCTGACCTTACCAGAGGGCAGTGAACTGAATGTTTTTTATGATCGCGCCAGCCTGATTGAAACTGCCGTAAGTACCATTTTGGAAGCGCTTTTTGCCGCGGTAATGTTAGTGCTGCTGGTACTGTTCGTTTTTCTGGCAGATGTGCGGGCAGCGTTAGTGGTTGCGGTGTCTATTCCGCTGGCGGTAGCGCTGACTTTTCTAGCGATGGATCAGGTAGGTATTACTGCGAACCTGATGTCACTTGGTGGTATCGTCATTGCCATTGGTATGCTGGTTGACGCGGCGGTGGTAGTGGTAGAAAACATTCTTACACAAAGCCAGCAGCAACAACATGCGCCACGCGCTCATCGTGTTTATCGCGCCACGTTGGCAGTGGCAAAACCGGTGGTGGCAGGTACTGCAATTGTTATTATTGTTTTTGCGCCGTTACTGTTTCTAACCGGTCTGGAAGGTAAATTATTTTCGCCGGTCGCCATGACTATTGTGTTTGCCATGTTGGCATCATTAATTGTGGCGTTATCGGTTATCCCGGTGCTCGCGGTTAGTATCATAAAGGTGTCAGCTAAACCGGCGCCACGCTTTTTGCAATGGTTGTTACAGCGTTATCAACACGCACTTAAGCAGGTTATTGGTCGGCCAACGCCCTGGCTGATTACTGCGCTAGTGGTGCTTATTGTCGCAGCTGGTACGATAACCTTCATTGGTAAAACCTTTATGCCAATCCTGGATGAAGGTGATCTTATTGTGCAGCTCGAGAAACACCCTGGTGTTAATTTAGCCGAGTCTCTGGCAGTGGATAGCCAAATTAGTAAACGGTTGCTGCGCGAGGTGCCAGAAATTAAGCAAATTGTGGCGCGTATTGGCTCTGATGAACTGGGTATGGACGCCATGGGCCTGAACGAAACGGATATGTTTATCCAGTTACACCCGGCAAAAACCTGGCAGGTGGAAAGTAAAAACATGTTAATTGCAAAGATCCGCGTTATTTTGCAACAGTATCCGGGGATCAATTTTAATTTTACCCAACCGATTCAGATGCGTGTTTCTGAAATGCTTACCGGCACCTCTGGCGATGTTGCAGTAAAGGTATTTGGTGATGACATTGCCACACTCAGTGAGCTGGCGCATAAGATTGCCAAGCATGCCGAGCAAATTGACGGTAGCGTCGATGTGCAAACCACGATTATTGATGGCGGCGAATTTATTAATATTCGCTTACGTCAGGAAGTGGCCGCACTTAACCAGCTTACCACGGCTGAGTTGTCACGCAGGCTTAGAATTTTTGTTGACGGCTTACAAGTAGGCAACATTACCGCCGGTAAAATTAAAACGCCTTTAATGTTTAGCAGTAGTCAAAGTGAGACGAAAGTAACTTATCTTGAGCAACTGGCGCAAATTCCTATTAGTTTAGCAGATGGCTCGGTGGCCGCCTTGGCCAGTGTCGCCACCATCGAAACACAGTTTGGTCCAAGTTTAATTGAGCGGGAAAACGGCAGCCGTTTTGCGGTGGTGACCAGTAACGTTAGTGGCCGTGATATTGTTGGCTTTGTGGAGGAGCTGGAACAACGTATCAATACCACCTTACCGCTGCCAAGTGGTTACACCATTGAATATGGAGGCGAATTTGAAAATCAAGCGCGTGCTACCAACAACTTACTGACGATAGTTCCGCTGGTATTATTGGTTATCGTACTAATTTTATTTACCACATTCCGTTCATTAGCGGTGGCGGGCTTAGTGTATGCCAATATTCCATTTGCATTAATGGGGGGCGTTTTAGCGCTGTTTATCAGTGGTGAATATTTGTCTGTACCCGCTTCCGTGGGGTTTATTGCCTTGTTAGGTGTGGCCGTATTAAATGGCGTGGTTATGCTTTCGCATTTTCAGAGTATCGACCAACGGTTCTCTACAATTAATGACTTAGTAATAACCGGCGCCAGTGATCGGTTTCGGGCCATCCTTATGACCGCCACCACCGCCATGTTGGGGCTTATTCCGTTAGCCCTGGCAACCGGTCCGGGGGCTGAAATTCAACGACCACTGGCCATTGTCGTTATTGGTGGCCTGATAACATCAACCCTCACCACCTTATTTTTACTGCCACTGATGTATGCACGTTTACGAGGCCGTTATGACAAATCTTGAAGTTTTACATGTTTTTTTTCCAATGGATTTACGAGACTTAGTTGTGGATGCTTTGCTCGAGCTTGATGACTTGAGCGGTTTCACAATCATTCCTATCGATGGTCACAGCCGTCATAACAGCCAGTTTGATAAGTTAGAGCAAGTTGTCGGCTATCGCCGGATGTTTAGCTTAGAGCTGATTGTAAATGCTGACTTACGCGAGGTCGTTATTCAGCACTTACGAACCTGCCGCTCAAGTAAGCCAGGCGATAGCGGCATTCGTTACTATGTTACACCTGTGATCGCCAGTGGGCATTTATAGTAAAACGGCCACTCTTATGTGGCCACTACCGCTTTGCTGCGACAATATGCCGCATCGTTATCAAGGCGTCTTACCGTTAATATTGTTGCTATCATTTAGCGTATTAGTAGTAAGAGGTGGTAATGGCGAGTATTAAATTGCGCCGTTTTTGTATGGTCAGTGTGCTGCTGGCGTATCCGTTGTTGGCGAAGGAACCTGTTGGCTCGCCGGATGCCAGCGCAGATATTGAGCATGCCAATATTGAACATATCGTGGTAACCAGTGTGGCAATGCAAAGCCCATTGACGGTAGTGACAAACCCTAAACAGCCACGACAACCATTGCCAGCACATGATGGTGCCGATTATTTGCGCAGCATCACCGGTTTTAGCATTATTCGCAAAGGCGGCGCCAGTAGCGACCCATTGTTCCGTGGTATGGCAGGTTCTAGGCTAAATATTCTGACTGATGGCGATATGCTACTGGGTGGTTGTGGTAGCCGTATGGACCCACCCACCGCCTATATTGCCCCGCAAGCTTATGACAAACTCACGGTGATTAAAGGGCCGCAAACCGTATTGTATGGCCCGGGTAGCAGTGCGGCTACTATCTTGTTTGAACGTAATAACCGGCGGCTGAGCCAGGCCGGTGTCAGCGGCAGTTTCAATAGCACCTTTGCCAGCGCTGCGCGCACAGATAATGCGTTAGATATCACTGCGGGCACGACCACCGGTTTTGCCCGGGCTATTGCCACGTTTGCCCGCGCTGATGATTACCAGGACGGTGCCGGGCAACGAATTCATTCAGCTTATCAGCGCTGGAGCTCGCAGCTGGAGCTGGGCTATACCCCAACAGATAATAATACGCTGTTGCTAAAGTTGGGTGTCAGTGATGGCGAAGCCGCTTATGCTGACCGATTGATGGATGGCAATGTATTTAGACGGCAAAATTTGGGACTGAAATGGTCATTAAACGATATTAACCACTACTTACAGCGTTTAGATGTGCAGTGGTATTACAATTATATTGATCATGTTATGGATAATTACAGCCTGCGCAGTTTCAGGCCTAGCATGATGATGCCAATGCCCGGTGCCAGTAATCCGGATCGGCGAACGTTGGGGGCCCGGCTTTACACCGAGTGGTTTCTCACTAACGACTTAAGCTGGCAAGTAGGGGTTGATGGGGCGCAAAATACTCATCGGATCCGTGGCAGCATGAATCAAGTTGTCATGCCTTATCAGCAACGTGATAAGCAGGAAGACATACGCTTTAGCCAGCTAGGATTATTCAATGAACTCATATACCAGCTAAGTGACAATAGCCAGCTAATCGCCGGTGGTCGGTTGGATTACTGGCGTGCTCGCGACAACCGGCAAATGCTGGGGACCATGGCGCAGTCGCAGATAAATCCTAGTTTCGGCCAAAGCCGCGACGCTTATTTAACCGGCGGTTTTGTGCGGTATCAATACCAGTTGGCAGCCTGGCAATGGTACCTGGGATTGGGTTATAACGAACGCTTTCCTGATTATTGGGAGCTGGCCGGGGCTAACCGGGCAGCAGAGCAAAGTGTTAGTGCTTTTTATGTTAGGCCAGAGCGAACTACCCAGCTTGATCTGGGGCTTGTCTATCAACATCAGGCTTGGCAGTTGGGGTTATCGTTGTTTGCAAATAATATTAACGATTATCTGCTGTCGCAGCAAAATTGGCCGTTAACGCCGCAAAACGTGACGGTAAGCCGTAATATCGACACCCGCAGTATAGGAGCCGAGCTGGATTTAAGTTATCAGTTTAATACCCACTGGCAAAGTAGTCTGGCGCTGGCTTATGTTAGGGGCAATAATAAAACTGATAACGTTGCGCTGGCCCAGCAACCGCCGCTAGAAGCAAAGTTCGCGCTTAATTATGACCAACAAAACTGGTATAGCGGAGTGTTATGGCGATTAGTAGCTGCCCAACATCGGGTGGCGCCCGGTCAGGGTAATATTGTTGGCTCAGATATCGCGCCAAGCTCCGGTTTTGGTGTGCTGTCATGGCATGCAGGCTGGCGATTTGCTGAAAAAATTACCATGGTGGCGGGTGTTGATAACTTGCTAGCGCACCGTTACCACGAGCACCTGAGTAAAGCAGGTGTCATGGTTAACGGCTATTTTCCGATCTCCCAGATTAATGAAGCCGGGCGTACGCTATGGTTAAACCTTAACTGGCAGTTTTAGCTGCCAGGTTTATCGATGCCTGTGTTGGCTTTGGCATGCCGAGCAGTGGGTAGGTTATCGCGATAAATAGGCGCCGCTAACCATTCCCGGCCTTTTAACATGGCGTGCCAGTATAACGGCGGTAACATTTTTTCTTTTAATAACCATGCCAATGTTGACGGTTTAGTACCATCAATTAACCATTTTGGAAAAGTGGGCTCTACTTTGCCACCGTACAGAAACTCGGCTAACACAATTTTACCGCGCTCTACGGTTAAAGGGCAGGAACCATAGCCATCATATTCTGCTCTAAGGTTTTTGCCAGCGAGCAAACCAAGCAAGTTTTCGGCTACTACCGGCGCTTGTTTGCGTACCGCTGCTGCTGTTTTGGCATTAGGCGAATTGCAGCAATCACCCAGCGCAAAAATATTAGCAAAGCGTTTGTGTTGCAGCGTGTCGGGATACACGTCAGCCCAGCCGGCATTGTCTGCTAGCGGGCTTTGCTTTAGAAAATCAGGGGCAACCTGTGGCGGAGTGACATGCAGCATATCGAAGTGTTTTTCTATCAGCTCATTGCTACCATCGGCCATAGTGCGTTTAAAGGTAGCCGTTTTAGCGGGGCCATCAACGGCAACCAGGTTGGTTTGCAGATTTAAGGTAATACCGTATTTTTCAACATAATCGGTGAGTGCCGGCACATAGTCAGCTACACCAAAAAGTGCTGCTCCGGCACTACAAAATTCCACATTTATCTTGGCTAATACTTGTTGCCTAAGCCAATGGTCACAAGACAAATACATGGATTTTTGTGGCGCGCCAGCACATTTAATCGGCATGGCGGGTTGGGTAAAAATAGCGTTGCCATGGTGCAACTGTTGTACCAGCTGCCAGGTATAAGGCGCCATGCCTGGCGCATAGTTTGAGGTAATACCATTGTCGCCCAAACTTTCTTTCAAACCAGGAATTGTCTGCCAGTCGAGCGTTAGCCCGGCGGCTACTACCAACGCACGATAGCTAAGTTCGGTATTGTCGGCTAATTGCACACTATTTTGTGCAGGGTTAAAAGTTGCCGTCGCACTTTTATGCCAGCTAACATTCTTGGGAATAAGTGATGCCATTGGTTTAACGGTGCTTTGCTGGTTAAACACGCCCGCACCAACTAAAGTCCAGCCTGGCTGGTAATAGTGTTGCTGGCTGGGTTCAACCAAAGCAATATTGAGATTAGGCTGGCGTTTAAGCAAGCTGGCAATAGTGGCCAACCCGGCCGCACCACCGCCAATGACCACAACGTCGAAAGATGTTATCGCTGTTTTTTTGTCAGTATTCACGTTACCCCCTGCAGTGTGAGCTACTCTGATATCAGTAGACCCCGTTTAAATCTTATGTCATTTGGTTATATGGTTATTCCATTAAAGAATAATCTAATGTAATCTATGCTTAGTTTCTGGCTAGTGCAAGTTAAAGCTGTTTTTTGCTGAAACCTTCTCGACTAAGTCCATTTATTAATAGTGGTCATGGCCAATTGAGTGAGGTGTTTACATTAATTGAGTGGTGATGATAAAGGATGATGTAGTGCCAGAAAATTGTGGCTGGCACTACAGGTTAGTGCGGCCTATGGGTATTAAACCTTGCAGGTTTTAATACCCAATAAGCCATAGAGTGGACAAAAGTTGAAAAGGCCGGTTAGTAGAGGCACTACACCAATCCAGCCCCACAGGCCAACTGTGCCGGTGGCTGCCAGAACAATAAGAGCTATGCCAGCGATAATTCGCAGCACTTTATCTGTTGCGCCTACATTAGTTTGCATAAGTAACTCCGTTAATAAGTAATGTCTTAATTATAATAGTATGGATATCGCTATTAAGCGAAATACTAAGCCGTTAAAACATGATCTGCGACAATATGTCGCACTGCTATATAAGTAAAATATAAAGTATGTTTGTTATAATGTAACAGTTCGTTTTTTGCCTTACTCAGGAGTAGTTATGGAACTCGACCCGCTATTGCTTTCCCGCGTACAGTTTGCCTTTGTGGTGTGTTTTCACGCGATTTTTCCGGTATTTACTATTGGCTTAGCCAGTTTTATTGCGGTATTGGAAGCCTTGTCGTTTAAAACCGGTAACCCGTTGTGGCAAAAGCTATCTAAATTCTGGCTTCAGGTGTTTGCCGTAGTATTTGGTATGGGAGTGGTGTCTGGCATTGTCATGTCATTCCAGTTCGGTACTAACTGGAGTAATTTTTCATACGCTACCGCTAACTTCCTCGGGCCGGTGCTCAGTTATGAAGTCATTACGGCATTCTTCCTTGAAGCAGCATTTTTAGGGGTGTTGCTATTTGGTCGTGACAAGGTGCCGCAAGGCGTGCACTTATTTGCTGCCATTATGGTGGCGCTGGGTACCTTTATTTCCTCGTTCTGGATTTTGTCTGCCAATTCGTTAATGCATACCCCCGATGGCTTAGAGCTACGAAATGGCATGTATCACGTTGTGTCCTGGGCAGATGCGTTGTTTACTGAATCGTTCGCTTATCGTTTCGCCCATATGGCGTTGGCGTCATTTTTAACCGCCGCGTTAGTAGTAGCTGGCGTAAGCGCCTGGTTTATATTGCAAAACCGCGAGTTTGACACCAACCGTAAGGCATTATCGATTGCGTTATGGATGCTGTTAATTTTAGCGCCATTACAGGTTGTAGTAGGTGATTTTCATGGTCTGAACACCTTAAAGCATCAACCGATGAAAGTGGCGGCAATGGAAGGTAACTGGGAAACCGGCACCGGTGTACCGTTGTTATTGTTTGCTATTCCGGATCAAGAAGCGCAAACCAATCATTTTGAAGTAAAAATTCCGAAATTAGCCAGCTATGTGCTGACTCATGACTGGAATGGCGAAGTGCCAGGTTTAAATGAAGTAACACCTGATAAGCAACCACCAGTATTTATTGTGTTCTGGGCTTTTCGGATTATGGTCGCGATGGGCCTGTTAATGGTGTTATTTGCGTTATGGGGCCTGGTATTACGTTACAAAGGCCGGTATTACCAAAGCAACCGCTTTTTACAAGGTTTGCGTTTAATGAGTTTAAGCCCGTTTATTGCAGTATTGACCGGTTGGGTGGTTACTGAAGCCGGCCGGGCCCCGTGGTTAATTTATAACCAAATGACCCATGCTGAAGGGTTAACGCCGTCGTTAACCGGTGGCATGGCGCTCTTTACCTTAATTGGTTACATTGTGGTGTATGCGCTGGTGTTCAGTTCAGGCGTCTACTATTTGCTTAAAGTGTTCCGCGGTGGGGTGGAAAAAGCCAACCGGCCACATGAACAAGAAGAAGTTGAACGGCCAAAACGGCCATTCTCAGCCGCACACGCCAGCCTGGAAGGAGACCAATAATGGAACAGCCATTTGATTTAACGCTGATTTGGGCCGGCATCATCGCTTTTGGTGTGATGATGTATGTGCTAATGGATGGTTTCGACCTGGGACTGGGCATTTTGTTCCCATTTGCCCCTGACGAGCACCACCGTGACATTATGATGAACTCGGTCGCGCCGGTATGGGATGGAAACGAAACCTGGTTAGTACTGGGTGGGGCAGGCTTGCTGGCTGCCTTCCCACTGGTGTATGCCGTATTTTTACCCGCCTTGTATATAGGGGTATTTTTGCTGCTGGCTGGCTTAATTTTTCGTGGTGTAGCGTTTGAATTTCGTTTTAAAGCGAAAACCTCAAAATACTTGTGGAACTGGGCCTTTGCCGGTGGTTCCACCGTGGCGTCTTTTGCCCAGGGTGCGGTGGTAGGCGCCTATATCCAAGGTTTTGAGACTGAAAATTTCCGTTATGTCGGTGGCGCTCTGGATTGGTTAACCCCGTTCACGGTGATTACCGGCCTGGGTCTGGTGGCGGGGTATGCGTTATTAGGTTCAACCTGGCTAATTATGAAGTCAGAAGGTGAAGTACAGCAATGGGCTTACAAGTTGGCGCCACGCTTGCTTATGCTGGTACTGGTAGTATTTGCGGTGATCAGTGTTTATACGCCGTTTGTTGACCCCTTTGTTAAAGCGCGTTGGTTCAGTGGTTTCAGTGCCATTTGGTTGCTACCAGTGTTGGCCTTGTATTGTGCTTATGTAGTGTTTAGTGCGTTACGTAAAAAGCAGGAAGGAATGCCTTTTGTTGCTACCATGGGGCTGTTTTTGTTTACTTATTTGGGCTTGTTGGCCAGTAAATGGCCTTATATGGTACCGCCAAACTATACCTTATGGGATGCCGCCTCCGCCTTTGAATCGCAGTTGTTTTTACTGTTGGGTTTCCTGTTCGTTATTCCGATAATATTAACCTATACCGCCTGGACCTACTGGGTATTTCGCGGCAAGGTCAAAGCCGGTGGTTACCATTAACGGCATAACAGAACGTGGCTGGTATGGTAACTGAGTTTCAGTCTGCTGGGCAGTTGCTGCGGTTTGTTAGCCAGCAGCAACGGGCTGCGCTGCGGCTGGCGGTGCTGTGTGGCGTTATGGCGAGCCTGGGTTTAATTAGCCAGTGGTATCTGTTGTGCTATTTGTTGTATCAGGGCTTATTAGCGGCGCCGGCTATAGCGGTGTCACCTGAGGTAGTAGTGGTCTTGGTGCTGGTGTTCTTGCTGCGCCTAGGGTTAATTCGCGCGCAGGAATTACTGGCTAGCAACGCCAGTACTGCCGGGCGGGTAGCGTTACGTCAAGCATTATTACAAAGCTGGCAGCGACAGCCGGTTGAGCAGTTACAGCAGCAATCTCCTGGTGCGTTAGCCAGCCAGTGGCTGGAAGACGTGGAAGCCTTCGACGGTTATTTAGCGCGCTATTGGCCACAGCAATATTTAACTGTGTTATCCCCTTTGTTAATAGTTGTTGCCGTGGCCAGTTTTAACTGGTTAGCGGCGCTATTATTGATAATTAGTGCACCGCTGATCCCGCTATTTATGGCACTAGTAGGCATGGGTGCTGAGAAACTTAATCAACACCATTTTTTATTGCGACAGCGTTTAGCGGGCCACTTTTTAGACCGGATCCGCCAGTTAGCTACCCTGCAACGATTGCAGGCCGTAGCCGAAACCCGCGCTGAAGTGGCCAGCCGCAGCGACCAATATCGCCGGGTGTTAATGCGTACTTTAAAAGTTGCGTTTTTATCTTCAGCGGTGCTGGAGTTTTTTGCCAGTGTAGCGATTGCCAGTGTGGCACTGTACATCGGCTTTGCTTTGCTGGGCGCCATTAATTGGGGCCCGGCCAGCGAACTCACTTTATTATCGGGTTTGTTTATTTTAATGCTGGCGCCAGAGTTCTTTCAGCCTTTACGTAATTTTGCGCAGTATTACCATGACCGTGCCGCTGCGTTGGCCGCTGCTAACCAGTTAGCGCCGCTGTTATGCCCTGAAGACTTTAAGTCGGTTAGCCCACTCGCCAACTTAACTTTGGCCGCTCCGCCAACAATTAAAGTCGTTGGTCAGCAGCTGGACATTAAGAACCTTGCAGTCGGTTATGCCGGCAAAGGCATACAAAGCAACTTAAATGCTAGCTTAATTACCGGCCAATGTTTGGTAATAAGCGGTGCGTCGGGCCTTGGTAAAAGTACCATTTTACACAGCATTGCCGGCTTACTGGCACCGTTAACCGGCAGTGTTGAGCTTAATCAGCAACCACTGTCCGGGCAGGCTATGGCCTATTTACCACAACAACCCTGGTTAATGAATGGCAGTTGGGTTGATAACCTCAGTTTGTTAGCCCCGGCAGCTACCGAAGCTCAAATGTTAAAGGTGCTAAGCCAGTTGGGTTTAGCGGAGTTGGTAAATGAAACCAGCCAGGGGCTTTACCGGCAAATTAGTGAACAAGGTCTTGGTTTGTCGGGGGGCCAGCTGCAGCGTTTGGCGTTGGCCAGAGTATTGTTGGCCCCAACCGCAGTAGTGATACTTGACGAGCCTACTGCCAGCTTAGACAGTGACAGTCGGGATCGGGTGATTAGCGCATTAAAGCAATTGAAACCGCAGGTTATTTTGTTGTTAGTCAGCCACGATCCAGCTTTGTTGGCACTGGCCGATCAACACTGGCAGTTGTCTCAGCCTGACTGCTTTTCATCTTTGCACGCGACCACGGATCAAGCGAACTATGACTAAGCGCGCACCTACTAAGCCGGCCAGTGCGTTACGTTACTGGAGCCGGCAACTGTTATGGCAGCAGCGACGTCGGGTATTAACCGGTGCCGCACTGGCGTTTATCACGGCGGTCTGTGGTTTGGCCTTGTTGGGCTTGTCGGGCTGGTTTATTACGGCTACCGCCATTGCCGGCATTAGCGTCGCAGCCGGCGCTATGCTGGCACTGGATGTCTATTTACCGGGTAGCGGTATTCGTTTTTTTGCTTTAGGCCGCACTGTTAGTCGTTATCTGGAGCGCTTATATAATCATGATTCAGTGCTGCGGCAATTAGCGCTGGTGCGTCAGCAATTGTTTCATGGGTTGGCAACATTACCAGTCGCTGCGGTGGAGCAACACGCCAATGCTGATTGGCTAAGCCGGCTTACGGCTGATTTGGAAAGCCTTGATAGTCTGCTGCTGCGTTTATTGTTACCGCCATTGTCAGCATTGCTAAGTGTGTTGTTACTTAGTGCAGTAATCAGTATTTGGTCTTTGCCCGCGGCGTTGTGGTTGTTGGGTGTAACGTTAGTAGTTTGTTGGCTTGTTTTTAGCTTGCTAATTCGTTATCAGCAGCCATTAAGCCAGCAACTGGCCATGCAGGTTAATCAGGCGAGGGCGGCAGTAGTCAATCATTTGCAGGGCTTGGTTGAACTCAGAGTCGCTAAATTACAAGGCTGGCAGCAACAGGCTCTGGTACAGTTTAGTCATGGGCTAAGTCAGTTACAAATGCACATTGCCCGTCAGCAAGCTAATGCGCAACTGGCGGTTAATGCGTTGCATGGGGTTCAGATGGTGTTGGCAGCGTTACTGGCGTTAGCTGGTTTTAATGCGGGTTTGTTTAATGCGCCGGTAGCCATAATGTTGGTATTAGCGGTATTTGCCGTGGGCGAACTATTACAATTATTACCAGGCCAATTAAGCCATTTTGGCAAAACCCGTTTTGCGGCAGAGCGTTTATACCCGTTGGCGCAGGCGCAACAACATGCGCCAGTTGCTGGAATTAGCCTGGCGCCCCCGTCATGGCAACGTGTAAGCTTAACGATAGAAAAGCATCCGCGGCTACGCGCCAGCCAGCAGGAACCGCTTCAGTTATATTTTAGCTCAGCCGAACCTTGGCTGTTGGCAACTGGCAGCTCAGGTTCTGGAAAATCGACTCTGGCTGGCCTGATACTGGCTGAACGGCTAGCAGAAGCACAGCAGCAGGCGGACATTTGTGATTATCAAGTTAATAACCACCCTCTTACTGCTGAGCTGGCAGGCTATATGCAGCAGCATAGCGCGTATCTGACTCAGGCGAACAGCGTGCTGGCCGACACCCTGTACACCAATTTAAGCCTTGGCTTGCAAAATATTACCGAGCAACAATTATGGCAGGTGCTTAGCATGGTAGAGCTTACTGATTGGGCTAAGGCTCTACCAAGGGGCTTAGACAGTTGGCTGGGTGACACCGGCCAACAATTATCCGGTGGCCAGGCGCGACGGTTGTGTTTGGCACGCTTGTTATTGCGCCAGCCGCATTTAGTGGTACTGGACGAGCCGTTTAATGGCCTTGATCCATTAATGGCAGCACGCATCTGGCACAATATTCAGCCTTGGCTGGCTAATAAATTTATATTGCTGCTGCTGCATAAGGCACCAATTTTTTTAATGAATAATACTGATGTAACAGAAAATAACGCAACAGCATGGCGCCAGTTAGTTTTATAAGTTGTGTGTTTGTTGCATAAAAAAAGGTTTCTACTCTTTACTATCAGGAGAAAAATAATGTTACTAAAAATAATGTTAACGAATGTACTGCTGTTTAGTTGGTTGTTAGCACCGACCGTAATGAGCCAAGACTTGACGAAAAGCAGCTTAGGTCTTTACGTAACGGCCAGTGAAGCCTTTCAAATGTTACAGCAGCAACCCCATGCTATTTTAGTTGATGTCCGTGATCCGGTTGAAATTAAATTTACCGGTTTTGCTACTCCAACCAAAATTCATGTGCCCTGGTTACTCACCGACATCAGTAACTGGAGTGAAGAAAATGCTAGTTGGCCAATGCAGGAGAACCCGAATTTTGATCAGCAAATACTTAACCGACTGGCCGAACTAGGTGCCGGAAAAGACACTCCGATTATATTGATGTGTCGAAGTGGCGCTACCCGCAGTGCGCCGGCAGTAGATCGTCTGGCTAATTATGGTTACAGCAATGTTTGGTCGGTAACGGATGGCTTTGAAGGTAATACTTTAAAAGAAGGGCCGTCAAAAGGGGTAAGAGCGGTCAATGGCTGGCGTAATTCTGGACTGCCGTGGAGTTATCAGTTACCGGCTGCAGTTGCCTGGCAGGCCCCGGTAAATCAACTTTAATAAAATTCATCAACAGGAGTAATTATCTATGCTTAATAAAATATTTATCCGCCGTTTGGCGATTACTGTACTGACACTTAGTGCCGCGTTTAGCACGGCATTGCAGGCTGAACAGCAAGTATTAATTAATGTGACCAGTGGTTCGGGACAAACCCAGGGCATGGCTATGGTGCTGGCAAATCAAATGCAGCAGCAGGGGGCGAAAGTGTCTATGGTGTTGTGCGACAGCGCTGCCGATTTAGCCTTGAAAACGTATCAGGGGGAAATATTGCTACCCATGAATGCGACGCCCGGTCAATTACTTAACAAATTGCAGCAAGGCGGCGCAATAATTCAGGTATGCGCGTTATATCTGCCAAATAGAAAAATCAGTGCCGCCGATTTAGCCAAAGGCATAACCCCGGCTGTGCCTGGCAACATTGCTGCACAAATGTTAGCAGCTGAGGTAAAAGTATTTAGTTTTTAATTGGTTTAAATGATGAGTTTAATCGTTTAAAGTTATTTCCAAAAGTTATAAGCTTATACTATATTAGTATACACTTAAAAAGTAACAGTTAATAAGCAAACACCTCAGGGGGCACTATTATGAGTTATCAGGTACAGGCTTTTTTAGATAACGACAGCGAAACGTTTAGTTATGTGGTTACTGATAACGCGTCTAAGCATGCCGTTATTATTGACCCGGTGTTGGATTTCGACTACAAATCCGGTCGTACCAGTACCGGCAGTGCAGAAAAAATTCTGGCTTTTATTCAGAAGCAAAACCTTAGCGTAGAGTGGATTTTGGAAACGCATGCCCATGCTGATCATCTTTCGGCAGCGCCTTTTTTACGCAAAAAATTAGGCGCTAAAGTCGCTATTGGCGCGCAGATTACTGAGGTGCAGGCGATATTTAAAGAAGTGTTTAATTTAGAAAAAGAATTTTTACCCAATGGCTCACAGTTCGACCGGTTATTTGCCGATGGCGATACTTTGCAGGTGGGCAGTATGACTATTCGGGCCATGCATCTGCCAGGCCATACGCCAGCCGACTTAGCTTATATTATTAATGAGCAGGCAGCCTTTGTTGGCGATACTATTTTTATGCCAGACGTTGGTACCGCGCGTTGTGATTTTCCAGGCGGCAGTGCAGAGACTTTATTCGACTCTATTCAGCAGCTCTTAGCGCTACCTGAGCAAACCGAAATTTATATTTGTCATGATTATCCACCTGCCGGGCGCCAACACGAGTATTTAACTAGCGTTAAGCAGCAAAAACAGCATAATATTCATGTTGGCGGAGCAGTAAGTAAAGCCGATTTTGTGAAGCGCCGGCAAACACGTGACGCTACGCTGGCCATGCCACGGCTTATTTTGCCTTCAGTGCAGGTGAATATTCGTGCTGGTCATTTACCGCCAGCAGAAGATAATGGCACCACGTATTTAAAGCTACCGATTAACCTGTTGTAAAGTAGTGCTGCTTTAATCTGGTTTAGAGAGTCAGCGCGGTTAAAAACAGGGGTGGTAAGCATAGGCAGCACTATGAAAAGCTCAGTAAAAGCAGCATTGTTTTCAGCGCTTGTCTTCCCGGGGGCCGGGCACTTACTTCTTAAAAAATATGCCATGTCCGCGCTATTTGCTGTAACGTTTTCCGTGCCGCTCTATTTTATGATAAGCGAACTTATTGCCAAAGCTCAGCAGATTGTGTTGCAAATTAATAAGGGTGAAATTTCTTTAGATATTGCGGCAATTTCAGCCGCATTAACCCACTCCATTGCCGGTGTTGAAGGGCAAGCGTTAAATAGCAAAATGACCGTGTTACTCATTATATGGCTGCTCGCTATAGCCGATGCCTACCGGCTTGGCCGCCAGCAATAAAATGGGTCAGAGTGATTTTATTGCGTGTTATTTAACGGAACTGCGTTGGTATTGGCACCGCTTAGCCGCCAAATAATATTACCAACATCATCTGCCACCAGTAAGGCGCCGGTGTTATCCAGCGCCACGCCAACCGGCCGGCCATAGGCTTTGCCATCTGAACTTAAAAAGCCGGTTAATACTTCTAGCGAGTCGCCTTGTGCTTTGCCATCGACAAATGGCACAAACACAACACTATAACCACTGTGTGGCCGACGATTCCACGAGCCATGCTGGCCAATAAACATGCCGTTGTTAAAACGCATCGGCAGGTTGTTATTGGCAGAATACGCCAGACCCAGCGGCGCAACGTGAGCGCCCAGCGCATAATCCGGCACCAGGGCTTTCGCTACTAAATCTGCACGTTGTGGTGTAACGCGAGGGTCCAGATGCTGCCCATAATAGCTATAGGGCCAGCCATAAAAACCGCCTTGTTTAACCGAGGTAAGGTAGTCGGGCACTAAATCGCTACCTAGTTCATCCCGTTCGTTCACTACCGTCCACAGTTCACCGGTAATTGGTTGCCAGGCTAAGCCGTTCGGGTTACGCAGCCCTGTTGCAAACAGGCGGTGTTCGCCGCTCGTTACGTCAACTTGCCAAATAGCGGCACGGCCTGCCTCTGCCGCCATGCCGCGCTCTGCGATATTACTGTTAGAGCCTACTGTTATATAAAGGGTTTTACCATCCGGACTGGCAATCAGGTTTTTGGTCCAGTGATGATTAATGGCACCAGCGGGTAAATCGAGCAGTTTATTGCCAGCAGCAGTTATCTGGGTGTCACCAGGCAGATAGTTATAGTGCAGTACCGCATCGGTATTGGCGACATATAAAGTAGTACCAACCAGCGCCATGCCAAAAGGCGAGTTAAGGCCTTGCAAAAACACTGTGCGTACATCTGCCACGCCATCACCATTACTATCACGTAGCAAGGTTATACGATTGGCACTGGCCACGCCGGCACCGGCTTTCTTCATGACCAAACCAGTAATCCAGGCTTTTAGCCCCTGGTTACTGTCAGTTTTTGCCGGCGCATTACTTTCGGCAACCAATACATCGCCATTTGGCAGCACATAAATCCAGCGCGGATGCTGTAATTGCCGGGCAAAAGCTGCAACCTGAGTGCCTGCTGCGGCCGTGGGTTTTGCCGTGGCTGGCCAACCCACCGCAGGTGCAATATTTACCGTTGGAATAAGGTTGTTTACCGGTGCCGGTAGTGTCGGGTTTGTACCACTGCCCTGTTTGATTGAAATAGTGGCGGTTTCGGCACAGCCAGATAAGGCGATGCCGATGGTTAGTGGTAAAGCTAATGGCAGCGTGAGCGTAATCGCGCGCAAAAAAGAGTGTTCCATAAGAGTTTCGATTTAGATCAATAGGTAAACTGAGTGTGGCTGACATTAGCCCACCCCGCCAATAATCTACTCTGGTTTAAGTAATGCTGTGCTAATATTTGGCGATTAGTTTTTTATCAATAACATAAACTACCCAGGAGTATCTTTAATGAGAAAACTGTATTTTATGCTGTTGCTCTGTTTGCTACCGGGCATGCTATTCGCTAGCGAGAGTAACGCCACTAGTGAAAGTGCAACTGCAGACAACAGCTTAAGTGTTGAGCGGCTATGGCAGCTGCAACGCATAGGCTCACCGATCGTCTCCAGCGATGGCAATTATATCGTGGCACCGGTTACCCATTATGATGTTAAGGCTGATAAGGGCTACACCCGTTTGTGGCTATTTAGTAGCGACGGTAAGCAGCAAGCCCCACTAACTGCTACTGGCATGCGTGCCAGCGAGCCCACGTTTTCTCCCGATGGTAAAACGCTGGCATTTATTAGCCAGCGTGATAAAGACGAAGCTGGCCAAATTTATTTACTGACGATGAATTCGCCGGGTGAAGCGCAGCGCCTTACCGAGGTGCCCACCGGCGTTTATGGTATTAAATGGCTTGGTCAACATCTGTATTTTATCAGCCGGGTTTGGCCTGATAAAAACTGGGATGAGATGACCAGCCAACTGAAAGCCGATAAAGATGATAAGGTTTCTGCAAAGCAGTGGAATGCGTTACCGTATTCGCATTTTGATCATTTTTTAGATGAAAACCGGCAAGCGCATGTCTTTCGGATCGCGGCCAGCGGCGGCGCGGTGCAACCGGTTACTCAACCATTGGGTTATCAACTGCCACGGTCTAGCCAAAGTGCTTCCAGCTATGATATTGACCCAAAAGAGCAGTATATAGCTTTTAATGCCAACGGTTGGGATAATCAGGTTGATGCCAAAATTGATATTTTTTTGGCCCGGCTAGGTAGTGCTGAAGCAATAAACCTAACTTTAGACAATCAGGCGCCTGACACTAACCCTAGTTTCAGCCCTGATAGTAAAAGTCTGGCGTTTAGTCGCCAGCGTATTGACGGCTTTTATGGCGATACGGCCCGCTTACATGTTTATGATCTTGCCAAAAAAACCAGCCGTGAGCTGACCAGTAACTGGGATCGCTCGGTTAATAACTTCGTTTGGAGTAGCGATAGTCGGAGTTTTTATAGCAGCATTGATGATGCCGCTACCAACCGCTTGTACCATATTGATGCCCGCAGTGGCAAACAACGGGCTATTACTCAGGCAACCAGCTATGGCAGCCCGGCAGTAGCGGATGCTAATACCCTTATTGCCACTAACGACAGTTTTTTGTTTCCAGCACGGTTAGTTAAAGTAGATACCCGTAGTGGCAAAAGCAGTCGGCTCGACAACTTTAATGATGATATTTTAAACAGCACTGAGTTGGGCACTTACGAGTCGGTTACCTACAAGGGCGCCGAGGGTAAAGACATTCAAATGTGGGTGCATTACCCGGCTGGTTTTGATAAAAGCAAAAAATATCCGCTGTTTTTGCTTATACACGGTGGCCCGCACAATGCCATTGGTGACAGCTTTAGCTATCGCTGGAATGCCCAAACGTTTGCCTCCTGGGGTTATGTTACCGCCTGGCCAAATTTCCATGGCTCTAGTGGGTTTGGTCAGGATTTTACTGACGCCATAAACCCAGACTGGCGCACTAAGCCACTGGCCGATATTCAAGCCGCCACCAAATGGTTTGAAAATCAAAGCTGGATTGATACCGAGCGGATGGTAGCAGGTGGTGCCAGTTATGGTGGTTACTTGTCTTCTATTTTACTGGGTACCGAGCACCCGTTTAAAGCGTTGCTTATTCATGCTGCGGTATACAATATGTACTCGCAAATGGCGGCCGACTTTGCGGTGCACTCTACCCGCTTTGGCGGTTACTGGGACAACCCGGATATTTATAAAACCATTTCGCCGCATTACTTTGCCGACAAATTTAATACGCCTACATTGGTTATTCACGGGCAGCTTGATTACCGGGTGCCGGTAGGGCAGGGTTTTGAGTTGTTCCGCACGCTGCAAAGCCGAGGTGTTGAATCGCGGATGATTTATTTCCCAGATGAAAACCACTGGATTTTAAAGCCCAACAATTCAATTTATTGGTATAACCAGGTTAAAGACTGGCTAACTAAGTACGCCGAGCCAGGCGCGCGATAAGCTTGCCTAATCTGAAAATGGCGCCCTAGGGCGCCATTTTCATTACAGCTGTTGTAAAATGTCATAACTGATTAAATTCAGCACTGGCCGGTTTACCTGACTTTCGGTATGTTTGCAATAATGGCCCGGGTTGCTTGTAAGTTAACGCCAGTTTGGTTAATAGATAACGCGCGGGCAGGTTATTTCGTAAACAATGTTAAGCCAAGCTGTGCACTACCACCGAAGTGTGGCTTAAATTATCATGTAGCGGGCAGCGCTGGCATACCTCTGTTAGAAACTGCGCTTTTTGCTCATCGGTTAAATCAGCATCAATTACCGCACTAATGCGGATTTCACTAAAGCCAACCCGATCATCCGTCGGTTTACCCAGTAAACCAGCCGGATTATAATCACCTTCTACTTTTACCTGCATACCGCGCAGGATAATTTTTTGCTGAAACGCGGCAATTCGGCCAATAGTACCAATACAGCCACCAACGGCAAACAGTAGCATTTGCAGTGGTGTCGGGCCAGTATCGCTGCCTTTGGCAGCCACAGGCTGATCAATCATAACGGTATGACCATCAATATCGCCACGAATAGCAAAACCTTCTGCCATAGTGGCGTTTATCGTTATGGTTTTAACATTACTCATTGCTGCGATCCTTTTTAATTAGGTTACACTAATTTACAAGCCCATGTTAGCGGCTTACCACAGACAGACTATTGCGCCAGATCAAAAAATTAAGGTAATCGGAAAGAATATTAACCCGTATACAATAGGGTTTGACTTTGGGTGTTAAAGCCGCACTCTGTTAACCATTGAAAGGCCTCTTGCTGGTTGGGGTATACCCGTTTTTCAAAATACTCACTGCTATCTACAATCATCCGGTCCAGTTGGTACTGCTTAACCATATGAGGGCAATACACTTGGGCGGCGAAGCGCAGGCCGTTGCCAATACACCAACTTACTAAGTCTTGGATCACCGGTTCAATTTCTGGCACGCCCAGTTGCCAGTTATCCAAATAGACAATATGTGCCCAGTCGTTACCCACTAATGGCATGGCAATAGCTTTAAACTGGCTGGCAAAATCTTCTGCAGTAAACTTATTCCAGCCACCTTTTACTTTGGCCAGTATTACCCGTTGCTCGCGCCATAAAATAAATTTAGAGGTTGGCATAGGTTATTGCTACTGCAGTAGTTTTACATAATTACAGCATAGCAGTAATTAGTAATTCGCCATTGATCTAAAGCACAATTTAATAAAACAATATTCCAGCGAAACAAAAATTGTTAGCTAGCAGCACCTAACACTGCTGTACTAAAAATCTCTTAACAAATGTTCCTAAATGTTTTTGATACTGGTATGATATGATTGTTTTATAACCATTAACCATAATTTTTGAGGGATCAAGATGTCATTTTCACCTATTCGCACCTTGTTGGGTGCTGTAACACTGATAGCTGCCAGTTTTAGCAGCCAAGCTACATTAATTACTAACGGCGACTTTGAATCAAACCAAATTGATCCCAACTCCTGGACCTTTTTAAGCAGTAGCGACGTGGCTGGTTGGCAAGGTAGCAATATTGAAATCTGGAATGCTTTAAATGGTGTTATGGCTGTCAGTGGCGACCATTTTATTGAGTTAAATGCCCATGGTGCTAATGTAGGTGATTGGTCAATATTCCAAACCTTTGCTACAGAAATTAATCGCCAATATGAGCTAAGCTTTTTTTATCGCGCTCGTAATAACAACGATGAACGTTTTGAGGTATCGGTACCAGGTTTAGAATGGGATATTAGCGGGCATGCTAAGGACGTATGGACTAAATTCGAAAATACATTTACTGCCACATCTACTAGTTCTATTTTACGTTTTAGATCATTAACTGCGGGCACTGAGGGTAATTTTATTGATAACGTACAAGTAACTGCTTCGCCAGGACGTGATGTATCAGTAGCCGTTCCTGAACCTACTACTCTGGCCGCTTTTGGTGCCGGTTTATTAGCCTTGTTTGGCTTACGTCGCAATAAAACTAAAGCGTAATTATTGCGGGTAAAGTGTTACTACAACGCCAACCTTCGGGTTGGCGTTTTGCTTTTTGTATATTTAAAATGGGCTAGCGTGAATTACCAAATATGGTACAGACCGCTATGGTGTAAACGCTTGTCATGCTGCTGTAACATTACTTACTTAATCTACCCGCCTGCAAGGATGTTCTGAATTGCCATGGAGAGTGTTGGCTCGAGCTGTTAGCTAACTAAAAGAGTAACCATCTTGGGTATTAGCGATTACCATCGTGACGAGCTGCGCCATATTCTGGCCAATAAGCGGCTAACACCGTTATTTCAACCGATTGTGCGATTGGCTGATGGTAAAAACCTTGGTTTTGAAGCACTAATCCGTGGGCCTTCGAATAGTGCTTTACACTCGCCCGGTAATTTATTTAAAACCGCCATTAGTTATAACCTGCTGGAGCCGCTAGAGCTATTATGCCGCGAACTTAGCATTAACGCCTTTGCCAAAGCCGGTGCCGAGGGCTTATTATTTTTAAATGTAAATCCGTTGCTGCTGCTGACCTCTGATCATCCATCTGGTTTAACCAAAAAAATGATTGAAGCCGCTGGCCTTGCACCGGAGCGAATTGTAATAGAGCTATCAGAGCAGTTTCAGGTAGAGGACACCGAGCTGTTTATTAATGCAGTTAAGCACTATCGCGAGTTTGGCTTTAAAATTGCCATAGATGATTTAGGCAGTGGTTTTTCCGGTCTGCGGCTTTGGTCAGAGTTACAGCCTGATATCGTAAAAATAGATCGCTATTTTATTGATCAATTACACCAAGACCCAGTTAAAAAAGCCTTTGTAAAAAACATTATTGAAATAGCCAAAGACACCGGTTGCAGCATTATCGCCGAAGGTATTGAAACCAGTGAAGAGTTGCAAATGTGTCGCGAACTGGGCGCCGAATATGGCCAGGGATATTTGCTAGGCCGCCCACAGGTCGAGTTTCAGAACAACGTTGCTGCCCTGGCGCCGCTATTGGCTAACAATCAGTTAACGTTAAACCAGGCGCTGGATCCGGTTATCACTGTTACCCCTGCTGTACAGCAAGATACACCTGCGTTGCAAGTGGCTGAACTGTTTGCTAATGACAAAAGTCTGCATTGTATTGCAGTAATTGACGACGCCGGCCGGCCGGTTGGGGTAGTTAGCCGTGGCTGGTTAAATGAAAAATTTTCACATACTTTTGGCCGAGCCTTGTATAAACGTAAAGCCGTGAATTTTTGTATGGAAAAAGCGCCTTTATTGGTTGAAAAAAGTTTATCGATTGATGATGTCAGTAGCTTGATCAGTGATGAAGCTGATGATGCCAGCCTGCATTTTCTGGTAACCGACAATGGCCTTTATTATGGTTTGGGCTCGGTACGAAAAGTGCTAAAACAAATAAGCGAAAATAAAGTATTTTTTGCCCGCTACACCAATCCGCTAACCTTATTGCCGGGTAATGTGCCGTTGAATATGCATATTGATAGCTTATTGCAGCAAAATGTTCCGTTTAGCTTAGCCTATGTTGATATAGACTACTTTAAGCCTTACAACGATTTATATGGCTATAGTAAAGGCGATTTAGTAATAGAGCTACTGGCAAAAATTCTGCAAGCTGAAGTGCGGCCTAGCATTGATTATATTTACCATATTGGTGGCGACGATTTTATTATTGTGTTTACCGACAATAACAGTACGGCTGCACTAGCACAAATTCAGTGCCGCTTTACTGAACGGGTTAAACACTATTATACCGAAGCCCATTTGGCAGCCGGTGGTTGCAGCGCGGTCGATAGGCTTGGCCAGGCATTATTCTACCCGCTTATTTCATTATCGATAGGTGTAGTAGAACCTGATCCACTGCTGTGTTTAAGCCATCACGATGTTTCCGAACTAGCCAGCTGCGCCAAGAGTGAAGCGAAAAAAATTGCCGGCCCAAGCATATTTAACAGTCGGCGCCGCGGCCCAGTTCAGCCATCGGTTAAGTTGCCAAACCCGTAATTCGTTTTGCTGAAACAGCGTTAACAGCGCGCTGCTAGGCGGGTTCGATATCCTGTAAGAAATAGCCGGCCATCAAACCACAATGGCTTTAAATGGTCGGGTATTTCTGTTTCCATCACAGACACCTGTATTGCTGTCATTTTGCTTTATATTATATTAGTCGTTATAGCTAATATGCTGATGAAAGCGAATGGTTAAATCTTGTTTTTCCGGATTAAGCGCTAACTTATCAGCAAAACTGCGTAAGCCAGCCTCTACCTGATTCATAAAACGGCCATAGCCGGTTTCAGTCATGTCATCATTGCCGGCCACAATCAAAATATGTACCGCTTCTACCAAATTATCGCCCTGCCAGTCACTAATAAACTGCGGCGCATTGTTGGTTGGATCAAAGCCTAATAATTGCAGTTCGCTGGTGGTTTCGGGTTTATCAAACTTACTATTACGTACCAGTGGTGTTAGGCCATTGGCTATAATGGCTACCCGGTTTAAGTCTTTCGCCTGAATGGCCACTTTTAGCTGCTGTTCCAGTTGCTGATACAGCGGGCTATAGTCTTGACTGTCGTTGGCAACATATTCTTGCTTTAGTGCCCGGCTCAGCGGCAGCGTAATATGCACGTAGGTTAGCGCACTGTGCTCAGGTAACTTAAGCTGGCGGGTGGCATAGCGCCCGGCAATCGCTCGCAGTTTATAACCGTAGCTTTCTTTGGTACCTTTTTGCTTGGCCAGTAAATCGTAAGATAAATGCTGATGATCACGGATCTTAACTTTCAGACCCTGCTCCGGCAGTTGTGGTAAAAATTGTTGCAATAATTGCAACACCCGCTGGTGGAAATCTGCAGCATTTGCGCGGATATCGTTGCCAGTGGCTAAAAACAGTAAGCGAATTTTCCGGGCCTGATAACCACTTTGGCTAAACAGGTTTTGTGCCTCATGGTAGGCTGGATTATAGAAAAAAATAATTTGCTCAGCGGTTTGAAACACATGGGCTTCGGTATGAAAACGCACTACCGGTAATTTATCAGTGGCAATTAAATGCACATTATGTAAATTCAGGCTGTCGGCCAAAGCAAATAACTGCTGGCTTAATTGCTGGTAACAAGCCTTCTCACTGCTAAAGTGCTGATATAGCTCTGGAGTGGCTTTAATTTCTGCCAGAATATACTGGTTAGATTTAGCGGTAGCCGGAAGATAAACTTTATGTTGAGTACTAATGGGCATGAAAACTCCTGTTTTTTCTGCAATGCGCACATTGTACCCTGTCGCACGCAATTAAGCCTGTAATTGTGATGCTATTTTGCCCGTTTTTTGCTTTAAATCAAGCTTAAGCCCAAACCCGCGCGTACAATGCCGGGGGCTGAGTTATCAGCCGGTCAGATATGCCTATAATCGGCTGCGTTATAAAGTACCGGGATTAAGTTGCCAGATACTAAAATTAAGTACTGCCGCAAAACCTACCCACAGTAAATAGGGCACTAATAGTAAAGCAGCCAGTTTGTGCAGCCGCCAGAAACTCACCAGCGTAACAATAATAAGAACGAGTAATAGTATAATATTGGCAAAAGCCAAGCCACCCTGATACCAGGCAAAAAATAGCCAGCTCCATAAGGTATTCACCATAAGTTGGCAGAAATATAGCTGTAGCGCGGGCTTGCTAAATTTACTACTTCGCCAAACCAGCCAGGCCGCTATGGCCATCAAGGTATATAGGGCGGTCCATACCGGGCCAAATAACCAAGACGGTGGTGCCCAACCAGGTAATTGTAGTTCCCGGTAAAAATTGGCAGCATTAATTGAGCCCAAGGCGCCGATGCCAGCAGCCAAATAGGTTATTGCCAGTATGGCCAGTAGCATTAGCACTTGGCGTAATACAATAGTCAGGTACATAGTGTCCTACCCTCAAAGAGATATTGCGGTTGACCGCCCAGTTTACGCTAAACTAGTGGTTTAGATCAGCTGGTTGGACGAGCACTAAAATTTGCGCTAAGCCATGGCTTGCTGTATCAAAGTGGCTATAGTTAAACGATCATAGTTAAATAGTTACCCCACGGCTACGTGATTAGCATTTTATTGTTGTTTATTAAGAGGTATTGGTATGACCCGCCCTGTATTTGACTGGCAAGATCCGTTTCAATTATCCAGTATGTTAACTGAAGAAGAGCGAATGATCCGCGACACCGCGCATCAGTATTGTCAACATAAATTACAACCTCGGGTGCTACTGGCCAACCGCAATGAGCATTTTCACCGTGAAATTATGACCGAACTGGGCGAGCTAGGCCTGCTCGGTGCTACCTTGCCAGAGCAATATGGCTGCTCGGCAGTTAACTATGTCTGTTACGGCCTGGTAGCGCGCGAAGTAGAACGGGTCGACAGCGGTTATCGCAGTGCAATGAGCGTGCAATCGTCGTTGGTAATGCACCCTATTTATGAATATGGCACAGAAGCACAACGCCAAAAATATCTGCCAAAACTGGCAACAGGTGAATGGGTTGGCTGCTTTGGCTTAACCGAACCTGATGCCGGCTCTGATCCGGCCAGTATGCGTACCGTTGCCAAAAAAACAGCTGATGGTTATCTGCTAAATGGCAGTAAAATGTGGATAACCAACTCGCCTATTGCCGATGTGTTTGTGGTGTGGGCCAAGCTAGAGGGTGAAATTCGCGGGTTTGTGCTGGAAAAAGGCATGAAGGGCTTAAGTGCGCCAAAAATAGAAGGCAAATTTTCGTTGCGGGCGTCTATTACCGGTGAAATTGTTATGGAAAACGTTGCTGTACCTGAAGACGCTATTTTTCCCGATATTCGTGGTTTAAAAGGGCCGTTTGGCTGTTTAAATAAAGCCCGTTATGGTATTGCTTGGGGTGCATTAGGCGCCGCCGAATTTTGCTGGCATGCCGCCCGCCAATATACCCTTGACCGTATTCAGTTTGGCCGGCCGCTGGCGCAAACCCAGCTGGTACAGAAAAAACTGGCCGATATGCAAACCGATATTAGTTTAGGTTTACTGGGCTGTTTGCAGGCAGGTCGCTTAATGGATCAGGGCTTGCTGGCGCCAGAAACTATCTCGCTGATTAAACGTAACTCTTGTGGTAAGGCGCTGGATGTTGCCCGTCAGGCCCGCGATATGCACGGCGGTAATGGCATTGCTGATGAATATCATGTTATGCGCCATTTAATGAACTTAGAAGCGGTTAATACCTACGAAGGTACCCATGATGTGCACGCGCTGATTTTAGGCCGGGCACAAACCGGGCTACAGGCGTTTAGTTAATCGTGGCCGAACCTTTTCATCCGTGGCTGGAGAGCTTTTTACAGCGCATAAATAGCAACAATTTGCCGTCGGTGAGCAGTTTACAGCAAAGCCTCAGCGACAGCGTCTTGTATCGGTTGTGGCATAGCCAGCTAAGCAGCCGGTTACTTGATTTGCAATCGCGCTTACTGCAAGCCAAAGGCCAAAGTTTTTATACTATTGGCAGTGCCGGCCATGAGGGTAATGCCGCCGTTGCGGCAGCACTACGTTTAACTGATCCGGCTTTTTTGCATTACCGCAGTGGCGCGTTTTTTATTGAACGCAGTAAGCAACTGCCCGGCAGCACACCATTATATGACATGTTATTGTCGTTTTGTGCTTCCAGTGACGACCCCATTTCTGGTGGCCGCCATAAAGTGCTGGGCAGCCTAGCGCTAAATATTCCACCGCAAACCAGCACCATTGCCTCGCAATTACCCAAAGCCGTTGGCGCAGCCTTTGCTATCGATTTAAGTAAACGGTTAGGCCAGGCAGGTAGCTGGCCACATGACGCTATTGTGATGTGCAGTTTTGGCGATGCCTCGGCTAATCACTCTACCGCCCAAGGTGCTATTAATGCCGCGTGCTGGGCTGCTTATCAGCATGTGCCGTTACCTTTGCTATTTGTTTGTGAAGATAATGGCTTGGGTATTTCAACGCCCACGCCGCAGGGCTGGATTGAGCAAAGCCTGGCCGACCGGCCTGAACTGCGTTACTTTGCCGCTGACGGCCGCGACTTAGCGCAAAGCTATACCGCAGCCCGCAATGCGGCGCAGTATGTGCGCAGAAAACGCCAGCCGGCGTTATTACATTTATCCACCGTGCGCTTATTCGGCCATGCCGGTGCCGATACCGAAGCGGCATACCGAAGTAAAATTCAGGTTGCGGCCGAGCTGGAACTAGACCCACTACTGGCCTCTACCGCCTGTGTGCTAGCGCGGGGCATTGTTAGCCGCCAGCAATTACAGCAAGCCATAACCGAGTTGGCCAGCCAAATTAGCCGGGTGGCACAGGTCGCCAGCAGCCGACCAAAACTGCACAGTGCCGCCGCGATAATGGCCGCTATTGCTCCCGTAAAGCCTGCTATGCCGGCACCGCCATTGCCACTGCCGGCTATTCGCAGTGCCTTGTTTGAATTTGATAAACACAACATGGCGAAACCGCAGCATTTAGCCAAGTTACTAAACTGGACGTTGCATGATCTGTTTGCTCAGTATCACAATGTTGTGCTTTTTGGCGAAGATGTTGGCAAAAAAGGTGGTGTTTATGGTGTATCGCAGCATTTAGTGCATGCTTTTGGTGCTAATCGGGTTATTAACACCTTACTGGACGAGCAAAGTATTTTGGGTATGGCTATTGGCTTAGCCCAGCAAGGGTTGTTACCGATAGCTGAAATTCAGTTTTTGGCGTATGTACATAATGCTGAAGACCAAATTCGCGGTGAAGCCGCCACCTTACCGTTTTTCTCCAATGGTCAGTACCACAATGCCATGGTGATCCGTATTGCCGGGTTGGCTTATCAGCGCGGGTTTGGTGGTCATTTTCATAATGACAATTCCTTTGCGGTGTTCCGCGATATTCCGGGTATTATTGTGTTGTGCCCGTCGAATGGCGCCGATGCTGCCTTGTTACTGCGCCAGGCGGTGCAACTGGCAGCAGAGCAAAAACGGCTAGTGATTTTTTTAGAACCCATAGCGTTATACATGACCCGCGATTTACTCAGTGCAGGCGATGGTGGCTGGCTGTGCGATTATCCAACACCCGATACGCCACTGCCAGCGCTGGGCGAGCCGGCAGTATTTAACCAAGGGCCGGCATATGAACAAAACCGAGCGGCGCGGCCACAGTTGGCAATTATTAGTTATGGTAACGGCTATTACCTAAGCCGCCAGGCCGCGGCTGAATTACAAAGCGCCGGGTATAATTTGCGGTTGCTGGATATACGCTGCGTAGTACCGCTGCATATTGACGCAATAGTGGCAGCACTGGACGGGTGTCAGCAGGTGTTAATTGTTGATGAATGCCGTCGCCGTGGCTCACTAAGCGAAGAGCTATTTACCGCATTGCACGAAGCACGGCCGGGCTGGTATCAGCTTAGCCGGATCACCGCTATGGACAGTTTTATACCGCTCGGTACAGCCGCCTATGCGGTATTGCCATCCAAGCAACAGATTATGGATAAAGTGCTGCAGCTTATCGAGCAAACGCCAAAGCCATCGGCTGCGACAACAGGTGCGCCTTTATGAAGCAGAGTAGAGTATGAACCAAAAAAAAACCGCGCTGGTGGTTTGTCCGGGGCGTGGCAGTTATAACCGCAGCGAGCTAGGCTATATTCAGCAGCAGCTGAAAGCACACTCCGAAAAGCCAGGCTTGCTGCAACAATTTGATGCGGTTCGCACTGAATTACAGTTACCCACCATCACGGCGCTGGATACTGCCGCGCAATTTAACAGCCGTGAGCATTTAAAAGCTGACAATGCCGCCGCGTTAATTTTTAGTGCCGGCCTGATTGATTTTGCCCAGATTAACCGTGATAAATTCGATATCGTGGCGTTAACGGGCAATTCAATGGGCTGGTATACCGCACTCGGTTGCGCCGGTGTCTGGCAGGGCAAAGCCAGCATGTTACTGGTAACCAGTATGGCTCAGCTTACGGCTAATGCAGCCGGGGCACAATTTATTTACCCGTTGCTTAACAGTGATTGGCAACCTGATGCGGCCAAGCAAGCCCGAGTAGCCGAGCAATTACAGTTACACCACGGCGAGTTGTTTATGTCGATTGAATATGGCGGTTATGCTGTGCTGGCGGGCAGCCATAGTGCAGTGCAAGCTGCAATGCAGGCATTGCCTGTTTGCGATGAGCGCTTTCCATTATTATTGCCGGGGCATGCGGCGTTTCACAGCCCGCTTATGCTGCCTGCCGCCGAGCAGGCACAGGCTAGCTGGAGTGAGCAATATTTTGCTACGCCCCAGCTACCGCTGATTGATGGTCGCGGCGTTATTTGGCCGGGTAATCTGGCTAATGCTGCAGCGTTGAAAACCTATACCTTAGGCCAACAGGTAACTGAAACCTTCCATTTTAGCCGGGCGTTGCAAGTGGCCGTCAAAGAGTTTGCACCTGAGCATATTATTTTGCTGGGGCCGGGTAGTGGCTTAGGTAGCGCCGTGGCACAAAGCCTTATTGCCATTAACTGGCAGGGGCTTAGCAGCAAACAAGACTTTATGGCTGATCAACAAGCCGAGCTGCCATATGTGCTCAGTATGGGCTTGTCTGAGCAGCGGCCGTTTCTGACGTAACCACTTGCTTTTAAGCTTTATTTTATATATTTACTCCTATAATACACCTGGCTATTGCAGCGTAAAAAGGCATTAACAACGCGCAAGAGGGTAGTTTTTTCTTGATAACATACAGCCATGTATGTATATTACGCTGCTAAGCTTAATGTAGCAGACAGGTGCTGTGTGCTGACATTAGCTCTTGGGTAAAACGTGCTCGTATCACACTGTCGAAAAGGTAATACAGGATAAACTATGCAACTGAAAACGTCGTGGGGTAAACCGCTGGCCGCATTACTAAGCGTAAGTGTTTTAATGTTAGCAGGTTGCAGCGAGCCCCCGGCCAGTGCAGCACAAGGCCAGCCAGTTCCTGAAGTTGCTGTGGTCACTTTACGCATAAGTAGTGTGGCATTAACCACTGAGTTACCCGGCCGTACTACTGATTACCGCCACGCCGAGATCCGGCCGCAGGTTAGCGGTATTTTACAACAACGCTTATTTACCGAAGGCCAGCAAGTACAAGCCGGCCAGTTGCTGTATAAAATTGACCCCGCTACTTATCAGGCCGCCTTAAGTAGTGCTGATGCTGCGTTAAGTAGCGCCCAGGCACTGCAGCACAACGCCAGTTTAAAAGCTAAGCGCATTAAGGGCTTACTGGGCAGTAATGTGGTAAGCCAGCAAGATTATGACGATGCCAATGCCAGTCTGATGCAGGCCGATGCGGCCGTCGCCAGCGCCGACGCGGCGTTATTAACGGCCCAAATTAATCTGAACTACACCGACATAAAGGCGCCTATTGCTGGTCAGATTGGCCGTTCACTGGTAACAGAAGGTGCCTTGTTAACCGCTAATCAGCCACAGGGCTTGGCGACTATCCGTCAGCTTGACCCTATTTATGTTGATTTAACGCAGTCCAGCACCGAGCTATTGCAGCTAAAACGTCAGTTACGTGCCGATGATGAGGCAGGTAAGGTTAGCGTTGAATTACTGTTGGATGACGGCAGCCGTTATGACGAGCCTGGTAAATTACAATTTTCAGAAGTCAATGTTGACCCCGGTACCGGCATGGTGACGCTAAGGGCGGTATTCCCCAATAGCGATGCTTATTTATTACCCGGTATGTTTGTTCGTGCCCGCCTGCATCATGGTACTGACGACCAGGCGATATTGGTGCCACAAAAAGCGGTTAGCCGCACGCCAAAAGGTGACGCTACGGTGCTGTTGGTTGATAGTGACAATAAGGTAGTGCTGCGGCCAATTACTCTCGGTGCAAGTTATGGCCAACACTGGCTGGTGACGTCGGGCCTTAATAGTGGCGAACGGGTTATTGTTACGGGTTTACAAAAAGTGCGGCCGGGTGCCAAGGTCACGGTAATTAGCGCAGCAGACGGAGAATAAGCCATGGCCAATTTTTTTATTAACCGGCCTATTTTTGCTTGGGTAATTGCGCTGGTGATTATGCTGGGCGGTTTGTTGTCAATTAAACAGCTGCCTATCGAGCAATACCCGCGAATTGCACCACCAGCCATCAGTATTAGTGCGTCTTATCGCGGTGCTTCAGCCCAAACGGCTGAAGATGCGGTAACGCAGGTTATCGAGCAGGCGATGAACGGCCTGGATAACCTGATGTACATGTCGGCCAACTCTGATTCATCGGGCAATATTAGTTTAACACTAACTTTTGAAACCGGTACCGATGCCGATATTGCCCAGGTACAGGTGCAAAATAAGCTGCAACAAGCCTTGCCATTATTACCGCAAGAAGTGCAACAAAATGGCGTACGGGTGGCCAAGTCCAGTGGCGGCTTTCTCATGGTGGTGGCCTTTATCTCAGAAGATGGCAGCCTGGAGCGGGATGATATTGCCGACTTTGTGGTTGCCAATATTAAAGATCCGCTTAGCCGCACCAATGGCGTCGGTAACGTGCAGGTGTTTGGTAGCCAATATGCCATGCGGGTGTGGTTAGATGCCGACAAGTTAAACCAATATCAACTTACCCCGGCTGACGTCACTGCAGCAATTAAAGTACAGAATAACCAGGTCACAGCAGGGCAGTTAGGTGGTGCGCCAGCCTTACCTGGCCAGCAATATAATGCGGCTATTCTGGCCCAAACCCGGCTGACCACGGCGGAAGAATTTGGCCAAATTTTGCTAAAGGTTAATGCCGACGGGGCCATGGTAAAACTCAGTGACGTGGCGCGGGTTGAACTCGGTGGTGAAGACTACTCGGTTATTGCCCGTTATAACGGCAAAATGGCCACTGGCTTAGCAATAGAGCTGGCGACAGGCGCCAATGCGCTTGATACTGCCGCGGCGGTAAAAGCAAAGCTGGCTGAATTAGCACCCTATTTTCCTGCCGGGTTAGCGACGGTTATTCCGTATGACACCACGCCCTTTGTTGAAGTATCGATAAACTCGGTAGTACAAACCCTGATTGAAGCCATTATTTTAGTGTTTTTGGTAATGTATCTGTTTTTACAGAATTTTCGCGCAACCTTAATTCCAACGCTGGCGGTGCCGGTAGTACTGCTGGGTACTTTTGGCATTATGTCGCTGTTTGGTTTTACCATTAATACCCTAACCATGTTTGGTATGGTGCTGGCGATTGGCTTGCTGGTTGATGATGCCATTGTGGTGGTAGAAAACGTTGAGCGGGTAATGAGCGAAGAGGGCTTAAGCCCGGTTGAAGCAACGCGTAAGTCGATGGGCCAGATCACCGGTGCACTGGTAGGTATCGGCTTAGTATTGTCGGCAGTGTTTGTACCTATGGCGTTTTTTGGCGGTGCAACCGGCGCTATTTATCAGCAGTTTTCTATTACTATTGTTACCGCCATGGCGTTGTCGGTGCTGGTCGCATTAATTTTTACCCCGGCACTGTGCGCTACCATGCTAAAACCAATTAAAGGCGGCCAGCATGCCAAACGCGGTTTCTTTGGTTGGTTTAACCGCGGGTTTGAGCATACCAATAACAATTATCAACGCGGTGTTGCTGGCATGCTGGCGCGACCAAAACGGTCGATGCTGGTGTATGGCGTTATCGTGGCGGTGATGGCGTTTATGTTTATGCGGTTGCCTACTTCGTTTTTACCGGAAGAAGATCAGGGTGTATTTTTAAGCTTAATTCAGTTACCTACCGGTGCCAGTCAAGAGCGTACCGAAGCGGTAATGGACAAAGTGGCCGCCCATTACACCAGCGAAGCGGCAGTGCAATCGGTATTTACCGTATCGGGTTTTAGCTTTGCCGGGCGTGGTCAGAACATGGGCTTGGCGTTTGTGCGACTAACTGACTGGGATGAACGTGGGCCAGCCGATAGCGTACAAGCGGTTATTGGCCGGGCATCGGGTTTTTTTAGTACGGTAAAAGAAGCACAAATTTTTGCCTTTAACCTGCCACCTATTGCCGAACTGGGCCGCGCCACCGGGTTTTCATTATTTTTGCAAGACCGCGGCGGCGTAGGGCATAACGCACTTCTTAATGCCCGTAACCAGTTACTAGGCATGGCGGCAAAGCAACAAAATCTGGTGAGTGTGCGGCCGAACGGTATGGAAGATGCCGCACAATTGAAAATAGAAGTTGATCAGCTAAAAGCGCAGGCACTGGGCGTGTCATTAAGTAACATTAACCAAACGTTGGCAATTGGTTGGGGTTCGACCTATGTTAACGATTTTGTTGACCGTGGCCGGATAAAAAAAGTCTTTGTGCAGGCGGAGCCAGAATTTAGGATGACACCGGAGGACATTAACCGTTGGTATGTCCGCAATAACAACGGCGAGATGGTGAGCTTTGCCTCTTTCGCCAGTAGCAACTGGGTATATGGCCCACAGCGGTTAGAGCGCTACAACGGGGTGTCTGCCATGGAAATTCAGGGTGAGCCTGCGCCAGGCGCCAGCTCGGGTGATGCCATGGCAACCATGGAGCAATTGATCAGTCAGTTGCCAGCCGGTATTGGTTTTGAATGGACGGCAACCTCTTATCAGGAGAAGCTGTCGGGTTCGCAGGCACCGGCGTTATATGCCTTATCCATACTGGTGGTGTTTTTATGCTTGGCCGCATTGTATGAAAGCTGGAGCGTGCCTTTCGCCGTTATTCTGGTAATACCGCTTGGAATTATCGGTGCGTTAATAGCGGCTAATATGCGTGGTATGGGTAATGACGTGTATTTTCAGGTGGGGCTATTAACAACCATGGGCTTAGCCTCGAAAAACGCCATCTTAATTGTTGAATTTGCCCGCGAATTACAACAGCAAGGCAAAGAGCTAACGGCGGCAATTTTAGAGGCGGTGCGCTTACGGCTGCGGCCAATTATTATGACGTCGATGGCGTTTTCATTAGGCGTATTACCGTTAGTTATTAGTAGTGGTGCCGGCTCGGCCAGTCGCAATGCTATTGGTACCGGTGTACTGGGTGGCATGATTTCGGCCACCATACTTGCAGTGTTTTTAGTACCAGTGTTTTATTTGGTGGTAATGAAATTATTTAGCCGCTCAGCGCGTGCAGAACATTAAGCTGGTGTGCTCAGGTTAGTACCTTTGCCAGCTAATCCGTTCAGTAATGGCGCGTTTAGCTGGCTTTTTTAAGGCCCAATAGCATGGCGTCTACTAAGGCCGGGGCATGTTGCTGTAAATCACACTGCTGCGGTTTTAACAAAAAATGGCTAATAATGCCGCCAACATACATATGCAATGCAATGGCCGCTAACCTTGGGCTAATGCCCGTGCGCAGCATGCCAGCTTGTTCGGCCCGTTCAAACGCCCGCTGCATTACCGCTACGGCTTCTTCGTCCAATTTGTCTTGTTGATTTACCGCCGGGTTTAGCTCGTTAATGTATTCGCAACGATGAAACACTATAGTTAGTACCCGGTGATGCCGTGCGCTGGAGGCAATTAATCGTAAACCGTTACTCATTAATTCATGCAACTGAGTAAAGGGATCGGCATCTGGGTTGTTATCTACCGCTGCCAGCAAATGCTGAAACGGTAACCTTACCCGCTCTAACATGGCGTTAAATAAATCTGCTTTATTTTCAAAGTGCCAGTAAATGGCGCCGCGGGTTACTCCGGCCGCCACGGCAATTTTTTCCAGCGTAGTGCGTGACACACCGTGTTCAAAAAATAGCACTTCGGCGGCATCTAAAATAGCAGCGCGGGTGCTTTCTGCTTCGGCTTTGGTACGTCTGGCCATAGTTAATTTGCTGAAAAGGGGTTAAAAAATAGCATGCGTTAATACTAACAGATCCTTTGTTATAGCCCTAATGGCAATAAGGGCTGCAGCAGTAGCTTGTTGGTGGCTTAGCGCACGATAAAATCAAAATATTGCTCAGTATATACCGGCGGCTGATGGGTAAAATGCCACCACTCCATGTTGTATACCTTAAAGCCTGCTGCCAGCATAATACTTTCCAGTAGTTGCCGGTTAGCCAGTTGGGTTTGGTTAATTGCCGGGTGACCAATATTTGATATCGGGTCAAACAAATCAAACGGCGAGCCCATATCCAATGCTTGCCACTGGCCGTTGGTGTCGCGGCGAGCCAGCGTTAAGTCAACAGTGCTGCCCCGGCTATGGCCAGATTGTTCAGCAATATAGTCACCCACCAGCTGGTCTTTGTTCAGGTTTGGGTAATAGTCTGCCTTGGTGCTGATATCGGTTAAGTCACTGGCCCAGCGCATAAAATGGTTAACCGCCCGTTGTGGCCGGTAACAATCAAAAATCCATAGCGTTAAACCTTTGGCAGCAGCAGTTTGCTGCGCCTGCACCAGTGCCAGGGCGGCATTATCTTGTAAATAACATTTATTAGCCTGATAACCCTCTACCGGGCTGCCAACAAAATTATTGCTACCAAGGTAAGCCATATGAATTTGTGCTGCGGGCAGCAACGTTGCCACATCAGTAAAATCGGCTGGTACGCTGGGCTCGGTCTTTTCGGCCGCCGTGAGCAAGGGGCTAGCCACTAACAATAATGTTATCAAGGCAGTTTTCATATCATTATTACTCCGGCAATCACAAAGCTAAGTAAGGCGATAACGCCGCTTACCAAGGCATAAGGCAGCTGCGTTTTCACATGTTCCAGTAAATCACAGCCAGCAGCTACCGAGCTTACCGCAGTGCTGTCTGAAATAGGCGAGCAGTGATCGCCAAACACCCCGCCACTTAAAATAGCAGCCAGAATAAGTTGTGGTGGCAAACCGAGCAGGCTGACCATTGGCATCCCAATAGGGATCAGAATAGCAAAGGTGCCCCAGCTGGTGCCGGTGGTAAAGGATATTAACGCGCCGGCTAAAAACAACAGCGCCGGAATAAGTACCTGCGGCAAGCTTTGGTCAACAATACTGGCAATAAAAGTACCGGTGCCCAGCAATTTCAAACTGGAGCCCAGTGATAGCGACAACAGCACTATAGTTACCAACGGCAGTAATTCGCTAATACCTTTAAAGCCAATATCAACCAGTTGCTGGTGAGCAAAACGGCGGCTTAATAACATCATGGCATACACCACCACACAAGCCAGCGCTGTAGCATAGAGCACCGACTTAGATCCCGAGCCCTGCACTAGCTGGCCGTTGCCGGTTAATAACATAAAACCCAGCATGGCGCTAACCAAGGTTACTAACGGCACTAACATATAAGCCGGGTGGCTTGGTGCAGTTTCAATTTCACTGTGATGTGACAACGTATGCAGCTGCTGCTCTGATTGACGCATGGGGCCGTATACCTTGCCGCTAATAATGGTGTACAGCACTACTACCAAAGTGATCAGCGCATAAAAATTAAGCGGAATAGTACCAATCAGAATAGCCACCGGGCTTTGTGGTAAATCATAAGTGCTGAGTAACCCAAGGATATAAGCACCCCAGCCATTTAATAAAATTAAAATACAAATAGGCGCACTGGTGCTGTCAATAATGTAGGCCAGCCTGGCCCGGCTCATTTTAAATTTATCGAACAGGCCGCGAGAACTGATGCCGGCAGTAAGCGAACTAAGATTCGATTCAATAAAGGTAACACTGCTAATAAAAAAGGTTAGTAACCCGGCCTGACGACCGTTGCGGGCAATACCCCGGTTGACCAGCATGGCGACAGTAGCCGACACCCCGCCCGAATAGCGCATATAGGCCAATAAGCCACCGACTAGTAAAGAGAACATTAAAATACGCGCGTTGTCGGCGTCGCCGGTAACGGCAATAATTCGCTCCAGCGTTTGAATGCTGCCATCGAGTAATAAACCGGCACCAAAGCTCTGGCCGTTTTGCATGAAGATCAACAGTTCAGAGGTACATAGCGATAACAGTAGTGCCAGAATCACTTCTTTGCGCCACAATACCACCGTAATGGCCACCAGCGCCGGAAGTAGGGTTAACCAATCTGCCACTGTAGGCTCCTATATTGATCTGTTAGTCAGGTTAAGTTGTTAATGTAAGTTGTTAGGATAAGGCGTTAGAACAATTAATATGGCAAACTGTTACTTTTATACAGATAACCACAGCCTTGGGCAAGCCAGCTTTTGGCTATTATGCGCAGTAGCGCGGGCTATGTTATGTTTAGCTTAGTCTGGTGGAGATTAACGTGATACTTAAAGAGGATGCCATGTTAAAGCAACTATCGTTATGGTTAGCACTAAGTGCGGTGTTATCAGGGCCGGCTACTGCAGCAGATTATGCCGAATTCACCGCACCTGGCCTGGCGAAAAGCCCGCTAACTCACAGCGATATTGCGCCGCTGATTACCTATTATCAGCAACAAGACTGGCTTGAGGTCACCGAGCTTGGTCGCTCGGTAGAACAGCGGCCGGTTTATTTGTTTAAAATTGGCCAGGGTGAACGCAAAGTGCTGGCCTGGTCGCAAATGCATGGCGATGAACCTACCGCCACCGCGGCTATTTTCGATTTGCTTGCGGTACTTGATGCGCAGCAACAGGCGAAAACTGCTCAGGCTAGCTGGCAAGACCAGGTAACCTTATATTTAATACCAATGCTTAACCCGGATGGGGCAGAGCGCAACAGTCGTTTTAATGCGCTTGATATTGATATTAATCGCGATGCCTTAGCGTTACAAACGCCCGAGGGGCAAATATTGATGCAAGCCGCACTGCACATCAAGCCGCATTATGCTTTTAATTTACACGATCAAAACCGCTACCATGCCTCTGGCGATAACAAAAAGCCGGCAACCATTTCATTATTGGCACCAGCTTATAATAGCGCGCGTGACATTAACCCCAGCCGTCGGGCTGCTATGCAGCTTATCAGTTTAGTGAAACCGATGCTGGATAGCGCCATACCGCAACAATTAGGCCGCTATGATGACAGTTATTCAATTCGCTCCTTTGGTGACACCTTCTCGGCTATGGGTATGAGTACCATCTTAGTGGAAGCAGGTGGCCAGTTTAATGACCCTCTTCGCCAGCAAGCCCGCCAGTTAAACCTGCAATTGTATTTAAAGTGGTTAGCGGCCATTGGCAGTGGCAGTTATCGTGATTATGACGTAAGCGGTTATCAGGCTATTCCGATGAATAACAGTGGCGGCATGAAAGACTTAATTATTAGTCACGTCGGTTTGCAACAAGCCGATGGCAGTGGCCAACTGGCACAGGTAGATTTAGCGTTTACCGCCGGTGGCAATGGCCGGGGCAGTGTTGTGCTGGATGAAATAGGTGATGCCAGTATCTATGGCGGTTACCATACACTGGATGCCAGCGGCTTACTTTACAGCGCGGGTAAGGCTTACCCACTAAGTAAGCCTGTTGAGTTAAGCACGGCGCAGTATTTAAAGCTACTGGCAGACGGCTACAGTCATTTTACTGGCAAGGCCAGCTTACTGACCAATAACTCGGGTTTGCCGGTGGCAATTAACCCGCGGGGCCTTAATAAACTTTGGCCACAGCGGCAACTTACCACTACTTTTTTATTGAGCAAAGACCAGGCCGTGCAACTGGCAGTGGTGAATGGCCGGCTGATCAAGCTGGCTGATGCCAGCCTGACAGACCCTTTTACCGGTAACTAAGGTCGTGGTAACAGGGCGGCTTTAGCCGTTGTTGCTATTAAGCCGTTGCTGCCACACCAGCAGCGCTGACAGCAATTTACGGACATTGGTTTGAATTTTGTCATCGGTTAAATTGCCATCATTATCAAAAGCACCACTAAAGGCGTTAGCGAATACTTCGGGTTGATTTAACGGGTGCAAATTTAAATAAACACATACCTGGCGTAAATGGTATTGCGCCCGGGATGAGCCCATACCTGCGGCCGAGCCCATTATGGCCACCGGTTTACCGCTTAATAAATGATTGTCGGGCTCCCGGGAGGCCCAGTCCAGCGCGTTTTTCAGTGCAGGTGCCATTGAATAGTTATATTCCGGGCAGGCCAGCAGTAAGGCATCGGCCTCAGCCAGTTGTTGCATTAACGTTGCTACTGCTGCTGGTTTTGCGCCAAGATCGCCATTATAAAAAGGCACGTCGAGTAAATCTGCAAAATGTATTTTCATGCCTTGCGGGCTATTGGCCATGGCATAGCGCACTAAACCCCGGTTGGTTGACTTGGCCCGTAAGCTGCCACAAATTGCCAGTACGTTAATACTCATCATTGCTCCTGTTATACTCTATGCCGTTTTAGTGTAGCTCATTTGGCCCGCTATGGTTATAGACCATAAATTCAGCTCTGGTAAAGTTGGCACGGCGACAATAGCCACTATACTTTCTTTTGACCGCAAGGAGCCTGTTATGCGTTACCCCCTTACTATTGTTTGCAGCGTAATGCTGTTGCTTGGCTGTCAGCCGGCGCAACAACCATCAGTAGCGCTGGCAGACACCAGCCAGAGCGCCTTAGATTGGCCAGGCCGCTATCAGGGGGTGATCCCTTGTGCCGACTGCCCTGGTATTAAACTTACACTTCAATTATCTGCAAACCAGCAGTATCAGTTGTCGCGTTACTATCAGGAAGGTGCTGCCGAACCTGAGGTGTCTGAAGGCCAATTTAGCTGGAGTAGTGATGGTACTAAAATCCAGTTGGACAATACTGCAGCCAGTCAATTTCTGGTTGGGGAAAAGCAATTATTGGTGCTTAATCCACAGGGTGAGCGAATTGATGGCGAGCTTGCGCAGCGATACCGGCTAGCGAAACAGCAGAGCGAAGAGCCACTTGCTGCCGGCGAGGCACAAAGTCTGGTGGGTAAATGGCAGTTAATCGAGCTGTTGCAAACCACAGTTGATGTCGATCATCAGGTGTTTTTACAGTTTGATCGCTCTGGCCGGGTAAATGGTTATACCGGTTGTAACAACCTAAGTGGTGGCTACCGTTTGCAGGGACCAACGTTAAGCTTTACGCCACTGGCCACAACTCGTAAAGCCTGCCAGCAAGATAGCATAGAGCCGCAATTACTGGATGTGCTGAGTAAGGTAGACAACATTAGCTTAACCGCCGATGAGCTAAGCCTGAACCAAGCCAGAATGGCGCCGCTAGCCCGTTTTAGCCGGGTAGTGGAATAACAGGCAGACTGAGCAAATCATGATGGATATCAACTACGGGTAGAGCAAGTATGGCTGGCGCTGCTTGGCAAAAACCTGTAGTGCCGGTTGCCAGCTAGCCCGAATTTGCTCTGCGGTTAAGCCCTGCTCAATTTGTTGCCGCAAGGTAGCGGTGCCGGCCAGTTTGTCCATAAAACCCGGTGCGTTAAATACACTACGCTGATGCTGTTGAAACAACTGATGCCATGCCAGTAAGTAACTTAAATTTAAACCACCGGCGCTAACCTGGCGTAAATCCTGGCCCTTACTAGGCTGGTCTTTTAGCGGCGGGTTGCTGGCAGCGCCTGGGGTTGCTACCGGTGTAAAACTAAACTCGCCGATACTAAATTGATTATAGCCAACAACCTGAAACGGAAAGGGCGTGCCGCGGCCAACGCTAAGCGGTGTGGCCTCAAAAAAGCCCAGTGACGGGTACAGTGCAATAGCTTGATCATTGGGTAAGTTCGGGCTTGGTGGCAGTGGCAGGCTGTAGTGCATATGGCGCTGGTAATTCGCCACCGGTATCACCGTTAGTGCCAGTTTATCGGCCTTATTTATCCAGCGCTCGCCTTTAATCATCTGCGCCAGCTCGCCAACGGTCATACCATGTAATAACGGAATAGGGTGCATGCCCACAAATGACTGAAAGGCTAAGTCGAGCACCGGCCCGTCCAGATAGCGGCCATTCGGGTTAGGCCGGTCGAGTATCAGCACTGCCACGCCATGTTCGGCTGCTGCCTGCATTAAATAATGCATTGAGCTAATGTACGTGTAATAACGCACGCCGACATCCTGAATATCGAAAATCACCAGATCCAGTGCTTGCATCTGTTCAGCACTGGGTGCCTTATTGGCGCCGTACAATGACAACAGCGGTAAGCCAGTTTTACTGTCTACTGTGGAGCTGACCTTGGCACCGGCATCATGATCACCCCTGAAACCATGCTCCGGGGCAAAAACACTCACAATATTTACCTGTTCAGCCAGCAGTGCATCAACCAGATGTTGCTCGCCAAGCCGTGAGGTTTGATTAACCAGCATGCCAACACGTTTACCTTGTAATAAGGGTAAATACTCGGCCAGGCGCTCTGCCCCCGGGGTAATAGCAGTGGCTGGTTTATTACTGGTTGCTGGCGGTTGGCTGTTGGCGGCCGGTAAATAAACTATAAGCCACAGCAGGCTTAACACACTGAGTAGTTTCACAATTGTTGTCCCAGCGCTTTACTGACAAAGCCATTACTTTTTGCCAGCGCCGCCTGGCAGCTGGCCAGATCATCGCCGGTTAACACCAATAAAATGGCCAGCTTGGGACTCATGTTGGCTTGCTGTAATGCGGCACTGGCCGTCACGTTATCGCAGTCGGTCGCCTGCATCACAATACGCACTGCCCGGGCCTGTAATTTCTGATTACTGGCATGTAAATCGACCATCAGGTTCTGGTACACCTTGCCACTACGTACCATGGCCGCAGTACTTAACATATTTAGCAGCATTTTCTGGGCGGTACCGGCTTTCATTCGGGTTGAGCCGGTTATTATTTCCGGGCCCACTTCAGCGCAAATAGCAATATCGGCGGCAGCCAGGATTGGCCCGGCAGCATTGCAGCTAATGGCAATTGTGGTTGCCCCCAGTTTGCGACCATAGGCCAGGCCGCCTAAAACATAGGGGGTGCGGCCACTGGCGGCAATACCAACCAAAATATCGTTGCGGTTAAAGTTAATGGCGGTTAATTCTGCTTCTGCCAGCTGTGGGCTATCTTCTGCCCCTTCAACGGCGTGTTTAATGGCTTTTTCGCCACCGGCAATTAAACCAACCACCTGGTTAGCCGGTACACTAAACGTCGGCGGGCATTCTACGGCGTCTAAAATACCTAAACGACCACTGGTACCGGCGCCCTGGTAAATTAAGCGACCGCCACGGTTAAACGCGCTAACAATCGCATCCACTGCCTGGGCTACGGCGGGCAGTGCCGGTATTAATGCCGCAGCAATGCCGTGATCTGCTTGATTAATCAGACTGACAATAGCTAGGCTGTCCAGCTGATCTAGCTTGGCAGAGGCTGGATTACGCGCTTCGGTGCTCATGCTAGCCAGTTGTTGTAGTAATTCGGTTTCACTCATCAGGGCTTTACTCATTTTTTAACGACATGTTGAAAGTATTCGTTTACGTTGCTGGTTTACGCTGGCGGTTTTTAACCCTGCGGCGCCGCACTTTGCTGCGCCGCCAAAATCAGGCCACCGTCTAATGCATTACCCTTTGCCGGTTGTAGCAGCGCCTTTATGTCCGGGTTCAGATACGGCTGACTGCTGGCGGCTAACCCTCCCAGTAACACCACTGGCAGGTCGTGTTGGCCAAGGCAGTAAGTAATCAGTTCGGCAATGGCGGCAGCGTGCTGCTGCAATATCTGTTGTGCCAGTGGGCAGCTACTGTGCGTAAATACTAAGGGTGCCAGCGCGGCAAAGTCAGTGGCGCTCGCCTGTTTTAGCCAAGGTAATACCGTGTTAACGCTGGCGCCGCAGTGCTGGGCTAACGCATGGATCAGTGGGCTAATAACGCTGCTAAGGCCGCTATCGTTGTCTAGTTGCCATAATAATTGCCGCACCGCCAACTTGCCGAGCCAGGCACCGCCAGCCTCATCACCAATAGTAAAACCCCAGCCACCGGTTTGTTGCTCAGTGTCGTCGGCGGTTAACCGCATGGCTACAGAGCCGGTACCCAGCGCTACCATTACCACTGGCTGGCCGTTATTGGCACCATATAACGAGGTGCGGGCATCGGTAGTAAGCTGCCAGGCGGCAAAATCCAGTTGCAGTTGCTGGCAAAATGCGGCGTGTAATTGCGGATTGCCTGCACCAGCCAGGCCAATGCAGGCCACAATCTGGCGTGGGGTAATGGCGGCTTGCTGGCATAGTTGTAGGCACAGCTGCCGGACATTAGTTATGGCCAGCGGCAGATCATTGGATAACTGGGCCGGGCCGGCTGTCGCTTGCCACTGTTGGCCGCTGGCTTTATGCTGCAGCCTGGCCACAGTTTTACTGCCACCGCCATCGATTGCCAATAAATACATGTTAGCGCTCCACGCTATAGGTTGTTGCAACAGCAGGTTTTACGATAGCTGATGACGTGGTTGACTGTGGCTTGCCAGACCAGCACACCAACCATGCCACCGCAGTACCCAGACAAAGTTGCCAGGTAAAGCCCAGATCAATGCTTGCCAGGGTAGGGCTAAGCTGTTGCAGTATATAAGGCTGCATTAGCAGCGTGACCGTAAAGCCGGCTAACAGCGCCGCAGTAACACTGCTGCTGTTACCCCGTTTGCTAAACAGCGCGGTAAAAAACACCCCCAGCAAGCCACTGTAAGAAAACACCATAACACTTAACGCAAACGCCAGTAATGGCATAGCAGAATATTGCTGCCAGTAAAAACACACGATAGCCATTAATGACAACACTACGGCGGTCAGTAACATTGCCCATTGGCCCGCCCGCACATAATGCCGGTCATCGGTCTTGGCGTGGTGCTGTTGACGCCAGGGTTGGTACATATCGGCAACCAATACTGATGCCATCGAGTTTAAACCTGAGGTAATGGTCGATAACGCGGCAGCAATCACTCCCACCACTACCAGCCCGCGCAGGCCAGAGGGCATTTCATTCAATACATAGTACATAAAAACGGTAATTTGTTCACCGGCAAAACTGCCGCTGTAACGGCCACTATTGCTAAAGACATCGGGCCGCTGATAATAGATATACAGCAATAAACCAATAACAATAAAGATCAGCATCACCGGAATAACCAGTAGCGCTGAGGTTAACAATGCTTTGGCGCCACCGGCAGCGGTTTTACAGGTAAGTACCCGTTGGGTCATGTCTTGATCCAGGCCAAAAGCAGCAATATTAAGCAGTACAAAGCCGGTGAGTGCCGACCATACGGTAAACACCCCGCTACTGCTAAAGTCCGCTCTGAAGTCAAACAGTAATAATTTAGACGTGCCGTCGGCTAGTGGTTGGCTTAACACCGTATACAGACTGGCCAGGTCAAGTTGTAAACTGTGGTATAAATACCCTAACACCACCAATGCTGCACTTACGTAAACCGCGCACTGCAAAGCATCGGTGTAAATGACCGAGCGAATGCCGCCGGCCATGGTGCACGCCAAACCCACCGCTGCCAGTAACACAATAGCCATCACAACACTGCTGGCGTCAATATTGTTAAACAACAGCATAGCCACCGCCAGCGCGGCCATATATAAACGGGCACCACTGGCGAAGACGCGGCCAAATAAATACATTTTGCCAGCATGGTTTTTCGCAGTAGCGTTAAAGCGACTTTCCAGCAGTTCGTATACGGTAGTTACTTTTAAGTGATAGTAACGCGGGATAAGCCATTTTATCACTAACAAAGTGGCAATAATGGCACCAATATTGGTAGCCAGATAACTTAGATTACCGCGAAAACCCATGTCTGGGCCGCCTAAAAAAGTCGCGGCAGATTGCGAGGTCGCCAGCACCGAAATGGCAACCAGTAGTGGTGGCATGTTGTTACCGCCAAGAAAATAATCGCTGCTGCTGTTAGCTTGTCGTCGGTTTACCCAGATAGCTAACGACGCCAGTAGCAGAAAATAGCCAATAAAAACCGTCCAGTCTAATAACGTTAATTGCATGGCAGTGTTCCTGCGAGCTAAGGTTTACGATTAATTGTAGTTTCGCCAGTAGCCACTACTGGCGCAGGCGGGTTTTTTTTGTTTTACTGCACGCCAATACATGAACAGACATTACCTTAACATAAGCGGAGTATACAGTGTGTTGCATCAGCAAAATGGGTGGTTACAACGTCGGCTATGCTGGGTGTGGTGTATTTTATTGGGTGTACTGGCGATGAGCAGTCAGGCGCAGCAAACCGCTGCACCGACTATTCGCCAGATGCTGGGCCAAAAGCTGATGCTCGACTTGCGCTACTATTGCAAAGAGCCGCAGCCAGCCGGGGCATGTCGTACGCCATTAACCAGCTTGCCGGCAGAGCTGGCAGAGCTTATCAGCCAATATGACATTGGTGGTGTTATTTTATTTGCTGAAAACCTGCAACACAGCCAACAGATTATTGGTCTGAACCGCCAGTTGCAACAAGCCGCCAGTAAGTCGGCGTTAGCACAGCCGTTATTTATTAGTATTGATCAGGAAGGTGGCCGGGTAGCCCGCTTGCCTCGGCAACTGGCAACGTCGTTTAGTGGCAATATGGCTATTGGTGCTACGTACCCAGAGCATGGCAACCACTTTGCTAAGCAAGTGGGTAGTATTATGGCCACAGAACTATTAGCACTGGGTATAAATGTTAATTTTGCACCCACCGTCGATGTTAATGTTAACCCGGATAACCCGGTGATTAACGTGCGGGCATTCTCTGAAAACCCGGCAGTAGTGGCGCAGCTGGGTGGGGCCATGACAGCCGCTATGCAGCAACAAGGCGTCATTGCCGCGCTTAAACATTTTCCCGGCCATGGTGATACCCATGTTGATAGTCATTTAGGCTTACCGCGGGTGGTGCATAGCCGAGCGCAAATTGATCAGGTTGATTTACTGCCGTTTGCTGACATTATAAAACAGCACAACCCCGGCATGATTATGACTGCTCACATTCAATACCCGGCGCTGGATAGCAGTACCTTTGTGGCGAAAGACGGCCAGAAAATGCTAAAACCGGCCACCTTATCGCGGGCTATTTTGCATGATTTACTGCGCCGGCAACTGGGATTTAACGGGGTCATTGTTACCGATGCACTGGATATGGCGGGTATTAGTCATTTTTTCAGCCCACACGAGGCGGTAATAGCCACCTTTGCTGCCGGTGCCGATATTGCCCTTATGCCGGTAAAATTGCAAAACCCGGCAGAACTGGCCAGCTTAGCTGCTCTGCTCACTGCACTGGAGCAGGCAGTTAACAGTAACCAGCTTGATATTGCTGAATTACGCGCCTCTTATCAGCGCATTATTGCCCTGAAACAACAGTATCCGCTGCTACCGGCGGGCTCAGCAGCAGCGCAACTGGCTAACGCCAATAAGGTAATAGGTAGCCCGGCGCATCGGCAGGCTGAACTGGCGCTGGCCCAGGCCGCCATTACCCGCATCACTATTGCTAAAGACAGTAAGGCAACCGCACTACCGTTAACTATGCTATTAACGCCGGGCAAAAAAATAGTGTTAATTATGCCCGACAACAATAAAGCGGCAGCGCTTAAGTTGGCGTTACAGCAACAGAGTAAAATACCCCTTAGCATTAGCAGCCTCAGTTTATTGCAGAATGATCTGGCTAGCGCCAATGCTTTATTGGCCAAAGCCGATGTGGTGGTGAGTGGTTTTATTACCCCAATGCCGTCGTTAGCAGAAATTGGCGGCATGGACGATATAACCGCGATTGGCCCGTTAGCGGCACGTTACCAGCAGCAGCAACGTGACTTTTTAAGTTTGCTGCAACAAGTACAGCAACAACAGACAGCGCATGTTTTTATTAGTATGCGTGCGCCCTACGATGTGGCTATATATGGCCGGTATGCCGATCTGGTGCTGGCCAGCTACGCCTACAACAGTGAAGACAACGCCATTGCCGCCGGCAATCCGGGGGCAATCTATACGGCGCTGGCAAAGGTACTACTGAGCCAGGCAAGCGCCCCTGGTTCTCTACCGGTAACACTACCGGTTACCGCTATAAAGCACTAACGCTAATGTTTAACTGGCTGCGGCGTCATTGCGATGCCATTTTGGCGCCACTGCCAGCAGAGCGTTTGCTGGCGTTGGATGTGCTGCGCGGTTTAACTATTACGGCAATGATCCTGGTGAATAATCCGGGGAGCTGGCGTTATGTCTATGCCCCGCTGCGCCATGCAGAATGGCACGGTTGGACCATAACCGATCTTATTTTTCCTTTTTTCATTGTTATTGTTGGCATGTCATTACAGCTTAGCCTGCAGCGACAACGTAATACGGCTAAATCGGTTACCATCCGCCATGCTGCTAAGCGCAGTGCCACGCTGTTTGGGCTAGGGCTGTTTTTAGCGCTGTTTTACTATAATTTTTCCGATCCGGCATACAGTTATCTGCAGCAAAAATTGCTAACACTGCGTTGGCTCGGGGTGTTACAACGCCTTGGCATGGTATATTTTTTTACGGTGCTTATCGTATTGTACTGCGGCACCCGTGGTCGCATTGGCTGGTTATTGGCGTTGCCGGTGCTGTATGTAGCCGGCATGTTGTTTTTGCCTTATCACGATGCGCAAGGCAACCAATTTGTCGGCCTGTGGCTTAACGGAAATAACTTTAGTAACTGGCTTGACCATACCTTGTTGGGGCCAGCTCATGTGTATTATCGTCAGGCAATGCCGTTCAGTTTTGACCCGGAAGGACTGTGGTCTAGCTTACCGGCCATCGCCAGTTGTTTAAGTGGCGTGTTAATGGCGCAACTGCTGCAAGCAGACCGGCCATTGCAGTGGAAAATAAGGCTGTTACTGCTTGGTGGCGTGGTGGCGGTCTGGCTTGGTTTACTGTTCGGCGACATTATCCCCATTAACAAACAGTTATGGACGCCAACCTTTGTTTTACTGAGCAGTGGCTTTGCTGCAATTGCTGTGGCAGCCTGTTTATGGTTATGTGATGTGAAAGGCTACCGCCGTTGGGGCGCGCCTTTTGTGGTTTTTGGCGCTAACGCTATTTTGTTTTTTATGTTGGCCGGCATTGCCGCCAGAGTATTGGTGATGCTGCCGCTGGGCGATGGCTCGTTAAAAAGTTGGTTATTTGGCCATTTTTTCCAGCCTTTATTTGGTGATCTTAACGGATCACTGGCCTTTGCTCTGGTGTTCATGGGGTTATCATACCTGTTAATGCACTGGTGTTATCGCAAGGGTTTTATCTATAAAGTTTAACGTTATTATTTATAAACTATAACAGCGCTATTTATAGATCATAAAGGCACTATTTATAGATCATAAAGGCACTATGGCTTGCTGCATTTGCAATTTAAGCTGGCTGCAGTAAGCTCAGTAGCAGAATAATAATAAAGAGACCGATTTATGCGATGTTGCAGCCTGGTGGCTTTGCTGTTCTTAATGGTAACAGCCGCAACCAGTCAGCGGTTAACCGCAACCGAAACCGGTCAGTCTGGCAACCGCCCGTTGGTAGTGGGTATTTATCAAAATCCGCCTAAAATAGCGATAAATGACACCGGCAGGCTCACCGGAATTTTTGGTGATTTGTTACAGCAAATTGCCCTGCAAGAGGGCTGGCAATTAAAGCCGGTAAGTTGCGATTGGGCTTATTGTCTTGAACTGCTAACAAGCGGTGATATCGATATCATGCCTGATGTAGCCTTCAGCCCAGAGCGTGCTGTAGTGATGAGTTTTCATCAAACCCCTGCCTTATATAGTTGGTCAAAATTTTACAGTTTATCTGGCCAAGACGTAAACCAATTAGCTGATTTGGCGGGTAAGCAAGTTGCGGTGTTAAAAGACAGCTCTCAATACTTTTTTTTAAAAAATGTCAGTGAGCAACAGCAATTACCCATAACCTTACTACCCGTAAAGTCATTATCGGCAGCTTTTAATTTAGTGGCTGCTGGTCAGGCCGATATCGCGGCAGCAAGTCACTTTTTTGGTGATCGCCGGGCTGACGCTTTTCAGCTAAAAGCTAATATGTTGCGCTTTAGTCCGGTAGAATTGTATTTTACCACCGCACTTAACCAGAATCTGGATGTGTTGGCGATAATTGATCGACAGTTACAACAGTGGCAAGCTGATCCGCAATCTTATTACTATCAAACCGTTAAACGCTGGAGCGAACCCGATTTTACAGCCACTGCCGCTACCTCAATGTTAGTGCTTTGGGCTGTTTTTAATGTAGTGTTGCTGGCACTGATTGCTGCGATTGTATTCTGGTACTTTCGACGTAGTCGTCGACAGCTTGGGCAGTTGCAATTAAGCCAAGAGCGGCTTACCACCATTTTAAACAGTGTTGACGCCCATATTTACATCAAGGACCGACGTTTTCGTTATCAGTACGTTAACCATAAAATAGCGGAATTATTTTGCCGGCCCGCAGAGCAGATTGTGGGCCATACGGATAGTCTGTTTTTTGATGGTAAAACAGTCGAGCAGTTACAGACTAATGATCAACGGGTATTACATGCCGGCCAGCGAATTGTCGAAGAAGAAATTAATACGCTGGCCAGTAGCGGCCAAAGCCATACTTTTTTATCGGTAAAGTTACCGTTACGTCATGCCAATGGTGAAATATATGCCTTGTGCGGTATTTCAACCGACATTACCGAACATAAGCAGAATCAGGCGGCTATTCACCAGTTGGCGTTTTATGACGCATTAACTGCATTGCCAAATCGTCGTTTGCTGCTAGAGCGGCTTGAGCAAGCGTTCAGCCTGGCTGATCGGATTGGTTGTCAGGGTGCAATATTGTTTATTGATTTGGACCATTTTAAAGATCTTAACGATACCCGTGGTCATGCTGTAGGCGATGAATTACTGAGTCTGGTGGCCAGCCGGCTCGGTGGTCAGTTACGAAAAAGCGATACATTAGCCCGCTTTGGTGGCGATGAGTTTGTGGTGTTACTTACCGAGTTGCAATCCAGGCCTGATTTAGCCGCGCAGCGAGTAGAATTACTGGCAACTAAGTTAATGACTATGCTAAGTCAGCCCTTTCAGCTAACGGAATGCAGTTATTCTATTAGTGCCAGCATCGGTATTGCCATGTTTAGTGATGCCAACAATGTTGATGAATTGCTGCAACGGGCCGACCTTGCGTTGTATGATGCTAAAAGTCGTGGCCGAAATCGTTATTGTTTTTATGACAGCACGCTGCAAGCCAAAGTAATAGCCAGAACCGCAATGCTGAACGGCTTGCGTCAGGCGTTAAGCCTGAATTACTTTAGTCTGCATTATCAGCCGCAATATCATAGTGATGGCCGGATGCTGGGTGCTGAAGTGCTATTACGCTGGTTTGATCCTGAATTAGGGCCGGTATCGCCAGCCGATTTTATACCATTGGCCGAAGATTGCGGCTTAATTTTGCCTATTGGTGCCTGGGTATTGCAGCAAAGTTGTCAGCAACTGGAACGTTGGCAGCATGATCCGATTACCGCGCATTGGCACCTGGCAGTCAATTTAAGCGCACGCCAATTACATGATCCAAAATTTGTTCAGCTGGTAACGGATACCTTGCACAGCACTGGTGCTGATCCGGCACATTTAGTGCTGGAATTAACTGAAACCCAGTTATTGCAGGATATTGAAACGGTTATTGTTAAAATGCAGCAATTGGGTGAGTTGGGCGTACGTTTCTCGCTGGATGATTTTGGTACTGGCTATTCGTCGCTCAGTTATTTAAAACGTTTACCATTAAACCAGCTGAAAATAGACGGCAGCTTTGTCCGTGATGTGCTGCATGACCCCAGTGATGCGGCAATAATCAGAACCATTCTGGCGCTGGGTAACAGCCTGGAGTTAAACGTTATTGCAGAAGGCGTGGAAACGGTAGCGCAGTACCAGGCGTTAACAGAGTTGGGTTGTCAGCAGTTTCAGGGGTATTTGCTGGGCCGACCGGCGCCAGTAAGTGAACTTAGCGCTACTTCACAAATACCGGCGTAGTAAGCAAAAAGTGGCTAAACAAAAGCGGCTAAAGGTGCAGCGTTATGACCACAGCGCCAAGCGGCCCAGAAATAACTTACCGTGTTGCGATAATAACCACAATAATAACAAGCCATTGCCAATAATAACCAGTAAAAACTCACGTTGAAATAAAAATTTACGACGCTTGTGTGCCAGTTTTTTTTGCGCCAGTAAGGCGCCGGGCCAGCCCCCAATCAGGCTAAATAGCTGTAAACTTTGTTCAGGCAGGCGCTGGCGCTGGCGGGCAATAGCGGCAGTCTTGTCAGCCTGATACAGCCAATAGGTAAATAAGCTGGCTTCAATATACAAAATAGGCAATACATAAGGCAGGGTGCCAAACAGTAAGGCAACAACCACCAGTACTAAAAAAGCACAGCGGAAGTACAACGCCACATCTTGGGTGTAGTCGAGATCGATAACAACGGGTTCGTTTTTTGCTGTGGCCATAGCGGCGGGGGTAATGACTGCCAGTTGGGTAGCCAGTGGCCGGCCGTGTTTATCCACGCCTAGGCTAAACTGTAACCGAGCCCCTTCAGCTGGGCGAATTTTGGTATCGGCAAAGTCCCGGATATGAAAAAAAAGTTGTTGCTTATCGTTATCGGGCACGACGAAGCCAAAACCTTTATCATCGCGCCAATGTACTACCTTGCCTGTCAATTGCATCGACGGTAGCTAAGCTCCGGTTATTACGATGGGGGCAGTGTAACAGAAGTTAGCTGAACAGTGGTTTAACTAGTTACCGGCATTATTTTCACAATGCTTAGGCGCATTGATAAATCGATAGCCTGCACATGCTTGGTTAACGCGCCGCTGGAAATAAAATCGACGCCGGTTGCTGCAAGTACGCTTAGTTTCTCGGCGGTAATATTGCCTGACACTTCCAGTTTCGCCCGGCCATTATTTATTTTTACGGCTTCGCTAATGTCGGCCAAGCTGAAATTATCCAGCATAATAATATCGGCGTTGGCGGTTAAGGCTTGCAGCAGTTCATCCAGGTTTTCGGTTTCAACTTCAACCGGCTTACCGGGGAAGTTTTGTCTGGCTTGCAGCACGGCGGCACCAATTGAGCCGGCGGCAGCAATATGGTTTTCTTTAATTAAAAAGGCGTCAAATAAGCCAAAGCGATGATTTACACCCCCGCCACATTGCACCGCATACTTTTGCGCAAAACGCAGCCCCGGTATGGTTTTTCGGGTATCGAGCAGCCGGGTGGCGGTGCCAGCCAGCATGCCGACATAAAACGCGGTTGTGGTCGCGGTGCCACTAAGTAATTGCAGAAAATTTAAAGCACTGCGCTCGCCGGTTAACAGCAAAGGTGCTGGGCCAGTTAACGTGCATAACAAGCTATTTGCATCGACCTTGTCGCCATCTTTAACCTGCCAATCAATACTAACGACAGCTGCCGACGCGTGCCGGTTCAGCTGAGCAAATACTTCGTCTACCCAGGCAGTACCACACACCACACAGGCTTCGCGACTAATAATAGTGGCGTTGGCAAGTTGCCCGCCAGGGATAAGACTAGCGGTAATATCGCCCTCTGCTAAGGCTAAAAAGCCTAAGTCTTCGGCTAGGGCGGCTTGCACACTACGGCTAATTTCCGGTACCAGGTAACGATGCTGCGATGCGGCTGTTGGCTGCTCTGTCATATTAGTTTCGCTGAATTAGGGTAAGTTGGTTGCCTTGCTGGCGGAATTCTAACTGGTTTAAGGCGCTCATGCCTAACAATATCTCGGTGCCACCTAAATTCGGTACCACACTGGCAGACACCTGTTGCAGGGTTATATCGCCTAATTGTAAGGTTGCTATCTGGCTTAAATAAGCAGTGGTAATGCCATTTGCCGTTGCCACCTGAATTTGTCGGCCGCGTGGTAAACCCAGTTTGTCAGCGGTGCTTTGGGCAATAGCGACGGTAGTGGCGCCGGTATCTAACATAAAGTCGACGGGTTGGCCATTTAGCAGCGCCGTGCCAACGTAATGGCCGGCGCGATTTCGAATAAGCACCGTGCTAATTTCGCCACTGCTGTGTTGTATGCTTTGCAGCTGCTGATTCGGATTGCGTTTTGCCGCCAGATAATCCTGAAAAAACAGAAATAGCATCACTAATAATATAAGCCAGGCTAACCAACTAAAGGCTTTAGCAAAGGGGCTTCGTTGCTCGGGAGCTTGCATTAAACGGCCTCAACAATGACAATAGTGCCCTAGCTTAATCACAGTGCAAGCTAAAGGCAAAAATTCTGATGAAAACCACTGCTACTCCACGTTGTCCAACGCTGCTGCAAAGGCCGTCCGGTCATTACGATGAACGGCCGGCCGGCGTAGCCATAAGTTTGTTGGTCATTCACAATATCAGCCTGCCTGCGGGGCATTTTGCGCCAGTGCCGCAACAAGGTAGTTATGTTGATGCCTTGTTTTGTGGCCGCCTCGATTGCAACGCCCATGCTAGTTTTAGCTCGCTGCAAGGGGTAACTGTTGCCGCCCATTGTGTCATTTGGCGTGACGGCAGTATTTTTCAGTACGTACCTTTTAGTCAACGCGCTTGGCATGCCGGTAAAAGTGAGTTTGCTGGCCGGGCCAACTGTAATGATTTTTCGATTGGGATAGAGTTAGAAGGCTGCGACAATTTACCGTATACTGAGCAGCAATATCAAAGCCTGGTAGCGTTAAGCCACTACTTAATGACATGCTATCAAGATATTAGTCCACAGCGCATTGTGGGCCATTGTGATATTGCACCCGGGCGCAAAACGGATCCGGGGCCGGCATTCGACTGGTTAGCATACCGAATAGCACTGAAGGAGAGCAGGGAATGACATTAATAAGTATGTTATTGGCGCTAATAATCGAACGGCTGGCCGTTCGTAGTAATGCCTGGCAAGCGCAGCGTTATGTGCAGGCCTATTTACGGTTAAGTAGCAAAACGCCACTGGCTGGGCTGGCACGGCATCAATTCGGCCAGTATATATGGCTGTTATTGCCTGGCGCTGTGGTCATGTTGCTACTTTGTCTGATCGACAATCGGTTGTTGACGCTTATCGTCAATACGCTGGTGTTATTGGTGGGTATCGGTTGTTGGCATTATCGGCAATTATACAAGCAATATTTGAATGCTCAGGAACGCGGAGATGCTGAAGCGGCGTATCTGGTTATTGAACAAATTCGCCGTGACAGTGCCAGTAAAACTGAGCAAACTAGCTATGGCCAAACCATGGTGTGGCTGAATTTTCGCTATTACGCGGCTACCGTATTTTGGTTTTTACTGTTGGGTGCTTTTGGTGTTATTACCTATGCCTTATTGCGCCAGTTGCATGAACCGCTAACCCTGGCCACCGCCGCATCAGACCAAGAATCAGCAGCCACTGATTACAGTAGCTTACAGCCCGCTAGTGATACTCCCGACGCAGTACACTATCTTAACTACTGGGCACAGTGGTTTCCTACCCGATTATTTAGCCTTGGTTTTGCGCTGGTTGGGTACTTTTCGCGGGCCTCTAACACCTTGTTGGCCTATTTTCTTGATGTTAAAACTGCTAACGAGCAAGTGCTGACAGAGGTTGCCGTAGCGGCAGAGCCTATTGACCCTGAGCTGCGTAATACCGTAGATGAAACCAGTGCTATGGTGCAGCTGGCTAAGCGTAATATGCTGTTTTTCTTAGCGTTTGCTGCGGTGCTCACCTTAAGTGGTTTGTTGAATTAATATGCTGCAATCACCCGAACAGTTGTTACCTTACATTGCCGCCACCTTTGATCAAATGCCGTTTAATCGCTTACTTGGCTTGCAGGTAAGCCGCTTTGCCGAGGATCAGGTTGAAGTGCATTTCCCCTGGGCTGAACAGTTAGTCGGCAACCCAATACAGCAAATTTTACATGGCGGGGTTATCGCCACGGTACTGGATGTGGCCGGCGGTATGATGGCCGTCGCCAGTGCATTAGGGCGCTTTAGTAATATTGAGCAAAGTGAACTGGTGCAGCGTTTTGGCAAAATGAGCACTATTGATATTCGCACCGACTATTTACGGCCTGGCCGCGGCAAGCATTTTATTGCCACCGCCAGAGTGATCCGTGCCGGTAATAAAGTTGCGGTATGCAAAATGGAGCTGCATAACGAACAGGGTGTACATATTGCTCTGGGTACTGGCACTTATCTGGTTGGCTAGCACAAGCGCCACCCTGGCCTAACAGCCAACTTTCTGGGGTTACAACATGTCGTTAAGCAGGGAACAAAAGCTTGGTGGTGCCTTCGCCGCCAGCGCTTACACCCTTTGGGGTATCGCCCCGTTATACTTTAAACAACTTAATTTTATTGCTGCTGCTGAAATTCTGGTGCATCGGATTGTCTGGTCTTGTCTTTTATTGCTAGTGGTATTAATCGCCTTAAAGCAAGGCGCTCAGCTGCGCCAACTACTGCGTCAACCTAAACTGATTTTATGGCTGTTATTTACTTCAATTATTCTTGGTGCTAACTGGGGGTTGTTTATCTGGGCAGTGAACAGTGATCACATGCTGGATGCCAGCCTGGGCTATTATATTAACCCATTGCTAAATGTATTGTTGGGCATGCTATTTCTTGGTGAACGGCTGCGGCCACTGCAGTGGCTGGCATTGGGGTTAGCAACCAGCGGGGTGGTGATCCAGATAGTCATTTTTGGCTCTATTCCCTGGGTAGCGTTAGCCTTAGCCAGCTCGTTTGCTATTTATGGTTTACTGCGTAAAAAACTGGCGGTAGAAGCCATTACCGGGCTGTTTGTTGAATCGTTACTGCTGTTGCCTGTGGCGTTGTGTTACTGGTGGTTTTACGCTGACAGTAGCGCGGTAAATCTGTTGAATAACAGTGTTGGCCTTAATCTTATGCTGGTAGCGGCGGCCTTTGTGACCACTATCCCGTTATTGTGCTTTATCGCGGGTGCCCGTCGATTGCAGTTATCGACCATGGGCTTTTTTCAGTATATCGGCCCCAGTATGATGTTTTTCTTTGGTGTCTGGTTATATCATGAGCCGCTGCGGCCAGCCAGTTTGATCACCTTTGGTTTTATTTGGTTAGCGTTATTTATTTATACTCTGGATGCGTGGCGGCGAAGTCGCAGCCAGCAAAGAATTCGCCGCAGCGCCGTTTGTTAGTTTACCCAGAGCCGTTTTTTCGCCCATAATGCTGTTATAGGAGCATGCTATGCCTGGCCCGTTAGACGTAATTGCGGTTATCTGGTTTTTTATGTTGTGGATAGGCTACACCCTATTTGCCAAGCGCCGGGCTAAGGTGGTGAGTTGTTTATCGTTCGAGTTGCGGCGCAAGCGCACCGACTGGATGCAGAAAATGCTGACCCGTGAAAACAAAATGGCCGACGTGGGCTTAATTTCTACTTTGGAGCGCAATGTTACGTTCTTTGCTTCCAGTTCGCTGCTTATTCTGGCGGGTTTATTAACCGCCATGTCCTCTGCTGAAAAGCTTAGTATTATGTTGTCTAATCTGGTGCCCTGGTCTACTTTCACCGAGGGTTCAGTGCAATTAAAACTGCTACTGCTGACCTTTATTTTCGTATTTGCTTTTTTTCAGTTTACCTGGTCGTTGCGTCAGTACGGCTTTTGCGGAGTGTTAATTGGTGCGGCGCCAGATGGTCGAAATTTAAACGAGGATGATCAAGCGTTGTATGCTAATCGGGCGGCAAAGGTAATTGATCAGGCAGGCCATTCTTTTAACTATGGCTTGCGCGCCATCTATTTTTCGTTGTCAGCATTATCCTGGTTTATTGACCCTATTTTATTTATGGTGGCGACAATAGTGGTGATGATAGTGATGCAGCAGCGCGAGTTTCACTCGAAAGTGCTAAAAGCGCTGCAAGAATGTTAGGGCATGCTGTTGTGTACTAAGCTGGTTACCGTTCAAAAGCTTTAATTACCCGTGATACGCCATCAATATGGCGGGCAATATCTACGGCTCTGTCGGCTTCTGGCCCTTTAACCAACCCCATTAAAAATACTTCCGCATTTTCGGTTACCACTTTAATATTTAGGCCACTAATATCATCTTCGGATAATAATTGGCTTTTTACCTTAGTGGTAATCCAGCTGTCGCGGGTACGGGTGGCTAAAGACGTGCTGTTACCTAATCTGATTTGATTATGGATGTCACGTACCCCAGGGGTATCTTTAACCAGTAGTTCGGCTTGTTGTTTAATGCTGTCGCTACTGACCTGACCGGTTAGCAAAATAACACCGTTATAGCTGGTGACATTAATATTACTCTCATCAGGGATACTCTCGGCCGTACCGATAGCACGCCTAGCCCGGACCACAATGCTGTTGTCATCTAGCTGCGAGCCGAGTGTACGCCGATCGTTGGCGGAATTAGCGGCAGTAGCGCCGCCGGCAACCACGGCGGCAGCGCAGCCTTGTAACAACATTACAGTGGCTGCTACAGCGATAATTTTGCTGGTATTCATAGTTCTCCTTGCTGTGGAAACAGCGTAGTGTCAATTAACTCGCAAATACAATGCAGTAAAAAAGTGTAGCATTCAAACACCCGCGCCGGGCGATGCGCCGGTACTTTTAATTCAACGTCTTGCTGGCTTAATAAACCCGCCAGGTCACTGTCATTATCAACCGTTAGGGCCAATACTTTCATGTCATTGGTCACGGCGGCTTCGACGGCTTTAATCAGGCTTTGTTCAGAGCCGGTAAGCGAAATAACCAGCAGTACATCGGCCGCAGTGCCTAAAGCACGAACCTGCCGCGCCAGATAATCCTGATTAATATGGTTATCAGGGTGCAAGCTCGACATATCATTTTGCAGTGCCAAGGCTGGCAGGCAAGGGCGCTCGGTTTCAAATTGGTCCAGTAGCAGCTGAGCAAAATGGCAAGCCAAACCATGGCTGGCACCGGCACCACAGCAAAGTACCTTACCACCATTAATAAGACTATTGGCGATAACTAAAGCCCCGCTTTCAATGGGTTCGGCCAGCGCTTCGCTGGTGGCGATCATGGTTTGAATATTTTCGCTGAACAGCTGTCGGATATGTTCCTGCATTACCTTTCCTTCTAACTGAATGCGTTTTGCACCCAGTTGTAATGAAAGGGCTCTCGCCCTTCAATTGCTAATACGTCAATCCGGCAAGCCTGATCCTGACCACCATGTTGTTGCAAATACCAGCGCACTGCCCGCAGCAGCTTTTTTTGTTTAGCTGGTGTAACGGCCGCTAAAGCACCACCAAAAGCGTTACTGGCGCGGTATTTTACTTCAATAAATACCAACTGTGAGCTTTGGCGCATCACTAAATCAATTTCACCGGCTTTGCACTGAAAGTTACGACAAACTAGAGTTAGCTGCTGTTGTTGCAAGTAAGCCAGCGCCAGTTGCTCATAGTACTCACCTTTATTGTTCATGCTTAGGGTTCTTGTACCGTAATAAGCCGATTATTGCGATAACTGGCCCAACTTAGTCTGCGCACTATGCTACCGTTCGCATCTAAACTTAACTGGCCGGTTAATCCCGAGAACACCAGCGCTGGTAAATACTGCTGTTGTTTCAACCGTGCCACCAGCTGATAAGCATCATGACCCATCGCAAATAGCCGTTGCAATACTTCATCCTGCTCGCTAAACAACTGCTGATACTGTTCTCGTAACAGTACACTACTTTGCTCACCAAGCATCCAGGGCATTTCGGTAAAGGTTAAGCCGTTTAAATCACGCTGCTCGTTCCGGTCAAGGCTGGTGCTAAAGCTACGCGAACTGGCATACACTGGCAATCTCGGCGCGGTCTGGTTTACCGCCACATCAACATAGGGTTTAAATAAACGGGTTTGTACCGGATCAGCTAACAAGTAAATGGCATCAATATCCAATCGGCTATGCGGTTCGGCTTCCAGTTTGGTGTTACTACCAAGCAAACTACTAACGTTACGGATGCGGCTCTGGCTGGCATCAAGTTCCAGCAAGTTACTAACAATCGCTTCCAATTCAGCTTTGGCACTAAATTGATATAACTCTGGGGCCGCATAGCCCATGGCTTGCCATTGGCTGGCAAAATGTTGCTGCATCCGCTGGCTAATATTATTACGGGCGCTTATTACCACCGGCTTGTGGTAGCTTTTCTGTTGAAACAGTTGGGCCATCTGGCTGGCTTCATCTTCCATGCTTAGCGCAAAAAAGAAGTGGTTATCGCGTTTTTCCTGTGCCGGATTACGACTGTTTAAAAACAGCGTTGGCCAGGGCCAATCGGCTTGTTGGCTAAAGATATCAACTTGGTCACGTAATAGCGGGCCTATCACAAAATCAACTTGTTGTTGTTGTAAGGCCTCGGTAATTTGAGCAGGTGTTTGCTGGCTATCAATAAACAGCAGTTGTACCGGCTCGCCTTTGTATTGGCTGGCGGCACTAATTAAGCCAGCTTGCAAGGCTTTCGCATGGGCCCGAAAGTTACCGCTAAACGGAAGTAACACCGCAATTCGACTGGGCTGGTAAGGTGTTAATTGCAGCAGTTGCTGCAAAGCTGCCGGTAAGGCAGCTGACTTGGGCATAAAAGGATAACGGCGATGCCAATCGGCTAGCGCCTGCTGTAACGCTTGTTGCTGGCCAATATGCAGCCGGCTTAATTCGGCCAAGTTTAACCAGGCCAGGTTGCGGTTGGTGGCATTAGTGCGCAGTGTTGTCAGGTTGTTTTGGTTTAAGGTCGTCAGTTGCTGCCATAATAAATCCCATAGTGCGGGATAGGCAGAATTACTCTGCTGCAGCTGGTCTAGTTGCAATAGCCAGCTACTAGCGGCCAGACTGCGTTGTTGCTGGGCATAAAACTGACTTCCCTGCCATAAATAGGTGCTGATATCGGCTTTAGGCAAGCTATCAATATTCGTTTGCTCCAGCAGCAGGTTAGCCCGCTCTATTTCGTTATTAGCCAGATAAGCTTGTAACAACAGTACCGTATTGCGCTGGCGTACCAGCTTGTATTCACTGTTGGCTAAGGTGTAGCAAATAGCCAGCGCCAGCGGATACTGTTGCTGCTGTAATGCTGCTTGGGCTGCCCGTAGTAAATGAATTTGCCGTGCCTCTCCCTGGTAATCACCGGCTTTTTGATAAATATCGCGGGCATCTGCCATAGCCGGCATGGCTAAGGGTTGCTCGATAGCGTTGGTTGCAATGGGGCCTGCAGCCGGTGTAGCCGGTTGCTGGGCACAGCTGGTTAGCAGGCCGCTGAGGCACAAAAAAAGCAGTGTCTTTAATTTGCTGGAATTCACGTTGCACAGTACCATTAGGCTTTTAATAGGGCTATCTTACTGAGACTGCCCGCCAAGCTCAAATAAATAGCGAAATATGACTAAACAAATTGGATCGTTGTACGTTGTTGCTACGCCTATTGGCAATTTAACTGACATTAGCGAGCGCGCGATAGCCACCTTAAAACAGGTTAGCTGTATCGCGGCTGAAGATACCCGGCATACCGGCAAGTTACTGGCACACCTGGGGGTGCAAACCCGTACGTTGGCGCTGCATGATCATAATGAAAAACAGCGGGCCGCCAGTATCATTGCCCGTTGCCAGGCAGGGGAAGCGGTCGCGCTGGTATCGGATGCGGGCACGCCATTAATCAGCGACCCTGGTTATAACCTAGTTAGGTTGTGCCGTGAGGCGGGGGTAAACGTGGTGCCTATACCTGGCCCTTGTGCTGTTATTACCGCGCTTTGTGCTGCCGGGTTACCCACCGATAAATTTTTGTTTATTGGTTTTCTGGCGGCTAAAAGCAACCAGCGTCAGGCGCAACTGGCGGCGTTGCCGGCCGCAGTGGGTACGGTGGTGTGTTATGAAACCGCCCGGCGTATTCAGGCATGTCTCGATGATGTTGCAACAGTGCTCGGGGCGGAGCGTCAACTGGTGTTGGCCAAAGAGCTAACCAAAACCTATGAAGCCTTTTGCCATGGCACACCGGCACAAATACAGGCCTGGCTGAATGCCGATCCGCAGCGCTGTCAGGGCGAAATGGTGCTAATGATAGCACCTGAACCGGCCAGAGCCGCCAGCGACATCAGCGAGCAAGTGCAGCAAACCTTGAAAATTTTACTGGCTGAATTACCGGTAAAACAGGCGGCAGCGCTGACCGCACAAATACACAATGAAAAGAAAAACCCGCTGTATAAGCTGGCGTTAGAATGGGCTGGCAGTTCAGCCTGATTAGCGTATAATCCGCCCTGAGTTGGCCAAGGCAATCGCTGCTTGCGTAAGCAAGGGGAGGAAAGTCCGGGCTCCACAGGGCAGGGTGCCAGGTAACGCCTGGGAGGCGCGAGCCTACGACCAGTGCAACAGAGAGCAAACCGCCGATGGCCCGCCTTTCTTTGGAAAGAACGGGATCAGGTAAGGGTGAAAGGGTGCGGTAAGAGCGCACCGCGCGGCTGGCAACAGTTCGTGGCACGGTAAACTCCACCCGGAGCAAGATCAAATAGGCCCTCTATGGCGCGGCCCGCGTTGAGGGCGGGTAGATTGCTTGAGGCTTACGGTGACGTAAGCCCTAGAGGAATGATTGCTACTCTGGCAACAGAGCACAGAACCCGGCTTAATGGCCAACTCGCTTAATATATTAAACCGCGCTAAGCCGATAATGCTTAGCGCGGTTTTTTTATGTCTTGCTTTTTATCAATGGATAGACAGCTTGTCGTTATAAAAAAGCCCGCACAAGGCGGGCAAAAGGTACCAGGAAGAGCGGGTGCTGGCTTACATAAACTTATATTCCAGTAACAAGGTATAGGCCCGGCCCCGAGGATCCGCCACGCGTGGCTCCCAGGCTGCACCGGCAGCAAAGTCGTTCTGATGCGCGGTAAACGGTGGGTCTTCATCAAGCAGGTTTTTAATACCAAATGTCAGGCTTAAATTGTCGATAGCCTTGTAGGTTACGCTGTAGTTATAAGTAATGTAGGTATCTACCTTCGGATCCCATTGCGCTGGCACAAAACTGCCATTACGAACGCTTACCGGTAACTCATCGTTATAGCCATCACGATAAAGCTGGGTCAGGCTGTGGCTCCAGTCACCAAGCACATAACTGAAATTCAGCGTGTGTTTCCATTTTAATGGCAAGTTGAAATAGCGAACATACTCGCCAACCAAATTCTCACTATAGGGTAAGCTATCAATGCCTTTCGTTTTAAAGGTGTCAATATAACTGCCATTGAGGTTTACTTTCCAATTGCCACCCGCTAATTCGCCGGTTAGGTTGGCATCCAGTTCAATACCACGGGTTAAAGTACCGCCCGAGTTAATATAACGACGGTCTATTGCCACAATCTGGCCTTGTCCATCGCGGATCCAGTTATCCGTAAACAGGTTATAGTTTTCAATCAGCACGTCACGCGGCGCTGAGCGAATGGTATCGGTACGTTCAATTTCCCACCAGTCGATACTGAAATTAAAGTAGTCCACTGGCACCACCACAAAACCAAAGCTCTTCTGCTCAGATTCCTCTGGTGACAAATCTTCTTTGCCGCCGAAAATTTCTACCGGCTGAATACGACTACAACCGGCAATCGTTTCATCAGCCACACCGCTTGGACAGGTAGCCGGATCGGCTAAATCTAAGCCGGTATACTGTGACTCGGTAACACCATTAAACAATTGATTAAACGACGGCACTTTAAAGCCGGTACTATAGGCACCGCGGAACATCAGCTGTTCTATTGGCCGAAAGCTGAACGATATTTTTGGATTAGTAGAGCTACCAAAGCCATCGTATTTGTCATAGCGGCTGGCGAGCGTTACGTCCAGGTTATCCAGTACCGGTAAGTACACTTCAGCAAATACAGCTTTAATATCACGGCTTACTTTGTCCAGCACGTTAGCATTATCAAATGGCGCTAAAAATACCGGGCGCATTTCCGCTCGCTGGTCACCATTAAACTTAAACTCTTCTCGTCGCAAATCGGTGCCCACCGCCATCATAATGTTGCCACCAGAGAGCTCAAACGGAATTTCACCAGAGAGGGTGGCGTCAATTTGCGTCATAATCGACTCGCCGCCATATAATTGCACACCGCGCGCCGAAGCGGCGTTTAGTGCTGAGAGACCGGCAGCTGATTGGTTTTGTCCTGGCAGTAAAAACGGGTCAATTAAACCACTGCCCAATACTTGTTGTAACTTATCGGTAAAGTAGTAGCCGTCGCCCAATACTGAATCAGACTCGCTGGACGCTCTGGAAATACCGGCGTTGTAATCCCAGCCAGCAATAACCCCTTCCAGCGACGCCAACAAACGATAGGCTGAGGTGGTAGTTTCAATTTCACGGCCACCACAGGTCATACAACGCCAGCGGTAAGCAATAGCTTCGCCGTAATTAAGTTGCGCGGCGCCAAAGTAACCCTCCAAGGCATTATAAATACGATCGTATGAAGCGCCGGTACTCGGGTACCAGGTGCTGGGGCCAAAGGTTGAACCGGGAGAAATTTGATAGGGTTCAAATGCCTTACTGACATCCACTTCCGAGGCGACAAATTCTAGGGTTGCAAGATGATCTTCAGACAGCTTAAAGGTGGCACGACCAATAAAATCCAAGCTTTCTTGCGGTTGCTGAATACGGGCAGCGGCCGGGTAATCCCAGGCACAAGCATAGCGGGATGACGCTGAACTCCACAGCTGGTCACTATACGGTCCCATATTAGCACCGCCGTTTTCACAGCCAGCACCACCAGGCAAGTCAAGAATGTTAATGGCGGTAACCGATTGACCATCCCGTGGGTCTACTAAGCCGGTACCAATTAAATTAGGCTGACTAGAGCCGCGGTTAAATACGGTGGCAAACGGCGTGCCGCGGGTGTCTGGTGACAAGCCACGCTCTGGCTGAAAGGTATTAGAGAAAGCGCGATCGTTGCCGGCCAGTACTTCATTTTTCTTATAAGACAAGGTGCCAAATACGTTCCAGCCGTCCTTGTTAATGTCGCCAGTACCCAGCAGCAAATTGGTGCGGTAGATATTACCGCCGCCCGCTTCCGTATGATCAACAAAGGTCGACACTTCCGCACCGGTGTAATCTGACTTGGTAATAAAGTTAATAACCCCACCGATAGCATCGGTACCGTAGACCGCAGAAGCACCATCTCGTAATACCTCAACCCGTTCCAGTGCGGCAAAAGGAATAGAATTTAAGTCTACCGCGCGGCCTTTTAAACCATGGGTGGCTACCCGGCGCCCGTTTAACAGCACCAGTGTTGCATCCGCACCTTGGCCGCGAAGGTTCGCACCCGATACTCCGTTGTTGCCCCGTTGCTCTTCAGAGACGATACCGCCATTACTGGCCAGGTTATCAGACGAGTTACCGGCAATATTCATTTGCAACAGCAGTTGTTCTGCTGAGGTGATACCTGCGGCATCAATATCGGCACGGCTGAACACCGTAATAGGTAAGTCACCTTCAACGGAGGTACGTTTAATACTAGACCCGGTTACCCGGATCCGTTCAACTTTGGCGTCAGTCGCCATTGTATCGGTTTGTTGAGCGGTATCTTGGGCAAATACTTGTGTGCTCAAGCCTGCTAGGGCAAAAGCCTGAACCAGCTTATTTAACTTCATCACTTTCTCTCCTGGAGTGGCGTATTTCTGTTTTTATAATGGTTAACCGTTACCCGGGTCTGCTTGCCCGTTTTAATGTTTATGCACATGTTTATTTTCTGCACAAAATGAACATAGCAATAAATTTTTGGTTTTGAAAATAATTTATGCTAAAAACTATTAATAATTGGAATATTTGATTCTAATTGCAGCTATTATAAAAGTTATGCGAGCTAATTGCTGTGCTATTAAGAGGGTAAAATGAAGCTAAGTTGTTGTTTTTTATTGGTAGTATGCTTAAGCGCTCTCTGTTTTCAGCAAGGTGCTTATGCCGAGTCAGATATTCCGTTGTTAAAAACCGAACAGCTGCATGCCCGCTATTGGTTGCAGCAGTTGACAGACGCCAACACGGTATTGCTGAATCAGGCCCAAATAAGTGCCCGTAATGTCCAAACCTATGCGCAGCAAGCCAGCATGACCGAGTTGGCCAGTTTGCCCGCCAGCTTTTCAGCCGCGGCATTAACCGCCATTATTGTTAATGCCAGTGCCAACGCTGACCAACCACGATTTTACAGCGATGGCCGCGCCGTTAGTGCCGCACAATGGCAGGCTTACCAGCAACGCTTAAATACTGACGCCGTACGAGCTAGCAACCCACTGCAGTTTGCTCTGGTGCTTACGCGCACGGCGTTACGAAGCATGCCAACTAATGATCGGGTGCATAACCAGAATATGGCTCTGGATTTAGATCGTTTCCAGGAAACCGCTTTATTTCCAGGCGAAGCGGTAGCGGTGCTACATCACTCCCGCGACCAGCAGTGGTGGTTAGTGCAAAATTACCATTATATTGGCTGGGTACAAGCGAACGATTTGGCCATAGGGCCACGCGAGCAAGTGTTAGCCTACAGCAAACAAACACCATTTTTAGTGGTCACGGGTGCCCGGGCCTATACCAGTTTCACCCCTGAATTACCGGCAATTTCAGCGTTACTATTAGATATGGGATCGCGGCTGCCGTTAATGAGCAGCAACGAAACCGGCCACAATGTACACGGCCAAAACCCGCATGCCAGTTATATTGTTAAACTGCCCATCAAAAACGTCGATGGCAGTCTGGGTTTTAGCCCGGCACTTATTGCCCGCCAGCAAGATGTTAGCCTGGGATACCTGCCCTACACCCCAGCCAATATTGTGCAGCAGGCATTTAAATTTCTCGGCGATCGTTATGGTTGGGGCCACGATTATGACAGCCGCGACTGCACCGGCTTTATTATTGAAATTTATCGTAGTTTTGGTATAGATATGCCGCGTAATTCCGGCCAGCAGGGCGAGGGCGGCTATGGTCGTAATGTGCTTTTTAGCCCGCAAAGCAGCCACACTGAAAAGCTGGCGGCGTTAAACCAGGCGGCGGTAGGTGATTTAATTTACCGGCCCGGTCACGTTATGCTGTATTTAGGCGCCGCTAACGGTGAGCCTTTTGTTATTCATTCAGTGCATGAACTGGCCTACTTTTCTGACACTAATACTGATACTACAGCCGCCAAGCCCGTGTTGTATCAGGGGGTGTTAAATGGTGTTGCTGTTACGCCGCTAACCCCGCTGCAACTCACCGCTAACAGCAGTTATCTGGATAAAATATACGCTATTAAATCATTGCGTTAATTGAGGGATATATGAAAATTACCAACATCCGGCTGGGTATGCTGACCATACCCTTAAAAACCCCGTTTAAAACGGCGCTGCGCACGGTACAGCAAATTGAAGATGTCGTGGTGATAGTCGACACCGACACCGGCCATAGCGGGTATGGCTCAGCACCGGCTACCGCCGTCATAACCGGTGATATTCATGGCTCGATTATTGATGCCATTAAAAGCGTGCTAAAACCCAAACTGCTGGGGCAACAGATTGCCGACTTAAACCATATTATTCGCCTTATTCAGGGCGCTATAATGAAAAATTATAGCGCTAAAGCCGCGGTTGAAATGGCGGTATATGACTTGTTTGCTCAGTTGTATCAGGCGCCGTTATACAAAGTATTGGGCGGTGGCGTGCCAAAAATAACCACCGACATTACCATCAGTGTCGACTATATCGATAAAATGGTAGCCGATTCGCTTAGTGCGGTTGAGCGCGGGTTTGAAACCTTGAAAGTGAAAGTGGGTAAAGATATTGGGGTAGATATTGAACGGGTTAAAGCGATATATGCCGCCGTAGCGGGTAAGGCATTAATCCGGCTGGATGCCAACCAAGGCTGGACAGCTAAAGAAGCCGTGTATGCACTGCGGAAATTAGAAGATGCCGGCGTGCGGCTGGAGCTGGTAGAGCAACCGGTAAAAGCTTACGATTTAGAAGGTTTAAAATACATTACCGAGCGGGTTAATACCCCGGTAATGGCCGATGAAAGCAGCTTTGGCCCGCGCGAAGTGATTGACCTGATTAAAATGCGCGCCGCCGACATTATTAATATCAAGCTGATGAAAACCGGCGGTATTGCCAATGCAATAAAAATTGCCGACATTTGCTCGTTTTACGACATGCAGTGCATGATAGGTTGCATGTTGGAGGGCAGTATAAGTGTGGCAGCGGCGGTGCATGTTGCAGTTGCAAAATCGGATGTTATTACCAAAATTGACTTAGATGGCCCGTCGCTTTGTGCGTTTGATCCGGTGCGCAGTAGCGTTAACTTTAATGACGCCGACATTACCATTGGTACTGCGCCAGGCTTGGGTATTACTGCCATCGAAGGCTTAATAATGTTGCCGTAACGGTTGCCGGTTCTGTGGCAGGATATGCTTAGGGTTTTTCCAGCAAACCGAGTAATTCGGTACTTTCTGTTAACGCCCGGTCATTATTCTGCCACTGGCAAAGCTGCAAATACAACATATGGCAAAGGTGTTGTTGCGCTAGCTGGGTTAAAATGGGGTTAAGCCGGATATCTTCCTCAGCACTAAGCGTAAATAAGGTAATGTCAGCAGCCAGATTTTGCGCGTTAGTTTTATAACTGGTCATCGAAATTATTTTTAGCTGCCGGCTTTTGGCGTAATGCTCCAGTTTTAATAAATCGCTATTTTGGCCTGAGTCTGATACCAGCAGTAACACGCTATTGTCAGTTAAACTTCGTGCCAGTTGCAGCGCCAGTGCCGGATCAGCATGATGCAGTGCCAGTTTGCCCAGCTGCAGTAATCGAAACTGCATATCTGCCACTACTATGGCCGACTTAGCAAAACCCGCCAGTAAAATTAAATCGGCCCCTTCTAACAAACGTGCTGCCTGTAGCAGGGTTTTTTCATCATTAATAGTCAGTAAGGTTTGTAAATGTTGTTGCAGGCTAAATTGCAATTGCTCACCAATACCTAATAAACTGCCATCATCAGTATTTTTATCAACTTGGTCGCGGTTTAGTGTGCTGGCAGTAACCACGGCTTCATTAATGGCCAGCTTTAAATCCGGGTAACCTTTATAGCCTAGCTTTTGGCAAAACTTTACCACGCTTGATTGGCTAATCCCCACCGCGTCAGCGAGCTGCTGCGACGAGTAGTCGCGCAGCATATGCGCATTGTCCAGAATAAATTCGGCCAGTTTGCGCTCGATAACCGACATCTGGTCCAGCATGCCACGGATTTTTAGTAAGCTCAGCATAGGCGTTATTGGTTGCTCCACCGGTGCGGTTAGCCGTGACCGGCAAAAAATTAGTTATGCAATATGTAAATTTATATTGAATAATTTATTCAGCAATAGCAAGTTTTCTGGTAAAAAAGCTAGCGACCAGATCACCCTGACTATTACCCGTTTGGTAAAAATTACGCTGCAGCACTTTCCCACCAAAATCATCAACTTCACTTTGGCTACTGTTTTTACTGGATCGTAATCGCTAAGCGTACGGGGTTTTACCTTGACAAGCGTTAAAGCTGAGCCCTAAACTGTATCGTTGTGGGGTTTTGTGGGTAATTGTGGATCACTTTCGGCTTTCCGGACGATTCAGGCGGGTGCTGCGCTAAAAAACGCAGCCCGATTAACCAGGCAGATAAGTTATGTTTCGTGGGTCATTTACACTGACATTAGATGATAAGGGCCGGTTAGCGCTTCCCGCGCGTTACCGTGAACACCTATTGTCTGAAAATCAGGGGCATTTGATCTGCACCATCGACTTGCACGACCCTTGCTTATTATTGTATCCGCTGGCTGAGTGGGAAGAAATAGAAGAAAAGCTAAAAGCCCTATCCAGCCTTAACCCGCAGGAGCGCCGTTTTCAACGGGTACTGCTGGGCAATGCTACCGACTGCGACATGGATAAAAGTGGCCGTATATTAGTGCCGGCGCCACTGCGCCAGCATGCTGGTTTAACGAAAAATATCCGTCTGGTGGGTCAACTTAATAAATTTGAAATCTGGGATGAAACCGCCTGGCACGAGCGCTTAACCGCTGATATTGAGCTGGAACAAGCACAGGCCGGCACGGTGGAATTATCAGAACGATTACAGGACTTTGTACTGTAGATGACTAATAATGCCCATATCGCTGTCTTGCTGCATGAAGCAATTGACGGACTCGCTATTAAAGCCGACGGGGTTTACCTGGACGGTACCTTCGGCCGTGGTGGCCATAGCCGGGCTATTCTCAATTTACTTGGTCCTACTGGCCGTTTATATGCCATAGACCGCGATCCCACCGCCATTGCTGCTGCAGCCCCACTGCAAGCTGATGTGCGTTTTCATATCAGCCATACCCCCTTCGCCGCCCTGGCAACCGTCGCTGAGCAGCAACAGCTCAGCGGTAAACTTAATGGCATTCTGCTTGACTTAGGCGTGTCATCACCACAACTTGACGATGCTGACCGTGGTTTTAGCTTTATGCGCGATGGCCCGCTTGATATGCGCATGGACCCCAGCAGCGGCGTGTCGGCTGCCGAGTGGCTAAACAGTGCCGATGTTGAAGATATCAGCTTTGTATTACGCGAATATGGTGAAGAGCGCTCTGCCTGGCGTATTGCTCAGGCTATAGTAGCTGCAAGGCTGGAAACCCCGTTCACCCGTACGGCGCAGCTGGCAAAATTAATTAGTGAGACGGTGCCGAAAAGTCACAAAGAGAAAAAGCATCCGGCCACCCGTAGCTTTCAGGCTATCCGCATTTACGTAAACAGTGAACTAGAGCAGGTTAAGCTGGCACTGCATGCGGCAATGGCGGTATTAAAGCCGGGTGGCCGGCTGGTGGTGATCAGTTTTCATTCATTAGAAGATCGGTTAGTAAAGCAATTTATGCGTCGCTATTCCAAAGGCGAACCCGTACCGCGTGGTATGCCGTTAACCGAAGCTCAGTTAAACCATGCTATTCCGCTAAAACTGATTGGCAAAGCCATGATGCCTGCCGAGGCCGAGCTTATTGCTAACCCCAGAGCCCGCAGTGCGGTGCTGCGCATAGCAGAAAAACAAGACCTAGCGGGGAAACCTGCGCTATGAGCCACATTCAACTGGAACGGTTAATTAGCCAGGACTGGCGCGAGCATAAGCTGGTAGCGCTGCTCTTGCTGGCCTGCATTGCTTCGGCTTTAACGGTAGTGTATCTGGCGCATTTAAACCGGCAGCTAACCATAGCCCAAGACATGCATTACCAGCAGCGCGACCAACTGGATACCGAGTGGCGCAATTTATTGCTGGAACAGCGTTCGCTGGCCGAACATAGCCGGGTAGAAGATATTGCCAGGCGCCGCCTGAACATGCAGCGGCCTTCTGGCGATAGCGATATTATGGTGAGGCCGCAATGACTGCTAAACCGCGTAAAAGCCAAGCTAAAGCCCGCCAGTATCCGGCCGTGATCAACTGGCGTTTTGCCTTTGTAATGGTCAGCATCTCGGCGGTGTTTGTGGCGCTACTGGCCCGTGCTGCCTGGTTGCAGGTGATCGAGCCAGACATGCTGGTAAGCCAGGGTGATTTGCGTAGCCTAAGGGTTGAAGCCGATACGGTTATGCGCGGCATGGTGTTCGATCGCCACGGTGAAGCCCTGGCGGTAAGTGTACCGGTTGAAGCCATTTGGGCAGATCCTAAAATTGTTATTGAACGCAACGCCCCCGGTGACGAGCGGCGCTGGCATGCGCTGGCCGACATAATGCAAATGACCCCGCAACAGTTGTTAAGCCGGGTGGGTGATAACCCACAACGGCGTTTTGTTTACTTGCAGCGCCAGGTTAACCCGGCGGTGGTGGAGTACGTTAAAAAGCTGAAAGTGCCGGGGATCCATTTTCGTCAGGAATCAAGACGCTATTACCCCGCCGGCGAAGTCACGGCGCAGCTGATAGGCTTTACCAATGTCGATGATGTTGGCGTAGAAGGTGTTGAAAAACGCTTTGATGCCCTATTAACGGGTACTGCCGGGCGTAAAGTATTTCGTAAAGACGCCAAGGGTCGTGAAATTGAAGTGCTTGAGCGCCATGATTCGACCGCGCCGGCTAATGTGCAATTAAGTATTGATCAGCGCATTCAAACGGTGGCCTATCGTGAACTGAAAAAAGCCGTATTGTCGCATGGCGCTACGTCAGGCTCAGCCGTGGTGGTTGATGTCGCCACAGGTGAAGTGCTTGCCATGGTGAATAGTCCGTCATTTAACCCGAATAACCGCCGTAACACGCCGGTACATCGTTTTCGTAACCGGGCCATTACCGACACCTTTGAACCTGGCTCTACCATGAAACCACTGGCGGTATTAAGTGCGCTGGAGTTTGGTACCGCTACGCTTGATACCATAGTGGACACCAGCCCCGGTACCATGCGCATTGGTGGCAGTTGGGTACGTGACCCAAATAATTATAAAAAGCTCGATTTAACCGGCATTATCCAAAAATCCAGCAATATGGGCGTGGCAAAACTGGTGCTGGAAGTACCGCAACAACATGTGCTGGGCCTTTATAACAGCATGGGATTAGGCGAAGAAACCGGGCTGGGATTAGCCGGTGAAAGTAGCGGCATATTCAGTTACCGGCAGCGCTGGTCAGACTTTGAACGCGCCACCTTCTCCTACGGTTATGGTTTATCTGTTACCGCTGTGCAGCTGGCCCGCGCCTACGTTACTATGGCAAACGGCGGTATTAACCGGCCACTTAGCATTATCAAAAATATGGAACCCTATGCTGGCCAGCGGGCTATAAAACAGCAGTATGCTCTGGCAATGCTGGAAATGATGGAAGCTAATATTGGCCCTGGTGGTACCGCAACTCGTGCGCAGGTGCAAGGTTACCGGGTAGGTGGCAAAACGGGTACTGCTCGTAAAGCTATTGCCGGTGGCTATGGCGATGATTACATTGCCTCGTTTGTTGGCTTGGGCCCAATATCAGATCCAAAAATTGTTACGGTGGTGGTAATTAATGAACCCGCCGGCGATGTCTACCACGGTGGTGAAATTGCGGCGCCGGTGTTTGCCAGTATTATGGGTGCCAGCCTGCAACTGTTAAATGTTACCCCAGACGCTAACACAGGTTCTGCGCTGATTAGCCGTAACGGAGGCCGCAATGGTAACTAACCAACTGCATTTATGGCTGCCTGAAGTAAGCCAACAGTTTGCCGACCGGCCGCTGCGACATCTGCAAGTAGATAGCCGTAACGTGGTCAGCGGCGATGTGTTTGTGGCCCTGCCAGGTATAAACCAGCATGGTAATCAGTTTATTGACCAGGCATTAGCACAGGGCGCGGCGCTGGTATTAACCGACAGTGGTCATTATCCGGATCAACCGGTGATGGTGCTGGCCGATTTAGCCGAGCAAATGCCAGAACTAGCCGCTCGTTTTTACCAGCAGCCACAAAAACAGCTGCAATGCATTGGTATTACCGGCACTAATGGTAAATCCAGTACCAGCTGCTTTATTAATCAGCTAGCCGAGCAACTGGCTACGCCAGCGGCGGTAATAGGTACTTTAGGCTATGGCCATTGGCAGCAGTTGACGCCACTGGCTAATACTACGCCGCATTATATTGAATTGCAGGGTATTCTTGCGCAGTTTGTGCAGCAGCAAAGAAAAATAGTGGCAATGGAAGTATCGTCACACGCGCTGGTGCAGCAACGGGTTGCCGGTATGCAATTTCAGGTCGCGGTGTTTACTAATTTAAGCCGCGATCATCTCGATTATCATGGCAGTATGGCGGCGTACGGCCAGGCAAAAAGCTTATTGTTTCAACCTGATATGAGCCGCTGTGCAGTACTTAATGTCTCCGACCCTCTTGGTAAAGCGTTGGCCAGCCGGTACGATATTCCGGTTTGGGCATATGGTAAAGCTGAAGATTGCCAGCAGCAGTCGCGGTTTTTGGGTTATCACCAATTAACGGCTACAGAACATGGCTATCAGTGCTTGATTAGCAGTCATGCTGGTGAACATCAGCTGCATTTGCCATTATTGGGCGAATTTAATATTCAAAACGCCTTGGCGGCTATCGGCAGTTTGTTGGCACTGGGGTATGATTTAACCGCCTTGCTGCATGCCGCCGCAAAGTTAAAGCCGTTGGCCGGACGTATGGAGCAATTCTTGTTCAAGCATGGCGTCACGGTGGTGGTAGATTATGCTCACACCCCTGATGCCCTGCAACAGGCACTAATCGCCTTGCGTCAGCACTGTGCGGGCCGCTTATGGTGTGTGTTTGGTTGTGGTGGTGATCGCGACAAAGGCAAGCGACCCATTATGGGCCAGTTGGCGCAGCATTTTGCCGATCACAGCATCATTACCTCTGATAATCCCCGCAGCGAGCTGCCTTTAAAAATTTGCCAGGAAATAGAAACCGGTATGCAGCATGCCGACAACTACTGCATTGAGCCAAACCGTCAGCTCGCGATTAAACTGGCGCTGGCCAGTGCCCAGCAGGGCGATGTGATCCTGTTGGCTGGCAAAGGTCACGAAACCACGCAGATTATCGGCCAGCAGCAGCATCAATACGACGAGCGTGCTTACGTGCGGCAACTGATGTCGGAGATGGCATTATGATTACGCTAAGCTGTACCGAAATAGCAACCATGGTGCAGGGCCGGTTAATTGGTAACGATCAGCCGATCAATACAGTCAGCACCGATAGCCGTAACATCATTGCCGGTGGGCTGTTTATTGCCTTAAAAGGCCCGAATTTTGACGGCAGTCGTTTTGTTGAAGACGTTATTGCTAAAGGTGCCGTCGCGGTAATAGTAGACACACCACTCGATAGCACGGTTAGCCAGATTGTGGTGGCAGATACCCGCGTAGCACTGGGCCAGTTAGCCGCGGCAATTAAAGCCCGGGTACAGCCAAAAACCATCGCGGTAACCGGCAGTGCCGGTAAAACCACCGTTAAGGAAATGCTGGCGGCCATTCTGAGCCGTTGTGGCAAGGTATTAGCAACCGAGGGTAATTTTAATAATGACATCGGCGTGCCGCTTACTTTATTACGTTTAACCGCAGCTGATAAATTTGCCGTGTTGGAACTGGGTGCCAACCATGCCGGCGAAATTGCCTATACCACGGCCCTGGTAAAGCCCGACGTGGCCATTATAACCAATGCGGCTGCATCACATTTAGAAGGCTTTGGTGACACCTTCGGTGTTGCCAGAGCGAAAGGCGAAATTTTCTCCGGGGTAGCGTTGGGCGGCACCGTTGTTATTCAGCATGACAGCGAGTTTACCGGGTATTGGTTAAGCCGCTGTGCCTCGTTAAATATCATTCGTTTTGCCAGTTACTACCAGGCTAAGGCTACAGCGCAAAACCAGCCAGATATTACGGTAAACCCCGCTGATATCCGGGCCGAAAACATAGTGCTAAATGACTTGGGTTGCGCCCGTTTTAACCTGGTGTATGGCGATGAGCACGTGTTGGTTCAGCTAAGCCTGCCGGGTAAACATAATGTGGCCAATGCGCTGGCCGCTGCTGCTGCTGCCATTACGGTTGGCGCCACGTTTAGCGATGTGCAATTAGGGCTGGCACACATGGCCGCGGTAAAAGGCCGCACCACTATTAATCAGTTAAATAAGCAGTTAAAAATAATTGATGACAGCTACAACGCTAATGTCGAGTCAGCTAAAGCCGCCATTGACTTACTGGCCAGCTATTCCGGTTATCGGGTGCTGCTGTTAGGTGACATGGCCGAGCTGGGCGCCGATGCCCGTATTTATCATGAAGAAATTGGTTTATACGCCAAAAAAGCGGATATTAATCTGTTATTCACCCTGGGCGTGTTATCACAGAGCGCGAGTACCGTGTTCAATGGACAAGGTGCTCATTTTAGCTCGCGGCAGTCAATGTTAGACCAACTAATGCCGTTAATGTTAAGCCAGCAACAGGTCACCATCCTCGTTAAGGGTTCGCGCAGTGCAAAAATGGAGTTAGTCGTGCAAGACTTGCTAGAAAGATGTCAGCAGGAGCATAGCCCATGTTAGTGTGGTTAACCGAATATTTGACGCAGTACATTAGTTTTTTTAATGTATTCAGTTATTTAACCTTTCGCTCCATTTTGGGGGTTTTAACCTCCTTATTTCTGAGTTTATATTTTGGCCCTATCCTAATCGCCCGACTGCAAAAAATGCAAATAGGCCAGGTAGTGCGCGGCGATGGCCCGGAAAGTCATTTTTCTAAAAGAGGCACTCCGACCATGGGCGGTTTGCTTATTTTGGGCTCAATTTTAGTGAGTACCTTGCTGTGGGCTAATTTAAACAACAAATACATCTGGGTAGTACTGTTTGTGTTGGTGAGCTTCGGTACCATCGGTTTTATTGACGACTACCGCAAAGTAATTCGCAAAGATCCCAAAGGCCTGATCGCCCGCTGGAAATACTTTTGGCAGTCAGTTTTTGCCATTATTACCGCGCTATTTCTGTATATGACCGCAGAGCGCCCAGCAGAAACGGCCTTGTTAGTGCCGTTTTTAAAAGACGTAATGCCGCAATTAGGCTTGCTGTTTATCGCGCTGAGTTACTTCGTTATTGTCGGCACTAGCAACGCGGTAAATCTGACCGACGGCCTGGATGGCCTGGCAATAGTGCCGACTATTATGGTCGCCGCCGCCTTCGCTATTATTGCTTACGCCAGTGGTAACGTTAATTTCGCGGCTTACCTGAATATTCCTTATTTACCCTATGCCAGCGAGCTGGTGGTGCTGTGCGCCACGATGATCGGCGCCGGGCTGGGGTTTTTATGGTTTAACACCTATCCGGCGCAGGTATTTATGGGCGATGTTGGTTCACTGGCGCTGGGCGCAGTACTGGGTGTTATTGCTATTTTAGTTCGTCAGGAAATTGTGTTGTTTATCATGGGTGGCATTTTTGTGATCGAAACAATATCGGTCATTTTGCAGGTTGGCTCATACAAACTGCGCGGCCAACGGATATTTCGCATGGCGCCTATTCATCATCATTACGAGTTAAAAGGCTGGCCAGAGCCACGGGTTATTGTCCGGTTCTGGATATTATCCATTATTTTTGTACTGGTGGGTCTGGCGACCCTGAAACTGAGATAACAAATGAATACTACCCTCAACGCCAAACGCATAGCGGTAGTGGGGCTGGGCCTGTCAGGTCTGGCTACCGTACGCTTTTTGCTGGCGCAAGGGGTAAAACCGGTATTAATGGATAGCCGCCCTAAACCTGCAGGGTTAGAGCAGATAGCCGCCGACAAAGTAGACGGTATTTATCTGGGGGAGTTTGACGCAAACCGCCTGGCGCAAATGGATATGATTATTCTTAGCCCTGGCCTGGCAGTAAGCCATCCGGCCATTCGGTTTGCCAAAGCGCAAGGCGTAGAAGTAATAGGCGATGTCGAATTATTTGCCCGTTTTAATCAAAAACCGGTTATAGCCATTACCGGCTCTAATGGTAAATCAACGGTTACCTCGCTGGTAACCGATATGCTATTACAAAGCGGCATTAACGCTCTGGCAGCCGGAAATATTGGCTTGCCGGTACTTGATGCCTTGCGCCAGCTCGATACCGATGTATTTGTCCTAGAGCTGTCTAGCTTTCAACTGGATACTATTAGCAGCTTGCAAAGCCGCGCCAGTTGTTTATTAAATGTCAGTGCCGACCACCTCGACCGTTATGCCGACATGGCGGCGTATACGGCTTCAAAACAGCAGGTTTTTCAACATACGGCATTAACCGTGTATAACCAGGCCGATGTCAGAACATATCCGGGTGCAACGGCCGGTAATGCTGCCCGTATCGCTATTAGCTTGCTAACAACGGAGTTTACGGCAGGTGCGGCTATAGACAGCCAGGCAGACTACGGCATTACAGAATATCAGGGTGAGCGCTGGCTTAAGGTAGCCGGTACGCCGTTGTTAGCCATTAGCAAGTTAGCGCTAAGTGGCAGCCATAATCAGTTTAATGCCTTAGCGGCAGCGGCGTTGGCGTTAAGTGTTGGTGCCAGTCGTGACGCCATTGCTACCACGTTGCAACGCTTTACTGGCCTGGCCCATCGTTGTCAGTTGGTGTTAAGCCACAAAGGTATCCGCTGGGTTAATGATTCAAAAGCCACCAACATTGGCGCTACGCTGGCGGCTATTGCCGGTTTAAAACCTGAGGTGAGTGGCAAGCTTATTTTAATTGCCGGTGGCGATGCTAAAGGCGCCGATGTCAGCGAATTACAACCGGTATTACAGCGCGATGTTAATTATTTAATTACCTTAGGCCAGGACGGCCCAGCTATTGCTGCGTTGTACCCACAAGCCATTCAGGTTAAAGATATAGTTGCTGCGGTGCAGCAGGCAGTTAAGTTGGCAAAAAATGGCGATATGGTGTTGTTATCACCGGCTTGTGCCAGCCTGGATATGTTTAAAAGCTATGTTCATCGTGGTGAATTATTTGCTAAAACGGTACAGGAGCTGGCGCTATGAATACCGTCGCGAAGCCACTGGCGTTATCGTTTTGGCAACAATCTTGGCATAGCCTGACACAGTTGTGGCACACAGATGAAAGTGCCGCCTACGACAAACTGTTTTTAACCATATTAATGCTTATTTTAGCTATTGGCGTGGTAATGGTAACCAGTGCCTCTATGCCGGTGGCCGAGCGAATATTTAATAATCCATTGCATTTTACTATCCGCCATCTGGTGTATTTAGGTATCGGCTTAACCATGGCGGTATTGGTATTGAGGGTTCCGGTAAGCTGGTGGCATCACGGCAATATGTGGCTGCTACTGTTAGGAATATTGCTATTAGTCGCGGTATTGCTGTTTGGTAAAAATGTTAACGGCAGTACCCGCTGGCTGTCGCTTGGGCCAGTTGGTTTGCAGGCAGCCGAGCCGGCTAAGTTATTCTTTTTTGTCTATCTGGCCAGTTATTTGGTGCGCCGGCATGAAGAAGTACGCGACAACCTGAAAGGTTTTATCAAACCGTTAGTAGTACTGTTTTTATTTGCGGTATTGCTATTAATGCAACCCGACTTAGGCACCGTTATTGTGATGTTTGCCACCGCCGTGGCGTTGCTATTTCTGGCAGGCGCTAAAATAGGGCAATTTATTGGCTTAATCGCCACCGGCGCGATGGCCATTGGCGTGTTAATTGTTTACAGCGAATATCGCTGGAAGCGGGTTACCGCTTTTCTTGATCCCTGGGCAGATCCTTTTGGTAGCGGTTATCAGTTAACGCAATCGTTAATGGCTTTTGGTCGTGGTGGCTGGTTTGGTCAAGGCCTTGGCAACAGTATTCAAAAACTGGAATATCTGCCAGAAGCGCATACCGATTTTATTCTGGCGGTTATTGCCGAAGAAACCGGCTTTGTCGGCATCGCCTTTTTATTAGGCTTACTCTTTACCTTAGTGTATCGCGCGCTGCAGATTGGCCAGCGTGCGCTGGAGAAAAACTTAAGTTTCCATGGTTTTATGGCTTACGCCCTGGCGATCTGGATTGGGTTTCAGGCTGCGGTCAATATTGGCGTGGCAACCGGTGCGCTGCCAACTAAAGGCTTAACTTTACCTTTTGTCAGCTCTGGCGGCAGTAGCCTGGTAATTATGCTGATAGCTGCGGCATTACTGCTGCGCATCGATTTTGAAGTTCGCTTAAAAGGTACGCAGGCACTCAGTGGTGGCAAACATGGCTAAGCCATTGGCGCTGATCATGGCCGGTGGCACCGGCGGGCATATTTTTCCGGCACAAGCAGTGGCAACTGCACTGGCTGCCGATGGCTGGGATATTGCCTGGCTGGGCAGCAATAACCGCATGGAAGCGCAATTAGTTCCCGGTTTTGGCTGGCCATTCTATGGCATAGCGGTAGCGGGTTTACGCGGAAAAGGGCTAACCAGCAAGCTTACCGCACCCTGGATGGTACTAAAGGCTCTGTGGCAGGCAGCCAAAATATGCCGGCAGTTACAACCGAAACTGGTACTGGGATTTGGTGGCTATGCCAGTGGTCCCGGTGGTGTTGCGGCCTGGCTTAACGGTATACCGCTGCTTATTCATGAGCAAAACGCCATTGCCGGCAGTACCAATACCTTACTGGCGCGGCTGGCGAATCAGGTGTTAGTGGCCTTTGACAGTGCGTTTAAAGGCCATAGTAAGCGCCAGTTGGTGGGCAACCCCATTCGGGCGGCGCTATTAAAGTGCCGGCTTAACCGGCCAGACACCCAGTGCCTGAATATACTTATCGTCGGCGGTAGCCTCGGCGCTCAGGCACTAAACCAGGCATTACCGGCGCAGCTAACCGAACTGGCTAATAGCGGGTCTATTGCGGTGCGTCATCAAACCGGCCAACGCATGCAAGCCGAAGTAACGCAAGCCTATCAGGCCTTAACAACGCGTGGTGTTGAGGTAACCGTTAGTGCCTTTATTGACGATATGGCCGAGGCGTATCGCTGGGCCGATGTGCTAGTTTGCCGGGCCGGCGCGCTAACCGTAAGCGAAGTAGCTGCTGTAGGACTGGCCGCCATTTTTGTACCTCTGCCAGGCGCCATTGACGATCATCAAACGGCCAATGCCCGGGTGCTGGCCGACCAGCAAGCGGCGGTAATATTGTCGCAGCAACAATTACAACAACAGGGTGTGCTGCCAATAATGACCCCCTGGTTAACGAATAAAGCGCCGCTGCGCCAGATGGCTGAGCGGGCACAAAGCCTGGCAACCATAGATGCGGCAGCGCATATCGCGGCCTTAAGCCGGCACGTAATAGGACAAGTAGGATGATAACCACCGTACAACACAAAAAACAGGCCATGCGCCGGGTAGAGCGGATCCATTTTGTTGGCATTGGCGGTGCCGGCATGGGTGGCATTGCCGAAGTGTTGCTAAACGAAGGCTATAAGGTTAGCGGCTCTGATATTGCGCCAAACTTAGTAATAGACCGCTTAGTGGCACTGGGTGCTCAGGTAAAATTTGGCCATCATGCCAGCCAGGTTGCTGCCGCCAGCGTGGTTGTGGTATCCAGTGCTATAAAAGCGTCTAACCCGGAAGTGGCCGCCGCTTTAGCGCAGCGTATTCCGGTAGTACGTCGGGCTGAAATGCTTGGTGAGCTAATGCGTTTTCGATATGGTATTGCCATTGCCGGCACCCACGGTAAAACGACTACTACCAGTTTGCTGGCGTCTATTTTTGCCGAAGCCGGTACCGACCCTACCTTTGTTATTGGTGGTTTGCTTAATTCAACCGGCTCCAATGCCCGCTTAGGCGCTGGCCGCTATTTAATTGCCGAAGCCGATGAAAGCGACGCCTCATTTTTGCATTTACAACCCATGGCCACGGTAATTACCAATATCGAAGCCGACCATATGGACACCTATCAGGGTGATTTTGAAAAGTTAAAAGACACCTATCTGGAGTTTTGCCACAATTTGCCATTTTATGGCATGGCAGTAGTGTGTATTGACGATAACGTTTTGCGCGAATTAATACCTGCTATTGGCCGCACGGTACTAACCTATGGCTTTAGTGACGATGCTGACTACCGGATAACCGAGTATAAACAGCAAGGTACGCGAGGGGTTTTTGTTATTACCGATCCGGCTGGCCAGCAGCGTGAAGTACAACTGAATTTACCGGGCAAACATAATGCCCTAAATGCCACCGCCGCTTTTGCCCTGGCGGCAGATGAAGGTATTAGCGAGCAGGCTATATTAGCTGCCCTTGGTAAGTTTGAAGGTATTGGCCGCCGCTTTCAGCAATATGGCGAGTTTGACACTGGCCGCGGTACTGCCTTATTAATTGATGATTATGGCCATCACCCCACCGAAGTGGCGGCAACTATTGCTGCTGTGCGCAGTGCCTGGCCAGAGCGGCGATTAGTGATGGCTTATCAGCCACACCGATACAGCCGTACCCGTGATCTTTACGAAGATTTTACTGCCGTGTTGTCTAGTGTCGACAAACTGTTGCTACTAGAAGTGTACTCCGCTGGCGAAGCACCGATAGCCGGTGCCGATAGCCGTAATTTATGCCGCTCTATTCGTGCCAGGGGCCAACTTGAACCCGTGTATGTCGCCGAGCCTAAGGCATTGGCAGCGGCCCTGGCCGAAGTACTGCAAGATGGTGACATTGTGCTTACTCAGGGGGCGGGCAACATAGGCAGCCTGGTAAAGGAACTGGCGGCGGTAAAGCTGAATATTAACGGCTTAAAACAGCTGTCAGGGAGTGGGCAATGAGCAATTTTGGCAAAGTAGCGGTAATGTTTGGTGGTCATTCGGCTGAACGTGAGGTATCGCTGCGCTCTGGTAAGGCGGTATTAAGTGCGCTGCAACAGGCTGGTATTAATGCCGTGGCCTTTGACCCGGCTGAGCAAGCCCTAACCAGCTTACTTACCGAGGTTAAAGCCGACCGGGTATTTATTGTGTTGCATGGTCGTGGTGGTGAAGATGGCACCATGCAAGGCGCCTTACAATTATTGGCTGTGCCTTACACCGGTAGCGGTGTGTTGGGGTCGGCGCTGGCCATGGATAAAATTCGTTGTAAGCGTTTATTTGTGGCGCAAGACCTGCCTACCGCGCCTTTTGCGGTAGTAACGAACCAAACCGTCGATTACGCCGGCTTACTGGCCGAGCTTGGTGGCAAAGTAATGGTTAAGCCGGCTAATGAAGGCTCTAGTATCGGCATGAGTGCCGCCAGCAACCCCATTGAGTTGCAACAAGCCATAGCAGCGGCCTTGCAATACGACAGCGAAATTTTAGTCGAGCGCTGGCTTAATGGCCGCGAATTCACCATTGCTATTGTTGGTGACAAGGTACTACCGATTGTTGAAATGCGCACACCGCGCGCCTTTTACGATTACGAAGCCAAATATCAGGCCAATAGTACCGAATACTTGTGTCCGGCACCGTTAACGGCCGAGCAAACGGCTGCCATGCAGCACTGTGCATTGGCTGCTTTTAATGCCGTAGGTGCAGCAGGCTGGGGCCGGGTTGACCTAATGCTAAACGAGCAAGGCGAACACTTTTTACTGGAAGTAAACACCGTACCAGGCATGACTGAAAAGTCATTAGTACCGATGGCAGCCAAAGCTGCCGGCTTAACCTTTAGCGAGTTAGTGCTGACCATTTTGCAGCAAACGCTAAGCCAGGATAACTAATATGAATTTACGCCAGTTTTATCAGCAATTAAACCACAGGCCCGGCTTTGTCGCCGGACTGCTGTTTTTTTTGTTGGCGCTGGCGTTGTTAGCCTGGGCCGGGGTGCAGGTGAATAATTATTTGCAAAGCCAGCAAGCTTCGCCGATTAAACAAGTGCGCCTGTATGGCGATTTTCAGCATATTCAGGCGAGCAAGTTGCAACAGCGGTTACAACAAGAATATGTAGGTAATTTTTTCCGGGTAGACGTTGATCAGGTGCAGCAATTCCTGCAGCAACAACCGTGGGTGTATCAGGTAGCCGTGCGCAAACAATGGCCTGATACCTTATTGGTCGTTGTAACAGAGCAGCAGCCGGTGGCAGTCTGGAATCAGCAACAATTGCTCAATAATAAAGGGCAGCTGTTTACTGCCCCACTAAGCGAGCTGATCCCAGTATTGCCCCGGCTACACGGCCCAGAAGGCAGTGAGCAGGATGCCCTGACCATGTTTGGCCATATTCAGAGCTTACTGCAGTTACACCAATTCAGCGCCGAGCAATTATGGTTAAACGAACGTTTTTCCTGGCGCTTGCAATTGCAAGATGGCCTGGCGCTAAAATTAGGACGCCAAGACACCATGAAGCGTTTACAACGCTTTATTGAACTGTACCCGACTATGCAAAACCATCGGGAACAAGCATTAGCTGAAATCGATCTGCGCTATGACACCGGCATTGCCGTGCGTTATGCCAACACGGAGCCAAAGAGAAAAGCATGACAAAGTCGATAGGACGAGATCTGATAGTAGCACTGGATATTGGTACTTCTCAGATAAAAGCGGTAGTAGGCGAAATTACCCCGGATAACCGGCTTAGCATTGTTGGCGTGGGCACTCATGCCTCGCGCGGCATGGATAAAGGCGGTGTTAACGATCTTAATCTGGTGGTGCAAGCGGTACAGCGAGCCATAAACGAAGCGGAACTGATGGCCGATTGCCAAATATCGTCAGTGTATTTAGGTATAACCGGTAAACATATCCGTTGCCAGAACGAAAGTGGCATGGTGCCAATTAACGACACCGAAGTTACCGCTGATGATGTGGCTAGCGTTATCCATGCGGCAAAGTCGGTGCCAATATCCGCCGAGCGGCGCATGTTGCATGTATTACCACAAGAATTTTCAGTAGACATGCAAGAAGGTATTAAAAGCCCGATTGGCATGTCAGGGGTAAGAATGGAAGCCAAAGCGCACATTATTACCTGCGCCAATGACATGGCTAAAAACATTGAAAAATGTGTCGAGCGTTGCGGTTTGCAGGTTGACCAGCTTATTTTCTCGTCATTGGCATCCAGCTATGCCGTGCTAACCGATGATGAAAAAGAACTGGGCGTCTGCGTGGTCGATATGGGCGGTGGCACTATCGATTTATCTATTTATACCAATGGTGCCTTACGCCATACCGCGGTTATTCCGGTAGCGGGTAATCAGGTTACCAGTGATATCGCCAAAATTTTCCGCACGCCAATCAGCCATGCGGAAGATATTAAAGTGCAATATGCCTGCGCCCTGCGCAGCATGGTAGGTAAAGAAGAAAGTATTGAAGTACCCAGCGTTGGTGGCCGGCCCGCGCGTTCTATGTCGCGCCATACCCTGGCCGAGGTTATTGAACCGCGTTACCAGGAATTATTTGAGCTGGTATTAGAAGAAATTCGCAGCTCAGGCCTGGAAGAGCAAATTGCTGCCGGCCTGGTGTTAACCGGCGGTACCTCAAAAATGGAAGGTGCGGTTGAGTTTGCCGAAGATGTGTTTCAAATGCCGGTGCGGGTTGGCCAGCCAATGCACGTTAGTGGTTTAAAAGAATATGTACAAGATCCCGCCTACGCCAGCGTAGTGGGCTTGTTGCTGTATGGCAAAGATGTTCGTGCCCAGCAAAAAAACGCGGCGCAAAGCCGCGATCCAGTTAGCAGCGTGCTGAAAAAAATCAGCAGCTGGTTCAAAGGTGAGTTTTAAGAGCGTAACAACGGAGAAAGAGCTATGTTTGAGTTAATGGAAAACCACAACCAAGAAGCGGTTATAAAAGTAATAGGTGTTGGCGGCGGCGGCGGTAATGCTGTCGAGTATATGGTTGCCAGCAATATCGAAGGTGTAGAATTTGTGGCAGCGAATACCGATGCCCAGGCACTGCGTAATTCATCAGCCAACGTAACCCTGCAACTGGGTGCCAGTGTCACCAAAGGTTTAGGTGCCGGTGCTAACCCGGAAACGGGTCGTCGTGCTGCTGAAGAAGATCGCGAAACCATCAAAAAAACCCTGCAAGGCGCCGATATGATCTTTATTGCTGCCGGTATGGGCGGTGGTACCGGCACTGGTGCAGCGCCTATTGTTGCTGAAATTGCCCGTGAACTGGGTATTTTAACAGTAGCGGTAGTAACCAAGCCATTTCCATTTGAAGGTAAAAAGCGTACTGCTTATGCCGACGAAGGTATTCTGGAATTAAGCAAATATGTTGATTCACTCATCACCATACCTAACGACAAGCTGTTAAAAGTATTGGGCAAAGGCACCAGCCTGCTCGACGCCTTTAAAGCCGCCAACAATGTGTTATTAGGTGCGGTGCAGGGTATTGCTGAATTAATTACCCGGCCAGGTTTGATCAATGTCGACTTCGCCGACGTACGTACGGTAATGTCTGAAATGGGCACCGCCATGATGGGTACTGGCCGCGCGTCAGGGCCAGATCGTGCCGAAGAAGCTGCCGAGCAGGCTATTTCCAGCCCGTTGCTCGAAGATATCGATTTATCCGGTGCCAAAGGCATTTTGGTAAATATAACCGCTGGCCTGGATATTAGCATTGAAGAGTTTGAAATTGTCGGTAATGCGGTTAAAGCCTTTGCCTCTGAAAATGCTACCGTAGTAGTAGGTGCAGTAATTGATCCGGAAATGCACGACGAGTTGCGGGTAACCGTAGTTGCTACCGGTATTGGTGCTGATCGCCGGCCAGACATTAGCCTGGTACCGAGCCATCGCCCAGAGCCAATGCAGGCCTATGTGCAGCAAGGTAATACCATGCGCCAGGCGGCTCCGGCAGCTAACCCGCATAAAGAAGAACTGGCGCAGCAAAAAAACCAGCCAGAAAACAAAGCGGGTATCGACATTTTCGATATCCCAGCGTTTTTGCGCAAGCAGGCTGACTAAACCGTTATAGCCGTTATAGCCGATATAATAGAAGCGATAAAGAAGCGATAAAAAAGCGGACAAAGCAGCAAGTGTAGCTAAAACAGTAGCGACAAGTAAAATTAAGCCACTGTTCAGTTGGCATTTGCCAACATAGCCACTACTGTCAAGTGGCATGATTAGCAAAATTATGCTAATATTCGCCGCCATTTTGTGATTGCTTAAATTTGAGCAGGAATAAATTATGATTAAACAACGTACCGTCGCAAAAACTGTCAGTACTATTGGTGTAGGGTTGCACAAGGGTGAAAAGGTTACGCTCACTCTCCGACCTGCACCCGACAATACGGGCATTATGTTCCGTCGTGTTGACCTGAAGCCGATAGTCGACTTTAAAGTTACCCCAGAAATGGTCGGTGACACGGTAATGTGTACCTGTTTAATTAATAAACAAGGCGTGCGGCTGTCTACCACCGAGCATTTAATGGCTGCTATTGCTGGCTTGGGCATCGATAATTTAATTATCGATGTCGACTCAGCTGAAATACCTATTATGGACGGCAGTGCTAATCCGTTTGTGTATCTGCTGCTTGAAGCGGGTGTTAGCGAGCAAAAGTTGGCGAAAAAGTTTATTCGTATCAAGCGCAACGTTCGGGTAGAAGACGGCGATAAATGGGCCGAAATTCGCCCGCATAACGGCTTTAAAATTGACTTCGCTATCGATTTTGATCACCCGGTCATTGCTAAAACCCAGCAGCGCATGCAACTCGATTTCTCCGCTGCCGGCTTTATCAAAGATATCAGCCGCGCCCGTACTTTTGGGTTTTTGCACGATATCGAATACCTACGGGCTAACAACCTGGCACTGGGCGGTAGCTTCGACAACGCCGTGGTATTAGATGAATTCCGGGTATTAAACCAAGACGGTCTGCGTTACGAAGACGAGTTTATCAAACATAAAATTCTGGATGCCATCGGCGATTTATACATGGCAGGTTACAGCATACTGGGCGAGTTTATCTCATACAAAACCGGCCATGCCTTAAACAACCAGCTGTTATGCGCCGTATTAGCACAACAAGAAAACTGGGAATTTGTCAGCTTTGAAAATAAAGCAAAAATGCCCATCTCCTACCTGGCACCACAACTAGCCTAATTTGGCCCTAAAATTTAAAAAACCGACATTACGTCGGTTTTTTTATACCTAAAATAAAATGGGTCAGAGTGATTTACTGGAATAGGAACTGAATATCTGAATAAATAATGAATAAAGGGTCAGAGTGATTTTATTTGGCTAGTAGTCGGGCTAGTGCTTGTTTTACGTTATCGTCGCTGTGCTGTAGTGCTTGTTCTAGCGACGCTCTGGCGCTATCAGACAACCCCTTAGCCTGGCGATTTTTTGCGGGTACCGTGGCAGTTTTTGCTGCAGCTTGAGCAATCTGGCCGTGCGGCGACACTTCAATATCAATTCCCGCTAAATCAGGCAAGATTTTTTGTCTGAAATTGTCTAGAATGGCATCGCGCTGCATCTTTAACCGGTTAGCCCAACCTGGCGATTGACATAAAATAACCGCCCGGCCGGCAGTAATGCTCGATACCTGGCAGAAACTCAGTTGCTCTAGTTGTAAAATATGGCATAGCTCGGTATTTAATTTGCGCACAAGTTCATACTGCTGTTGCATGGTCGCCAGTGAGCTCTGGCCAAACAGCTTAGTTAAATCTTCGGGTTTATGGCTATAGCGTTTCATCAGCAGCGTACTTAACGGGCGTAATTGCAGGCCGGTTAAGTGTAACAGGTTTTAGTAATGCCGGGCTTGCCCAATTTGCAACGCTGGCCTTACTGATGAAGCTTGAAAGTATCACAAAGCATCACCATATAAGTGTCATCATATTCTGTCGATAGCCGCGTTGTTGGCTGGCAGTAAATCACAACAATAATTAATAACTGGCCTGGCCAGGGCTGCAAAGCAGTTTTAACTTAAATGGTAACTGGATAATGTTTGGAAAATTTTTCGCCAAATTAGTTGGCAGCCGCAACGACCGCTTCTTAAAAAAACAGCAGAAACAGGTGCAGCAAGTTAATGCACTGGAAGCGCAATACCAAGCCTTGTCTGATGACGCCCTAAAGCAAAAAACTGCCGAGTTTAAGCAGCGGTTGCAAGACGGTGCCAACCTAGAGTCTATTTTGCCCGAAGCCTTTGCCACCGTGCGCGAAGCCAGTACCCGGGTGTTTAAAATGCGCCATTTTGACGTGCAGTTACTCGGCGGTATTGTGTTGCACCAGGGCCGTATTTCTGAAATGCGAACCGGTGAGGGTAAAACTCTTACTGCCACCTTACCGGCTTATTTAAATGCGTTAAGCGGTAAAAGCGTACATGTTATTACGGTTAACGACTACCTGGCCCGCCGCGACGCCGAAACTAACCAGCCCTTGTTTAGCTTTTTAGGCTTAACTGTTGGCGTTAACGTACCGGGCTTATCGCATCAGGCAAAACAGCAAGCGTACCAGGCCGACATTACCTACGGCACTAATAACGAATTTGGTTTTGATTACCTGCGCGACAATATGGCATTTTCGCCACAAGACCGGGTGCAACGTGATCTGGCTTTTGCCATTATCGATGAAGTTGACTCCATTTTAATTGACGAAGCCCGCACCCCGCTTATTATTTCTGGCCCGGCCGAAGACAGCTCAGAGCTTTACAAACAAATTAATATTTTGGTGCCGCAGTTAGAAAAACAAGAAAAAGAAGACGAAGAAGACAAACATGGTGATGGCCACTTTACTGTTGATGAAAAAGCCCGTCAGGTATATTTAACCGAGCAAGGCCAAATTAAAGTAGAAGACATGCTGCGCGAAGCCGGCATGATAGGCGAGCAAGACACCTTGTTCTCTGCCGCCAACATAACCTTGTTACACCATGTGTATGCTGCACTGCGCGCTCATCAGCTGTTTAAACGCGACGTTGACTATGTGGTAAAAGACGGTGATATCGTTATTGTTGACGAACACACCGGCCGTACCATGGAAGGCCGCCGTTGGTCAGAAGGCCTGCACCAGGCAGTTGAAGCAAAAGAAGGGGTGCGCATTCAAAACGAAAACCAAACCCTGGCTTCTATTACTTTCCAAAACTACTTCCGTTTATATAAAAAACTGGCCGGTATGACCGGTACTGCCGACACCGAGGCATTCGAATTTCAGCAAATTTATGGCCTTGAAACCATAGTAGTGCCCACTAACCGGCCAATGGTTCGAAACGACATGGCCGATTTAGTCTACTTAACTGCCGACGACAAATACAACGCCATAATTGAAGATGTGGTAAAAGCCCGCGACGCTAAACGGCCGGTGCTGGTGGGTACTGCCTCCATTGAAAGCTCTGAATACTTGTCTGATTTATTGAACAAAGCCAAAATTAAACATCAGGTGTTAAACGCTAAATTTCACGCCAACGAAGCGCAAATTATTGCCGATGCCGGCCGCTCTGGCACCGTTACTATTGCCACCAACATGGCCGGTCGCGGTACCGATATTGTTTTAGGCGGTAGCTTACAATCTGAATTAGCCGGTATTGCCGACAAAACCGATGACAAGGTGGCGCAAATTACCGCCGACTGGCAAATTCGTCACGACGAAGTAATTACCGCCGGTGGCCTGCACATTGTTGGTACCGAGCGCCACGAATCGCGGCGTATCGATAATCAGCTGCGTGGCCGTTCAGGTCGCCAGGGTGATCCGGGCTCATCACGTTTTTACCTGTCGCTAGACGATACCTTAATGCGCATTTTTGCTTCAGACCGCATGGCCGGCATGATGCGCCGCTTGGGCATGGAGCAAGGCGAAGCTATTGAACACCCTTGGGTAAGCCGCGCTATTGAAAACGCTCAGCGTAAAGTAGAAGCGCGTAACTTCGACATTCGTAAGCAATTGCTTGAATTTGACGATGTTGCCAACGATCAACGTAAAGTAGTGTACGAGCAGCGTAACGAGTTGCTTGATGCCAGTGACATCAGCGAAACGGTAAGTGCCATTCGTGATGACGTAGTAGAGTCGGTATTTGGCCAATATGTGCCGCCACAATCGTTAGATGAAATGTGGGATATTCCGGGTTTAGAGCAACGCTTAAAAGCCGACTTCGCGCTAGATTTACCGGTAAGCCAATGGCTGGCTGATGACAAAAAACTGTTTGAAGAAAAGCTGCGCGACAAAATTCAGCTGGAGTTTAATAGCGGTTATCAGCATAAAGAACAACTGGTTGGCGTGGGTGTGCTGCGCCAATTTGAAAAATCAATTATGTTGCAAAGCCTTGATACGCACTGGAAAGAGCACTTAGCGGCAATGGACCACCTGCGTCAGGGCATTAACCTGCGTGGTTATGCTCAGAAAAACCCCAAGCAAGAATATAAGCGTGAAGCCTTTGAGTTATTTTCAAACATGCTCGACGAGCTAAAAGTAGACGTTATTGGTATTTTAAGCCGGGTGCAGGTTAAAGCTGCTGAAGATGTAGAAGCCGTAGAAGAGCAGCGCCGTAAAGCCGACGCCGTGCCACACAATTATCAGCATGCGGCTGCCGAGCAACTGGGTGGCCAGGCACCAAATGCCGTGGTTAATACTAACGACATGCCTACACCAGTTGTACGCGAAGGCGACAAAGTTGGCCGTAACGACCCTTGCCCTTGTGGATCAGGTAAAAAATATAAGCAGTGTCATGGCAAGCTTAGCTAAGCCAAGCAGCAGCAAGTTGCTAAACCCACGGCCACAGCTACATGTGGCTGTGGGGGTTATCCTGCGCCAGCAGCACGTGTTGCTGGCGCTGCGTAGTGCAAGCCAGCATCAGGGTGGCAAGTGGGAATTTCCCGGTGGTAAAGTAGAGCAGGCTGAAACAGTAGCCGCTGCGCTTAGCCGCGAGTTAAAAGAAGAGTTGGCCATTACCGTTACCGCCGCCGAACCCTTTATGCTATTAACGCATAGCTACCCAGAGCGCGAAGTAACATTGGATATCTGGCTGGTAACCGCCTTTACCGGCAGCCCCGAAGGGCTGGAAGGCCAACCCCTGCAGTGGGTAAATATTGCTGACTTACCCACTATTACCTTACCCGAAGCAAACCTGCCCATTGTGCAAAAGCTGCAGAAACTGCAAAAACTGCAACAGTTACTGTAATTTCAGCAGCTTACTTAGCCAAAGCTGCTAAAAGCATATATAAACCTAGCCGTTTTATTTTATTACTTATTGCCACTACTGGCCGCCATTTTTAACTGTTAAGCTGGCTAGTGCTTCACTAAAACCGCGTAACGAAAATTTTATTTCTCTTGGCGTTTGCTCGCTAACAAACAGTTTTACGCTAAATGCGGCATTGCTTTGCATAGCCTGTTGCATAGCAGGGGTTAATACCACTAATACCTTACAACCTTCCGGTAAACATACGGTAACAGGCGCTTGATGCTGCAGTTTACCTATACCTATCGCTACCCCTGGTGGCAAATATATACCCAGTGGTAAATTAAGCTGCATTACCGGATCTTGCTGTTGGTTTAGTAGCGATATCTGGCTGGAATAAATAATACTGGGGTTTTCGGGGTTTTGTAGGCCCTGCGACATTACGCACTGGGTTTTACAAACCGTGCGCCAATCGCCATATTGGCTAATGCTGTTGCTGTTTTGGGCTTGAGCTTGCGGGCTAAAAAGTGTTGCAGCCAATGCCACGCCAGCAACTAATGCCGAGCAAGTTAAGGTAAAGCGTCTGCTAAAAAGTGTTGCCATTATTGTAATCCTTTAAAAATAAAGCCCTGCACAAGGCAAGGCTTTTAGTCGTAAAACTACACTACGGGTTAGTGCTTATAAATTACAGCTTAGCATAGCGTTTGCGACGGGCAAACAGCGCTAAAATACCACTACCAAATAATAACAAGCTGGCTGGTGCCGGTACTGGCGTTGGGTCATTCGGGTCATTTGGGTCAACTACCACCACACCACCTACACCAGAAAAACCAAAAATATAGGTAGGCGTAATAGCACCGCTAGCATCAGCAAAACCGTTCTGATCGGCATCTAAACCAGACCAACCGAACGAATACACCTCTGCACCCACCTGGCTTAAGGCAGCTAAAGCCGCATCACGGTTGGCCGCACCACCATAGAAAATATTAAAGGTAAAGGTTTCTCTGGCCAGTAAAGCACCAAAGTCAAAATCGAAGTTAGCGCCAATATCATTAGGGCCAGCAGCAGTAAAATCACCACTAAAGCCTAATTGTGGTGAGCAAGATGCTAGCGGGTTAGAGCTACAAAAACCATTGTCATTAGCGCCTAATACGGCGCTTGCCCCAGCAGTGCCAGCAATAGTTACAAACTCACTAAATGGAGTAGGTGAGGTATCCCAATCAAAATTGCGACGATACAACAAGTTAGCAATATCAACCCCGCTTGTGTTTTCAATAGTTACCGTTACCTGATACAAGTTGTCAGTTGCAGTGGCTAAGGCAAAAGCGTGCGTTATTTGCAGCAAGCCGCCCATAGACGTTACCGAGGTTGCCGTAGTAGCCGTACTGTTAAAGCTAACCAAGCTTAGACCTGACGTGCCGCGTGACTCATTGGCATAGCCAGAACTACCATTTGCTGCAACACCCCAGCCTTCACATTCGCAACCATGGTAGGTTGCTTCATATTCCACACCATCGCTAATATAGCGCAAGCCAACTCCGGTAATCCCGGTAACATCGGCATTGCCACCCGACACGTTTAAATTACCTAAATCGTTTACACCTAGTGCAACATTACCATCAGTTATAATCATCGAGGCTTGGCATAAGCTTGCCATGCTAAGTAAAGCACCTACTGCTGCCAGTTTTAAAATTTTCATAGGTTTCATCCTGAAAGTTATTTAAAATTGTATTACAACGCGAGTTATCAGCATAAAAAGTGCCAATGTTTAAAGCATTGAAAAACAATGTAAATAAATTGTACCTATTATAAAATTGTAAAGAAAGCAGACGAACTAAACGGCCTTGGACCGATGTAAGGGTTACTCTTTAAAAAACTGATTATCCTGCGCCATAAACGCTTCTTCTAGTTCGGCCAAATATTGCTCAGTTAAATTGGCATCTGTCGGTGCTTTATCGGCAATGCGGTGGTTTTCGGCTGCCCAGTCGCCTAAGTCGATAAGTTTACAGCGTTCAGAGCAAAACGGCCGAAAGGCTGAGCTGGCATCCCAAATAACCGCGGTGCTGCAAGTAGGGCATTTAACAGTGGTAGACATAAAATAACACTCGGTTTAAAGCGCAAAAACGGCGCTTAGTATAGCAGATAAGGCAGTTGAACACAGTTTGCTATAGCTGCAATAATTTGGATCGCTGCAACCGGATTACCCACGCTGACACGCCGTAAACCCCTCCCTTGAGTCTTCTTTTCGCCCGTGTGGGGCAAAAACGGTCGGCTTAGGGTAATTCGGTTTTCGCTATGGGTTTACGCTTCGTTTTTAGCATCAGAATTAACAGCAAGCTAACTGAAACTCTTGCGATGTTGCCGCGGCACTGCGGGCGCTGTCGGCGTCTAGTTGCATAAACCGAATAGCATAGCGGTATTTATTACCACTTACCGTCGGGTAAATACCTTGGTAAGCTTGGTACTTAATGCGCAGCATTTCATATTGCTCGGCATTTTGCTGATAAAAACCATTGTCGGCTACTACGCTTTGAAACTGGCTACGCTCTCTTATAAAATTCAGCACATAGCTAATAGCCTGCGAGGCCAGTTCAACCTGGTTAAGCCAGCCTTGGGCTTGCGTTTGGCGTTCGGCCATGGGTAAATGAAACCAGTATTGCAGTTGTGGCATGTCAAAGTAGCAGCAACCACCTGGAAAACTAAAACGTTGCCGTAGCGGCGCTAAAAAATTATCGTCTTTTAAGCCTGCCAGCAATTTGCCGCTTCGCAGCAGTTCAGATTGCATGCGCACCGCCGCTTGCAGCAGGGTTTGTAATTTACTGTCTGACACCGACGGATGCTGCGACCACAACACCAGCTGGCTTTCACAGCGCTCCATGTCTTTAATAAGATCAGGGCGCACATCATTGCGATCCATTACTTCAATTAAGGCAAACAGGCTGGTAAAAAAGCTTTGTTGCTGGCTTTCATCGGCTAGTGTTAACAAGCATTGCACTTGCTGCAATAAAAATTCCAGGCGCAAGTAAGTGCGTATTTTTTCATTTAGCGGGTGCTCGTAGATAATGTCGCTCATACTTGCTATGGCCTGTAGTGGAAATAGGTTACTTAACAGCGCTGCTGCACCGCGTTTACTATGGCACGCTTAAGCGGGCGTGGCCATGCTAATATAACGCTGGTGTAGTTGCTGTACTTGTTGCTTTAGCAGGGGTGCTGCTCCGTTATTGTCAATAATGTCATCAGCTAAGGCCAAGCGCTCTGGCCGGCTTATCTGGCTGTTAATAATTGCCTGGATCTGCTGTTCACTGACGCCATCCCGGCTTAGAGTACGCAATAGCTGGTTTTGTTCCGTAATATCTACCACCACTACCCGGTTAACCACGCTATTAAGCTTATTTTCTAGCAACAGTGGCGCAATTAACAACACATAGGGTGCGGCCGGTAAGGCGTGTAATTGCGCCAGCATAGCGGCGCGTATTGCCGGGTGCATTACGCTATCTAGCCATTTTTTGGCGTTAATATCACTAAAAATTAATTGGCGCAGCGCAGCCCGGTTTAGGGTTTTATCGCTTGTTAGCACGCTTTGCCCAAAATGCGCGGCAATTTTCGCCAGTAACGGGCTGCCCTTTGCTACCACTTCACGCGCCACAATGTCGGCATCTACTGCCGGCACGCCAAGGCTGTTAAATAGCTCAGCTACCGTGCTTTTACCACAGCCAATACCGCCGGTTAAACCGACAATAAAGCGGTTTTGCCCGGCGGCTTGTGAATGGGGAGCGTGCGAATAAAGCTTTTTCGAATTAGCGGCGTGCAAATTAGTTGCCAAGGTAACGTAAATACATATTAGTAAGCGGTTCACCCCATAACAAGGCAATAAAGCCGGCGGCGGCAATATAAGGGCCAAACGGAATAGGCGTGGCTTTATCGCGGCCTTGTATCGCCAACATACTGGCGCCTATAACCGCCCCCACTACCGACGACAATAAAATAATTAATGGCAGCTGTTGCCAGCCCAGCAGGGCGCCAAAAATAGCCAGCAATTTAAAATCGCCATAGCCCATGCCTTCTTTGCCGGTTAATAGCTTAAAGCCCCAATACACCAGCCATAAGCTTAAATAGCCAGCTGCGGCGCCAATAATGGCGGTGGCCGGGCTTACTAAGGCGGCGTCGGTTAAGCTAAAAACCAGTGCCAGCCATAATAGCGGCAAGGTAAGGCTGTCGGGCAGTAGCATAGTGTCAATATCAATAAAGCTTAGTGCTATTAAGCCCCAGGTAACCAGTATTAACACTAACGCCAGGCTGCTAACGCCATATTGCCAGGCCACTAAGGCTGAAAGCAGTGCGGTTAGCGCCTCTACTGCCGGGTAGCGGCTGCTTATTGGGGTTTTGCAGTGGCGACAGCGGCCTTTTAACAGCAGCCAGCTAACTAGCGGAATATTATCGCGCGCGGCTATGGGTGCATCGCAGTTGGGGCAGGCTGAACGTGGCACCGCCAGATTATAACGTGCGGCTTTTTGTGCGGCATTAGCGCTTGCCGCCTGGCTAGTAGCATTAGCGCCTGCGGCGTTGCCTTTGCTAGTAACAACCGCATCAGCTTGAAAATACGCTTGGTATTCTTGCTGCCACTCGCGCTCCATCATTTTTGGTAGCCGGTACACCAGCACATTTAAAAAGCTGCCTATTAGTAAACTAATAACTGCAGTAAGGCTAATAAATACCGCCGGCTGCTGGCTTAAATACTCGGCTAATACACTCATTAAACAATAGCGCCCATAGCAAATATCGGCAGATACATGGCTATAATTAAACCACCAATTACTACGCCTAATACCGCCATTATCATTGGCTCTAGTAGCGCCGTTAGGCCATCTACCGCATCATCTACTTCTTGCTCATAAATGTTGGCTACTTTTTCCAGCATACTGTCCAGTGCGCCCGACTCTTCACCAATCGAGACCATTTGTATTACCATTTCCGGAAAGCGGTCGGTTTGGCGCATGGCCTGGTACATTTGGTTACCCGATGATACTTCTTCGCGTACATGTAAAATGGCGTTACGGTAAATTTCATTACCCGAAGCACCCGCCGCCGACTCCAGCGCTTCAATAAGTGGTACACCGGCGGCAAAGGTAGTGGCCAGGGTGCGGGCAAAGCGCGCTACTGCCGCTTTATTTAAAATATTACCAATTACCGGCGCTTTTAAAATCCAGCCATCGGCCATTGTTCTAAATTTTAAGTTATTGGCATAAGCCTTTTTCACCAGGTAACCAAAAGCAAATAGCCCGGCTAGCACCACCCACCAGTATTGCTGCATTAATTCGGAAATACCCAATACAAATAGCGTAAAGGCTGGCAGTTCAGCACCGAAGCCAGCAAATATTTCAGCAAATTGTGGTACTACAAAAATCAGCAATACCGAGGTAACTATAAACGCCACTACCAATACCGCTATCGGGTAAAACATGGCTTTTTTAATTTTCGATTTAAGCGCTTCAGCCTTTTCTTTATAAATGGCTATACGGTCAAAAATGCGGTCGAGCGCACCCGATTGCTCACCCGATTTTACTAAATCGCAATATAGCTCATCAAAGTATTTTGGGTGCTCGCGCAGCACTTCAGATAACGGAATACCGGCTTGTATTTTTACCGATATTTTCTGCATTAGTACCCGTAAGCTTTTATTGTCACTGCCATTAGCAATTAAATCGATGCTTTGCACTAACGGCACACCGGCGCCTAACATGGTGGAGATTTGCCGGGTAACCACAGAGATGTCGGCCGGGGTAATTTTTTTCTCGCCACCAAATAACGATTTGGGTTTACGCTTAACTTTAGAGGGGGTAATACCTTGCTGGCGTAATAAGGCTTTTACCTCGGCAATGCTATTGCCTTTAAGCTCGCCATCGGCTTTTTTACCACGGCGGTTTACGCCTTTATATTGGTATATTTCCAGCTCTTTTATTTTAAATTTTTGTGCCTGAGCCATAATGGTTGTCCTGTTGCGGCGTTAATGCGCCAAATAAAGTAAAAGTGCGCTATTTACTTAGCGCTAATCGCTAAACCCTTAGCCCTTAGTTACCCGGTTTACTTCGGCTAAGCTGGTCATGCCGGCGGCGGCTTTAATTAAGCCCGACTGGCGTAAGCTGTAAATGCCTTCTTTTTCGGCTTGCTTAGCAATATCTAACGAATTACCGTCGGCCATAATAATATCGGCCATTTTGCCGCTTATGGGCATTACCTCGTAAATACCCACCCGGCCTTTATAGCCATTGGTGCAACTGTCGCAGCCGACCGGTTTAAAAATGGTAATGCTGCTAAGTTGTTCGGCTAAAAAGCCCTGGCGCAGTAATTCTTGCTCGGGTAATTGCTCGGGTGCTTTACACTTAGAGCACAGCCTACGCGCTAAGCGCTGGGCAATAATTAAGGTAACTGAACTGGCCACGTTATAGGCAGGTACGCCCATATTAAGCAAGCGGGTAAGGGTTTCGGGCGCCGAGTTGGTGTGCAGGGTAGATAACACCAAGTGGCCGGTTTGCGCCGCTTTTATGGCTATTTCGGCGGTTTCTAAATCGCGTATTTCACCTACCATTATTACGTCGGGGTCTTGCCGTAAAAACGACTTTAGCGCGGTAGCAAAGGTTAAGCCAGCGCGCGGGTTCATTTGTACTTGGTTAATGCCGGTAAGGTTAATTTCTACTGGATCTTCAGCGGTAGAAATATTGGTCTCGCTGGTATTTAAAATAGCCAGCCCGGTATACAGCGACACCGTTTTACCGCTACCGGTAGGGCCGGTAACCAATATCATGCCTTGCGGCTGCGCCAGTGCCGCCAAATAGCGCTGCTTTTGCACGTCTTCATAGCCTAATATATCGATACCCAGCATGGCGCTGTCGGAATCGAGTATCCGCATTACAATTTTCTCGCCCCACAAGGTGGGCAGGCTGCTTACCCGAAAGTCGATTGATTTTTTTGCCGATAACTTAAGCTTAATGCGACCATCTTGCGGTACGCGTTTTTCGGCAATATCGAGCCGCGCCATTACTTTTAAACGCGCCGACAAGCGGGTGGCCAGTGCTACCGGTGGGTTGGCCATTTCATGTAATATGCCGTCGATACGAAAGCGAATGCGGTACATTTTCTCGTACGGTTCAAAGTGTAAATCTGAGGCGCCTTTACGAATGGCATCTAGCAGCATTTTATTAATAAAGGCAATAATTGGCTGGTCTTCTTTATCGGTTTGTACGCCGCCTTCTTCTTCTACTTCTTCAATAATGCCCATCGAGCCTAAGTCCCAGTCGGCGGCATCGCCGGCCAGGTTAAAGCTGCTATCAAACAGTTTTTCAATTAGTTTTTGCAGCTTATCAAATTCAACTACTACGGTTTCGGCATTTAGGCCGGTGTTAAATTCAAAATCTTCAATTGCTGCCATATTGGTGGGGTCAACCACCGCTAAATACATATTGCGGCCGCGCTTGGCCAGCGGCAGCATATCGTTTTTACGAATAAGTTTTTCGTTACGTAAGTCTTCTGGTACGTATTCTAGCTCGTAGTAATCTAGGTCAATGCTTAGCGCCTGGCTTACCTGTGCCGCCAGCTCAGCTAAGCGCACCGAGCCTATTAGTTTTTCATTAATTAATAATTCGGGCAGGGTGCGGTATTGGCTGGCTTTTTCGCTTATGGCTTTAGCGGCCTTATCATTATCAATAATGCCTTGCTGCAATAGCCGTTTTAATAATGTGGAATTTGCATTAACCGCCATAAAGCGTAAATATCCTGACTATGCTGTTAACTTTTATCATTATCTTGATTATGCCAGCATTTAGCACTTATTCAAGTTTATAGTGTACCTAGTGGCTAATGCCATAAATTAGGGTCAGAACAAAATTAAATTGTCGGCTATGCTTAAATTATTTCTGCTTGCGGCAATAGGAGTTTTTTATGGCAAGATTGCCTCGTGTTCATCTGCCAGGTGTGCCTGAGCATGTTATTCAACGTGGTAATAACAAGCAGGTGTGTTTTGCCTGCGATGACGATTTTGCCGCCTATGCCAATTGGCTGCAAGAATTTGCGGAGAAATTTCAGGTGCAACTGCACGCTTGGGTGTTTATGACTAATCATGTGCATTTGTTATGTACAGCAACTGACCATACTGGCATAAGCCTGATGATGCAAAGCTTGGGCCGGCAGTACGTGCGCTACTTTAATCGGCGCTATAATCGCAGCGGTACGTTATGGGAGGGGAGGTTTAAGTCTTGCTTGGTGCAAAGCGAGCAATATGTGCTGGCTGTGTATCGCTATATTGAGATGAACCCGGTAAGAGCGGGCATGGTTCCTGCTGCAGCTAACTACCACTGGTCCAGCCATGGTGTTAATGCGCTGGGTTGGACATCGGCATTGTGCCAGCCACATCAGTGCTACCTTGCGCTGGCAACTACCGCCGAAGAAAGGTTGCAATATTACCGTGGGCTATTTAATGCTGAAATAAACGAAACCATGCTGCAACATATTCGCAGCGCAACAAAAAGTGGCATGGCGCTGGGTAGCGAAAAGTTTAAACAGCAAGTGGCTGCGCTAACGGGTAGGCGCCAGCAGCCAGCAAAGCGTGGTCGGCCAAAAGCAGGTGGTAAAGGTGGTTAGAGGGAAGGGCAGTTAATTTTGTTCTGACCCTAATTTTAAGGGTGATTAATTTTATTTCAGGGTGATGCACAATCGGATGGATCCGGCGACTCAATTAAAGTGATTGATGTTTGTGTAGATAAGAGGGAAGGGCAGTTAATTTTGTTCTGACCCCAATTTTATCAGAGGGAAAGGCAGTTAATTTTGTTCTGACCCCAATTTTATTTTGTTCTGACCCCAATTTTATTAGCCAAAGGTAAGCCTAAAAAAGTAGCTTTGGTCGCGGTGATGCGAAAATTACTGGTACTGGCTTTTGGCGTATTGAAATCAGGAAAGCCGTTTGATGTTAATTACCAACATTAATCAAATTTGGGCTTGATCCTCAAGACAGTATCTGACCCCAATTTTGAAAGCGTGGTCGGCCAAAAGCAGGTGGTAAAGGTGGCTAGAGGGAAGGGCAGGTAATTTTGTTCTGACCCCAATTTTATTGGCATATTTAGCAAACTAAATATGCAGTAAGCACTTTAAACAGTAATTGGCAAAGCGGGTCAGGCCAAAGGAGGGTGGTAAGGGTGGTTAATTTTATTTCAGGGTGATGCACTATCGGATGGATCAGGCGACTCAATTAAAGTGATTGATGTTTGTGTAGATAAGAGGGAAGGGCAGTTAATTTTAATTTTGTTCTGACCCTAATTTTACCAATTTTATGACCCCAATTTTACTCAAGACAGTATCTGACCCCGATTTTACAATTAGCACAATCTTTAATTTTATCTGATTCTAATTTTAAATAAAAAGCCAGCATAAGCTGACTTTTTTTTATCAAGTAAGTTTAGTTTATGGGGCTGAGCGACAATTTGAAGGACGATACTTCTGCGCTAGATCACCGCCAGCACAATCCCATTGGATTGACGAATCTGGTGGCGTGCCGACTGCTAAAACTGGATCTGGAGTGAATATAATTGTACCACCACCTGCTCTTGCTGTGAATGTTACAGTAATAAGACCAGCATCAGAAACATCAACATCAGTTACGTTGTCAGAGGCAACCGGTGCTTCAAACCCCAATGCAAATGCTTGGCCGTTTGCTGCATTTTCAGTTACCACTGTACGTGCAGCAGCTGCTGCAACCATACCTTCTGCAACTCGAGCTCTGATAGTATAATCTTGATAAGCAGGCAGTGCTACTGCTGCCAAAATACCGATAATCGCTACCACGATCATTAATTCAATTAAGGTAAAACCTTGTTGTTTTGCACGTTGTAAATTAATCATTTTGTATCTCCTGAGGGGTTTTATTAGCCTTTCAGCTACTGACTATTTTGGTTATTTTTCAGTCCAGCGCAAGCGCTATGTTAATAAATGCCCAAATAAATTATAAGTTATTAGTTTTTAACATAAAATATTTTTTCCGGCCCGCAAGAGGCCATTATTTATATAGTACAAAGGTATTAGTTATTGCCGCTAATTTCACCCGCCACCCGCCATTCAACCGCAAAAACGGTGGTTTGACCCCAGCACAGGCCCAGCCAAACCCTACATTTGACCCCCTAAGGTGGTTCTTACTCATCATACTTATGAGCGCTAAATAACTGTTGGGCGGCTAGCCATACGTTACCTATTTCGCCAGTGCCTACGCTATGCTCGTTTACTTTTAGTACCGGGGCAATTTCTTTGCTGGAGCTGGTTAACCAAATTTCGTCGGCGTTAAATACCTCTTGCTCGCTAATATCGCGCTCTTCTACTCGCCAATTACTGTGCTGGCGTAAAATATTTAATAGCAGCAACCGGGTAATGCCGGGTAGCAGCTTGTTGGTAAGTGGCGGGGTGGCGATTATGCCGTTTTTAATAACAAACACGTTTACGGCGGCGCCTTCGGTTAGGTTGCCGTTTTTATCAAATAGCAGTATTTCCTGAGCGCCATTGGCATAAGCCTGCTGGTAGTGCAATACATTGCCAAGTAATGACGTTGATTTTATATGGCAGCGTTGCCAGCGCAGATCTTGCCCCGTTACTACGGTGTAGCAGGTGGCCTGGCTTTTGTCGGCAACGGGCTCGGGCGCGATGGCGAAGGTGTAGGCAAATACCGTGGCGCGAATATTGGCCGGAAAGGCGTGGTTGCGTTTGGTGTCGGCGCCGCGGCTAACCTGAATATACACCGCCAGGTTCGCGCTATTAGGGCTGCTGTTGTTTTCAGCCAGCAAGCGATGGGTAATGGCTTGCCAGTCGGCCAAATTAAGGCCCGGATCTATCGACAGTTGCGCCAGGCCGTCTTGCATGCGTGAAATATGTGGAGCAAAGCCAACAAAACGGCCGCCATAGCTAGGGATCACTTCGTAAATGCCGTCGCCAAATAAAAATCCGCGATCCATTGGTGATATTTTGGCTTGCTCGGCTGGGATAAAGTCGCCATTTAAATACACTATGCTCATGCTGCTCTCATTTTAAAAACGGTTGTACGGTTACAAGATGCTGGAATGAAGTACTGAAACTGAACCGACTTACCCACGCCAACACGCCGTGAATACATCCCTGTAGGCTCGTTTATAAACTTCATCCATGAAGTTTACCCTACGGGCCAGCGAAGCTGTTCAAATGTGCTCCCGGCGTATTTGTCCGCCCGTCCAGGGCTGCAACGGTTGGCTTAGGGTAAGCCGGTTCTATTTCTGGTAAATCGCCACAATCTTTCGTAAATCGGCAATAAGTTGCTCGCCTTCGGTATGCGCCAGGCCATCTTCGGTTAAGGTATTTAGTCTGGTTACGCCATCAACACTGCCGTGGGCCGATAAAAACTGCAAAATAGCCAGCGGTTGGGCAGTGGCCAAAAAATCATGGCCTTGCAATGCCGACACCATGGCTATAATACCCCAGGCGGCCCAGTTAGATACATCGGCTACCACTAATTCGTCGCATTCAGTTACCGCCGGGGTAATGTTGAGTTGGCCAAGCACTGCGGCCACATTGCCCATGCCAATTTCGTTGCCGCCATCGCCAATACCAATAGTGGGGCAGCTGGCTTGGTTTAAAAAATAATCGAAACTGGCACAGCGCCCGGTAATATCTTCACCGCGCATATTGGCATAGCGGCCGGTGGCAGTGAAGCCGGGGCGCTCAATAGCGATAACCAACTGTGGCTGTAACTGTGCCAGGGCTGTTGTGGCAATGCCGGCCAGATTTTGTTGCTGGTTAACGGTTATTTGATAGGTATTATAACGGCTGGCCAGCACCTGACATAACGGGTTACCACTAACCAGTATTGGCCTGGCGCCCAGTTGCTCTAATAATTGATACAGCGCAATAGCGCCTACCGGGCCGTCGGTTTCAAAGGTATCGAGCACCGGAAAACCGGTACCAATTAATACGGTGCCACGGCATTGGTTAATTAACCGCGCCGCGCGCAAAATATAGCCGGGGCGTAAATGCGCTTTTAACGTTGCCATACCACGTGGGTTTTGCCGCACTAATAATTGTTCTATTTGCTTACTAATGGCCAGATAATTAGCTTGAAATGTGCTCATTACAGACGGCCCAGTTGGTGGCTTATGGCATCGGTGTACACTTTCGCTAAGCACAGCGCATTATGTGCCTGCTGTGGGTTTATTGGGGTAAAATAAACCTGTGTACCGGCAACTGCCTGGGCTAATAACGCGCAATCGAGTGATAACACCGCCCCTATTTTAGGGTAGCCGCCTAAGGTTTGACGATCGTTTAATAATACTATCGGTTGGCCATCAGGCGGAATTTGTACCGCGCCATAGCATATGCCTTCTGATAATAACTGGCTTTGCTGACAATGAATGGCGCTGCCACTGAGTTTATAGCCCATACGATCTGCCTGAGGCGTCACGTTATAGCTATTAAGATAAAAGCGCTGGCGCTCTGCTTTGCTAAAGTTGTCAGCCTGATACCCTTCGACCAGTCGCAGTGTCAGAATGCTGTTAAATATTGGCCGATAGGCGAGGGCTAATTGTTGTCGCGCCAGTGTGTTTACTGCCGGGCATGGCAGCAGATCACCGGGTTGTAGTTTATTGCCGTTAATACCACCGATGCTTTCGCGCAGTACGGTAGCGCTGCTGCCAAACTGCGTTGCCACGTTAAAGCCACCGGCCACTGCCACATAAGCGCGCAAACCCTGGCTTACCATACCAAGCTCAATAACATCACCTTGTTGTATTTTATGCACCGTCCATTGTTCAGCAGCGTTGCCGTTAATGCTAAGTGGCAAGGTTGCGCCGGTAACGGTAAAATAACTGTTGGTGTTAGCCTGCAGTTGCAAGCCGCCAACGCTACATTCAATTAATGTGGCATTAGCCGGGTTGCCCAGTAGTCGGTTGGCCCAGTTAGCAGCGGCGGCATCCATTGGCCCGCCGGTGGTTAGCCCCAGGGCGCCCTGGCCAAAGCGGCCGTTATCTTGCAGTAAACTTAGCACGCCTGAGGCGATAACCTTAACGCCATTAACGCCACTCATATTTCACCGCCTAAGCGCAAAAATTCGGCCTTATCTATTGCCACAAAGCGCACTTCGTCACCCACGGCTACCGGCATTACGGGCTTGGTGTGGGGGTTAAACATTTTAACAGGACACAAGCCAATTAGGTTCCAGCCACCGGGCGATTGTGCCGGATACACGGCGGTTTGCCGGTCGGCAATGGCTACCGCACCGCGTGGCACTTTGGCGCGGGGGGTGGCTAAACGCGGCATTTGTAATAGTGGGTCTACTTCACCTAAATAGGCAAAGCCAGGTGCAAAGCCAATAGCATACACCCGATAACTTATGGCCTGATGACGCTGAATTACCTCGTCAATACTAATATTTTTAGTGTGGGCGATCAGCGCTAAATCGGGCCCACTTTCTTCACTGTAATACACCGGAAGCTCTACCCGCTTGCCGCTGTGGTTTTCGCCGTTTTGCAGCTGTTTAAGGCAATGCTGTAGCTGTGCCTGTATACGATAGTGATCAGTTGTAAGGGGGTTAAATATAACCAGTACAGAGGCATATGAGGGCAGCAGATCTATCACGTCGTCGGTAAGTTCAGCGCGAATAAGCAAGCAAGCTTGTTGCACCAGTGCTGAAATGGCCGGGTCAATTCGCTGGTCAAAATACAGCATCAGGGCGTTTTCACTGGCAATGGTAAGATGATACTGCGCTAGGTTCATACCAGTAACGCCCGAATTTGTTGCACCTTTGCAATAGCAGATGGGTTGTCACCATGTACGCACAGGGTGTCGGCATTTAGCGCCAGCCGCTGGCCGCTGTCGGTGGTTACGCTGCCATCGTTTAGCAACTGGCTAACCTGTGCCAGTACCTCATTGCCATGCAGTACTGCCCCGTGTTGGCTGCGCGGGCTAAGTTTGCCGTCATTGGTGTAGCGCCTGTCGGCAAAGGCTTCAAATATAAGTTCAACCTTAAGTGCTGCCGCCTGTTGCTGGTAACTTTGGCGGTTGTTATCGGCCAGCAGCATCAGTTGCAGTGGTTTATGATAGCTGGCAATGGCTTGTAAAACTGCTTGCCACACCGCCGGTTTGCTCATCATATCGTTATATAAGGCACCGTGCGGTTTAACGTAGCTTACGCTGGCGCCCTGACACTGCGCCATGCCATCCAGTGCGGCTAGCTGATAATGAATAAGGTTAATAATTTCATTATGCGAGCATTGCATACTGCGCCGGCCAAAGCCGTTTAGATCAGGGTAGGCCGGATGCGCACCAATTTGCACGCTATGTTGCCTAGCCAGTTGCAGGGTGCGCTGCATTACATCGGGGTCGCCGGCATGAAACCCACAGGCAATGTTGGCCTGATCAATAAACGGCATTACCTGGCTGTCGAGGCCCATGGTCCAGCTGCCATAACTTTCGCCTAAGTCGCAATTTAGTTTCATGCTGCCTCCTGAGGCGATAGCGCTATAGGTTATCGTTATTATAATAAGTTACCGTTAGTATAAAGCGTGGCGGCTACTAACGTATTCATTTTGCTTGCTTGTGTGGCAATAGTCTAGGGCGGGTTAACGTTTACTGATTACCGGCGAGCCAATAATAGCGCAGGACATTAGTGCGCCGCCCATTGCATAGCCATTTTTATTAACCCCGATGCTCTTAGCCTCGGTGCTTAATCCGGATGCTGAGCATGGTTTTTTGCCAGCGTAATAAAGGTTTGAATATGCTTATTTTGCTGCTCTTGCTTACGATACCCCACATAAATATGTTTATGAATGCCGCTGTCGCCCAGGCGAATAACGGTAATGGGCAGGGTTTTAGCGTAGTCCAGTGCCAGCCATTTTGGCATGGCGGCAACACCGCGGTTGGCCGCGACCATTTGCAAAATAATATCAGTAGATTCCAGCGTTTTATGCCGTGCAGGCATGCACTGTGCCGGCAGTAAAAACTGCTGAAAAATATCCAGCCGCGCTGTTTCTACCGGGTAAGTCAGCAATACCTGGTCGCTTAGCTGTGCCGGGGTTACGTGGCTTAAGCCATTAAGGTTATTGTGCCGGCTAACAACCAGCACCAGCTCGTACGGAAATACCGGTTCAAACACAATGCGTTCTTTTTGAATGGGGTCTGGCGTTATTAGCAAATCAATATCAACATTAAACAGCGCCGCCATGCCGCCAAACTGAAAGCGTTGTTTTACGTCGATATCTACCCCAGGTGATTGCGCCAAAAACGGCTGCACCACTTTTAGTAACCACTGATAGCAAGGGTGACACTCCATACCTACCCGCAAGCTGCCTTTTTCGTTATTGGCAAACTGGCGCAAGGTGTCGTCTATGCGCTCAAACTGCGGCAGCAGGCGGTTGGCTTGCTCTAGCAGGTAAGCACCGGCTTCGGTTAAGCGGATATTACGGCCATCTTTTAACCACAAATTGATATTACACTGCCGCTCCAGCTTTTTCATGGTGTGGCTTAGTGCCGACTGGGTAAGGTTTAAGCTGCCGGCGGCGGCGGTTAACGAGCCCCGCCGGTCTATTTCGCGCAAAATGCTCAGGTGAATTTTTTCAATCATGCGGTTACCTATATGGCTATGTATGAGAAACATTCATGTATATATGAAAATATACCATTTTTAATCATCAGTTTAATCACTTACATTTAGCCATCTAGATAGCTAATTAAGGGTTAAATAATGACAGCAGCAACGGTAAAGGTAAAGGCAAAAAGTATTACGCTACATAATTTGGGTTTTCCGCGCATTGGCAATAAGCGCGAATTAAAATTTGCGCAGGAGAGCTACTGGAAAGGTGAAACTAACGCTGAGCAACTGCTGGCGACGGCGGCGCAGCTGCGCCGTAAAAACTGGCAATGGCAACAAGGGCTTGATTGGGTGCCGGTAGGCGATTTTTCGCTGTATGACCAGGTGCTGGACACCAGCTTTGCACTGGGTAACCTGCCAAAGCGGGTAGCCAACTTAAGCGGCAGCGAGCTGGATAACTATTTTCGCGTTGCCCGGGGCCGTTCGGTCAACGACAGCGCTTGCCAGTGTGTGCATGCCGGTGAAATGACCAAATGGTTTGACACCAACTACCATTATATTGTGCCGGAAGTAACTGCCGACACTACGTTCAGCCTGAACAGTGAGCGGCTGTTAGCGCAACTGGCAGAAGCCAAAGCGCAGGGCGTTAACGCTAAACCGGTGATTATTGGCCCGGTAACGTATTTGTGGCTGTGTAAAGAAAAAGACGCCTCGGATCGCTTAACCTTGCTGGCGCAATTGCTGCCGGTATACCAGCAGTTATTGGCTGAACTGGCAGAAGCAGGTGCCGACTGGGTACAACTTGACGAGCCGGTATTGGTGACCGAACTGGATGCAAACTGGCAAGCGGCTTTCGCTATTGCTTATCAAGCGCTGGCGAACACGGTGCATAAGCACCCGGTGAAACTGTTGCTGGCAACCTATTTTGGTACCTTAGCCGATAACCTGACGCTAACCGTTAACCTGCCGGTGGCTGGCATTCACTATGACGCCGTGCGCGGCCGAGCCGAGCTGCCTACTCTGCTGGCGGCCTTGCCAGCAGATAAAGTGTTATCGCTGGGGGTAATTGACGGCCGTAATATCTGGAAAACCGATTTAACCGCTACGCTGGATTACCTGCAACCGTTGGTTGCCGATTTAGGTGAGCGTTTATGGCTGGCGCCGTCGTGCTCTTTGCTGCATGTGCCGGTCGATTTAGCCAACGAAGAAAAGCTGGACGGCGACATTCTCAGTTGGCTGGCGTTTGCGCGACAAAAACTGGCTGAACTGCTGCTGCTGGGTAAGGCATTAAACGACGGGCGCGACAGCGTAGCGACAGCGCTGGCCGACAACGTTAAGGCCGTTAACAGCCGGCGTAATTCTACCAGGGTGCATAACCCGGCTGTAAAAGCCGCGGTTAACAGCATTACCGCCGCGCAAGGCAAACGCGTAAGCGGCTATACCGAGCGCGCAGAAAAACAAGCACAGCACCTGCAATTGCCGCTTTACCCAACGACGACTATTGGCTCGTTCCCACAAACAAAAGCAATTCGTCAGGCGCGGCTGGCGTTTAAAAAGCACAGCATTAGCCTGGCTGAGTACCAAGCGAAAATGAAAGCCGAAATTGAGTATTCGATACGCGAGCAGGAAAAACTCGGCCTGGACGTACTGGTGCACGGCGAAGCTGAACGTAACGACATGGTAGAATATTTCGGTGAGCAGCTTGAAGGCTACGCCTTTAGCCAGTTTGGCTGGGTGCAGTCGTATGGCTCGCGCTGTGTTAAACCGCCGATTTTGTTTGGCGATATTAGCCGGCCACAGCCAATGACAGTAGCCTGGATTACATTCGCCCAGTCGTTAACCGACAAACCAATGAAAGGCATGCTTACCGGCCCGGTAACCATTTTAAACTGGTCTTTTGTGCGTGACGATCAAAGCCGGCGGCAAAGCTGCCTGCAACTGGCGTTAGCGGTAAGGCAGGAAGTGCAAGACTTAGAAGCCGCCGGGGTTAATGTGATTCAAATTGACGAAGCGGCGCTGCGCGAAGGTTTACCGCTGCGAAAAGCCGACTGGCAACACTATCTGGACTGGGCGGTAGAGGCATTTCGGATCAGTGCCAATGGCGTAAAAGATGAAACGCAAATTCATACCCATATGTGTTATTCCGAGTTTAACGACATTATTGCTGCTATCGCTGATATGGATGCCGATGTAATCACCATTGAAACCTCGCGCTCCGACATGGAACTGCTGGACGTGTTTGAAGAGTTTGCCTACCCAAACCAAATTGGCCCGGGCGTATACGATATTCACTCGCCCAATACGCCAACCCAGGCGCAAATTATTAAGCTGATGCAAAAAGCCGCTGAGCGCATTCCGGCGCAGCGGTTATGGGTAAACCCCGATTGCGGCTTAAAAACCCGGCAATGGGCTGAAGTAATACCGGCGCTGCAAAATATGGTGGCTGCGGCTAAGGCCCTGCGCAGCGCGTAAGCACGGTTGTAGTAACAGACAAAAGCCGGTGGGGAGCCTACCGGCTTTTTTAAAGCTAAAACACCGCCAATTTACTGTTGGCTAAATCGGTTACCAGCATATGGCCCGGGCTGTGGGTAATGCAAAAATCTAGCTTGGCATTGGCTATGGCTACTTGCGGGGTAACACCGCAGGCCCAGAACACCGGCACTTCGCCCGGTTTAATGCTTACTGCATCGCCAAAATCAGGCTTATTTATATCATTAATGCCAATAGCGGCCGGTTCGCCAAAATGCACTGGCGCACCGTGTACTTGCGGAAAACGACTACATATTTGAATAGCGCGAATGGCATCGGCGGGTGTCATTGGCCGCATACTAACCACCATACCACCGTAAAAAACACCGGCCGGGGTGCAAGCGATGTTGGTACGGTACATTGGCACGTTGACCTTTTCAGTGATATTACGAATTTCCAGGCCGTCAGCCAGCAACGATTCTTCAAACGAAAACGAGCAGCCAATTAAAAAGGTCACTAAGTCATCGCGCCAGATATCACGCACGTCGGTTACTTCATCTGTTAGCTGGCCGTTGTGAAAAACACGGTATTTTGGTAAATCGCTGCGTATATCTAGCTCTTTCGCCAAAGAGGGCATATCGATAGCGCCGGGTGTAGCGGCCATGCCCAGCAGCGGGCAGGGCTTGGGGTTAAAGTGGCAAAACTGCAGAAAATCGGCGGCGTACTGCTTGGGTAAAATAGCCATATTAGCCTGCACAAAACCTGGCGCAAAACCCGAGGTATTACCGCTAAAGGCACCACTGCGACACTGCTGGCGTAACTGGTAAGGGGTAAGTACTGACATATTCCATCCTGCAAGTCGGTATAGCAATCTAGTGTACTTTACTGCAGTAGCATACAACAGTGCCAGCAACAGGATTGATAATGCGAAACGGTAATATTTTTCATATATTCGTTTTTGATATATGCAATCAATAATGGCTATTTATTAGTTATTTAAGTTGCGCTTATGATGCTATATCAAACCGTGTGATTAGCCGGTTGTTAAAGCAGTTACTTTTTCACCAGTACCCTCAGCGTTACAACAGGACTAACAGGTTATGAGTATCCGTATTGAACAGGTTAATAAACGCTTTGGCGATTTTGTTGCGCTAGAAAAGGTAAACCTGCAGATAAAAACCGGTGAGTTAACGGCGCTGCTCGGGCCATCTGGCTCGGGTAAAACCACGTTGCTGCGGATTATTGCCGGTTTAGAGCAAGCCGATAGTGGTCGTATTCACTTTAATAACGAAGACATTACCGGCCAGCATGTGTCTGAACGTGGCGTGGGCTTTGTGTTTCAGCATTACGCGCTGTTTAAACATATGACGGTATTTGAAAATGTTGCTTATGGTTTAACGGTAAAACCAAAGAAATTTCGGCCAAATAACGCTGAAATTAGCAAAAAAGTGCATAACTTACTGCAACTGGTGCAGCTGGATTGGACGGCCGATCGTTTTCCGGCGCAGTTATCTGGCGGCCAGCGCCAGCGCATTGCGTTAGCCCGGGCGTTAGCGGTAGAGCCGAAAGTATTATTACTAGACGAGCCTTTTGGTGCACTTGATGCCAAGGTACGGGCCGAGTTACGGCGCTGGTTACGCCGCTTGCATGATGAAATACAGGTTACCAGTGTTTTTGTTACCCATGATCAGGAAGAGGCGTTTGAAGTGGCCGACCGTATAGTGGTGATGAATAAGGGCGCGATAGAGCAAGATGGCACGCCAGAGCAAGTATATGACACGCCGGCGAATCCGTTTGTGTACGAGTTTTTGGGGAATGTAAATTTATTCCGGGCTAAGGTAAAGCAAGGGCAAACCACCATTGGCAAGGTGCAGTTGGCTTCACCTGAGCACACTAACGGCAAAGAGCAAGACGGTTTTGCCTACGTGCGACCGCACGAGATTGACGTGTTAATTGCACCTTCCAGTGATGCATTAAAAGTAACAATAGATTTAGTGACCATTGTTGGGCCGCAAGTGCGCTTAGAAGTGCTGACCGTGGTTGAAACCAATAACGACAACAATAACGAGCAGCAGCTTATTCATATTGAATTACCCAAAGATCAGTTTAAAGCATTACAGCTACACCAGGGCGATATGGCCTGGATCCAGCCACGTTACAGTAAAGTCTTCCTTGGCGAAGGCATTTAATTTAAGGAGCTACTATTTATGCATTATTCTAAAAAGCTGGCATTGCTGTTAGTTACGGCGTTGCTGACAACCCCACTGTTAAGTTCACCCGCTGCGGCGAAAGAGCTTTTAAATAGCAGCTATGATGTTGCCCGGGAACTGTTTGCTGAAATTAATCCGCTGTTTATTGCCCATTACCAGCAACAAACGGGCGAAACACTGTCTATTACCCAGTCGCACGGCGGTTCGTCGCGCCAGGCGCAGGCTATTATTCAGGGGCTACGTGCCGATGTGGTCACGTTTAACCAAAGCACCGACATTGATATTTTGCACCAGCGCGGTAATTTATTACCGGCAAACTGGCGTGACCGGTTGGCCAATAACAGTTCGCCTTATTATTCCACCATGGCCTTTATGGTGCGTAAGGGTAACCCGAAAAACATTAGCAGTTGGGCCGATTTAACCAAGGATGACGTCGGGTTGGTTTTTCCCAATCCAAAAACCTCGGGTAATGCCCGTTATACCTATTTAGGCGCTTATGGTGATGCCCTAGCGCGCTTTAATAACGACGAGCAGCAAGCCCAGCAATGGCTGCAAACGTTTTTAAGCAAGGTAGTGGTGTTTGATACCGGCGGCCGCGGTGCTACCACCTCTTTTGTTGAGCGTGGCTTAGGTGATGTACTTATTACCTTTGAAGCCGAAGTGAATAACATTATCCGGCAGTTTCCGGATCAGCAATTTGAGCGGGTAGTGCCGCCATCCAACATATTGGCTGAATTTCCGGTAACCTGGATAGACCGTAATGTGGCGCGCAACGGCACCGAAAAAGCAGCGAAAGCTTACCTGGAATATTTGTACACTAAAGATGCACAGCAGGTGTTGGCCCGTTACTTTTACCGGGTATACCACCCGGACGTGGTTGCGGCTACCGCAGACCAGTTCCCCGCAACCACGCTATTTACCGTAGAAGACGTATTTGGCAGCTGGCAGCAGGTGCAACAACAACACTTTGCCAGCGGTGGCGTGTTAGATAAATTGTTAGCGCAGGGCAGACGTTAATCGTGACCTTTTATCGCAGCCTTACTAGTAAACGCGTGCTACCAGGCTTTGGTATTAGCCTGGCGAGCAGTTTATTTTTTATTAGTCTGGTTATATTACTGCCCATTACCGGGCTCATTATTCAAACAGCTCAGCTTAGCTGGGCTGAGTATTGGGCTATTATTAGCGACCCACGTGTGGTTGCTACCTACAAAGTAACCGTATCGGCAGCCTTGGTTGCCAGTATTTTCAACCTGTTTTTTGGCCTGTTAATGGCGTGGATTTTAACCCGTTATCGCTTTCCTGGCCGGGTGTTGCTCGATGGCTTAATGGACTTACCTTTTGCCTTGCCCACGGCAGTGGCGGGCTTAACCCTGGCTGCGGTGTTTTCAACCCAGGGCTGGTTTGGTCAGTATTTGGCGCTATGGGATATTAAGGTGTCGTACACCTGGCTGGGTATTGTGCTGGCGATGATTTTTACCAGCGTGCCCTTTGTGGTGCGCTCGGTACAGCCGGTATTAGAAGAGTTTGGCCCGGAATATGAAGAAGCCTCGGCTACCCTTGGTGCCAGCCCGGCACAAACTTTTTTTAAGATTATTCTGCCAGAGCTAAAACCAGCGCTTCTCACCGGCACTGCGCTGTCGTTTACCCGCAGCCTGGGCGAGTTTGGTGCGGTTATTTTTATCGCCGGTAACTTGCCGTGGCAAACCGAAGTAACCTCGTTGATGATCTTTGTGCGCCTGCAAGAATTTGACTATGCCGCGGCCAGCGCGATAGCCAGTGTGGTGTTAATCGCCTCTTTGGTACTGCTGTTTATTATTAATGGTATTCAGCAGCGTTACCAGCATATTACCGGAGGCCCAAAATGAGCCGGACGGGGTTAAATAGCCAGCGGCGCTGGCTAAAACCATTATTGATCAGTAGCGGCGTGGTGCTTACTCTGCTGCTGTTAGTGGTACCGCTTATTTTTATCTTTGTGGCGGCCTTTTCAGCGGGTGTTGGTGGGATCTGGCAAAACCTGACTGAGCCAGACATGCTGCATGCCATAGGTTTAACGTTGTTAGTGGCCGGTTTAACGGTGCCGATTAATCTGGTGTTCGGCACGCTGATTGCCTGGTGTGTTACCCGCTTTAGTTTCCCCGGCCGGCGCCTATTACTAACGCTGATTGATATTCCCTTTGCCGTATCACCGGTGGTGGCCGGGTTGTTGTATTTGCTGCTTTATGGCAGCAATGGTCCGTTCGCCACATTGTTAGACCAGCATGATGTGCAGTTAATGTTCGCCTGGCCCGGCCTGGTGATGGTAACAGTATTTGTGTCTTGTCCGTTTGTGGTGCGCGAGCTGGTGCCATTAATGTCTACTCTGGGCACTGAACAGGAAGAGGCCGCAGTGTTGCTGGGCGCCAGTGGCTGGCAGGTGTTTTGGCATATTACGCTGCCTAATATTCGCTGGGCGCTGGTATACGGCGTAATACTGACTAATGCGCGAGCCGTGGGCGAATTTGGCGCCGTGTCGGTAGTGTCGGGCACTATTCGTGGCCAAACCAACACCTTGCCACTGCACATTGAATTACTGCAACAAGATTACAACACTGCCGGTGCTTTTATCGCTGCGGCGCTGTTAACCCTGATAGCCATAGCAACGTTGGTGGTAAAGGCATTTTTGCAGTGGAAGCTGGCGCGCACTAGCGATTAAACAGCCTGCAGTGTCAAACGCTATTTCAGTGACAGCTAGCTGTTTTACAATAAATAATTTAGCCATCTAAACTTCTTTATTTCCACATATCTAAATGTCTTTATATTCCCGCTTTATATAACTAATAGTTATATAATCCTTCAGTGCCTGCTGTTAAAAGCATAAAATGTGCCTATTGAATAACCCAGCATGGTGAGAACAGTATGACATTATCACTTCCGGTATTAGATTTAACGTTATGGTATGCCGGTGGCGAGCCGCGTCGGCAGTTTTTGACTCAGCTGGGCGATGCGGCACGTGATGTTGGCTTCTTTTATCTTACTGGTCACGGCATTGAGCAAACACAGCAGCAGGCTATTTTGCAACTGGCGGCAGAATTTTTTGCGTTGCCCCAGGCAGATAAAAATACGGTACAAATGCGCCGCTCGCCACACTTTCGTGGTTACACAAAGCTAGGTGATGAATTAACCCTGGGCAAGGCCGATCAGCGCGAACAGTTTGATATTATGGCCGAGCACCATGCGCCGGTGTTGCGAGAAAATGAACCTGCCTGGTGGGGCTTATATGGCCCGAACCAATGGCCTGCGGCATTACCAGAAATGCAACCGACGTTACTACAATGGCAAGATCAGTTAACCGACCTTACGGTAACGTTGCTGCGTGCTTTTGCGCTGGTGTTACACCAAAGAGAAGATGCCTTTGACCATACCATTAAAGACGGCCCATACCGGCATATGAAACTGATCCGTTATCCGGGCCGTACTGCACCTAAGCAGGAACAGGGAGTAGGCGCACATAAAGATCCTGGCTATTTAACCCTGGTGTTGCAGGATGGACAGAGCGGGCTGGAAGTATTAACCGAAAATGGCTGGGTAAGCGCAGTACCTATGCCGGGTGCCTTTGTGGTTAATATTGGCGAGCTGTTAGAGCTGGCATCAAACGGTTATTTGCATGCAACTTACCACCGCGTAGTTAGCCCGCCTGCTGGCGTTGAGCGCCTGTCGTGCGCCTTTTTTATGGCGGCACAGCTTGATGCCACTGTACCGTTACTATCTCTACCTGACGCGTTATCATTACAGGCCAAAGGCCCTGCAAGTGACCCGACAAACCCATTATTTTATCAGGTAGGGCAAAATGTATTAAAAGGCCGCTTGCGCTCTCATCCGGATGTCGCCAAGGCATATTATTCAACTAATATTATTCAACTATGATAAGCGCTGAGCAAAAAACCGCTGTTTAATGGACATAACTAATGAAATTTAAAACCCAATTATTGCACAGTGGCGCGGGTGCCGATGCCCAAACCGGGGCTTTAACCACGCCTATTTACCAAAGCAGTACCTTTACCTATGGCACTGCCGCCGACGGCAAAGCCCGTTTTTCCGGCGAACAGCCGGGCTTTATTTACAGCCGTATGGGTAACCCGACAGTTCAGGCACTAGAGCAACAATTGGCCGTGCTGGAAGGTGCCGACGAGGCACTAGTAGTGGCCAGTGGTATGGCGGCTGTTAGCAGTATTTTTTATGCACTGGTAAGCGCCGGTGATGAAGTGGCCTTTATTGACCCGGTATACGGTGGCACCGCCGCATTTTTAATAAATACTTTAAGCCGCGCCGGCATTACGGTAAGCCGTTTTCAAAGTGATGATGACTTACTGGCCAACATTAACCCGGGCACCAAGCTGGTGTTGTTTGAGCCAATAACTAACCCCAACCTGAAGGTAACAGATTACCGCAAGGTAAAGGCTGCAGCGGCCAAAACCGGGGCGCTAACGATATGCGACAACACTTTTTTAACGCCATACTTATTTAAACCGCTTGAGCATGGTATTGACCTGGTGATGCACAGCGGCACCAAGTATTTAAGCGGCCACGGCGACATTATTGCCGGGGTGGTCGCAGGCAGGCAGCCGCTAATGCAGCAAGTACGTACTGTTGCACTAAAACATATTGGTGCACCGATAGGGCCGCAAGAAGCCTATTTATTGCAGCGTGGTATGCGCACCCTGGCCCTTAGAATGGACGCCCATTTAGCTGGTGCTGCTCAGGTAGCGGCGTTTTTAGCGCAACATCCGGCAGTCGATAAGGTGATTTACCCAGGGTTAACTACCGACGCCGGTCACAAGGTGCTGGCAGAAACGGTCGGCGCCTTTGGTGGTATGGTCAGTATTGAACTACGTGGAGGTTTTGCCCGTGCCGCACGCTTTTTGGATCAGCTTAAGCTGTTTACTCAGGCGGTAAGTTTAGGCGATTTAGAAAGCCTGGCTTGCCACCCCGCCAGTACCACGCATGCAGCGATGGATGCTGCCAGTCGTTTAGCCGCCGGGGTAACGGATGATTTAACACGCTTGAGTATTGGTGTGGAAGATCCCGCCGACCTTATTGCCGATTTGCAGCAGGCGTTACAGGGTTAACTAGGTTTTCAGGCGTTGCCATAAATTTCTTTATTGGCCAGCCAGCGGCGGATAAGTTGCAGGCAGGCCGTGTGATCTTGTTGCTGCTGCCCTTGTTGCCAGAGTGTGGCAGCAAGTTGGCGGGCATGCGGAATAAGCTCGGCATCGCGGCTAATATCGGCAATTTTAAATTGTAACAGCCCGGTCTGGCGGGTACCGAGTAATTCACCGGGGCCACGAATTTCTAAATCGCGTTGAGCAATAACAAAGCCGTCATTACTATCGCGTAATACACTTAGCCGCGCCTGAGCTGTTTTAGACAGCGGCGCATGATACAACAATACGCAGTGTGAGGCCGTATTGCCACGGCCGACCCGCCCACGCAACTGGTGTAACTGCGCCAGGCCAAGCCGTTCCGGATTTTCAATAATCATTAAACTGGCGTTAGGGACGTCTACCCCCACTTCTATTACCGTAGTTGCGACCAGTAAATCAAGTTCACCCTGACTAAACCGGGCCATAATATCTTGTTTTTCAGCGCTTTTAAGCCGGCCATGCACTAAGGCAATATTAAGCTCTGGCAGGGCAATAGCCAGACTGGCGGCAGTATCTTCGGCTGCCTGACACTGCAGCACTTCAGATTCTTCTATTAAGGTACAAACCCAGTAAACCTGCCGTTTGTCTTGCACCACGCCATTACGCACCCGCTGAATAATATCGTCGCGGCGGGTATCGGGAATGGCCACCGTGGTTACCGGGGTGCGCCCTGGCGGCAGTTCGTCGATAATTGAGGTATCTAAATCGGCATAGGCGGTCATGGCCAGTGTGCGCGGAATAGGGGTGGCCGTCATCACCAGCTGGTGCGGATAGATACCCGGCATGCCGCTTTTTTCACGCAGGGCCAGCCGTTGCTGCACGCCAAAACGATGTTGCTCGTCAATAATAATCAGGGCTAGCCGGTTAAAACTAACGCTTTGCTGAAACAGGGCATGCGTACCAACCACCATTTGTGCGCTACCGTCTGCTAGCTGGTGTAGCACCTCGTTGCGGGCTTTGCCTTTGGTTTTACCACCCAGCCAAACCACGCTGATATTGAGCGGTTGAAACCATTTATTAAAATTTACCACATGTTGTTCAGCCAGTAGTTCGGTTGGGGCCATTAACGCCACCTGATAGCCCTGGCCAATAGCGGTTAAGGCCGCTAAGGCCGCCACCAGTGTTTTACCCGAGCCAACATCTCCTTGCACCAGGCGCAGCATCGGTAAGGTGTTGGCTAAATCCTGACGCAGTTCGGCCACAACCCGCAGTTGGGCGCCAGTGAGGCTAAACGGCAGCCTGGCTAAAAAGGTTTGTTCTACTACCGGGTCGTGTTTTAGGGCGATAGCCTGATGTTGCTGGCTTTGGCTTCGCAGCTGAAACATGCTGAGCTGCTGCGCGACCAGTTCTTCAATAATTAACCGTTGCTGTGCCGGATGCCTGCCTTGTTCCAGCAAACTTAACTGCGCATCTGGCGGTGGCCGGTGAATATAACAAAGCGCTTCAGCCAGTGACCAAGGCGAGCTTAACAGGGTAGCGGGTAAATATTCTACCGGTGTGTAACGCTGCAGGTAGTCTAGCGCGGCATCGCTAAGTTTACGCCAGGTAGCCTGTTTAATGCCTTCTGTCGTCGGGTATACCGGGGTTAATGTTTCTGCAACCGACTGCAGTTGCTCGTCTTGTTGTAGCCGATATTCGGGGTGCAGCATTTCAACGCCACGAGAGCCGCGTTTCACTTCACCAAACAGTCGCAGTATTACCCCGGGGCTAACGGCGTTTTTTTGTGCAGCATTAAAATGAAAAAAACGACAGGTTAAAAAACCACTGCCGTCAGACACTTTGACCAGCCAGCTGCGCCTTTTACCAAACTGAATGTCGCTGCTGACCACGGTTGCCTGCACGGTAGCATGGATAGACGGCATTAAATCGGCGATGGGGTAAATACGGGTACGGTCTTCATAGCGCAGCGGCAAATGAAATAGTAAATCCTGAATGCTAGCAATGCCTAGTTTTTCCAGTCGCTGGGCTACTTTGGCGCCAACGCCTTTAATCAGGCTGATGCTTAGGCTGTCCAGTCGGGTCTGCGGCAAAGGGGTCTCGTTAAATAGCGGCCTGTTGCTTTAGTGTAAACCGGGAACGGCTTGGCGCAAAGTATTAATCTGGCCAGCAGGCGTAAACCAGCGCTAGGGTTGTTGTTTTGGTGGGTTTAAGGGTTGGTATTGTTCAGGTGTAAGCATCAGCCGCTGCACACTACCGTCGGCCAGCATGGCCTGCAAATGCTGGCGCAGTAGTGGTTCGAGCGCCGCGTGTTTGCTGTTTTTAGCAATGCCGATATGTACGCTGTTCGGGGCTTTAGCACTAAAATCGAGTGGCGCAATTTTAAAACGGTGTTGATAGCTGCTATTAGCGTTAATGGCCTCAGTAGTACTAATAGTGGGGGCGACTAAACCGTCAATTCGTTGGCGTAGTAGCATTTCTAGCGCCAGCTCAATGCTGTCAACCTGGGTAATATGGCGTGACTCTTCTTCAATAAGCGCCATAGTAGCGGGGTTGAAGAGAAAATGGCGCAAAGTAGCCAGAGTAAGGCTAGATAATTGCACTTTGCTGTCGATTAGGCGTTGATCGGTTATGCGCATAAATAAACTTTCTGCGACGTTGTCGCTGTAAGGAAGTAGCGTCATAAAGGCGCTACGCTCTTTACTGTATCTGAGGTTGCTCATTAAATCGACTTCACCCTGTTGCATTAGCCGTAAGCAGCGAGCCAGGCTGGTTCTCGGGGTAAAGTGCAGGGTAAAGCCTGCCCGCCGGGCTAGCTCTTGCATGATATTAACCGATGGGCCAGAAGGCGTATCGGACAGGTCATACTCATGAAAATGCGGAAAATGATCAAGACACCATATTAGCTGCGGCGGCTCTGCTGCAGACAGGGCCTTATTTACCGGCTCTGGCGCAGCAGCGTGCAGTGGCAGTGCCAGCCAGCAGCTAAGTAACACAACGCGGCGTATTGCCGTTTTTATTAGCATTATTGCGTTGACGGTACTTCCATTACACCGTCTATCTCAATTTGCGCAGCACGCGGCAGGGCGCTAACCTGCACTGCGGCTCTGGCAGGATAGGGCTCGGCAAAATACTCGCTCATAATCTGATTAACCGTAGCGAACTGGCCGAGATCGGTAAGGAAAATATTAACCTTTACCATGTTGTTTAAGGTGCCACCAGCTGCCTCGCATACTGCCGCCAGGTTTTTAAATACCTGGTGTGTTTGCTCAGAAAATACCTCTGAAACCATTTGCATGCTAGCCGGCACTAAAGGGATTTGGCCGGACAAATAAACAGTAGTACCAATTTTAACTGCCTGGCTGTAGGTACCAATAGCGGCGGGGGCGGCTTCAGTGCGAATAATTACTCTGGACATAAATTTACTTCCTTCTATAAACTTTTTGTACGTCTGGCACCACGCGAATTTTACGCATAACATTGGCCAGATGCACCCGGTCTTGCACAGACAAGGTAATCTTAATTACGTATTCGCCAGTATCCCGATCATCTGTCGTCAGATCCTGAATATTGGAGTTTTGACTGGCTATCAGTGTTGTCAACTTGGCCAGTACCCCCTGGCGATTAATAATAAACACTCTGATATCACATAGAAATTGTTTGTCGCTGGTATTGTCCCAGCGAATGGCAAAATACTTAGCCGGATCGCGCTCCCAGCCTTTAATATTGCGGCAATCACTGCGATGAACATTTAAGCCTTTGCCCGGCGTGGCGTTAGCGACAATTTCATCGCCGGGTATGGGCCGGCAGCATTTAGCAAAGGTAACTAACATGCCCTCAGAGCCGACGATAAACGCCTTACTTTTAGGCAGCGGCGAGCTATTTTTGCCGCTGGTGTCATCGGCTTCAAACTCGCCCAGTAAGCGCCTGGCAATGGCTACCGGTAACTGATTACCCAGGCCAATTTCAGTACAGAGGGCATCGAATGATTGTTGATGCACATTTTTCAGTACCTGTTCAATTCGTTCTGGTGCAATTTCGTCTAGTTTAACTTCACCCAGTGCCGAGGTAAGCAACCGTTTGCCCAGGCTAATAGCTTCATTTTGCTGCTGGCGCTTCAAGTAGTTTCTAATACCTAGAATCGCCCGACTGGTAACCACATAGTTCAGCCAATTGGCGTTAGGTTTACCACCAGGGCTGGTAACAATGTCGACGGTTTGGCCGGTTTCCAGCACTTTGCTTAGCGAGTAAGGGCGACGGTCTACTTTTGCACCAACGCAGCGGTTACCTACATCGGTGTGCACGGCGTAGGCGAAATCTACAGCAGTGGCACCTATGGGCAGCTCGACAATTTTGCCTTTGGGGGTAAACACGTACAACTCATCTGGGTACAGCTCTGATTTTACGTTTTCAACAAACTCGTAACTGGTTCCCGCGCTTTGCTGCAGCTCGAGCAGGCTTTGCATCCAGCGATGGGCCCGAATTTGCGCGGTAGTGTCTTTGTGTTCACCATTAGATTTGTACATCCAATGGGCGGCAATACCTTTGTCGGCCATTTCGTCCATTTCGCGGGTACGCATTTGAATTTCGACCGGAATGCCGTGCGGGCCAATTAACGAGGTATGGAGCGACTGATAACCATTTTGTTTTGGAATGGCGATATAGTCTTTAAAGCGTATTTCTATTGGCTTATACAGATTATGCACCAGGCCGAGAATGCGATAACAATTGTCTACCGAGTTTACTACTACCCGAAAGGCGTAGATGTCCATCACATCGTTAAACATTAACTCTTTGTTTTTCATTTTACGGTAAATGCTATACAGATGTTTTTCGCGGCCACTAACCTCTGCTTCAATGCCGGCGTCACTGATGCGGCCACGAATTTCATTTTGAACTTTTTCCAGCAATTCGCGCCGATTGCCGCGCGCCAATTTTACCGCACTGCCCAATGCCCGATAACGCATAGGGTATAACGCCTGAAAGCCTAAATCTTCCAGTTCGTTTTTAATATTATGTATACCTAAGCGGTTGGCGATGGGCGCATATAATTCGAGGGTTTCTTTGGCAATGCGGCGGCGTTTATCGGGCCGCAAGGCGCCAAGGGTACGCATATTGTGGGTACGGTCGGCTAATTTAATTAAAATAACCCGAATGTCCTGCGTCATGGCCATAAACATTTTTTGCAGGTTAGTGGCTTCAAATTCTTGATAATCTTTAAATTTTACTTTGTCGAGCTTACTAACCCCTTGCACCAGTTCGGCTACGGTATCGCCAAACAGCCGGCTTAAATCTTCTTTACTGTATTCGGTATCTTCAATAACATCGTGCAACAACGCCGCCATTAAGGTTTCATGGTCCATGCGCATGTCAGCTAAAATACTGGTAACGGCTACCGGATGCGTTATGTAAGGCTCACCACTAGAGCGGGTTTGCGGGGCATGGGCGTCTCTTGCTACCACATAGGCCTGCTGTACCAGACTAACTTGTTCGGCAGGTAGGTAAGCGGAAACTTGATTTTTCAGGCCTTCAAATAAATACACATACGCTCCCACACTGCGGCAGCAGAATCAAAGTGTGCCGATTAGTTAAGAATATACGTCTAAAACACGCAGTTGCCAACGGCTAAAGCGCCGTTGACACAGTTTGGCAGGGGCTTTTACTGATCAGAGCCAATTATAGCAGCAACAGCGGCCATTTCAGTGGCTTCTTGTTGCATTTGATCGCGACGTTCCTGGGCATCGAGGATGCTATTGGTAATAAAGCCCTGCTCAATTTCGCGCAGTGCTACTACGGTTGGTTTGTCGTTTTCACGATTAACCATTGGCTCTTTGCCTTCAACCGCCAATTGACGGGCACGACGGGCCGCAACCAGTATTAAATCAAAACGGTTACCAATTTTATCTACTGCATCTTCAACTGTTACGCGAGCCATTCGCCACTCCGGTGTATTCAGGTATATTACAAGACCCAGCAGTTTACGCTATTTTGCTGGTTTCGCCAATAGTTGTTGCATTAGCTGTTGCTGGCGGCTTCGTTGTGATGACAGGCTGTTGCGCTGGCATAACACAATGTGGGTCAGTTCGTTTAAGGCCTGATTAAACTCATCGTTAATAATCAGGTAGTCATATTCGTCAGCATGCTGCATTTCACTTTGCGCCTTGGCCATACGTTTATTGATAACCTCGCGGCTATCCTGATCCCGCGTTACTAAACGTTGCTCTAGTGCTGCCATGCTGGGTGGCAAGATAAAAATACCCTTGGTGCCGGGCGCCTGTTGGCGAATTTGCCGCGCGCCTTGCCAGTCAATGTCGAGCAACACATCGATACCCTGGCGCAAATTGCTAACGATGGCACTACGTGAGGTACCGTAATAGTTACCGAATACTTCGGCCCATTCCAGAAATTCGTTTTCGGTAATTAATGCTTTAAATTGCGCCACGCTAATAAAATGATAATGGACACCGTCTTGCTCACCCGGCCTGGGTGACCGGGTGGTATGTGACACACTGACCTGCATATCGCTATGGTGTTGTAATAAGGCATTTATTAATGACGATTTGCCGGCGCCACTGGGTGCCGACACAATAAACAAGTTACCACTGAGCTGTTGCATTAATTTACTCTGATGGGCCACAGGCCAAAACCATAAAAGGCAATGTTAAACTGTCCACCGTTATGGTGCAAATTTACAATTAGCGTTTTGGTTTAGCTTTTATGGACAAGGTTAACGTAAACACTGCCATGGGCTCATCTCCATACAGGCTGGGGCAGGTAACCACCACATTTACCGGTTTATTAATGCGCTCACCGCTGGCCAAAGATTGGTCTAACATGTCATCAATTATGGCGCCATCGTTGCTGGTAAAGTGCACTTTGGCTTCTGGGCGTTTTAAAAACTGTCCTTGCACATCTTTAAACGCAAAATTCGCATTAATGCCACGTGCTCTGGCTTTGGAAAATACCAGAAAAGCACCGGCTAAATCGGCGCCAATGGCTAACGCCCCAAAATAGACACTACCCAGATGATTTTTTGTGCGCCAGCTGTGCGGCATGGTCACTTCCAATGTGGTGCTATTCATCCGGACGATTTTTGGTGAACAAAAACCAATTAATGGAATATAGCGCCAGGCAAATAACTTTAGGCCCCAATTAGCCTTAAATAACGACATGGTAAACTCTTTCTGTAGCCAGTAATTTTTTGAGCTTAGCACTGGTAAGACCAATAGCGCAAGACTACCGCTGAGATGCAAATTGCGGCCATTCATCTGCTTTTGATTAAAAACCAATCAAGCTTTTTAGTAAAGTAACAGTTATTATCAGGGTGAAATGACACAAGGAGCAGAAGGTGTTCAGATATATTGCTGCAGCAATGCTGTTATTTAGCTGTGCCAATTTACAGGCATTGCCGGGTTTACTGGACAAGCAGTCATTGCTGTATCAGGGTTGGTCAGTTGACGCTGGCTTACCGCAGGTGTCAGTAACTGCGATGGTGCAAGACTCGCAAGGTTTTATCTGGCTGGGCACCCAAGGCGGGCTGGCCCGGTTCGATGGCAATAAGTTTACGGTATTTAACACCGCGAATACGCCGGCACTGTTATCCAATTTAATTACCACACTCTATATAGATAGTAACCAGCGCTTGTGGATTGGTACCGTAAGTGGCCTGAGTTATTATGAAAATGGCCAATTTTATGCCGCTGAGTATGTTGCTAATGATGCAACAAATGATGCTACAAACAAGCGAACGATAACAGTAGGTGCGGTAAGCAGTTTTGCTGAATTGCCAGATGGCCGGTTTTTTATTGGTGCCAGTCAGTTATTTGAGTGGCAAGAGCAGCAGTTGCAACCGGTGGTGCAACACCAAAGCCAGGTATTTCAGCTGTATCAGCAAGGCGATACCCTTTGGATTGGCGGCCAGCATGGTTTTGCTACCTTTACCGCCAATAACTATCGTTGGTTTGACGCACCGGCCTCTGTAGAAGCGTTGCAGATGTCTGAACTGGCCATTGTGAAAGAGGCTGTGTATTTGGGCACCAATAAGGGGCTGTATCGCTGGCAGCAGCGTAGCTGGCGTAAATTGGAACTGCCTGGAGTGCCTGCTAATAGCCGGATTGAACTATTGTATCTGGATAAACAGCAACAACTTTGGGTGTCTACTTTTGATGCTTTATATAAAATAAAATCGGGCCAAATTACTCAAATTGAGTTACCAGGAGATAGCAATAAGGCCTTTAGCTGGATTGAAAGCATGCTGGAAGATCAGCATCAGAATATTTGGCTGGGTAGCCGAACGCATGGCGTTATGCGTTTACGCTCGGCCCTTACTGAACGCTATAGTGTGGCTGAGGGCGTGCCGGATCCTTACAGCTGGGCGGTAATGCCGTGGCAACGTCATCTTATGGTGGGTACCAGCCAGGGCATGGCGTTACTAAAAGACGGGCAGTTTCAGCCGTTGTTAGCCAACAAACAACTGCCTAGCCCCTTCGTTTACAGCATGTTGCAAGACCAGCAGAATTTGTGGGTGGGCACCCGGGCGGGTTTAAGTTTATTACATAGTGACACCCTGGCTTGGCAGCAAAATTTTCCAGAAACTGCACATTTACTGATCACCAGCCTAGTTGCTGAGCAACAACGAATATGGGTAGGTAGTAATGGTGGTTTGTACGTTGTTGAAAATGGCCAATTGTCGCAGCAGGGTATAGCGTTGCCGCTAACAGAAATAAGCATTAGGGCATTATTGCCCGATAGCCTTGGCCGGTTATGGGTTGGCACGGAAGCAGGATTATATTTACGCGATACCGACGGCTTTAAACCATTAAACGATATGCCACTGACGGGCCGTTTTATCAGCGCTATTGCTGAGTTACCTGATGGCAATATGTTAATTGGCAGTTTTGATCAAGGATTTGTACTGGGGCAGCCCGGTAACTGGCGGCAGTTTACACAGAAAAATGGTTTGCCAGGCAATGGTGTTATGCACGTGGAATTGGTTAATGACAAGCTGGTGATCAGTAGTTTCGAAGGATTTTATCGGCTGGACTACAGTGCATTACTTAAGGGCGAAGTTAGTCAGCTTTATATGTTGGTTGACGACCGGCAGCCTGAAACCGCTACCGACTCACACCGTTGTTGCAATGGTGCCGGCAGTAATAAAGGCGCGGTGCATCAGGGCCGACTATGGTACCCCACGCTGGATGGCATTATCGCCTTACGGTTAGACCGGTTAAAAGATTATGCCCCGGTACCGACACCCGTTATAAAAAGTTTAGCGGTAGCCAACGGTAAGTATACCGCTGCTAACGTTAAGTTAGCACCGGCACAACGCGACTGGCATTTTCGCTACAGTGCCCCTTATTATTATCAGGCTTCGTCGATTGAAACACGCTATCAGCTTGAAGGCTATGAGCAAAACTGGGTTAACGCAGGCAGCCGTCGCGAAGCGTTTTATACTAATTTACCACCCGGGCATTATCGTTTTCAGGTGCAGGTAAAAATTGCCGGTGATTACCGTTGGAGTGACGCTGCGGCAATGGAAGTAGACTTAACACCTTACTGGCATGAAACCCTAACCGCCCGAATGGTGCTATTTAGTGTATTGCTGTTACTGTTTTGGCTGGTGTACCGTTTAAGGTTGGCATCGTTAGCCAACGCCCGCGCAGCGCTGAGCCGCCAGGTTACCGAGCGCACGCAGGAACTGTATCAGGCCAATCAAAAATTGCAGCAAATGAGCATGCAAGATGCACTTACTGAGTTGCATAACAGGCATTATCTGGATGTAAATATTGATGCTATGTTGGCAAGGGCACAACGTAATAATCAGCCACTGGCCTGGGTTTTACTGGATTTAGACCATTTTAAGCGAATTAACGACCGGTATGGCCACCAGTTAGGTGATAGCGCTTTACAGCATTTTGCGGGTATTTTGCAACAACACAGCCGCAGTAACGACCACTTACTGCGTTGGGGCGGCGAAGAGTTTTTGCTGGTACTGGAGCAAACTAGTGAGGTGCAGCATTATATTGAGCGTTTGCAGCAACGGGTGCAGCAATATCCTTGGCAGCAGCAGCTAGGTATTCCTGTTAGCGTTACTTGCTCTATTGGTGCCATTATTCAGCCGCTGGGTTGGGATTGGGAATACAGCTTATATTTGGCCGATGCCGCCTTGTATAAAGTTAAAAACGCTGGCCGGGCTGATTATATGCTATTGCAACCAGGGCCAGCGGCTCCCGCCAGTTTAAGTAGTGCCGATAAAAAAACGGAGCTGGATGAAGTGTTAGCCAAACAGTGGGTAGTGGCTAGCCGCAGTTAGCCAGTAGCCAAATATACACAGCAGGCAGTAGATTAATAAAAGCCCAAGTTATTTCTATATCAAGCCAAGGCAAGTGGCCGAGATTGTGCCATATTCAGTACTGAATAAGCTATTTTGTAAAATCTGATATGACGTTGTGATTATGCTTAAAGTACTGAAATAAATAATTATTCCACGTTTGATCTACTTGTAGAGCATAAAAATTAATTGCTTACAATCAGTGCCTTGAGTTTATGGATTGAGCGCTTATTGATTTTAACTCACCACTTTACCCACCGTTTATTCGTTGCTTATTTACAGCATTGAGGACAGTTTGGGGTTCAGAATAGCAGTTTAAATGGGCTTAACCTCGTTACTGTCTCTGGCAGCTTTTGTTTTAGCAAGCAATCCAGGTATTGCTCTGGATCAAAAGGTGGATTCTTCAGGCTGGCTCTATGCCGTCTTACAGCTTCCAAAACAGATCCAATATTCAACTCCATCAGATCGGTTATAAAGTCATCCGGGTGAATCGCTTTGAGGCTGTATTTACTGAGCGCCTGGTCTGGGAAATCTTTTAAGTTAAAAGTCACAATTGCTTCTGCGCGAGTTTGAATAGCAGCCGCTACGACATGCCGATCGTCTTCATCTGGTAATGCTATTGATGTAATCAAAGGTTGGTAGTTTGTAACTAATGAACCAGGTACATGCTGATCCATCAGATCGCGTACTTTATCAAGTTTGGCCTGGGTTAAGTCAGGTCTGCTTGCCAGTAAGTTTCTAATCCATTCGTCATGAATATCGGCAGACCAACGTGCCCTGAACTGGCCACTTAATGCGAGGTACATTAAAAGGCTTCTAAGCGGCGCAGGGTACAACACGCAGGCATCAAACACTACGGTGTAGTTTGAGCTCATTAGTATCCCAGTCCTAATTCCTGGTCGAGTTGAGCTAGTTCATCAAGCACTTGTAGTCTTCGTGCTTCTAACTGGCTTTGATAACGCCTTAAATCATTAAAACGTACTTTTCTGCGATTACCGGTTCTGTGAAATGGCAGCGCGCCTTCGTCAAGTAGTTTAATTAAGGTGGGCCGTGATACGTTCAGCAGATCAGCCGCTTCTTGGGTAGTCAGCTCAGCATGGATCGGCACCAACTTTACAGTATTGCCTTCACCCAGTTCGGTTAGAATGTTTACCATTAGGCGAAGGGCACTCACCGGGATTTCAACTTGTTTAAGTTGACCATCAGGTGAGCTAAGTGCCAGCGACTGCACGTCTAATTTAGTTTCAATTACGGCAGCAAGTTCCTGGCTGCACAGCTTTGCTAAGGCCGCTTCGTGTGCGGTCGGCAGTTGTTGATAGGCTTGCATAGAAAGTTACTCCAGAAATTAAATACCACAATATTATTCGCATTATTCGAAATGATGTCAAGCTATTCGAAATATTCGAAATATTCGAAATATTCGAAATGGCATGAGATTGTCTGGCTCAGGTCAGTTTGCTATCGTTGACACGCTGCTTCCCTACCGCAGTTTTACGAGGAAGTAGTTAGTAGATATACTGGTTGTTTAGTAAATATTGACATAGTACAGAGCAATCAGAATGAAAGCAGGCCGTAACGACCCATGCCCGTGTGGCAGTGGTAAAAAATACAAACAGTGCTGCATCAACGCTACATCTAAACAACATAGTGATGTATTTGACGATATTGCGCAGACTGTGGCGATGAATCTGAATCTGACGCTTGAGGAGTTAAACCTTGCAGCGCAGCAGAGAATGGCAGAGCGCAATAACAGACCTAGTGCTGATTTTTGCGGTTTGACACCAACCCAAATGGCGAACTGGCTGTATGCCCCTTTTAGCGAAGTGGCCGGGGTTAAAATCAGGACACCTGAAGACTTATCAACCAGCCCGGTAATGCGTTATTTAGCGTTAATTGTTGATGAGGCTATGCAAAATGATGGCTATTTTAAAGCAACCAGCAAAGGCAATCTACCAGCAAAGTTAGCAAAGCAAGCCAGCGATTTATTGCCAGAGTTTGCAGTTAACCAACACCGCACCAATATTAGTATCAGTGAATTTGCCGGCATTAATGAAGATAAATTTAACGCCTTGCACTATAGCCGGATTTTGGCTGAAATTAGCGGCATTATTTATTTAAGATCTGGTCGTTTTCATCTTAAAAAAGCAGCGCAAAGGCAATATCAAACCCAAGGCATCCAGGCTTTTTTCATACCCATGCTGGAAGCAGCAATTACCAAGTACAACTGGGGTTACCTGGATAGCTTTGAGCATGATGTTGAGTTAAGAACCTTTTGGTTGTTTATGCTGTGGCGTCTGCAAAGCCACGGTTCTGTTGATCAGTTGATTGACGATGTGGCGAAAGCTTTCCCAGACTTGCTGCACCAGCTGACACCTGATGAGCATTTTTCATCTGTCAGGCTACTGAGCTTACTGATCGAGTCACGCTTTATTGAGCGTTTCTTACAGTTTTGGGGGTTTGTAGTTGCGGATCCGAAAAAGATTTTTGCCAAAGAGCGCATACCACGACAGGCCAGTATACAGCCGCTACTAACACAAACTTTTCACTTTACTGTCAACGGGCATTAAGGCGTTATGACGAAACGATTTTTTACTTATTAAGTAATATTTTGTAAACGCCATGATTGGCAACTTGCTGGCTTCAGTCTACAATTAATTACTAAATAAGTTATTATAAGTGCACCTATATGACAAAAGCTGACAAATTACTGCGTGTTTTTGCCAGCGCGGTGAAGGCTGGCGGTGGTATTCACACTAAAAGGCCAGTTGAGCAGCTTGCCGCTAACCTGTATTTTGACCCTGATATCAAAATGTATCGCGCCAATACCGAACAAGCTTTGACGGACCTAAAGTACTGTCAGCGTAACCTACATATGCTGCAAAATTAAAAGAGAGATGAGACATTTATTCCGAGGCGAATCAAAGCGCGTACGGTGGATAACCCGGAGTATTGGGCTTATGTGCAATCGGAGGTAAGTGCTTCGGCCACAGAGTTATTGGGTAACAGTTTACCTAAGAACAAGTTTGATATGGGGCTCTGAAGCTTGTCGAACGGTACTAAGAATTTCTGAGTGCGTTTGATGAGGTTATTAACCTTGCTATTCGCTTCACTGAGTGAGCAGATTAGCTAACGTATTCACATCAACAAGGTAAACCCGGCAACTGCTAGCCGGCATTTGGCTCAGTTAGTAGCGGTGAGGTGCTTCAGTTTCGGATATCTACATTCTTCGGTTTATCATTCAACTCGAACATAAATTGAAAAGAGTGTGGTGCATACTTATCGCGCATACTTGCGTTTTAGGTCTGAAATAGATTTGTGATCGCTACTTTTTTCCAAAGGCAGCCCTTCGTAGCTCAGGCTAACCTTATAATTTTCCATATTAGGGGTAAATTTAGGCTGAAGTTCATTGGTAACCAATCCTAATTCCTGATCGAGTTGCGCCAGTTCATCAAGCGCTTGTAACCGCAGCTCTTTTAGTTGCTCCTCTTGCGTGGTGCGTATTTCGGTTTGTCCGGCCACCTGTTCCGGTTTCATCCGGCCAGGCGTTTCGGTGTGATCCGGCCAGCATGATCTGACCTTCGTTTATGCTCTCT
>NZ_LAHP01000010.1 GCF_000987765.1 Arsukibacterium sp. MJ3
GTCAAGCGTCTTTTTAGAAGATTTTTGCTACCCGGCTTATCTCACCCAGTGTACCCAACCCGCAGTACCCCTTGGCATGGCGCGCATTATAGGGTGTTTTAATTCAGGTGCAAGCGATTATCTTATAAAAACTGTCCAATCCTTATCGTTTGCTTATAAAGCAAACAAGTAAGCTAAATTTTATACTATAAATTGTATTTTTCAGTCTAAACCAATAATGATGGCTGCTTTGAGCCGTTTTTTGCCGTAACTAAATGCTTTAGTAAATATTTTGTGTTCAACAGGAATATACTGTCGCTCTGCCGCAGACAGCCAGGGAATATCGGCAGTATCAGGATCATTAATATAAATAAAGTGTTCATCGGCAGCACATAGCGTTACCCAGTGTGGCGCTTTGCTTTTATCAAACTGCCAGGTACTGATCAGGGCAATAATTAATTTCCCTTGTTGTAAATACTGTTTTATAGCACTTATCGATAAGTCCGCATGATGCACTGCTATGGCTTGCTGCTCTGTCTGTTGTTTAAAAGAATCATGCACTCGCTGTAAAATGGCTTTTTTAACCACACTTCGAACTGTATCACCAAAGAGCAAACCGTCGTTATTAAGATACACTTCAACAGCAAAACCGCGGCTTTTAGCGGCAAGTGCTAAGCCTCGTGGACCACAACCACCATGGCCGCTAGTCATAAATATAGTCGTCGCTTCGCGCCATAATTCAATTTCTAACTGGTATGGCGCAAATTGTCCTGGCTTAAAATAATTAAAAGCCATTAATAAGCACGCGGGGCCACAGGTAAAAGGTGTTGTTTGCGCTATATAAGGCACTTGGCGAATTACAGATCCACTATTAAACTGAATTACCTGTTTTTGCATGCATATTGCATCTGAGTCATCTTCATAAAAGGCATGCTTAATAGCAAACTCATGATAGTGTAGTTTCTGATATAACGTTATAGCCGCAGTATTATCCTTTCGTACTTCTAGCCGAAGCAGTGCACAAAGTCTACCAGCGGCTTGTTGCTCAGCCTGCATCATCAACTTTTCTGCTAACCCTTGCTGTCGAAATTCGGGGTCTACTGCTATTGAATATAATCGAGCCAGGCTGGTACCACGCCGGTAAATTAGCAAATAGTAGCCAGCTAGCTTACCAGCCACGTCCAATATTGTTATATCACTGCGTTTTTCGGTAATAAAGCGGCGAAAACTACGAACACTCAACCTGTCGGAATTAAAGCAACGTTGTTCCAGTGCCACCAAAGCAGTAACATCGCTCAGTGCAGCAGGCCGCAATGCTATGGTACTAATGTGAGCTGTTTTTACTACTTGCGCTGTCATTAACCGTATCCTTTACTTCATTTGCCAGCGTTAATTTAGTTTGGCATCAAAACAGTTATGCTTATGAAATACCAGTAAGAAATTCTGATGCTATGCTGAAAAAAATTTTGCTGTCTTTCAATGTTATATTCGGTCAGGCTAGCTCTGCTAACAGGAGGCAACATGGCAAAATTGATAATAATAGTAGATAAAGCTCAGGACTGGGCGCCCTTTCATCAGTATGACGGCGTAATGAGTTTACCTGCTTATCTTAAATGGTCGGCAAAACAAAAACAGCGGGTAAGAGTTATAAATCTATGTCGGCAGTCACACTACCTCGGTAGTGGTTATTATTGCTCTTTGCTGGCCGAGGCTCGCGGCCACAATGTTATGCCCTCTGTTCGAGCATTTAATAAGTTTAACCGCCACGAAATTGCTGACTTTGCTGATGAGGTTCCTCTTGCGCTGTTGCAACAACTTAATAAAGCCCTGACAGATGAACTTGCAACGCAGCTTACCTTTAATATTTATTTTGGTGAAACAGAGCATAAAGCGTTAAAGAAGGTAGCGTCTTTTCTGTTTGAGGCTTTTCCAGTACCCATACTACGGGTTGAACTGCAAAAAAAAGCCAGCTGGCAGGTAAAAACACTTAAAATTGGCAGTGTTAATAAGTTAACTGAAACTGAGCAAAGCCTGTTTGGTAATATTTTAGAACGTTATAGCCATAAAATCTGGCGGCTTGAGCCGGCGAACCGCAAGTTTAAATATGATTTAGCAGTATTGGTTGACCCAAAAGAAAAATTTCCGCCTTGCACACCAAAGTCACTTGAACTGTTTGTCCGCGCAGCAAAAAAAGCGGCTATGGATGTTGAACAAATTACTGCTAAAGATATGCAACGTTTAGCTGAATTTGACGGTTTATTTATCAGAGAGACGACTGCTGTTAATCATCATACTTTTCATATGGCGCAAAAGGCTGAGCGAGAAGGTTTAGCGGTGGTTGATGATCCCAGCTCTATTTTGCGCTGTGGTAACAAAGTTTACCTGCACACCTTATTTGAGCAGCATAAAGTACCGATGCCTGATGGCTTAATGTTGTTTAAGCAGGACGAAGATAACCTTGAACGTGCAGTTGATAGCCTAGGCTTACCACTGGTATTAAAAATTCCCGATGGCAGCTTTTCCCGCGGGGTAATTAAGGTTAAAACACTTACCGAATTTCGTTCCACTCTAGCTACGCTATTTGAACAAAGCGCTATTATTTTGGCTCAGCGATATACCTTTACGGAATATGACTGGCGCATTGGTGTATTAAATGGCCAGGCAATTTTTGCTTGTAAGTACTTTATGGCCAGAAATCACTGGCAAATATATAAACACAGTAAGGCTAAAACTGAAAGTGGTGGCTTTAGCACCTGCGCGGTAAATGAAGTTCCGGCACATGTGCTTGACGCCGCCATTCGTGCCTGTGCACCAATAGGTGATAGTTTATATGGCGTAGATGTAAAACAAGATGGCGAGAAAGTGTATGTTATTGAAGTAAATGATAACCCTAACATTGATGATGGTGTGGAAGACTTACACTTAGGCAATAAGCTGTATGATATTCTGGTAGAAGACTTTATTCGCCGCATTGAACTAAAACGATAAAAACCAAAAAACCGGCCTTAGCCGGTTAATTTGGTGCAGATGGAGAGACTCGAACTCTCACGCCTTGTGGGCACAAACACCTGAAGCTTGCGTGTCTACCAATTCCACCACATCTGCATATGTTTTGCACTAGGTGCCTAACATGGCGAGCAGTATAGCGATTCAAAACAACTAGTCAACAATTGAATTAAACTATTCTGCTGCTATTTAGCCGTTCGCTTATTTGCTAAGCAATGCTGTTTTTAGGTCGCCTTTTTCAACAAACCAATCTCTTCCAAGCGCTGCATTAAGTAGTCATTAGAATTAATGGGTTGTGGGTAACGGTTAGGCCGTTGCTCGCTAATGCAGCTTGCCAGCGTTTCAATAACGTAGTCAGGATTTGGATGCATAAAAAACGGAATAGAGTAACGTGGTTCACCCGCAGCAATACCCGCTGGGTTAACAACCCGATGCGTGGTAGACGGCAGTATATGATTGGTTAGCCGTTGCAACATATCGCCAATATTGACCACAATAGTGCCTTCAATGGTTGTTACCGGTAACCAGCTACCATCACGACGAAGTATTTCCAGACCAGCCTCATTTGAACCCACCAATAACGTAATCAGATTAATATCTTCATGCTGACCAGCCCGGATAGACTCGGTTGAGGTATCACTAATAGGTGGATAGTGAATTGGCCGCAATATTGAATTGCCATAATTCACCTTGTCAGCAAAATACTGCTGCGGCTGTCCCAAAAACAATGCCAACGCCTCCAGCACCCGATTACCTAACTGCTCTAATTCGGTAAATAACGTATAAGTAGCGTCTTTAAAACCCAACACTTCGGTAGGCCAGACATTAGGGTACAAGCTGGGGTGTGGCGCCGGGCCATGTAGCTCCCGGCCAACATGCCAGAATTCTTTTAAATCAGGATGCTTTGAATCTTTGGCTTTTTCAACGCCAACCGCAGTGTAACCTCGCGCACCGCCCTGCCCTGGTTTATGGTACTTTGCTTTAACCTCATTTGGTAAAGCAAAAAACTGCTTAATCGCATTGTAAGTATTTGCTACCACTTCATCCGCAATACCGTGGCCGCTAATGCCACAAAATCCAAACTCAGTGTAGGCCTTGCCAATTTCGGCAACAAAGTTATCTTTGTCGGTGGCAAACCGTCTTATATCTAACGTTGGAACTTGCTGTGTCATATAAAAGACCTGTTTGTTGGCTTGTTCAGCCTAGCCTAAAGTAAAAAAGAGCCCTGCAATAGTAGCGCTCATTAAATTAGCCAATGTTGCCGCAAGTAAGGCTTTAAGACCTAACTGAGCAATATCAGCTCGGCGACTAGGTGCCATACCACCCAGACCGCCTAATAAAATAGCAATTGAAGAAAAGTTAGCAAAACCACATAACGCAATAGTGACGATGACTTGCGTATGCGCGCTCAACTGATCTTTTACTTGCACAAAATCGAGGTATGCAACAAATTCATTAATAACCAGTTTTTGACCAATAAAGCTACCCGCCATTCTGGCTTCATCCCAGGATACGCCAAGAATAAAAGCTAAAGGCTGAAATACATAACCAAAAATGAGCTGCAAGGTCAGACCTTCCAAACCAAACCAGCCACCAACGCCACCAACAATACCGTTGACTAAGGCAATTAAACCGACAAATGCTAACAACATAGCACCAACATTTAGCGCCAGTTGCATTCCACTTGAAGCACCCGCTGCCGCTGCGTCAATAACATTAGTGTGCGGCTTTTCTGTGCTTATTTCAGTTAGTTCGTTTTTAGGCTGTTCAGTTTCTGGCAAAATTATTTTGGCCATTAAGAAACCACCTGGTGCCGCCATAAAACTAGCTGCAATCAGATACTTTAGGTCAATGCCTAAACCGGCATAACCGGCCAGCACTGAACCGGCCACCGACGCCACCCCCCCTACCATTACGGCAAACAATTCAGAACGGGTCATGGTGGGAATAAAAGGTTTTACCACTAACGGCGCTTCCGTTTGACCGACAAAAATATTCGCGGCCGCCGACATAGACTCTGGCCGGCTGGTACCCAATAGTTTTTGTAAGCCGCCACCAATTAATCGGATAACCCAGCTCATCAGGCCAATATGGTATAACACGGCAATTAACGATGAGAAAAAGATGATAATAGTTAACACGTGAATGGCAAAGATAAAGCCTTGTGAAAAATTACCCAAGTCGCCAAATAAAAACAAAATACCAGCGTTGGCGTAGCTTATAACATTAGCGACAACTTGCGACACACGGTATAACACATCCTGGCCAAACGGCACGTACAGCACAAAAGCACCAATACCCAGCTGAATAGCAAAAGCACCACCCACGGTGCGCCAATTAATGCGCTTGCGATGCGCTGAAGCAGCAATAGCCACTAATAATAAGGCAAAAACGCCCACTAATCCCATCATAGGTTATTCCCTAATTTTTGTTATTCTGCCAGTAATTGACGAATTTTTGCTTTTATAATATCAATAGCAATTTGGTTTTTACCCCCACGGGTAACCACCAGATCGGCATATTGTTTTGATGGTGATATAAATTCAAAAAAGGCCGGCCGCACCGTAGTTTCATATTGCTCGGTAACTGAAGCCAGGCTTCTGCCACGGTCTTCTAAATCGCGCTTAATACGTCGCAACAAGCAAATATCCAGTGGGGTATCCATAAATACGCTGATATCGAATTGCTGTCGCAGTTTTTCATCATTAAGCAGTAAAATACCTTCCACCAAGATTACTTTAGCTGCCTGCACTTTAATGGTTTCATCCAGCCGGGTGTGAAATTTATAGCTGTACTGCGGCATTTCGATATTCTGCCCAGCGCGCAGTCGCTGCAAATGCTCAACGAGCAAGGTATGTTCAAAAGCAGACGGATGATCGTAATTAGTCAGTACCCGCTGCTCAAACGACAAGTGGCTTTGATCGCGGTAGTAAGCATCTTCCGATAAAATAGCAATTCGCTCACCGCCTAACTCAGCAACCAGTTCTTGATAAACTGTTGATGCGAATAAACTTTTACCTGACGCCGAAGCACCCGCAATAGCAATAATGGTGTTTTTACCCACAACGTCGCCTACTTTTAACAAAACAGCTGGCGATTATCGCTAATTCTACTGCAGATAGAAATAAAAAAAGCTAAAAAAATGCCCGCATTAAGCGGGCATTCGTTTTAAGACAGAAAGAATTATCAGAACTTGTATTCTATACCTACTGTCATGCGCCACAGAGAAGGTGCAACTCTTCGGCCTTGCGGATTACGGTTAGTAAAGGCATTAAACACATATTGTCCCTGTGCATTAATAGTAGCATCCACTACAGCAGCTGTTTGTGGGAAGCTGGCCTCGTACAAAACACCCCAGTCATCATTTAACAGGTTAGTTAAGTTATCGATAACAAAGAAGGCTTTAGCTTTGTGACCTTGCACAAAACTTGGCAGCTCCTGAGATATACGCAGGTCTACTTTGGTCCACCAGTCGCTATAAAATTCGTTCCGATCTGCGATACCGCCAGCGAACTTACTCAGACCACTTTCGTCAATAAATGCAAAAAACGCATCAGTGGCAAATGGAGTAACCACTCCAGTACGTGGATTAGTAACGCTACCAATAACAATGTTAGGATCGTTTACACCCGTTGGTACATATAACAATTGACGACCTGTTGCACCATCACCAGAGAAGTTCCTCTCAAAGGTATAGCTATAAGGACGACCTTTATTATGCGAACCTAACAGACTCACTGAAGTAGTGTATCCTTCAAAGAAGTCATGATTATAAGTTGCTCTGAACGTAAAACGGTGAGGTGTTTCGTAGTTTGAAGTAGCAGTGCCAGGATTGTTATAATCACTTCGGGCATAGTTTGCAAAATTTGAAAACGCCACTGAGCTGGTCATTGGATTTGAATCTTCAGACTGAATATAGGCATATGCCAACGTCAAATCCAGACCAAAATCCAAACTTTTACTTGCTGAGGTGCTAAACGAATACTGTTTTGCATCTTCAGTAGCATTCGTTAACAGGAAATCTTGTGAACGGTTGCCTTCAACGCTTGAATATAGCGGACGACCGTCAAATAAAGTTCCTGTCTGTATTTTAGCAATATCACGAACAATAGACTGATCTTTAGAAACCGTATACATCACGTCAGCCATTACCACAGTACCTTCATCAAAGGTATAAGTAGCACCTAATGCATATTTCCACTCTTTTGGTACACTAAAGTTTGGATCAACAGCATTTACTGCACTATCGCCTGAAGCATTAGCAACCTGATCAAAGTATGTCTGAGGTATATCATAAAGTGGCCGGCCTGAACCGGACAATGGAATTTGGAACAAATTAGGACGAGACCGGTCTTCAATCTGAATTTGAGTAACGCCATCGTTCTGAAAACCGTTAGCCAACCAAACGTTTGGATTGCCACCTGAGTAAAGACCAACACCACCGCGCAATTCTAATTGGTCACTAACGTTCCAGTTCAGACCTAAACGAGGCTGTAATAAACCTTCACCATCAAAGGTCGTATCGTTGGCAAAACCGTAACGATTAACAAAGTTCTCATTTACCCGTGGTTTATCACTACTGCTATACCAGTCATAACGCAAGCCAAATGTAACAGTTAGGTCATAATCATAAAAGTAATACTCGTCTTGAGCATAAACGGTGTGAACAGAATAACCAAAATTCGCTGCTGCGTCTTTAGGGTTATTAGTCCCTGCACCACTGCCGTAATAAATACGTGCTGGCACACCTGCTTCAAAATCATCAATATTGTTAAAACGGTATTCACCAATTGAGTGCTGCACAAATAAGTTGAATACGTTGTACTCTTCGAACTCGTAACCAGCATAAATGAGGTGATCACCTAATGAATAGGTACCAGCCAGTTTGAGAAAAGTAGTATCGTAATTTAATTTATTAGACTGACGTGAATCATCAACGCCTAAGAAAACGGTAGCACTAGCACCATTGTTAACTGTAATTTGAACTTCACCTAAACCACCTGGACCAATATTAACCTGGCGGTTGTCTAACTGTGAGTAACCGGCCCGAATTTCAGTTGAAAAATTGTCTGTCCAATCTGAAAAAATCTGAGCAACATATGATTCAAACTCTGCACCACGATCATAATAATGGTCTGAGAATTCGTAGTTAAAGCTTTGTGAGTCAGCCTCGTTTACCGAACCGCCATCGTTATAATTATAAGTTAAAGCCGCACGATGGGCATCGTTAATATACCAGTCAAGCTTAACTAACAGCTTTTCATCTTCAACCGGTGAAGAACCGATTGGTGCACCAACATTATAACCGTAGACGTCAGCTGCAATTTGGGCAATACGGTCTAAATCAGCCTGATTTAAACCGGCAACAGGTGTTCCGGCGTTAGAATTTTGCGGGCCGCGGCTAAACGTATCGGCACCTTCGTATTTTTCATACGCAGCAAATACAAACAGTTTGTCTTGGACCAGGGCGCCGCCCATGTTCAGACCATAACGCTTTTCACTGAAATTATCCTGATCTAGTTTAGTGCCTTCAAGTTTATCGCCTTGTAAAGACTGATTGGTAAAGTCATAAAAAACCGAACCTTTAAACTCGTTACCGCCTGATTTTGTTACCGCATTAATATTACAGGCTGTAAAACCACCATATTTAACATCAAACGGAGCAAATTCAACAGAAACCTGCTGCAAAGCATCATAAGAAAATGGCATCCGTTCAGTAGGATAACCGTTGCTGTTTAAACCAAAGTTATCATTCATTTTAACGCCATCAACAGTTAAACTGTTGAAACGCGGGCTGGCTCCATTACATTGAATACCACGAGAAAATCCAGCATCAATATAAATACGTGGGTCTGCAGCAACTATGTCCGTTAAGTCACGGTTAATTGCAGGAATAGATTCTAAATCAGTCAAACTAAAATTAGCAGATGGGCTTGTACTGCCATAATTAGCATTACTAATAGCTGAGCCGGTAACAGCAATTCGTTCAACATCAGCCTGCTGTATAACTAAATTCAGGTTTTGCGTTTCGCCCAAAGTCAGAAAAACATTGTCAATAGTTTCAGTCCGGCCTGTTGGCCCAACAACTGTTAATGAATATGGGCCGCCAACTTGTAAACCCCGGGCAGAAAAAGTACCGGTATCATTAGTAGTAACAGTTCTTGTTGTACCATTACGCTTGTCCATTACAGAGACAGTTGCATTAGCAACAGTTGTGCCTGCTTCGGTTGTAACAACACCACGAACAGCTGATGATGTTTCCTGAGCAAACGCAATGTTGCTGACACCAAGAGCGAGCGTGACCGCAAGAGCTAAACTTTTTATTTTCATAACGTTTTCACCTGGTAGTTGATAGTTGTAATTTATTCCGTTTAAATACAGAGGCTGTTTTTAAGCTTAGGCTAAGTGTAACTGACTTTTATGTCATTTTCGTTACATAACAATTTAACCGGGAACTTTTAAGCTCTTCTTTAGTCAAAGGGCGCCTGTCACGCAAGTGTAACATGGCTACTCTATCTTGCGAACAACCGCACTTTAAATTGGTTAAAAAAATATCAGTTGTTGCGCTACCTTTTTAGGATATAACATAGTCATGCTGGCGTTGTACTGCTGTCCCCGTTATGCTGCTCGTCTGTTTTCAAAACTAAATTTAATTATGTTTAAACATATGTATTTCGGCTTGTTGTTATTATTATTTTTGTCCGGAGCAGCTATGGCCAACACCGCCACTGAAGTTAGGCTTGCCACCTTTAATGTTAGTATGGAATCTAGCAACTACTTGCCGCCTGGAGCAACCGGCGACAATACTGTGCTAGCCACTATTCTGGTGAACGGTGACAACCCACAGATAAAAAATATTGCCGCTATTATTCAACGGGTAAGGCCTGACGTGCTGCTGTTGAATGAATTTGACTACATTGCCATGCCCGAGTTTGGCATCCAGGCTTTTATCAAAAATTACCTTAATCAGGCTCAGCAAGGCAGTGAGCCGATTGACTATCCTTACTTTTATTACTCAACAGTAAATACCGGCCAACCCAGCCCCTTTGACTTGGATAATAATGGTAAAGCCACTGGCGTGGGTGCTGATGCCTGGGGTTTCGGTTTTTACCCCGGACAATACGGCATGGTTATTTTATCCAAATACCCGATTAACACTGGCCAGGTTCGTACTTTTCAGCATTTTAAATGGCAAGATATGCCAAACTTTATGCCTACCATAAAAGCCGACGGCAGCCCTTGGTACAGCAAAGCTGCCTGGCAACAGTTTCCACTATCATCGAAAAGCCACTGGGATGTCCCACTGCTTATTAATGGTAAAACCGTGCACATTTTGGCCAGCCACCCTACTCCACCGGTATTTGATGGCGAAGAAAACCGCAATGGTATTCGTAACCATGATGAAATCCGCTTTTGGCTTGATTATCTTAATCCCGCTGAGGCCGGTTACATTTATGATGATAACGGTAAAACAGGTGGCCTAACCGACAACAGCCGTTTTGTGCTGCTTGGTGATTTAAATGCCTCGGCCGATGGCGATGGTGATGCAATTAGTACGGCTATAAAAGCCCTGGTTAGCCATCATAGAATAAACCAAAGCTTTACCCCTGCTAGTAAAGGCGGCGCAGAAAATACTCCTGAACTTTTTCATGCAAAATACCATACCGCGAGCTGGCGCATGCGGGCAGATTATGTGTTGGCATCTGATTTTGGTTTTAACATTAAAGACGGTGGCGTATTCTGGCCAGCAAAAGATGACGCCGATTACCCTTTAGTGGGTAGCAGGGGTGCCAGTTCAGACCATAAGCTGGTCTGGCTGACGTTGGCGCTTACTGCTGATTAACCGGCCATGCCATGGCCAAAGCAGCCCAGCCGCTAGCGCATCACTACATTACGCACCAATACCGTGACTTCTTCCCGATCATGATAAAGGTGCTTTACTAAGAGCTGGTATTTAATGTCCGCTGATAGCAACTTATTTTCCAAGTTTTCCAACACCTCTTGTACTGTTTCATAGCGGCGTTTCATCGGTAACTTTAGGTTAAAAATACTTTCCTGACACCAACCGTTAATGATCCAATCGGCTATCCTATCTGCCACCCGCTGTGGCTGTTCAATCATGTCGCATACCAACCAATAAACATTCTTTCTTTTCGGTTCAAACTTAAAGCCATCTACCATTAAATGCTTAACCTGACCCGTCTGCATTAATGACTCAGCCATGGGGCCGTTATCTATTGCTGTTACCATCATGCTGCGCTTAACCAACTGATAAGTCCAACCGCCGGGGCAGGCCCCTAAGTCCACCGCGAGCATGCCAGGTGCCAGCCGCTTGTCCCATTCGTTACGGGGAATAAACTCAATAAACGCTTCTTCCAGCTTTAAAGTACTGCGGCTTGGCGCTTCATTGGGGAACTTTAAGCGCAAAATGCCATTTTCCAGTGGGCTATTATTCTCAGGATAAGACAACCCCAAATACCCCTGCTGACCACTGAGCAAAAACAAATGCAGCACCGGCGCCCGTTTTTGCTCTTTTTGCAACATGACACCAGCCTGACGCAATGCCTGACGTAGAGGCACTGTAAATTTCCTGGCCAGAGTAGACAGCGTTTTACCATCATTAGTTTGTGGAAACTCGACCCGCAGCTCACCTATGCCGCTGATTTCAGTATGTTGTAATGCGTCTAAAACCGGCGCAATCCGGTCAGCAGCCGGCAAATCCAATAATGGCGCAGCTAATAAACACCACTGCCGGATAAAAATAAACTGGTTAAATTCGAAGTCACGATAAAATGTCGCTAAGCTATCAACATCGTAAGCCTCAAAAATAACATACGCCGAATTAGCAACTAATTTGCAAAAACCAAATAGTTGGTAGCTGCTGGCTTTATCTTGAATTTCTGCGGCACATTCTTTTTCAAAACCTGCACGGCAGTATAATAACAATTGTTTCATTTAATGTCCTTTTGCCAGGCGCTTACCACAAGCAACACCCAGCCAATAATCAAAATTTGTCTGCCTATTAAAGCTAAGACAAAAGAATAAAATGGTAATTCGAATACTCCGGCATCCTGCAGTTTGGTTACTACTAGCTGGCCAGCAGTATTTCATCAATTTTCTTATTACAATAAGCAGCTGCACTGGCAATAAGCTGTTGCTGGGTTAGGCCGCTGGCTTTGGTAGGTGAAAAGTCATGATCCGCTGCAGTTAGCCAGTACACACTAACCTTAGGCCAACTGAAAGGCGTTAACTCTGCACGCTTACCAAACGGGTCACGTTCGCCCTGCACCACAAAAAGCGGTGCCGGCAAGCTGGCAAAATGATCAGTACGCCATTGACTTTTACCTGGCGGATGAAACGGATAACCAAAAGCAAAAATTGCTTTTACCTTAGCGGCCGTTAGCATACTGGCAACCCGTCCGCCCATCGACTTGCCCCCAATAAATAATGGCAAACTGTTATCCACCGCGTTAATTTGTTCCATAAAGTGCTGCTGCAACAGTGGCATCTTATCAGGCAGTTTTTTGCTTGCCTGCTCAATGCTGCGCTGCATATATGCAAAATTAAAACGCTGCACTTCAATGTTAAAACCGGCCAAAGCATCCGCCAGCGCCAGCATAAAAGGGCTATTGCATGCTGCACCAGCGCCATGTGCCAGAATTAACCTGGCTTTAGCTGCTGCTCTGGGGTGGTGTAAATCGGCTTTGTGATTAATCAATAACGACGGCATTGGTAAATTGTTGCTCGGTAAATAGTAGTTGCTCAGCGGTAACCATATCAACCATCCATTGGCGAAAAGCGGTAATTTTACCAAGTTCTGTCTGGCTTTCCCGGCAAACTAAATAATAGGCGTCTTTACTGATCAGCACATGATTAAACGGCACGATTAACCGGCCAGAGTTAATGTCTGGCCGAGCCAAAACGTTGTGCGCCAACGCCACACCCTGGCCATGAATAGCCGCTTGCAGCACCATTGACGAGTGGCTGAATATCGGCCCCTGATTAACATTAAACTGCTTAAAGCCCTGGCTGGTAAACCAGGCTTTCCAGGCGCGGCGCGAGCTGTCATGTAATAGATTGTGCTTTGCTAAATCAGTCGGCTCGTTTAGTGGCTTACCACTATTTAATAGCAACGGTGAACACACTGGTAACAAATATTCAGTATGTAATTTGTCAGCATGTAAATTACGCCAGTTACCACGACCATAGTAAATAGCCACATCAACATCGTCTGTTAACGAGCCCTCGTCTAAATCAACGGCCTTAATTCTAACATCGATATCCGGATGTTGCTCGCTAAACTGGTTTAAGCGTGGCACCAACCACTGTATAGCAAAGCTGGGTTGCAAACTTACGGTTAACGAGCCTTTGGCACCACGAGCCAATAGCTTTTCTGTTGATTCATGCAGCTGCAAAAATATTTCTTTAATATCCAGAAAATAGCTCTGGCCCTCTTCAGTTAATAATAAAGAGCGGTTTTTGCGCATAAACAACTTTAAGCCCAGATGGTCTTCCAGTGCCTTTATCTGGTGGCTTATGGCAGCCTGGGTAACATACATCTCTTCAGCCGCCTTAGTAAAACTAAGGTGCCTGGCCGCTGTTTCAAAAGCCTTTAATGCATTCAATGGGGGCAGACGACGCGCCATAACTTTTGCTTAGCTCAATAATTAACTGGCTGGTGGCTTGTAGCCTTCAATTTCAATATCCTGGCCCTGAAACAAAAAAGCATCCATCTGTTGCTCTAAAAATTGCCGATGCTCGGGGTTCATCATATTCAGTTTCTTTTCATTGATCAGCATAATTTGCTTAGCCTGCCATTTACTCCAGGCTTCTTTGCTGATGGATGAAAAAATTTTACTGCCCAACTCGCCGGGATATAGCTGAAAATCCAGCCCTGGTGCGTCTTGTTTTAAGTACTGACAAAATACCGTTCTGCTCATTTATATACTTTCCTTATTCCGCTTTATATGTAGCCTGCAGCTGTTGCAGGAGTAACTTTGCTGGCGCTGATAGCCCCACCTGCGGTAATGGCGTTATTGTAAACCATTGCGCGGCACTTTGCTCCTGCACACTGTCAGGTTTAGCGCTAATCTGCACCAGCACTGGTGATATCCATAAGTGAAAATGGCTAAACGTATGTTTGAAAGCGGGCAGCTCAATGCTGTTGTTATTGCCAAGGCCATTTATTAGCAGATAATCGGTCAGCAGCAGCTTGCTGCTAAATTCCATAAAACCGTATAAGCCCCCCCATAAACCACTTGCCGGCCGTTGCTGCAGTAATACTTGTTCATTGTGTTGAAACATCAGCCAGAAACTGTGTTTTTCAGGGAGTACTTTTTTGGGTTTTTTACCAGGATACTGTGTCTGCTCGCCAGCTAATGCAGCCTTGCAATGAAGCTTAAGCGGGCATGACGCACAGCGGGGTTTACTGCGGCTACATAACGAGGCACCCAAGTCCATCATGGCTTGGTTAAAAGCCATTACCTGGTCATTTTCAGGAGTAACCTCACCGGCAAGTTGCCATAATTGCTGCTCAACCGCTTTATTACCGGGCCAACCGGCTACCGCAGCAAAACGGCTAAGGACCCGTTTGCAATTTCCATCTAAAATGGGATGCTGCTGCCCCAGGGTTAATGACAATATCGCGCCAGCAGTAGAGCGCCCTATTCCCGGCAAAGCCAGCACCTGTTCAAAAGCAATTGGAAATTCGCCCTGATGCTCCGTAGTAATAATTTGAGCTGCTTTGTGCAAGTTTCGGGCCCTGGCGTAATACCCAAGGCCAGTCCATAAATGTAATACATCATCCAATTGTGCTGCCGCTAATTGGCTAACAGTGGGAAAGCGCTTAATAAATCGCTCAAAATACGGAATAACAGTAGTAACCTGGGTTTGCTGTAGCATTATTTCGCTTAACCAGGTTTTGTAGGGGTTTTTGTTAATTTGCCAGGGCAGGGTTTTACGGCCATGTAACTGATACCAGCTAAGCAGCTGATCTGAAAACCAATTAGCAATTTCTTTTTGCAACCACTGTCTCCCCATAGCAAATTTCAACGCAGTATAAGCAGCCAAAGCCTAAATGCCAACGCAAAACGTCAGTTGAGCTTAGCGGCTAATATCCGCATAATGTGCGCCGCAGTTTCAATACGGAGCCCATAATGAGCCATACCCCAGAGCAGCCTGAGCTACAGCAAGACACCACCGAGCACACCAGCACTGTGCCTTACATGCGTAAAATTCGCTCTTTTGTATTGCGCGAAGGTCGGCTGACCAAGGGCCAGCAAAATGCCCTGGATGCTCATTGGCCGGTATTTGGTTTAGGTTATCAGGCAACTCCGTTAAACCTGGCAGAGATATTTGGTCGCCAGGCCCCTGTTGTGTTGGAAATTGGTTTTGGCATGGGCAAATCGCTGGTAACTATGGCTAGCAATGCACCTGAGCATAATTTTATTGGTATTGAAGTGCATAAGCCTGGTGTGGGCGCTTGTCTGGGTGATGCCGCCGCTGCCGGCATTGATAACCTGAGGCTATTTGAACATGACGCCGTAGAAGTACTAAACAACAGTATTGCCGATAATAGCCTGACGACTGTACAACTATTTTTTCCTGATCCATGGCATAAAAAACGGCACCATAAACGCCGTATAGTACAACCCGAATTTGTGCAGTTACTGCGGCAAAAGTTGATTATAGGTGGCGTGTTTCATATGGCCACAGATTGGCAAGACTACGCCGAGCACATGTTAGAAATAATGCAAAGTGCTAACGGTTTTAACAATCTCTCACCAACGGATAATTATGTGGAACGCCCAGCGCAGCGGCCATTAACCAAATTTGAACAACGAGGTCAGCGTCTTGGCCACGGCGTTTGGGATCTTATGTTTAAAAGGATAAGTTAATGCTTACTAACACCAGCCAGATGTTGCTGCGTAATATTGCTGATCTCGCCGGCAATATCCTGATTGTAGAACCTGCTGCAGATACATTGGCCCGCAGTTTATTGGCCGCCATGCCGGCTCAAAGTAGCCTCAGTTGCTATACTACCAACGCTGCCGTAGCCACGGCTTGGCAACACGAAGCGGTAACTTGCTATTTTAGTGCGCTGCCAGAATTCAGCGGTCAATTCGACTCTGTTGTGGTTTTTTATCCCAAAAGTAAAGAGCAATTAAATTTAACTCTGGCAGCCATAGCACCCGCCATGAGTAACAACTGCCAATTATATCTGGTTGGCGACAATAAAGGCGGGCTTAAAAGTGTTAGTAACCATGCCACTAAACTTGGTTTACAAGCGCATAAACTGGACAATGCCAAACATTGCCTGTGGTATTGCCTTACGGGTTCATTAGAAAAGCTGCTTAAGCCGGTATATAGCCAGCATAAATTCACTATTAACGACACAGAGCTTACTACTTGCTCTATTGCCGGGGTTTTTAACCATGGCAAGCTTGATAACGGCACTGCCTTATTATTAAATCATCTACAACATATCAATAAAGGTAATGTGTTAGATTTTGGCTGTGGTTGTGGCGTTATCGGCGCTTATTTAAAAAAACGCCACAGCGCTATTAAACTATTTTGCTCAGACGTCAGTGCACTTGCTACCGAAGCTACCCGCCAAACACTTAGCGCCAATAATTTGCAAGGTACTGTCATTACTGCAGATGGCTTACCGGTCCAACCGGTTAGCTTCGATCATATTGTCAGTAACCCGCCATTTCATACTGGCATTAAAACCGACTATAGCATTAGTGAGGCCTTAATTAACCAAAGCAAAGCTCGCTTAACCTCCGGTGGTAGTTTAACACTGGTCGCAAATAGTCATTTAGCCTATCAGGAATTGCTTGAGCAAACTTTTGGTAATGTTGCTATGCTGGCAAAAGCAAACGGTTTTATTATTTATCAGGCAATTAAAAGGTAACACCATGAGATCTGTGGCGGGCATGCTTACTGTGGTTATTAGTTTGATGATAAGCACAGTGCTTACGCTATTATTGCCTGTTTATGCAGCAACGTCTTTGCCATGTATACAAGCAAAAAACCGCCAGACAGCATGCCCCCACCAGCTATACCGTGCTGATAAATTACCTTCACAAAGTAACGTACAGTTGCTTTGTATCTGTGTCACCGATTTCAGCCCGTTAATTAAAGCCGTAAAGGGTGAACAGCAACAAATTGAACAAAACATGAGCCGGCGGCAATTCGAAGCGCAGCTTGGTAGTGATTTAACGGTGATCCTGGCTATCGTAAAACGCCAGCGTTAATTCAACAGGAAAATTATCCGGCTTTGCCACATATGCTTCAGCCTGTTATTAAAGAGGTTTGCTAAAACGACATTAACTGCATAACATCATTTCAATAATATTAAAAAGTTGCAGCAATGCCGGCCAACAGTGAGCAACGCATGAACGCAGTAGCAACCTCAAGTAATAAAACCAGCAGCATAAGCAACGCGCTGTTTTTGGGCGTGATGGCCATCTGTAGCCTTACGCTTTGCGTTGCTATGTTTGTCTCAACGTTACAAGATATTAAACAACAGCGTAAAGCGCTGATTAATGAGTTAAACAGTTATGCCAGTATCATTGCTTTTAATGCTCAGCAAAGTTTTGCCAGTGCCGAAAAAACCATTTCAAAGTTGCCGCCAGCACCAACAGATGCACAAGACATTATTTTAAATGACGTTTCCAATGATGTTTTCAATGATTATGCCAGTCTTGAAGAGAGTCGTTTACGGTCATTTATGGCGGTACCCATGCTCTATAACATCCATATATATCGTTTGCCACAACACACAAACTCCTTACAACTATATTCTATTTACAACGCTCCCAGTATTGGACCTTATCCTACTCAGTTTGATAAGGTCGCTAGCTTTGCCACACCTGTTATCAGTGATAATTATATTGAGATTAGCCAGGAAATACGCCAGCAGGGCACATTGTCTGGTTATGTCTTTATCAGAGCCAGCCAACAAGATCTGCAAAATCACATTCAGAACCGGATATTGTTAAACTTATTAATTATTTTAAGCGCGCTTAGTATTGTGTATTGGCTTACCAAAAAACTGGCGCAACGTTTTAGCGCGCCAATTAATGAACTGCTTTTCATCGTGCAAAAAGTCGCAAAAGACAAAGATTATCAGGTTCGGGCCGGGCACAACAGCATCGAGGAATTTAACGTACTGGGTAAAGCACTCAATGCAATGTTAGACAAAATAGAGCGACAAATCATTATGCAGCAACACTCTGAATCAGAAATTCGTGAGCTTTATCAAAAATTAGAACAAAAAGTGAATGACAGGACTATGGCGTTGAAAGCGTCAAACCAGGAACTGCTGAATACCCTTGCAACTTTACATCAATATCAAAACCAGATTGTTGAAACTGAGAAAATGGCCAGTTTAGGTCAGATGGTCGCTGGTGTAGCGCACGAAGTAAATACCCCCATTGGTTTGGGTGTTACGGCATCAACCTTGCTACAAGACCGATTAACCGACATCCAACGAGCGTTTACTGATAAAAAATTAACGTCCTCCCAGCTAGAACGTTTTTTAAGCGAAAGTAAAGAAAACCTGGGCATTGTTTATCGCAACCTGGAACGCGCTGCCAATTTAATCAGTAGCTTTAAGCAAGTTGCAGTTGACCAATCTAACGATAGTCAGCGACATTTTAATATGGCTCAATTAATCAACGAAGTGTTGTTATCTTTAGGCCCCAAACTTAAAAAAAACCAACATCGGGTGTTGGTTGATTGTCCGCCAGAACTCATAATAGACAGTAAACCCGGGCCGATAAACCAAATTCTGATTAACCTTATTATGAATAGTCTGATCCATGCATTTGACAACAACAAGCATGGCGAAATGCAGATCGTCGTAACAATTGATGGCAGTCGTTGTCGATTAACTTATCGGGACAATGGCAGCGGCGTGCCAGAGACAATAAAGAAACGGATATTTGATCCCTTCGTTACCACCAAGCGCGGTGCAGGCGGCAGTGGCCTGGGTATGCATCTGGTTTATAATCTGGTAACTCAGGCACTAAATGGCACAATTGTGTTTAACAGTTGTTTGGGAGAAGGCGTCGAGACTCTGATAGACTTTCCGATAGCCAATAGTAGCTATAAAACCAAATAAAGATTAACTCACTGTTTTAATTAAACAATAAACGGTTGAGCACATGCTCTATACTCGCTTCGGGCCAAATGTTAACAAATATCTTGTTAACATTTGGCCACCCCGCTATAATTAAGACATTATTTGACATGTCTTCGTCAACTATAGTAATTAGTACGCTATATCGTTCACAAAAAAAACACATAAGGCTCAACTCTAATGCAAACACCTATGATTCTTATCGTTGAAGATGAAGAAGTTACCAGACTCAATCTGGTTAATCTGTTCCAGGGTGAAGGTTATGACGTCATCGAAGCAATTAATGGCGAACAGATGTATCAAAAACTGGAACAAAATCCGGTTAATCTGGTCGTAATGGACATAAACTTACCGGGTAAAAATGGCCTGATCCTGGCGCGTGAATTACGCCAGAAAGAAAATATAGGCTTAATATTTTTAACTGGTCGTGACAGCGAAGTTGATCGGATCCTCGGCTTAGAAATTGGTGCTGATGACTACCTGACTAAGCCATTTAACCCGCGCGAATTAACTATTCGTGCTCGCAACTTATTAGGCCGCACCGTCGCGCAACCTGTAGTAGAAGAGCACAAAAGTATCGTTAAGTTTAATGGTTGGACCTTGGATGAAAACAGTCGTAACCTTACCTCTCCTAAAGGTATGGCGCGTCGTTTACCAAAAGGTGAATACCGGGCTTTACGCTTAATGCTTGATACACAAGGTAAAATTTTTACCCGCGAACAACTGATCCGACATATGACAGGCCGTGAGTTGCGCCCCAATGATCGTACTGTAGACGTTACTATCCGTCGGATCCGTAAACACTTTGAATCCGACATAGACAGCCCTGAGTTAATTAGCACCATTCACGGTGAAGGCTATCGCTTTGTTGGTAAAATCGACAAGTAATTAAGCAAATTATACTCAAGTACAACGGGTATATAACCTTAGTTAGCTTCAATAAACTGATGCAGAGCAGCCAGGTGCTGCTCTGTTTTTAAGTGATAATCCACTAACTGACGTTCCAAACCCTGCCAAACAATCGGTTCATGTTCGAATTTCCCAGCTTGCCGCTGAACCCATAACAGCCCTACGGATGCAGCCGCGCCTTTAAGCTTGTGAGCCGATTCTTTGAAATCCTCCGGCTGTTGTTGCACCACCGCTTCCAGCATTTTATTAATGTAACCAGGTAATAACTGAGCAAATAACTGAATACTGCGCTTCATCGCATCACGCCCCAGCGATTGCAGATAATCTTGCAAAATAGCTAAATCAAGTATCTGGTTTTCAGTGCTTAGCGGTTTAATCATATTACGTTGCTGCAACTTCAACGCACTGGGTGAAAACAACTTTGCCAGCATTTGATCAAGTTTGTTGGTATTAATGGGTTTAGCTAAGGCACCATCTACCTGAATATCAGTTAATTGCTCTTCTGCTTTTCTGACATTAGCGCTTAATACTACTATCGGAATATTCTGCAAATGACTTTCGCTGCGTATATACCGTGCTATCTGATCACCATTCATATCGGGCAACTGCATATCTAACAAGACTAAATCGATATCATCTTCGGTTTCCAGCAAGGCTAAGGCGTCTTCGCCGGTCTCTGCATGAATAACGGTATGGCCGCGTTGCTCCAACAAGGCCGTTGCTATATCAGCGTTAAGCGGAACATCTTCAATCAGCAGTATGGTAAGTGCAGGGCACGTTACCGTACTATTGCTCGGTGCCGCTACTTGCTCAGTTGGTAGCCACACGCTAAAACAACTACCCTCGCCAGGCCTGCTGCTTACTACTATGCTGCCGTCCATTGCCTCAACCAAAGCCCGCGATACCGATAAACCAATGCCAGAACCCACTATACTTAAACGGCGTCCATCGGTTGACTTATAATACATATCAAAGATGCGCTCTTGTTCAACCGGCGCAATACCAATGCCAGTATCCTTAACGTTAAATAGCAGCTCAGCAGGATGCGTCTCGAGTGAACAATCTAAAGTGATCTGGCCCTCGGCAGTAAATTTAACGGCGTTATTCAGTAAATTCCACAGTACCTGACGCAAACGGGTGGCATCCAGATTAAGATAACAATCCAATTCACCACGTATTATCATGTCAAATTTGAGGCCTTTTTGCTGGCAAATCAACTCAGCAAAATTAGCAATGTCTTTTAAAAAGTTTTGAATATGAATGCTTTGATAAACAATATCTAAATCTTGCCGATCAATTTTATCTAAGTCTATAATATCATTAAAAATATTACCCAGTGTTTCTGCACTGCTAAAGATAGTATTTGCCCAGCTGTGTTGTTCAACACCTAAAGTACTGTCTAGTAAACGTCGGCTTAAACCAACAATACCATTGAGCGGTGTTCTGAGCTCATGGCTTAATGTCGCAATAAATTTACCTTTATCCTGATAGGCTTTTTCTAATGCTTGTTCTGCCAATTTACGCGACGTTATATCCCGGCCAAATCCCAGCAAACCAATGTAGCGACCTAGCCGGTCATAAAAAGGGACTTTACGCATTTCAAACCAGAGTAATTGGCCATCCGGTTTAACAAATTCTACATCCAGTGTTAGCTCAGTTTGCTCTGCCGCTTCTTCATACTCAGTTAAAAAGGCAGCCTGGGCACTGTCCTCGGTATAAAGCTCAGCCGGATGATGACCAATAAGCTCTTGCGCAGACTTACCCATAATAATTTCAAACATTTTATTGCAACTAGCCAGCTGGCCATTTTCAGCCCGGTAGTAAAAAAGATCCGGAGAGCTGTCGACAATAGAACGGATCAGTAAGCTCTGCTCTTCCAGTTCATGTTGGGTTTTTTTGCGCTCAGAGATTTCTTTACGTAACTCATCTACTGCTCGCCGTTTGGCCTGAAACGCTTTTTTTCGCTCTTCAATCTCAAAATTAAGTTGGCGAATGCTGTCTTGCATATTTTGGTTTAGCAGCCGTTCCTGGTGTGCCGAATCTTGCAAATATAATAAAGCAGCATCTAAGTGCAGTATTAAATAAAAGATAATAAGAATAGCAATCGGGGCAGTTAACAACGCTAACCATAGTTGTGATTGCAGCATTTGCCAGTCAACGACCACCGCCAACAGGGCCGCATAACAATAATGTACCAACACCAGCAGAATCAGTAAGCTAACTAGCAGCAAAGCACCAAGGCGTAACTTACCCCAACGCTTCATTAATCCTGCAAATGCTTTAACCTGTGGGTGTACCGGACTTTGCATTATGCCCTACCCTTACCGCAGTTTTTAACCCAAGCCACTTTTTAGTTGGCAGGTTGCAAGTCAACCATCATATTGCGATATGAACAGTATGAAATATCTTCTGCCTGTTGTCTAAAAGTACCCTGGCGAGCATAAGAACTATGATATTTATAAATGGCAACAGCGAAACCTTGCCCGACCCTTACCGCACGGCCGTCAGCCTTTGGTGCCTGAGTGGTGCAAAGTAAATGGCTTAATTGTTTATAATTATCACGCTCGAATATATCACCAGAACTGAGCAGTGGTTGTGCCAGATTATTCGGCGCAAACTTCCAGTTGGCAAAACGGCTGCGTAACTGATTAGCGCTAAGCTCCATTTCATCGCCACGAGTAAGATAATGGCTAGTGACCTTTTTCAGAGTTAGTGCACTGCCCTCACCACTACTGCTGGCGCTCGCCATATCAACTACAAAAACCCCAGCTTCACCAATAACCGAAAATCGAACTTCGGGTTCATCATCACTACGGCGAAAACCGACTAACAAACCAGTATTTTCATCAATACCAAAACCAAAACGGTTCTGGCTATCGTGCAACAAGCGAATTAACCGGCCTTGCCTGCCACGCTCTGAAAAATGGGTATCCAGCACACCCCAACGGAACAAGCCCAAACCACCAGCACTATTGTAGGTTAAATGGTTTTCAGCCAAACCGTTACTGCAGCTCTGGTCTTTGTCACAACCCACAGCTGGTGGTGCTAAGTCAAATGCGCCATACAACAAGGCACTTGTGCTATCACCATTGGTAATCATTGGCGTGCGTTGCCCAGCAAAACTGCCACCAGACATTACCGCTGTGCCGGCACTAGTACCCGCAATAACTATTTGTCCAGCTTGCAACATTCGTTCAATTTGCTGCAATTCAGATGAAGCAGAACCATCAGCCAAACGAAACGCTTTAACCGTTAAACTCTGATCGCCACCGTTAAAAAATATGCCATCTGAACGCCGAATTTGCGCTATGGCACCTTTGCTACCGGCACGACAAAACGCGACTTTTTCTGCCATTAAATCCGCATAAACCCGCTGTCGCTGATAGCTACCATGTTGCTCAGCCAGATGTTGCTCTAAATTAGCACAACTATTGCGCTCTTCATCCTGCCAGGCAGCCTGATACGCCGCAGTTATTGGCAGCCAGCTAACTTCTGCACCCGCTTCTTTAAGTAAATTAGTGTAAAAGTCAACTGCCGCAAACGGATCGCGTGACGAGGCCGTCACCACCAAAATACGGGGTTTACGTTTATCACCTGCCACTTGCTGCGCCATTGCCACAAACTGATTATATAATTCAACACTAAAGCCATTGCTGGTTTGCGCTAAATCGGCAAACTCACGACTACGCTCGTTGCTACGCCCAGCAGTACTAGCGTTTAACACCGGCACCTCCAATTGGTCCAGAACAAAACTTAGTTCGCGGCTACTCAGGCCTGTATAAACTGTTCGACCTGACACCCAAATACCATCCACTTCAATTTCAGCACCTCGCCACAGTCGAATTAGTTCCCGTTCTGCAATAACTTCTTCACCTAACTGCCCACGTAAAAACTCTAAAATTGCTAGTGTTTGTTGTTGCTCGATTATCCGATCTTCTGACCAAAAACCCACACTATTAATGGCTTGCAAATGACTGGTACTAAGCTGATATTGATTATTTTTTTTTGCTGCAGCAGAAAATACATCAGCTGAAGTGCAATAGCGGGTTGCAGTAGAGCTACAGGTTGCCAGGCCACCGCCCATCAACAACATTGAGTAGTCTGGCAGTGTCCTATTTTCATCATTAGCACTAAGAGTAAAAACCGGCAATGCCAATAAAATGGCTGAGAAACAAGCAGTTATTTTTTTCATCGGCTCTTTCTTATTGTTATTCAGGCAGCGCTGCCTGCTGAAAACTGGTTATGCGCTTAAGCGCTAATCCCTATATTTAGTGGTTGTAGATTATCCTGTATTGACATCTTTGCCAATTAGAAGTAGAAATAAGATTGTCTTTAGCCTTATTTGATAACGCCTGAAGTCACCAAAATATCGTTGCACAATGCAATTGATGAATTTTGTTCTAACTTTTTAAAGTAGCGATATGTTAAAGAAAGCAATAATGCTCGGTTCATATCACTATTCGTCTTACTACCTTTCTGAGTGGTTTAACGAATAGAAACTTATCAGGCAACTGCGGTTGACCTGAGGCTTTTTATTTAAACAAACCCGTTAAAAAAAAAAATAAAACAAAGCGTGTGCCCAATCCTTAGCTGATCGCACATCGAAAACTATACAGGTGTAACTATGCGTAAATTAACCCCGCTAGCGTTGGCTATTGCCGGCAGCTTACTAACGTCTCCTTTTAGCTATGCACAGCAAGAAACCGCCAAAGAAGAACAAAAAGTCGAACGAATAGAAGTGACCGGCTCGCGCATCAAAGGCGTGGATCTGGAAGGTACTCAACCACTGGTGGTTATCTCTGCTGAAGACATCAGAAACTCAGGTGCCAGCACCATTTATGACTTACTAAAAGATGTTGGCCAGTTGCGTGGTGGCTCGGGTACTTTTGATACCACAGAGAGCGGCACCGGATCTAACGACACCCCTGCGGGCCAAGCAGCTGCATCGTTACGCGGCTTAGGCCCATCTTCCACCTTAACACTGATCAATGGCCGCCGTATTGCTGCATCTTCTTTTGCCGCTGGTACAGAGAACTTTGTGGATATAAACTCTATTCCAATTAATGCTATTGAGAGAGTAGAAATTTTGGCAACTGGCGCGTCAGCTATTTATGGTGCTGACGCAGTAGCTGGAGTGATTAACTATGTGCTGAAAAAAGATTACAGCGGTGCAGAGTTAAATGCCAGTTACGGCAACTCAACCGCCAGTAGTAATGAAGGTAAAACCAACGTTAATTTCATTTACGGCACCGATATTGCCGGTGGTAACTTAACAGTTTTTGCTGATTATTTTGAACGTAAAGCCTTTGCTTATGCAGACCGCGATATAACTAAAAACGCCTTAAATGTGTTTTATACCGGTCAGTACCCCAGCGTTAGTTTCCGATCAGCCGAAGATGGCTTCGGTTTTGCCGATCCGGCATGTCCAGCTGAGCTGGTTTGGCGCGACAGTTTCGATGATGATTTGTGTGGCTACAACCCTAATTCACAGATCCAAATTCGCCCAGAGATGGAAGCCGCTTCAGCCGGTTTTATTTTTAACAAAGAAATAGGTAATACCAATTTCTTTACTGATTTCTTTATCAGTCGCTCTAAATCTACCGCTCAAAGCTCGCCAGCTATTATGGCAAACCTTGATGATTCAACGTCCAGGATGTTTACCTCAATTGACAACCCTGGCATTCAGGCCAATTCACAGCTGTTAAGTTTGTTACGCGATGATATTAGTAGCGTGCGTTTTCGTGCCCGATTTATAGACCCGCGTAAAGTTGAAAACACCACCGATGCCTTGCGCCTGGTAACCGGTGTTACCGGCACTGTGGCCGACTTTGAATGGGAAGCTGCGGCACTGTATTCACGCAGCGAATCAGATCAACAAGCATTGTCGGGCATTTACAACCGCTATAAATTTAACGCCGCTCTGTTTGGTGAGCTATGTGCAGATGGCAGCACTGACTGCGCGCCAGATGCAGGTGGCCTGTGGTATAACCCCTTTAGTGGTCAGCTCGATAATGCTCAAGCATTGGCTATTATTGAAGAATTTCCAACCCGCAAAGGTAAGTCTGAATTACTAGGGGTCGACTTACGTTTAACCGGCGATCTGTTCGACTTGCCTTCTGGCCCAGTTGCTGCTGCCTTTGGTATAGAAGCTCGGCAGGAAAAAATATCTGACACGCCATCTGACAACGCCAAAGCACGGTTTGATCGCGGCTATATTGTTGATGTCATCGGTTTTGGCTCTAGTCAATCGAGTGCAAAACGTAATCAGTTTGCCGCTTATGCCGAGTTTTTTGCACCTGTCAGCGACACTATTGACCTGCAACTAGCTGGCCGTTTTGACCATTTCGATGACTTTGGTAGTACTTTTAATCCTAAAGTGGGTTTAACCTGGCGGCCAATTAATGAATTGGTGTTGCGGGCTTCTTGGGCAACCTCGTTCAGAGCACCGTCTTTAACCCAAGCGGGTACCGAGTTGAGAACCACCAGCACGACAGCCAGATGTTTAAGCGAATACGCCGCTATCTTCTGTGGCAACAATGCCGGTGGCGAAATTACGCCAAATACCCTTGAACTGGGTAATGCCAACTTAAAAGCTGAGGAATCCGAATCAGTTAACCTGGGTTTTGCATGGAGCCCCTCTGACACAGCTACCTTTACTGTTGACTATTGGCAGTTTGACCACAAAAAAACTATCGGCACAGATTTAGAGTCTATGTTCCTTCGCTCATTAACTGACAACTCGGTACGCTTTTGTGGCTTGGTACCAGCTGATCAGGTTGGCTTGTCATTCGACAACTGGTTCTGTGATGACATGGGCCTAGAGAGCGGTTTCAACGGTGATTTAGCCGCTTTGGTAGCAGATTACCGCGAGTTTGCAGGATCAGACCCTATTCTCGGCCGAGACCACATATTGCTGCTGGAAAATACCGGGAATCAAAAAACCCGGGGTGTAGATTTAACCTATACCCATCGCTTCAATACCGACTTTGGCCGACTAACATTTTCGGCTGATTTCACCAGGTTGATTAGCTTTGAAAAAGAGCGCACTTTATTTTCCGGAACTGAACAGTTAGCTGATTCGTTTCGCTACCCGCAGAACCTTGGCAGTCTGAAACTACGTTGGTCAGGCGATAGAGCGTTTGGCTCTGTAGGTTTAAGCTACACCAGTGACTACCAGGATGAAATCCGCTTGCTGGATCAAATTGACCAGGACTTCATTACTGAAGTGCTTGCCGTATCCCTGGACAGACGTGTACCGTCTTGGACCAAAGTTAATGCCAACTTTGGCTATGACTTCAGCGATAACTTTACAATCAGTGTCAACATCGACAATTTATTGGATAAAGATCCGCCATTTGTGTTTGGCCGCAGCAAAAATGTGGATTTCATTAACCATGATGCACTGGGCCGCAACTATCGAGTACTGGCAAGCTACCGCTTCTAAAATGAACTGGGGGGAGCCATACTCCCCCTATTTATTCAACAGTTCCTAGGGGCTTACTCTATGGTTAACCAAGTAAAACAACCGACGTCGATGCCGGACGCCTTTGTCATTTTATTTTTTGTGATGATTCTGGCGGCCATAGCATCGCACCTGATCCCGGCGGGCTCTTTTACGCTAACCGAACCCGCACCCGTTGCAGAGGGCGCAGCCAAACTTAAGGGCAAAATTGACCCAAACAGCTTTACCCTCGCCACCGATGCGCAGCAAGGAGTGCCACTGTTTGCTGAGGGCGGTGGAATTGGCTTTTTTAACTACGCCTTCGAGGGGCTGGTATCTGGCAATAAGTGGGGTTCTGCCATTGGTGTGGTGGCATTTATTCTGCTAACAGGCGGTGCCTTTGGCATCATTATGAAAACCGGTGCTATTCATAACGGCATTCTGGCGTTAATAGACAAAACCAAACAGATGGAATTCGTGTTTATTCCGCTGATGTTCGGTCTGTTCTCATTAGGCGGTGCGGTGTTTGGTATGGGCGAAGAAGCCATTGCATTTTGCATTATCCTGCTGCCATTAATGCTGGCACTGGGCTATGACGCTATTACCACCGTGCTGGTAACCTATGTAGCTACCCAAATTGGCTTTGCCACCTCGTGGATGAACCCCTTTAATGTGGCTATTGCACAGGGCATCGCTGAAATACCATTAATGTCGGGCAAAGAGTTACGTATTGCCATGTGGCTGGTATTTACCCTGTTTGGTATGATTTTTACCATGCGCTACGCCGCTAGGGTAAAAGCGAAGCCTGAGCTGTCATTAAGCTTTAGTACCGATCAAAAGCTTAAAGCACAACAACGTGCTGAAGCAAAAAATGACTACAACAAGCTTGATAGCATTATCTTGCTGGCGTTTTTCGCTGGTTTAATCTGGATCATCTGGGGTGTTACCACTCGCCAATATTTTATTCCAGAGCTTGCCAGCCAATTCTTTACTATTGGCATTGTCATCGCCGTTATCGCGGTACTCGGTAAACGCTTAACCATGAACGAAGCCGCTGATGGCTTTAAACATGGTGCAGCAGAACTGCTACCAGCCGCACTAATTGTCGGTATGGCCAAAGGTATCGTGCTATTGCTTGGGGGAGATGAACCTAATTCACCGTCGGTACTTAACACCTTGCTTTATTATAGTGGTCAGGCATTGGCCGATTTACCGGCCTATTTATCTGCGTGGTTAATGCTGATTATCCAATCGGTAATTAATTTTTTTGTTGCCTCTGGTTCCGGCCAGGCGGCGTTAACTATGCCACTTATTGCACCACTAGCCGATTTAGTCGGACTTTCCCGCCAGATTGCCGTATTAGCTTTTCAACTGGGTGATGGTTTAACAAACTGCATTATTCCTACCTCTGCGGCGCTAATTGGTTGCTTGGGCGTGGTAAGAATTGATTGGACAATATGGTTTAAATTTTTTTGGAAGTTACAGCTGTGGCTGTTTGCATTGGCCAGTCTTTTTATGCTGATAGCGGTTGCTATCGGGTATCAGTAACGAGGTTATTTTGAGCACAATTTTTGTTATTAAAAATGTCGAGGTGTTTGCACCGCAGCCACTGGGAAAACAAGACATTGTTATTGCCGGCAATAAAATTATTGCTATTGGTCAGCAGTTTACTACTGGCAGCAGCGACTTACCGCTTACTGTCATTGATGGTAATGGTAGTATCGCCGTGCCCGGCTTTGTTGACTCGCTGGTGCATTTTATTGGCGGCGGTGGCGAGGGTGGCTTTGCTACCCGCACCCCGGAAATGCAACTTACCGATGCCACGCTTGGTGGCGTAACCACCGCAATTGGTGTGCTTGGTACCGATGCCACCACCCGCACCCTAACCAATTTGTTAGCAAAAGCGCATGCTTTGCAAATAGAAGGTATTACTACCTATTGTCATACCGGCTCTTATCAGGTGCCCTGCCGCACTCTGACTGGTAGTATTACTGATGATATTATCCTGATTGATAAATTTATTGGCGTTGGCGAAATTGCTATTAGTGACCATCGTTCATCTCAGCCCACCAGCGATGAAATTCGCAAAGTCGCCGCAGCGGCTAAAGTGGGCGGAATTTTGTCTGGCAAAGCCGGTATTGTCAGTGTGCATATGGGTACCGGCGAACGTATCTTGCAACCGATATATGATGCAGTAGCAGGCACAGAGCTTAGTTTAAAACAGTTCTACCCGACACATATGAACCGGAATGGCGCGGTATTTAAAGCGGGCCTGGCCCATGCAAAACAAGGCGGTATCATTGATTTTACTACCAGTACTACTGAATATGATTTAGCGCATGGCGAAGTAGCCGCCGCCGCCGCTTTAGCGCAGGCCTTGCAAGCCGGAATAAGCCCAATGCAATTAACGCTAAGCTCTGACGGCAACGCCAGCCTGCCCATTTACAGTAACAACGGCGAACTGCTGGGGCTGCAAGTAGGCCAGGTCAGTAGCCTGTATCAGGCAGCACGTGACGCAATTTTAACGCATAAGGTGAGTATTACCGACAGTATTTGCGCCATTACCGCCGCCCCTGCAGCCATTTTAAAGCTGGGCCAAAAAGGCCGGTTACAACCAGGCTTAGATGCCGACTTAGTGTTACTTAACCGTGATGATTTAACTATAAATCAGGTGTTTGCTATGGGTAAACAACTGGTTGTCGAAGGCAAAGCCACAGTAAAGGGCATGTTTGAACGCTAAGCCCCAAAAATGATTTAGCATAAATATATAAAAAATAATAAGTTACGCCCAATTTTAAAAGCTGCTTTGGCAGCTTTTTTTTATGCCAAACTGCTATTGATGGCGGAAATATCGCCAATTCATGTAATTTATTTTCACTTACAGACCAACATTTTCGAATTAATACAGACGGCCAGACGGATAAACACCACTTGCTTTTTATAATATTTATTAGTATACCTATTCTGTATGATGGGTTTAGGGCAATTAGCTTATTAGTGCAAATACACTACAACGCATTAACCTCTGAAAGAATAGTCGTTACTTTCTTTCAGTAGTGACACACCGCTACAAATAGAATAACAATTCATCTTTTGTAGATAATTATTGATTTGCAATGCAAGTTTGGAGGTAAGTCATGGCGTTGTATCACCACAGTCAGGCGCGGGAAAATTGTGGCTTTGGCTTGATAGCACATTTAGAAGGTGCCGCCAGCCATCGTATTGTCAGAACAGCGATTAATGGCTTAGATCGAATGCAGCACCGCGGCGGTATTTCTGCCGACGGTAAAACAGGTGATGGCTGCGGCTTATTAATGCAAAAACCTGACAGCTTTTTTCGGGCCATTGCTGAAGAAAACGGCTGGAACCTGGCAAAAAAATACGGCGTTGGTATGATTTTCTTAAGCCAGGATCCGGAAAAAGCGGCGCTGGCAAAAGCCATAATTAACAAAGAAATTGCCCGTGAAACACTAAGCCTGGTGGTGTGGCGCAACGTGCCGGTAGACAGCAGTGTACTCGGCCCACTGGCACTGGATTCAATGCCCCATATTGAACAAGTTATTGTTAACGCGCCACACGGCTGGGGCGATCATGACTTAGAGCGTCGGCTTTATATGGTAAGGCGCCGGGTAGAGCAGCAATTAGCTGCCGATACCGATTTTTATATTCCGAGTTTCTCGTCCTTGGTTACGGTGTTTAAAGGCCTGATGATGCCAGCCGATTTACCGCGCTATTACACTGACTTGGCCGATATTCGGATGGAAACCGCCATTTGTGTGTTTCACCAACGTTTTTCTACCAATACCATGCCGCGCTGGCCATTAGCCCAGCCCTTTCGTTATTTAGCGCACAATGGTGAAATTAACACCATTACCGGTAACCGCCAGTGGGCACGAGCACGCCAATACAAATTCGCCTCACCACTTTTACCCGATTTACAAGACGCTGCGCCTTTTGTTGGCCAAACCGGCTCCGACTCCAGTTCCTTAGATAACCAGTTAGAATTATTACTGGCCGGTGGTATGGATTTATTTCGTGCTATGCGTTTATTAGTGCCACCAGCCTGGCAAGGTAACCGCGTAATGGACGATAACTTAAAAGCATTTTATGAGTTTAACTCCATGCATATGGAGCCGTGGGACGGACCGGCCGGCATAGTAATGACCAACGGCAAGCATGTTGCCTGTAACCTGGATCGAAACGGTTTGCGCCCGGCCCGCTTTGTTATTACCCGCGACAAGCTGATTACCCTGGCCTCAGAAGTAGGCATTTGGGATTACACGCCGGATGAAGTGGTCGAAAAAGGCCGGGTGGGCCCCGGTGAAATGCTGGCAGTAGATACCACCAGCGGTAAAATCTGGCGCTCGGATGAAATTGATGCCGATTTAATGCAGCGCCATACTTACCGCAGTTGGCTAAACGACAACGTGCAACGACTGGTGCCTTACGAGCAATACGAAACCGACCTGATTGGTAAAAGGGTCTTTGACGACGACACCATGCAGGTGTATCACAAGCTCTTTAATTACAGCTATGAAGAAATTGAGCAGGTAATGACGGTGCTGGCTAAAGATGGCCAGGAAGCGGTAGGGTCAATGGGTGACGATACGCCAATGGCCGTGCTCTCTCGCAAGCCCCGCAACCTGTCTGATTACTTTCGCCAACAATTTGCGCAGGTAACTAACCCGCCTATTGATCCGCTGCGTGAAGCACATGTTATGTCGCTGGCCACCAGTATTGGCCGGGAACATAATGTCTTTAAAGAAACCGCCGGTTATGCGCGGCGCATTCAGTTTGAATCGCCAATAATGATGTATTCCGACTTAAAGCAGCTGCGCCAGGCCGACGAAAAATATTACAAGAACCAAGTATTCTCACTTAATTTTGACCCACAGCAGCAAAATTTAGAGCAAGCCACCCACCAGCTGGCAACTGCAGTAGTTAATGCAGTACGTGATGGTAATGTGGTGTTAGTTATTTTAACTGATCGGCAGATAGCCCAGGGGTTTATTCCTATTCCTGCCGCTATGGCGGTAGGCGCAGTACAAACCGCACTGGTTAATGCCCAGCTACGCTGCGATTCAAATATTATTATTGAAACCGCCAGTGCCCGCGATTCACACCATTTTGCCGTGTTAATTGGCTTAGGCGCAACCGGTATTTATCCGTTTTTAGCTTATGAGACAGTAGAGCAACTGGTTGAAAAAGGCACACTTAATTTAAGCGCGCGCCAGGCGGTATTAAATTACCGCAAAGGCATTAATAAGGGCCTGCTGAAAATAATGTCAAAAATGGGCATTTCAACTGTAGCCAGTTATCGCTGCTCTTGTCTGTTTGAAGCGGTTGGCATTAATAAAGAGGTAATGCAGCTGTGTTTTCCCGACTTGCCCTCTCGTATTAGTGGTGCCGGTTTTATCGACTTTGAACAAGACGTGCAACAGCTGGCCAATATCGCCTGGTTAAAACGCAAGCCAATGAACCACGGTGGCTTGCTTAAATATGTGCACGACGGCGAGTACCATGCTTATAACCCTGATGTGGTAACCAGCTTGCAAAAGGCCGTGCGCTCGGGCAAGTACGAAGATTATCTGCTTTACAGCAACCATGTTAATCAGCGCCCGGTAGCCCACCTGCGAGACTTATTGCAACTGACCAGCAATACCGGTGCTGTTAACAACAGCATTGCGCTGGACCAAGTTGAAGCGGCCGAAAACTTATATCCGCGCTTTGACAGTGCGGCGATGTCTATTGGTGCGCTAAGCCCGGAAGCACATGAAGCCTTAGCCATTGCCATGAACCGCTTAGGCGGGCGCTCTAACTCAGGCGAAGGCGGCGAAGATCCCCGCCGTTTTGGCACCGAGAAAAACTCGAAAATAAAACAAGTTGCCTCAGGTCGCTTTGGCGTTACCCCGCATTACTTAGTGAATGCTGAAGTTATTCAGATTAAGGTCGCTCAGGGTGCCAAGCCAGGCGAAGGGGGTCAGTTACCCGGCGAAAAAGTAACTGCTGAAATTGCCCGGTTACGCTATTCGGTGCCCGGAGTAACGTTAATATCGCCGCCACCGCATCATGATATTTACTCTATTGAAGATTTAGCCCAGCTGATTTTCGATTTAAAACAGGTTAACCCTCAGGCACTCATTTCAGTAAAACTGGTATCAGAGCCTGGCATCGGTACCATTGCTACCGGCGTGGCCAAAGCCTATGCCGATTTAATTACCGTGTCTGGCTACGATGGCGGTACCGGCGCCAGCCCGCTTACCTCCGTAAAATATGCCGGCAGCCCGTGGGAGCTTGGCCTGGCTGAAGTGCATCAGGCGCTAGTTGAAAACGGCCTGCGTGACCGGGTGCGTTTACAGGTAGATGGCGGCTTAAAAACCGGCCTCGACGTGGTAAAAGCCGCTATTTTAGGCGCCGAGAGCTTTGGTTTTGGCACCGGGCCTATGGTGGCACTTGGCTGTAAATTCCTGCGTATTTGCCATTTAAATAACTGTGCTACCGGTGTGGCCACTCAGGATGAAACCCTGCGCCGCGATCATTTTACCGGTCTGCCGGAAATGGTAATGAATTACTTTACGTTTCTTGCTGTTGAAGTACGTGAGCTAATGGCCCAGCTCGGTGTAAGTGAGCTTACCCAGTTAATTGGCCGCACTGACTTATTAACGCCCAAAGCCAGTGAAACCCAAAAACAGGCCAAACTTGATTTAAGCCCCATTTTACTAGCGAGCGGCGTAACCTCAGATAAGCCACTTTTCTGTGTTAAAAACAACACACCGTTTGACCCGGGCGCATTAAACCAGCAGTTACTCGAGCGCTGTCAGCACATGGTGCTGCATAAAACCGGTGGCCAGCTTAACCTGGCCATTCGTAACACTGACCGCTCGGTCGGTGCAACACTGTCAGGCTTTATTGCCCGTCAGCATGGCAATCAGGGCATGGCCACCGACCCAATCCGCTTGCGTTTTAACGGCACCGCCGGCCAAAGCTTTGGCGTCTGGAATGCCGGCGGCCTGCATTTATCCTTGCAAGGCGATGCCAATGATTATGTAGGTAAAGGCATGACTGGCGGCCAAATTGCTATTTTCCCGGCCAAAGGTGCCAGCTTCGCCAAAAACGGCTTTGCCATTGCCGGCAACACCTGTTTATACGGCGCTACCGGCGGCCGTTTTTATGCAGCCGGCCAGGCTGGCGAACGCTTTGCCGTGCGTAATTCGGGGGCCTTAGCGGTAGTAGAAGGCACCGGCGATAACTGCTGCGAATATATGACCGGCGGCGTGGTGGTGGTGCTAGGTTGCACCGGGGTTAACTTTGGCGCCGGCATGACCGGTGGCTTTGCTTACCTGTTTGACGAGCAAAACGACTTAAACCTGCGGCTTAACCCTGAGCTGATTGAAGCACTGGATGTCAGCACGCCAATTTTGCAAGAACACCTGCGTAGCCTGTTACACCAACATGTCGAAGCAACCGGCAGCGATAAAGCACAGCGCATCCTGTCTAACTTCAACGATTATTTAAGCAAATTTAAGCTGGTTAAACCCAAAACCAGCGATGTAAACACCTTGCTTGGACACCGCGCTCGCTCTTCTGCCGAGTTGCGGGTTCAGGCGATGTAAGGAAGAGTTATGGCACAGAATGTATATCAGTTTATCGACGTAAAACGGATTGATCCGCCAAAACGCTCTCACAGCGAACGCACTATTGAGTTCGTAGAAATTTATCAACCCATGACCAACACTCAGGTGGAAGGCCAGGCCGACCGCTGTCTGGATTGCGGCAACCCTTACTGTGAATGGAAGTGCCCGGTGCACAACTATATTCCACAGTGGTTAAAGCTGGCCAACGAAGGCAAAATTATTGAGGCAGCCGAGCTGTCGCATAAAACCAACAGCCTGCCAGAGGTGTGTGGCCGGGTCTGCCCGCAAGACCGCTTGTGCGAGGGTGCCTGCACGCTGGATGAAGGCTTTGGCGCAGTAACCATCGGCAGTATTGAAAAGTACATTAACGACAAAGCCTTTGAAATGGGCTGGCGGCCTGATTTATCGGCAGTGATTAAAACCGACCGCCGTGTCGCGGTAATTGGTGCCGGCCCGGCTGGCTTAGCCTGTGCCGACGTGCTGATCCGCAATGGCGTATCGCCGGTGGTGTTTGACCGCTATCCACAAATTGGTGGCCTGCTCACATTCGGCATTCCGCCATTTAAACTAGAAAAAGAGGTATTAAGTCGTCGGCGTGAAATTTTCGAAGGCATGGGTATTGAGTTTCGGTTAAATACCAATGTCGGGGTCGATGTTAGCTTCGACAGCCTGTTAGATGAATACGATGCGGTATTTTTAGCGCTTGGCACTTACACACCAATGAGAGGCGGTCTGGTTAATGAAGAAGCGCCAGGGGTATATGAAGCACTGCCGTTTTTAATTGGTAATATTAATAACCTGATGGGCTGGCAAACCGAGCATCCTTTTGTTAGCTTACAAGATAAAACCGTACTGGTACTAGGCGGTGGCGACACGGCAATGGACTGTTTACGTACGTCAATTCGCCAGGGCGCAGTTAAAGTGAGCTGTGCTTACCGGCGTGACGAAGCCAATATGCCAGGCTCACGTAAAGAGGTGCAAAATGCCCGCGAAGAAGGGGTAGAATTTTTATTTAACTTACAACCACTGAGCATTGAAATAGATAGTGCGGGTAAGGTGTGTGGCGTTAAAGTGGTAAGCACCTTGCTCAGTGCGCCTGATGCCAAAGGCCGTCGCAGTGCAGAGCCCATTGCGGGCTCGGAGCAGATACTTTTTGCCGATGCGGTAATTATTGCTTTCGGCTTTCAGCCAAGCCCGCCACAATGGTTAATTGATATGGGCGTGGCATTGGACAATAAAGGCCGGGTGGTGGCGTCAGAACAAAGCCCGTTTGCGCTGCAAACCAACCAGCAAAAAATCTTTGCCGGTGGTGATATGGTGTCCGGCTCTGACTTGGTTGTAACCGCCATTGCCCAGGGCCGCAAAGCTGCTGAAGGTATGTTGGATTACTTAAAAGTATAAAGGCTGAAAAGGTTGGCTACGTGCAGTGGCCAACCACCAAGCTGTTGTTGATCAGCGAGATTAGGTTTGCCCTAAGCCAACCGTCTACGCCCCGGACGGGCGGAGATGAGTCCCCAGGGATGGGTTCACGGCGTGTTGGCGTGGGCAAACCGGTTCGAGCCATGCGCAGAACACCATGCTGAGCTTACAAGGACTAACACCATGCCCCACTTCACCCTACCCGATCTCTGCGACGCCCATGCTGACTGCATTCGGGTGGCTGAACCCATTTTTCAAAACTACGGTGGCACGCAAAGCTTTGGCGGGCAAATTGTTACGATAAAATGCTTTGAAGATAACTCCAAAGTAAAACAACTGGTCGCCACACCCGGCCAGGGCAAGGTACTGGTAGTAGACGGTGGCGGCTCAAAACGCCATGCGCTACTGGGCGATATGCTGGCCGAACAAGCCGCAACAAATGGCTGGGAAGGCATTATTATCAATGGCTGTATTCGGGATATTGACGAAATACGCCAAACCCCGCTTGGCGTGCAGGCACTGGGTATTCACCCAATGAAAACCGACAAGCGTGACTTAGGCGATATCGACCTAACTGTGACGTTTGCCGGAGTAGACTTTATCCCCGGCCAGTTTGTTTATGCCGATAATAATGGCGTGTTGGTGGCGACGAAGCAGCTGGTTTAGAGCCCACGCCTGAATAGCACAGTTAAAAGCGAGAAATTACCCTGAGCTACTGTAGTCACAGTTTATCTGTGTCAGCACAGTTTCTACGCGCGGCTAAGGTTGCGGCGGTAGCCACTCAGGTGCTATTTTCTGCAAAAAAGGCCGGGTAATCCGGGCAGCCTGGCCGGCAAAATCACAGTAATTTTCCTTCACCGTATTGGTGTTCATTGCCACCACTAATTGTAAGTCTGGGTAAAGTACTAACCAACTTTGCGCACCATCAGACACGCCGCCATGGTGCACAAAACTCACGGCATGACTCAGTCGATTTTCTTTATCGCAAAACAGGTGATCCTGGGAGAAATGACGCCAGCCCAGGGCATAAAGTTGCTCATTTACCTCACCGTTATTCAAGATCTGCGGTGTCCAGAACTCCTGCTGTAAAGCGGTAGGAATAAACTCCGGGTTAAACCAGGCAGAGCCTAATCTTGCTAAATCAGCAGAGCTTGCCACTAAGCCACCACCTGCCCATCTCTGGCTTAAATTCACCTGCCAGTGTTGTTTAGCGTAACCATCATGGGTGTGATAAAAGCTAACTCTGTTGGGTAAAAACTGGTCGGCATAGTCTGCTGACAACGAAGTTAATTGTAATGGTGTACTGACTGATCCCGCCAGATACTGCAAAAATGGCTGTTTAACGGCATTTTGCAACACGGCACTGGCCAGATTGATATCAAAAGAGCTGTAATGAAAGCCGTCACCCGGGCTAAATAACAATTCACTGCCATCAAACACAGTAAGTGCATGTTCTACATTGGTATAGTTACGTTGCTTCAAGAGTGTTCTGATAGCACCCATTCTATCTGTGTTCTGCTGATAGCCCGGCAATCCTGCGGTATGAGACATAAGTTGGCGCAAGGTAAAATCTTGCCAGGCTGGATTAGGTAAGTCGGCCATATAGCGGCTGATCGGACTATCCAGGTCAATGCTGCCAGCCGCCACCGCCCGGGCTAAGCTGGTGGCAGTAACTGCTTTAGAGGTACTGCCAATCCGAAACTGGCTGTTAATACTAACTGCCTGCTCTGTCGCCAGATTGGCGTAACCTACTGCGCCGACCCAAATAAGCTGGCCGCGCCACGCGACAGCGGCTGTCACTGCCGGAAACTGTTGCTCCTGCTGTGCCAGAACCAGTTCTGCCATAGCTTGCTCAGCCGCCTGTCTGAACTGTTGCGAATACACCTCGTTTTGCTGGGGCACCGCGACAGCTAATGGCATCCATCCGGAAAACCAGTACCCCACTATCGCTAGTCCGGCAACTAACAACAGACCCAGTACACTTAACAGTATTTTTTTCATTGGTTATGCTCCGAATTTATATTCTTTTTTTACAGGCAAAGTTTCGCCACCAGCCTCAAACAGACCTGTAATCACATTGATATAGGGTGGAAAGTTGTTAAGGTTGTCGTCGAATCATCAGAGGCTGGCTCCCTGTGCTTGCAGATAAGTCCGGATCTCTTCGGTGGAAGCCCGGCTGAGCGCGGATCGTAGTTCCCGGCCGTCCATTAGCGGTGCTTCAACTTTCAGATTTACTCTGGCACCGACACTCACCAGATATTGCACCATTGGCAGATCGCCAATAAAACTGGCATTGATCAGCGCGGTTTCATCTGCCAGCACCACCGCATTGACATCGGCACCGGCCGCTATTAATTGTTGAGCCAGTGTCAGGTTGCGCCGTTGTACTGCAATAATCAGCGCATTGCCATCGCCTCTGCTGCTGGCATTCACATCAGCACCCGCTTGCAGCAAAAGGTTAATCACTTCAGTATTTTCATAACGTACTGCCACCATCAGTGGTGTACCCTCGCCCGGCATGGGTTGATTTAGCAGATCCCCTTTTTTAATCAGCTGCTGTACGGTTGGCAAATCGTTCTGCTTTATACTGTGGGTCAACTGATCTAGTGGCCCAAGCTGACTTAGCTTTATTTGCCCATATTGTTTGGGGAGTTTGGCAATTTGCCAATGCTGTGTCAGGCTATAAGTTAGTAGCAGCACCACAGCTATCGTGGTAAGCATCGCAGCAGCCACCGGCGTTATTCTGCCAGTGGAGCCCTGTAATACCGTACTGATCCGCCGCGCCAGCAAAGGCTGTTGCTGCCAGGGCATTGCCAGTATTGCCGGCTGAGCGGTGACAATTTTCATATTACAATCGAGCAATGTCTGAGCATAACGATAAGGCTGGCTTAAACCCGCAATTACGGCAGCATCGCAGCTTAATTCCCGATAACTGTTTAACTGGCGGGTCAACATCCGCCACAGCGGACTGCAGCAGCAGACGATCCCTGCCAGCTGCTGTAAGTAAAAAGCCATTAGATCACGACGCTGCCAGTGCATCCTTTCATGCTCAATGACATGCTGTAGTTGCTCTGCAGATAAGCTATTCAGCCATTGGCTGGGTAACAAAATCCTGGGACGACGCAAGCCAAGCAACATCGCGCTGCTGATTGCCGGGTGCTGATATAGCTCAGGGTAACCGGTTGCAGCAGCTGGCCGGAACACCGGCTGCGCCTGCTCCCATAACCGGTGGCTGAGCCGGTAACTTTGGTAAAAACGATAACATTGCGCCAGACAAACTAACGGCAATAACAAAAGTAACCACACCGATGGCGACAGTAAATAAAACAGTTGCGGCGTCAACGCCCAGCGTTGAGCTATTTCTGTCGCAGCCTCAGCGGTAGCGAGCTCAGAAAATGGCAATTGTGCTGAAGGTTCGGCCTGAAGGGGTAATGTAACCACGTCACTGCCAAGCCGTTGCGACTCAGTGGTGCCCTCAGATGTAAGCGTTAATATCAGCAAAGGTAAGATAAACAGCAGTACGCTAAGGCCGGTCCAGCAACGCAACATAAGTTGCGGTGCAGGTTGCCACCGGCTTCTGCCAAGCCAATACAGCCAGGGTACCGTTAGCGCAGCAATCCCCAGGTGGAGCAGTAAATAAAACAGCAACCAGCTGAATTCATACATGCTCAGCGCTCCTGCTTTTCCGTAGTCGCAGCATGCTTGGCCTGCGCATCAATTTGTGCCTGCAATTCCTGCTGCAGCTCTGCGGGCAGTGGCTGCTCCAGTAAATGCTGTGCCAGCAAGGTAGGTGACCCAGCGAAAAAACGCTTTAGTAAAACGGTCAGAGCCTGGGTACGCGCCTCCTGTTGCACAGTGATTGCCTGATAAATAAAGGCTTTACCCTGCTTTTCACATTGCACATGGCCTTTATCGAGCAAAATACGACATAACGTTTGTACAGTGGTATAGGCTAATGCCGCTTGCTTGTTCAATTCAGCCGTAATGGTTTTCACAGAACAAGGACCATGCTGCCACAACACCTGCATAACTTTTTGCTCAGCACTGGTTAGCTCGGTTGATTTTTTCCTGACCATACCTAACACCTACTAAAGAATTAGTTTTAAATCTAACTGAACAGTAAACGTCTTGCAACTAATAGTTTAGTTTTTAACACTTCAAGTAAAAAACAGCTATTGCGGCGCCAGAATCATAGAATAGATTTTATCCCCGGCCAGTTTGTTTATGCCGATATCAATGGCGTGTTAGTGGCGACTAAGCAGTTGCTGTAGGAAGTCTCTTCCGTTCTAGCCGGTGCAAAAGGCAAGACCTGACCCCGAATCCCTTTATAGCTTTTTTGCTGGCTGGGTATGGTATTTACGCCACCATGCCACAACGGTTGCAATGATAAAGCGGCTTACCCAGGAAAGCAGCGCTAACGTGGCTGCTATGATTAGCGGCAGGACGCCACCAAAGGTAAAGGTCATTGTCAGTACAAAACCGGTAATAAACTGAACTCGGTATATTGGCAACAATAACGCGCAGCCAAACAGACCAAAGAATGCCGCTTCTGTGACAGCGGCTGCACCCAGCGCAAAGGATATTGCTATTGCTGCGCCATACAGCATGGCACCGAAAAATGCTGGCAGCATATTAACCGGTACACCGGCCCACCGTGTTGTCACAGCCGTTTGGTTGCGGCAACTTAAGCCCAGCATCACCGCGAGCAGCGGCAATGTAATCAGCTCAAACCAATTTGAAATTTCCGGCAAGTCGGCACTATTAAGCAGGTGATGGCTTTTTATACCGCCGCTGACATGTTCAACACTAAGATGCACGATAGCCAATAACAAACCGGCTACTGGCAGCCACAACGGGAACCGCGGTTGAATACTCATTTGCGTCCCTGCTCCATATTCGCACCCTTAACTATCATCCACAGACTTAACGACAGCTCGGCAATTAATACCGGCAGCATAATGGCGGGAAACAGTAAGGCTGCGATGCCGGGTGCCAGCAACAGTGCCAGGCTGTTAACCAGATAACATACGCCGGCCAGTGCTAGCAGAGCGCCCAGCAACCTAGGGAAATAAGCTGATTTAATAATCAGATAGCCACGGATAACGCAGGCCAGCGCGAAAAATAGCAAACCGATGGCAAAACCATAATTATGTAGTTGTATTGCCGTGTACGACAGCGCGCTTAGCTGCTCCGGCGAAAACGCGCTTAAATACGCCGCGCCACTTAACAGCAGTAGCGGCAGCACCAGACACAGTTTATTTGCCACTAGCACCGCGGTTTGGATCAGGTTAAACGCTGTAGCCGTTAAATTAAGGGCAACATTAACCTGCTTAAATAGCAGATAAAACAGCACAATTATCGGGATGTCGAGCAGATGCATGCAAAGATCGGCCACAATGCCGCTACGCCAAAACGTATCTGCAGCGCCAATTTGCGCTGCAGTTGCAATAGCATCGCCGGCAACAACCAGGCTGCCACGCACTTGTGTTTCAGAAAACAAACCTAAACCAATAATTAACAAATAACAGCAGCCAGCAAAACGCACATAGCTCTGTGACACCACAGCACTAACTGAACTCATGTTATACCTATGCTTGTTAATGACATAATTTGACGCTGCCACAGCAGCTATCTGGCAACATGATACTGCACCGAAAAACGGGTTTTGCCTACAGGGCTATTGTTACAACTTATGTTTGTGGAAATATTTGCGTGACTTGGGTGATATCAACCTAACAGTCACCTTCGCCGGGGTAGACTTTATCCCCGGCCAGTTTGCTTATGCCGATAATAATGGCGTATTGGTGGCGACTAAGCAGCTGCTGGTTTGAGTTTACATAGCATATTGCCGACCTGCCCTATGGTATTCATTTATCACTACGTCTGAAAATTTATGCTTGGCATTTTTACTGCTCTATTTATAATAAGTCACTTATAAAAAAGTACCATCTAAAAGAGATTTTCTAACATGCGCTGTCGGATTAACGGACTTTATCTACTGATTACCGTGTTACTGCACATTTTCGTGTTTCAGGTGAGTGCTGAGGAAAACGATTTTACCCTGCACATTCATGTGCATTACCCGCAAAAAGAGAACCAATGGCAGGTTATCTATCAATTGCCGATAGCGGTGGATCATGTCGCTTTTAGCCGCAACAGTAATTTTGACCGGCGTGACCTATACCAAATTGACCCGGCAAAATTTGTCTGGGATAAAGCGGGCGATGTGTTGCTGATAAAAAGCATAGACGGCAGCAAGTTCACCTCACTTGAACTGAGCTTTAATTCTTACTATGACTTTATCCAGAAAGACTATACCCACAATATAAAATATACCGATGGCAGTTCGCTGCTCTATACCAATCATCTGGCGCTGGGCGCTAACATTATTGATGACACAGCGATAAGCCCAATTGGCGCCTCTTTTGCTGGCACCCAATTCCACTTTTATGCCCCCGGGCAAAACATTGTATTTCTTGGACAGCACTACAAAGATCACGCGCAGTGGACTTTAGAAAACGAGGGTACTTACATTTACTTTGGCACTATAGCGCCCATTGAAACCGCTAATATGCTCGCTATTGTTGATCCCAAACTGCCACCATGGGTATGGGCTCACACTCAGCAGTACTTTCCAAAGCTGTTTAACTTTTATCAGGAAAAAACCGGCCAGGCGTTAAATTTTAAACCGGTGGTGTTTTTTAATTTCGACCAGCTTAGCGGCGACTATGCTAATTACAGTGGTGGTACCTTAGATGGTCTGGTGCAACTGACGATAAACGGCAAGCGCTGGAGTGAAGAAAACGAAGAGCAGTTCAACACACTATTTTTCTTCTTAGCGCATGAGGCTGCCCATTTCTGGAACGGCCAGATGTTTTCCTTTGCAGAGCAAAATCACGCCTGGTTACACGAGGGAGGCGCGGATGCTTTTGCCAATTTGGCTATGCTGGAATTTGGCCTTATCAATCATCCACAAATGCTGCAACAATTCGAAGAAGCCGCTAACAGCTGTGTCTTAAACAAAGGCGCAGAGTCGCTGGAGCAGTCCGCCAGCTTATGGCGATATCGCAATTACTACAACTGTGGTGCCGCCATGGCATTAGCCAGCCATGTTGCCATACAAACAACAGCACCAGAAAAATCTGTGTTTGATGTCTGGAAAGCAATATTCAAATCCAATGCCACAAGCAGAACCTACAATCAACAAGACTATTTTAATCAGTTAACGCTGTTAACCGGCTCAGATAACTTATCAGAAGCATTCGCCAGATTTAGCCACGATACTGATTTGGATAATCAGGCCGAGCTGGCATCCTGGTTTCAGCAAACCGCTATAGCGGTGTCATTATCAGAAGCGTCATTATTAGAAGATCATCCAACAGCGATAACCCAGCATTGGGGCCAGCAAGTTATTGCTAGCCTTATGCGGATGCACTGTAAATCAATAAGCTTTAGCAAAGCTGACGACCACGTAAAAACGTACCCGATACCATCGTGTAAAGCCTTCGAAAAGAACATGGAAATCCAGTACGTTGACGATTTTGACATACACAAGCAAGGTATAGCGGCGTACCAGTTATTCCACGAAACGTGCACAAATGGCGGCAAGGTTGTATTAAAGAACAAAAACAAGCAATCAGAAGCTGAAATTGCCTGTATAACTGTCCCACCAAAGATCAGCCCCTATATAAGGCTGGCAACAAAAGCAGCAGGTTAAATTAACGCTCCAGCCTGTTTGGCGTAATTTAAATTTAAATGGTAGAGCAACATTGTGATGAGTTTGCACCAGTTTGACGGTAATGCCAGCATTACCGAAGTGTCACCGGGCGTGTATATTGACATTAATGGCCACCAGCTTTCACCGCAGCAAGTGCGCCAGGTGGTTACCCCGCACGATTTTACGGTAGCCAATGCTCTGGTGGGTCGCGCGCTGGCAAAGCCCTGGATGCGGTGCTTATCGCTTTACTTACCTCTGGTAGCTTGCTAGTTCTGCTGCCTGTGGCGGCTTATCTGGCCTTTCGCTGTCATTTGCAACATAAACACCGGCGTAGAAATACTGTCATTGCCATTGCGTTATTATCGTTGTTTTTACTGCCGTTAGTGCCCGAAAAAACCGACGAGCGCAACGACTACAAAGTTAAGGCGGGTTTATTAATTGCAGCAAGCGCCATTGCGCTTACCAAGACAGAGTGCAATGCCGAGTGCGCTGATAAGCAGCTAGACAATATCAGCGAGCAATTACGTGGCAGTAAGCTCACTGATGATGAAATTGACAGCATGGTTACAGACTTGCTCGAGGACTTAATACTGACACCGGCAGAGCAGCAGGCTGCGCTGAGTAACGTGATGAGCAATATTAAAGAGCATCGCCAACAGGCCGCTGGGCAAGCTACAGAGGCGTTAATTCAGCAAACCACTGAGCCCGAATCAAACACCTCCTGGTGGCAACAGTTAGCACAATCGGATCACAGTGCTCTTAAATGGCTGCAAGGCATCTTAACCGACTTAGGCATTGGTTTTGGCTGTTCACCCTGTTTATCAGTTGGAATGGTGGCCAAACCCTTGGCAAAGCCGTTATGGGTATAAAAGTGGTGCAGCTAAATAACACACCGCTCTCGTTGTGGCAGGCATTTGGGCGCCAGGGCGGCTACAGCGCAGGTTTTGCAACCGGGCTGCTGGGTTTTATCCAAATATACTGGGACCCAAACCGGCAAGCTATTCAGGATAAAGTAGCCGACACCTTAGTACTTAAAATAAGTACTTAAAATAAGTACTTAAAATATAGTGCCGGTGATTAATATAGAATGCATGGATCAATGGGGTCAGATTATTTGATTCTTGCTTTCGCCGTGCCGTTCGCCAAACTTTGCGCTAAGCTGCTTTACAACTTTAGCCAACCGCCGGATATATGATGCGCATGCTGTTTACTCTTTCAGGTTATATACTGGCGGGCTACTTTTTGCTGTGCCTGGCGTTGTATCTGCTACAGCGCCAGTTAATTTATTTCCCGGTACCGGCACAATTGCCGCCAACCGATCCGCTGGTGCTGCAACAGGCCAATGCCACCGTGCTGGTAAGTCGCAAATCTCATGAAGGCAATAAGGCGCTGATGTATTTTGGCGGTAATGCCGAGGATGTTAGTGTGTCTCTGTCGGAGTTTACCGCAGCTTTCCCCAACCATGCTATTTATCTGATGCACTATCGCGGTTATGGCGGCAGTAGTGGCAGGCCCTCAGAGCAAGCACTGGTCGCAGATGCGCTGGCGCTGTATGACCAGGTGCATAGCAAACATAGTGACATTACCGTGCTGGGCCGTAGCCTGGGCTCTGGCGTTGCGGTGCAGCTGGCGGCACAGCGCAAAGTAACCCAACTGGTGTTAATTACGCCTTTTGATAGCCTGAGCGCCCTGGCCCGCCAGCAGTTTCCGGTATTTCCGGTGCAATGGTTGTTAAAAGATACCTATAACTCTGCTAAGTATGCGCCAACTATTAACAGCCCCACCCTGATCTTAATGGCAAAACAAGACGAAATAATAGGCCGTGCGCGCAGCGAGGCACTGTATCAGGCTTTTGCCCCCGGCGTGGCCACGCTAACCCGCTTTGCCGGCAACCACAATAGCTACCTAGCCGCCAGTCAGCTTGCCGCTTCCATCAGTAGCGCGGGGTCATCATTTTTTATTGGTGAAAAAGGCGTAAAACGATAAACCTACCGGTTCGGGTAGTTAAGCTAAACCTCATGTTTACAAGGAGAAAGCAACATATCAAATCAGCCATTGCTTCAGCCCACAACGCTGTTAAAATCACTCAACAAGGTTTGCACAGTACCCTGGTGCCAAAGCAGCGCTACAACAGGGTTAATCGGATGAGTTATGAATAAAACCAGCAACGGGGCGCAGGCCTATCAGCAGCAAGAGCAGGGCTATCGCGATAAAGCGTTAAAATTGTACCCTTGGGTGTGTGGCCGTTGTGCCCGCGAATTTGTGCACTCTAATTTACGCGAGTTAACGGTGCATCATGTGGATCACAACCACAGTAATAACCCGAGTGATGGCAGTAACTGGGAATTACTGTGTATTTATTGTCACGACAACGAGCATAACAAGTTTCACGAATATATTATGTATGGCGGCACTACCGAGCAAAAAGTGACAGCAGCAACGCATAACCCTTTTGCTGATTTAAAAGCGTTACTTAATAAACCAAAGTGATATAGCAACGTGACAGTAAACAACACCCGCCCTGGTATTAGCGGTGGCATATCGCTAAAAAAATTCGACCTGAATAAAATACCGAAAAACCGCTGTCGCGGTCGGTAAGTGAGCTATTACTGATACTACTGCCATACCAGTGGTGCTCAATGCACCAACGGATCATGCCGGCAAAGACTGCACTGTCTGACTCGTCAAAGCCAACAAAACGGTGCCGGTGATACCGGCAGATAAATATCTAAGTAGTGTCATTTGATGGTCCTGCTTATTGCTATTAGTCTGAACTCGCAGCTTAGTATACTGTCTGGCTAATTACTGTAACCAGATGTCATCCGTTTAATCAATATAGTCAACTGACTACTGTAAGTTAAACACCTTGCACTAAACGGCAGTATTTTATACGGAAAATTGCCTGTTACACCCTGCAAACTAGGGAAATAAATCGCAATTAAACCAGCACATTCTGCTACATATTGATTAGTATGCACGCTGTTAATCGGTGCCACCCTAGCGGTAATTGCACTTATGGCCAGCCTCCTCATTGAAAAGGGTTATTTATGTTATTTACCGGTGATTTAACAACCGAATGTCCAATCCGACAAAAGATCCGCGACTATTACCGTATCGATGAAAACCAGGTTATAGGGCATCTTTTACCGCTGGCAGAAGTGGGCATGAAAGCACGCAGCAGGGCTTGGGAGCGGGCGCGGCAAATTGTGCATAACATTCGAAAAGATCAGGATGGCCAAGGCGGTATAGACGCACTGCTAAACGAGTTTTCGTTGTCCAGTGAAGAAGGCGTGGTATTAATGTGTCTGGCCGAGGCATTGCTGCGGGTACCCGATAAGAAAACTCAGGAATTATTAATTCGTGACAAACTGGCCCATGGCGACTGGAGCTCACATTTAGGCAGCAGCGATTCTCTGTTTGTAAATGCCTCATCCTGGGGTCTGTTAGTTACCGGCAAAATGGTGAACTATAACGATACCAACAAGGCGCAGCAGTTTGGTATTTTGAAAAAAACCCTTGGCCGCTTAGGTGAGCCGGTTATACGTCGCTCAGTAAATTTTGCCATGAAAATTATGGGCAAGCAGTTTGTCATGGGCACTACCATTGACGACGCCATTGACCGCGCGGCTGACACCGAGAAAAAAGGCTATGTCTACTCCTATGACATGCTGGGCGAAGGTGCCCGCACCATGGCAGATGCCGACCGCTATTACCAAAGCTATTTAACGGCGATACATGCCATTGGTAAAGCAGGTAAAGGCCGCGGCCCGATTAAAAGCCCGGGCATTTCTGTTAAGTTATCCGCTATTCATCCGCGGTACGAGTTTAGCCACCGCGAACGGGTAATGACTGAACTGGTACCAAAACTAAAAGCCCTGGTGCTAGTGGCCAAAAGTTACGATATTGGCTTTACGGTTGATGCTGAAGAAGCCGACCGTTTAGATATTTCACTGGATATTATTGAAGCGGTATTCAGCGACCCGGAGTTAGGCGACTGGGGTGGTTTCGGTTTAGCCGTACAGGCCTATCAAAAGCGGGCTATTTTTGTCATTGAATGGCTGGCGCAATTAGCGCGTAAAGTTAACCGTAAACTGATGGTGCGGCTGGTAAAAGGCGCTTATTGGGATACCGAAATTAAAACCACTCAGCAAGATGGTTTAGCGCATTTTCCGGTATTTACCCGAAAAGCCTCTACCGATGTGTCCTATAAAGCTTGCGCCATTAAATTGCTGGAAGCACGTGATGTATTGTATCCGCAATTTGCTACCCACAATGCGTATACCGCCGCAACCATTTTAGAAGTCGCCAAAGGCGACAACACGGGTTTTGAATTTCAGCGACTGCATGGTATGGGCGAGTCGTTATTTGACCAGATTGTCAATGAAGAAAAAATACAGTGCCGGGTGTATGCCCCGGTGGGCGAGCATGAAAACCTGTTAGCCTATTTAGTGCGGCGCTTGCTGGAAAACGGTGCTAACTCGTCATTTGTGAATGCCATTGTCGACACCTCCCAGCCGGTTGAAGCGTTGCTACCCGATCCGGTTGAGACTTTGCAAAGCCTGCGTAACAAATACAACACGCAAATTAAAATGCCTATCGATTTATACGGCGCCGAACGTGCTAACTCTAAAGGCATGGACTTAACTGACATTGACAGCCTGATGCCATTTAAAGCCAATTTAGATAACTGGCTCAGTGAGCACCTACTTACCAAAGAGCAACTGCCAAAAGATGCCATAGCCGTTAAAAACCCAGCCAATCATCAGGAAATTATCGGCCATGTTAGCTTGCACAACACCGAGCAAATGCAGCAACTGTTAACAAACGCCGATAACGCCTTTAGTAGCTGGTCACAAACCCCTACGGTTGAACGGGCAAACTTATTACGGCGAATTGCCGATATTTTAGAGCGTCATCACGACGAATTGGTAGCCATTTGTATTAAAGAAGCTGGCAAAGTGGCGCAAGATGGTATAGACGAAGTACGTGAAGCAGTTGATTTCTGTCGCTATTATGCCGCCCGCGCTGAAGAGCTAACTAAAGACGAGCGGTTTGAACCGCGTGGCGTTATTTTATGTATCAGCCCCTGGAACTTCCCACTGGCTATATTTTTAGGCCAGGTGGCTGCAGCTATTGTTACCGGTAATACTGTCATTGCCAAACCCGCTGAACAAACCAGCTTAATTGCGCTGCGCACCATTGAACTGATGCACACCGTAGGCTTGCCCGAGCATGTGGTTCAAGCGGTAATTGCCCGCGGTAGTGACGTGGGTAAAACCATCGTACCTGACCCTCGCATTCAGGCAGTGATGTTTACCGGCTCTACCGACACCGGCACGCTTATTTCGCAAACTCTGGCCGCACGAAACGGTATTCAGGTACCGCTAATTGCCGAAACCGGTGGCCAAAATTGTATGATTGTTGACTCTACTGCCCTGCCAGAACAGGTAGTAGACGATGTTATAAGCTCTGGTTTTCAAAGTGCCGGCCAGCGCTGCTCCGCACTTAGAGTATTATTTATTCAAGAAGATGTGGCCGATGGCATTATCGCTATGCTCAAAGGCGCCTTAAAAGAACTACATGTTGGCGATCCCGCCATGCTTAGCACCGACATCGGGCCAATCATCGACGCGAAAGCCTTAAAAAGCTTAAATGAGCATGTTGACTACCTGAAAGATAAAGCCACCTTGCACTATCAATGTGACATTCCGGATAATACCGCACAAGGTGCTTACTTTTTTGCACCACGTTTATATGAAATTAACGATTTATCGGTCTTGAAACGGGAAGTATTCGGCCCTTGCGTGCACGTTATTCGTTTTAAAGCCAAAGATTTGGATAACGTTATTGACCAGATCAACGGTACCGGGTTTGGATTAACCATGGGCGTGCATTCCCGTATTGAAGAGCGCTGTGAGTACCTGGCAAAAATGTCACGGGCGGGTAATGTTTACATTAACCGCAATATGATTGGTGCTATAGTCGGGGTACAACCCTTTGGTGGCCGTGGCTTATCTGGCACCGGCCCTAAGGCAGGTGGCCCCAACTACTTACTGCGGCTGGTAAAAGAAAAGGCTTCACCAGACAATGTACAAATGACCAACTTGACCCCGGATGAGCTGAATTTACATCACAACCCCGATGCCGAAGCGCAAGTGCAGCAGTTAATGGCAAACTCACTGCGCGATGAAAAAACCTGGCGCGCCACTGCCTTAAACGATCGTATTTCAGCGGTTCGTCAATTGCTGGCCAAAATTGCTACTGTCGATATTATTGACGAGCTGGCCGACGATTTAGGTTCAACTTTAGCTGATGCCAGAGCGCAGCTAAACCGGCTGGAAAAACACATGCGTAAACCGACTGTTTTGCCAGGACCAACCGGCGAATCAAATACGCTGCATATTGAGCCCCGCGGCTGTGTGGTGTGTTATGCCGACAAGAGCACGTCATTTAACTTCTGGGCAATTTCAATTATTACCGCTCTGGCGGCGGGTAACACGGTAATTACCGTCGCCTCTGAGCTGTTTTATGAAGAAGCCATGGCCTTCAAAGACAAGTTTATTGCTACCGGTGTAGCCAAAGGGGTGTTTCAGGTTGCTAAACCGGATCAGCTGCAGGCAATTTTGGCTCATCCGCATTTAGCGGGAGCGGTTGTCGCGGCGCGCTCATCCCGCTTAGGTTATTTTAGCCAGCAACTGGCTGCGCGTAAGGGCGCCATTTTACCGGTGATCAGTGCCGAGTATTACGACACCCTGATTAAACGCTTAGTGACTGAAAAAACCATCAGCATTGATACTACCGCCTCTGGTGGTAATACCTCGCTAATGACCATGGTAGAGGACGACGAGTCATAGCTTAAAACCTATGCTCATAGGCAAGGAAAAGGGAAAAAGGGGTCGGAGCTAATTAGCTTCTACCCCGCTCTGCCTCTGGCCTGCCCGGCCCGCATTTGCCTAGCAGAACGCCCAACATTTTCTCAATTTCTGAGCGAAAACGCTCGCCACCCAGCGGATAATTATGCGTTAAGCTCTGGCGGATATTATTAAGGACAACTGTGCTGAGTTCGGTTGAAAACAACGTCTGGTAAATCGGGTATCGGCTTTCGCTATTATCGCCCAATCCAAGGTACAGCGGGTAAGGTGTTAGACAGCTAATTGGCTTGCCTGTATTACAGAGCCACTGGTTATTCTAAAAATACTGACTCACCTCGGTAAAAAATATTATTCATTGGCAAAGGCAACAACTTTACTGCCGCCTCTGCGAGCACCACCAGTGACCAGCGCAGCACAGCAAAACAACAAACCTATTTAAAGCGGGCCAGCGATCAAACCTATACTGCCACGATGCAAGGATGTTGAGGTGGCAACAGCACCATCACAATACGGGTGATGTCAGCCGGGCCAACCTTGAGGCTAATCGATACCATATCGGCATAGATGAAAACACGTCTTTGGGAAGTTCGTGACTGGCTGCAAAATCATTCAGATACATCTGCTCCATTTTCCGATTGAACTCCTGATCGCGTAACAACGCAAAAATTTCAAAGTTCAGTCTCAAAGACCGGTTGTCCAGATTAGCAGAGGTAACAATGGAGTAATTGTCATCGACAAGAATCGTTTTGCTATGCATAAATCCATTGGAATATTTGAAAAACCTGACTCCGGTTCGCATGGATTGTTCGAAATAAGTATTTGCAGCAAATGAAACCAGTTTGTTGTCTGTTTTGTCTGGCAGCAGTATCCTCACATCAACACCTTTCAATGCGGCGAGCTCAAGAGCAGCGACTATGGCAGAGTTTGGCACATAATAAGGAGTCGAAATCCATACTCTTTTCTTGGCGGAATTGATGGCTTGTAAAATGAGCATTTCTGCCGTTTCAAACTTATCTGCAGGCCCCGTCGCTATCGTTATTGCAACAGCATCACCTTCGGGGTTCGCTGCCGTTTTCCAGTTAAGATCAAGCCATTCACCACTGGCCCACTTCCAGTCTTCGAGAAACGAAAGTTGCGCTTCCATTGCTGCAGGACCTGAAATCGCAATATGCGTGTCCCTCCAGTCTCCAAATTCCTCAGATAACCCCAGATATTCATTGCCAATGTTCAGCCCACCCACCAACGCTTTTTGACCATCAATCACAACTACTTTTCGGTGGTTCCTGAAATTTATCTGGAATATACCTGTGCCTTTATCAAGATGGCCAAAACTGGCCACCTCAACGCCCGCTTCGATCAGTTGCTGCTGGTAGGCATTTGACAATTTACGACTACCAAGCCTATCAAAAAGAAAATATATTTTGACTCCCTGGCTGGCCTTTTTGATCAGCAAGTCTTTGAAATGTTGCCCGAGCTCGTCATCTCGTATGATATAGAACTGAAACAGCACATAGCTCTTTGCGGACTCAATAGCTTCGGTCATCGCCTTGAACGTAGCGCGCCCATCAATCAAGAGTTCCAGCTTGTTTCCTGTGGTGTAAGGCAAGCCCTTGAGTTTTTCCACCAAGCTTCGTTCTTCATCGTCATTCGAGCCTACTTCATTTTTTCGCACGTACTCATACACTTCAGCCAGTTTCTTTTCGGGATCTTCCAAGGCCGAACGGTAGGCCTTAACGTAGCCGTCATATTCACTTTTCCCCAGTACCCAGTAGGCTGGCACGGCGACATAAGGGAAGGTATTCAAACTAACCACCCACGCTATTGCGCCTTGAGAACTGCGATCACTCATCACCGCATGAAGTGAAGTCAGCGCCCCAACCAAATGTGCCAGAAACAACAAAACTGATGTTGTTACTATTTTGCGTTTGCGGCTCCACGGAGGACGTGGCTTGTCACGCCGCCAATTTTTGGCAGCAGTAAAGATTTTTTGGATTGAGTTTTTAAACGGGTAAGTGGTTGGCACAGTCTGCTCCGGCAAGTTATATTCCACTCAATCTTCAGGCGCATCTGCTGGCTTGGGGCCCAGCCCCTCAAGTCTGGGTTTGAAAGCCTTGTTAAATCCATTATGTAGAATATTGATAATGGCTTCAAAGATACTGGTTTCCGTTTCTCTGACCGTGCACTAAATTTCAACACTAGTAGCAAACTGATTCTCTGATTGATTTTCGAAGATATTTTCGATTGCCCCCGCAAACGCTTGCCAGATCGCTAATAGTCCGGATTCATGGGGTTTCATCACATCATTCTCCCAACTGAATATCTGCACATCTTTGAACATGGGCTACGAGTAGCCTCGTCACTCCCGGTTTCGGCATCAAGCTATGCATAGGCTTTGAAAAAAATCATTCACAGCGGCCAAATTAACATCCACAATTTTAAGATGCAAATCGAAGTCGCCCAACATATTCAATGGCGTAAACTCGCACCCTGTTTACAAGTACCATATAACGATGAATTTGGCACTTGAGTAAGGACCAATGCGCCTTCAAATCCCACTCCCACTTTCTTAGGTCTCAGGCGTTCGCAAGAATTGGTGGACCTCCTCTATCTGTATTTGAATCATTTCGGAAAAAGGGGGCGGAGCTAATTAAAGACACTTTTTATTAATACTTTGTATTTCAATGTCTTGCAAAGGCATGGCGATTATTAGCTCCGACTCCTTATTCGATTTACAGTTGACAAGCCCCTAATAAGAAAACAGAATGTATTACTTTTTTAAATAAACGTTAATTGTTGCCGCACGAGCAGTGACATAGGTGCCATAGATGTGGATGGAAGCGGAAATTCCCGAAGACTTAAAACCACTATTATTCGACGGCCAGCTATTTTATGGCAAATGGGGCGAGCTGTTTTTTGCCAGCAAAAACCGCATCACATACGTTGATTTGCCCGACTCTGCAGTAGTAACAGCGGTGTACAACAATATTTATGGCGGCTATTTTCTGCAGGATATCGAACCCACCTGGCAGCGCGACAGCATTATGCGTAACTTATACCGCTACGCCAAACCCTGGGCAACCGACTTATCTGGCCTGGACAACAACCAGTTAACCACCGAGCTGCTAACCCTGTTTCAACGTGACGAGCTTAGAGTATGGCGCCTTAACGACGGCTGGGCAAAGCAACCCATAAGCTCCGGTAATGGTGACTATAGCGCTGCGGGTAGTGTAGACGCCGACAGCAATGCTGCGGCCCCGCCCGAGCTAAGTAAAACCAAGCCCAGAGGTGGTGGCGTGGCGGCAAATGAAACGGTTCAAGCTAAAGCGGCAGTGCATGAGGTGACAAGCACACAGGCAGCTGCGGCCAAACCTACACCTTCTAAAAAAGTTGAACCCGAAAATCTTGAGCATGCCCAACATATTCTGGCAGAGCGGCGAAAGCAAATTGAGCAAAGTGGTTTTCAGCCCAAACATTCTGATGCTGAATTGCTGGCAATGGCAGAAGCTGGTGATATCGCCAATGACCGTTTTCTTGTTCGCTTGATAAATAAAAGCGCTGAAGATATTAAAACGTCTACACTCGGTTTTAAGCGCCCCACAGACAGAGCTCCATACTGGGCAACGACGTTTGATATGGCTGAGGCAGCTGATACCGATCCAGAGCTACTAGCATGCATATTGGGTATTAAAGATTATTCTCCTGACAACGAGTATTCACTCGTTGTTATTGATACACACAACATGCCGCCGAAAGCTGAACGACAAAGTTTTGTGCCAACATTCGATAAGATGTCAGCGTTTTGTAACAATGAGCTGTCTGCAAAAGAGCTAGGCAATATTGGTGATGTATCAGCAGTATTAAATGAAGAATTTTCTGTAGAATACGAAGCTTTCATGGCGGATTATGCAGCTACCGGAAAAAGTGAACACAACGCCGATGCAGTGAAAGAGCATTTGATGACAATAAATGCCGATGATGAGAAAATCAACAAAGTGATATTACGACATAAGATTCAATCTGAGTGTGGTGCTAACTCTTTGTATTCAGGTAATGGTCTAACAAAAGTCAACAGCAAGAATCGCTATGGTAAAAATGTTCCTCAACAATTTGGTGTGGCCGAAACCTTTACCTTCGAACGTGATCCACTAATCGTTAATGAGCTAGGCTCATCTGTAGCCATATTACCCGCCAAACCCCTCAGAGGCTAAGCTATGTTACTACATACAGACAATTTACCCAGTGGCTACCAAGTTGAAGCTAGTATGGATTATTTACTGTTTGACGACGAAAAGCTGTTTGTTGTTTCGTCAGACAATGATTTGATTTTTATTAAAAAATCTCCATCACCATATAAAAACAGACAGGATGAACCGGGAATATTATTGTACCAAACTGAGTTTCCGCGCATTGCGGCGACTTGGTTAATTAACGCTATCGAAAATAGGTTATGGCGCTCTGCCGCTGAAGGTGGCGAACCTTCTGGGAAAAACTCAGTGACAGAGGTAGTTGAGGGTGAAGAGTTGTCCGTACGTCGCGTAATGGCGGTTGGTGACGACCGCAGTAAAGGTTTTGTCCTCATAAATGCCAGCCGTGACAACTTAAAATTTAGAGAAGATTTTCAGGAGATCCAAGTATCCGATCGGCTGCTAAAAGAAGGTGGTTTGTTAAATGTACTTCGTCAGTTGTAACTTGCAGCGCAATGGAATTGGCAATTAATCGCGCGTAACCGCAGCGAACTACTTAACCCAAAGGAAGGCTGTTCCTAATCCAGTAAATCACTCTGACCCATTTTTCTTTTATAGTGGACGCAGGGGCAGGCAAGTTGAGAATACTGACTTCACCGGCTTCAGAGATCACATCCCTGTGCCCCTTTAGCCTGTGCAGCATCCATACTGCTGTTACATAAATACGCCAACCAACCTGCCCTGATAAGACCAGATTACTTCAACACTTGCAGCAAATTACTTCGCTCATCTGTCCAGCTAACATCTGGTTTTAACGCCGATGGCCATGGGCTAAGTGCCTGCTGAACCAGCGGTTGGTTAATAAAGCGTTGGTTATTACTAATCAGTACCCACTCTGCTGCCGGCTGAATACCGGCAGCCTCAGTAGCAATAAAATAGGCTTTAAACCCCAGCTTCGCTGCCTGATTTCGCAGTAAGCTGGTTAAATCCAGATAATTATTCGAGACATGCACCGCCAGCACGCCATCGCTTTGCAAATGCTGCCAATACAGCTGCATCGCTTCAATAGTGAGTAAGTGCTGCGGAATGCTGTCGCTACTAAAGGCATCTAATACCAGAACATCAAATTGTGCCGGCCCTGTCGCCAGCTGAGCAGCTAACGTTAGCCTGGCGTCACCCACTACTATTTCAATGTTAGCCGCACTGTCTTTAAGATAACTAAAATACTCAGTGGCTACCTTTATTACCGCGGGGTTCAGTTCATAAAACAGCATACTGTCGCCGGGCTTACCGTATACGGCCAACGCGCCGGCGCCCAAACCCACCAGGCCAAATTGTCGTTGCTGCAACTGGTTAATATTGCGTGATAAAGCTGCTGGTAAAAAATGTTGCATCGCCAATGCCGCACCCGTGCCTTTGCGGTAATAACTTTGCGCGAAACCCGATAGCGGAGCCTCAAGATATTGTGCACCATGACTGGTGGTGCCATCAATAAGTTGACGCTGAAGTTGCCTCTGACCTGCCGGGTCAGTTACCGTTAAATCGCGCACTATTAGGTTGCCATAAAAATTTCGTTCACTATAAATATTATGCTGGCCCAACTGCCATTCTAAGCCAATAATACTTAACGCAAACAGCATAGCGCCGCTAAGCCATAACGCCTGTTGCCAGCGAGGCTTGGCATTTTTATCTGGCAAAACTAGTAACAGATAAATGGCCAACAAACCCAGTAAAAACTCCCAATACTGGTTAAATAACAATGGCGCTAATACATTAACGGCGGCGCTACCCAGCACGCCACCGGCGGCCAGCAGCAAATAAAAACCAGTTAAATACTGCGGCTCTGGCTTTAAGCGGGCCAGTTCGCCGTGGCACAGCATACAACCGCTAAATAAGATCAGCAGGTAAATCAACAACTGCGAAATTAAATCAAATTGGCCGCCAAGGTAAAATAACAACAGCGCAAACACCATACCGAGGCAAAACAAATAGAGCCACACACCGCGTTGATACCAAGTTGGTTTATTAAACACCACAATATAACTGAGTAGATATAAGCACAGTGGCAGTATCCACAGAAATGGTACGGGCGGCACATTTTGGGTAAGCTGTTGGGTAACCGCCAATAGCAGTACCACGCCACAAGCCGATAACGCCAGCCAGCGCAGCGTATAATGTGAGTTCACTCGCGCACTCGCTGCTCGCCAACTGCGGGGTAACTGCCCCAATTCACGCCATATAAGCAACAAACAACACAAGGCAAATAACACAAAACCGGCTACCCAATACTGGCGTTGTGCACTCAGGCTTAATAACGGCTCTAACAGAAAAGGATAAGTCAGCAAGCCACCCAGTGAACCAACATTAGACAGCGCATATAACCGATATGGCGAGCGCAGCGGAAAACGCCCGGCAAACCAGTGTTGTAATAACGGGCCGGTGGCCGACAGCAACAGATACGGCAAGCCTACCGTTAGCGTCAACATCAATAAAATGGCTAATAACGGCGATGCCAGCAGTGCAAGGTTAATATTGGCTTGCCACAGTAACGGCAAACTAGCCAGCGCCAACAGTAACAAGCCGCTATGCACCACTCGCTGCTGCGGTGGTAGTAAATAACGACTCAGCAAATAAGCATAACCATAGCCCGCCAGCAATAGGCTTTGAAAAAACAGCATACACGCTGTCCAGACCGCCGCGCCGCCACCAAAATATGGCAGCAACTGTTTTGCCAGCATCGGCTGCACCAGAAACAACAACGCAGCGCTTAACAAAATGGTCAGGGGAAACAAAGCCAAGGCACACTCCACAACATAAAATATACAACACTGTTTAAAGGCGCCAAGCCTATACAAAGGCAGGCTTGCAGGCAAGTAGCAACAATAACCCTAATACCCACGTCGTATTTGTCGTGTCGCCCTGCTTGGGGTAGACTCCAATCCTTTTTAAAAGAATAACGCTGCGTAAAGCGCACAGTAGTTAATCAAAGTTACACTTATGGGAATGTTTAATCATGGGAAAATTTAGAGTACCTCACACCCTTACTCTGCTGTTTGCAATGATGATCCTGGCAATGATCGCTACTTGGATAGTGCCGCAGGGCGCCTTTGAGATGCAAACACTGGAATCGGGCCGTCAGGCGGTAGTGCCTGGCACCTTTACCCTAGCCGACACAAAAAACTACATGACGCCTTGGCAATTACTTACTGCCATACCCCGCGCCTTTGCCAGCGCACAGGACGTTATTTTCTTTGTGATGATTTTAGGTGGTGTATTATCTATTGCTCGCGCTACCGGCACTGTCGATGCATTAATTGGCCGCATGCTGGAGCGGTTCGGTGAAAAACCACAAATTTTAATTTTTATGGTGGTGTTCTGCTTTGCAATGGCCTCAAGCTTTATTGGAACCGCCGGTGAATATATCCCCTTCGTATTGATTTTAGTGGCCTTGTGTAAAGCCATGCGGCTGGATGCGATGACGGCAGTCGGTATGACCGTCGCCGGCTACGGCATTGGTTATGGTGTGTCAGCAGTTAACCCTTTCACCCTGGTCATTGCCCAGCAAATAGCAGAACTACCGCCACTGTCGGGCAATTGGTTACGCTTTGCCATCTTTTTACCCTTTGTATTAATTGGCTTTCATCATGTGTGGAGTTACTCGAAAAAAGTGCTGGCTAACCCGGCTAATTCCATGGTGGCCGACCTGCCCTGCCCCCTGGGCGACACTAAAGCCGTTGCTTACCCAACACTGGCGCTAAGCCATAAACTAATATTAAGCAGCTTTTTGGCCACTATTGCTATTGTGGCCTATGGCATTCGGGTGCATGGTTGGTATCTGTATGAACTGGGTGCCTGTTTTCTGGCCTGGGGCCTGCTAACCACTGCCATTAGTAGAATAAAAGTTGATGTTGCCGCCCAAAAATTTATTGATGGTGCCATGGAGCTTACCACTACCGCTATTTTAATCGGGATAGCACGTGGCATTTCACTGGTGATGGAAGATGGCCAGATTTTGCATTCATTGGTGCATGGTATGTCTTTGCCATTATCTTATGTGGGCGCCGAAGTGGCGGTAGTTGGCATGCTGATCATTCAAACCTTGCTGAATTTCTTTATTCCATCGGGCAGTGGTCAGGCCTTTGTCACAATGCCATTAATGGTGCCGCTGGCAGATTTACTGGATATTCCACGCCAGGTAGCGGTATTGGCTTATCAGTTTGGTGATGGTTTTTCTAATATGATCATCCCTACCAATGCCATTTTAATGGGTATTATTGGTATTGCCGGCATTCCTTATGGCCATTGGTTCCGTTTTTGCTTGCCCCTTATTTTAAAACTAATGTTGGCAGCATCGGTGGTGCTGGTGCTTGCCGTAGTATTTGATTATGGTGCTGATGTTCAACCGCCATCGGTGCCGTTAGCTGGTAGTCAACCAATTACTGAGTAACACTATGAGCCAAACCCGGCAAATTGCTGAAATTATCCTGCACGGTTTTCGTAAGCACTTTCAGTTATTTCAAAAAGTAACGGCGAAAGCGAAACAACGGTTTGAACAAGCTGACTGGCGCGCCTATCAGCAAGACAGCTCTGAACGTATTTCGTTTTATGACCACAGGGTTGCAGAAACTGTCGCTGCGCTAAAACAGACCATGCCATCAGACTACTTAAATGAACCCCTGTGGCAACAGGTGAAACAGCAATATTTACAGTATCTGTTGTTTCACCCGCAGGCAGAGCTGGCCGAAACGTTTTATAATTCAGTTTTTTGCCGCTTGTTTGCCCGTAAGTACTATCACAACCAGAATATTTTTGTTGAATCCACCCTAAATTTACAGCATCTACCGGCGCCCATTTCCTCGGTTTATCAAAGTTATTTTCCAGCGCAGGATGGTTTAAAACAAAGTATCCGACAAATTGTTGCCGATTTTGCTTTTAGTACCGCCTTTATTCATCTGGAGCGAGATATTCGGTACATTGTGAAAAGCTTTATTCAACAATCCCTGCACGGCCGCTACCCGGTGCATCAAATTCGCTTTGATATGCTGAAATCGGTATTTTTCCGCAACAAAGCAGCTTATATCGTCGGCCGTGTAGTAACACCCGATGGCCAGCAACCGTTTATTATTCCACTGTTGCACCAGCAAGGTGCCGGTTTGTATCTCGATACTTTACTCACCGAGCCGCAGCATATGAGTATTATTTTTGGCTTCTCGCGCGCATATTTTATGGTGCAATGCCCGGTACCCTCGGCGCTGGTGCATTTTTTACGAGAGCTATTACCGCATAAAACTTTAGCTGAGCTTTACGCCAGTATCGGCTTGCATAAACAGGGTAAAACCGAGTTTTATCGCGAACTATTAAACCATTTGACTAAAAGCCATGATCAGTTTGTCGCAGCGCCGGGCATTCGCGGCATGGTAATGATGGTGTTTACCTTGCCGTCATTCCCTTATGTTTTTAAGGTTATTCGCGATAAGTTTGCTCCTAGCAAAGAATTTGACCGGGCTACCGTTAAAGCCCGTTATTTACTGGTCAAAAAACATGACCGGGTTGGCCGCATGGCCGATACGCTGGAGTATTCTGACGTGGCCTTACCAAAAAACCGCTTTACCCCTGAGTTGCTGCAAGAATTAACCAACACTATTGGCCAGTCGATGCAGATTGACGGTAACTTGGTGATCATTAAACATATGTATATTGAACGACGCATGATACCGCTTAACCTCTACCTGGAGCAGGCAACAGATCAGGAAAAAGCCGATATTATGCAAGATTATGGCAATGCAATTAAAGAAATGATTGCCGCTAATATTTTTCCCGGCGATATGTTGCTGAAAAATTTTGGGGTAACCCGGCATAAAAGAGTGGTGTTTTACGACTATGATGAAGTGCAGTACTTACTGGATGTGAACTTCCGTGCCTTTACCAAAACAGACAATTTTGAAGACGCCATAAATGCCGAGGCAAACTGTTGTGCAGCGCCTGGCGATGTATTTCCGGAGCAAATTGCTACCTTTGTTACACCCCAGCCGCACATTCGTCAGCTATTATTTAGTAAACATCCTGAGCTATTAGATGCGGCTTACTGGCGCGCCAAGCAACAAGCCATTCGCGAAGGCGTAGTAGAAGATATTTTTCCTTACCCCAGTAAGCTGCGGTTTTGCCAGCGCTATACTAATAGCCAAGAATAATTATGGAGCACATAGCCGCGTTATGTCAGATAACCATGCCGCACCAGATAGGCTATACCAAATAGATACTAGCCGCCAGCAGCCATTATATCGAGTCGACAGTATTCGACACGTCGAGCAACAGGCAATAACAACGCTTGGCAGCAATGGTGGTTTTATTTTAATGCAACGGGCCGCTGCTGCGTTACTGGCTATGCTACAACAACACTGGCCGGCACCATGTAATATTCTGGTTTACGCCGGTAACGGCAACAATGGTGGTGATGGCTACCTGCTGGCGGCACTGGCCCGGGCAGCAGGCTATGATATTCGACTCTATCAGCATGGCGATCATAGCCAGCCGGGTAACAGTACCCGTCAGGCCATGATCGCCGCCAGCGCCGCAGGCGTTCCAGTCGTCAGCGAGTTTATCGAGGCAGAGTTGCTAATTGACGCGCTGTTTGGCACGGGCCTGAACCGGCCGCTGGATCTGCCAACAACCACGCTTATCAGCCACATTAACCAAAGCGGCAAAACCGTGCTGGCGGTTGATATTGCCAGCGGCCTTACAGCAGATAGTGGCGCCATAATGCCACTGGCGGTTAAAGCGGACGTCACGTTAAGTTTTATTGGTCTTAAAGCTGGCTTATTAATGCAACATGGTCTGGACCACACCGGCCAGCTTTGGTTAAGCCCGCTGCAATTAACTGAACAGCTAAACGCCGCCACGCCAGTGTGCCACACGCTGGCAGTGAGCAGCTTACACCACAAGCTAGCTGTGCGCCCGGCCAATAGCCATAAAGGCCATTTTGGCCATGTGTTGGTTATTGGCGGTGAGCATGGCTTTGGCGGAGCCGCTATTATTACCGCCCAGGCAGCTGCCAAATGTGGCGCCGGTCTGGTGAGTTTATTTAGCCGCAGCGAGCATGTCAGCGCCATGTTAAGCCGCCAACCAGAAGTAATGGTCTGCAGCGATGACTGCAGCAGCCTGCTTAGCCGCGCCTCCATTATTGCTATTGGTCCTGGGCTGGGGCAGCACAGCTGGGGCCAGGCGCTAATGACAAAGGTGTTAGCCAGTAACAAACCTATGCTACTTGATGCTGATGCCCTAAACTATATCGCAAACCAGCCGACAGCAGCACAAGCCAGATTAACGCGACAAAACTGGATCCTGACACCACATCCCGCTGAAGCTGCGCGCTTATTAAACTGCAGCATTGATGATATTCAACAAGACAGAATGGCGGCGGTTAGTGAGTTGCAGCTCCGTTTTGGCGGGGTTATCTTACTAAAAGGCGCCGGCACGCTAATTTGCGATCAACCCGGCAACATACTATTACTCGCGTTAGCCAGCCCTGCCCTGGCCAGTGGCGGTATGGGGGATGCACTAACCGGTATTATTGCCGCGTTATTGGCTCAGGGTCTTAACAGCGTTGATGCCTGTCAACTGGCAGCCTGGTTACATGCCAGTGCCGCCGTAACACTAGCCCGGCAACAGCAGCAGCCGTGGCTACTGGCTACTGATTTACTCAATCAAATAAAAATGCAGTTAATTAATTGATAATTAATAATAAACACCGTAAATTTAACACCTTGTATTTGCAGAGTGAGAGCAACAATTGCCGTTACACCTTTTAATACGTTCGGTTTTAACGCTAACCACTTATCTGGTTGTCATTGTTGTTACCGCAACACTGGCTTATGGCGCTAACCCTGCAACATTTTTTCCGCCAAGTAGTGAGCTTTTTGTCAGTATTGGCGAACGCCAGCATATTCCTGATAACATTGTCACCAAACTTCAGCAAGACAAATATGGCCGTTTATGGATAGGCAGTGCCGGTGGCTTGATCCGCTACGACGGTTACCGCTTTCGCCGTTACTTGCCGGCAAACGAGCAAAAAAGCAGCATAGCCTCCTACAACAATCGCGCTAATAACAACAGTACCATAGCAGGTAATTTTGTCAGAGATTTGCTGCAATCCAGTGATGGCACGTTATGGCTGGCCACCGCGCCGGGTGGTATACAACGTTACGACAGCACCACAGATAGGTTTTATCAGCCTATCATAACAGCGCCAGGCATCAGTGAGGATTTTGGCTATCAGGTGCACTCTATCACTGAAGATGACAACGGCAATATCTGGCTGGCAGGAAATCAGGGCATAGTATTGCTGAACCCGGCAGGCCAGGTACTGCAGTTTATTCCACCGCAAGCTGAACTAACAGATATTCGGGCATTATTAACTGACCGGCAAGGCAACTTGTGGATTGGCAGCCGCAGTGGTTTATTTTTATTAACACCCGGCAGTAGCCGGCCACAACACATAACCAGCACCACTGATGAGCTTGGCCAGGTGCTCACCTTGGCTCATGTCGCCAACGAAATTTGGCTTGGTACTGATAACGCCGGTGTATTTGTTATCCAGGCTAATCGCAGCCTCAGTGCACTGACACAAGCCAGTTTGTCAGATAATATCTCTGGGCCGGTATACGATATTTTACAAATTAGTGATGACGAAGTATGGGTAGCAGGCTTTGCCGGTATCACAAGGCTTGCCACTGCCGATAAAAAGCGACTTGGTCATTATCAGCATGATATCTCTAATCCCTTTAGTCTGGCGCATCAGGATGTGCGCACCTTGCTAAAAGATCAGTCGGGTAAAATATGGCTGGGTGGCTATGGTGGAGGTTTACAGCGATTTGATGGCCAGGCTGGCGTTAGCACTTTGCGCCGCAGTCTGGCAGATAGCAGCAGCATCAGTAGTGACGATATCAGCAGCATTCTGGAGCTGGCGAATGGCCAGATTTGGCTGGGCAGTCGCGGTAATGGCATAGACGTTATTGCACCAAGCAGCGGCATTATTGCCCGTCACCGGCCACAAACTAACACACCGGGCAAGCTAGAATACGGCTGGATTACAGCGATGGCGGAGCAAACCGATGGTACCCTCTGGGTTGGGGTTAATCCGGGCCAGTTATACCGTTACCACCCCAGCAGCGGCCAATTTACCCTGCTGGAGCCAGAGCAAGGCATTTGGCGTACCAATGTCCGTAAGCTGTTTATCGATAGCCAGCAAAGGCTGTGGCTGGGCAGCAGCACTGGCGTAGCCTTGTGGCTGCCACAGCAGCAGCGTTTTGTGCGGATAGCACAGCATAATGGTGAACCATTGCAAGGTTATATTAATGCGATGGTTGAGGATGCCGACCAAAATATCTGGGTTGGTGCCGGTGCCAGCGGTCTCTTTCTGATTGGCGCAGCACCTAGCGATATTTCCGCGATACCAACAGCAAAAGCGATGGTAACACCAGAAGTTGGCAGTATTTTAGGCTTACTCAGCGCTCGCCATAATCGGTTGTGGCTAGATACGCCGGTTGGGCTATATCAGTTTGACTATCAACAATACCAGCAAAATCAGTTACAACAAAACAAACAAATCGTCAGCAGTGCCTTAACTAAAGTACGTTTTAGCAACAGAGTGCTAAATGAAGATTTTGGCGCTAATTTGCTGCAAGATGAACAAGGTAATATCTGGTCGGCTAAATACCGTTTTAACCCTGATAATGGTTTGCTTTATCAGCTTTCGGCTGCTGATGGTGTTGATATCGCCACGCCCTGGTATCGCTCATTCAACAAAACCCGCGCCGGCTTATTATTGTTTGGTGGTAGCAGTGGTGTGCTGGTTATCGACCCGGCGCAATTTAATCCCTGGCGCTATCAGCCACACGTGCTGCTGTCAGAGCTTCGTGTGCAAGGCAATACCAGGTTGATAGCCCCAGACCAGGCAGCGCTTACGCTGCAAGCTGATGAGCGCAGTTTTAGTGTTGAATTCAGTGGTATGGATTTATCCTCTCCCCAGCAGTTACTTTATCGCTACCGGCTGCAAGGCTTTGAGCAAGATTGGCAATATTCAGATGCATCACAGCGCCTGGCCAGCTATACCAACTTATGGCCCGGCGATTATACACTGCAAGTGCAAGCGACCAATCGCACCGGACAGTGGAGCGAGTTGCAAACTGAGTTACACCTAACGGTTAAACCTGCTTTTTGGCAACAACTGTGGTTTGCCGTCATGGTAATTATAAGCATACTACTAGCAACATACGCCTTAGTTCGGGTTAGAACCCGGGTAGCGCAATTGCAAGCGCGTGCGCTGACCCAGCTGGTAGAAGAGCGAAGTCAACAGCTGAAACTGGCACAAAAAAGCTTACAGGAAAATGAAAAAATGGCAGCATTGGGTCAAACTGTCGCCGGAGTAGCGCATGAAATTAATACCCCAGTTGGGGTTAGCATTACTGCCAGTAGTGCCCTTGCAGCAAGATTAGCTGAGTTAAAACACCATTTTGACAATAAAACCTTAAGTGCAAAAGCTTTTAGCCAATTTGTCAGCGACAGTGAACAACATTTGCAACTTATTGGCTATAATTTGCAAAGGGCTGCCGATTTAGTTACACAATTCAAAAAATTAGCGGTAAACGAAACAGTTACTGACAAGGTTAGCATTACCCTTAAACCCTGGTTACAACACTTAATTGCCAGATTAAATCCCCCGAACGTCGCTATAGGTATTATATTACAGTGTCCCGATAACCTTAGCGTAAACATACGTGCCAATGCTTTGGCTACTGTGTTAAGTCAACTACTAGAAAACGCCTTGCTGCATGCTTTTGCGCCAAATGCGCGTGGCGAAATACGACTAGAAGTAAGCCAGACTTCACATCATTTACTGATAAAAGTCAGCGATAATGGCAAAGGGGTCGACAGCAGTATTAAAGACAGCCTGTTCAACCCGTTTGTTACTACCCGCCGGGCTAGCCACAGTAAAGGCCTAGGCCTGCATTTATGTTATAACCTGATCACTCAGGTATTAGAGGGCATTATTGAGATGCAATCTGAGGTAGACAAAGGATCAGTATTTAGCCTTACTCTGCCCTTGGAAGTTGCCACACACGCCGGTTAGTTGCATAACAGCATGACGTAAATTGATTAAAAACGAGAATAAACAACGTGAAAAAGAGCCACAATGAAGATTTGGGTTGATGCCGATGCCTGTCCGGTAGTAATTAAAGACATTTTATTTCGGGCTGCCATAAAAAGACAAATTAGTACCACACTAGTAGCTAACCAATTAATCCGGGTGCCAGCTTCGCCCTATCTCAGTAGCGTGCAGGTAGCGCATGGTTTTGACGAAGCAGACAACGAAATAGTCCGGCGCTGTGCACCAGGTGATTTAGTGATTACCGCCGATATTCCCTTAGCCGCCGACGTACTAGCAAAAGGTGGCCAAGCGTTAAACCCGCGCGGCGAACTGTATAGCGTTGACACTATTAAACAAAAACTCACCATGCGAGACTTTATGGACACATTGCGTGGCAGCGGTGTGCATACTGGCGGCCCACCGCCACTTAACCAAAGTGATCGGCAGGCGTTTGCAAATCAGCTCGATAAGTTGTTACAACACTACCAGCAGCGCTAATTTTACCAGCTAGTAAGTTGTTGTTTACTACTGAACGTCTGAATTTGGCTGGTTAGTGGGTCGATAAAGCTAAGCTGGCGGGCCAGTAACTGCAAAGGCTGATCAAATTGTGGCGTCGCTTTAGCTTGCAAAACCGGGTAGTATTTATCGTGCAGTATTGGCATACCCATGCTTAGCATATGCAAGCGTAACTGATGTGTTTTACCCGTATGCGGTATTAGCTGAAACAACCCCAAGGTACCTTGTCTGGCACTAAGACAAATAGCTGAGCGCGCATTCACCTCGCCCGGCACAATGGTATTAATAAAACGCGGCTGGCTTTTTTCAATACGGTTGGCTATATGCCAGTGCTGTGGCAGTGTTACCTGTTTTGCATCAGGCGTTAACTGCGCCACGGCTAAATAGTGTTTTTGCACTGTGCCAGCACTAAACAACTGATAATAAGCAGCTCGGCTTTGTGCATTAATAGAAAACAACACCACACCCGCCGTTTCGCGATCCAGCCGGTGCACTGGCACTATATCGTCAATACCGGTTTGCCGTTTTAGCCTGGCTAATAAGCACTCATTAACGTAGTCGCCACCGGGGGTTACCGGTAAAAAATGCGGTTTATCGGCCACAATAATATGCTGATCCTGATACAGAATATGGTGCGCAAATGGTACAACCGGCTCGGCAGCGACTTCGCGGTAATAACATAAGCGCTTACTGGGCATAAAAGGGGTTTGTTCGGTAATAGCCGGGCCATTAAACCAATGCACTTTGCCCTGAACAATACGTTCACGCCAGACAGTTTCAGCAATATATGGAAAGTGGGCACACAAAAACTGCAGCACAGTTTGCCCGTTTTCATTAACCGCAGGTAAGGTAATTTCAGAGGCTTGGCTGGCTATCGACACTGTTCACTCTATTAACAGATAATCATGAAAAAGGCTGCCAACCTTAGCATAAAAGCCTTACAATTACGCTTTTGTCTTAGCGGTTATCCAGATAGCTAAAGGCGTGACGGGGAAATAAGTGAAGCAAAATTCTGTGTTAGCGCTGCGGGCTCTCGAACTGGCTAAAGCCAGCCGGGTATTTAATGCCCGAGGCAGTAAAGTTAAGCGCTGCGAACACTGCCTGTTACCAGCCAGCGCCTGCATTTGCGCCCTTACACCCAGCCCTGCTGGCAGTTGTGCCTTTTGCTTTATCCTGTACACTGGCGAATGTTATAAGCCCAGCAATACCGGCCGGTTGGTGTGTGATGTTATTGCCGACAATTATGCCTTTGTCTGGAACCGTACCCAACCCGATGCAGGCTTACTGGCGTTATTAGCTGACAGTCGTTATGCGCCAATACTCATATTTCCGCAGCAATATGCGACAGCAGAGCGTTGCTTGCAAAATGCCGCCGAGCTACGCACGGCGACATCGGCTAAAATACCCTTGTTTGTAATGCTCGATGGCACCTGGCGTGAAGCAAAGAAAATGTTTAAAAGCCCTTACTTGGCAACAATGCCGGTACTGGGAATACAGCCAGAGCAGGCATCACGTTATCAGCTTCGTGAAGCGGCACATTTGCATCAGCTTTGCACCGCTGAAGTGGCCATTGAAGTGCTGGCATTAGCGGGTGAAGCTGGTTCGGCCAGCAAACTGGCTGACTATTTTTTGCAGTTTCGCCGCGCTTATATGCTTGGCAAACCCCACTTAACCTTTAACGAACCTGCTTAACGGCAGCGCATAACAAGGCTAAAATTTATGAGCACAACAACACGTAATGTCACTCTCAGTAAACAACCAGTAGAACTGTATAAAATTTTAAAATTTGAGGGCCTGTGCAGCAGTGGTGGCGCAGCTAAGGCTGCGGTAGATGGCGGTTTGGTAAAAGTAAATGGCGTAGTGGAAACCCAGAAGCGTAAGCAAATTAATGCCGGCGATACGGTAACGTTTGCCAATGAAACCCTGCTACTAAAGCTATTGGAGTAATAACACGCTGGTTTTCAGCGTTATACCTCATCAGCGTTATACATCAATGGCAGCAAAGGCACTACGCCTTAGTTTTTAATATTAGCTACAGGTATTAATGCAATCACGGCCATCGGCTTTAGCTCGGTACAAGGCCGTATCGGCGGCGCACAGCAGCGCAGTACTGGTGCGATACTGGCCGTTAATTTCAGTGGCAATGCCCTGGCTTACTGATACGCTAACCGATAAAGGCAAGCCAGCGTCGTTAAACCGCAGCTGCCGTATGGCCTGTTGCACTTCTCTGGCTACCTGCAGCGCCATAATTTCATTGTGATGTGGCAAAATAAGCGCAAATTCTTCACCGCCGTAACGCGCAGCTAATTTGGTATCCCCTGGCATGGCTTGCACAATAGCGGTAGCAACCTTACGCAAGCATGTGTCACCCTGAATATGGCCATAACGGTCGTTAAACTGCTTAAAGTAATCAATGTCAATAATTACCACACTAAGAGGTCTTTTGCTGGCAGTGCATTGCTGCCAGTGATGTTGTAGTTGCTCATCAAACGCCCGTCGGTTCGCCAGGCCGGTTAAGGCGTCGGTTGCGGCTAATTGACGCAACTGGCTACACTCTGCTTTGTAGCGGGTAAGGTCGCGCAATACCAATAACAGTCGTGGTGCTGGCTCGGGTAAATACGATACCGACAGCTCGATATCTTTTAGGGTGGCATCGGCGCAGCGCACCGCCATTTCGGTAGGGCCGGCTTGCAATGACAAAATACGTTTGGCCACCATTTTCACTAAACCATCATATTGTGGCTGGCAGCGGCTAACTAAAAAATCTGACCAGTTGCGGCCAATTAAGGGCTGCGCTACGCAGTTTAATAACAGCGCTGCCTTGGCATTAGCGCATTCTATAATTCCATCAGGGCTTACCACCAACACCGCTTCTGCCAGGTATTGAATAAAACCGCCAACATCCATACCCGTCGACATGACAGGGTCGGTATTATCCAGCCAGTGGCTGTCATCGTTTAGCGCAGCAAGCAACAGTTGGGGTTTGCTTAGGGCTTTAGTCATTGGGCTATCTCGCTATTGTTGGCTTAACTGCTAACAACTTTAACCTTTAGCAACGGCCATAACCTTCTGACAACCTTCTGATTTAAGCTTATGATATTAATCAACTAAAAAGCCCCTCGCGCGGCTTTGGCTTATACTTGGCTTATGTTAGCTAACCAAGTTGCCAGAGTTAACTAGGATCATTTTTAACTTGCGGATCGGGACTTAGTACCATCAAGGTATTAGTAGCATTGGTCAGCACAAACTGAAACTTGGTGGTGCCGGCACTGCGATCCATATCCAGCATTTGCAGCAGCTGGCCATCACTGCTGACGGTAATGGCGTCAATAATGCCGTCAAACGGCGTTACAAAACCGACGCCGATAAAGCGCAGGCCTTTACCGGTATGATCCACCAGTTGATAAGTAATAGTACCGGCTTCGGTTACCGTAACATCACCGTTGGCTAAAGGCTGGCCGCCGCTAGTTTGATAATTAAATACCGGTTCACCATTTTCCAGATGAACTAACACCTGAATTAAACTGGCAGCTTAAGTAGTAGGAATAATGTGTTTCCTTTGGTTATTGGTTAAAAAAGGTACCTTACTATGCCATTCTTCTGCAGCAGAAGAATTAGTTCTGGGTGACTGCTTAGCTGTGCTAAGCAGTCCAGCGCCTTTGCATAGCTAATAACATATCGCGGTTCTTTATTTTTTTCGGTGATTATAGATAGACGAGCTTTGGCTTGGTTACAAAAAATTACCGCTGTATCGAGCTTATCGGTTGCCATTAAAGCTTTAGCTTGCCGTAATTGGCTGTCTGCCACAGCACCACTGAAACTTAAATTCTGCGTGTACTGTTCTGTAAGTTTAGTGAAGGAAGCATTAGCTAAATCGGCGTATTTCTTACTGAGCGCCAATTGGCCAATATCTTGTAATTGCGTTGCCGTGGAGAGCCAAAGCCTTGCTTTTATATCTTTAATATTGGCGTTTGATAGCACCTTTTTTTGCGCATCTAATGTCTCAGTCAATAAAGTTAAGTTGTGCTCGATCTGCTTTGCACTTGAACCGGGATTAATATTAAATTTCTGATAATCAAGAAAATGTTTATTTCTCAGCCACCTGCTATTTTCCGGATCTTGTACTATTGCTTGTGATAAAGCGTGATCCCCTTGTGTAGAGGCGGCTTGAGCTTCTGCTATTTTCCCTTGATAAATCAATAGGTCAGCAAGCTTTTGATAGCTGCTCGACAGAATATCGAGTAAATAAGGGTCCGGCTTTGTTGTAGTATTTATTAACTCAGCCTGCAATTTTTTATGAATTTCAATTGCTAAATACACATTTCCGTCAGCTAAAGCTGCACTTGCCAGCCAGGACCGCGTATCAGCAATATCCGCGATTAGCTGCCGATTATCAGGTTGTTGTAATTGAGCCAATAATTTAAGCCGTAACGACTCTTCAAAGTTCTTACGCGCCACAGCAAATTGCTGTTGTTGCATCGCCAGCGAGCCCAGTGAATTGGTGGCGTAGGACAGCTCCATAATCGCATCGAGGTTATCCGGTGCCTGTTGGTACATGCGCTCGCTGTACTGGTAATAGCGCTCAAATTCGGGCTGGGTGGCCTGCCAGTTGCTGGCGTCGTACTGTATTTGCCCCAACCAAAACGCATTGGCACCGAGGGTTTTTAGCAGCTCTAAATTATCCGGTTGTTGGGTAAGTACGGCCTCCAACTGAGTTCTGGCCGCTTGCAAGGCGGCGCTGGCTTCGTCGGTTTTACCACGGGAATAAGCCACCTCGCCCATCGCTTCCAGTGTTTGGCCGTGCTGCAGCCTTGCTGCAATACTTAAGCTGTTATCGTCGGCTGAATAATCAGTAAAGTATTCCAGCGCTTTATTGCTGATACCGTCGAGTAAGTCCATGCGGCCAATGCTGCGCAGTTTGTCGGCAAAATCCCCTACCATAAAACCCAGCAGGTTTTCGGCAGCCAGCCGCTTTTGCTGGGCTTGTTGCTCGGCGTTATAGCTTTTAACACTCATGCTGGCAGCGGTTACCGTTAGCACACACAATAAGGCAAGGGTGCTGCGCCGGGTCCAGCGTTTTAGCCGGGCTTTACGGTTAGACGCTTGAATAAAATGCTGCTCGGTGCTGTCGAGTAAAAACAAGTGGTTATTCAGCAAGGTTTGCGCTTCTTGTAATGGCTTACCTTCGGCCAGTAAATAAGCGCTATTTTGCTGCTCGGCTTGCCAGCGCTGGGTTAAATGTAGCAAGCGGCTTTTTACACTTAAGCTGTGGTGGTGCTCACTTATCCAGGCGGTGGCCCGTGGCCAGCGCCGCAATAGCGCTTCGTGGGCAATACTAAAACAGGGCTCGTTGTTTTGCAGTTGTGTCACAAATAACCGCTGCTCTACCATGGTTTGCACTAAGGTACGTTCAGCCGGGGTTTGCAACTGGGCCAACCGACCACTGCGGCTGGTAATGCTTTTTTCATCTTCACGCAAGGTTACCAGCATGGATAACACTCTTGGCAGGCTGGCTTTTTCCTCGCCCGACAATACCGAAATAGCCAGCTCGGCATTTTTACCAATAGCGCCCTCAATACCGCCCAGTGCCTGGTATTCCGACACCAGCAAATGGTTATCGGCGCTACGTTTAAGATACAGCGCCTGCAAGGTATATTGCAGCATTGGCAAGGCATCGGGGTTACTGGCGGCTTCACTGCACAATAGTTCATCCAGCGGCGTGGCGGTAGTAGGGTCGGTATCGAAACTTAGCCCGGCAGCTAATGCTGGCAAGCGGATCATTTGCAACAGTTCGGTGCGCCCTGGTGGGGCTAAATCGAAATGTGCGCCTTTGGCTTTACCGGCAATAAGGCTGGGGTAGTCAACCAGTAGCGGGTAAAACTCATTGCGACAGGCGCTTATTACCAGCACCGCACCACTGGTGGCCAGTTGCTCTACTAACACGGTAAATTGGACGCGCTCTGCCTGGCTAAATAGTGGCGATGACAGCAGCACTTCTAAACGGTCGATAAATAAAGCAAAACGGGGCTTACTTTGTGCCTTGGGCAGTTGCGAAATGCAGCGCTGCATAATCTGTTCGGGGGTGGTTGCCAGTAGCAGCGCCAGGCTTTCTGCACTTTCACCGGCAAATACCGGCACATCGTTAATATCCCAATCTAGCATGGCACTGGCTAAATCGGTTAGCAGCTGGTTGGGTGCAACATCGGCTAAGTCGAGGCCACTGTAAGCCAGCACCTGTACGCCGTTATAACCGCCTGGCTGCATTAGGTTAGGCATAACCCCGGCGTTAATCAGCGACGATTTACCACTGCCACTTGGTCCCAGCAGTAAACAAAAAGCCCGGCCATATTTTATTTGCTGGGCAATACGGCTAAGTAAGGTGTCTATTTGTGCGCCACGGCCAAAAAATACGTTGGCATAGCGTTGATCATAGGCCTGTAACCCAGGAAATGGCGAGCCATGCTGCCAGCTTTGCACCTCTGCACGTTGCTCTTGCCCCAAGGGAAAACGAACCTCTGCCACCGTACGGTAGCCGCGTTTACGAATGGTTTCAATGTAACGCGATGCGGTGGCACTGTCGCCCAACGCTTTACGCAGCTGGGTAATGGTTTTATGCAGCGGATTATCGCCGGTATCAATTCCGGGCCAACACTGGCTAACAATATCGTTACTGCTTAGTACCTCACCGGCATGCTGGCACAGCAATTTCAGCACATCCATTGCTTTGGGTTCCAGCTGTTGCAGCTGCTTACCCTTGCGTAAGGTGTTTGCCGCAGGTTCCACTTGCCAGTCGCCAAAGAAGAAGGTGTCGTTCATAGCTAATTTATAATAATGAATTTGCGCCATAACATAACATGCTGGCGCGTTTTTTTTAACAAAAAAGGCAGCCATGTGGCTGCCTTAGGTTATGAGCCATTGTTGCAGTATGTTACGGCAACAGAACCCAGGCTAGAACTGGTTCATGGTGTTGTGCTTGCCACCGGCTTTTAGCGCCGCCTCACCCGAAAAGTATTCTTTATGATCATCACCAATATCAGAACCCGACATATTCTGGTGCTTAACACAGGCAATACCCTGGCGAATTTCTTTGCGCTGCACCCCGGCAACATAACCCAACATGCCGGCGTCGCCAAAGTATTCTTTCGCCAGATTATCGGTAGACAACGCCGCAGTATGGTAAGTTGGCAGGGTAATTAAATGATGAAAAATACCAGCCTCACGCGCTGAATCAGCCTGAAAGGTGCGAATACGGTTGTCGGCCTCCTGTGCTAGCTCAGTGCTGTCGTAATCGGCGCTCATTAGTGCGGCACGATCATACTTGCTGACATCTTTACCCGCTTGCTGCAAGGCATCAAATACCTGCTGGCGGAAGTTCAGGGTCCAGTTAAATGATGGGCTGTTGTTATAAACCAGCTTGGCATTGGGCACCACTTCACGAATGCGATTAACCATGTCGGCAATTTGCCCTACGTGGGGCTTTTCAGTTTCAATCCACAGTAAATCAGCACCATTTTGTAATGACGTAATACAATCGAGTACTACTCTGTCAACGCCACTGCCTGCTTTAAACTGAAATAACCCACTGGCCAGCCGTTTTGGCTTTAACAGTTTACCGTTGGCCTTTACTACTACGTCACCATTGGCAATATCGTCGGCACCGTTAATAATGTCGCCGTCCAGAAAACCGTTGTATAAATCACCTAAGTCGCCCGGTGCATCGGTTACCGCAATTTGTTTGGTTAACCCGGCGCCCAGTGAGTCGGTGCGGGCAACAATAATACCATTATCAATACCAAGCTCTAAAAAGGCATAACGCACCGCATTAATTTTGGCCAGAAAATCGGCATGCGGCACGGTAACTTTACCATCTTGGTGGCCACACTGTTTTTCATCTGACACCTGGTTTTCAATCTGAATAGCACAAGCACCGGCTTCGATCATTTTTTTAGCCAGTAAATACGTGGCCTCGGCATTACCAAAACCGGCATCAATGTCGGCAATAATAGGCACTACGTGGGTGGTAAAGTTGTCAATTTTCGCCTGAATATCAATTTTTTTGGCTGCATCAGTAGCGTCATCTAACTGGTGGAATAAGCCGGCCAACTCACGAGCATCAGCCTGGCGTAAAAAGGTATACAACTCTGCTATTAATGCTGGTACTGAGGTTTTTTCATGCATCGACTGGTCTGGCAATGGCCCAAACTCAGAGCGAAGGGCGGCAATCATCCAACCTGACAAATACAGGTACTTTCTGTTGGTGCTACCGAAATGTTTCTTAATGGCGATCAGTTTTTGCTGGCCAATAAAACCATGCCAGCAACCCAATGACTGAGTGTACTGGCTGGTATCGTTATCATATGCCGCCATGTCGGCCCGCATTATGTCAGCGGTATATTGAGCAATATCCAGCCCGGTTTTAAAGCGGTTTTGCAATTTCATCCGCGCCGCATATTCCGGGCTAATAGCATTCCAGGCCGAACCGGCCTCTTTAATTACATGGTCGAAGTGTTTAATATCATCTTGATAAGCTGTCATGGCCGTTTCCTCTTGCTAAAGCTGTTATGCGGGTTGTTGGTATTCACTATAGATAACAAAACAACAATTCATCTAGCTAATTTTTATGATGCTCATCATTTCTTTTGTGAATACTAACTTACGCTTGACGAGTACAGCCCGGCCAATGTTATGATTCAATTCAGTGATAGTTAACGCTAAGAGCATTTTGCAGATGAATATTAATAAGATGGATTTAAACCTGTTAGTTTATCTGGATGTGTTACTGCGCGAAAAAAACGTTACCAGGGCGGCTAACCAGCTGAATATTACCCAGCCAGCCATGAGTAACGGCTTAAAACGGCTGCGTGATTTGCTAAATGACCCAATATTAGTGCGTACCTCTGACGGCATGGTACCAACCGAGCGCGCCCGCGAGCTGGCCCCCATAGTACGCGGTGTATTGCTAACTTTAGAAGAAACCCTGCAGCCAAATAGAGATTTTGAGCCACTACACAGCAACCGGGTATTTCGGATTATGGCCAGTGATTATGCGGCGTCTACGCTGATACCGGCATTGTTAAAGAAAATGCGGGTGCAGGCACCGTTAACCAGCCTAGATATTATGACGCCGTCCGATGTAACCTTTCATGATGTGGAAAACGGCAAGGTAGATATGGCGATTAATCGCTTTGATCAGCTACCTCAATCGTTTCACCAGAAAACGGTATGGCGCGACAGCTTTTCTTGTCTGATTAACGCCAGTAACCCGGTAGTAAAAAACTTTAATTTAGACAGTTACTTAAAATCACAGCATATTTGGGTAAGCAAAACCGGCTTTGGTGTGGGCGTGGGCATGGACCCCAAAGACGTGCAAAAACTTGGCTGGGTAGACGAGGCACTAGCCAAGCTGGGCAAGCAGCGCACTATTTCGGTATTTACCCGTAATTACCATGTGGCGATGCATTTGGCGGTGGGCATAGACTTAATTGCCACATTACCAAGCCGCGCGGCAAAGCTGTATGAAAACGACCCCACCATGGCCATTATGGACCCGCCATTCGCTATACCGTCGATTGAACTAAAAATGATTTGGAGCCCGCTATTGCATCAAGATGCCAGCCATATCTGGTTTCGACGGCAGATTGTTGAAACTGCAGATGAGTTGAATTAGCGTTTTACCGCCAAGTGGGTGTTGCAGCTGCTCTCCCCCTACATGCCGGACACAACACTCTCCCTCACTCGCCGGGGAACTACGCAAGGCTTCCTGCCTTGCGGCAGGGCTCAGACACTCCCCGACTCCTTCAAAAGAGGTTCTATCCTCTATTGGTTAAGCCGAAACTTGAAAGAGAACGGCAGGAACCCCGTTTTGGTCGACACAGAGTGTCTGAGTGAGTGCGCCAGCGCGAGCGAGTTGCTGTGTCGAGCCAAGGCGGGTGTTGCAGCTGCTCTCCCCTACATGCCGGATATAAAAAAAGGCGCTGTCAGCAATGGCAGCGCCTTTGGTTTGGTTTACTCAGGTTAATCAAGCAGCTGGTAAGCTGGTAGCGTTAAAAACTCCACCAACTCATCAGCTGTGGTAATGTCCAGCAGCAGTTGCTTAGCCCGGTCAAAGTTTTGACTCTGCCAGCTGTCGCGTCCTACTTCCTGTAACACTACTTTTGCCTCTTCCTCTAAAAAGTCGGCAAACAGGGCCTTGGTAATTAATTTACCGTTGCTTAAACTCTTGCCATGCTTAATCCATTGCCAGATAGAAGTGCGCGAAATTTCGGCAGTAGCCGCATCTTCCATTAAGCCATAAATAGGCACACAGCCTTTACCACTGATCCAGGCAGCAATATATTGCAGTGCTACCCTAATATTGGTGCGCATACCGTCTTCAGTGCGCTCACCATCGCACGGTGCTAGTAGCTCAGCGGCAGTAATCGCAGCATCTTGCTCGCGGCTTACGCTTAACTGATTTTGTTTACCCTCGCGTAAATAGTTAGCAAACACGCCATTAGCCGTTGCCGCCAGGCCCGGATGGGCAACCCAGGTACCATCGTGGCCATTACTGGCTTCCAGCTCTTTGTCGGCGGTTACCCGCGCCAGAATTTTTTCATTTTCAGCAGCATCTTTTGCCGGAATAAAAGCCGCCATACCACCCATCGCCAGTGCACCGCGTTTATGACAGGTTTTAATTAGTAAGCGTGAATAAGCATTTAAAAACGGTTTGGTCATGGTTACCACTTGCCGATCTGGCAGTACCCGGTCAGCATGGTTATTTAACGTCTTGATATAACTAAAAATATAATCCCAACGGCCACAATTTAGCGCCACAATGTGATCTTTTAGGTTATACAGAATTTCGTCCATTTCAAACACGGCCGGCAACGTTTCAATCAGCACGGTAGCGCGAATGGCACCGGTTGCTACCTTAAAATATTGTTCTGTAAAACTAAAAACATCATCCCACCACTTGGCTTCAGTGTGGCTTTGTAATTTAGGTAAGTAATAGTATACGCCTGAGCCGTTCGCTAAGCGGGTTTGCCAGTTATGATAAAAATACAGCGCAAAATCGACCAGTGAGCCAGGCACCTGCACGTTATCAACCAGCAGGTGTTTCTCAGACAAATGCAGGCCTCGTACCCGGGCAATTAACAAGGCCGGGTTGTCTTGCAACGCATAATGCTTACCGCTTTGCGGATCGGTATAGCTAATAGTACCTAAATTAGCATCGCGCAGATTAATCTGGCCTTCAATAACGCCCGCCCAGCTAGGCGCATGCGAGTCTTCAAAGTCAGCCATAAATACTTTTACATCAGCATTTAACGCATTAATAATCATTTTACGCTCAACCGGGCCGGTAATTTCTACCCGTCGGTCCTGCAAATCAAGCGGAATAGGCGCTACCTGCCAGTCAGCATCACGAATTGACGCGGTTTCTGGCAGAAAATCAGGTAAGGCTCCGTCATCGAACTGTTGCTGTCGGCTAACGCGGTTAGCCAGTAATTCGGTTAACTTTGGCTGAAACCGGCGCGCCAGTTCCGCCACGAAAGCACAGGCATCGTCAGTTAATATTTGTTCGTAAGCGCTGTTAAGCTGGCCGGTTATCGTTAAACCGCCGCGGGTAATCGTGTCAGACATATCCAGACCTTTTATTACTGTTGCGTTAGATAATCTTACTATAAGCCCTTTCCTACTATAAATGCTATTAATGGTCAAAATGCCAAGCATCACCAAAAACAATAGCTTAAAGCTGAAATTCTGCAAATTTGTGGCACGGGTTGTGCTTTAGGTTCTTGGCAGAACTACGTATGTCAAATTATCGTCGGAGGTGAACATGGAATTTATTATGTTATTGCTGGTAGCACTGGTGGTGCTGGTGGCGATGGTCGCCAGTCGGTTTATTGATAATAACAATCCTTTTCAGGTACAAAAGCGCAGCAGCTTATTCAGCCCGGTAGAGCGCTCATTTCAAAACCTGCTGGAAAAAGCCGTGGTAGGCGAATACAAAATTTTAAACCGGGTTAAACTTGCCGATTTAATTGAAGTAAAAGGCAATGCCACAGAAAAGTCCCGCCGCAGTACCTTACTTAAGTTAAATGCTAAATATCTTGATTTTGTATTGTGTGCCGCAGATGATTTAAGAGTGATCGCCGTACTCGATTTAGTTAATAACAGTAATAAAGATGGACATAAAGCGGCACCAGACTGGTTTGTCAGCGGTGCATTAGAAGCAGCAGGCCTACCCTACTTACGCATTAAAATTAAAGCCGGTTACACTGCTACAGATTTACAGCAGGCCCTAGCAACCCGCTTAGGTAAGCCAACGGTAAAAGCCGAACCTATGTACAAAGGCTTGGTTAAAAAGGGCCCTACTCGACCTGTACGCTCTTTTAAACCGGTTCAAACATTACAATCAGCGGGTACCGGGCTAACTCCGGCACTGTCGCACTCCCAGATTAAAGCGCAACAAACAGCGCTAATACAGGCTTCTTAACGCTTTGGAGAAATGAGTCACTCCGCGCTAAGTTGGAATGCCGCCCGCTGCAACGGGCGGCATTCATTTTTCTAAATACGACAAAATTAACGTCACGGCAAAAAAATGCCTAAAGTTTTTCAGACAGTTGCCGATAGCAAGATGACGTATTGTTAATAGGAGGTACTATGAGTCAATCCGTTGGTACTCTGGCAACTGCTCAGAGCTTTGAAATATTAGGTGCCGTAATGGCTAAAAAGCAGCAAAACCAGCAAGCACAAATGACCAACATGTTGGTACAAAGTGCCATGCAAACGGTTGAACAAACTTCTGCTGCGTCGCCGGTTGGTAATATTGGTCAAAACATCAATATCAACGTATAGCAGTGTTCGACTACCCGGTAAAAACCAAGGCCAGCGCATGCTGGCCTTTTTTTGTCAGCAATTTAGCGCTTTGCACTAAATGGTAACTGGTAGGTGCTATGGCTAAATTTCATAGTTAGCTTTTGTCTTGTTTTTCCAAAAAATCTTTGAATTCATTAGTATAAAGCTTAATTAGCACATGGGTTAACGCAAAAATAATCGGGCCATAAATCAGGCCGATTAAACCAAATAGCTGTAAGCCACCAATTAATGATAAGAAAATGAGTAAGGTACTCATGCTAGAACTGCCCTGCATTAGGATAGGCCGCAGAATATTATCAATAGAACCGACAACAATAGTACCCCACAGCGCTAAAAATAGTGCCATCGGCCAATCTCCGATCAACAACAAATACAAAGTAGCCGGTATCCAAATTAAGGCACAACCGATAGCCGGAATAAAAGAGGCAAACGCCATCATGGTGCCCCAAAATAACCCTGGCAAACCCACAATCGCCATCGCAATGCCGCCGGCGATGCCCTGCGCAATAGCTGTTAAAAAAGAACCTAGCACAGCAGAGCGCGCTACCTTACTGGCCTCATCTAATAGCTCTTCTTCTTGTGATCGTGCCAGCGGCACTATCCAGTGAAGCGTTTCAACAATAGCTTTATGGTCACGCAGCAAGAAAAACAGCACAAACAGCATAAGTACGAAGCCAAAAATCAGCCCGGTAACATCGCCCACCACTTTAGTACTGATATTCAGCAATTCTTTACCAAAGCCAGAAGCAAACAGGGTTACTTTTTCAATAATACTTTGGCCGGTAATGTCTCCCATTGGCAAAATATGGTTTACCTGAGCCAGAACTTTGGCAACAAACGGGTGCTGTAATAATTGTTCAGCTCCGCCGCTTTCTACCCATTGATAACTTTGCTTAGCAAAGGCAACACCTTGCTGCACAATAGCAATAAACACTAGGATTGCCGGCACCAAAATGACTACCACTAATAACGCGCAAGTTAATGCCGACACTGCATTGGGCTTGTTGGGCAGTTTTTTGGCTATTTTCTGGTGTACCGGAAAACATAACATCGATAAGACAAACGCTAACACCACTGCACCCATGTATGGCGCTACCAGCAAATAACTGGCATAAAGTGATAACATTAATGCAATGATCAACACCCAGTGCCGTGGTTCTGTTTTAAATTGGCTACTCACCAATAACTCCCTTTAAAATCTACATTAACTGCACGCTGCAATAACAGGATGTTATGGCGCAACCTGCTGTAAAATTAAGCCACAAATATAGGCACCATAGGTCCCCAACCCATACCCAAGCACCGCCAACAACACACCCACCGGGGCTAATGACGGGTGAAACGCTGCTGCCACCACTGGGGCAGAAGCAGCACCGCCAACGTTAGCCTGACTACCCACCGCTAAATAAAACAGTGGCGCTTTAATAGCTCTGGCTACCACCAGCAGTAAAATGGCATGCACCAGCATCCAGATTATACCCACCAAAAACATTAGCTTGTTACTCATAATGGCAGTAACGTCCATTTGCATGCCAATAGTAGCTACCAAAATATATAAAAACGCCGTACCCACCTTAGACGCCCCCACCGCTTCCAGTTTACGTACGGGCGTTAATGACAACAATAAACCCACCGTTGTAGCCACCACCACCAGCCAGAAAAAGCCGCTGGTTAAACTGTATTTATCCAGCTGTGGCGCCACCTCAGCAATCCAGGGCGCAAGTACATCAGCCAGCGCATGGGCCAAGCCAGTAACCCCAAAAGCCACCGCGATAATCAGCATCATATCCTGAATAGTTGGGATACGAGAATTCGCTGCTTGATATTGCTCAATTTTTTGGCGCAAATGAACAATAGCGCGGGTATCGGCACCATTGGCTTTATCAATCTGTTCCGCACGGCTCGCCATAAACAACAATACTGCCAACCAGACATTGGCCACTAATACATCAACCGTAATCATTACCGAAAACAAACTGCCATCGACATTAAACACTTCTTTCATAGCCGCCTGATTAGCACCACCGCCAATCCAGCTGCCGGCAACCGTGGTCATGCCACGCCAGACATCACCACCGAGTTGTTCCGGGAAAAAATAGCCGACACTCGCCAGTGCTATCGGACCGCCAATAATAATCCCGACGGTGCCAGTTAAAAACATAATTAGCGCCTTCGGGCCTAGTCCTACTATTGCTTTAAAATCAACACTTAAGGTTAGTAATACCAAACTGGCAGGAAGTAAATAACGCGAGGCAATTTTATACAAAGAAGAGGCTTCGCCATCGATAATATTAAAACTATTCAATAATGACGGAATAAAATAACAAAGCAGTAAAGCGGGTACATATTTGTAAAATCCCTTACAAAAACGGTTATTACTGTGGCTGCTGTAAAACACCAGGCCAAGAATAACGGCCAGTAAGCCAAGGACTACCGCGTCATTGGTAAACATGGGTGGTTGCGACATAACATTCCCTAAAATTTTTATTTTATTTTATTTTATTTTATTTTAAACGTAATGGTTGAGTATTAAACTCAATGCCATGCCAGCCGCTGCGCATAAAATTACGAATATTCAGATGATCATCGCCCTTCGGGCTGGCAAGCACGGCCTGATAAAAGTCGCCAAACATATACAGGGTTTGCGGTTCAGATAATTGATGCAACAAACCAAATGCCAGTATTTTACAAGCGCCGTTATTTTCACCGGCCGAGTTTTGCAACTCGCCGTTGCTAAAAGCACACGGCTGAAAATGGTACATCTGGTCAATAATACCGATGCTTTGCTGAAAACTAATGGTTTCTGGTTCAGTACTTAATTGAATAAAAAAGCGCTCTAACATTGCCACTCCTGCCTTTTGCTGGCCTCACTGGCCGCTGTTATTATGCTTACTCATTTTAAAGTTGATACTAAGCCGCGGTGGCTTCAACTGCAATACAGACCACGCTGCTTAGCGTTAAATTTACTGTTAATAGCAAACCAAGCACGTTTTTGTTAGCCCTGTTGGTATACTAAAATACGCTACAACTAGGAGACGAATATGTTTCAGCAAACTATCGACAGCCCGCTTGGCCGGGTGCTGATCCAAGCGAATACTCAGGGGATAACTCAGATCAGCCTCGATATTTACACTGTAGAGCCGGATCACCCCTCAGTGCTGACAGAGCTTGCAGCCAGACAATTACAACACTATTTTGCCGGGCAATTAACCCGGTTTACTTTGCCACTGGCCGCTACGGGTACCCTTTTTCAGCAGCAAGTATGGCAAGCCCTTAGCGAATTGCCATTTGGCCTTACCTGCAGTTATGCCGAAATTGCCAGACAAATTGCTAACCCTAAAGCCATGCGGGCAGTTGGCAAGGCTAATAGTAAAAACCCCATAGCCATCGTGGTGCCGTGTCATCGGGTTATTGGTGCAAATGGTACCCTTACCGGATACGCTGGCGGGCTGGATAAAAAAGCCTGGCTGTTGGCGCACGAGCAACAGTGTATGCCGCAGACATAAAAAAAACCGGGATAAACCCGGCCCTTTTGCATGTTATGGTTGCAAACTAATCTTAGCGTTACAAACCGTAGTAATGGCTAGAACTGATATGACACCCCAAAACGGAATTCATTTTTAGTGTCACCACTGTTCAGCGCTAAATTACCACGAACGGCCCAATCCGGGCTTAAAAAATACGCAATACCACCGGCCAGACTGCCATGACTGTCATACACGGTATGGTAAGTAGCTTCCGTATAAAGCTCAACTTGCGGTGTTAACGGATGGCGCATACCCAAGCCAGCGTAAGCACCGGTTTCATCAGCGTCACCAGACCAGTTTTCTACCCCACCTAACAAGTAAGTTTGGGTGTTAGGCGAAAAGTCCAGAGTAAAACCGGTAATGTAGTTCAAACCAGCTTTCAGCTGATTTGCATCGAACGGGCCTTTTGATAAACGGGCCAGGCTAATGTCAGCTACCCAGTTACGATCTAAGCGGAACGACCCTTCAACATAAGGACCATCGCCAGCAGCATCAGTATAACCAGCGCCAACATAATCCCAAACCGGGTTTGCCATACACGATGCGCTTACTGCGAATGCCATCAAGGCGGATACTGCTACTATTTTTTTCATGTGTTACTCCATTACTTCTGCAAGATAAGCCGATAAAATCAGTGACTCAAAACAACATGCATTATGCAAGTTCAGACTTAACAGCTGCTGAATTTCTTGCTGATGGGTACCGACCGTTCAGGTTAATCGAACAAAGAATGGCTAAAAATGGCATTTTTAATTCTGTTTTATTGCGCTTTAATAGTATCAACAGTGGCAACAGCCATTAGCCTGACAGGAGCACACCATGAGTACACGTAGTGTAAAGCAGATTATTGCCGCAGTATCGGTATCAGACGGTGCCGGGGTAAAGATTAAGCGTAGCATAGGGCTTAACGCTCAGCTACGTTTTGACCCCTTTTTAATGCTAGATTGTTTTGGCTCCGAGCAGGCCGACGATTACATTAAAGGCTTCCCTCCCCATCCACACCGTGGCTTTGAAACGGTAACCTATATGCTGGATGGCCATATGCTACATGAGGATCATTTAGGCAATAAAGGCCATCTAAAAAGTGGAGGAGTGCAATGGATGACCGCTGGTCGCGGTATTATTCACTCAGAAATGCCACAACAGGAAGCAGGCTTAATGCGCGGTTTTCAACTGTGGTTAAATTTGCCTGCGGCAGAAAAGATGAAACCAGCAGCCTACGTTGACCTTCCCCCTGAACGCATTCCGCAAACCGAACCCATGCCAGGCATACGCGTAAAAGTAATTGCCGGCAATTTTCAGCATGCAGGCAGCACATTAGCTGGGCCCATTAATGGCTTAAGTACAGAACCACAATTTTACGATATAAGGCTTAGTGCCGGTAGCGAACTTACCATAACGCTGCCCGAGCAGCATCATGCGCTGCTGTATCCTTTTAGTGGCGAAGTTACAGTAAAAACAGCTGCTAACCACCAGCAAGTAAAAGAACATCAGGCCGGCTTACTCACTCAGGGTAGCGATGTCACACTAACCGCTGCCAGCGCCGTTAGTTTATTGTTGCTGGCGGCCAAACCTATTGCAGAAACAGTAGTACAATATGGGCCCTTTGTGATGAACAGTGCAGCCGAAATTGAACAGGCGATCAGAGATTACCAACAAGGAACCTTAACAAACGCTGGCCCGGCCAGTCAAATTACGCTAAATAACCCAGCATAGCGGCCAACACCGCTGCAACTTCAGGTAGCAAGGTGATAAACAGAGGATTTTTTGATAAGGGGCCATTATACTAGCGCTTTTAGCACAAAGGCCCTGTTATGAAATTATTTGGTATTATCGGTGCTATGGAACCTGAAGTTGCGCTGTTAAAACAGCAGTTAACCGCCGTTAGCAGTAAGAAAATTGGCAGTTTTCAGTTTGTGCGCGGCCAACTAGCGGGTTGCGAAGTGGTCATTGTTCAATCAGGTATTGGTAAAGTAGCCGCCGCCGTAGCCACAACTTTATTAATTGATCATTTTAAACCTGATTGCATTATAAACACCGGGTCGGCCGGCGGCTTTCATCCGGAGTTAAATGTAGGTGATATTGCCATTGGTATTGAAGTACGTCATCACGATGTTGACGTTACCGCTTTTGGTTATGAATACGGCCAGGTGCCACAAATGCCTGCCGCTTATTTGGCCCACCCGGCGCTGGTTAGTGCGGCGGAGCAAACCATTGCCAGTCTGGGGTTTTGCCAAACCAAAAGCGGCCTGATTACCACTGGCGACAGTTTTATGTGTGATCCGCTGCGAATAAATCAAACCCGCGAACGTTTCCCCACTATGTTGGCAGTAGAAATGGAAGGCGCCGCTATTGCCCAGGTATGCCATATGCTGGCAACCCCGTTTGTAGTGATCCGCAGCTTAAGCGATATTGCCGGTAAAGAGTCGCCAGTATCCTTTGATGCCTATCTTGAGGTTGCCTCAAAAAACAGCTCGGCAATGGTAGTCGCCTTACTCGGCCAATTACACAATGTCAGCTTATAATTATGCCATGGCTTAATGCCCTGCCCGCCTGGTTAATACTGGCGCTGCTAGCACTGATTGCTAGCCGCCTGATTAGCTTACCAGGAGCCAGGGCCCCATTAAAAGTGGTTGCACTGCTGTTGCGACGTTTGGCAAGCCGGGTGCATCCTGATGCTAGCCGCAGCCATTTTCAGCAACAGCTATCTGGTAGCTTAGCGTTAATGCTGATGCTGGCTGTGCCACTGGCTATTACCTATGGCTTTTATTTAATTTCAGAACTGCCATTGGTGCTGGATGCACTGCTTTTGTACTTTTGTCTGGGTAGCAGACAACCCATGCAACAAGCTGCCACTGTTGCCACTAGCCTTTCGCGTCAGCAGCTTAGCTTGGCTAAAGATCAGGCTAAACCCCTGTTATTGCGCCAGCGCGATAATTTATCGGCTATGGGGTTAAGTAAGGCCTGTATTGAGAGTTTACTGCAGCAACAAGCTGCGGCGCAGGTTGGGGTATTATTATGGTTTGTAACCGGTGGTGGCATGTTAGTGTTAGCCTTTACCCTGCTTCAAACCGCAGCGCAGCAATGGAACAGCAAATTGCCACACTACCGCTACTTTGGCCGCACTACCGGCATTATTTACCATATTTCCGTGGCACCTGGTTTGCTGATATCAGCACTGCTAATAGCCATTCAAACCGGCGTAATAAAGGCTTGGCAGGTTTATCGTGCTGCTGGAAACCGCTATTTTAGCTGGCCATGCCGGCTACTATTAGCAACAGGGGCCAGTGCATTGCAGATTAAGCTGGGAGGGCCAGCCTATTATGGCGGCATAAAAATACAGCGGGATAATATTGGTCATTACCACGACCCGGTAGCAACGGATATTCGGCGAACACTATTATTAATTAATGCACAGCAAACAGCGTTAATTGTTTTATGCAGTAGTGTGCTGGCACTGTATGTTGCCAACATAGTATTGCTACCGTAGCTACTGCCCTAGTTTAAGCTAATACCCACAGTCGCTTTACACCAGTACGCCTAACAGAGCACTGGACATTGGCGTCGAACTCGGTATAAGGTCTAGCGCATCTACAATGCTGTAGCACTACTTAGTATAATAAAACGGCCGGGGCGGAACATTACGTGATATCCAGAGTTAATCTGTTACCTGACTATAGTAAGTTATTAATCAGAACCTTGCTGCTAAGTTTGTTGTTAGTTTTATCGGGGCACAGCCTGGCCCAAGCACCTCTTTTACAACCCCTTACCCCGGATCAAGGTTTATCGCAAAGCACCGTGTATGATCTGATGATCGACAGCAATGGTTTTTTGTGGGTTGCCACCGCTGGTGGCTTAAATCGATTCGATGCGAACAACGTTAGCCGCATGTCTGGCGCTGAACATAGTTTAGATGACATCGCTTTTAGCCGGATTGTTGAAGACAAACAGGGCCGAATTTGGGCGGCGGCTGAAACTATCGGATTGTACTTATATGATAATAATAATAGTACGTTTAACTTGTTTATGGCTTTGCCTAACAATGGCGAAGTTGAGCGCTATCATGCTATTTTTGATGTAATTGACGAAGACGCTAATCATCTGTTGTTTAGCCTCGACGATGAAGTACACCGCTTAAATAAAACAACCGGCCAGAGTACCCTGTTATTTAGTTTAAAAGAGTACAATGCCGAAAGCGCGTGGTTTAGAGTGTTGTTTTTAAATGGTAATTTTATCTACGCCGGTGCTACTACTGGCCTGCTTCAGTACAACATTGCCACTGCCACGCATCAATTTGTACCTTATCTTGCTACCGAGGACGTCAATGCAGATCAGCGTCAGGTAAAACATCTTAGCAGCGCCGGCGGCCGTTTGTATATTGGAACGGTTGAAGGCTTGTACAGCCTTGACCTGGCGCAATTGGAAGACCCTAAGCGCGATGCTGAGCCACTACAACGCCAGCAAAATATTGCCAACTACAATATCTGGCAGATGCACTGGCAAGGCACTAAGGCATTAGTGGCTACCGAACAAGGTCTGTTTAGTTTTAGCAGCGAAGATAATACCCTGGAATTTCTGCTGCGTTTTAGCGATAGTCAACTTGGCCTATATGACGATAATATTCTGGACTTGGTTGCTGATGATTTTGGTGGCTACTGGTTAGCCTCCCGCGATGATGGCGCCTATTACTGGCACCCGCGCTCGCTGGCCTTTGAGCACATCAGCCGCCAGACTGCTCTTGGTAAACAGCTAAGTAACGACAAAATTTATCAACTGACTGCCGATGCGCACAATAATTTATGGCTTGGTACCAACAACGGTTTAAATAAACTTAATATCGACAGCAGCGTCACGCTCGCTTACTTTGTTTCTGACGATGCCAAAGCCGTCTGGCACCCCGGCACCATACAACAAGTGATGTTAGACCCGAATAACCCGCAGCAGTTATGGTTTACGTCTTCAACCGGACTTAACTTGTTTGATACTGTTAACGGTGAATTATTGCCACTTCCGTTGGCGAATGAAGCAAATCGGCGGTTATTAAGCAGCAGTTACTATTTTTACGTTGATAATAAGCAAGGGGTCAGTCAGGTATATTTTGGCCAGGACAGCACATTTTATCGCTATATCCCAGCCGATGGCTCGGTCACCGAACTGCAGATTTTTCAGCAGTTACCGATGCATTATTTTGCAGGTATTGTCGGTGCACTGCCCGGTAAACCGGATGAGCTACTGCTGGCAACAGCTGATCAGCTTTGGATCTACAATAGCCGCCTTGACAAGATAAGCCTTTTTTATCAGGCCTCCTCTTACCAACCTGAGTTGCAACGTTATGCTGATCAAATGGTGCTGGATAATAACGGCATTCTCTGGCTCGGCATTAACGGCATTGGCTTACTAGGTTTTGACAGCGAGTCGCTTAAATTAACACACCATTTCACTACCAAAAATAAGTTAATAGCAGAGCAAGTATATGCGCTGCAAAAAGACCATGCTGGCGATATCTGGTTTTCATCGCACAGTGGCCTTTCCAGATTACAGCCTAAAACGCTGCAAATAGAACATTTTAGTAAAGCTGATGGTTTAATGGTGCATGAGTTTAACGGCGGCGCATCAACGGTGTTGCCAGACGGTCGTATAGCCTTTGGCAGTATGCGCGGCATTACGCTGGTCGACCCAAAAAAACTGACCAGCCAAGAGCCGCGGCCTAAAGTGAATATTACCGATATTCGTGTCTTAAGCGGTAGCTTTAAAGCACAAAGTGATATTTTGAATGATAAGAATTTCAATATTAGCCATGATGATCTTGGTATACAAATTCAATTTAGTGCCATGCATTTTCGGGATAACCATAAAATGCGCTACCGTTTCTGGTTGGAAGGCCGCGATAAAATTAACTACCCGGAACAACAAACGAATAAAGTGGTATTTCCAAATCTTAGAAGCGGCCGTTATCGCTTTAATATAGTGGCTATAGCCCCACATACCGGCCTGGAAAGTGATGTTAGCTCGATAAGCTTTGTTATTGAACCTGCGCCCTGGCGTTCCCCTAGGGCGTTACTACTTTATGCCATAATAAGCTTGGGACTGTTTTATTACTTGTATCGGTTACGCCGCGAGCAACAGCGGATCATCACCGAAGCTCATCAGGATATTGCTACTAGCGAGCAACGCTTGAAACAAGCGCTGGCATCAGTAGACAGTGGTGCGTTTGAGTGGCAAGCCAGCAAAGACACCTTGTATAGCTCCAGAATGCAACTAATGCTGGGCTATGGCGACTTAATGAATCACATCACCATGCAACAGCATCAGTCGCTTATTCACCCGGAAGACCGTGATAATTATCAGCAACAATGGCAACGCTTTTTGCAACAGCCTAGCGGCAGCTTTGATATAACTTATCGTTTAAAACATAAAGAAAACGCCTGGTTATGGTTCCGGGATCAAGGCCGGGCTACTATTTTAGATAACGCAGATCGGGTGCTTACCATCACCGGTACTTATAGCAATATCACCGAAACCCGCGCCAATATGGAAAAGGCCAAACTGTTTGGCGAGGCCTTTCAACAAACGCGTGATTGGGTAGTTATTCTTGATAGTAAACAGCGTGTTATTGCTGCTAACCAGTCATTCTCAGCGGCTTTTGGTAGTGTTGAACAATATTTAGACAATCCACGTAGCCACCATTTAGGTATTAGCTTGGTTAGGCGACGTTTTTATACCCGGCTACTGCGTGAATTAAGCGCCGGCGGGCATTGGCAAGGCGAAGAACTGGTCATTACCCCTGATGGAAGAGAGCGCCCAGCGCTGATTAACATTAGCGCTATTGGTGAGCAACAACAGGTCGCGTTCTTTGTGTTAGTGTTTACCGACATCACCGCCCAAAAACTGGCCGAAGAAGAATTACGTTATCTGGCCAATTATGATGCACTGACCGGCTTGCCAAACCGCGCCTTGCTAATGGACCGCATTCTGCATGCCATGGAGCAATCACGGCGAGAGAAAAAATCGCTGGCCTTATGTTTTATTGATTTAGATAAATTTAAGCAAGTTAACGACTCGCTGGGCCATGACATTGGCGATTTATTATTAAAAGAAGTGGCCCGCAGGCTTGGCCTATCTCTGCGTGAGCGCGATACAGTTGCCAGGTTAGGCGGTGATGAGTTTGTGGTGCTGCTAGAAGGCTATCGCCGTGGTGAAAATGTCAGCATGGTGGCTCGAAAAATGCTAACTGTCGTCAGTGAGCCGATGAAATTAGGGCCACATACCGTTGGTGTTTCACCCAGTATTGGTATCGCCCTGTACCCGGACGATGCCTTAACAGCACAAGAGCTGCTAAAACATGCCGACGTAGCGATGTATCATGCCAAAGAAGCCGGTCGAAATAACTTTCAGTTTTTTACCAATGAAATGAACATTAAAGCCCATATGCAACTGGCCCGGGAAACTCGTTTGCGAAAGGCGCATCAAAATAATGAGTTTTTTAATGTGTACCAGCCTATTGTCGACAGCAAACAGCGAAAAATGGTTGGTGCAGAAGTACTGATGCGCTGGCAAAGTACCGATGGCGTTGTCTCTCCAGTTGAATTTATTCCACTGGCAGAAGAATTGCGCTTAATCATCAGCATGACTCAGCAGTTATTAGAGCGGGCCCTGGCTGATTTAAGCGAATGGCGTGCCAACGGTATCGACATCTACTTATCGGTTAATTTAGCTACCCAACATTTAGAGCAAACTAATCTGGCTAGCCATACCGCCAATCTTTTGAGCAAATATCAATTGCCCGCCAGCTGCTTAAGGTTTGAGGTAACTGAAAGTGCACTGATGAATGATCCGCAAAGTGCTATTGAAACCATGTTGGCGTTAAATGCGCTAGGTATTCAGCTAGCACTGGACGATTTTGGCACCGGCTACTCGTCACTGAAATACTTGAAACAATTACCGATTGATGCGATAAAAATTGACCGCAGTTTTGTAAGTGATATTGGCATTGATAAAAACGATGAAACCATTATCGATGCTATGCTTAGCATGGCTAATAGCCTGGGCATTTATTGCATCGCGGAGGGCGTTGAAACGCCCGAGCAACTGGCCTTTTTTACCGAGCGACATTGTGTGCTGATCCAAGGCTATTTATTCTCTAAACCGCTTAGCGCAGCACAAATTACGGTATTTTGGCAACAGCAACTTTAATTGCGGCCTGTTATACTGCGCGGCCTGAACCCTTCGTTGCCGGGAACGCTATGCAACCTCACCTGCTAAAAGGCGCACTATTACTGTTGCTGGCCGAAGCTTGCTTTGCTGGCATTGGAGCTATTGTTAAATACACCAGCGATATGGCCAGCGAAGTACAAATTGTGTTTTTTCGCAACTTGTTTGCCTTATTGTTAATGTTACCGTTTTTATATCGTCATGGCTTCGTCATGTTAAAAACTCAACGCTGGTATTTGCATGTAAGCCGAGCGCTTACTGGCTTAATATCAATGTATTGTTTTTTTTATGTGTTATCGCAATTGCCTTTAGCGCAGGCGATGATGATAATTATGTCATCGCCTTTCATTGTGCCGATACTGGCCCGTTTTTGGTTAAATGAACGCCCCAGCCGCACTACCCGCATTGGCATTGTGCTGGGGTTTATTGGTGTGGTCCTGGCGTTGCCTACCCCCGATCCAAGCCTTAATATGGTGCTTTTGTTAGCGTTATTTTCAGCTTTTTTGGTTGCCATTACTAAAACGACCATTCGAGCGATGGCCAGCACAGAATCGGCGGTACGAATAGTATTTTACTTTTCGTTACTAACGGCCTTAATGTCTGCCATTCCGGTACCTTTTTATTGGCAACCTTTGCCAGGCAGTGTATGGCTGGCATTTATTGGTATGGGTATTCTGGCGGCAATTGGCCAGCTGGCAATGACCAATGCCTTTGCTATTGCCCCAGCCAGTGATATTGGCATGTGGACATACAGCAGCGTATTATTTGCCGGTGCTTTTGGTTATTTTTTTTGGCAAGAGCCGGTAACCTGGGGTTGGGTAGCCGGGGTTATCGTCATTTTTTATGCCGGTTATGTCACTACCCGCCAACGCCTTTTTTAATACAGCTTGTAACGTAAATACGTGTAGAGATAGAAAAATGGCTTGCTACAAAGCTTTTGCCAACGATACTGGTACTGCGGCAAAGAACACGCTAAAATAGTTTCCTTTTTTTAAGCGACAACACAGGTAACAATCAACAATGGGCAAGAAGCTGCACATTAAAACCTGGGGCTGCCAGATGAATGAATATGATTCATCGAAAATGGCAGACCTGCTGGATGCAACACATGGCTATACTCTGACTGACATAGCGGAAGAAGCCGATGTAATTTTGCTAAACACTTGCTCTATCCGCGAAAAAGCTCAGGAGAAAGTGTTCCATCAACTGGGTCGCTGGCGTCCTTTAAAAGAAAAAAACCCTGACTTAATTATCGGTGTTGGTGGCTGTGTCGCGTCGCAGGAAGGCAAAGCCATCCGCGATCGTGCACCCTTTGTTGATATTGTTTTTGGTCCACAAACGTTGCATCGCTTACCTGAAATGATTAATTCAGTCCGCGGTTCACACTCGCCAGTGGTCGATGTGTCTTTCCCTGAAATTGAAAAATTTGATCGCCTGCCAGAACCTAAAGCCGATGGGCCAACCGCCTTCGTGTCGATTATGGAAGGCTGCTCTAAATACTGTACCTTTTGTGTCGTACCCTACACCCGTGGTGAAGAAGTCAGCCGGCCGCTGGACGACGTATTGTTTGAAATAGCCCAACTGGCTGCCCAGGGCGTGCGTGAAGTAAACCTGCTGGGGCAAAATGTTAACGGTTACCGTGGCGACACCTATGATGGGGTGACTTGCCACTTCTCAGAACTATTGCGTTTAGTGGCGGCGATTGATGGCATTGACCGTGTGCGCTATACCACCTCGCATCCTATCGAGTTTAGCGACGACATTATCGAAGTATACCGTGACGTACCAGAGCTGGTAGACCACTTGCATCTGCCGGTACAATCGGGCTCAGATCGGATCCTAAACCTGATGAAGCGTGGCCATACCGCCTTGGAATATAAGGCCCAAATTCGTAAGTTGAAAAAAGTGCGGCCTAATTTAAGCATGTCGTCAGACTTTATTATTGGCTTTCCCGGTGAAGACGATGCTGATTTTCAGGCCACCATGGACCTTATTCAGGCTATCGACTTCGATATGAGCTTTAGTTTTATTTACAGTGCCCGCCCTGGCACCCCGGCAGCCGACTTACCTGATGATGTTACCGATGATGCAAAAAAACAGCGGCTGTATATTTTACAAGACCGGATTAACCAGCAGGCACTGAAAATAGCCCGCAATATGCTGGGCACTGAGCAACGCATTCTGGTTGAAGGCCCCTCCAAAAAGAATATTATGGAACTGACCGGCCGCACAGAAAACAACCGGGTAGTTAACTTTGAAGGCTCGCCACAGATGATTGGCCAGTTTGTTGATGTGAAAATTACTGATGTGTTTAGTAACTCACTCCGTGGTAATTTAATCCGGACTGAAGCTGAAATGGGCTTGCGCCGCCAAGTGGCACCGGCCCAAATTTTAGCCAGACAACCCAAAGCTGACCCTTTGGGTGTCGCTACTTTTACGCCCTGAGCCGGCCATAACCGCGAGTGCACAATTGAACACTGATAACGTGAACGTAGCAGAACTGGTTCTGGAACCGGCCGACAATAATAGGTTAAAACAACTTTGTGGCCCTTATGACGATAATTTAAAGCACCTTGAACGTCGCTTGCTGGTTGATATCAGCTATCGCGATAATGTGTTTAAAATTGCCGGTCCCGATGTCAATGTTGGCGCGGCCACCGAGGTTTTACTGAAATTGTTTCAGCTAACGTCTGGCACGCGCCAGCAAGCTCAGGACCTTACCCCGGAACAGGTTCATCTAACCATCAGTGAAAATTTTGACATTCAGTATGAAGAACAACATGACAGTGCCCGCGATTTCAGCCTGAAAACGAAAAAAGGGCTGGTGAAACCCCGCAATCCTAATCAGGCAAGCTATGTGGCTAATGTGCTTGCGCACGATGTCTGTTTTGGGGTTGGCCCGGCCGGCACAGGCAAAACGTACCTCGCAGTAGCTTGTGCGGTTGACGCTTTAGAAAGTGGCAAGGTTAAACGTATTGTGTTAACCCGACCAGCAGTAGAGGCGGGAGAAAAGCTTGGTTTTTTACCTGGCGATTTAGCGCAAAAAGTAGACCCTTACTTGCGGCCATTGTACGACGCGCTATTTGAAATGCTTGGTTTTGAAAAAGTAGAAAAATACCTGGAACGTGGCATTATTGAAATTGCGCCACTGGCTTACATGCGTGGTCGCACCCTTAACGATGCTTTTATTATTTTAGATGAAAGCCAGAACACCACCATGGAACAAATGAAAATGTTCTTAACCCGCATTGGCTTTAGTGCTAAAGCAGTGATCACCGGCGATGTAACGCAGATTGACTTGCCACGCAGTCAATACTCTGGCTTGAAACATGCTATCGATGTTTTATCTGACGTTAACGAAATTAGTTTTAACTTTTTTACTGCGAAAGATGTGGTACGACATCCCATAGTGCAGCGTATTGTGCAAGCTTATGAAGCGCACGAACTGGAAAAATTATCGGCCAAAACTGAATAATGGGCATCGTACTGGATTTACAACTGGCCAGCTGCCATGCCGAATTGCCAACAGAACATGATTTTGAGCGCTGGATTAACGCCGCTATTCAACCGTTTCAAACCGAAGCAGAAGTCACGGTGCGCATTGTCGATAACCCGGAAAGTCAGCAACTTAATTTGCAATATCGTGGTAAAGACAAATCCACTAATGTACTGAGCTTCCCATTTCAAGCACCTCCTGGCATGGAATTGCCGCTGCTGGGCGATATAGTTATTTGTGCGCCGGTTATTGCGAGCGAAGCGAGCCAGCAACAAAAAGTACTTAACCACCACTGGGCTCATATGGTGGTGCACGGTTGCTTGCATTTATTGGGGTTTGACCATATAAATGACAGCGATGCTGAAGAAATGGAAGCCGAAGAAATTCAGATCCTGGCTAGTCTTGGTATAAATAATCCCTATTTGTTAGATGATAACTAGGGCCTGTTTACGCTTAATTATTATTAATCATGGAGCATAAGTTCACGAATGAGTGACGACAACCCCCACTCTAGCCGCGGTTCTGCCGGCAAAACCTGGTTAGAGCGTATCGCCAGTATTTTTAGTGCAGAACCACAGGATATTTCAGATCTGGTCGAGATAATAAGCGAAGCAGCAATGCGCCAACTTATTGATAGTGATACGAAAAGCATGCTGCAAGGCGTGTTAGATGTATCAAAAATGCGGGCACGCGACATTATGGTGCCGCGCTCGCAAATGGCCACCATCGACATTGAACAGCCAGTTAGCGCTTTTTTACCCATTTTGCTGGAAAATAACCACAGCCGATATCCGGTGGTTAACGAAGATAAAGACCACGTCGAAGGTATTTTACTGGTAAAAGATTTATTGCAATTCGCCCTTAACCCAAATCAAACTGACTGGCATATTCGTGATTTTCTGCGCCCTGCCGTTATTATTCCGGAAAGTAAGCGGGTTGATGCACTGTTAAAAGAGTTCCGGCAAAAGCGTTACCATATGGCCATTGTTGTGGATGAATATGGTGGTGTATCTGGGCTGGTTACCATTGAGGATATTCTGGAACAGATTGTTGGCGAAATTGAAGATGAGCACGACGACGAAGAAGATAACGACATTAAAAAAATGGCTTCCCGGGTGTTCCAAGTCAGTGCCCTGACGCCACTGGATGAGTTTAATGAAAGTTTTGGTACCGGCTTTGACGAAGAAGATGCTGATACTATTGGCGGCATAGTGTTGCACGCCTTTGGCCATATGCCTGAGCGCGGCGAAAGCATTCAACTGGGCGATCTGACCTTTAAAGTCAGTAAAGCCAATAGCCGTCGCCTGCTGCAACTGCAGGTTATTAAAGCAAAAGAGCCTGTTGCTGCTGAGGACGCCTAATCATCGCTACTGTTACCGCTAAAACCACCTTTGTTGTGCTACTGCTAAGCGGCGCCGGTGCGTTAAATACCTTAGCTTTTGCCCCATTTACTTTTTGGTGGCTGCCGTTTTTTACTTTAGCGTTGTTAAGCGCGGTGATCAACCGGGCCCGTAGCTGGCGGCTAGCGGCTATGGCCGGTTTTATTTATGGTCTGGGTTGGTTTGGGTTTGGTATTAGCTGGGTCCACGTCAGTATTGAGCAGTTTGGTGGCTTACCACTGGCAGCAAGCCTGGGGCTTATGGCCCTGTTAGTTAGCTATCTGGCATTGTTTCCGGCCCTGGCGGCACTGCTTAGTTACCGTTTACGCCACGGTGTACTCACGTTTGCCGCAGTGTGGGTTGCGGTTGAATGGCTGCGAAGCGTGTTATTTACTGGTTTTCCCTGGCTGTCGCTCGGTTATAGCCAAACCTCTGCTGGTTTAGCCCCTTACGCACCCCTGATTGGTGAAACGGGTATTAGTTTTATACTTGCCGCCAGCGCTGCCGCGCTGGCGCGGGTATACCAGAGAGCCCCCTTATTAACGCCATCGCTTTTAACGCCAACGCTATTACACAGAATTGTGCCACTGGTTCTGGCAGCAGTAGTACTGGCAAGCGCTCCGTTATTGGATAGGATGAAAGGCTGGCACACCAGTGATCGCAGCATTAGCGTGGTAATGGTTCAAGGTAATATTAAACAGGAGTTACGCTGGCAGCCAGAGCAAGAATGGCTCACCATGCTGAAGTATCTTGACCTTACCCGGCCACACTTCGTCAATGCTGATATTGTGATCTGGCCCGAGGCCGCTATACCGCAATTAGAACCGCTGGCTGAAGCCTTTCTGGACAACCTGAACCGAGCGGCATTTTATAACAATACGGCTGTTGTTACCGGTATTCTTGACTATAACCTTAAAACAGAACAAGCCTGGAATAACTTAATTGTGCTGGGTAAAGATAAGCCCGAGGCAACTGAAGGCCAATATTTTTATGGCCATAACAACCGTTTTAGTAAACATCATTTACTGCCTATTGGCGAATTTGTGCCAATGGAAAACTGGCTACGTGCTTTGGCCCCTATTTTTGACTTGCCCATGAGCTCTTTTAGCCGGGGCAGTTTTGTGCAACCAAATTTACTGGCCAACGGTTATCACTTGCTTAGTGCCATTTGTTTTGAAATTGCCTTTCCCAGGCAAATTCGGGCGAACCTAACTAACGATACTGATGTTATTTTAACAGTAAGCAACGATGCCTGGTTTGGTGACAGTATTGGCCCGCATCAACATTTACAAATTGCCCAAATGCGCGCCCGCGAGTTTGGCAAACCGGTTTTGCGTGCTACCAATAACGGCATTACCGCCACAATAAATGCCGATGGCAGCATCCGGCAGCGGTTACCGCAGTTTAAAGAAGCCGTATTGCTGGACACTGTACCACTTAGCATCGGCCATACTTGGTATAGCCGCTTTGGCGATTGGCCCTTGGCGTTATTTCTGACAGTATTCCTAGCTAGCGGATGGCTGCATCGTCATTTTCGCCAGTCTTGATTTTAATTGCGTCACCCAGCCACCTAAACTGCTAAAGCTCTACACTTTTTTAAGGTTGTACGCCTGATAAAAATCAGCTGAATTACAAATTGTAACAAATGTTTAGTTAAGCCCTAGCATAGAAATTACACAAAACAACACTTTTCGGGAACTTTTCATTTATGGTTGCATTGGTGCTTTTTCTGTGAAAAAACTTTGTTCATGCTGAATAAAACAGCAATGCGATAAAGCGCTATTAAAGCGCTATAAGCATCAGATAAAATCAGCAATATGACTGATTGAAACAAAATCCAGAGGAAGTACCTAAATGAAGTTTAATAAATTATCTACCATCGCGACCGCCACCCTGCTGGCGATGGGTTTTACTGCTGCTGTGGCAGCATCTGATCGGGTTGTTATTCAGGTTGATAACAGCAAAAAAGGCGTGGTTAAAGCGCTGACCAAACAACTTGGCGGTGACGTAAAAGTTGATGCGGATGGCTTTATTGCGGCGCAATTCAGCGGCAAATCATTAAGTGAAATCAAAGGGCTGTTAAATAATCCACATATTACGTTAGTAGAAGAAGACCAGTTACGTAAGCCATTGGCAGTGTACAATGATGACTTGGGTAACCCTATGACGGAGCAGTTAACCCCCTATGCGGTGTATCAGTCGCAGGCCAATCAAGTTGCTTTAAACCTGGGTGCGGGTATGAAAGTTTGTGTTATAGACTCTGGACTGGACCGCTCTAACATCGATTTTGACTGGGGCAATATTAGTGGTGACAATAACTCTGGCACGGGTAATTGGGACGTAAATGGCGGCCCACATGGTACTCACGTAGCAGGTACGGTAGGTGCTGCAAATAACGGCGTTGGCGTGGTAGGAATGGCTCCTGGTGTCGCCATGCACATTATTAAAGTATTTAATGCTGCCGGCTGGGGTTATTCATCCGACCTGGCTTTTGCAGCACAGAAATGTACCACAGCCGGTGCCAATATTATTACCATGAGCTTAGGCGGTGGTGGTGCTAACAGTACCGAGTCTAATGCCTTTGCTACTTTTACCAATAACGGTGGCTTAGTGCTGGCCGCAGCCGGTAACGATGGTAACACTACCCGCTCTTACCCTGCCGGTTATCCGTCAGTAATGATGATTGGCGCGAATGACGGCAATAACGCTATTGCTGATTTCTCGCAGTTCCCAAGCTGCAGCAGCGGCAAAGGTAAAAATGCGACCAATGATGAAACCATCTGTGTCGAAGTAACTGCCGGCGGCGTAGACACCCTGTCTACTTACCCTGCTGATGGCGCAACATCTTCATCACTGTATGCAGGTACTAGCGCGTTTGCCTCATCTGCGATGGAAAACACCGGTTCAGCAACTGGTAGCACCTTCTTTATGGGCGAAGCGACCAGCACCAACAGTGGCGCTGCCGGTAAAGTGTGCGTAATCGACCGCGGCACTATTTCATTCCATGACAAAGTGAAAAACTGCGAAACCTCAGGCGGTATCGGTGCCGTGCTTATTAATAACGCAGCTGGCATGCTGTACGGAACTTTAGGTGAAGGCACCGCCAACACCACCTCTATTCCTGCGGTAGGTGCTGCACTGGAAGATCGCTCTGCGCTGTTAGCAGCTAGCAGCATGACCGTAACAATTGAAGGCAGTGATTACGGCTATATGAGCGGCACTTCAATGGCAACACCAGCAGTAGCGGGCGTGGCCGCTTTGGTATGGTCTAACTTCCCAAGTTGTAGCGGTACTGAAATCCGCAATGCCTTAAAAGCTTCGGCTCAAGATGCTGGTGCAGCGGGTAAAGACGTATACTTCGGCTATGGCATTGTTAAAGCTAAAGCCGCATACGATTATCTGACGGCCAATGGTTGCGCTGGTGGCGGCACAGGTGGTGGTGGCGGTACCGAACCAGCGCCATGTAAAGGCGGCCCAAGAAAATGCGGTTAAATTGCTAACATAAACAATAAGCCGGTTTACTGCCGGCTTATTGTTTTATAACGTAAAAGACTCGCACTATACTCTGGACAATAAAAAATACGCACTTTTGGCTTTAGTCACTTTAGTCATTACTTTATTTTGCTCATCATCAGGATATCCATTAGACTGACAACCTTTGCTTGGTTTTCCGATGTAACTAAAACACTATGACAGTTTTCTTCAGGTTAACAATGTTGGCATTGTAGCCCCCTATGTTATTCAACAGTAGGGCTTTGATGACGACGACCGTTTATTTAGCAGCAAGGCAGAAATTGTAATGTCATGTTGTCATTACATTAATAATGGAACATTAGCCCACTCTAACGAATAATTTTAACACCAATTTCCAGTTCAACCGGCTGTTGCAGTTTTTGTTCAATACGCTGCTTAACACGGTCCATAATGGCATCATCTACTGCACTACCCGAGACTAATGTCAGGCTTATTCTAAGCGGTGTCCCGGGTCTGACACTAACATCCCGCAGTTTTACTTCATCTAATTCAAACCCATCCAGCTGCTGCACTATTTGGTGTTCTGTGACCATATGGCCAAAACCAATTGCCAGTGGAATACACAAAATAACCGCCAGCGTTAACGTTAACGCCAAGCCACGTTTAGCCCGGTGAAACGGGCTGTAACCCAAAAACATAAAGGTGACTACTGCAGCTAAAATAATCCCCACCAGGTTGGTTAAGAACAACAGAAAAGCCCCCCAAAATACCGTAAAATCAAGCCAGCCCAGGCCAATACCCGCTACTGCCAACGGCGGCACCAGTGCCACAGCAATGGCAACGCCCGCCAGGCTTTTTGCCACTTCGGCTCGCGCATGAGCGTAAGCGCCGGCAACACCCGATATGACCGCGACGCCTAAATCTAATAACGTTGGGCTAATTCGGGCCGCAATTTCGCTGTTAATGGTGGTCAGTGGTATAAACCAGGTAGCAACCATGGCGCAGCCCATGGCCAGCCCCGTGCCGACGGCAATGCTGCGACTGCTTACCAGCATTAAACTTTCATCCTGGCGCAGGGTACCCAGCGCCATGGAAATTATCGGCCCCATTAGTGGTGCCAGAATCATCGCGCCAATAATGACCGGCGTAGAATTAGCAAATAAACCAAATACGGCCAGTAAGGTTGCCAGCACCATCAGTGTTAAATAAGAAGGCGAGGCTTTGGCACTTTCACGCATGGCCATAAACAATTCTTTAAACTCGTCCGTTGCCGCATGATGGATCCACGGCAGCGCATACGTTACCAGCTCAGTTTTTGCCTTCCCGGCAGGCAATGCCTGGGTTTTAACCACTTCTTTGCTTTCAACCTCTGTATCCTCCAGCGCCAGGTGGCGACCGGGGGCCAGTTGCAACACCCGTGGCTCTACTTTTAATTGCAGCATTGTACATTTTTCAATCAAGCCATCATGGGTATAACTGATCACTTTAGGGCTGGTGATGATCAAGCTGCGACTTTTAATATGGCCAACAAATGACGGATGATGATTATTCCAATAATGACGTAAAAACAACGAGGCAAATAAAAACCGCAGCATTTCAAACACCGAACGCGGCGCTAACACCAGAGCATGCAACATGCCGTCATTTACACTAGAGTCGGCCACCAACCGGCGCGACAGTACTGAACTACGGCCATGCTCAACCACCACAATTCCCAGAGCGGCGGTATCAATAATTTTTTCTTTATGGGTGGTCATTTTAAAGGCGTTAAACGTGACCTCACCAATACCACTGACCAGCCGGGCAAAGCGTTTTATGCGCTGCGCTAAGGGTTCGGCTAAGGCTTCGCCTGGTGTTAAGGTCAGGGCATCACCTATTACCACCGAATTAAATACCGGCACGTCATTACACAGCAATAAGTCAGCCGCTATCTGGACAGTATTTAACGCATCGGCCAGTGCATCATCCATTTTACCGGCAATGCCAAAACCATAACGGGCATGTTTCATTTCCGGATGTGGTAGTAATGCCAGCGTAAGAGGCTGCTGTTGAATTTGCAACACTACATCACGCAACTGTTCATCGCTGAGGTAACATACGAGTCGGCTGCCCGGGTTAAAGCAGACCGGCTGTTCCGGGTTAAATACCTGAAGCCTAAGCGCACTAAAGTCATCACCCAAGCGTTTAGCTAGCAATGGCATTACCTGCTGCTGTACCCGCTGCGCATCTAAATCCGCATACAATAATATAATCGGCTGATCTGTTAGCTGACGTTTATTCATCGATACTGCCGTTTACCAGTTCAGCAATTTCAGCCAAACGTTGCATTGCCCGACCATTTACAGATTTTTTCGGATACTGACCGCGCCGATTTAGCTCGCCAGTCTCCTCACCCGTTAACAAACCAAGTGCCTCATCCACTGTTTTTACGACAAAAATATGAAATTTTTGCTGTTGCACCGCCGCAATAACCTCATCCCGCAACACCAGATTTAGCTGATTACTGGCGGGAATAATTACGCCTTGCTCACCGGTCAGACCGCGGGACTGGCACAATCGGAAAAACCCTTCAATTTTTTCGTTAACCCCACCAATGGCCTGCACCTGGCCATGCTGATTGATAGACCCCGTGACCGCCAGGCTTTGCTTAATGGGAATGTCGGTAATAGCAGAAATAAGGGCGCACACCTCGGCTAACGATGCACTGTCACCATCGATATGCCCATAAGATTGCTCCATAGCAATATTGGCACTTAAGGTCAGTGGGAATTTACGGGCATATTTGGCGCCGAGGTAACCCGTTAACAGCAATACCCCTTTAGAATGAATGGCTTTACCAAGCTCTACTTCCCGCTCAATATCAATAACGCCACTAGAGCCGGCAAATACCGTAGCACTGACTCTGGCCGGCGTACCAAAGGCGGTGTCACCAATTTCCAGCACCGTCAAACCATTGATTTTACCAACCGCCAGGCCTTCCGTATCAATTAATATTTGCCCTTCCTGAATGTCTTCTAAAAAACCTTCACTTATCCGGCCAGTGCGGTGCTGCTTACCTTGCAGCGCTTGCTGCACATGGCTTTCATTTAAAATATCACTCTCCGTTTGCGCGGCGTAAAAACAGGCCTCACGCACCAGCTCCAGTACATCAGCAAAACGTGCCGACAGTTTACGTTGATGCTCTGCCTGGCGGAAACTAAACTGCAATAATTGGCGCAAGCCACATTTTGTTAGCTGATTAATGTTAAGTTGCTGCATTTGCAGCTGGATCTGTCGTGACATAAAGCTAAGGGTTTGCTCGTTGTAAGGCAAATAATGTTCAAAATCAGCCAACACCCTGAACAGCTCGTTAAATTCCTCGTCTACCTCTTGCACCAGATAATACAAGTCACGCGAGCCAAGCAACACCACTTTGACATTCAATGGAATGGCCTTGGGCGTAATAATAGTGGAGTTGGTTACCGCATGCTCGCTTAAGGTGTCAATAACCACTTCACCAGATTTTAAGGCCAGTTTTAGTGCATCCCATACCGGCGCTTGTGATAACAAACGGTCGGCATCCAGAATAAGATAGCCACCATTAGCTTTATGCAACGCACCGGGCCGGATCATGCGATAGTTGGTATACAGAGCACCACTGGACGAATTGTATTCTACCCGGCCAAACAAGTTGCCATAGCTGGGGTTAGGTTCAAATATAATTGGGGCGCCAGCCATGGCTTCATGATGCACTAATACATTAGGTACAAATTCTTCAACAAATATTTCCCGGCTGTCGATCTCTTCTTGTTTTTCGCCGTCTGATTCATCCGGCAGTAACTCCAGCACGGCTTTTACCAAATGTGGCCGCATCTCTTTTAGGTACTTCAGTACACCAAGCTCGGTACTGTAATCATGCTCCATTTGCTTTAGCATTGGCTTAATCGCTTGCTCTATCGTTTCGTTGCGCAGCGTACGCAGGTTTTCCGATAACTCCCGCTTCCAGCGCGGCAGCTCCAGCAACGCATCATTTAGCACGGTTTCCAGTTCTGACACCAACGCGTAAAAATACTGACGCTGCTCATCAGTCATTTTGCTAAATTCACTGTCATCCAGCGGTTTGCCGTCAATAATTGGTGAAAAACTCACCGCACCATTGTCTTCGTACAATACTACTTGTTTTTCCAGTGCAATTTTTTCAACCCGCTCTATCGCTTGCTCGTAACGATCGTCGAACTGACGGGCAATAGATTTTTTCTTGCGCTGATAGCCCGGATTATCAAACGCCGCCGGAAAGGTATCCAACAACTCGTCAATTAATGCTTCTATTTTTTTTACCAGGATCCGACCATCGCCAGGTAACAACCTTAAGGTATTTGGTACCCGTTCATCTTCAAAATTATTCAGGTAGCACCACTCATTAGCCGTGGCTTTCTCTGCCGCCGCGTGTTGCAACACATCCTGAACCAGAGTAAAGCGTCCCAGTGCCGGCTCACCCATTACATACAGGTTATAACCTGGCATATCCATGCCAATGGCAAACGCCAGTGCTGACTTGGCGCGTTCCTGGCCAATAAAACCAGGAATAAGTTCAGCCGTGGCCAGCGCCAGCTCAATTTGAGCATCGTCCAATTGTGGGCCAAGGTGAGCAGGTTCCAGTGCTAACGGCAAATGGGTGTGGGTCATGTCATCCCTTAATTAAAGCTTGTGCAATTGCCGACATACTACCAAAAACCCGGCAAGCTGTGCGGGCTATTTTGCTTTTTTGGCCTGATGTTGCAAGACAATGATTAAAGAAAACCGCTATCACGCCGATACAAGCTTAGTAACAGAAATTAACCTTAGCCGAGGCTATTATGAACGAACAACACTGCCTGCAAAAAATTCGTAATCTTGGTGTTCGTTTACAAGAGCTTGAACTAGTGACATTGGAGCCAGGTAAATCTTATACCGCTACCGCGCTAAATTTTTTGTTTGCCGATTACGGTATACCACGCCCTGCAGGCACGCCGCTGGACCATACATTACGCACCTTAGGCGAGGCAATAGTGGCTAATCGTAACGTCCGGTTCAGCCGGCTTGACCCGGACAGCGTCATTGATTTTTTCTGTCGTTTTTACCGGGTACATTGATAAATATATTTTTTTGAAATACCTTTACCGTTGGTGGGGTCTTACAACTGACTCTGACAACCATTAAGGTAACCTCTAATGAAAACATTAAACAAAACGCAACTCTCTTTCGCCCTTGGCGCCATGGCACTAGGCTCAGTAGCCGCCAGCGCTGTTCAGGCTGATACTAACCCTTTTGCGGCCGCAGAACTTAGCATGGCCTATCAGCTGGCGGCTACCGAAGGTAAATGTGGTGAAGGTAAGTGCGGTGCTGATAAAGCCAAAGACAAAGCGAAAGATAAAGCAGCCGATAAAACCAAAGAAATGAAGTGCGGTGAAGGCAAATGCGGTGGTGATAAAGCCGAAAAAATGCAAGACGACGCCAAAGCGAAGGCTGATGATAAAGCCACAGAAAAAAGTAAAGAAATGAAGTGTGGCGAAGGAAAGTGCGGTGTGGCATAAGTAGTGACATTGCCAACAACATTATCTGGAGCAGGCCTTGGCCTGCGCCGTGAAATGCTGCAGCAGGTGTTGGCCAGTGACAACCAGGCAATTGATTTTTTTGAAGTAGCACCAGAAAATTGGTTGCCTTATGGCGGCAAACTGGCCAAACAGTTTAAAGCACTAACCGAACGCCATTCCTTTGCCTGCCATGGCTTATCACTATCAATCGGCAGCCCGGATCCACTGGATATTAACTTTATAAAACAGCTAAAGCTGTTTTTGCGCCAGCATAATATTAGCCTGTACAGTGAACATCTGAGTTACTGCTCAGCCGGCGGCCATCTGTATGACTTAATGCCAATTCCCTTTACCGAAGAAGCCGCCAGCTATGTCGCTGGCCGGATTCGCACGGTGCAGGATATTCTGGAGCAGCCGCTTATTTTGGAAAACGTGTCTTATTATGCCGCGCCCGGCCAGCAAATGAGTGAACTGGACTTTATCCGTGAAGTTCTGCAGATGGCCAATTGCCAGCTATTACTGGATGTCAATAACATCTATGTTAATTCGGTAAACCATGGTTACGATGCCAAGGCTTTTTTACAAGCAATGCCAACGGAACGCATCGCCTATTATCATGTCGCCGGGCATTATCAGCAAGCGCCTGATTTATTGATCGACACCCATGGGGCCGATATTCCGGACCCGGTATGGCAGCTTCTGCAACAGGCCTACCTGCAGCATGGCGTAAAACCCACCTTATACGAGCGCGATTTTAATATTCCGGCGCTTAGCGACCTCGCGGGCGAACTGGACACTATCAGGGCTCTGCAACAACAAGCGCTCAGCGCCAACGCGCTAAAGCAGTTTGCGCTATGAGTACTGCAGACAACAACCCAAGTGACTTTAGCCAGGTGCAACAGCAGTTGGCGGCTTATATTCGTAACCCGGACCGCGCCCCGCCGCCGCCCGGCATAGAGCCACGCCGGCTAAAAGTGTATCGCGAGCTGTTTTTTAATAATGTTAAAGGCTTTCTCGACACCGCATTTCCGGTATTAAAAAGCCTGTACAGCGACCATAACTGGACCGCCTTAGCGCAACAGTTTTTTAGCCAGCATGCCTGCCACAGCCCTTATTTTTTGCATATTGCCGAGCAGTTTGTGGCGTTTTTACAAGATTATCAGCCAAATGAGCACGACCCGGCTTTTTTAGCAGAGCTGGCACATTATGAATGGGCCGAGCTGTATATTGCCACCATAGTTGGTAGTCAGCCGCCGGCAGTAAACCCAACTGAGCTAACAGAGCCGCAACTTGATAGTACCGCATTACAACTCTCTGAACTGGCGATGCTTTGTGCTTATCAATACCCGGTACAACAAATTTGCATTGATTTTCAACCTGATGCGCCAGAACAACCGGTGTTTTTTTTACTGTATCGCAACGCAGAAGATGAAGTGAAATTTGTGCAACTAAACCAGGCTACGTTACTGCTACTTAATACGTTGGCAGAACACCCAGGCCAGAGCTTTAATGCGTTAATCCGCAATATTAGCCCGCAACTACCCGGCTTAACCGAGCAACAACTGCAACAGGGCGCCCTGCCTTTAGTGCAGGAATTAACCCGCAAAGGCGCTATCTGCCGAGTTAATTAATTAAATTGAACAATTGTTCCAAATTGCTGAAATAGCATTGCGTGTGTGCGGGTCTTGTTATTGATACTTTTACATATAATCTCAATAACAAAGGAATACCCCATGAAAAAACTTTTTTTGACACTGCTTTTTGGCTTGTTTATTAGTAGCAATGCCATGGCAAAAACCCCCTTTACCACTGAAAAATTTCAACAAGCTCAACACGCTGAGCAGTTAATACTAATCGACATCTATGCCGATTGGTGCCCAACCTGTCGTCGGCAAAGTAAAATTATTGCTGAATATTTTACTGAAAATCCAGAGAGTAAAATCCAGTTGCTGACCGTTGATTTTGACAGCCAAAAAGAGTGGGTAACACACTTTAAAGCACCAAGACAATCTACCCTGTTAGTGTATAACGGCTTTGAGCAAGTACATTTTTCCGTTGCCGAAACCAATAAAGAGAGAATTTTTAAAATACTCAGAGACGCAGAGCAGGCTAACTAAATGGAATTTACGGCTATCCCGCTGGCCTTGCTGGCGGGCGTACTGAGCTTGTTATCGCCATGTGTGTTGCCGATGGTACCTGCGGTAGCCGCGTCGGCAATGCAGTCATCGCGTCTTGGCTTATTAATGCTGGCTGCGGGTATTAGTTTATCATTCGCTTTAGCGGGAACGGTGTTAACGTTTGCATTGTTAAATGCTGGCATATCACCTGACGTTTTACGTTACTTTTCAGCTGGCCTGTTATTGCTTATGGGTGTGGTGCTGCTAGTACCGGCCCTGAGTGATAAAATGGCGTTCTGGCTATCTCGTTTAACCAGCCATTTACCCGGTCAGAATATTACCGGCAATGGTGTCGCTATGCAGTTTGTGGTGGGCGCCTCACTGGGTTTAATCTGGCTACCCTGTGTTGGCCCTACCCTGGGCACAGCTATTGCTTTAGCCTCAACCGGGCAAAGCATGCCAATGGCATTTGTTGTCATGCTAACCTTTGGTTTGGGTGCTGCCCTGCCACTGGTTTTTGTTGGGCATCTCTCGGGCAAACAGCTGGCTAAGCTGCGCCTGTCAGGTCAGTTTACTAAGTACCTGCTGGGCACGGCACTGCTACTGATCGCAATAATGATTTTTAGCGGCTTTGATAAAGTGCTGGAAATCTGGGCCATTGAATGGTTGCCCGATTGGGTAACGTCTATCTGAGTCTCATTTCACACTGAAGGCGTGGCAATGGCACGCCTTCAGTGTGCTTTTTCTGCCGGTAATATTGCCAGCGCTTGTTGCAACAGCGTATCCAGTAACGCCGGATTTTGCTGCAACTGAGCAAAACTTTTCAGGCCAATTAGCTGCATTTGATAAAAGCTAGCTAACGCGTTGACATCGGTCGCGGGGGCTAAGTTGCCTGCTTGTTTCGCTTGTTGTAACAAACGGGCAAACTGATTTGCCATTTGCTGCAATAATTCCCGGGCCAGTTTAGCTAACGGGTGCTGCGCACCACCAAGCTCATGCACCGTTTTGACCAGCATACACACCTTATCTGGCGCGTCAGCTAAACTACTGGCCAAGGCCTGCCGCATAAACTGGCGTAACACCGCCAGCGGGCAGACCAGCTGCTGCTCCAAAGCCTGTAATGCCACCATGCCCTGCGAAGCATAATGTAATAACGCTTCACGGTATAAGGTTTCTTTATCACCAAAACTGGCGTACAAACTGCCCGGCCTTAAATTGACAGCTTGCTGCACATCACGCATAGAGCAACCATTAAAACCCCGGGCCCAAAATAAATGGGTGGCATTGGCAATAACCTGTTGCCGGTCGAATTTTGCACTGTTTACCATAAATACCTCTTGAACAATTGTTCAAATATACATCAAAAAACGGTTTAATATCAACTTTGCTTTTTTATCATTATTCAAAATATTGTTGAAAGCTTTCTGCTGTATATCCTGTCTTATTCTTCATGCACTCACCAAGAAAAGAAATCAATGCGATTGATACCTACCTTGAACAAATGTTCAAATTAATGCTTTACAGGGTCAGCTTATGTCAATTACGCTAAACACCTCTTTCAGTGAACAAAAGACTCTAGTAATGCCTCTATCACGAAATGGTCTGTTCAGTTTGCCGGTCTCTTTATTTAAGCGTAAAACGCAAAGCAACAGTCAACGTTATGAGCAATTAGTCCGGTTGTACCATGCTGATTTATACCGTTACGCATTTTGGTTATGTCGTGATCAGCATATCGCTGAAGATATTGTACAGGATACTTTTTTACGAGCTTGGAAAGCGTTAGAGTCGCTGCTGGATGATAATGCGGCCAAAGCCTGGCTAATTACTATTTTGCGCCGGGAAAATGCCCGTCGCTTTGAGCGCAAACAACTAGATTACAGTGACGTTGAACAAGACAGCTTAACTGACGACACAAACCCGGCATTGGAGCAACAATACGATGACACCTTGCTACAGCAGCAACTGTTACTGTTGCCACCAGCATATGGAGAGCCATTGCTGCTGCAAGCCTTGGCGGGTTTTACTAGCGATGAAATTAGTCAACTATTGAGTTTAAATGTAAATACCGTTAATACCCGTTTATTCCGGGCCCGCCAATTACTTAAACAGCGCTTAACTGCGCAACAAAAGGGGTAATGCTATGGCCGACTTAACGATAAAACAAGCCTTAATTGCCGATCCGCAGGCGCGCTCTGCCCACGTGTCCAACGCGGTAGCCGCTGATCCTGCGCTGCAACAGCTGCAACGCCAATTATTGCTAGACCAAGCCAGCATAAAACAAGCGTTGCAATTTAAGGTGCCTGATACCCTGGCATTAAACCTGTTACGTCAACATATGCAGTTAGCTCAGCAAGTACAGAAAAAGCGCTTTACCGGTGCTATTGCTTTGGCCGCATCGATGGCGTTTATTGCCGGGCTTACCCTGAATTGGTTTAACTATGGCCACCCGCAAATGACACTGGGCCAGCATGCGCTGGCACATATTTACCATGAGGCCCCTTACATGGACCAAATGCTTACACCGCAACCACTAAGTCAGGTTAATGCTAAGTTGGCGAGCTTTGGTGCCGAACTTAGTGATTGGCAGCAAGCTATTGTTTATGCTAACTTTTGCGATTTCCGTGGCACCCGCTCGTTGCATCTGGTGATGCAAACCAGTAATGGCTTGGCGACCGTATTTATTATACCAACGGGCAGCAGCCTTGAATTTGAAAAAGATTTTTCAGACGGCACTTATCGTGGCCGCAGCCTGGCATTAAAAACCGCCGATGTGGTAGTAGTAAGCGAGCACGATGACGATTTAAAACAGTTGCCGGCTAAACTTGAGCAGCAACTTAAATTTTTTATTTAACCAAGCACAAAACCCAACCTGCAGGGATGCCTAATGACTGATAAAAACCAGGCCGAATGGCTGCTTATTCAACAATGTTATGATAAACAAGAACAACAAGCGCTTTGGCTAAAAATTATAGCCATACTGGTTTGGCTATGGTTACTAAAAAATACCGCCGGGTTGGAACTGCAATTGGGGATTATTGGTTTATTCTGGTTGCATGAAGCTTTGCTTAAAACCTGGCAGCAACGCGCTGCCGATCGTTTGTTGCAGTTAGAACAAGCCATTTTACAAGCACAGGATATCGGTTGTCAGTGGCATAGCCAATGGCAATTCCAACGCCAGAAGCCGCTGCAGCTTATTATCGGTTATGCCCGCCAGGCGTTAAAGCCAACCGTTGCCATTACTTATCTGGCACTTATTGCTGCCAGCCTGTTGCGGCTGTGGCTATAACTTTAAGGGTTAACTTTAGGGATTAGTGTGCCAATATAAATCAGGCCATACCCAGTACAAATCCCATTACGGCACCCATTGGCGGCCCCCAGTGGTGTTCCAGCTTAACCTGTGGTGCCATATCCTGAAATACCGAATACAAAATACCACCGGCCGCAAATAACATCATGACGCTAATAATTTGTGGCTCATGTTGCAACCAGAGATAACCGGTTAGCCCGGCAATCGGCCCCAATAACGCCATAACAGTAAAACCGCTAATTACGCGCCATGGTGAGGCAGACGCCTGATGCAACTCACGATAGGCATTAAAACCTTCAGGAAAGTTTTGCAAGGTAATAATGCCCGCCAGCAATAGTGCCAGTTTGGGATCGGCACTAAATGTTGCGCCCAAAGCGATAGCTTCCGGCATAAAATCGGCTAACATTGCGGCTAACTGGCTGGCCGGGGTATTGGCTTTTTTTAAAGCAATATCCAACAACATAAAGCCAAAACCACCGCCAATAAACCATAACGAGGCCGATAAAGCAGACTGATGCTGAATACCTTTTGGCACCAGCACCAGAGCCACAGCAGACAATAAAGCCCCTGCACCAAAAGCCATTACACTATGACGAAACTCTTGTTCTAACCAGTCAGAGTGGATACGCTCAAAAGCTGCCAGCATGGCACCGGCTGGCATAGCAAGCCCAGCGCCCAGGGTGGCTAACAAAATGATATGCAGCTCCTGCATGTAGCAACTCCAAACTTTTAAGATACAAGATCCAATTGTTACAATTGTTACTGGTTTTAATGCCCGCCAGGACGCCCAAATATTTCAAATAATTCGGCATTTAAATACAGATGTGTAAGCACACTTGCGGCATAACCAAGCAAAATAACCGGTGCCCATTTTAAATGACCCACAAAGGTATAGTAGCCTCGCGCCTGGCCCATTAACGCCACACCGGCCGCTGAACCAATGGATAACAGGCTACCACCGACCCCGGCAGTTAAGGTAATTAATAACCACTGGCCATGTGACATATCAGGCTGCATGGTTAATACCGCAAACATGACCGGAATGTTATCCACTACCGACGACATTAAACCTAAAATAATATTGGCTGAAGTATGATTACCGCCCCCATACAACCCAGTTGATAACATTTCCAGATAACCGATATACCCCAGGCCACCCACGCAGACGACCACCCCGTAGAAAAACAGTAAGGTGTCCCATTCGGCGCGGGCGATACGGCTAAACACATCAAATGGCACAATGTTACCCAATGCCCTTAAACGTTCAGTATCACCATACCTTTCGGCCATAGCACGCTTGCGCGCCAGTGAACCGGGCAGCGTTTTACGCAAAAAGTAACCGAAAAACTGCAGCAGCCCCAGGCCAGTCATCATGCCCAGTACCGGCGGTAAATCTAACCAGGAATGGTACAACACAGCAATGGCAATCGTTGCCAAAAATAACGTTAAAATTCGCAGTGCACCACGTTTTAGCTCAACGTCTTCCTGTAACGCTGCCGGGTAACGCCGCTCGACAAAAAAGCTCATAATAATCGCCGGTACCAGATAATTCACAACAGCCGGAACAAACAAGGTGAAAAACTCATTAAAGGTAATAATGCCGGCCTGCCAGACCATCAGCGTGGTAATGTCACCAAACGGAATAAAGGCACCACCAGCATTAGCGGCTACCACAATGTTAACGCAAGTCAGGTTAATAAAGCGCTTGTCACCTTCAGCTACTTTCATTACCACTGCACACATCAGCATGGCGGTAGTCATATTATTGGCAAAAGACGAAATAACAAAAGCCAGCACGCCACTGATCCAGAACAAGGTGCGGTAGCTAAAACCACGGCGGATCATCCAGGCGCGCAGTGCATCAAACAGCCGTCTCTCTTCCAGTGCGTTGATGTACGTCATTGCCACCAGTAGAAACAGCATTAATTCAGAAAATTCAAGCAAGGTATGACGAAACGCCTCGGCAGTAACACCTGGAATGCCATCTTGCATATAGCGCCAGGCAATTAACGCCCAGATAATACCCGCGGCTACCAGTACTGGCTTAGATTTACGTAGATGAAGTTTTTCCTCTGCCATTACCAACATATATGCCAGCACAAACAGCGCCAACGAAATAATGCCGACTGGCGCCAATGTTAGATCAAGGCTTCCGGTTGTAGCAAACGCCGCAGGAGAAAACCCTGCTAAAAGAAAAAAGCACAGCAGGAACTGCTTCACGGTTTTACCCTCTGGGTTGAACAAATAGAACATGGAAAATGATGGGCGCATAGTATAAACCAAACTTCATAACAATAATTGGCTAACTTAGCTCAAACATACTGAAGCTGGGGTTGCTTCACAATAAAGGCAGCTGTATAGCGGCAATACAGCGTAACAATATTGCCGGCTACTGATTGATTTTGGTTTTCGCTAGCAACGTTAATAACGCGTTGCGGCAAGCTCGCAGAAATGGATACATTAACTTGGTTCGACCAGGCGATTTAAACAACCAATAGTGAAACTGGTTAAACAAGCCACTGCGGCTGCTAATCATGGCAAGCATTTGCACAGCCTCGGCACCGTGATGCCAGTTATCACCCAGCTTCAGCACCATACCTTGATCAATATCCAGTTGCCGACGTTGCAGTTCACTGCGCATAGCCGCATCATTTCTGGCATTAACTAAGTGCAACTGGCCCAGACTCTGGCGGATCCTTACTGCCTGGCTATAGTTGCGGCAAAGTGGACAATCGCCATCAAAAATAAGCATAATGTCATTGCTACTATCTGCTGCAGTAGTCATAAGCTTAATGCCATGTTTTGTCGCCCTTACTCTCGTTCACCTGCCAGCCGCCTGCAATCTGCAATCTGCAATCTGCATGGTTGATATTAGTTGTCTAAACCACCAAAACACAGATATTTGATGTCCAGATAATCGTTAAGACCATATTGTGAGCCTTCACGACCATATCCTGACTGCTTAACACCGCCAAAAGGTGCAGCTGCATTAGAAATAATGCCCTCGTTCACCCCAACCATACCAAATTGCAGTGCTTCTGCTACCCGCCATACCCGGCCAATGTCACGACTGTAAAAATAAGCGGCCAAACCATATTCAGTAGCGTTGGCCAGACTAATAGCTTGCGCTTCATCACTAAAACATTGAATGGCCACCACCGGGCCAAAAATTTCTTCTTGTGCCAATGTCATGTTGCTGGTGACGTTAGTAATTACGGTCGGCAAATAAAATAAACTATTTAACGATTGGCGCTCACCGCCGCAGTGCAGCTGCGCCCCTTGCTTAACGGCTGCTCTAACTAGCTCATCTACTTTATTGCAGGCATCATCACTGATTAGCGGGCCAATGTTTACTCCCGCTGTGGTACCGTCCCCCAGGGTTAAGTTTGTCATTGCTTGCTGCAACTTTGCAGTAAAGGCCGCCAATACACTTTGTTGCACCAGCACCCGGTTGGTACAAACGCAGGTTTGGCCGGCATTTCGAAACTTAGAGGCCATTAAACCGCTAACCGCAGCATCCAGATTGGCATCAGCAAACACAATAAATGGTGCATTACCACCCAGCTCCATCGACACCCGCTTAACGCTATCAGCGCATTGCTTTGCTAACTGTTTACCAATTTTGGTGGAACCGGTAAAACTAAACTTTGCCACCCGCTTATCCTGAGTTAGCACGTTACCAATACCGGCCGCGTCAGTACTTACCACAACATTAAATACGCCGGCAGGAATACCCGCTCGCTGAGCCAATTCAGCCATAGCCAACGCCGACAACGGCGTTTGTTGCGCAGGTTTAACCACGAAGGTACAGCCTGCAGCAAGAGCAGCCGCAGCTTTACGGGCAATCATGGCATTGGGGAAATTCCATGGTGTAATGGCCGCTACCACCCCTACTGGTTGTTTTAGCACCACAATCCGTTGATTATTGGCTTGGGCAGGAATAGTGTCGCCGTATACGCGCTTCGCTTCTTCAGCAAACCATTGCAAGTACGAGGCGCCATATGCAATTTCACCTTTGGCTTCGGCCAGTGGCTTGCCTTGCTCCAGCGTTAATATCAGGCCTAAGTCATCCTGATGCTGCAGCATCAACTGATGCCAACGCATTAACATGCTGGCGCGCTCAGCCCCAGGCAAGGCGGACCAACCAGCAAAAGCTGCTGCTGCTGCCGTAACGGCTTGTTCAGCATCTGCCGGGCTGGCATTCGCCACCTTAGCAATAACGTCGCCATTGGCCGGGTTGGTTACGGCAAAATGTTCTGCTGCCGGGTGCCACGCTCCTTGCCAATAAGATGCACTTTTTAATAAACCCTGATCGTTTAATGTGGTCATAACACCTCCTTAATCGAATACCGCGTTATCTTTGCAGGCTATAAGGCACTAAACCGACAGATAGCAAGCCGGTTTAGGTTTTAGCGAAGAATTAACAAGGAACATTTAGCTTTGCTTATCATGGCAGTGGTGGTACTGCCGACAATAAACTGGCGGATCCTGGAGTGACCATAGGCCCCCATAACCATTAGGTCAATGTGATGCTCCTGCTGATACTGGTTTAATACCTCATCAGGTTCACCTGCAACAATAGCAACGTTAGGATTAAATCCAGCAATACGCAGAATATCGGCTGCGGTTTCAACCTGCTGCTGCGCCGCCTCAACGTTGGCGCCAGCCATTACCAGATGTACCGGCAAACCTTTGCAAAGTGGGCTGGCGGCCAGCATCTCTAAGCCTTTAAACGCGGTTGCACTGCCATCATAAGCCAGCATTATCCGTTGCGGTTCTTGATAGCGTTGCTGCGTTAACAAAATGGGTTTATGTAAATTGCGAATAACCTGCTCAACATGTAAACCCATGTGGCCATGCGCATCGGCGCTACTAAAGCCGCGCTTTCCCATTACCAGTAAACGGGTTTCGTCTTCCAACTCAACTAATGTTTCAACCAGAGTACCGTGGCGTAACCGTTCATCTACCCCATTTACGCCAGCTTGCTCGGCCCGGCTTTTTGCCGCGTCAAGGATTAAGCGGCCGCGTTCCATCGCCAGCTTGCCGTGTTTCTCGTCCAATTCGGCTAACTGTTGCAATAGCACTTCTTGCGAACCCAGGCCTATGCTGCCACTTAAATCGGGAGTATGCGTATGCTGAGCCTTATCCAGCACATGAATCACCGCCATCGGCACCGCTAACCGTTTTGCTGCCCAAACAGCATAATCACATACGGCTTCGGCATAAGGTGAGGCATCGATAGCGGCCATTACTTTTATTGTCATTGTTATTCTCTTCTGTTGCCTTGGATTAATGCCCCATCAGCTTTGCTACCGCATCGGGTTGATTATGTACTGCAAATTTGTCTACCAGGGTAGCACTTGCTTCGTTTAAACCAACTAATTCAACTGCAGTACCCTCGCGCCGGAATTTCAGCACCACCTTGTCCAGCGAGCTAATGGCAGTAATATCCCAAAAATGTGCCCGGCTTAAATCAATTGTGACGTTTTCTACCGCTTCTTTAAAATCAAACGCCGCAATAAAACGCTCTGCAGAAGTGAAAAACACTTGCCCTACCACCTGATAATCACGCTGATGACCATCGGCGGCAAGCGTAGAGCCGATAAACAAAATTTGGCCAACTTTGTTGGCAAAAAACAAGGCACTTAACAACACCCCAACCAACACACCATAAGCCAGGTTATGCGTCGCCACTACCACAATAACCGTCATGATCATCACAATTGATGAGCTTTTTGGGTTTTTCCGTAAATCTTTTACCGACGACCAGCTAAAAGTACCAATAGATACCATGATCATAATCGCCACTAACGCCGCCATGGGGATCAGCCCTACCCATTTATCTAAAAATACCACCATAATGAGTAAAAGCACCCCGGCTAACAAGGTTGATAAACGGGTTCGCCCGCCCGACTTAACGTTAATAATAGACTGACCAATCATCGCACAGCCGGCCATACCACCAATTAAACCTGAACCAATATTAGCGACCCCTTGCCCCACACATTCGCGGTTTTTATTACTGCTGGTGTCCGTTAAATCATCCACTATGGTTGCAGTCATTAACGATTCCAGAATACCCACCACGGCCAGTGCTAATGAGTATGGAAAGATAATTTGCAGCGTTTCAAAATTTAACGGCACTTCCGGCCAGAGGAAAATAGGCAGGCTGTCGGGTAATTCGCCCATGTCGGCCACAGTACGAATATCGATGTCAAAATACAGTGCCAGTGCCGTTAACACAATAATGCAGACCAGTGGCGAGGGCACGGCTTTAGTCAGATAAGGAAACAAGTATATAATAGCCAGGCCCAGCGCCGTCATGCCATACACCGTTACCGTGCCGTAACTGCCACTTAATTCCGGCAACTGAGCCATAAAAATCAGTATAGCCAGGGCATTAACAAAACCAGTAACCACCGAACGCGAGACAAAACGCATTAAATCGCCTAATTTAAATAAACCAAGCACTATTTGAATAACACCGCAGAGCAAAGTAGCCGCTAACAGATATTCTAAGCCATGATTTTTAACCAGGGTAATCATCAGCAATGCCATGGCGCCGGTTGCAGCAGAAATCATGGCTGGGCGCGCGCCAACAAAAGCAATAATGACGCAAATGGCAAAAGAAGCATATAAGCCGACTTTAGGATCAACTCCGGCGATAATTGAGAAAGCAATGGCTTCGGGTATCAAGGCAAGTGCAACTACCATAGCCGATAGTATGTCGCCCTTAATATTCGAGAGCCAATGCTGCTTCAAAGATGTAATCATGTAATGTCCAACAGGTTAATTTTAGATATTCAGCACAGGCGTTGCCAGAATGCAAAAAGCAGGCCGGCATTATAGTAGTTTACACGCCATTTAACCAGTCTAACGGGCGGCCAGCGTGTTAGCATGGTGAACACTTAACAGGGGGTTTGATGGATACGCAGGGAAAAAGCGCGTTAGTTGTTGAAGGTGGTGCCATGCGCGGTATTTTTGCTGCCGGCGTGCTGGATGGCTTTTTAGCGCAACAACATCAGCCCTTCAACTTTGCTATCGGCGTATCAGCCGGTTCCACTAACCTGATTGGTTACCTGGCAGGCGATCTTGGCCGCAGCCGGACTATTTTGCTTGATCACGCCAGGCGGGCCGAGTTTATCAATTGGCGCCGCTATTTAAAGGGTGGCCATTTTTGTGATGTAAGTTGGCTATGGCATGCCTCTTTTGATGAAGTACCGTTAAATATGGCTCACTACCTTAGCCGCAATACCCCGCTTTTTGCGGTAACTACCAGTGTATCAAGCGGTAAAGCCTGTTATATCGAAGTAACCTCCGACAATTTACATCAGGTTTTCCCGGCGTCCTGCGCCATTCCGTTGGCTTATCGCGATTTCCCTGAAGTTAATCAACAAGCCATGACCGACGGTGGTCTTGCCGACGCTATCCCGGTAATTAAAGCCTATCAGCAAGGCGCACGCCATATTACCGTTATTTTATCCAAACCTTTAGGCTATCGAAAAAAGCAAAGCCGCTTACCGGTGCTATTAAAACCGTTCTTTAAACACCATCCGGCGCTATATGCTGCGGTGTTAGCCCGGGCAGAGCATTACAATAACACCTTAGATTTTATTGCAGCGCCGCCGGCCGATTGCACGCTGCAACTCATTGCACCACCGGCAGACTTTACTGTTGGCCGTTTTACCCTTGAACCCGCTATTTTGGAGCAAGGCTATCAGGCGGGTTTAATGGCAGCAATACGTCATTTAGGCCGCTAAATAAGTTTAATAACACACTACACCGGCAAACCTTCTCGATAAAACTGTAGCCCAGCGCAGGCACTGCATGGCAACAATTCAGCTGGATGGGTGTAGTCAATATGCTGGTAACAATTGCTACAGCGATAACGCCCCATGCCGACCATTTCACCCTGATAGTAAACGCCCTGATGTTTAAAGTCCTGAATTAACTCCTGCCACTCCAACTGGGTCTTATCAGTAATGCCGCTTAGCTCCTGCCATAACGCTTCTGGCCATAGCGAGGGCGCGGTTTGCTCTGGTGTAATGTTGTCGCTTGCTGCTTTGTCCTGTTCGGCTTGCTGCTCTTGCCATTGGCGCTTTAACGTTTCAATAAATAGGCGGGTTTCATAAGCACTTAACTCCTGCCCGGCTTTAATATATTGCTTAAGAGTATCTACAAACTTAACCAACTGGTTGTCGTAATTATCGGGGTTTTGCTGCAAATTCTGATTAAATTCAGCTAACCATTGTTGATATTTTTTGTAAAAATCACTCATATGCTCTCCTTGTTATTATTTCCAGTATAGACAACGTGCTTGCTTATTGTTGTCAAATCCGTGCTGCGGTATGCTATAGCTACTTTTTCCGGCCTTGCCGGCCCTGCCAGAACTTTATCGTGGATGATGTAAATGCAACAACAATATGACCCGCAGCAGATTGAAACCGCTTTGCAACAACAATGGGAAGCAGACAACGCCTTTAAGGTGACTGAAGATCCCAGCAAAGAAAAGTTTTATTGTCTGTCAATGTTCCCTTATCCGAGCGGGCGCTTGCATATGGGTCATGTCCGTAACTATACCATTGGTGACGTGGTCAGCCGTTTTCAACGGATGCAGGGAAAAAATGTCATGCAGCCAATGGGTTGGGATGCCTTTGGTTTACCAGCAGAGAATGCGGCTATTAACCATAAAACCGCACCAGCTAAGTGGACATACGACAATATTGATTACATGAAAAACCAGCTAAAGCGGCTTGGTTTTGGTTATGACTGGAGCAGGGAAGTGGCAACCTGTAAGCCAGAGTATTATCGCTGGGAGCAGTGGTTTTTTACCAAGCTATACGAAAAAGGTCTGGTATACAAAAAAATGGCCACGGTTAACTGGGATCCGGTAGACCAGTGCGTGTTGGCTAACGAGCAGGTTATTGATGGCCGCGGCTGGCGCTCAGGCGCATTGGTAGAACAACGCGAACTGGCACAGTGGTTTATTAAAATTACTGCCTATGCCGAGGAGTTGCTTACCGATTTAGACCAGCTGACAGAATGGCCTGAACAAGTTCGTACCATGCAAAAAAATTGGATTGGTCGATCTGAAGGAACTAATATCCGCTTTAATATTGCCGGACAAGACAGTGAAGTAGAAGTTTACACCACTCGGCCTGACACCCTGTACGGCGTCACCTACTTAGCCGTAGCAGCACAACACCCGCTGGCGCGCCAAGCTGCTGAGGATAACCCGGCATTGGCTGCATTTATTGAAGACTGCAAAGGCGGCAAGCTGGCAGAAGCTGAATTAGCCACTATGGAGAAAAAAGGCTGCGCTACCGGTATATTTGCGGTACATCCATTAACCGGCGAAAAAGTACCGGTGTGGGTCGCTAATTTTGTGCTGATGGATTACGGCTCAGGCGCGGTAATGGCCGTGCCAGGGCATGACCAGCGCGATTTCGAGTTTGCCAGCAAGTACGGTCTTACCATTAAACAAGTAGTCGCCCCAAGCGATGGCAATGCCGCCGATGTTAGTCTGGCCGCCTATACTGAAAAAGGCACATTAATAAACTCGGCAGAATTTACCGGCTTGGCATTTGCTGACGCTTTTACCGCCATTGCTGCCAAACTCGCCAGCTTAGGTAAAGGCGAAGTAAAAGTGAATTACCGGCTGCGTGACTGGGGCGTATCGCGCCAGCGTTACTGGGGCACACCTATCCCGATGCTTAATTTAGCTGATGGCTCGGTAGTGCCAGTACCTGAAGCGCAATTACCGGTAATATTACCGGAAAATGTCGTGATGGACGGCGTGACCTCACCGCTAAAAGCTGATTCTGCCTGGGCAAAAACCCACTATAACGGTGCCACTGCCTTTCATGAAACCGATACCTTCGATACCTTTATGGAATCGAGCTGGTACTATGCCCGTTACTGCAGCCCCGATCATGATAAAGCCATGCTAGATCCGGAAAAAGCAAACTACTGGTTGCCGGTAGATCAATATATTGGCGGTATTGAACACGCTATTTTACATCTGTTATATGCCCGATTTTTTCATAAACTATTGCGGGATGTTGGTTTGGTGCAGTGCGACGAGCCGTTTAAACGCTTATTGTGTCAGGGCATGGTACTGGCTGAAACCTTCTACCGTGACACCGACAACGGTGGCAAACAATGGCTTTCGCCACAAGATGTTACAGTAGAGCGCGATGACAAAGGCCGTATTACTCAGGCTACTTTGCAAAGCGATGGCCTACCGGTGCTGTCAGCCGGCATGAGTAAAATGTCAAAATCGAAAAACAATGGTATCGACCCACAGCAGGTGATTAACCAATACGGCGCCGATACCGTGCGCTTATTTATGATGTTTACTGCGCCACCAGAACAAACGCTGGAGTGGTCAGACTCTGCAGTCGAAGGCGCACATCGCTTTATTAAGCGGGTTTACACGCTGGTGCACGACGTTAGCACTGCTGGTGCACCAGAACCGCTAGATCTGGCCGCGTTAAATAATGAGCAGAAAACATTGCGCCGCGAGCTGCATAAAACCATCGCTAAAGTCAGTGATGATATTGGCAGACGCTACACGTTTAATACCGCCATCGCTGCCATTATGGAGCTTAGTAATAAATTACAACGCGCCAGCCTGGTCAATGAGCAAGACAAGGCGGTAATGCACGAGGCAGTATTAGCCTTATTGCAATTGCTCAATCCCATTACGCCTCATGTAGCGCAGTATTTATGGGCTCAAATGCATCAGCCACATGGCATTGAACAAACACCTTGGCCACAGGCTGATGCGCAGGCGATGATAGAAGATGAAAAGCTGGTGGTGGTGCAAATTAATGGCAAATTAAGAGCCAAAGTTACCGTCAGTGCGGCGGCAAGCGAACAACAGGTACTTGCCAGCGCCAAGCAAGATGACAATGTGCAGCGTTTTCTTGACGGTGTTACCGTACGCAAAGTGATTTACGTGCCCGGTAAATTGTTAAATCTGGTGGTAAGCTAAGATGCTGAAAATAGCGATAACGGTATTATTGGTATTAACTATAAGCAGTTGTGGTTTTCACCTGCGCGGTAATTTACCCCTAAGCCAGTTTCCCGCTATTTACGTACAAAGCGAGGCACATTCTGAGCTTGCTCAGCTGGTCAGTGAGCGTTTAAGCCAGAACAGTGTGCAGCTACTTAACAGCATGCGCGCAGAAGCACCAACTATTCAACTGGTTAGCGACACTCTGGAACGGCGTACCTTGTCGCTATTCCCCAGTGGCCAGGTGGCCGAGTATGAATTAATTTATAAAGTTGGCTACTACCTGATTATGCCTGGCACTGAACCGGCATTTAATCAGTTTGAGCTGTACCGTGATTATCAAGACGATCCCAATCAGGCTTTGGCTAAGGCACGCGAGCTGGATTTATTGCTCAGCGAGCTACGCCAGCAAGCCGCTAACCGGATTATCCGCCAGCTAGCCCGGCTGCGTTAATGCAAAAGCTCTATGCTAACCAATTAGCAGCACAAATGCAGCAAGGCTTGGCACCTTGTTATTTAATTTTTGGCGAAGAACCGCTGCAAAAAATTGAAGCCATTGATGCCCTACGTCAGGTAGCGAAACACCAGGGTTATCATGAACGGCTCAGTTTTACCTTAGATGGCCAGTTTGACTGGGACCAGCTGCACAATGAGCTAAGCGCTATGTCATTATTTGCCGATAAAAGGCTAATAGAACTGGAACTTAGCCAGAAACTGCCGCCAACTGCCAGCGACCAGTTAAAGCAATTAGCTAAAACACTGTCGCCCGATATTGTGCTGGTGTTACATGGCCAGCGTAGTTTTGGTGAGGTGAGTAAACTAGCCTGGTTTAAACAATTGCAAACTACTGCAGTGCAAGTAGCCATTTACCCGCTGGATGACAAGCAGGCGCAACAATGGCTGCAACAGCGGGCTCGTCAGCTACATTTGCAATTAACCAGCGATGCCTTAAGCCTGCTGCAACATTACAGCGCTGGTAACTTACTGGCCGCCCGGCAAGAACTGGAAAAACTGGCGCTAACACACCCAGAGCAATCAATAAATGCCGATATACTGGCCAGTTTTTTGGCCGACCATTCTAGTTTCACGGTGTTCCAGCTGGGCGATGCCATTTTAGCCGGCGATAGCCAGCAAGCACTGCATCGTTTACAACGGCTATTACAGCAAGATTTAGAACCGGCTATTATTATCTGGCAGCTGCAAAAAGATGTGCAGCAATTACAACAACTCCAGCGCAGTCAGCAGCAAGGAGTAGCTATAAGCCAAGCCTTTAAACAACTGGCGATCTGGCCGAAACGCCAGCCCTTATACCAAAAAGCGCTGCAACGGCTCTCCATTGCTTACCTGGATTATTTACTACAAGAATTAGCCGCGTTTGATCGGTTGTATAAGGCTGGTCAATTAATCAATATAACAACGGCTTTGTGCCATCTGATCTGTTTATTTATTAAACCGGTACCCCGCATTTTTAGCCTGCAGCAACAACATGACTAGCAGTCTCCCAACAAAGCGGCTTATTGGTATCTTTGGCGGTACTTTTGACCCGGTACATCAGGGCCATTTAGCCTGTGCCCGGTATGTACTAACGCATTGTGATCTTGATGCGTTACAGCTGATGCCTTGTCACCTGCCACCACACCGCGCCAGCCCGGGTGTCAGTGCAATACAACGGGTAGAAATGCTTAAACTGGCTATTACCGGCGAGCCTAAAATGCAGCTACAAACACTAGAGTTGCAACGACATACCCCCTCTTACACTGCCGATAGCCTCGCGCTGTTAAAACACGCCATGCCTGATACCACGCTGGCGTTTGTTATCGGCATGGATTCCCTTGCCTATTTCAAACAGTGGCATCAATGGCAACACATTTTAACACTGAGTCATCTTATCGTCTGCCGGCGCCCGGGCTACAGCAGCGAAAAAGGTGATACCCCGACGCTGCTGGCTAAATATGGTGCAGATATATCAGCACTGCGAACGGCCGATAACGGCAAAATTATTATGCTGAACAACCCTGAATTCAGCGCCAGTGCTACCGCTATACGACATGCCTTGGCGCAAAAAAAACAAAATATTACAGAGCTTAGTCCGGCAGTACTGAACTATATTCAGCAACAACAACTCTATCAAAGCTAAGCGCTATGACACTGCGAAAACTGTGGTAAAATAGCCCCTTTTAGTCAATATAGAGGAAAATAGGTGCAAACGAACGAACTGGTCGCCTTTGTCACAGACAAAATTGATGATATGAAAGGTCGCGATATCGTAACCTTAGATGTGCGCGATAAATCAAGCGTCACCGAATTTATGGTGGTCTGCTCTGGCACCTCTACTCGTCATGCCAAATCAGTAGCAGCTTATCTGGCCACTGAATGCAAAAAAATCGGTGTGCAACCACTGGGGATAGAGGGCGAAAATACTGGCGAGTGGGTACTACTGGATTTAGACTCGGTAGTAGTTCACGTTATGCTGGAAGAAACTCGTGGTTATTTTCAGCTAGAAAAACTCTGGAGTGCCTGAGCCGGTATGAAGCTTAGCCTTATCGCCGTTGGCACTAAAATGCCCGACTGGGTACAAGCAGGATTTACCGAGTATGCCAGACGCTTTAGTCGCGACATGCCACTGGAGCTGCTCGAAATACCCGCTGGCAAGCGTGGTAAAAATGCTGATATTAAACGCATTCTCGAGCTTGAAGGCGAAAAAATGCTGGCGGCAGTAACAAAAGGCAGTCGCATTGTAACCTTAGAAGTTAACGGCGATAACTGGAGCAGTCCGCAACTCGCTCAGCGTTTAGAACAATGGCAACAGGATGGCCGTGATATTGCGTTGCTGATCGGTGGGCCAGAAGGGCTAGCGCCAGCCTGTATTGCTGCCAGTGAAACAAAGTGGTCACTGTCAGCACTCACCCTACCTCATCCCATGGTGCGCGTAGTGTTGGCTGAAGCTTTGTACCGGGCTTGGAGCATTAGCACTAATCATCCTTATCATCGCGAGTAAACATGCTGAAAAAACGCATTCCCATGCAGGATATTGCCGCAGAAACCCGCTTGTTTAACAGCAGATCAGTGGTCGCGATGCTAGTAGTGTGTGTTTTATTCAGTGTTATTTTATTTAATATGTATAACTTACAAGTTCGCTCCTATCAGGACTATCAAATTCGTTCGGAAGGCAACCGGATAAAAGTGCTACCGATGGCACCGAATCGCGGCCTGATAAGCGATCGCAATGGTATTTTACTGGCTGAAAACCGGCCGGTATTTTCTCTGGAGCTGGTACCCGAACAAACGGGAGATATCAACAACATCCTGCTTAAACTGGCAGAGTTAATTGAAATAACAGCAGAGCAACAAGCGGATTTTTTACAACAAGTCAGACAGCAACGACGCTTTAATTCCATCGCCTTAAAAGAACGTTTAAATGAAGAAGAAGTTGCCATTATTTCTGTTAATTTACACCGTATGCCCGGTGTTACGGTAGAGGCTCGTTTAAGCCGGCACTACCCCTTTGCAGACTTGTTTACCCATGCACTGGGTTATATCGGGAAAATTAATACCGATGATTTACGCCGACTGGATGAGCAGGGCCGCATAGCAAACTACGCCGCCAGCCGCGAAATAGGTAAACTGGGACTAGAACGCTACTACGAGGAACAACTGCATGGCACCATGGGTTTTCAGGAAGTAGAAGTGAATAACCGTGGCCGGGTAATTCGGGTGTTACGCTCAGTACCTGCACAATCTGGTAAAAACATCCGGCTAAGTCTGGATGTTGGGCTGCAACTTACTGCCCAGCAAACTCTGCAACAAAAACGCGGCGCCATTGTTGCAATGGACCCCCGTGATGGCGCCGTGTTGGCGTTTTACTCCAACCCCAGTTATGACCCTAACTTATTTGTGCATGGTATTAGCAGTAGCAACTACAATGCGTTGCTTAACTCGCCAGACCGGCCTCTGATTAACCGGGCGACCCAAGGTATTTATCCGCCAGCGTCGACCATTAAACCCCACCTGGCATTACTCGGGTTAGAAACTAACACTGTACAACCTGGCACCCGAGTTTGGGATCCAGGCTATTTTACCTTGCCTAATAGTGACCACCGCTTTCGCGACTGGCGCCGCAACGGGCACGGCTGGGTAGACGTATACAGCGCCGTTGCTGAAAGTTGTGATATCTACTTTTACGAGCTGGGCATAAAGCTGGGCATTGACCGAATTTCGGACTACATGCACAAATTTGGTTTTGGCGAACGCACCGGCATTGATATTCATGAAGAAGCCAGTGCCAATATGCCCTCGCGCGGTTGGAAGCGCGCCCGTTTTAATCAGCCCTGGTACCCGGGTGATACGGTACCCCTGAGCATAGGTCAGAGCTTCTGGACAGCCACACCTTTACAACTGGCATTATCTACTGCCGTTATTGTCAATAAAGGCCTGATGCCAACACCGCATATGGCGGCAGAACTGAGTACCGACTACAGCAGCGAATTAGTGGAGCCCGCACTTCGACGCAGCGTTGAGGTAGTGGATGAAAAAAACTGGCTAATAGTGGCAGACACCATGGTACGCACTGTTGCCACATTAAAAGGGACTGCCCATACGGCGTTTAAAAAAACGCCGTACAGCTCTGGTGGTAAAACCGGTACTGCGCAAGTAGTCGCTATTGCTCAAGATGCTAAATATGATGCTGAATCTCTAGATGAGCGTCATAGGGACAACGCCATGTACATTGGTTATGCGCCAGCTGAAAACCCCACCATTGTATTTTCAGTGGCAGTGGAAAATACCGGTGGCGGTGGCAGCACTGCTGCACCGATTGGCCGGCAACTATTGGATTATTATTTTTCAGCTGGAGTAAATGCTAATGAATAGCACTATGGCCAATCCGGCGCAGCGCAGTGGAAAACTGGCAGCCTTTCATATTGACCTGCCATTGCTACTGGGGTTATTAACACTGCTGAGCTTTGGTCTAGTTATTTTATATAGCGCTACCGGCCAAAGTGAAACGATGATGAAAGCCCAGATATTTAGATTAGGCCTGGCACTGGCGGTAATGGTGGGGATAGCCCAGCTTAACCCGCAAACCATCCGACGTTGGGCACTGGCCTTATTTAGTCTGGGTTTGTTAATGCTGGTCGCCGTATTGCTGTTTGGTTACGTAGGAAAAGGGGCGCAGCGCTGGCTTGATTTAGGTTTTATGAAGTTTCAGCCGTCAGAAATTATGAAGTTAGCAGTACCCTTAGCGGTTGCCTGGTTTATTGCGGCAGACAATTTACCACCCAAAATCTGGCGTTTAATTATTGGGTTTTTAATGTGCGCAGCACCTACCCTGCTGATTGCCAAGCAACCCGACTTAGGTACCGCGTTGTTAATCGCCATGTCAGGGGTGTTTGTACTGTTTATGGCAGGCATGAGCTGGCGACTCATTAGCGTTATTGCATTGTTAGTATCCGCTTTCGCGCCGGTAATGTGGTTCTTTTTAATGCGCGATTACCAGCAGCAACGGGTGTTAACTTTTCTAAATCCGGAAACCGATCCGCTGGGTTCAGGTTATCATATTATTCAATCTAAAATTGCCATCGGCTCTGGCGGTATAGATGGTAAGGGATGGTTACAAGGCACTCAATCGCAGCTTGAATTTTTACCCGAACGGCATACCGACTTCATTTTTTCAGTACTCAGTGAAGAGTTTGGTTTAATTGGGGTAATGCTGTTGTTGGCCATTTACTTATTTATTATCGGCCGGGGCTTGCTAATCGCTAGCCGGGCACAGGATAATTTCAGTAGACTGGTGGCTGCCAGCTTTACCTTGACGTTTTTTGTCTATGTTTTTGTTAATATTGGCATGGTGTCAGGTTTATTGCCAGTGGTCGGTGTACCTTTACCGCTAGTCAGTTATGGCGGCACATCAATGGTTACCCTGATGGCTGCTTTCGGGGTGTTAATGTCGGTCAGTACTCATAAACGGATGTTAGCCAATGCATTATAATGATCAGCCTGTTCGATGGTTTTGCTTATTACTGGTGCTATTGCTTTCCGGTTGCAGTGCTACACAACAACCACAATCACAATCACAACCGTCAGAACCTAACGCCGGGCGTTATCAGCAACAAAAAGATAGCATTCCAAACCGGTTACCGACCCTTCTGGAAATGACCGATCCGGCACCAAAAAGTGAGCCGCTTAGCCGTGGTGGTAACCGACCTTATCAGCTATTTGGGCAACATTATTCGCCGGTAGCAAATGCTACGTCATTTCAGGAAGCCGGTATCGCATCGTGGTACGGTAACAAATTTCATGGCCATCTCACCTCAAACGGCGAAACGTACAATATGTTTGCCATGACGGCAGCCCATAAAACGCTGCCCTTACCCTCTTATGTTAAGGTTACTAACTTGGATAACGGCCAGAGTGCAATTGTCCGGGTGAATGACCGCGGCCCTTTTCATCGCGACCGTATTATTGATTTATCCTATTCAGCCGCCAACAAAATAGGCATGTTGCAACAAGGTACAGCCAGAGTTCAGGTAGAGCTTATAAAATCTCCCGGCATGCTGGCGCAGAACAGCACTTCTGCCAATCAGCAGTGTTTTATTCAAATTTTTGCCAGCAGCGATAACAATAGGTTAAAGCAGTTACGTGCTGAAGTAGAACAACAACTCGCCGTACCTACGCAAATTCAAACGGCAGATGGAATTTTTCGGCTGTTGGTAGGTCCGAGTAAAGATAACCGGCAAGCCCGGAGTTGGTTGGCAAAACTTAAAGCTAACCAATATCCTGGTGCCTACTTTTTTGACAGCACAGTATGCAGTTGAATTTAAATTCGCTATTTCCAATAATAAAAGAATGGGTCTCATGAATAGTTATCGTCGCCTCGTCACCAGTAGCATTATTGCTATCAGTAGTTTTTGTTTTATCGGTCTGTCTCAAGCGCAGGTTGTGGTGCCGCAAGCTCCCACTGTTGCCGCTAAAGGCCATATTTTAATTGACTTTGATACCAGCAAGGTTTTATCTGAAGACAACGCTGACATGTCACTTTCGCCGGCCAGTTTAACTAAAATGATGACAATTTACGTCATCGGTACTGAACTGAAGAACGGCAATATTAGTCTGGACGATAAAGTCACTATCAGTGAAAAAGCCTGGGCGAAAAACTTTCCCGGCTCATCATTAATGTTTATTGAGGTAGGCACCCAGGTTAGCGTAGCCGATCTGAATAAAGGTATTGTGGTTCAGTCAGGTAATGATGCCTGTGTAGCTATGGCCGAGCATGTTGCTGGCAGCGAAGGCGCTTTTGTCGACCTAATGAACGCCCATGCTGAGCGACTTGGTATGCTGAACACCCGTTTTGCTAACAGCCATGGCTTACCCTCGGCTGAGCTTTATACTACGCCCCGCGATATGGCTAAGTTGGCCGTCGCGTTAATAAAAGACGTACCCGACATTTATACCCTTTATTCAGAGAAAGAATTTACCTACAATAATATCCGCCAATATAACCGTAATTCTTTGTTATGGGATCGTAGTCTGGCAGTTGATGGTATTAAAACCGGCTATACCAGCGAAGCTGGCTTCAGTTTAATTACTTCAGCCACCCGCGAAGGTATGCGACTGGTGTCAGTAGTAATGGGTACAGACAGCGAGCGGGCTCGCCAAAATGAAAACAAAAAACTACTAACTTATGGCTTTCGCTTTTTTGAAACTTTCTCACCTTATCAAAGTGGCGAAAAATTTGCCGAGCAACGTATATGGCAGGGTGACAAAGAGCAGATACAGTTAGGCTTACTGCAAACCACACCGATTACCATTACCCGCGGCCAACGCGGCAAACTGAAAGCCGACGTTAGCTTGAATCAACAACTTATTGCCCCCATTACTAAGGGACAAGTTGTCGGTACTATTTATTTAAAATTAGATGGTGCAGATATTGCTGAGTATCCATTGGTTGCATTAGAAGATGTTGGCCCTGGTGGTTTTTTCAGCCGGATGATTGATTACGTAAAAATGCAATTTAACTAAACTTTTAAAGCGTTGCGGTGACACATCCCGGCAACTGCCGGGATTTTTGTTAGACTAAAAGCTGTTTGTGACAATAACCGTTCATGATCAGCAGGTCGTCAATTAAAATAAGCCGTCGTTTCTCGCGGCATTAAGCGTTATGAGAGTAAGCGTATGGCAAATGAAGTAAAAGACACCAAGTTTGATCTCTATCTGGATTTCCCCTGTCAGTTCAATTTTAAAATATTAGGGCTGGCTCAGCCGCAGCTGGTTGATGACGTTATGAAGGTAATTTGTCGTCACACCGATGCAACCGACTACAGCCCACAAGTAAAACCCAGCGCCAAAGGTAATTACCATTCGGTATCGGTAAAAGTAACAGTAACCAGCAAAGATCATATTGAATTGCTGTACACCGAGCTTGGCAAAATAGCGCTGGTTCGTTACGTTCTTTAATGGTCTGAACTCGCATTAGCACTTAAAACGGCTATAATGCAGCCTGTTTTTTAACGGAGTTAGCTGTGAGCTTAAGCCAACAACTTGTGATCCGTGATCTTGGCAGCCATGACTATACTCAGGTATGGCATGCTATGCAGCAATTTACCGATCAACGTGATGAGCACACTGCCGACGAGCTATGGTTACTGGAGCATCCGGCGGTGTTTACCCAGGGCCAGGCCGGAAAAGCAGAACATCTGTTGTTGCCTGGTGAAATACCGGTGGTAAAAGTTGATCGAGGTGGCCAAGTTACCTACCATGGCCCAGGCCAACTGGTAGTGTACGTACTGCTGGATATTAAACGACGAAAAATAGGGGTACGCCAATTGGTTACCCTGCTAGAGCAAATATTGATTGAACTGCTGGCAGCACACGGTATTGGCGCTAACGCCCGACCTGACGCACCAGGGGTATATATTGACGGTAAAAAAGTGGCCTCGCTTGGCTTGCGGGTACGTAAAGGTTGTACTTTCCATGGTTTGGCGTTAAACGTAGATATGGATCTAAGTCCCTTTAGCCGGATCAACCCTTGTGGCTATGCCGGTATGCAAATGATCCAAAGTAAAGATTTTGGTGGCCCGCTTACTATCAGCCAGGCCAAGGCAGAAATAAGCAATATATTCCAACGGCAACTGGCCGTGCCCGAACTGACATTTAAAACAGGATTAGAGTGGCAAAATGACTAAAACAGCTCGTATGGAACCAGGCGTAAAACTGCGTGATGCCGATAAAATGGCATTAATTCCGGTAAAAGTTTTGCCAACAGAACCTGATGAAATGCTGCGTAAGCCTGCGTGGTTAAAAATAAAGTTACCGCGTAATTCTGAGCGTATTGACCAGATAAAAGGGGCAATGCGTAAACACGGTCTGCATTCAGTCTGTGAAGAAGCCGCCTGCCCTAACCTGCCGGAATGTTTTAACCACGGTACCGCCACTTTTATGATCTTAGGCGCCATTTGCACCCGGCGTTGTCCGTTTTGTGATGTGGCGCATGGCCGGCCATTACCACCCAGTGCTGAAGAGCCGGAAAAGCTGGCATTAACCATTCGTGATATGAAGCTAAAATACGTGGTGATAACCTCAGTTGATCGTGATGATTTACGTGATGGTGGCGCCCAGCATTTCGCCGATTGCATTACTGCAATTCGACAATACAGCCCGGATATTAAGATTGAAGTGTTAGTACCAGATTTTCGCGGCCGCATGGATGTCGCGCTGGAGATCCTCAGTAAAAGCCCACCAGATGTGTTTAACCACAACTTGGAAACTGCACCACGGCTTTACAAACTGGCCCGTCCCGGTGCTGACTATAAGTGGTCACTACAGCTGCTAAAACGCTTTAAGCAAGCGCATCCAGAGGTTTCCACCAAGTCTGGCTTAATGGTTGGCCTGGGTGAAACCACTGAAGAGTTACTGCAGGTATTACAAGATCTGCGCGAGCATAATGTTGACATGCTTACCGTTGGCCAATATTTACAACCAAGTAAGCATCACTTACCAGTAAAACGCTATATGCCACCGGCAGAGTTTGATGAAATTAAGCATTTCGCTAATAACATTGGCTTTAAACACGCCGCCTGCGGCCCGTTCGTACGTTCGTCATATCACGCCGACCGCCAAGCCGCCGGTGAAGAAGTAAGTTAATACTGAACGACGACATACGAGAAAGGCTGCATTTTGCAGCCTTTCTAATTAATTAATTCCACAAGCCTCGTTGTGTTATTTCAAACCTTAAGGGTCAGATTGCAAGTTACGTTTCAATCCTATCAATTAAACGTTTAAAGCCTAACCAAGCCCTGCCCGTGTGACATTTTACGTGACTTAATTTTCACACCAAACGGTGATGTTTGTACCAGTAAAGGTAACTTATCGGCCGGAGCTATTGAAGGTAGTCAGGCTAAATTTATGTGTTTATCACCAGCCACCAATTAAATAAAATGGTAAAAAATTAGCATTTTTTAAATACTAAACTGGTAATATGCTTTTATATTTTCCTTATATGACTACAGAGGTCTTATGAAAATTCTTGTTACTAGTATTACATTAGTTATTTTAAGCTATTCTAGTTTTGCTGCCCTGGCATCTAAACCAGATATTAGCTGGAATTACGTAAGTGCTGGATATGCTAAAGCTAATATAAAAAATGTCATTAATAACACTATTAAACCTGATGGTTATCAAATTAATGGTAGCTATTTACTGTCTGACACATTGTATGTAGCTGCCTCTTATACTGACTTATCAGGCGACATTGCATTTGATGATTTTTCAGTACGCCTAGGCATGCGTCAAGCCGCAGCAGAAAACTTAGATGCCTTTTTTGAAGGCGGTTATGAGCAAACCAAAAATAAAATTAATGGTTTTGAAAGTGTCACTAGCAACGGTTTTCAAGCAGGTGCCGGATTTAGGTATCGTGCAACTCCAATGCTAGAACTTGCAGCAGCAGTGAGATATAGCAATGGATCTGATTCTAGCAGTGCCACTTATGGCGATTTATCGGCTAGGGTAAAACTAACACCTGTGTTTGATCTTTACGCTGGTTATCAGTTTGATAGCGATGTATCTTTGCTAGCTACTGGTCTAGTGCTTAATTTCTGAAAATGAAAAGTTTATCTGAGCGAAGATTAACTTTGGGGGTCAGATCCAATTGTTAAAATAAATAAAGGCTGCGATGCAGCCTTTAATTATACTTAACTTTATATTATTGAATTATTTAGCTCTAAAACGGCGTAACAATAATAACAAACCACCAGCAAACAATGCTATACCAGCAGGTTCAGGCACTGCTGTTGCTGCGAGCTCGAAATTGTAAGTAACATCAGAGTTAGTTAATTGCAGAGTAAGGTTGTCTGCAAAAGCCAGATAATTGGTCGTTGCACCACTACCTGCGCCAATACTTACCGAAGAAATATACGCTTCGTCTGAGTAAAGGTTTTGCCAGTCGGTTAATGTTCTATTATATATTTCTGTAACACCAACACCAGCTACCCATTGATAAAAGTTATCTCTGAAGCTGGTTTGATACCAGGTGTCTTTACTTATATTTCCGTAAACACCGTTGTAAGCACCTTCCCAAATTAACTCACTACGTTGACCATTATCCCAAATATGTAAACGCAAAGCCGGCGTGTAATCTGGATGATAATCATTGCTGCTAGTAGAGGAAATGGCCCACTCAAAACTGAAGTTTAATAACTCATCAAGTAACGCAATATTACTCAGTGGATTAAAAGGGTTACCCAGCCCAAAAAAGCGGGTTCTGTCACCCTGCACTTGCAATGAAGCATTACCATTTCGTGGTGCTGCAGCGGTTATAGCACTATTGACATCACCGCCCCAAGTTGGATTCTCTGGCGTAATAACAATTATTGCCGCTTGTGCTGACATTGCAACACTGGCAATCAGCAGTAAGCCAGCAATTTTTACTTGGCGTTTAATTGATTTTTCTAGTTTTTTTATCACGTATAATCCCTAATTAGTATTTAACAATAACTAGTTATGCAAAATAGGTACCAACTTTAATATTAATTAATATATGTTACTTATCAATAATTTAGTAATAATTGAGTTATTTTCTGCTTGTTTGAATTTTCTAATTGTATAAAAAGCTGACAATAATCGGCACATATCAAAAGTCACTCGCTACTATTTACTGTTAAGAAACGTTGGGGGGCAGATCCAATTGTTAATGGCTGGTTTTTAACACTTTATCTTGGCGATAAGTGCACGTTTTAATTGCTTAATACCTCCAGCCTTGTTGTGCTATTTTCGGTTTAAACGGCTACACTTGCTGCAGTTATTATTGGGGGGATTATGGAACAACGACGGTTTAGCCGGGTGAATTTTCAGGGTAAGGCGCATTTAGAAACGGCAGATGAAAGCTACCCGACTGAGGTGCTGGATGTATCGTTTAAAGGTGCATTGGTTAAACTGCCGGAAAACTGGCCACAACAGCTCAGCAGCCCAATACTGCTGCGGGTGCATTTAAGTGATTATCCGCTGGATTTTAGTATGCACGTTAGTATAGCGCATCTGCATAACGAGGTAATTGGCCTGCACTGCGATAAAATCGATCTGGAAAGTGCCAGCCATTTAAAACGATTAATTGAATTAAATTTAGGTGACAGCCAGTTACTTGGTCGTGAGTTATCTGAATTATGTGCAACAGAAGCCGCTAACGATTTATAACTGCAAAGCGTTTATTGCATCATCATAACCGTTACTGGCGGCACGCTGCATTAAAGTATGCCACTGCTGCCATGCCTGCTGTTGCCGGGCTAAATAAGCAAAATAATATTGCACCGGCATAATGTGTTCTGGCGCGCTTAACGCCTGCACTATTAGTTGCTGATACACCGCTGGCATTGCCGTTTGGTATGCCTGCATCGGGTTAATTGTTGCAACTACCCGGTATGCTTGAACTTTCGCCGCCTGGCAAGTAGTTACCGGAGTAAGCAATGCCGGGTCAAGCTGCAGCTGCCAACGCTGCTGATAGGCCGCCAGCGTTGCCGGTGTATTATCAAACAACAGGTTAGTCGCAAAAGTGCCGCTTTTGCATACGTCTGCCGCAGCGACAGCCGCTAACGGATACTCGTCAATAAACCCCAAAGCATGCATAAATTCATGTTGCAATAACGCCAGGCTGGCCGTATCGGGTAATTGCACAATACCATTGTTGTAACTGGCCAGCCCTTGGCCGGCAATTACCAGCAGTTGACTAAAGTTACCGGTAATAACCTGCTCAGTTAATGCGCCATATTCGCATTGAATACGCTGCGCTGGACGCTCTGAGCAACTCAGAGCGGTAGCGCTGATTGTTATTAACGGTTTAAAACAAACCGGTAACTGGCCAAGTAAGGGATCCTTGGCCCAAGCTGTTTTTAAGTGCTGCCAACGTAGCACGCCAGCTTGTTGGCTGGCGACTGGCTGTAGCGTAAGCATACAGCCAGCAACAGCCTGATAGCCACTATCCGCTGGCGGTACTGGCTCTGCTTGCCATAACCCCAAAGTAGCCCGTTGCGCGGCGCTAACAGCGCTAGCAGCCAGTTGCTGACTGTTAAGTTGCTGCTCTAACCATACTGCCGTGGCTAAACGCCCTTCTAACCGCTGTTGTAATTGCAAGGCATGCGTTAAGCCAGCACTATCACCCAGTAACGCAGCGTGTCTGAACCAGCGCAGTGCAGCGGTTAGCTCGTTATTAGCTAAACGATGTCGGGCCAGTTGCATAGCGGCAGCAGGTTCAGTTTGCGCTTGCTGCATTATATATTGCTGGCTGTGTGGGTTTATCTGCGGTGTACACCCCAATAGCAGAAAAGCAAAAAAGCCAGCAAGCTGACTTTTAACTAACACACTATGGCAAGGTTTAATGAAATTCATCACTCTGGCCCGTTAATGTTTCACCGCGTAACCGGGCCATTTCTAGCCTGGCGTAACGGTGTTCAACAAACTCATAAACGTTAGTGGCTAACACCATTTTATAATACTGCAACGCCTGCTCTGGTCGCTGTGAAGCGTCATGCCATTTCGCCAAATAAAAATACACTTCGCAAAGGCGTTCGGCTAATGCACGCGGGCCAGTTAAATCCTCGATAATGGTGTCTAACAGTTGCTGCTCACTGATATTACCAGCATAAAAGCGAACTATGTTAGTTGCCCAGTCATCTGTGGCCAGTTCAGTAAGATTAACTGCTAGTCGCTGCCTGGCAGCCGTTTTTGATAGCTCTAACTCAGCCAGGTATAACCAAATAACACGGTACGGATCTGCCGGTCGTAATTGCAAAAATCGCTCAAAATCAGGTAATGCCAGCTCAGTCCGTCCGGCATAGTACAGCGCAATACCCCGGTTTAAATAGGCATATTCATAATCAGGTGCCAGTTCCAGCGCCGAGTCAAAGGCTTCATATGCCTGGTCAAAATCGCCACTAAGGGTGTAATGAATGCCAACAAAATTATAGGCATCAGCCAGGTCTGGTTTCAGCCGTAATGCCCGCATAAAATCTAACCGGGCCAGTGATCGTAAACCGACACTGTCGTACATGACCCCACGGTCATAAAATAAACGTGCCGACTGCTCATCTGATAACTCAGCACGTTGCAAAATTTCGGTTAAGCGGGCAATCGCCAACTCAGTTCGATAAGGAACCGCCAACGGCTCTGGCGTAAGCCAGGCCGCTGACGATGACGGTTGTACCATTGCACAACCGTTTAAGGTAAGTAGCGCTACTATTAGCGCTACACCACCTGTTTTAAATCTGAGCATGTTAAGCGTCTTGCTCAGCATTAGCTGCAGTTTCTGCTGGCTTACTATTCGCTTCTTTAATACTTAAGCGTACCCGGCCCTGCTTGTCTACTTCCAGTACTTTAACCGCTACTTTCTGCCCCAGTTGCAAGTGTTCAGACACATTACTTACCCGCTCTTCCGAAATTTGCGAAATATGCACTAAACCATCTTTACCTGGCAATACATTAACGAAAGCACCGAAGTCGACAATACGTACCACTTCACCTTGGTAAATGGCACCTACTTCAATGTCGGCAGTAATAGCATTGATGCGGTCAATGGCAATTTGCGCGGCTTTAGCAGTAGTTGCGGCAATTTTTATGCTGCCATCATCTTCCAGCTCAATAGTAGTGCCTGACTCTTCAGTAATTTGACGAATAACTGCGCCACCTTTACCGATAACTTCACGGATTTTCTCCGGGTTAATCTTCATGGTGTAAATGCGCGGCGCGTATTCAGACATTTCTTCACGGTGACCACTAATAGCCTGATCCATCACGTTCAGAATATGCAAACGCGCTGCTTTTGCCTGTTTTAGGGCAATTTGCATAATTTCCTGGGTAATACCATCAATTTTAATGTCCATTTGCAGGGCAGTAATACCTTCGGTGGTACCGGCTACTTTAAAGTCCATGTCACCTAAGTGATCTTCATCACCTAAAATATCTGACAATACGACAAAGTCGTCACCTTCTTTTACCAGACCCATGGCAATACCGGCTACTGACGCTTTAATTGGCACACCCGCATCCATTAAGGCTAACGATGAACCGCAAACAGAAGCCATTGAGCTTGAACCGTTTGACTCAGTAATTTCAGAAACAATTCGTACGGTGTACGGGAAGTCTTCAAAATCAGGCATAACCGCCAGTACACCGCGCTTCGCTAACCGGCCATGACCGATTTCACGGCGTTTCGGCGAACCGACCATACCGGTTTCACCCACACAGTAAGGAGGGAAGTTGTAGTGCAGCATAAAGGTGTCGGTTTTAGCACTTAACAAGTCATCAATGTTTTGTGCATCGCGAGCGGTACCTAAAGTACAGGTAACCAGCGCCTGCGTTTCACCACGGGTAAACAGTGATGAACCGTGAGTACGTGGTAGTACGCCCGTCATGACGCTTAAACCACGGATCATTTCCGGGTCACGGCCATCAATACGTGGCTCGCCTTTGGTAATACGGCTGCGAACCACTTTACTTTCCAGAGCATGGAATATTTCGCCAAACTCGTTTTTATTAAGCTCTTCGCCTGCGGCTAATGCAGCAATTAATTTTTCATGAACAGCCGCTTTAATTACCGAAATACGCTCATAGCGTTTGGCTTTTTCAGTGATCTGATACGCCGTGCTGATATCAGCAGTAGCCAGCTCAGCGACTTTAGCAATTAGTGGTAAATTTTTAGCTGGTGCTTGCCAGTTCCAGGCGGGTTTAGCGCCTTCAGCCGCTAATTCTTTAATAGCAGTAATAGCCGTTTGCAGTTGCTCATGGCCATACATTACTGCGCCTAACATAACGTCTTCTGACAGAATGTTGGCTTCAGATTCAACCATCAGTACCGCATTGTGCGTACCGGCTACCACCAAGTCTAATTTAGAGCTTTTTAACTCTTCTTCTGATGGGTTTAACACGTACTGGTTATTAATATAACCTACCCGTGCAGCACCAATAGGGCCTGCAAACGGAATACCTGACAACGCTAAAGCGGCTGAGGTACCAATTAATGCCACGATGTCTGGCTGAATTTCAGGCTGCACTGACACCACAGTAGCAATAACCTGCACTTCATTGTTAAAGCCTTCCGGGAACAATGGCCGGATTGGGCGATCGATCAAACGACAAATTAACGTTTCACCTTCACTTGGCCGGCCTTCGCGTTTGAAAAAGCCACCCGGGATCCGGCCAGCTGCATACATTTTTTCCTGGTAGTTTACGGTTAACGGAAAAAAATCCTGACCAGGTTTAGGTTCTTTTTTACCAACAACAGTTACTAAAACTGAAGTATCTCCCAGGCTGGCCAATACTGCGGCATCTGCCTGACGGGCTATTACGCCGGTTTCTAAAGTGAAGGTGTGTTGGCCAAACTGAAATGATTTTACGATGGGAGTCACGTATGTATTTCCTTTATCTTAATCGCCGAATTGCGATGTTTTTCTCTGTGTTTTTTGCTTGTACAGTATACTCTGTAACCTAATATAAAAGATAGTTCAGTAAAAGTAGTCCCGTAACAATAATCCTATAGAAAAGGCACAAAAAAAAGAGGCTAAAAAGCCTCTTTTTTTCGTTGTCGATTAACGATTAACGACGTAAACCTAAACGACCGATCAGAGTAGTGTAACGGCTCTGGTCTTTGCCTTTTAAGTAATCTAACAGCTTACGACGCTGGCTAACCATCCGTAACAAACCACGACGAGAATGGAAGTCGTGCTTGTGCTCGGCAAAGTGGCCTTGCAGGTGAGTGATTGACGCAGTTAACAGGGCAACCTGTACTTCTGGTGAACCGGTATCGCCTTCTTTTACAGCGTAGTCAGCAACAATTTTTGCTTTATCAGCAGCATTTAACGACATATTTAACTCCAAGTTTGAGTGAACTAAAATAAGGGTATCGCCGATCACTCATCCAGCAGACCCCAAAAAACTAACGTATAATAGCACTTTGCTTACAATTTACAAGCCACTTATCTCAGCCGTTGGCTGGTGCATGGCACTGGTATTCAATAAGCGTCGTGAGCTAAGTACTGCCTGCTCTACCTGGCCAACCCCTATAAACACCGCGTCAGGTCCCAGTAATTTAATGGCATCGGTATCGGCAGCAGCCACCTTACAGCTTTTGCCATGTTGTAAGCACAATTGCTGCTCAGCTGTCAGTAGCAACGAAGCCATAGCAACAATACCTGCATCAAGTGGCAATAATAATGAATCAAGCGCACTAAAATCAGCGGTAGTATGACACGGCCCGGCCAATGCATCTAACTGTGACGGCGGCACCATTTGGCCGGCGGTAAAGGGGCCAACCTGGGTGCGGTGTAATTTACTGACATGTGCGCCGCAACCTAATAACTCGCCTAAATCATCAATTAAGGTGCGTATATAAGTACCTTTAGAGCAATGAATAATAAAGTCTGCATTATCACCAGTACGTTGTAACAATTCAAAACGAAATATACTAATTGGCCGTGCTTCACGCTCAATGGTAATGCCTTGACGGGCATATTTGTAAAGAGGCTGCCCCTGATACTTAAGGGCTGAAAACATCGTCGGCACCTGCAGTATATCACCTCGAAGCAACGGCAAAGCTTGTTCTAGTTGACTGTCGGTAAAACTCACCGGGCGCTGGCTGATAATCTCGCCTTCCGTATCACTAGTCGTGGTACGTACGCCAAAACAAGCGGTAACCAAATAGGTTTTATCCGTATCCAGTAAAAACTGGCTAAACTTAGTGGCTTCACCAAAACAAATGGGCAATAAGCCAGAGGCCATTGGATCCAGCGCACCGGTATGTCCGGCTTTTTTTGCCTGATATAACCAGCGTACCCGCTGCAAAATACCATTACTGCTTACTTCTAGCGGTTTATCCAACAACAGAATGCCATTAACTTCTCTGGCATTTTTACGCGCCATTAGTCATCGGCTCCGTCGCTATCAATAGGGTCTAGCCCGGCATCTTTACGCTTTCGCTCATCTTCCTGGCGAACCGTAGCCACTAAGCTAGCCATGCGGATCCCTTCATTTAATGACTGATCAAAGGCAAAACGAATATTCGGTACTATGCGGGTTTGGATCCGTTTGCCAATAAGACTTCGAACGAAGCCTGCCGCATCATTCAAAATTTTCAGGTTGTCTTCAACCTTGCTGTCGTCCATCCCTAAAAAGGTTACAAACACCTTGGCATGGGACAAGTCGCGAGATACTTCGACATCTGACACGGTAATCATTGAATGCAGCCGCGGATCTTTAATTTCGCGTTGCAGTATAACCGCCATTTCTCTTTTAATATGTTGTGACAACCGGTCAACGCGGGAAAATTCTTTTGCCATTTCTGAGCCTTCCAATTTTGGGCCAGGGAAAACACAACAGGGGCACTAAAGGCCCCTGTACTATGTATTGCCAGCACTGTGCTGACCAGCGGTACTTTATAAAGTACGTTCAACCTGAATGGTTTCAAATACTTCTATTTGATCGCCTTCGCGCACATCGTTGTAATTTTTCACCCCGATACCACATTCAAAGCCATTTCTTACTTCACTTACATCATCTTTGAAGCGACGTAACGACTCCAATTCACCTTCGAAAATCACTACGTTTTCACGTAATACCCGAATTGGTGCATTGCGCTTGATCAAGCCTTCCGTAACCATACAACCGGCAATAGCGCCGAACTTCGGTGAACGGAACACGTCCCGCACCTGTGCCAGACCAATAATTTGCTGTCTGAACAGTGGGGCTAACATACCGGTCATCGCCGCTCTGACTTCGTCTAACAGCTCATAAATGATGCTGTAGTAACGTAGGTCAAGGCCTTCATCTTCAACCATTTTACGGGCAGAAGCATCAGCACGAACGTTAAAACCAATAATAATAGCTTGTGAAGCCGCCGCCAGGGTAACGTCAGTTTCGGTAATACCACCAACGCCGCTACCGATAATTTTAATTTTAACTTCATCAGTAGACAGTTTAGCCAAAGATTCTGAAATTGCCTGTACTGAACCTTGTACGTCACCTTTGAGAACCAGATTAAGCTCAGACACATCGCCTTCAGTCATATTGGCGAACATGTTTTCCAATTTCGATTTCTGCTGACGTGCTAATTTAACATCGCGGAATTTACCCTGACGATATAAAGCAACTTCACGCGCTTTACGCTCATCTTTTACCACGGTAACTTCATCACCCGCTTGCGGTACACCAGACAAACCTAAAATTTCTACCGGAATAGAAGGGCCAGCCACTTTAACATCACGCCCGTTTTCGTCACGCATTGCCCGAACCCGACCATACTCAAAGCCACAAAGTACAATGTCACCCTGATTCAGCGTACCTTCCTGTACCAGAATAGACGCAACTGGACCACGGCCTTTGTCTAAGCGAGATTCAATTACCGCACCACGTGCCAGGCCATTTCTTACCGCTTTTAATTCCAATAACTCAGCTTGGTTCAGAATGGCTTCCAGCAAGTCGTCAATACCCAGACCGGTTTTGGCTGATACCTGAACAAACTGAGTATCGCCGCCCCACTCTTCTGAAATAACGTCAAACTGTGATAATTCATTACGCACGCGATCTGGATCAGCATCTGGCTTATCAATTTTATTGACTGCAACCACGATAGGCACACCAGCGGCTTTCGCATGCTGAATAGCTTCTTTAGTTTGCGGCATAACACCATCATCCGCCGCCACAACCAGAATAACGATATCAGTGGCTTTAGCACCCCGAGCTCGCATTGACGTAAACGCAGCGTGACCTGGCGTATCTAAAAACGTTACCATACCGCGGTCAGTTTCAACGTGGTAAGCACCAATATGCTGGGTAATACCACCGGCTTCACCGTCGGCGACCTTAGCTTTACGTATAAAATCTAATAACGACGTTTTGCCGTGGTCAACGTGACCCATTACGGTCACTACCGGTGCCCGTGGCTCAAGCTCACCCTGACCTTGACGATCAGACATTACGGCTTCTTCTAACTCGTTTTCTTTGGTCAGAGTAAATTTGTGGCCCATCTCTTCACAGACAATAGCCGCCGTTTCCTGATCAATAACCTGGTTAATGGTTGCCATAGCACCCATTTTCATCATCGCTTTAATTACTTCTGACGCTTTAACCGCCATTTTTGCAGCTAGCTCGGCTACGGTAATGGTTTCACCAATTTTCACTTCACGTTCAACCGGCTGCGCTGGCTTATTAAAACCATGTTGCATACTGGTTGGCGTTTTCTTTTTCTTGGTGTGACGGTTAGCGCGGTTAAAGGCTTCTTTATCGTTACCGTCGTCTTTCTTTTTACCTTTAGCTGGCGGTGTTTTCTTACCCACACCACGGCGACCGGCCCGTTCTTCTTTGGCATCTACTTCGTCTTCAGCTTGCTTGGCAAATTCGTTACTGGTCAGGTGATAATCATCTTTCTCAGTAGACTTGGCTTTTTCTTCCTGCGCCCAACGCTCACCATTGTCTTCAGCCAATTTGCGAGCAGCATCAGCTTGCTTTTTAGCTTCTTCTTCCAGCTTACGTAACGCTTCTGCTTCTTGTTGCTGCCGCATATGCTCAGCTTCACGCTTCGCTTCTTCTTTCGCTGCGCGACGAGCGGCTTCTTCCGGATCATCTTTTAACAATTGCGCCTGTTTAACTTCTTCGCGCTTTCTTGCTTCACTCGCTTTTCGCTCGGCTTCTTCTTTAGCTTTAGCCGCGGCAATTTCGCGCGCTTTATGGTCAGCTTCCTGACGAGCACGATTAGCTTCAGCGTTGGCTTTTTCTTCCGCTATACGCGCTTCTTCTTGCGCTTTTAACGTAGCTTCATCAACTAACGGCTTCTTGATATAGGTTTTTTGCTTACGCACTTCAACCTGGATCTCACGGTTACGACCGGCGCCACCAGCTACACTTAACGTGGTTTTTTCTTTACGTTTCAATGTTAGTTTAGAAGGCTCTGACGACTTACCGCCATGCTGCTTACTTAAATGCTCTAACAGTGTTTTTTTCTCATCTTCAGATACCTGCTGCCCTGCAGCTTTGGTGATACCTGCATCAGCAAATTGTTGTACTAACCGATCAACAGTTGTACCGACATCACTGGCCAGCTTCTCTATGGTGACTTCTGCCATTTGTGTTGTTACCTCCGTTGACTACTCAGTTACTTTCACTAAACCAAACAATGTTGCGCGCGGCCATAATTAGCTCAGCGGCTTTTTGTTCAGTTATATCTGCTATATCTAATAAATCGTCGACACCCAACTCGGCTAAGTCATCCAGGGTAGTAACACCTTTGCTGGCAACGACATATGCGGTATGTGTATCTAAACCTTCTAGCGCTAACAGCGCTGCAGTAGGTTTGGCATCTTCCAGTGATTCTTCACTGGCCAGAGCACGGGTAGTTAAAACGGCTTTTGCCCGACCGCGCAACTCTTCAACAATTTCTTCATCAAAACCGTCAATAGATAATAGTTCGCTAATTGGAACATAGGCGACTTCTTCCAACGTGGCAAAGCCTTCTTCCACTAATACATCTGCGAAATCTGCATCAATTTCCAAAGCGTCCATAAAGATTTGCCGAACTTTTTCAGTTTCTTCCTGATGCTTTTTCTTCATGTCTGAAACTGACATTACATTCAGTTCCCAACCGGTTAACTGGCTGGCTAACCGCACATTCTGACCATTGCGGCCAATGGCCATCGCCAAGTTAGAATCTTCAACAGCGATATCCATCGAATGGGTATCTTCGTCAACAATAATAGAGGCAACTTCAGCTGGCGCCATCGCGTTTATGACAAACTGCGCATCGTTATCATCGTACAAGACAATGTCAACACGCTCACCCGCCAGCTCGTTAGAAACACCCTGCACGCGTGAGCCACGCATACCAACACAAGCACCTACCGGATCAATGCGCCGATCGTTGCTTTTTACTGCAACTTTGGCCCGCGAACCCGGATCACGGGCTGCACCGCGTAGCTCAATCATTTCTTCGCCAATTTCCGGCACTTCAATCCGAAATAACTCCAGCAACATTTCTGGTCTGGCACGACTTAAAAACAACTGAGCGCCACGGGCTTCTGGCTTCACATCAAACAGTAAAGAACGGATCCGATCGCCTGGCCGGTACGTTTCGCGCGGCAACATTTCTTCGCGCGGTAACATCGCTTCAGCATTATTGCCTAAATCAACAATAATACTGTCGCGGTTTACTTTTTTAACAATACCGGTAACCAGTTCACCAACTTGATCAATATAGGCTTCAACAACCTGTGACCGCTCAGCTTCGCGTACTTTTTGCACGATTACCTGTTTCGCCATCTGCGTGGTAATACGGTCAAATTCTACTGAATCAATTTGTTCTTCGTAATAATCACCAATGTTAACTTCCGGTGCATCATATTGTGCTGCCGACAAGGTAATTTCCCGGGTAGGATGCTCTTGTACCGCCTCATCAGCCACGACTTCCCAACGCCGGAAAGTTTCATATGACCCGGTTTTGCGGTCAATGCTAACCCGCACTTCAATGTCGCTTTCGTTTTTCTTTTTAGTGGCTGCAGCTAATGCAAACTCCAGTGCCTGGAAAATCTTTTCCCGCGGTACTGATTTTTCGTTTGATACTGCATCAACAACTAATAATATTTCTTTTGCCATTGTATCTGCCTCGTTCTGACGCGACCCGAATACCTTAAAAAACCGGTACTACGTTTGCTTTGTCTATATTATCCATCAGCAAACGATAGGGTTTGCCATCAACTTCTATAACGAGCATGTCAGTGTCTATTGCTTGCAACATGCCTTTGAATTTTCTTCTGTTATCTTGCGCTATCGCCAGCTTCACTTCAATCTGCTGGCCGACAGCCTGGGTAAAATGTGCTTCGGTAAATAGCGGTCTGGCTAACCCTGGTGATGAAACTTCCAAGGTATACTCGTTAGGAATAGGGTCTTCCACATCCAGTACAGCACTAACTTCACGGCTTACCAAAGCACAATTCTCAACAGTAATACCGTCAGCGTGATCAATATATAGCCGCAACGTGGTGTGCCTACCGGCACGCAGCAATTCAATACCCCACAATGCAAAACCTGAGTTTGCTATTGTAGGGGTCAACAACTCAACCAGTTGTTGTTCTTGTTTAGTCAAAAAGACCTCCGAATACACCAATAAAAAATGGGCATAGCGCCCATTACTGCAAAACTGACACGCCAGATACGAAAACGCCCCGAACAAGCGGGGCGAAGTAACATCCTAACAACACCCATATCGCCAATGGCTATTGTGAAAAAAAAGTCTAACCTAAAGTTGGTTGCGGGAGCCGGATTTAGCACCTTCGCCCTGTGGTTATAAAGAGGAGCCCGAGGGCGCAATCTCAATATAACTGTCTAACC
>NZ_LAHP01000011.1 GCF_000987765.1 Arsukibacterium sp. MJ3
TCCCAATTCAATAAATAAGCCCCTCTCGTAAGAGCTGGGGCTTTTTTATTGGCTGTGCAATGTTAGTACTACGCTAAAAGGCCCGCTCAAGCGTTTTAGTCGTTATACACATCTGAGTATTAAACAGCTTTGGTCTATGTTAAGTTATTAAAACAATCTTCGTTACGTACGTTTTATATGCATTTGAACTGTCTTATTCATATTTTTGCTTTACCTTTAAACAGTCTTTTGTATAATGACGCCTCAAACGTTAGGGGCATAGTTCCAATTGGTAGAACAGCGGTCTCCAAAACCGATGGTTGGGGGTTCGAATCCCTCTGCCCCTGCCACTTCTTTATATTATGAAAATAACTTCAAACCAGTCACAATTGCTCAAACAACTCAATATCAGGCCATTGCAGAGCAGGCCAGAGTTTTTTGTACAGTCAATTAGCCAACCAGATACTATTGCTACAGATCCTGCACGAATACCTGAACCGCATAATGCGTTATTAAGTCATGACATTTCGCTGCTGCTGGCGCAATCTAGTATAAAAAATTGGTTAATTGACCCCGCTACTGAACACTGTCGGTTTGAACATAATAACAACTTACTAATAACACCCAACCTGGTTTTTTTAAAGCAACCCGAATTAAAGCAACAGCTTTGGGCGCTGGTTCAACAGCAGCTAGCAGATAATGCAAATTAGACGCTTATTGGTAAGTGATATACCGGCTTTACTTGCAATTGAAGCGGTGGCCAATCTATACCCTTGGTCAGAGGGAGTAGTTAATTCCTGTTTTGGTAATCAGTATTTTAACTATGGCTTATTTGTTGATGCGCAATTGCTAGGTTTCTATTTTGGACAATTCATCACAGTAGAAAGCCAGTTATTTAATATATGTGTTCACAGTAAACATCATGGCAGGGGGCTTGGTGGAACGTTGTTAACGCACTTTATTGAACAATCAGCCAATCGTAGTGCGGCAGAAGCTTGGTTAGAGGTGAGGGCGTCGAATGCTGCCGCCATTCATTTGTATGAAAAGCATGGCTTTATTGAAGCGGGTCGGCGTCGGAATTATTATTCAAATGCAGCGGGAAAAGAAGATGCTTTGATGATGTGTTTGCCGCTTAGCCTGACTAATTAATCTCACACTGTGCCAGCGGCGGTGATGCTGCTATAATCTCCAGCAATTATTTTTCATCGTTTTTCAGCCAAGTCGCTGGTTGCTAACTAATATTGGATACCATGAATAAAGATAAATTTCTGCATGAAATTGAAAGCAGACGTACTTTCGCTATTATTTCGCACCCGGATGCTGGTAAAACTACCATAACTGAAAAAGTACTGTTGTTTGGAAATTTGATCCAAAGAGCTGGTACAGTGAAAGGCAAAAAGTCCGGACAGTTTGTTACGTCTGACTGGATGGAAATGGAAAAGGAGCGGGGTATTTCGGTTACTACTTCGGTCATGCAATTTCCTTACAACGATTGTCTAGTAAACCTGCTTGATACACCAGGGCATGAAGACTTCTCCGAAGATACTTATCGTACTTTAACCGCTGTCGATTCTTGTTTGATGGTAATTGATGGCGCTAAAGGTGTTGAAGATCGCACCATAAAATTAATGGAGGTTACCCGGCTGCGTGATACGCCTATTGTAACCTTTATTAATAAAATGGATCGTGACATTCGTGATCCGGTAGACCTGCTGGATGAAGTAGAGAGTGTTTTAAAAATAGCCTGTGCCCCTATTACCTGGCCAATAGCTTCGGGCAAGGAATTTAAGGGCGTGTATCACATTTTGCGTGATGAAATTATTTTGTATAAATCGGGAATGGGACACACCATTCAGGATCTGGATATTATTAAAGGGTTGAACAACCCTGAGCTTGATAAACGCATTGGCTACTATGCAGCACAATTGCGTGATGAAATGGAATTAGTTCAAGGTGCCAGCAACGAATTTGATCAAGACTTGTTCTTAAAGGGTAAGTTAACGCCAGTATTTTTCGGTACTGCCTTGGGTAATTTCGGGGTTGACCATATGCTTGATGGTTTGACCGAGTGGGCACCAAAGCCACAATCGCGAGATACTAATGTGCGCAAAGTTGAACCAGCTGAAAGTGGTTTTACTGGTTTTGTCTTCAAAATTCAAGCCAATATGGATCCAAAGCATCGGGATCGGGTGGCTTTTTTACGAATTGTTTCAGGTAAATACCAAAAAGGCATGAAAGTACGGCATGTCCGCATCGGTAAAGAGGTGTTGTTCCCACAAGCGTTAACATTCCTAGCTGGCGATCGCGAGCATCTGGACGAAGCCTACCCAGGGGATATCATTGGCTTACATAACCACGGCACCATTAAAATTGGTGATACCTTCACTACTGGTGAAGATATGCAGTTTAGTGGTATTCCAAACTTTGCGCCTGAGCTGTTCCGGCGCATTCGGTTGCGTGATCCGCTCAAACAAAAGCAATTACTTAAAGGGCTGGTCCAACTGTCGGAGGAAGGTGCCGTGCAAGTTTTCCGGCCGCTAGATACCAATGATTTAATTGTTGGTGCTGTTGGGGTATTACAGTTTGATGTAGTGGTAAGTCGTCTAAAGTCAGAATATAACGTTGATGCATTATATGAAAGTGTCAATGTTGCTACTGCACGTTGGGTGTATAGCGCTGATGCTAAAGCATTACAGGAATTTCAAAATAAAGCCAGTACCAATCTGGCATTAGATGGCGGCGACAACCTGACTTACATTGCGCCAACCATGGTCAATTTGAATTTGGCTATCGAGCGTTATCCTAAAATCTCTTTCCATAAGACCCGTGAACATTAACAGGCTGGCGAAATGAATATTAAGCAACTTCTTACGGACAAAACATTAGCGGCATTTAGTGTACTTGGTTTACCTGAAGGTACAAACCCAGCCGTTACTCAAAGTACCAGGCCAGAATTTGGTGAGTATCAAATTAATGGCGCTATGGCAGCTGCCAAGCTTTTGAAAACTAATCCAAGACAATTGGCTGAGCAATTGCTATCGACACTAGAACTAACCGATATAGCCGATAAAGTAACAATTGCTGGCCCTGGTTTTATTAACGTGTCTTTAAATGTAAATTGGTTAGCGCGGCAGTTAGCACAAGCTGCTGAAGACCCGCGTCTGGGGGTTAGCATTAACCAACAGCCTCAAACTGTTGTGGTTGATTACTCCGCCCCTAATCTGGCTAAAGAAATGCATGTTGGGCACTTACGTTCCACTATTATTGGTGATGCTGTAGTGCGTACGCTGGAGTTTTGGGGTGATAACGTCATCCGGCAAAACCATATGGGAGATTGGGGTACTCAGTTTGGTATGTTAATTGCGCATTTAGAGGATAAGTTGAGCGAGGGTGTTGATTTAGAGCACGTTGCGCTGGCTGATCTGGAAGACTTTTACCGTGAAGCGAAAAAACGCTTTGATGATGAAACAGGCTTTGCCGATAAGTCACGCCAGTATGTGGTAAAACTGCAAAGTGGTGACAGCCATTGCCAGAAACTATGGCAACTGTTTATTGATACCTCAATTAAGCACAGTGCTGAAGTTTATCAAAAATTGAATGTTACCCTAAAGCATACTGATATTAAGCCAGAAAGTGCTTACAACAGCATGCTAAATGGTATTGTCGCTGATTTAAAACAGCAAAAACTGGCCGTGCAGAGCATGGGCGCGTTGGTAGTGTTTTTAACTGAGCTTGCCGATAAAGAGGGTAACCCATCACCGTTTATTGTGCAGAAAACCGGAGGTGGATTTTTATATTCCACTACCGATTTAGCCGCTTGCCAATATCGAAGCCATGACTTAGCTGCTGACCGAGTTATTATTTTTACCGATGCCCGCCAGGGATTGCATTTTAAACAAGTTGAATTAGTCGCTCGTAAAGCGGGTTATTTGCGCGACAACACCGCTTACGATCATTGTCCGTTTGGAACCATGATGGGCGAAGATGGCACACCTTTTAAAACGCGGGCCGGTGGCACGGTAAAACTGATTGATTTACTGGACGAAGCTATAGTTCGAGCTAAGTCGGTGGTGCAGGAAAAAGCTACCGATTTAAATGAAGCAGAAATTGCCGACGTTGCCAATAAGGTCGGTATAGGAGCGGTTAAGTTCGCTGATTTATCCAAGAACAGAACCAGTGATTATATCTTCAGTTGGGATGCAATGCTTAGCTTTGAAGGTGCCACTGCTCCTTATTTACAATACGCCTATACCCGGGTACGCAGCATTTTACGTCGGGCACAGCTTGTCGAAAACTTTAGTGCGGATATTGTAATTGGCTCTGCGCCGGAGAAGCTGTTAGCAGTGAAGCTGTTGCGTTTTGAAGAAACGCTACATACGGTAATAAAAGACGCTCAGCCTAATTTACTTTGTAATTATCTGTACGAGTTAGCCAGTTTATACATGAGTTTCTATGAGGCATGCCCTATATTAAAAGAGAACGTTGAACCAGAGCTGCGCGATAGCCGTTTAATGCTTAGTATTTTAGCTTCACGGATACTTCAACAAGGCTTGGACTTGTTAGGTATAGACGTAATGGAACGGATGTAATGTATGAAAATCGACGCGATACGCCGCAGTTATACCAAAGATAACCTGGATTTAGATAAACTACATACTGATCCTATCATGCAGTTTGAGTTGTGGTTGAAAGATGCCATTGCGGCAGAGTTACCCGACCCTACTGCGATGTGTGTTGCCAGTGTCGATAAAGAGGGGCAGCCGTCGCAGCGACTGGTACTGCTAAAAGATGTCAGTCAGGAGGGTTACACCTTCTACACCAATCTTGGTAGTCGTAAAGCGACTGAGCTAAGTGCTAACCCAAAAGTGTGTTTACATTTCCCTTGGCATCCGCTGGAGCGTCAAGTTATTGTTTACGGTACGGCAGAACGTGTGTCCAATACGCAGGTGATGAAATACTTTTTATCACGTCCAAAGGAAAGTCAGTTAGCCGCCTGGGCATCAGAGCAAAGCCGGCCGGTATCAACACGTCAGGCGTTGCTGCAGAAATTTTCCGAAATTAAACATAAGTTTGCCCAAGGCGAAGTGCCTTTACCCTCATTTTGGGGCGGTTTCTTAGTGAAACCGTCTAAAATTGAGTTTTGGCAAGGTGGTGAGCACCGGTTACACGATCGCTTTATGTATTCAAAACAACCCGACAATAGCTGGTTTATTGAACGGTTATGCCCCTAAGCTGCGATAGGGCAGTTGCGCATAAGTTATTTGATACCCATTGCCATCTGGACTTGCCTGAGTTGTCAGCGTTGCAACAACAACATTGGCAACAAGCGCAACACAACGGTGTCGCTGCTTTACTTATCCCCGCAGTAGAACCTGCTGCCTGGTTAAATCTGCTGAATTTACGTCAACAGCAATCGAGTTGGTACATTGCTTTGGGTATTCACCCTTGGTGGGTTGCGGGTTGTTCGCTTGCAGCTATTGCTGAGCTTCAGCGTTTGTTAACAACACATGGCGCTGATATTGCCGCTGTAGGCGAGATTGGGCTGGATTTTGGCTTACCTGAAGCTACTTTTGCTCTGCAGCAGCAATTATTTACTGAGCAACTTTCGCTGGCAAAATTGCATAGAAAGCCGGTGATATTGCACCATCGGAAAAGCCAACCGCAGCTATTGGCCGAGCTTAAACGGCAGCAATTTACTGAAGGTGGTATCTTGCATGCCTTTTCCGGTAGTTCGCAACAAGCGCAGGCTTTTTTAGACCTGGGTTTTAAATTGGGGATTGGTGGCACCATTACGTATAATCGTGCTGAAAAAACCCGTAAAACGGTGCAGAAGCTGCCGCTGAGTAGTTTTGTGTTAGAAACTGACGCGCCGGCAATGCCCTTGGCTGGAGCGCAGGGCAAACCTAATAGCCCGGCGCAATTAGCAAAAATTTTTAAGGTGTTCTGTCAACTTCGTCATGAGAGCCCACAACATCTTAGTGAAGGGCTATGGCAGAATAGTTTAACCATTTTAAGACTTGTTGTTTAAGCGGATACTTTGTCTGGAAAAGCGTGAAAAACTGCGGCGTAGTAAATAGCCAATAGCGCCCGTTATGAGTAGTAACAGCATAAGGTGTTGCATTAGTTGCTGCCATCTGGCAAAACTGGGGTTAAGCTTGGTATCTAACTGCAAACTAATTTTTATATAACCGAGTATTTGTTGCTGACGACGAATTTCTTGAACCATCGGTACTAAAGGTCGTGTCGCAAACTTGCCATACATCAATCTGGCCGCCGAGCTGGCCTCTGACCAGCTTATTCGCACTCCGTTACTGTCGTAAATCACCACATCATACAAATAAGGGCTGGCAGCAATACTTTGGGTTAATTGCTCCAGACCATCAAGTTGATCATTTTCAATCAGGTACGCCGCAGCCTGAGATAAGGTAATTAAATTTTCCCGCATCAATTGTGTTGCCTGGCTTTGCAAAATTGCTTGGCCCTGGTTACTGGTGCTTACCCAGCTATGCAGTACAAACCAAATACCCACAACGGCAATAGTGAGTTGAATCAGTTTAATAACACTTGAAGTGGAGCTTGGTATTGCGATATTGTTCTGCATATTTTATGTCTAAACAAACAACTGCTACTGGCCCCTGATACTCTCAGCATGCCATGGTATTAACTTTAAGTATAGGTTGCCCAGTGTCGTTTTCTATTTCTGCCAGCCCAATGCAGCTGGCCAGTGCTGATATTATTGCGTTATTAACCGAGCAACAGGTATGTTGGGTAAAATCTGATACTGCAGGTCTTTGCCTGCAGTTTTTGCAGCCATCCTCTTTGCTTTCCAACGCTAAAAGCACTAGTTTTACCCCCCCGCGGCTTAATGGCAGCTCAATCCGGCTTTTTGGCAAGCCCGTTAATTGGTTATTACTGAATACTCTTAGTCAGTTACTATCTGACGGTAGCTGGCTAAAATTATCGCTGTTAGCACCACATCCGCAATTACCATTAGCACTGCTTATTCAGCTTAGTGATGTGTTTAGCACTGAGCAGCAACGTCAGTTGGACGGGGTTGCAGCTGAACAACATATCGAGATGGTCTATCTGGCCGCTAAGTCGGTGCAGCTTAACAAGCCAGGCTTGTTAGTAATGGATATGGATTCAACAGCAATTAGTATTGAATGTATTGATGAGATTGCCACGCTTGCTGGTGTTGGCACGCAGGTAGCTGCCATTACCGCCAGAGCAATGAATGGCGAGCTCGACTTTGCTGCCAGTCTACAAGAGCGAGTGGCCGCACTTAAAGGTACGCCGCAGTCTGTGTTACAACATGTCGCCGCGAACTTGCCGTTAATGCCAGGTTTAACAGAGCTGGTTAGCAGCTTGCAGCAACGGCAGTGGCGGGTAGCTATCGCTTCAGGCGGCTTTACCTTTTTTACCACTATACTGCAACAACAGTTATCATTAAGCGCTAGCTTTGCTAATGTGTTGGAAATAACAAACGGTTTACTAACAGGTAAGCTGGTTGGCGATATGGTTGATGCCAACGTTAAAGCCCGTGTGGTAACTGAGCTAGCTGCACGTTTTGCTATTGCACCAGAGCAAACTGTTGCTATTGGTGATGGCGCCAACGATATTCCTATGTTAAAAACTGCGGCACTTGGTGTGGCATTTCATGCTAAACCTAGTGTACAGGCAGCGGTAGCCGCCAGAATAAATCAAGGGTCACTATTGCAGCTATTATATTTATTGGATCCAGTATGAAGCATCAACAAAATTCCATTTTTGTTGATTTACAACAGTACCAGCTGCATTTGCGACGGTTAACACCGCTACAAAATACTGTTAGCCCTATTTTATTTTTACATGGTGCTATAGAAAATGGTCGTATTTTTTACAGTCACTCTGGCAAAGGTCTGGCCTGTTATCTGGCCGATCAGGGGTTTATTGGCTACTGTGCTGATTTCGCTGGTCGGGGCTTATCGCAGCCATCACTAAGCAGTGGTTTTAATCAGAGTCAAAATCAGGTTATTACTAAAGATATTCCTGCATTAATTAACTATGTTTATCAGCAACATCAACAAGCATTGACGGTAGTTGCTCATTCTTGGGGGGGCGTGTTGTTAGCGGCTACCTTAGCGCGTTTTCCAGAGTTAATGGTCAAAGTTAACGCTAAAATTTGCTTTGGTACCAAGCGGGTTATTAGTGTACAGAGTATTGAACGGAAAATGAAAATTGATTGGCTGTGGAATCGTTTTGCGCCATGGCTTGGCCGCAAGTATGGCTATATTCCAGCCAAAAAGTGGCGTTTTGGTGCCGATGATGAACCTACAGAATTCTTACTTGATACTGTTAACTGGATCAAGGGGGCACCATTTACTGATTTAACGGATGGTTTTGATTATGCTGCGGCCAGTCAGCAAGTCAATTGGCCTCCAAGCTGGCACTTTGCTGCAATTAACGATCGCATTTTGGGTAACCCGGCTGATGTGCAGCAGTTTATTCAGGAAACCAGCCAGCAACAGGCTAAATATACGTTACTTGGGCGTCAGCATGGGCATCTGCAAGATTACAATCACATATCAATGTTAACCTCTTCCAGCGCTAACAATGATCATTTTGTTCAAATCAGTGATTGGCTTGCCAGCTTAGCGATAAATTAACGTTGGCAGTAAATTCAGCTGCCTTGCAGCACCTGCTGGCGGCGTTTATCAGGCGCAGTATGGTCTAAATAGCGATAGCGCCAGGCGAGTTCTTTACTAATATTAACTGCATCGCCCACCCCAGCTACACTCCACAGTTCTTCTTCCAGCGTTTTTGCACGATGCAGAGCATAAACGCTTATATAGCTAATTTCTTTGGCAATATAATCGGTATCCGGTCGGCCGGTACGGGATAAAAATAACCGAAAAGCGAACAGTGTTGCGTCGCGAAGTGAAGAGGTAATAAACGCCTGTTTTTGCTGCTCATCAGTAAATTCATAATCATAATAACTTTCTAAAGTGGTCATCGATGCCACCTTGTGGCGCGGCACTTTAATATACAACTCATAGCTTTTAGGTGGGTCGAACCGCTTCATTGCTTTCAGTTGCTGGGCAAATTGCAAATTTGCTGTACTATTTTTTAATAAAGGTTCTAAATCTAATGGGCCATTATTACTGTGTTGTAACAGCAGGGTATGCAAGGCATTCGGCGTAGCGCCCTGGGCAATGACATTTAATTCATAACGGATGCCTTTACGATGCAAATAAAAAGCAAAGTTATTAAGCGCTTTTAAGTACATACTGCGTAATGCTTCAGACAATCCGGGATACTTAGGTGTTTCTTCTGCCAGGGTTAGTTTGGCCCGGTTATTCTGAATTAATTGTTGAAAAAATGGCTTACCGGCATGGCCGTTCTCAGTAGCAGCAACCCGTAAGTTCATAATGGTCTGACTTTTACTTACCGCCATCACTTCGTAGGGCAATTGAATGAGTTGGTGTTTAGTGGTTATTTTCTGCAGATCGACTAAATCTAATTGGATCACGTCACCCTTGCTGTACTTTACCGGCTCTACAGTTTCAATTTGTAATCCACCAGAGGAAAAATCGCGACTAAAACCGGCGATCATCTGGTTATTATGCTGCAATTGAACCGACGTTTTATATAAATAGCGCGACTCTGCTCGTAAGTTAATGTAATGCACCGGAATGGCTTCGCATGGTGGCGTTTGTGCAAGTTTACGGTGACCAAATTGGTTTAGCTGGCTGAGTTGTTCTGGTTTAAAAGTATATTGCTGGTAATAGCTGGCATTGTTGCTACTGATATCAGTTAGATTGACAATATAGCGCAGATTTTTTATCACGCTTTGAATCAATGGCGTGATACTGGCTTTTGCTACTTCAGGCTGATCTTTTTGTGATGTCACTGGCAGTATAAATTGCTCTATAGCATGTTGCGCTGACGTTTTAACTAGGTTTAAGTGGAATACCCGCCAGCTTGGTTTAGCAGAGCCAAAACCAAAAAAGGCATCACGTAATTCTGCTGCGTCAAGTAATTCTTCAGATGTTGCCGAGTAATAATATAATTTTCCTTTGGCGGCATGGGTAAAACAATACAGAATGGTCGAGCGTTCTGGCCCGGGTAGTGCTAAGAGTTGCTTTAAACGCTTAACCGCTAGCAAATTAACCAATACTGACTGCTGCAACTCATCCTGAAAGTAATGCCAGACACTTTTATTATAATCTGTGGTCATAGCAAAACGCGGACTTACCGTACCATCATTAACATTCAGATAGACTGGCAAACTGTTTAATCGTGGTAAGTAAAATTGCTCATAACCTTTAGTGGTGACGGCGTCTGTCGTATTATCTAAATTGACTTTATAACGCCGTTTATTGCCGTGAATAAATTTTTGCAAAAAAAGACTAAAGCCATTGTCTTGCTCTGAGGGTAACTTTTTTAAACGCCAGTAATTTACTTTTTCAAGTTGCTCAATATCAACCAGTTGATATTGAATGCCTTGTGGTATGTCGAGGGTAAACTCCTGCTCTAAACTTGTAAAGTTGATAGTAAGAATATCGCCTGCGCTGGCTAAGCGGCCTTTAGGTATTTTTAACTTACATCCCGAGATTGACAAATCACTTGTCGTTGCAATAAAGCGGCTGCCATTAACGTTCACTTCAACATCGATACCAAAATTCATGCGCTCTTCAGTACGATTAACGTAGTGGCCGAACGTAATGAGTTTGGCACCCTGTTGCTCATTTTGTGAGCTGACTGGATTGTCTTGGCTCGGCTCTTTGCCTTGTACTACTGATTTAACCCGTTGTGCGGTTTCTCTTTTATGGATTACCCGAAAATTGTTGTCGGTATTCATGACTTCTTCATAAACACCTAAGGTGTAATCACCGTACTCTTTTATGGCTGATTCAAAAATCTGGATGGCATTATCATCCATGAAGTGCGTTTTTTCCTGGTAATTAAACGGGCGAACTTCGCCATCGACGTGACCACGCAAGTCAATAAAATAGTTACATGGCTGAGCCAGGCGTCGTAATTCCATTTTTAATAAAAATTGTTTTGATTTGGGTAAATTAGCGGTTAGCGAACTAAAAACCTGATCAAACTCTGCCGAGTTAATCAGGCTTTTTATACGCTCAATAATACCGGCATACTCTTTAAAATCTTCAGCAGTCATAGTTTCGTTATTCAGATGCCAAAATTCAGGCGTCTTCTGGTTATAATCTGTAGTACGCTACGTTGTTATAAAATGAAAAGCAATATTTATGCCTTTCTTTCAAATTAGGATTTTTGGCAATGGCAAAAGTAAAAACGGCTTATGTCTGCAATGAATGTGGTGCGGACTTTATGCGCTGGCAAGGGCAGTGTAATGAATGCGGTGCCTGGAATAGTATTACTGAAATCCGACTGGGTGCGGTGAAGACTACTGGTACCCGTCAGGGCTATGCTGGTGCTGTGCAAGCAAGTGTTATGCGACTTGATCAGGTTGATTTACAGGAAGTGCCGCGCTTTAGCTCTGGTTTTGCTGAGTTTGACCGGGTATTAGGTGGCGGTATAGTCCCTGGTTCAGCCATCCTGATCGGTGGCGCGCCTGGCGCTGGTAAAAGTACATTATTATTGCAGCTTATGTGTGGTTTGGCTGAGCAGGGCAGCGCCTTGTATGTTACCGGCGAAGAATCATTACAGCAAGTTGCCATGCGTGCCCAACGGCTGGGACTGCCGACAGCGCAGTTAAATATGCTGGCAGAGACGAATGTCGAAACGGTTTGTTTATTGGCTCAGCAAGAAAAACCGCGGGTCATGGTGATCGATTCTATTCAGGTAATGCATCTTGCAGACATTCAGTCGGCACCTGGCAGTGTGTCACAAGTGCGAGAAAGCGCCGCTTTTTTAACCCGGTTTGCCAAACAATATAATATTGCCATTATTATGGTGGGTCATGTCACTAAAGATGGCTCGCTCGCAGGACCTAAGGTGTTGGAACATTGCATTGACTGCTCGGTAATGCTTGAAGGTGATACCGACAGTCGTTATCGCACCTTGCGTGGTAATAAAAACCGTTTTGGCCCGGTTAACGAGTTAGGCGTGTTTGCCATGACTAGCCAGGGCATGAAAGAGGTTAAGAACCCGTCCGCTATTTTCCTGACCCGAGGCAAAGAAGATCAGTCTGGTAGCATTGTGATGGTGCTGTGGGAAGGAACCCGGCCCTTACTGGTTGAGATCCAGGGGCTGGTTGACCATTCGCCACTCAATAATCCACGTCGGGTTACGCTGGGCATGGATCAAAATCGTATATCAATGTTATTGGCGGTAATGCATCGCCATGCCGGCATTCAGATGGCTGATCAGGATGTGTTTGTTAATGTGGTGGGTGGCGTTAAAGTTAACGAAACCAGCGCAGATTTAGCTACCTTGCTAGCATTGGTATCCAGTTTTCGGGATAAACCATTACCTAACGATTTGGTCGTGTTTGGTGAAGTAGGGTTGGCTGGCGAAATTCGGCCGGTGCCCAGTGGTTTTGAGCGTTTAAGAGAAGCCGCTAAGCATGGTTTTAAGCGAGCAATAATTCCACTTGGAAATAAACCAAAAGAACAGATTGCTGGTATGGAGGTAATTGCAGTTGCCAAACTGGCAGATGCTTTAGAAGCCATTTAATACAGGTTAAAGCACCCCGGCATTAGCCGGGGCAATTCAGCTTAAAAACGGTTATTAGCGGGGAAGTTATGTTTTAACACTTTATAAGTATCGGTTTGTAGCTTTTCTAAGCCAAGTTGTTGATAACTTTCTACCATCAATTCCAATGCCTGCTCAACATGCGGTGAGTCACGATAATATTCAACTACATATTTACCACGGTTAGCAGCAGCTAAATAAGCACCCCGGCGTAAATAATAGTCGGCAATCAGTAACTCATGCCGAGCCAAAGTATCTTTAATCTGCACCATGCGCTTTTTTGCTTCTGCGCTGTATTTGCTGTCGGGATAATTACTGACCAGAATTTTAAAATCATCAAATGATTGACGGGTACTGCTTAAATCACGATCGGCCCGGTCAACGCCAAAAAATTCTTGAAAGCTGTTCTGATCCGCTTTTAAGTTAGCTAAACCTCGCATGTAATACACGTAATCTAAATCGGGTTGGTTTGGATTTAGTCGAATAAAACGGTCGATACTGGCAAGGGCTTGTGGCAAATTACCCGCCTTATAATAAGCGAAAATTAAATCTAACTGTACCTGGCGTGCCAGTGGGCCAAAAGGGTAACGTGACTCGACTGCTTGTAATAATTCAACTGCTCTGTTGTATAAGCCGTTATCTAATACTCCTTTTGCCTGCTGATACATGGCTTGGGCGGTCTGACTACTTGGATCAGGCTGTGAAGGCTTGCCAGCACAGGCGCTTAAGGCTAAACATACAATGGTTATCAGTAAAAAATTCGCTTTCATGTAAAAATCCGTAACTACTTGGCTAAATGGCTGTCTAGTCGTGAGTAAAATCGCTAAAATAAACGCTATTGCAATTCTACCCCAGATAAGTTGGGGTTGCACACAGGATAACTGCTTCCGTCATGACAAAACAGATAAAACTTTCACAAATTGTTCCTGACCATTCTTATGGTATGCGCTTAGATCAGGTTTTAGCAGAAATGTTCCCGGATTATTCACGTTCACGCTTAAAAGAGTGGATCCTGGCCGATGCGGTGCAATTAGATCAATGCGTGCAGAACCTGCCAAAGTTTAAAGTCGTTGGTGGTGAACAAGTTGATATTGTTGCAGATATTGTAGAAGACCAACGTTTTAGTGCCGAGCCGATTGCCTTAAATATACTGTACGAAGATGAACATATTTTGGTAATAAATAAACCTGCTGGCTTAGTTGTTCACCCTGGTGCAGGCAATGCCGACGGCACTTTACTTAATGCCTTGTTACATCATTGCCCTACTATTGCTGCAGTGCCTCGCGCTGGCATTATTCATCGATTAGATAAAGACACCACAGGCTTAATGGTGGTGGCAAAAACCATTCCGGCTCAAACTCACTTGGTCGAAGCGATGCTGGCACGGGAAATTACCCGTGAATATGAAGCAATATGTTATGGCAAAATGACCGGCGGTGGTTTTGTTGACCAGCCAATTGGGCGTCATCAGACCAAACGTACCCAAATGGCCGTTATTGATGGCGGCAAGCCTGCGGTAACACATTATAGAGTGATGGAAAAATACCGTGGTCACACCCGCTTGCGTTTGCGGCTGGAAACCGGCCGCACTCATCAAATTCGGGTACATATGGCGTTTATTAACCACTCATTGGTCGGTGATCCGGTCTACGGTGGCCGGCCCAGACCGCCAAGAAAAGCCGCCGAAAGTTTATTAGTGATGATGCGTAATTTTAAACGTCAGGCTTTGCATGCGGCGATGTTGCGTCTGGCTCATCCGATCACTAGCGAAATTTTAGAGTGGCATGCGCCGTTACCGGATGACCTAGTTGAGCTAAATGCCGCCTTGCGCGCTGATACCTTGCTACATGGTATGGAAGACGTCTGAGTTGATTACACCATGTTGGCCGGCACCCCCAGGGGTTAAAGCAGTATGCTCAACCCGTGAGGGAGGTTATTCAGAACAGCCTTACCATAGTTTAAATTTGGGTGCGCATGTCGGTGATAACCCCGAGCGGGTTAAACATAACCGTCTGCAGTTTCAGCAAATGGCGGCAATGCCTAGCCAGCCGGTATGGCTTGAGCAGGTACATGGCACACGCTGTTTGACATTAACGCATAACATTGCTGCAGGTGTTCAGGCAGATGCCTGTTTTAGTCGCCAGCCTGGGGTAGTTTGCAGTGTAATGACTGCCGACTGTTTACCGTTGTTATTATGTAATCGGGCGGGTACCGAAGTTGCTGCAGTGCATGCTGGTTGGCGCGGATTATGTAACGGCATTATTGAAAATACTCTGCAATTATTTAGTCAGCCGTCAGATTGTATCGCCTGGTTGGGCCCCGCAATTAGCCAGCAGGCCTTTGAAGTGGGCCCGGAAGTACGTGACGCCTTTATCAAACATGCTCCTTTAGCCACATCTGCTTTTATTGCCGGGCAAAAAGGCAAATGGTTGGCAGATCTTTACATGTTAGCGCGTCAGCGCTTAGAGCACTGTGGGATTAATGCCATATTTGGTGGTGAGTTTTGTACTTATCAGCAATCTGAAACCTTCTTTTCATATCGTCGTGATGGTCAAACTGGCCGTATGGCTAGTGCCATCTGGCGCCAATAAGTCGTTTACTGTTAACACAAAAACGGTTTTGCTGATCTAAGTCAATTTTTTGACGTTTGTTGCTTGATATTTCACCAGAGTCACCCAATCTTATTACACATCTAGGTTACATGATGTGGAGTTACCCATGCGTTTAGAAAAATTTACCAGTAAATTTCAGGAAGCTATCGCTGATGCGCAATCATTAGCTTTGGGCCGTGATCAGCAATATATTGAGCCGGTTCACCTTATGTTTGCTTTGCTAAATCAGGAAGGCGGCACCGTCCGTGAGTTACTGAACAAAATTGCTATTAATTTTAACGAGTTGCGCTCTAAAATTAGCAAAGCGATTGAACAGCTACCGCGGGTAGAAGGCGAGGGTACCAATCTGCAACTATCAACGGCTACTGCCCAGTTGCTGCAACAATGCGACAAGTTTGCCCAAAAGCGTAAAGATCAATTTATTTCCAGTGAGTTGTTTGTATTGGCCGCTACCGAGGATAAAACCGAATTGGGTAATATCTTGCGGTTACTCGGGGTCAGTAAAGATAAAATAAATGTTGCAATAGACGATATTCGTGGCGGGCAAAAGGTAGATGATCCAAATGCAGAAGACAGCCGGCAAGCCTTAACAAAATACACTATCGATTTAACGGCCCGCGCCGAAGCCGGTAAGCTTGATCCGGTAATTGGCCGCGACGAAGAAATACGCCGTTGTATTCAGGTGTTACAGCGTAGAACGAAAAACAACCCGGTATTGATCGGTGAGCCTGGTGTTGGTAAAACAGCAATTGTTGAAGGACTTGCACTGCGGATTATTAATAAAGAAGTGCCGGAAGGATTAAAAAATAAACGGGTGCTGTCGCTGGATATGGGGTCGTTGCTAGCCGGAGCAAAATACCGTGGCGAATTTGAAGAGCGGCTCAAAGCGGTATTAAATGAACTGGCAAAAGAAGAAGGCCAGGTTATTCTGTTTATTGATGAAATTCATACTATGGTTGGTGCCGGTAAAGCTGAAGGCGCAATGGATGCGGGCAATATGTTAAAGCCTGCGCTGGCTCGTGGCGAATTGCATTGTCTGGGCGCAACCACGTTAGACGAATACCGAAAATATATTGAAAAGGATGCTGCGCTGGAACGACGTTTTCAAAAGGTATTAGTTGAAGAGCCGAGTGTGGAAGACACTATTGCTATTTTGCGTGGTTTAAAAGAGCGCTATGAGCTACATCACGCGGTTGAAATTACCGATCCGGCAATCGTGGCGGCAGCAACCCTGTCACATCGTTATGTCAGTGACCGACAACTCCCCGATAAAGCCATCGATTTAATTGACGAAGCCGCGTCCAGTATCCGGATGCAAATGGACTCTAAACCAGAAGAGCTGGATAGACTGGAGCGGCGGATTATTCAGTTAAAATTGGAAGATAACGCACTGGCGAAAGAGTCGGATGACGGTAGTAAAAAACGCCGGGATATTATTCAAGAACAAATTCAAGAGCTAGAGATTAATTACAACGAGTTAGATGAAGTGTGGGAGTCAGAAAAGGCGGCGCTGCAAGGTACTCAGAATATTAAAACTGAGCTTGAACAGGCAAGGTTAGACTTAGAAGTCGCCCGCCGGGTAAGTGATTTACAGCGGATGTCGGAGCTGCAATATGGCCGAATTCCGGCACTGGAAAAACGCCTCGACTTAGCCAGCCAGGCTGAAATGCAGGAAATGACCTTACTGCGTCATAAAGTTACTGAGCATGAAATTGCCGACGTGTTGTCGAAAGCTACCGGTATTCCGGTGAGTAAAATGCTCGAAGGTGAACGCGACAAGCTGTTGAAAATGGAAGATGCCCTGCACAATAGCGTAGTAGGCCAGCATGAAGCGGTAACGGCAGTTTCTAATGCGATACGTCGTTCGCGTGCCGGTTTAGCCGACCCGAATAAACCCATTGGCTCCTTTCTATTTTTAGGGCCAACGGGTGTGGGTAAAACCGAGTTAACCAAGTCACTAGCGAAATTCTTATTTGACAGCCCTGATTCGATGATTCGGATTGATATGTCGGAGTTTATGGAAAAACATGCGGTATCCCGCTTAGTAGGTGCTCCGCCCGGCTATGTTGGGTACGAAGAAGGCGGCTATTTAACTGAAGCTGTGCGGCGTAAGCCTTATTCAGTGGTGTTGTTGGACGAAGTAGAAAAAGCACATCCCGATGTGTTTAACATTTTGCTGCAAGTGCTGGATGACGGCCGTTTAACCGATGGGCATGGCCGGACTGTCGACTTTAAAAATACCGTGATCATTATGACGTCTAATTTAGGGTCGGACTTAATTCAGGAACACTATCAGGAGCATAGCTACCAGCAAATGAAAGATATGCTAATGGGGGTGCTTAGCAAACAATTCAGGCCAGAGTTTTTAAACCGGCTGGATGAAGCGGTAGTGTTTCATCCGCTTGATACCGTACAAATTAAGCAAATTGCCCGTATTCAACTTGCGCGGCTGGAAAAAAGACTGCAGGAGCGTCAGTTTGAGTTGAACGTTAGCGATGCGGCACTAGAGAAACTGGCGGCGGTTGGGTTTGACCCGCTATTTGGCGCCAGGCCTTTAAAACGTGCTATTCAGCAGCATCTTGAAAATCCGCTGGCGCAAGCGTTATTGCAAGGCAGTATAGTGCCGGGTTCGACTATCCGGGTAGACCATGATGGCGAGCAGTTTATTATTACCAGTTGACTGAGCAATAACACGTTTTCATCCATATTAGTGCAGCAGAGGCTGCACTAATATGGTTTGGGTACGACAGCCAGCCATAACTTTTTCTCTGGTCCTATCCATGTTAAGGTAAGTCCCTTATAATCAGTTAAGTTTCAATCAGAAAAGTTGCTTATGAACGAGTCAAATAGTTCCGACGCCAGCCCGCGTAAAGGCATATACTTGCTACCTAATCTACTTACTACCGGTGGTTTATTCGCAGGTTTTTTTGCTATCGTCTCGTCAATGAATGGCCGGTTTGAAGCCGCCGCTGTTGCCATCTTTGTCGCGATGATTTTTGATGGTTTAGATGGCCGCGTTGCCAGATTAACCAACACGCAAAGTGAGTTTGGTGCGCAGTACGACAGTATGTCAGACATGTTGTCTTTTGGCGTGGCTCCAGCGCTAGTGGCTTATAATTGGGGTTTGGCTGATCTAGGTAAATTCGGCTGGTTAGCGGCTTTCATTTATGTCGCTTGCGCTGCACTGCGACTTGCCCGCTTTAATGCTAACTTGAGTGTCACTGATGGCCGATTTTTTCAAGGGTTAGCGAGTCCGGCTGCTGCGGCAATTATTGCCGGTATGGTATGGACCGGCTCAATCTATGAGATTAATGGCGATAATATTGGTTATTTGGTTGGTTTATTGACTATTATTACCGGCTTATTGATGGTTAGTAATTTTCGTTATCATTCTTTTAAAGACGTTAATTGGCGTGATAGGGTGTCGTTTTTGGCGATACTCTGTGTGGTAATGGTATTTGTGGTTATTGCCGCCCGCCCGGCAGAAATGCTGTTTGGCATCTTCTTTATTTATGCTTTTTCAGGACCGGTAACCACCATTCGCAGTGTTCGTAAATTAAAGCTTGAACACGTAGTTGGCGACACCAGTGACGCAGATTTTACTGATGAGGCACCTGCGAAAACTGATACAACTAAGGTTAAGCACCCTGATACTGAATAAACTGCATAGTTAACCTGTTCTCGCTATCATCATCCATTGTGCCGGTACTTTATTTGCAGTGCCGGCCAAGTCAACGTTAGTTAGTCAAATCGCTTATTTCATCTTATTAACCCGACCGTTCAGCCGATTGCTGCTGAAGTGGATGGAAAGAGATTGTTGATTTCCCTTCTGCGCGGTAAATTAGTTACTATGCTTGAGATTTCGTGCATGCCACCCCATGTTGAATGGCACAATGTAATACTAAGGATCCCACTTGGCTGATATCCTGCAACAACGTCTGCAAGCGCTGGCGAGTAATGAAAATAAAGATGTAATAGTTGGCATAAAGCGTGGTATTGAACGTGAAACGCTGCGCATTAACAACGATGGCACTTTAGCAATGACGCCTCATCCTATAACACTAGGTTCTGCGTTAACACATCCGTTAATTACCACCGATTTTTCAGAGTCGCTGCTGGAATTTATTACCCCGGCAACCGATAGCGTTGATACCACTCTGGCGCAGTTAGCTGATATTCATCGTTATACCGCTAAGCAGCTTGATGCCCAGTGGTTATGGCCAGCCAGCATGCCGTGCTTTATCGATCAAGATACCACGATACCGCTGGCTGATTATGGTCGTTCTAACGTCGGCCGGATGAAAACATTGTATCGGCAAGGGCTGCATAATCGTTATGGCAGCATGATGCAGGCAATAAGTGGGGTGCATTATAATTTTTCATTACCAGAACGGTTTTGGCAGCTTTATCAGCAGCAACTGAATGATCAGAATCTGCTGCAAGATTTTATCTCCGAGCAGTATCTGGCGCTAATTCGCAATTACAAACGTTATGCCTGGTTAATTGTGTATTTATTTGGTGCTTCGCCAGCCATGTGTAAATCATTTTTGGGCGGTCGCAGTTCACGTTATCCGTTTCAGCAACTTGGCAAAGGTTCGTTATATTTACCTTACGCCACGTCCTTGCGAATGAGTGATTTGGGCTATACCAATAGTGCGCAATCAAGCTTAAGTATTACCTACAACAGCTTGCCAGAATATATAGCTGGCTTGCACGGTGCGGTTAGCCAACCGTCAGCTGAGTATCAGAATATTGGTATTAAAGTTAATGGCGAATATCAGCAGCTGAATGGCAATGTGCTGCAAATAGAAAATGAATTTTACTCTACTATTCGACCGAAGCGCACTACTGAGTCGGGCGAGCGCCCAACGTGTGCTTTAGCTAAACGTGGAGTAGAGTATATTGAAGTGCGGGCATTAGACGTTAACCCCTTCAGCAGTATTGGTATTACCGTAGAGCAAACCCGTTTATTGGATATATTTTTATTATATTGTCTGTTGCAAGACAGCCCTACTTTGTCAGATGAGCAGCAAACTATCACCGAGCAAAATTTGCGCAAAGTCGTCACCGACGGCCGGCGTCTTAATCTGGAATTATTACAAGACGGTCATGGCAGGCTAATGCTGGACTGGGCTGAGCAAATTTTTGCCGAAATGATGCCCATTGCAAACTGGCTGGATGCGGCTTATCAAGGCACTGCTTATCAGGCGGCGCTAAAACAGCATTACTTGTGTTTGCTTGATCCGGCCCAAACTTTGTCAGGTCAGTTACTAAATCAGTTGTTGGCAAAGCAGCAAGACAATGGCCACTTTATGTTGGAAAAAGCTGAACAATACCGGGCACAATTGGTTAGTGAGAACTATCAGGTGTATTCAGAAGACTCTTTTGCTAAAGCAGCAGCGGCTTCACTAGTTAAACAACAGCAAATTGAAGCTGAAGATACCGTTAGTTTTGACCATTATATTAAAGAGTACTTTGCCGAGGTGCCTGAGTGCAGTTAGCTGCAGCCAGCGTTGACAGTTGATAGATAAAAAAAACGGCTACCATTGGGTAGCCGTTAAAAAGAGAATCCAGGAGAAAAACAAAAACTTGGTTTGCATCCTTGCATGCTGTTAGAATCATGATGATGAATAAAGTTCACTTTGACAAAAAAAATCTAAAATCTTTTATTGCTCTGTTGTTAGTAGCGACATTAACGGCGTGTAGTTCCGCTCCGCCGCAGAACACCTCAGATCTATGCGAAATTTTCCGTGAGAACCGCTCTTGGTACAAAGATGCTGCTGCTGCCAGTGAAAAATGGGGTATGCCAATCGCTTTGCCAATGAGTATTATGTATCAGGAAAGCAGTTTTAAGCATAACGCCAGACCACCAATGCGTTGGTTCATTGGTTTTATTCCTTATGGCAGAGGCAGCTCGGCTTACGGTTATTCACAAGCAAAGACCGTAACCTGGGATGAATATGTTAAAGAAGCTGATCGCTTCTGGGCCAGTCGGGACGATTTTGCTGATGCTATCGATTTTATCGGATGGTATATCGACAAAACACAACGCTTAAACAACGTATCGAAGTGGGACGGCTATAAACAATATCTTAATTACCATGAAGGTTGGGGCGGTTACCGGCGTGGCAGTTATAAGAATAAAGCCTGGTTGCAAACTATAGCGCGGCGGGTGGATGACCGGGCAAAAATTTACAGTAGCCAGCTAAAAAAATGTGAGAAAGAACTGCAACGCGGCTGGTTATGGCGATTATTATTCAGTTAAACAAAATCTAACCAGCTAACGTCAACGTGCCCTAGCCAGATAGTATTATCTGGCTATTATTTAAACGTGTTTTTGGCGTTGGTTAACAGCCTGACAGTTTTGATCATATTGTCTTGTACATCGACAATTTCTAATGGGTAACCTGCTAGTTTAACGCTTAACCGGCCTTGTGGTATTTCTTCCAGATATTCCAGAATTAATCCGTTTAATGTTTTTGGGCCATCGGTTGGCAGGGCCATTTTCATTTCGCGATTTAAATCGCGTAAATTAATACTGCCATCAATTAAAAAGCTGCCATCGGGTTGTACAATAATGTCGTCGTTGCTATCTTCAGCGATGTCAGTGGTAAACTCGCCGACCACTTCTTCTAAAATATCTGCCAGCGTTACCAGCCCCTGAATGTCGCCATATTCATCGACTACCAGACCACTACGGTCCTTGGCATGCTGAAATTTCAACAGTTGCACATTCAAAGGTGTGCCCTCAGGAATAAAGTAAATTTCGTTTGTAGCCCGCAGTAGCGATGCTTTGGTGAGCTGCTCTTTCAACAGTAAGCGCATCAGTTCCCGCGGATGAGCAAAGCCAATAGCGTCATCAATATTATCCCGATAGAGTAAGATCCGACTGTATTGAAAGTTAGCCAGTTGCCGTTCAATGTCTTTCCACTCGTCATTGATATCAATACCGACAATTTCATTACGCGGGATCATAATATCTTCAACAGTCGCGTTTTCCAGATCCAATACGCCCACCAGCATACTCTGGTGTTGTTCAGGAATAAGGGCGCCAGCTTCATGCACAACGGTGCGCAGCTCTTCCGCGCTTAAGCTATTACCCTGATGCTTCTCAGGGCTGACCCCCATTAAATTAAGCAGGCCATTTGTAATCCCGTTAATTAACCAGACCAGCGGGTAAAATATTTTAAGTAACGGAGACAATAGAGCGGAGCTGGGAAAGGCAATTCGTTCCGGATGCAGCGCTGCAAGAGTTTTCGGGGTAACTTCAGCAAATATCAAGACCACCAGAGTAAGAATGACAGTGGCGATAGCGATACCTAAATCGCCATACAGCCGCATACCGATAATGGTGGCAATAGCGGAGGCGGCAATATTAACCAGGTTGTTACCTATCAGGATTAAACCTATTAAGCGGTCTGGCCGTTTTAATAAGCGGCTAACCCGAATGGCGCCCTTGTTTTTTTGGTTGGTAAGGTGCTTTAAACGGTAGGGGTTAACAGACATCATGCCTGTCTCAGAGCCAGAAAAATAGGCCGATATAAACAGTAGTACGCCTAAGATTATAAACAGCGTACTAGTCGATATGTCGTTCAAGAGCTAAATACCTTTATTGCTAAACATCGCTTTGCATCTTAACAGCAGAGTAGCGCCAGACGCTATTAAAAACAGTTTAATTAAACCAAGGGCCGTCGATAATAACTTCTTTAACAAAACGACTGCCAAAATAGGCCAGGGTTAGCAAGGCAGTGCCAATAACGGTTAAGGTAATTGCAGTGCGCCCACGCCAGCCTTTACGGGCATGACCCCAGCATAGGCTTAGAAAAACCAGAAATGCGATAGCACTTAATATGGTTTTATGTAAATTGGCTTTGCCAAGCCAGTTATCAATAAAGAGCACCCCTATTAGCAACGCAAGCCCTAGCAGTAAAGTGCCCGCCATTAATAATCTGAATTGAATAGCTTCTGCTTGCATTAAGGGAGGCAGGTGCTGAGTAACCGGGGTGAAGTCTTTTTGTTTTAGTTTAGCGCTAATATAGCTTACCTGAAACGAGTACAGCGTTGCCATGGTGAGTAATACATAAGCCAGGAATGCCAGCGTAATATGCACCAGCAAACTAAGATTTTGTTCAACATGTTGCAGTTGCATATCCTGCGGCGCTAACAACGTAGCAATTTGCATTAAGGCTGCAAAGCCATATACCACAGGTAGTAATAAAATGGTTGGCGTACGCAGTGCGGTTAGGGTTACTGCAACCGTCACGAGCCAACAGACTAATGAGCTGACATTAATTAAACTAAAGTTTTGACCGGCAACGGTAAACAGTGATTGCGTAAGAGCCAGCATGTGTAATACCAGGCCAATAATGCCGGCACTGAACATAAATTTGAAATGTGGGCCTTTTGGGTGAAATAACCGAACCAAGACCGAGCCTGTGGCCAGCAAATACGCCACTAATGCAAAATATGGAAGCAGTCCGCTCATTGTTAACTATCCTGTAAATTAGCTGTCAGGTTATTGTATGGTAACTGCTTAAGTATGCCCAGTAGTTACCTGTTGCAACTTTAGCACGTGATAAGCGGCTGACGTAACCGTCTGGCTGCGTTATAATCGATGAATTAGTGTAATTCGGGTAAAAAACATGTTTGAGAACCTGTCCGATAGGTTAAGTAAAACCTTAAAGAATATAAGCGGCCGTGGACGGCTGACTGAAGATAATATTAAAGAAACCTTGCGTGAAGTGCGAATGGCGTTGTTAGAGGCCGACGTAGCGTTGCCGGTTGTGCGCGATTTTGTTGCCAACGTAAAAGAGCGTTCAGTTGGCCTGGAGGTAAGCAAAAGCCTGACACCAGGCCAGGAATTTCTGAAAATTGTCCGTAAAGCTTTAGAAGAAGCAATGGGCGAGGCAAATGAAGAGCTGGCATTAAATACTCAGCCACCTGCAGTGGTATTAATGGCCGGTTTACAGGGCGCGGGTAAAACCACCTCTGTGGCCAAACTGGCAAAGTTTTTAAAAGAACGTAAGAAGAAAAAAGTGTTGGTGGTGTCGGCTGATATCTATCGGCCTGCGGCAATTAAGCAGTTAGAAACCCTGGCAGCCGATGTAGGCGTCGACTTTTTCCCCAGCGACTTAAGCCAACGGCCAGTCGATATCGTTAATGCGGCTATCGCGCATGCCCGCACCAGAATGTTCGATGTGCTGCTGGTCGATACGGCCGGCCGTTTGCATATTGACAGCAACATGATGGATGAAATTAAAGCGCTTCATGCTGCAGTTAAACCGATAGAGACGTTGTTCGTGGTTGACGCAATGACCGGGCAGGATGCCGCTAATACTGCTAAAGCGTTTAACGAAGCGCTACCATTAACCGGGGTTATCTTAACCAAAACTGACGGTGATGCCCGTGGCGGTGCAGCATTGTCTATCCGACATATTACCGGCAAACCAATTAAATTTATGGGTACCGGTGAAAAAACCGATGCTTTAGAGCCCTTTCACCCTGATCGAGTTGCATCGCGCATTCTCGGTATGGGCGATGTGCTGAGTTTAATTGAGGATCTGGAACAGAAAGTCGATAAAGACAAAGCCGCCAAAATGGCTCAGAAGATGATGAAAGGCAAAGGCTTTTCGTTGGAAGACTTTCGCGACCAGTTAGTACAAATGCGCGGCATGGGCGGCATGATGTCGTTAATGGATAAACTGCCAGGTATGAAAAACATGCCCGCTGGTGCAGCCAATCAATTGGATGACAAGCAGTTTGTGCGAATGGAAGCTATTATTAACTCGATGACCCCGAAAGAACGTAACTTTCCTGATCTGATTAAAGGTTCGCGCAAAAAACGGATTGCCGCTGGCTCAGGTAGCCAGGTGCAGGACATCAATAAACTGCTAAAACAATTTATGCAAATGCAAAAAATGATGAAGCAGATGTCGGGTAAAGGCGGCTTAATGAAAATGATGCGCGGTATGGGCGGCAAACTGCCGCCGGGTATGTTGCCGCCGCGCTGAATCTAATAACGGACCTGCTGTACAGCCTGAAATGCCTTGCATTTGCAGCAGTAATCCGTACAATGCGGCAGCCCTTCAGTCTGACTGGGGGCTTTATTATTTTTTAAAACCTGAACGATTATATATTAGAGGACGGTATGGTAACTATTCGTTTACAACGTGGTGGCGCGAAAAAGCGTCCATTTTACCAAGTTGTGGTAGCGGACAGCCGTTTTGCTCGTGACGGCCGCTTTATTGAGCGCGTGGGTTTCTTTAACCCAATCGCTGGCGGTACTGAAGAGAAACTGCGTCTGGACCTGGAGCGTGTTGATCACTGGGTAGCACAAGGTGCTGCATTAAGTGACCGCGTTGCAAACTTGGTAAAAACCGCTAAAAAAGCAACTGCTTAATTAGCAATTTGGTGTGGAGTAGTAACCTTGAGTGACAAAGACTTAGTTGTCCTTGGTAAGTTTGGTGCCGTTTACGGTATCAACGGTTGGCTTAAGGTCGTTGCTTATACCGATATCCCGGAAGGGATTTTTGACTACACACCCTGGCAAATTAAACTGCAGGGTAACTGGCTACCATTGCAGGTTGCAAGCTGGAAGCGCCATAGTAATGGCCTGATAGCGAAACTGGACGGCGTTAATGACCGTGACTTAGCCCAGCGTTATGTTAATGCTGAAATAGCGGTAACTCCGCAGGCGCTACCTTCGTTAGAAGAGGGCGATTATTACTGGAAAGACCTGATGGGTTTAGCGGTAATTAACCAAACGGGTTATCACTTAGGTGAAGTATCGGACATGATGGAAACGGGCTCAAACGACGTGATCGTGGTAAAAGCCAACCGGACAGATGCATTTGGTAAAAAAGAGCGTTTGTTGCCATTTTTAACCGAGACAGTGGTTAAAAGCGTTAACTTGGCTGAAAAGCAAATTATTGTTGACTGGGACCCAGCGTTTTAATGCAGGAAAACACTAAACTCTGGCTTGGCGTAGTAACGTTATTTCCAGAGATGTTTAATGCAATAACGCAATATGGGGTTACCGGCAGGGCAGTAAAGCAGGGCATTATGCAGTTACAGTGCTGGAACCCGCGGGATTTTACCTCGGACAAGCATCGAACTGTTGATGACCGGCCTTACGGCGGTGGTCCTGGCATGTTAATGATGGTTCAGCCTCTGACCGAAGCAATTCGGGCGGCGAAACACGCCGCTGGAGGTAAGGTTCACACCATTTACTTATCGCCGCAAGGCCGTAAGTTAGATCAACAAGGTGTGGCCGAGCTTGCCGCGCACGACAAGCTACTATTGGTAGCTGGCCGTTACGAAGGCATAGATGAGCGCGTAATAGAAAGCGAAATTGACGAAGAATGGTCAGTGGGTGATTACGTGTTAAGTGGTGGCGAGTTGCCCGCGATGACACTGATTGATGCAGTTTCTCGCTTAGTACCTGGTGTACTTGGGCACGACTTATCCGCAGCGCAGGATTCATTTTCTGCAGGCTTGCTGGATTGTCCGCATTATACCCGGCCTGAGGTGTTAGCCAATAAACAGGTGCCGTCAGTATTACTGAGCGGTAACCATGAAGAAATCAGACGCTGGCGTTTAAAGCAGGCTCTAGCTAGAACCTGGTTAAGACGGCCAGATATATTAAAACTCCTGGCTCTGACTAAGGAGCAACGCACATTACTGGCAGAGTTTCAACAGGAACACCAGGCGTTGCAGCAGCAAGATAGTTAATTCCAGGTAAAGTGAGATTGTAATGAGCAAAGTTAGCCAAAACATCATCAAACAACTTGAAGATGAACAGTTAAAGCAAGACATTCCCGCGTTCGCGCCGGGTGACACTGTTGTCGTTCAGGTAAAAGTAACAGAAGGCGACAAAAGCCGTCTGCAGGCGTTTGAAGGCGTAGTTATCGCCAAGCGTAACCGTGGTCTGCATTCAGCCTTCACCGTCCGTAAAATCTCTAATGGCGAAGGTGTTGAGCGTGTATTCCAGACGCACAGCCCGCTGGTAGACAGCATCACCGTTAAACGTCGTGGTGCGGTTCGCCGTGCTAAGCTTTACTACTTACGCGATCGTTCAGGTAAATCAGCGCGTATCCGCGAAAAGCTTAACTAAGCAAACCAAAAAGGCCGGCATTTGCCGGCCTTTTTCTTATGACGCTAAGCCAACCGCCACTTACCAAGCCAGTATTACAGCTGTTACAAAACCAGCTAAGCAGCTTGATCCTCTCTGCAATACCTGTTGCTACAGATCAAAGCCTGACTGAGCAGTATTTACTGTCCCGCTTAGGGCTGAAGCTGACGATGGATACCGAGCTTAATCCAGACTTACAACGCTATCAGCAACATTTCGTGCTATACCATTTATTGTATAGGCTGCAAACAGAATGGCTTATTACAGGCGAAGGTTTTCTGAGTATTGGTCTGGCTAAGGTAACATTGCTGACAACAGATTCTCCTGCTTCTCACGAGCTAGCAGAGCAAAATGACAATAGTAGTCGGCGTGAATACTATACTAACTGGCAAAACTTTTATGCAATGAGCGAACAGCTGCTAGATGATTACCTGCAGCAGTTCTGGCAGCGTTACAGCAAAGGTGAAGTGAATACCGCGCTGCTATCTGCTGAGCAAGCGCAACAATGCCTACAACTCAATCCCTGCTTTACCCTGACAGAGTTGAAAAAGGCTTATCGTCGCCAGGCTTTGCTGCTACACCCGGATCGGGCTAGTGGCGATGCTAAAAAGTTCAGGCAAATCCAGCAGGCTTATCAGCAGTTATTAAAGGCGTGCCGATAACCACACGCTGCTTGTATAAAAAAGTTTACGTTTATTTTTCTGTCAGAAAATCCGATATTTCATGAATTTATTGGCTTGTAGCGGGTTGACGCTGCCGTTCAAGATCTTTAGTATGCCTAAATCGTATTTAATTACTTACGTGCTGTACAATTTAGTTTACATAGAGGCGTCAGACCAGTTATTTCGTCGTTTTTATCTATGCTTAATCATCAGCACCGTGTCCTACCTATGGAGTTAGCATGAGCCAGATTGTTGATGATTTAAGAATAGTGGCCACTAAGCCACTAAGCCCACCTGCAGTAATGAAAAAAGCCTTGCCAATATCGGAACAAGGCGCTGACTTTGTTGCGCAGGCGCGAACCGATATAGCCAATATTGTGCATGGCCGCGATAAGCGCCTGTTAGTGGTCACCGGTCCTTGTTCTATCCATGACCCGCTTGCGGCAATCGAATATGCTACTAAGCTTAAAGCGTTGCAGCAGCAATACATTGACAGTTTATATATTGTGATGCGGGTATATTTCGAAAAGCCACGTACTACGGTAGGCTGGAAAGGTTTTATTAACGATCCGCATCTAGATGACTCCTTCGACTTGGAAACCGGTCTAACCTGGGGCCGTCAGCTATTGTTAAAAATGGTTGAAATGAAACTGCCTACTGCCACTGAAGCACTGGATCCGATCAGCCCACAATATTTATCGGATCTGATCAGCTGGGCGGCCATTGGCGCCCGTACAGTGGAGTCGCAAACGCACCGTGAAATGGCCAGTGGCTTATCAATGCCAGTTGGTTTTAAGAATGGTACCGACGGTAATTTAAATGTGGCGCTGAACGGCTTGCAGTCGGCGGCCAGTGGCCATAGTTTTATTGGAATAAATCAGCGGGGTGAAGTAAGTTTAGTGCAAACTGCCGGTAACCCGGATGGCCATATTATTCTTCGTGGCGGTGTAAAACCTAACTATGACGTCGACAGTATTAACGGCGCATTAGCGCAACTGAATAAATTAAAATTACCACACGGTATTGTGGTTGATTGCAGCCATGGTAACTCAAATAAAGATCATAATCGCCAGCCAGAAGTTGCTCAGGCGGTATTGTCACAACGGCTGGCTGGTACTGAAGCGATTATTGGCATTATGTTGGAAAGTCACTTGTTTGGTGGCCGGCAGAACTTAACCAATGGTAAAGCAGAGCATTATGGTGTTTCGGTAACTGATGCCTGTATTGACTGGCAAACCACCACAGACCTGTTAGCCAGCTTACACAAACAAATGCAAACTCTGGTCGTGGCGGCAGCTTAAGATGGATAAACAACATCAGGCACAACAACAGCTGGCACCACTTCGAGAGCAAATTGATAGTATCGATAGCCAGCTGGTGCAGTTATTAGCTGAGCGTGCCAAAGTGACGGCGCTGGTAGGCAAGGTAAAACAACATTTTGCGCTTGCGGTATATGTGCCTGAACGAGAGCAGGTGCTACTTGCTGCCAGACGCGAGCAAGCACTAGCACAGCAGGTTTCACCTGATTTGGTAGAAGATGTACTGCGCCGGATTATGCGCGAATCTTATGCCACGCAAGAAAATCATTTTGTTTGTTGTCGTGCTGGTGGCGGTAAAGTGGTAGTAGTGGGCGGAGCCGGTGCACTGGGCCAGCGTTTCGTCAGCTTATTTCAACGTTCTGGTTATGACGTTGTGGTTTTAGATCAAGCCGACTGGCCACAAGCGGTCGCGATATGCGCCAATGCTGCATTGGTACTGTTGGCAGTACCCATTACCTTAACTGAACAGCTCATCAATCAGCTGCCAGTATTAGCTGCTAATTGTATACTGGCTGATATTACCAGTATTAAGCAGCAGCCGTTAGGGGCTATGCTAGCTAAACACGCCGGCCCGGTAGTCGGTTTGCACCCAATGTTTGGGCCTGATATTACCAATTTGGTCAAGCAGGTGGTGGTGGTGTGTGAAGGGCGTGATGCAGAACATTGCCAGTGGCTATTGCAGCAACTTACCGTTTGGGGCGCCGAACTGGTAAGGAAAACTGCCAGCGAACATGATAAAGCTATGCAATTAATCCAGGCAATGCGTCACTTTTCATCCTTAGTGTACGGTACGCACTTAGCCGAGGAAAAAGCCGATTTAAACCAATTATTGCAGTTAAGCTCACCCATTTACCGGCTGGAATTGGCAATGGTGGGACGCTTATTTGCCCAAAATGCTGAGTTGTATGCCGATATTATGTTGTCATCGGCTGACGTTGCTGCGTTGTTAGAGCGTTACCAGCAACGTTTTAGCGAACTGTTGCAGTTGCTAAAAAGCCAAGACAAAACCGGGTTAATGGCGCAGTTTGGCAAAGGCCAGCAGTTTTTTGGTGAGCTCGCCGGTCAGTTTCTGCAGGAAAGTAAGCAACTGTTACAAAAAGCGGCGGATAGCCGCAGTTAAGCTTGCGTTATGTATTGTTCCTGCATCTACTCATGGTGCAGTTGGCGGTGTCTGGTTCAGTTGGTAGTAATCGTAAATTAGCTGCCAGGCATGTTCTGGTGTGTCGGCAAATTGGATTAGCTCTAAATCCTGCGGGCTAATTAAACCCTCTTCTGCCAGCATCTCAAAGTTAATCAGTTTCTGCCAAAACGCTTTATCGTACAAAATCACCGGGACCCGCTCGGCTTTTTTAGTTTGAATAAGGGTTAAGGTTTCAAATAACTCGTCTAAGGTGCCAAAACCGCCTGGAAAAGCCACCAAGGCGCGGGCGCGTTGTAAAAAATGCATTTTTCGAATCGCAAAGTAGTGAAACTGAAAGCAAAAATGCGGGGTGATATAAGGGTTGGGTTGCTGCTCTTTGGGTAGCACTATATTCAGCCCAATACTCTCACCACCTGCTGCCATAGCGCCGCGGTTAGCTGCTTCCATAACGCCAGGCCCGCCGCCACTGATAATCATTAAGGCGCTGTCCTGATGTTTATTGCTATGCTCGGTAACCAGCTGCGAAAAATGCTGCGAAGCTAAGTAGTACTCACTATTTTTAAAATTACGTTTGGCTTGCTTAACCGCCAGTTGTAACGTGGCATCATCGGGTTGCGCGGCGAGCTCTTGTTCGGCCTGCTCCAGCCGGGCTTTAGCCTGTTCGGGGGCAAGAAAGCGGGCACTGCCAAACACTACAATGGTCGCCTTAACACCATGCTGCTCCAATACTAATTGTGGTTTCAGGTATTCCAGTTGTAGCCGGACATGACGTAAGTCGTCCTGCATTAAAAAATCGTTATCGGCAAATGCCAGCTTGTAAGAGTCGTGATCCTGCAGTCTGGCAATCGCTGCCTGCGATTCTTCAGCTGAGGTGAAATGGCGTTTATATAAGCTATGGGCGTCTGACATATATTCCCCTTGCAGCGCGCCGCTGCTGAATAAACTAAGAGATTGTTTGATATAGACTAATATCAATAAGCTTAAGTTGCGATATAAATTATCAAAAGCAGAAGGAATACTAATGTGGACTGACACGCTGATGGCCTTTGGTGCCCTCGGTTTAATTTTACTGGGAATGGACTGGATGAGTCGTGGCCTGAAAACCGCAGCAGGTCCCAGCTTAATGCAGTTTTTACAGCGCTGGACCGGCAAACCGCTGCACGGGGTGCTGTTTGGCGGCATAGCGACGGTAGCGGTGCAATCGTCCAGTGCCGTAACAGTAACCACTATCGGCTTTGTTAACGCCGGTATTTTATCCCTGCAAAATGCCGCCTTTGTTATTTATGGCAGCAATGTTGGCACCTCGGTTACCGGCTGGTTTATTGCATTAATAGGCTTACAATTTAAGATTGATAGCTTAGCGCTGCCGGTAATTGGCGCAGGCGCGTTGCTGCAGTTATTTAGTAAGTCGATGCGGCGCAAGGGTATTGGCGAGGGCTTAATTGGCTTTGGCATGCTGTTTCTGGGGCTGAGCTTTTTAAAGCAAAGCTTTGATTCGGCCTTTATTGATATTCAATTTTCAGCGCTAAGCCAGTTGGGGTTATGGGGTATTCTGCTGGGGGTATTACTGGGTACGCTGCTTAGCACCTTGATGCAAGCCTCTATTGCAGTGATTGCCCTGGTGATTACTGCAGTATCTGCAGGCGCTTTACCGTTGCCCCTGGCCGCGGCTTTTGTGATTGGCGCTAACCTGGGTACTACCTCTACCGCCATCATGTCGACCTTAGCAGCTACTGCAAAAGCGAAACGGCTGGCGATGCTGCATGTGATCTTTAATGTGCTAACCGGGCTGGTGGCGTTAATACTGCTAAGTCCACTATTGGCGCTGATTTCATTGCTGCAGCACTGGTTATTTCACGAGCCACAAGCGGCGGTTAGTCTGGCACTTTTTCATACGCTGTTTAACGTGCTGGGGGTGCTATTAATGTGGCCTATTACCTCCCGGTTGGTGTTGTATCTGAATGGCCGTTTTCGTCGCCAGGCTATCGGTCAGTTGCGTACACTGGATGCATCCAGCCTGACTATTCCGGCACTGGCGATTAAAACCCTGAGTATGGAAACCTTAAGGATAGGCCAGTTATTAGCTGCACAGGCGCTGGCGATTAGTCGTGGCAAGGGAAGCGACAGTGAGACATTGGACTCTATTCGCCAATTACAAAATGAGCTGACGCACTACATGCTGCAATTAAGCAAGCAACCGCTGGCCGAGCAGGAAGCGCAAGCACTCAGTGAGTTGGTGCAAAATCAGTTGCGGTTGGAAATGACTTTGCAGTTGTTGCCCGCTTTAACCCGGCAACTGGCCGCCGATGTTAATGGCTTGCTGCCCGAGCAGCAATTATGGCTGCAGTTAGTTGCCGCACATTGGCCGCAAGATGCCGCAGCAGTACGCAGTTGTTACCGGGAGCTAATGAAACAACGCCAACAGCTTAAAAAGCAGCTATACCAGTTAGTACTTGCCGATCAACTCAGCAATGATTCAGGGGGTGATCTGCTGCTGCGTTTTGCAGAGCTGCGTCGCTTTAACCAGCAACTTACCAAAGCGATGTTGGCGCTGGGCAATTTACAAAGTCAATATCAGGTGGCTGAGCCTGCAGTGGATAACATTGCTGCCAAGGCTAACCCGAATGAGTTTAACCAAGAGGACAATAATAATGCCAGTTAATGCTAACTTAACGTTTTTAGGAGCCGCCGGTCAGGTAACCGGCTCTTGCTATCTGATAGAGCACAATAAGCAAAAAATTCTGCTGGACTGCGGGATGACCCAGGGTGCAGATCAGGTGCGGGAGTGGCATAAATTCCGCTTTGCTTTTAAACCGAAGGAAATCGATTTAGTTATTTTATCTCACGCCCATATCGATCATAGTGGCTTACTGCCATTGCTGGTTGCTAAAGGCTTTAAAGGCAAAATAATTTGCACACCAGGTACCGCAGAGTTATTGCCGGTGTTACTGAAAGACTCGGTAGGGTTGTATTTAAAAGATTTAGAATGGCAGAACAAAAAAGCCGCCCGTAGCGGTAAAAAGCAGCAAGACCCGGTGATGACGGTAGCTAATGCCGAACGGGTCAGTGAGCTGGTGCAGTCTTTGCCTTATCGTAAGCGGCAGGTGCCACTGCCGGGGTTAGAGCTGGAATTTGCCGATGCTGGTCATATTCTGGGGTCGGCTATTATTGAACTATGGATAAAGGGCAGTCAGGCGATGCGTAAGCTGGTATTTTCCGGCGATCTTGGTAATCCGGCCACTGTGCTAATGCACGACCCGACCGAAATTAGCCAAGCAGATGTAGTACTACTGGAAAGTACTTACGGTAACCGTAACCATCAAACCCTGGACAATACGGTGGAGGAGTTCGCCAATGCACTGGAGCAGGCCTATAAGGATGGCGGCAACGTGTTTATTCCGGCTTTTGCCCTGGGGCGCTCGCAAGAGGTACTGTATTATCTGGCATTGCTGCATCATCAGGGGCGATTAAAGCAGCGTGCAATTTTTCTGGACAGCCCAATGGCCATCAGTATCACCAAAATTTATGATGATTACTTGCATGCTCTGGATCAGGCTGATTTAAATAAGATTGGTGCAGGGCGCAGCTTGCAACAATTGTTACCGATGTTAAAACTAACGCCAAAAGTGGAAGATTCGATGGCGATTAACCGGGTGACGAATGGCGCCATTATTATTGCCGGTAGTGGAATGTGTAATGGTGGCCGCATTGTGCATCACTTTAAACATAATCTATGGAAAAATACCAATCATGTTATTTTTGTTGGCTTTCAAGCTCGGGGCACCCTGGGGCGGCGGCTGGTTGACGGTGAAAAACGGGTTAAAATGTTTGGCCAGGATATCGTGGTAAAAGCCCGGGTGCACACGATTGGTGGCTTTTCAGCGCATGCCGGACAGAGCGAACTGTTAGACTGGGCCAAAGCCATTGGCGGTCAGCCGCAATTTTACTTGGTACATGGTGAGCCCGAAGCGCAGCAAGTACTGCAAGAAAAATTGCAGCAGCAGGGTATTGCTGCACTGATCCCAGCCAAGGGTGACAGTATTAAGTTGTAACCGGATATATTTTGGCATTGGCAAATGGCTGTCAGGGAGTACAATTCCGGATATACTAATACCGGATATACAAATGCCGGATAAACAGCAAACAAAGGACCGTCATGAAACTTATCACCTTAGCAGCACTGCTGCTTAGCTTTGGGTTGAATGCTACACCTACCCAATCAACTGCAGCGCGAACCGTCCAGCAAACTGAACTGGAACAAAAAGTCGCCGAGTTGTGGCAGCAGCAAGACTACGCCGCAGCCAAAGTGCTGTTAGCCGACAAGGTCAACCGAAAAACCAGTGATGCCTGGTTGCTGGCAGCGCTGGGGCGCAGTGAACTGGAGCTGGGGCAAGCCGAAGCTGCTGAAGCATTACTGGCCAGAGCAATAAAAATTGCACCTGCCACAGCCAGTTACCAGTTTTGGTTTGGCAGAGCCAGTTGTGATCGCGCTCAGCAAGCCGGCATGTTAAGTGCGTTGGGTTATGCCAAACGCTGTCGCAAGGCGTTTGAACAAGCCGTTGCGTTGGCACCTTCAGAGGCCCGCTATTTAAAAGCGCTGGGTAAATACTATGCGCAGGCACCGGGAATTGCTGGTGGTGATCAAACTCAGGCCCTGCTTATAGCAGACACCTTAGCACAACAAGACCCGTTACAAGGCCAGCTATTAAAACTAGACGTGTTGTTTAGTGCTGAAGATATCACCGCAGCAGAACAAGTCGTCGCGGGCAGTGAGCTATTACAAAGCCGGCCTGAGCCCTATTTTATGCGAGGCATTCATATGGCGCAAAATCGCAACTATAAAGCGGCGATGGAGGCGTTTGCTAAAGCCAGCGAAAAAACTGTTGCAGATACTGATGGCAAGCGCAGCCGCTTACTGGCGCTATACCAGTTAGGCCGTGCCAGTGTCTTGGCCAAAGCTGATTATCCACAAGGAATTGCGGCTCTAACGGAATTCCTGGCTGATGGTAGTATGGAAAGCTTTAATGAATGGGCGCAATTTCGACTAAGTCAATTATATCTGGCGCAAGAACAGCGGGCTGAAGCAGAGGCGATTTTAATGCCATTGTTAGCAACAACGGACGATGCTAACCTTAAATCTGAAATTAAAAAAATACTCTAAATCAGTAGAGTAAAAGCTTTGGAGCTAAAGTAGTGACCGCAAAACTTGGCGGGATCCATCATGTGGCAATTATTTGCAGCGATTATTCGCGGAGCAAAGATTTTTACAGCAAGCTATTAGGGTTGCAAATCGTTGCCGAAAATTACCGGCCGGCACGTGACTCCTGGAAGCTTGACTTACAGCTGCCAGATGGCAGTAAGTTGGAACTGTTTAGCTTCCCAAACCCACCTGTGAGGCCAAGCCAACCGGAAGCGCAGGGGCTGCGACATCTGGCCTTTAACGTCGCCAATCTGGCGGATTATGCCGCCTATTTAATTGCTAATGGTATTGCCGTAGAGCCGGTACGTATCGATGAATTTACCGGCAAGCAATATAGTTTTTTTCAGGATCCGGATGGTCTGCCCTTAGAACTTTATCAGCAATAACATAGGTGAATGTATGGCATTACAGCTTATTCCGTTAATCAAAGTGTTGGGGCCCTATCTGACCACTATTGCCACATCTGCTATACCCGCTTTTACTGCTAAGTCGGCCGCAGCAAAGACCGATCCGCTGCTTGTTCAACAAATTAGCGAATTGCAGGATGCTGTAACCAAAAATGCTCAGTCTTTGCATGTGCTGGCCGAGCAACTGCAAAAAGTAATTGCTTCAGCAGAGCTGGCTTCTGCGGTAGCCGAGCGGCAAATTGCCACCTATAAATTGTTAGTTATTGGCAGTGCTATAACGTCGGTAGCCGCCATCACGTTAGCAGCGCTCAGCCTGCTCTGAGCGAGCTGCTGCGGCATTATACGAACTGTTAACCAGTACTCACCTGAGTTGGGGTAATATCTTCGCTGGGGTAACACCCTAATACTTTGACGAATTTGGTTATATTATTCAGCTCTTCCAGCGCCCGGGTCATGGCGTAATCTGCCAAATTAGCAAATACGTCGACGTAAAACATTTCTTCCCACGGGTTACCGGGAATTGGCCGCGACTCTAGTTTTGCCATGCTAATACCGTGTTGTTTTAATACGATTAGCGCTTCAACCAGAGCGCCGGGTTGCTGGCCGGTATACATAATAAAAGTGGTTTTCGCCGGTATCGCTTTAGCTACGGCTACCGGCTTACGGGCTACTACAATAAAACGGCTAATATTGTCTTTTTGGTTAGCTAAATCTCGTGCCAGCACTTTTAGGCCATATAACTGACCTCCCTCTTCACCACCAATAGCAATAATGCCAGGGTCTTGCAGTGCTTTTACTTTAGTGAATGCGGCTGATGAACTGTCACAATAATCAATTTTTACATTTGATAAACCCAGTAAAAACTGACTGCACTGGGCAATTACCTGCGGGTGGGCGCAAACCTGACGCACTTTGCTCAGCTCTGCGCCAGTTATACCTAGCAGGCAATGCGCTATGGGGTGTGTTAGTTCGCCAACAATCGATAAACGGGTATGTTGTAATAAGTCAAACACTTCATTAATGGAACCTGACGAAGTGTTTTCTATCGGCAGTAGGGCATAATCAGCATGGCCGGTTTCTACTGCCTGTACTATTTCATTAAAGCTGTCACAGCCTAGCTCGATGATTCGCTCAGCCCGGCGGGTAAAATATTTTTGGGTAGCCCAGTAACTATAAGAACCTTGTCCGCCAAGAAAGGCAACTCGCACGCTGGGGCCGTTTTCACCATTTAACAGGCCTTGAACCTTGGCTTGTTGTTGCAGGACGGAGTCTTCAATAATGACATGATAAATACGGGTAACATATTGTGCGTCGATGCCCAGTATTTTACCTTGTGCTATTAGCGATAACAGCAACTCTTGCTCGCGCCTTTGATCACGAATAGGTTTATTTTGGCTCAGTTTGGCATCAGCTACCGCCAAGGCGAGCTGGCGTCGGGTTGCCAGTAATTGTAATAGTTGCTGGTCGGTACTGCTGATTGCCTGGCGAATATCGTCAAGTTCCATGGTTTTTCCTTTGTAAAGCACGTAATAGTCTTATGCTTAAATACCAATCATTAAGCGCAAAAAAAAAACCTCCCAGAGGGAGGTTTCTTGCCATTTGTGCACGCACGGCCAGTTACCTCCCCTAAAGGGTGGTAAAGCTAAAAAGTCTGAGTGTGTGAATAATTGTTTTCATGTTAAGCACCATAATCCGTCTGGATGGCTAAAGTCAAGCGTCGGGTACTAACCGTAACTGATATTTTTTTGGACCCGGTAAAAAAGGTAACGCAACATCATGTAACCAATATTGATGATCGGCCCGATAAAAAGGTGACAACGGATGACCAGACTGGCCCGCAGGGATGGTAAGAATGCCATCTTGCTCCTGACCTGGCGCTACTACCATGCGTTGTGACTGTCCAAATGCGGGTAATTGCACCCGTGGCATATGACGATCCCCGGCAAACTCCGTGGTGGGCATATTCAACCAGCCACCAATTACCGGAATGGCACTACTTAGCGTATGATGGATATTAGCCTGATTATGTTGTCCCCAGCGGCTGTTCGCAATACTGCCATGTTGCTGCTCTAGTTGCCGCTTGCTGTCGAGTACGGCTTGAACTAATAAATCTGACCAAGCACTGAAACTGTCGGGCAGGGTATCTAGCCTGCGTGCTGATAACATGGCCCAGGTCGGTGTTTCCAATGGGTATTTTAAATCTGCGCTGCGGCTACCTGCTTGCTCTAGCATAGCTGACAGTGGGCTAAACAACAGCGCGATGGTTTGCTGCCGAAATTGCTGCACCAGGGTATAACCAATATCGTCACTGGCGGCATAGTGGCCACTTTCACTTAACAAGGTCCGGTATTCGGTTAATTGATGAGCTGTAGTAACGTCCGGTGTTAGTACTTCAAGTAACAGCTGGCGCCAACGGTTTAAAAACAGAGCGCGGTTATCAAGCTGAATTCGGTGCAGTGCCTGCTCATTCAGCTGGCCGCTGTTAAGCAAGCTATCCCGAATTTGTTGGCCTCTAGCGCCTAAATCATAACCGCCATTACCCAATAATTGATAGGCTTCGCCACCTACACTACGGGCATTAGCGGTCCATAATACACCCGTTTCAGGGTTGTAAACACGTGGATAGTCAGTCGCATTATGGTTAGCGAACCATTGGTTTTTACCATCGCTCCAGTCTTGTGCCGTATCCCAATCACTGAGTTGACGCTGTGGTAAAGGCCCCAGTGGTGTCCAGCCAATATTACCGTCTTTATCAGCAACCAGCATATTTTGGGTTGGCACACCGGTTATGGCACCCAGTGCCAGAGCTGCTTGGGTGCTTTTAGTGGTTTCCAGTTTCAACAGGTTAAAGTTTACCGCATTACTGTCGTATGCGACCCAGCGCAAGGCAAAATTGCGCTCACCATAACGTATAATCGGCCCCCATTGTGTTTCCTGTAACTGCAATGGGTAATCGTCAGCACCTTTTACTTTTATAGTTTGATAGTGATTTTGTAGCGGTTGCCAGCCAGTCGGGCTTAAATAGCGGTTACCATCATCAGAAAACTGCAGGCTGATTAAGTCGTGCCAGTCGGCGGTGCTATTAGTAAACCCCCAGGCAATGTGGCCATTACTACCCACTACTATAGCGGGTGCGCCAGCCAAGCTTAAGCCGGTTACTTGCTGCCACTCACTGCCATCACGCCAGTTTAGTTGTACTTTATACCAGGTGCCTGGTGCTCTAATGGTTAAGTGCATATCATTGGCAACAATAGCACTTCCGTGGCCGGTAAGCCGGCCCATAACCGCCATGTTATTACTGCCTAGGTCAGCACTGTCTTTAGGATTACATTCAATACAAGCCGGACCTGTTTTTAGTATTTGCGGATAAGGGCTGTCAGGCATGAGTACCGGGGAAATTTCTGAACTGTCAATAGCGGCTTGCCAGTCACTACTATGTTGTTGTAAAAAATCATACCAGGGGGCAGGTATGGCCTGATGTAACAGCGTCATAGCGTAGTCATTTCGGCCCAATTTACCTTGTAATTCCAAGTACATATTGTAAATAACCAGAATAGAATCTGTTTCCTGCCAAGCGATAGGCTTGGTGCCAAGCAGGTAGTATTCAAAAGGGGCCGAATTAAGCGACGCCAGGCCGTCATTAACACCGCGGCTGTAAGCACTGAGAATTTGTAAGTCTGCCGTGATAAATTGGCCTAAAGTAATTTCTGCGCGCTCGGCAAAGCGGTGGCGGCGGCGCGCAATATCTGTGGCCAGTGCGCGTTCGCCAAATAATTCAGCCAGCGTGCCGGCAGCACTGCGTCTTGCTAGGTCCATCTGGAAAAAACGTTCTTGCGCATGCCCAAAACCCATACCATAGGCTGCATCGTTTCGATCTGCTGCCGTTACGCTTAGATAACCCAAAGCATCACGGTCCAGATTGACCGGATTGGCAACTGCCGCGGCTAATTCGCCGTGATACTGCGGCAAACTTAGCCTTAGCCAAAAGTAACCAGCTGCAGCTGCTACAACTGTCAGCAAAACGGTGGTTAGCAACAGCCATTTAATTCCTTTCATCAACATGATCCGTTATTATAAAATCAGCAGGTTAGCATAGCAGGGGTAATCCATATGGTGCAAAAAATTAAAGTATGGGATGGCGCAGTGCGGTTTTTCCACTGGACTATGGTGCTGCTGGTTGCCGGGTTGTGGTATAGCGGTAGCGAGGGATATATCGCGCTGCACCAACTACTGGCCTACAGCTTAGCGGCGTTGTTGTTAGCACGTATTGGCTGGGGGATCTGGGGTAGCCAAACCGCCAAATTTAGCCAGTTTGCCGCCACCCCTAAGGCAGCCGTGCAATACTTGCGAAATAGCAAACCGGTGATAGGGCATAACCCTGCGTCATCGTACATGATTTTTACTTTACTGAGTTTACTGTTGCTGCAAATTGGCAGTGGCCTGGCCACGTTTGATAATAGCTACATGAGTGACGGTCCACTGGTAGCCTTATTACCAGAAGCCTGGGTTGAGCTGGCATCGGCCATCCATAAACGTAATATCGATGTTATATTGATTCTGGTCGCTGTGCATATTGGGTTTGCGCTATGGCACAGCTGGCGTCATGACAATGTCATAAAAACTTTAATAACGGGTAATACTGATCGTGTAAATGCGCCCCAGCTTCTGTTTCGCAAAAGCTGGAGCTTTTTTGTAATACTTGCAGTATTACTGGCTACTCTCTATTACTGGCAAGGGCGCCCATTGCTGCCGCTGTTGTAACTACGCCATACGTTCTGGCTACTGTTTGTAATTATCGTGGCATGCTTTACAGTTACGAGCAAAATTACCGAAAGCCTGGCGCAGCTCGTTTTTATCGCCAGTTCTGGCCGCTACCTGCAAGGCACTGGCATCGGCTGCCAGCTTTTCGCCGCGCTGCAGAAAATCGTCTAAATTTGTCCAGATATCGGCTTTGGCATCACCACCACCTTGTTCGGTGCCGGCCACCTGAAATGCTTCCCATGGTAGGGTTGTAACCATTACCAAAGCGTCGGCACGCTTTTGCACCCGTGCCGCATCAAAAACGACTTCACCTTTGATCATTTCATTAATATCGCCCATATTATGGCGTATAAGCTGAAAAGCGGATTGACGATACTTAACCGCGTCATTAGCGTCAGTAAACGCGGTAGCAGCGGTTAACGGGGTTGAAACTATTATGGCTGCAAGGCCGGCAAGCAAGGCTTTTTTCATTTGTTCATTCTCTTTTATTGGTTTTGCATGCAATAATGCTAAGGTGTTAACAATATGCATGGCCTATGACAGTTTTACCAGACTGAATTTATTATAACAATAGCAAGGTCGCTTCATTGAAGGATGTAATTAAGACTAGACCAACAGGGATGAACTCGCTTGGGATCAAATTCTCGGCTGTAGTCTTTGCTGCCATTGTAGCTGCCGGCTTGTTGTTTGCCTATACGGTTATCTTGTTACAAGAGCAGTCCTTGACCCAGCAGCAGCAGGCGGCAGTTAGCCGCACGGCAAAAAATTATGCTGTGCAACTAGACCGGCGTTTAGCAGACAAACAACAAACTGCGATTATTGCCAGTCAAATAATTAGCCGTTATTTAACTGAGCAAACCCGGCCTGAATCGTTAACGCTTCGGCCAGATAGCAATGGATTAATTCGCCAGCAAGACCTCTACTCTGCGGCAGTTTTACCCGCTACTAATCTTAACTCTGCTACTGCCGGTCTATTTTCGCAAAGCCAAGTGTTGTGGCAGCAATTGTCGCCGCTTATGCTGCAAGACTTTTACAGCTTCTATTTTATCAGTAAACAACAGTTTATCAGGGTAGCGCCGGCAGAGTTAAACCAGCTGTTTAGTCCGGGCCATGTTGTTACTGACGACTTGTTTTACCAACTGGCTACACCAGAAAATAATCCGGCAAAATTACCGCGCTGGACACCTGTCTATTTTCACCCACTCTGGCAAAAGTGGGTTAGCACTATTTTGGTACCGATATACGTTAAAGAGCAGTTTATTGGCGTTAGTGCTGCCGATATTGAATTGACTGAATTAACCCGTAACATTAACAATATTGGGCATTGGAATACCCATACCCGCATCTTGCTGTTTGACGATAACGGCAACGCCATTATAACACCCGTTCCGCTTATGCCTGATATTGCGGGTAATACTCTGTACTCAGGAGAGGTGGTTACCGAGCCAGCGTTGCATTCTCATATTAGCCAAACACTGCAACGTTCTGGTTATAACGCCGCTGAGGCAGCTACTTATTTATTTGCCGCCGCACCGATAACGCATCTGAACTGGCATGTGGCTATTTATTTAGATACTGCTGCAGTAATGGCCACCCTTAAACCATTTCGTGGCAGGTTAGTTGTAGTGTTTATAGCGGTTGCGGTGTTGTTGGCCGTGTTGCTGCACTTGTTCAGCTACCAGTTGGTATTAAAGCGCTTGAACCGTTTGTCTGGTGCCGTAGTGAAACTGAGTCGCGGTGACATTCAGCAGGTTAAGTTAGATAACAAAAAAGACGAAATTGGCCAGTTAAACCGAGCATTTACCGGTATGTCTGCCGAAATAGCTCAGCTGGTAACCGGCCTAAATGACCGCATTGCTGAGAAAGAACAAGCCGAAAGGTCTGCCAGAAAGTTAAGTAAAGCGGTATCGTTTTCCAGCTCCGGGATCCTGTTAACCGATCAGCATCTGATTATTGAATACCTCAATCCATTTTTGACCGATTTGCTTGGTTGTGATGAGCGTAGCGTAGTTGATCAGCCATTACATATGTTACTGGCAGATGAAATGGAGCAGTTAAGCGCTGAAATTACCCAAACGCTGCACGAACGTCAGCATTGGCAGGGCGATATTTTATTGCAACATCAAAAGCTACCCGCGCGGCAGTTTTGGGTATCGCTGGCCATTGCCCCCATACGCGATGAAATGGGAAGTTTGCTTAATTATGTTTGCGCCATGCAGGACATTTCATTTATTAAGCAAAGTCAAAAAAAAATGGAGCAGTTGGCCTACTACGACGTATTAACCGGGCTGGCGAACCGCGGTTATTTCCGGGACCAACTTCGTAAAGCCATTGCCATGGCGCACCGCGGTTATTTTAACTTCGCCTTATTGTATTTTGATTTGGATGAGTTTAAGCGAATAAACGATACGCTGGGGCATGATGCCGGTGACGAGTTGTTAAAAGAAGTGGCGAAGCGCCTTACTTCGCGTTTACGCGAGGAAGATACGATAGCACGGCTGGGCGGTGATGAGTTTGCGGTTATTTTAAGTGGTATTAAAGATCGACAACAAGCCGCAATGATCGCCACTAACCTGCAGCAAGCATTTGATGAGCCGGTTAAGTTGGGGCAGCACGACGTTGCTATTAGTGCCAGTATTGGTATTACCATGGCACCGGAAGATGCCTCTGAAGAAGAATTACTGTTAAAACATGCTGATTTGGCCATGTATGAAGCTAAAGCACGTGGCAAGAATACCTTTCACTTTTTTAGTCAAGATTTAAATGATGCGGCCAATGATCGACTGCAAATTGAAAATCAGCTACGGGTAGCGATCCGCGAACATCAGTTTTTGTTATATTACCAGCCGAAAATTGATATCCGTACTGAAGTGATTACCGGTTATGAAACACTGATCCGCTGGCTACGTCCGGATAACACCTTAATACCACCACTGCGGTTTATTCCGGTGGCAGAAAGCACAGGCTTGATTGTGCAAATTGGCGAATGGGTAATCTGGGAAGCGTGTCGATTTTTAGCACGTCAACAAAGTCGTGGTTATGACGTTACGTTGTCGATTAACTTATCAGTGCGCCAGTTTACTGAGCAGGATTTGCCGGAGATGGTCGAGCGTATTTTAAAACGTACCGGCGTCAAACCACAGGCAATAATCTTCGAAATTACGGAAAGTATGCTAATGGGCGACACCGATGCGGCTATTGACCAGTTAAATCAGTTAAAGCGTCTCGGGGTCTCTTTATCTATTGATGACTTTGGTACAGGCTATTCGTCGTTAAGTTATTTAAAACGCTTTCCGGTGGATGAACTAAAAATAGACCAGTCTTTTGTCAAAGATATCCCAGAAGATCGGAACGATATGGACATCGTGGCCGCCATTATTGCTATGGCGCAGAAAATGAATCTGCGGGTAGTGGCTGAGGGCGTAGAAACCGCTCAACAGGTTGAGTTTTTACGACAAAATGGCTGTTTTGAAGTACAGGGTTACTTCTACAGCATGCCATTGGCTGAGCAGGAGCTTAGCCAACTTAATTACACGGTTAATACCTAATTATAATAACATCAGGAAACTTCTATGACACCAGCTCGCTTGTCCATGTTTAGCATGGCTCTGCTTGGTGCTTTTAGCACGGGTAGTATTGCCGATCAAACTTCGCCGCAACTTGGGATCCGCGATAAAACGCCAAACCTAATTGCTCTTATTAATGCCACTGTTGTTACTGAGCCAGGTAAAACCTTGCCCTCTGCCATGGTATTGATCCGCGACGGTAAAATTGAAGCCGTCAGCAGTAATAACGAGGTACCGCAGGGGTATCAGACTATTGATTTAGCTGGTTATCATTTATATGCCGGTTTTATTGACCCCTACAGCCAGTATGGTGTGCCGGCTGCCCCTAAGGGCGAGGAGTTCAGTTTTGGTGGCAAACCAGTTTATGAAAATGAGCGAATAGGTGGCAATGCTGCCAACGCGGCTATTCATGCTGAACAACGCTGGGTTAACCAGTTTAAGCCTGATGCCACAGCAGCAGCAGAGCTGATAAAGCAGGGTTTTACGGTGGTGCAAACTGCCCGGCATGACGGTGTGTTCCGCGGTAGCGGTTTTGTTGCCTCGCTGGCACAGGGCCTGCCAAACGATTTGGTCCTTAAGCCAGAAAGCCAGCACTTTATGTCTTTTAGTAAAGGTAGTTCGAAACAAAGCTACCCGTCGTCGCTAATGGGCAGTATTGCGCTTATTCGTCAAACTTTTGCCGATGCTAACTGGTATCAGGCAGCAGAAAAAAAGCAAGATTTTCGCTTTATCAGTGGCGGTGTTGAATATAATGCAGCGTTGGCGGGGGTGGCTAAAGCCGCCAGTCAGGGTGTGTTGTTTGATACCAGTGATGAACGTGCCTTGTTAAGAGCAGATAGCATACTGGCCGAGTTTAATATTAGTAATGTAGCTATCTTAGGGTCGGGGCATGAATATTCCCGCTTGGCTGAAGTGAAGGCAACCGGGCGCACTTTGGTGCTGCCACTGGCGTTTCCTGCGGCGCCTAAGGTTACTCTGCCAGATCAGCATATTGATATTAACCTGGCTGATTTACGGCATTGGGAAAGGGCGCCAGCTAATCCTGGGGTTCTTGAAGCCGCGGGTATAACCTTTGCTTTTACCAGCCATGGTTTAAAGAATAAAACGGATTTTTTACCTAATCTGCGTAAAGCCGTGCAGTATGGCCTGAGCAAAGAGCAAGCTTTAGCTTCGTTAACCACGGTTCCGGCGGCGATAGTTGGGCTAGAACAACAACTAGGCAAAATTGCCAGTGGCTATCAAGCCGATTTAGTGGTGAGCCGGGGTGACTTATTCGCTGATGGTGAAATTGTCGCCAGCTGGCTGCGTGGTCAGTTGCAGGAGTTTAGTCCGCTAAACGCTCCCCAGTTTGCCGGGCAATATAACCTGTCTGTAGCAGGCAATAGTTATAACCTGAGCTTAACTGGCCATGCGCCAACAATAAAAGGTGAGCTTAGTCTGGGCGAGCAAAAGGTAGAACTAACCCATGTTGTGCAACAAGGCCAAAATCTGCAATTTAGTGTGCCACTGGAAAAACTGATCGGTAAGTCTGAAGTGGCCCAGTTTAGTGGTGTACTGCGTAATGCAAGCTTAACGGGGCAATGGCAACAAGCTGATGGCAGTTTATTGGCGCTAACGTCTGAACGCACTGCAGCAGTTGCAAGCGATGTTAAAGCAGATAAACCGGCCAGCCAAATGCTGTCAAAACTTACCTACCCGAATCGGGCCTTTGGTAAGTCAGCATTACCAGAGCAGCAAAACCTGCATATTAAAAACGCTACCTTGTGGACTGCAACCGAGCAAGGTGTGCTGGTGAATACTGATATTATTGTCCGCGATGGCAAAATTAGCCGTATAGGGGAAAAACTTAGTACACCTGGCGGCTATACCGTTATTGATGGTGCTAATTTGCATATTACCCCCGGCATTATTGACGAGCACTCGCATATTGCTACCGAACAAGGTGTGAATGAAGGCAGCCATGCCAATACCGCAGAAGTGCATCTTGGCGACGTGGTCAACCCAGACGATATAAATATTTATCGTGGTCTGGCGGGCGGCGTTACCACCGTGCAATTATTGCATGGCAGTGCTAATCCGATCGGTGGCCGGGCCCAGGTAATCAGTTTACGCTGGGGTGAGTCAGCAGAGGGCATGAAGTTTGTCGGTGCGCCAGGCAGTATTAAATTTGCTCTGGGTGAAAACGTTAAACAATCAAACTGGGGTGATGATTTTAGCAGTCGTTATCCGCAAACCCGTATTGGCGTTGATACTTTTATCAGGGATAACTTTCAGGCGGCCAAAGAATATCAAGCCAATTGGCAGGCTTATAATAAGTTATCAAAACGGCAACAAAGCAAGATACAAGCACCACGGCGAGACTATCAACTTGAAACACTGGTCGAAATTCTCGACGGCAAACGTCATATTCATACCCACTCTTATGTTGCTTCAGAAATTTTGATGCTGATTGATGTGGCGGAGGAAATGGGTTTTAAAATTCAAACCTTCACCCATATTCTTGAGGGTTATAAAGTGGCCAGCGAGATGCAAGTTCATGGTGCCAGTGTGTCAACTTTTGCCGATTGGTGGGGCTTTAAAATGGAAGTAAACGATGCCATTCCAACCAACACCTGTTTAATGCATGAGCAGGGGCTACTGGTGAGTGTCAATTCAGATGATCCGGGCTTGTTACGCCGGCTTAATCAGGAAGCGGCAAAATCGCCGATGTATTGCGGTATGGATGAGCATGAAGCGTTAAAAATGGTCACCATTAATCCGGCAAAGCAGCTGAAAATTGACGATAAAGTCGGTTCGCTTGCCGAAGGTAAGCAAGCCGATCTGGTGGTATGGGATAGTCACCCGTTGTCGGTTTATGCTCAGGTGCAGCAAACCTGGATTGGCGGCACTCGCTATTTCGACCGTAACGATGATATCGCGCTGCGCGCTTCTCAGGCGGAAGAAAAGCAGCAACTTATTCAGAAAATCCTGACTGCCGGTGAGTCAGCTCAAAATGGTGTTGAAAACGGCTATAAGCAAGACGACCCCATTTGGCACTGTGCCGACAAAGCAGACTGGTTACAACTGCGCTTTGCAGATCATGCAGACCAAGCGAGTAATAACCATCAGCATCTGCAGCACTAGGAGACATAATAGCAATGAACAAATTAACTAAGGTTTTAATGCTGGCAACAGCCCTGGTATCTGCAACTGCCGCCGCGGTAAACCCAGTGCCCGGGGCGAAACAGCAACAACCGCTGCTACTACAAAATGCAACTGTGCATAGTGTTAGTTCAGCACCGGCCATTCAAGATGTCTTACTGGTAGAGGGCAAGATTGCTGCGATTGGCACTAATCTGGCGGTACCGGCTGCTGCGAAGCAGCTTGATTTAACCGGTAAACATTTATATCCGGGGTTAATCGCCTTGATTAATCAATTAGGGTTAATTGAAGTAGAAGCGGTTCGTGCTACACGGGATGATCGTGAAACCAGCTCCACCAATCCGGACTTGCAAGTACAGGTAGCCTATAACGCTGATTCTGTGGTGATCCCAACCATACGAAGTAATGGCTTTAGCCACAGTCTGATTTACCCTGATGGCGCCATGCTAACCGGCCGCTCAGCACTGATGCAGCTGGATGCCTGGAACTGGCAGGATGCGACAGTGCAAGCCAATGTAGGCTTACATGTACGCTGGCCGCGAATGAGCATACAAACGGGTTGGTGGGTGCGTGACAGTGCTGAAAAACAACTGGAAAATCAACAAAAGCAACTGAGTGAACTGCAACACTATTTCGAGCAGGCGCAGGCTTATTATTTAGCTGAGCAAGCCGGTTTAAATAGCGGTAAAGACTCGCGCTGGCATGCCATGCTAACGTTCTTCGAGGGTGAGCTGCCATTATTTGTCCATGCTGATGATCCGCGGCAAATTCGTCAGGCCATGTTACTGGCTGAAAAATATCAGGTGCGTTTGGTGATTGTTGGTGGTCGTGACAGCTGGCGTTTAGCGGATGAGCTGGCTAAAGCCAAGATAGATGTTATTTATACTGCGCCCTATGGCCTGCCAACACGCGGTGATGAAGCCTACGATCAGGCTTTTGCTGCGCCTGGTCAACTGCGGGCGGCCGGGGTGCGTTTAGCCTTATCGCTTGATGGTTTCTGGGATACCCGTAATTTGGTGTTCGCAGCTGGCCATGTTACCCGTTATGGCCTGAGTAGCGAAGATGCACTGCGAGCATTAACGTTAGATGCAGCGGCTATTGCCGGTGTTGCCGATCGCTTGGGCAGTATTGAGGTGGGTAAAAGTGCCAGTTTAGTGGTGTCTGATGGTGATATTTTTGATTACCGCGGCCATAAGATTGAACATTTATGGATTGACGGCCGTGCAGTCGATTTAAATAATCACCATAAACAACTGCATCAGCGGTTTAAGCAGCGTTATAACAACGCTAATTAACAATATGCCCATTATTAATAGTGCTAGTAACTGCTGATAGTTTACTTGATAGCGAAAACAGGTTTGCCCTAAGCCGACCGTTGAAGCCCTAGACGGGCGGAAACGAGCCCCCATGGATGGGTTCACGGCGTGTCGGCGTGGGTAAACTTGATTGAGCAAAACCCACTCTAGTTCAATAATTAAATGCCGTTTTATTTCGGAGAAACTATGTTGTATAAATTAGCCATCGGCGTCATCTTGGCGTTGTTATTAAACGGCTGCTCTACCAGCAAAGTGCCTGAGCAACGGCTTAATGCCCGCCCGGCAGCCATTGAGGCACATTTGAAGTTTTTAGCCAGCGACGAGCTGGAAGGCCGTGATACCGGCAGCCAAGGTCATCAAATTGCTTCTAATTATATCGCCAGCCAATTTCAGGCACTGGGTTTAGCACCCGCCGGTGACAACAACAGTTATTTTCAGCAGGTACCACTGCGTTCGTCACAATTACAGCAAGCCAGTGTAAAACTGGGTTTTCGACGTGGCGAAGAGCAGTGGCAGCTTAGCTATCCACAACAGTTTTTCAGTGGTGCTTCCCTTAATGAAACTGCGGTAGATGTGCAGGCGCCACTGGTGTTTGTTAGCTATGGTCTGGTATCGGAAGAGTTTGGCTTAGACGATTATGCCGGGCTGGATGTCAGGGGCAAAATTGTGGTGCAATTAGCGGGTTTACCCGCATCGTTGCCGAGCGAAGAGCGGGCTTACCTTGGTAGTATTAAAAGCCAGCAGGCAGCAGAGCGTGGAGCTATTGGCGTGATTACTATCCACACACCACAGCAAGAGAAAACCCGGCCTTACGCTAACAGCTTATTGTATTTAAATACGCCACGCTTAGCCTGGCTTAATGCTGCTGGTGAGCCTGGCGATAACACCAGTCAATTAAAAGGTACTGCTTATTTGCACCCGGATGCCGCCGCCAGTTTGTTTGAAAATGAGCAAAAAAGCCTGGGTGAAATTTTCAGTATGTTAGAGGCGCAGCAGCATCCTGGTGGTTTTGTACTTAGCAGCGAAGCCAGCCTGAGTTCTGTCAGTGTGCATCAACAAATCAGTAGCCCAAACGTGCTGGCAGTGCTTGAAGGCAGCGATCCGCAGCTACGCAATGAGTATGTGCTGATCACTGCGCATTCTGACCACATTGGCTTTAGTAATGATTTGCGTTCTGTGGATAAAATTAATAACGGTGCCATGGATAATGCCGCCGGTATGGCTATTTTATTAGAAACCGCCCGCATGTTCAGTGAACTGGCGATTAAACCGAAGCGTTCAATATTATTTGCGGTAGTCACTGCTGAAGAAAAAGGCTTATTAGGCGCCGATTATTTTGCCCGTAACCCAACGCGGCCACTGAGCAGTCTGGTGGCTAATGTTAATTTAGATATGCCGGTATTACTTTACCCCTTTGCCGATTTAATTGCTTTTGGCGCTAATCATTCGACGTTAGGCGGGGTCGTCGCCGCAGCTGCAGCAAAAGAAGGTATAGCGCTTAGTGACGATCCAATGCCAGAGCAAGCTATTTTTACCCGTTCTGATCACTTTACCTTGGTAAAACAAGGCGTGCCGGCTGTATTTTTAATGACCGGTTTTACGTCTAAGGATCCGACACAGGATGGCGGCAAAATATGGGGCAGTTTTTTTGCCAAGCATTATCATAAGCCGTCAGATGATATTGCCAGCTTAACAAAAGAATATGGCCCAATCCGTTATGACGCGGGTGCAGTGTTTGCTGATATAAACTTTAATATTGCGCTGGATATTGCCAATACGCCACAGCGGCCATTATGGAAGAAAGAAAGCTTTTTCAATAAGGTATTTGGTAAAGACTATAATCGGCAGTAATTTGCTTTACACTAAGGCAGCCAGTGTACTGGCTGCCTGTATCATTGCACTACTCTTGCTAAAAGTTATTGCTCAAGCAATTTAAACAGTAAGGCTTTAACCAATTCAGGTTCGAACGGTTTATCACACATGGCATTAACACCGGACTGGGCGATATTACTTAAATGGGTATCATTAGCTTCACTGGTCACCATTAACACCGGTATGTGCGATTGCTGGCTATTTTCCCGGATATATTGCGTTAGTTCCTGGCCATTTACTTCGGGCATATTGTAATCGGTTACCACTAAATCAAACATTTGTTGCTGCAAAATGGTTATGGCTTGCTGGCCATCTTCGGCTTCGGTTAAATGCTGAATACCTAAATTGGTTAGTACCCGTTTTATATGGTTACGCGCTAGCCGGCTGTCATCTACTACCAGTACTCTTATATCGTGCACATCGAATAACGACAGCTCTAACTCACTGGGGCTGAGTAAATCAATGGCGGCATTTAGGGCTTTACCTAAATGCGCGGTGGTAAAGGGTTTAGGTAAAATAGCCACCACACCTGATTGCTTAAATTCTTCTAAGGTGGCTTTGCGTGTTTCGCTGGAAACCAGCATAAAAGGAATATCAGCCAGCGCCGGTTGCTGTTTAATCTGTTTCAGCAGATCCAATGCGGTACCATCGGCAAAGTGTAAAGCACAGGCAATCAAATCGGGCTGATGCAGTTTAAGTTGCGACAGCGCCGTACTGACCGAATCGGCTTCGCTGATATGTTGCACCAGTTCTTGTTTTAGGTGGCGGCTAATAATTTTACGTTGGGTATCGGAAGGTTCAACTAATAGAATATGTAGATCGGCCGGTGACAGTTGTTGCATAGCGCATCCTTTAACGTGTTTAAGACTAAGTGGTGCTGGCTCAACCGCCTGCCCATTTTACAATAAAGCCTAGCTGGCTTAAGTGTTGCTCTATAAGTTGGCGTTTATCGGCCTGAATTTCTATCACGCCGGCTTTTACCGCACCACCGCAGGCACACTTTTTTTTCAATGCCGCACACAGCTCAACTAACTCAGCCTCTGGTTTAGCAATACCGCTGATGGTCAGAACTGTTTTACCACCACGACCTTTTTTTTCCCGTTTTAGCCGCACTGTACCATCCGGGTAAGCTGTGCCTGCCATGTGGGTGGTGGGTGCTTTTTGCACCGTGCCGGTGTCGGTGCGATACACCAGGCTATCGTCGGCTGCGGTAACTGGTGCGTCGCTGCTGCGGCCCCGTTGCTGTTGCCAATCCGTCAGAGAAATTTTCTGTGCCATAACGCTCGCTATTATACTACGAAATGTTGTTAACTTAGCGCCAGCTTACCGAGCGAAACTAAAGCCCGCAAGTTTTTCGCTGCCTTGCTTGGCTTTTTAAAAGCTTCTGCTAAAATAGTTCATCTTTTAGAAATCTGGATGGCTAAGGCCAGGGTGTTATGCAAGCATTTGACTATTTACAGCGTAGTGGATTATTGGCTGAGTTTGGTGATATCAGTGCTGAGGTGAATACCCAGTACCAATTGCTAAACGACTATTTACAGACGGCCACCAGTCAGGTGATTTGGCAATTCCAAGTACCGGAACTTGCTGAGGGCGGGGCCTGCAGTTTATTTGGCCAGCTGGCTGCTGAACCTTATTCGTTGCTGCCAATATTAGGCGGCCAAACCGCTGAAAACCAGCAAGCATTAAGCAAGCTCAGTGCCATAGCCAGCTATTATCAGCAGCACAGTTCTCAGGATTGGTTTGGTATATATCAAGCCCGGCTTAACCCACAGCATGCGCCAGTATTAGTTAAGCTGGCGTATTATGGTGCGGCGTCGCGGGCTGAGTTTCCACTCAATAGTGATTTTGCCAAAATCAGTAATAACAGCACCGTAGGGCTTAGCGGCAATGCCCGGATAATTAACAATGTAGCAAGTTACTTAGCGGCTGGTGGTGAGTATTATACCTGCGATCCGAAAGTTCAGGCTGAAGCCTGTTTGCCTCTGTTTGACCAATCAGGCAAAATAGCCGGTATTGTCGATGCCGAGCATTTTCAACAAGCCATATTTACCCCTGCTGCCATGGCATTATTGGTAGCGGTATGTTTGGTTGTACCAGACTATTTACCCTAGCCAGTGAGCTCGCCGCTTACTGATATTGCAATATATTAACCAGGTAGAGTCTTATGTTTTCTCAGTTACAAATGGTTGCCACGGATCCTATTTTAGGATTGATGGCCGAATACAAAGCCGATCCAAATCCTTATAAAGTTGACTTAGGGGTAGGCGTGTATAAAGACGAGCAGGGACATACTGCGGTACTTAAATGCGTAAAAGCAGCCGAAGCTTTGCGTTTAAAGCAAGAAGATAGCAAAACCTACATTGGTATGGCAGGCGATCTGGGTTTTAATGCTCATATTGAAAAATTAGCGTTTGGTCCGTCTCACCAGGTGTTGTTGGCAAATAGGGTTACGACCGCCCATACTCCGGGCGGAACTGGTGCACTGCGCGTGGCTGCCGAGTTTATAAAACGGGCCAATCCCAATGCGACTATCTGGGTTACTACGCCAACCTGGGCTAACCATATTTCATTGTTTCAAGCCGCTGGTCTGAAAGTTAAAGAATATGCTTACTACGACTACAGCACAAAAGGTTTGCAAACCGAGCAAATGTTTGCTGATTTAAATACTATTCCTGCTGGTGATGTAGTGCTGGTACACGCCTGCTGCCATAACCCAAGTGGTATGGATTTAAACGTTGAGCAATGGCAACGTTTTACCGCTATTGCTCAAGAGCGGGGTTTTACCCCGTTAGTTGACATGGCTTATCAGGGTTTTGGCAGTGGTTTAGCTGAAGATGCTGCCGGTTTACGTTACTTAGCTGGCAATGTGCCGGAGTTACTGTTATGCAGTTCTTGTTCAAAAAACTTTGGTTTATATCGTGAGCGAATTGGTGCAGTCAGTATTGTCACTCAGGATAGTAAGGTAACTGAAATTGCCCGCGTTAATTTGTTAAGTGTGGTGCGTAGTATTTATTCTATGCCACCAGCGCATGGTGCCATTATTGTTAGCCATATTCTGGATAGTCAGGAACTTACGGCTATGTGGCATCAGGAATTAGCCGAGATGCGCAACAGAATTAACGATTACCGCCAACTGATTATTGATAAACTGATTGCTGAAGGCGTAACCGACGACTTCAGCTTTATTACCCGCCAGCATGGTATGTTTAGTTTTCTTGGCATTAATAAAGCACAAATTGACCGCTTAAAAGCCGAGTTTAGTATTTATATGGTGGGTTCTAGCCGAGTCAGTATTGCGGGTTTAAACCATAATAATATTGATTATTTTGCGAAAGCCGTGGCCACGGTACTGAAGGGCTAAGCCCTGCTGTTGATACTCTGGCTGATTGAAAAAACCATATGTGCTAACCCATCAGCACGTGTGGTTTTTTCATTTTAGCAGGCTGGTAAGCAGCTGACATGGCCCGCCTTATAACCGTTGGTGTATACCTAACGCCTGTAAGTTTGATCTGACACACTACGGCTTAACGTACCAAACGCCATTCTGGTTGATAAAATAATGGTTTACTTACTAACGGAGCTTTTATGCCAATAGCAGTAATCGGCGCCGGCATGGCAGGGGCGGCGGCTGCGCGGACCTTAGTCAACGTGGGTTTGAAGGTTGAGGTGTTCGATAAAGGCCGCAGTGTGGGTGGCAGAATGAGCTCAAAGCGCACCGAACATGGCTATCTGGATTTGGGTGCGCAGTATTTTACGGCGCGCAGCGAGCGATTTAGCCAGCAAGTAAGCCGTTGGTTGGCTTCTGGAGTAGTAAATTACTGGCCAGCAAATTGCTATCGTTTTGAACAAGCAACATTAAGTTTATCTACCGATAAAACGGCGCGCTTTGTCGGTAGCCCGGCAATGCAGGAACCGGTAAAAGCGCTGCTGGCGGCTATTCCAACCCATTTAAATTGCCGGATCAGCAGGCTTAACTATCTGGCTAATGCCGCTGACAGCAGCGTAAATAATAGTAAAACTGGCTGGTATTTGTATGATGACCAACAGCAGCGTTTTGGCCCTTATCAGGCACTGATCATTACCTTACCTCCGGTGCAGTTGCACGCTTTACTCCTCACGGTTAACCAAGTTGACTTACCCGATGCATCAGTACTGCAACAGATTACCACTGAACTACAGCAACAGGCATTACTCCCGTGCTGGGCGGTAAACTTACAGCTGGCCCAACCGTTAAATACTGCAGCCGATGCAGTGTTTGTAAAAGAGGGTAACCTGAGCTGGCTGGCACGGCAACACAGCAAGCCGGGGAGGGTAAGTGAGTCTGATAATTGGCTTGTGCATTTTAGCCCGCAGTGCTCAGCGCTGCATATAAACGTGGAGCCAGAGCAAATAACGGCATTGGCGAAAGCCGAGCTGGAACTGATTTTTGAGCAGCCTGTTACCGTGGTAAGTGCGCTGCCCCATCGCTGGTTATATGCTCAGATTAATTCTGCAATAACACAACAAGTATTGCCTGCCTGTCCTGAACTTAAGTTGGCATTTGCCGGCGACTGGTTACTGGGAGGTCGGGTCGAAAATGCCTGGCTAAGTGGTGTGGCAGCAGCAACAGAGGTAATGACTAATGACCGTTGAGCAAATTCTTATTATTGGTGCCGGTAGTGGCATTGGTCGGGGTATGGTTGAATATTACTTACAGCAGGGAGCGCCAGTGCAGGCAATCAGTCGGGGACCTTGTCCTGACGACTTAAAGCAGGCCGCGTTAAGTTGGCTGCAAGTAACCACCAGTGTTGCGGTAGACCAGGAAGAGGCCACAGAACAGGCTATTAATCGGGTAGTGGCGCAAGCTACTGTAGCGCAACCAACCACTATTTTTATTTGCCAGGGTTGGCTGCATGATAGTCAGCATGGTCCGGAGAAAACACTGCGCCAGCTTAGTGCAGCACAAATGCGCCAAAGCTTTGCCATTAATGTGCAGTTACCGGCAATGTATTTAAAGGGCCTGTTTACTTATTTAACGAAACAACCACAAGCAAAGGTGCTGGTGCTCAGTGCTAAAGTAGGCAGTATTACCGAAAACCAGTTAGGCGGTTGGTACAGTTATCGGATGAGTAAAGCGGCACTTAATATGCTGATTAAAACCAGTAGTATTGAACTTAACCGTTACAATAAAACAGCGGCAGTGGTTAGTTTACATCCAGGTACTACCGACACCGCCTTATCAGCACCCTTTCAAACGAATATTCCCGCTAGTCAGTTGCAAACCACTGCCGCCACTGCACTGCGTCTGGCTGCAGTTGCAGCCAGTTTGCGCGCAGAGCATAGCGGTTGTTTGCTTAACTGGGACGGCGAGGTGTTACCGTTTTAGTTATTTAGGTGTTGCCTCATCAGCGGCATGTTCATCTGGTGCTTGCCGCTCTAACTGCTCAAGTTTGTGGCTAAGCGCCTTCGGTGAGCTGGTATTCCGAGCAATAGCAATATAGGTTACCGGCACAACATACAACGTTAACAAGGTTGCCAGCGCTACACCGCAGAAAATAACCATACCAATCACCATCCGGCTTTCCGACCCTGGGCCACTGGCAATTATCAGCGGTAAGCTGCTCATAATAGTGGTAAAGCAGGTCATGGTTATTGGTCGTAAACGTTGGATAGCGGCCCGGCGAACTGAGTCTTCAAAAGCCACACCGGCATCACGTAACTGGTTCGCAAACTCGACGATAAGAATACCGTTTTTAGCCACCAATCCAATTAGCATAACCAAACCAATCTGGCTGTAGATATTTAATGACATATCAAAGAAATACAAACCGGATAAAGCGCCCACCAGTCCTAATGGTACCGTTATCATAATTACCAGCGGATGGATAAAACTTTCAAACTGAGCGGCTAATACCAAGTAGGTTATTATTAGCGCTAGCATAAACACCAATAAGGTTGAATCAGCACTTTCTTGAAAAAGCAGTGATTCACCCTTGTAATCAATGCCTACTGTATCCTGAATTTCAGTTTTTACTATGGTTTCCAGGTACTCAAGTGCTTCACCCAGGCTATATCCAGGTGCAAGACTTGCTGAAATAGTAATAGAGCGCATGCGGTTATACCGGTTTAACGCCGCTGCAGTGGCTTCTTCACGCAGCGTTATCAGGTTATCCAGCGGAATCAGCTGACCAGAACTCTCAGAACGAATAAAAACCTCTTTAATGGTATCAGGAGCTCTGAAGTCATCATCCCAGCCCTCGAGAATGACATCATACTCTCGACCTCGGTCTATAAAAGTGGTTACTCGCCGGCCACCTAACATCGCTTCTAAGGCCCTGCCAATAGCACCGACTGACACGCCAAGGTCGCCGGCTCGTTCAGTGTTTATTTCTACCAGTACTTGCGGCACAGTTTCTTTGTAGTCGTGATCCAGCATCAGTAAGTTAGGGTTTTCACTGGCCTTGTTAATGACGGTATCGCGCCATCTGGCCAGTTCTTCATAAGTATTGCCTTGCAACACAAATTCTACTGGCCGACTGCTTCCACCGCCACCGCCCAAGCCACTTCGCATAAAGGTAAAAGCGCGGACATCGGGTAGTTGGTTAATTTTAGCGGCAACTTCTGGCATCAGCTCGGTGGTGCGTCTTTTACCGTTATTCCAGTTTTCCGCGCCGACAATAGCAATACCACCACTACCGCCCCAGCCTGGAACGCGAATAAGTAGTCGGTTAAACTCACCATTCTCGTAATAAGGCATTAAAATATCTTCAATAAGTCGCATATTGCGGCTGTTACTCTGATAACTCGCACCTTCGGCTGGTGTCATCGAGATAAAGAAGGTACCGCGATCTTCAGTAGGGGCCAGTTCAGACGGCAACATAGTAATCAGTTGATAACTGCCAGCAAAACAGAGCACCACGACCACTAACACCGGCCAACGGGTTTTGGTGACGACATTTAATTGTTTACGATAACCATTTTCCAGTTTAGCGAAGCCACGGTGCAGAGCCTGGCCTAACCTGGATTCACGCTTGCGATGTTGTAACAACTTACTGCAGAGCATCGGTGATAAGGTAAGGGCTGTCACGCTAGAGAACGCAACTGCGGCCGCGATAGCCAGCGCAAACTCAGTAAATAGCTTACCCAGCTGTCCCTGCATAAACACCAAGGGTACGAATACTGATATGAGCACGAGCGTAGTAGCGATAACGGCAAAGCCTACTTCGCGGGCGCCGCGGTAGGCTGCCAGTAATGGCTCTTCACCGGTTTCAATGCGCCGGTAAATATTTTCCAGCACCACAATTGAATCATCTACCACCAGACCAATAGCCAATACCATCGCCAACAATGTTAGCAGGTTAATCGAAAAGTCTAGGGCAAATAGTACCGTCACGGCTGCAACTAATGCTACTGGCACGGTAATAGCGGGAATAAAGGTTGCCCTGATATTGCCAAGGAACAGGAAAATGACCAACACCACCATGCCCATAGCTATGCCCAGGGTGTTGTAAACCTCTTTAATCGATTCAGCAATAAACAACGAAGAGTCATAACCCGGTTCAATAGTGGTGCCTAGCGGCAACTGGGCTTTAATCCGTTCCATTTCAGCCCTGGCACCTTTTACCACTTCCAGTGTATTGGCTTTAGACTGTTTAATAATGCCTATGCCTAACAGGTTTTTACCATCACCTCGAAACTCGCTTTCTTCATCTTCAGAAGATAACGTAACGTCGGCAATGTCGCCAAGGCGAATCAAGTAGTTATTGTCGCCACGTTTAATCACCAATCGGCGAAAATCTTGCTCGGTTTTGTAAGTACGAATAACCCGGACAGTAAAATCACGGTCAATCGATTTAATATTGCCGGCGGGCAGTTCCACGTTTTCGTTACGCAGTACAGACTCAATGTCTTGCACGGTTACGCCACGCGCCGCCATCGCATTGTGGTCAAGCCATACCCGCATGGCATAATCACGCGAGCCACCAAGCTGGATACGTGCTACACCGTCCACCACCGAGAAACGCTCGACTATGTAGCGATTAGCATAATCGGTAAGTTCCAGCGTGGTCATGTTTTCGCTATTTAGCACAAACCAGGCAATAGTGTCCTCATCGGCATTTGCTTTTGATACTTCTGGTGGGTCGGCCTGATCGGGTAAGTTATTTAACGCTCTTGACACCCGGTCTCTAACATCATTTGCTGCAGAGTCTATGTCACGCTCAACATTAAACTCAATGGTAATGCTGGAACGGCCATTACGGCTGTTCGAGTTAATGCTTTTAATCCCTTCAATACCGCTGATCCGGTCTTCCAGTAACTGGGTTATTTTGGTTTCTACGATTTCAGCTGAGGCGCCAGGGTAATTAGTATTAATACTGACAATTGGCGAGTCAATATCTGGAAATTCCCGCAGCGGCAGCATGGTAAAGCAAACAATGCCAAACACCACCAGCAGCAAATTAACGACGGTAGCAAATACCGGCCTTTTTACCGACAAATCTGATAACAGCATTATTGCGCTCCAACTCTGTTAATCATTACCCCGGGTCGGATTTTCTGGATACCTTCAACCACAATTTCATCACCTTCTTCCAGCCCGTTGAGTACTTCAACCCAGCCTGGAATACGTTGGCCAACTTCAATCTCGCGTTGGCTAACGGTATTATCAGTATTTACTACAAACACAAATTGCTTGTTTTGTTGTGGGATCAATGTGCGTTCTGATATTTGTAACGCCGGAATGTTAGTTAATTCTACTTTTACGTTTAGTAGCATGCCAGGGCGTAAACGTAAATCACTGTTATCCAACGTAGCATGCACCCTAATTGAGCGGGTTACCGGATCTAGCCGGGTGTCGATGGCGCTAACTGCACCGGTAAAATCGACATTTTCATACGCTACGTTGGTAACATTAACTAACATGCCACGTTTAATTTCAGCCAGATAACGCTCAGCAACACTAAATTCTACTTTTAAAGTGTTTAGGTCATCCAGTGAGGTGAGCACGGTACCGGCATTGACGTAAGCACCCTGACTAACCTGGCGCAGGCCAAGGTAGCCGTCAAAAGGAGCACGAATAGTTAGCTCGTTTAATTGCGCTTTTGCAATGTCTAGTTGGGCCAGGGTAGTATTAACCCGGGTTTGCTGCTCATCCAGCATTGATTGAGCGGTAGCCTGGGTGGTAGCCAGGTTTTGCAATCGTGCCAGCTGGCGACGCTGATCAGTCAGCACTGCTGATAATTCAGCTACTCTGGCCTGTTGCTGTACATCGTTGAGCCGGGCGATAATGTCAGTGGCTTTTACCTGTTTGCCTTCCTGAATATTTAGTTCAATTAAAAAGTCACTGGCCGGCGCGACAATTTGCACCGAGTTATTGGCTATACCGGTGCCTAAGGAGGTTATTTGCCGGATCATCGGTTTAACGGTTACCTTAGCGGTACTGACGGCGATGGGCGAACCGGCACCGCGTTTTGTCGATGAGCCTTGTTGCTGTTGCCAATACAAAAAGCTTAGAAAAACGACTAATGTAATTAATATTACCCAGATCAGACGAGAATGATTTTTTGCCACAATGACTCCGATTACCGCATACAATTCTATACGTGTATTGTATGGTTTAAATGGTTAAACAGATTTTCTGTTATCGCAATCCATAAGGCGTTGGTCGTATTAAGCGGTTAATTATGCTGATCCACTATCACAGCTGGAGCTGTAACTATTATTAAAGCACAATGCTAACAAGTTTAAGATTGTTTACAGGAGTAATAATGGAACCGATTATAGTCAGTCAAACCAGCCATCAGGGCGGCGCACGTTTGTTATTAGCTGGTGTTGGCAGTTTTGTCGGGTTACTGTTGTTTACGGTGTTGTTTGCCGAACAATTTAGCTTGTGGTTGGCGCTGGCCTATATCGCAGCGGCAATGGCGGTGTTTCTTGGTTTGGCTAAGCTGGCTGAACCGCGGCATTTTCTGAAATGTGATGAGCAAGGTGTACATTATTATCATCGTTTTGGTAATTGGTTATTACCCTGGGAGAGTTTTAAATACTGTGCAGTGCCGCAATTAGAGCAGCAGGAGTTATCCTTTATTGGTTTTAAGGTAACAGATTATGACGCCATACTGCAGCCATTACGGCTGCGTTTTGCCGTAAGGCTGATGACCGAGCAACGTCCATTATTTTTATCTGCGGTAAAACAAAGTTGCGCCAGTGGTCAGTGTGCCACTGAGTTACTTGCAGAAAAAGACACCTATGATACAGCGCATTTTCACTACAACGGAATAAAAGCGGTGTATGCCCAGCGCATGCGACGGTTAGCCCAAGCGAGCGGTTTTGAGTTATTTGTTACCAGTTCCCTTACCGAGGAGCAGACGAGTGCGTTGTGTCAGCAAATTAATCAGCGGCGCTTACAAATGATCCAAAAGACAGCAACCTAGACACACCGCTTACTGTGTATCATAATAAGCCGAACCTCTTTTTTTGGCAGGATGGTGCATGAACAGTTACGACAAGGCATTTCTGGTTAGTGGGCGTAATACCCTGATCCACAAAAATAAAAAATTAGATTTAATCGTGGTAAATGACGATAACGATCCACCGCTTATTATCACCCGCCACGGGGTTAAAATGTTTCAGGACACCGTGCCTACTAATAAGGTTGAAGCGAAAGAGCGCTACATGGAAATCGTCGATATCTCCAGTACCGAAGTTTTCGGTGAAACGAAAACGTTGTTATTTGTGCAGGCTTTAAATAACAAAGAATATAAAATAGATTACAGTAAAATAGGCACAGATTTATTTATTCGCATTCACCAAGACAATTACATCTGACATTACCTGCTTTTTTTGCTGCAATGGCCCTGAAATACAGTAAGGGCTTGCCTTTATCGCTTTTTTTTGTTTCAGTAAGCATAATACTTTTGTCTTAGTTTTAAGTAGAAAATGACATGCAATTTACTGAGCACGACAATACTATAAAAATATCGGTGCCGGTCTCGTTAACCGCCATTAGTGCTGCCGACATTCAGCAACAGCTTAATGCCCATGGTTATCAGCGTTGCTTGCTATTGCAGGATCAACTCACCAATCTGTTGGTTGAATACCAGCAAGTCCAACAAAAAATTAAAGATAATCTGGTTGCTGAAAACAGCAAGGAGTTAAGCTACCGCATTGCAGAAAAACGTGATGCTGAACTGAGTTTTGATATTAGCGAAGACAACATGGCAGCAACCGCAATTATTACCGGCGCTTGGGGTGGTGCTCCTATATCTGCTAATGCACTGGTTAAAAGTGCTCAGGCTAGCGGAATTGTGTTTGGTTTTAGTAAAGAGCAAATTATTAAGCTGGTAACGTATGCCGCCAAATCTGAGCCTGGCAGTAAAGTTAAACTAATGATAGCCAGGGGCCGGTTAATGGTTCCGGGTGTTAACTCCCGCTTTGAACCGCTGCTTGCTTCAATGGAAAGCCGGCGCAACCGGCCAATTGTTAAAACGGATGAAAAAGCCGATTTACGCGATTTTGGGGTTATTCCGTCGATAAAAGCGGGTGAGGCGCTTATTCGCCGGCATCCCCCCACGGCAGGGGTCCCCGGTATGCTGGTTAGCGGCGAGATGACGCCTGCCACGCCTGGCTTGCCTATAGAATGGCAGCTGGGTGAGGGAGTCGAGTTTTCGGCAACCGATCCTGATATGTTGTTGGCTGCACGGGATGGTTTGCCCAGAGTAATCGAAGCCGGTGCTACCGTTGATGAAGTTTTTACAGTAAAAGATGTCGATTTAGCCACAGGACATATTTTGTTTAAAGGCTCGGTAGTTGTCACGGGCAACGTTACCGAGGGTATGAAAGTCGTCGCCGGTGGTAACGTGTTTATTAAAGGCATGGTTGAGGGGCTATTAATCGAAGCTGGTGGCGATATTACTATTAACGGCTCAGTAATAGGTCATCAGCTTGCTCAGGTTGATCATCATGCTGAATACAGTACCGAACTTAAAGCCGCTGGTGATATTCAATGCAACTTAGCACAATACAGTCGAATAGACTGTGGTGGTAATTTATATATCACTAAACAGTTGATGCACTGCGCCGTTGCGGCCAGCATTGTCTATGCCGGACCGGAAGATAACCCGAACGGTAAATTAGTAGGCGGCACTTTTTATTTAGATATGGGCATTTTTTGCGGCAATCTGGGCGCACCATCCAGTAGTGCAATATTAATTAAGTTAAATCGGCAACTAGATCCTATTGTTGAAAAACAAGACGTGTTAAGGGCCAGTGTTGCGGCAGAGCGGGCTGAAATTGACGAGTTACGGCAACAAGTAGAAAAATTAAAAAAAGTTGAGGGTAATGCTCAAATTGAAATGCAACGCTATGAGCTGGTAGCAAAATTTGAAGAGCATCGGGAACTGGCAATGTCATTAATTAATGATATTAAAATACTGGAAGCACAGCGTCAGGAAAAGTTGGCTCAACTGCAGATTGTGGTTCGACAGCAATTATTTTCTGCTGTTGAGATTCATTTTGGTAAAGATCAGATAAAAAGCCGGCGCGAATATGGTGCGTCTAAAGTGGTGCTGGTTGATGGTGCCCCGTCTATTGAACCACTGTAACCAACATAACGCGGCAGGCTGTATTCAGTTTGCGGCATAAGGTAGTGCCTATGTTGAGTTGATGTATTAAGCTGATATGGTGTGGTTAATGAGAGAGCTACTGTGAAAACCCTGTTGGTTATACTGCTATTTTGCTTACCGGTTACGGCTGTTGCTGATTGCAATATGGCGTTTCGTTATGGGTTGCTGATTGGCCCTGAAAATATTCGCTTTATGCAAAATGCCCGTACCTATGTACAGATAAATCAAGACCGCCAACTATTTGTTGCCGGTGAATGGATCCGCTTAAACGAAAATGACACCGAGTTATTACACCAGTACAGCCAGGGTTTACGCAAATTTGTTCCTGAAATTGTTAGCCTAGCAGTAGATGGCGTTGAAGTGGGTTTATCTAGTATTGAATCTATGTTGTCTGGGCTCGGCAGTCAGTCGCAGCAGGCAGAATGGCAGGCACTAATTCGTGAAACCACTTTTCAATTTATGTCACGCTTTGTTCGCACCGGCGAGTATTTTTATTTGGCGCCGCAGAGCCTGAACGAATTGGATCATTTTTTAAACCGGGAATTAAAACCGCAACTGAGTAATTTAGCACGCCATACGGTGGGTGCTGTATGGGGCGCGTTGCGTGACGCCTTGCGTCAGTCTGACAGTAATTTTGAACGCACCGATAACCAAGATTGGCAATCGGTAGAGCAAATGGTTGAAAATATGAGTTTTGGTTTGGATGAAAAAGCCATAGAGTTAGAAGCCAAGTCGGCGCTGTTTTGTCAGCGGATGCGCGAACTTGACCAGATAGAAACCACGTTACAGCAGCGGATCCCGCTGCTGACCCAGTATGACGTTGTTACCGAAAAAAACTAAACCACGCCATATTCATCCCGCAACGCTGCCGGCATGGCATTGTCAACTTCATCGCTAATGGCATCCAGCGTTTTCTCTGCTTCGTCCAGTGAACTCACTTCAGCCACATGAAATAGCGCTTCACCTTCGTTTACCAGTGGCAAGTTATTGCGACCAATAACCACGCCATCAAAGGTGGCTTCAATAGCCACTTCAAAATCAGAGTAAGGCGAGTAAATATGCGCCATGATGTCGCCGGTTTTTACCGTTTGGCCTAAAGTGACATAATAACGGGCAATACCATCGTGTTCGGCCCGCACCCAAGCACTTTTTTTCGAAAATACCGAGCGGTTTTTTGGTGCTTTTATTTTGCCACTGAGCATGCCTAAATCTTGCATAACGTTAACAATACCGCGCACCCCAATTTTAATTGATTGCTCGTCAAAACGCAGTGCTTCACCGGCTTCGTATAACAGCAATGGAATACCCAGATTATTAGCAGTACCCCGCATGGTGCCATCCCGACTGGCCGCTTTAATAATAACCGGGGCATTAAATACTTCAGCCATCCGAAGCGCGGTTTTATCTTTGGCGCTGGCTCTTACCTGCGGCAGATTAGCCCGGTGAATGGCTCCGGTATGTAAATCGATAGCATGGGTGCAGCATTTAAGAATTTTATCGGTGAACTGAAAGGCCATTCTGCTGCCGAGCGAGCCTTTTTCACTGCCAGGAAAGCTGCGGTTTAAATCACGCCGGTCGGGCAGATAGCGCGATTGCTGTACAAAGCCATAGGTATTGACAATTGGTACAACAATTAAGGTGCCTTTAATCCGGTCAAGCCGCTGCAGCTTTAATAATCGCCGGCAAATTTCCACGCCATTAATTTCATCACCATGCAGGGCGGCGGTGATCAGTAGCACCGGGCCGTTGAGCCTGCCATGAATAACATGGGCGCCAATATTTAATTCGGTGTGGGTATACAGTTTGCCAAACGGAATATCAACTACGGCCCGGCTGCCTGCGGCAATTTTATTACTGCCCAGGGTAAAAGCGGCTCGGCTAATCATTAACCTGTTCCTTTCGTTTTGGCATTGCGCCGGGTTTTATGAGTGGCTACTTTTTTCTCTAAAAAGCGCATAATAAGTCCGGCTACATCTTTACTGGTGGCGTTTTCAATACCCTCTAAGCCGGGTGAGCTATTCACCTCCATTACAACCGGGCCATGGTTTGAGCGCAGTAAATCGACGCCTGCTACATTTAAGCCCATTGTTTTGGCGGCACGTATAGCAGTGCTGCGCTCTTCCGGTGTCAGTCGCACGATGGTAGCGGAGCCACCCCGGTGTAAGTTAGAGCGAAACTCACCCTCTTTAGCCTGGCGTTTCATGGCGGCAACAATTTTGTCGCCAACGACAAAACAGCGAATGTCAGCACCATTAGCTTCTTTTATATATTCTTGCACCAGAATATTGGCATTAAGCCCCATAAAGGCTTCAATGACGCTCTCGGCGGCAGTGCGGGTTTCCGCCAATACCACGCCTATACCCTGAGTACCTTCTAATAGTTTAATCACCAATGGGGCGCCACCCACCATATCAATTAAATCTGGAATATCACCTGGTTTATCGGCAAAACCAGTAATAGGTAAACCAATACCCTGGCGGGCCAGCAGTTGCATTGAGCGAAGTTTATCGCGAGCCCTGCCAATAGCAACCGACTCATTGAGGGAATAGACCCCCATCATTTCAAACTGGCGCAATACTGCGGTGCCATAAAAAGTGATTGAGGCGCCAATACGTGGGATCACTGCATCAAAGCCGTCTAATACTTCTCCTTTGTAATGAATAGAAGAGTTGGTGCGGTTAATGTTCATATAGCACATTAATGGATCGATAACCTGTACTTGATGGCCGGCAGCTTCTGCTGTTGCCACCAGCCGCTTAGTTGAATATAACTCGGCATTTCGCGATAATATTGCAATTTTCATGCACTCTCCGATACATAGATAATACGGTGTTAGCAGGGCCGATCAGGCAAGTAAAAATAATGAACCAAGACCTAGAAAGGCAAAAAAGCCAATAACATCGGTTACTGTGGTTAAAATAACTGAGCCTGACAAGGCCGGGTCAATATCCAACTTTTCCAGCCAAATAGGAATAAACACGCCTGAAATCGCTGCTACAATGATGTTAATGACAATCGCCAGACCAATGATGCCTCCAATAATTAAGTCGCCAAACCAAAAATAGGTAATAACCGCAATAACCAAAGCCCAGAGTACGCCGTTAATGGCGCCAACTCCCAGCTCTTTACGGAACAATGTCATGTAAGTTTGTGGCGTTATTTGCTCCAGCGCCAGCCCTCGTATCATTAGGGTTAGGGTTTGGCTACCTGCAATGCCACCCATACTGGCTACAATCGGCATTAATACCGCCAGCGCTACCACTTGTTGCAAGGTCGCTTCAAATAGACCAATGGTCCAGGCGGCTAAAAAAGCAGTTAGCAAGTTGATCCCCAGCCATAAGGCGCGGCGTTTAGCACTGTCAAATACTGGTGCAAATAAATCTTCTTCTTCATCTAAACCGGCTGTGTGCATAAATTGGCTTTCCAATGCCCGCCGCACGTTTTCCAGCGCTTCACCAATAGATAGCCGGCCCAATAGTTTATCATCAGCGTCCACTACGGCTAATGCCGTATAGCCTGAGCGGGAAACAATGTCAGAACCTTGCTCAAGTTCCATTGCACCCGTGACAACAGGGGCGTCTTTATCCAAAAAGTTTTCTACCGGTAAATGGCTTGCTTGACCCAATAAACTAGTGGCATGAACTAAACCGGCATAACGACCGGTACGGTCAACCACAAATAGCGCGTCTTGGTACTCGGCATCGTCTGCCAGCCTACGAAATAGTCGTATCGCATCCCGCACTTTTGCGTTTTTATTAATAATAAGTAAATCATGGTCAGCATAACGACCACACTGGTCATCGTCATAAGTTAATGCGGTTTCCAGCCAGTTACGCTGGCTGGCATCAAGTCGGGAACAGGCGTAGGTATAGATGCGCTGGGGCAGTTCGTCCAATAACTCAATCAGATCATCAACTTCCATACCCTCAACCAGGGTACGTAACTGTTGCTCGTCAAGTTGTTTAAAAACGTTGTCGCGGGCATCTACCCGCATGTAGGTCAGCGCGGCAACCTGATCGTCAGGGTGCAAGTCTAGCCAGATGCTAACCCGCTGTTCGAGTGGCATTGCCTCCAGTACTAAGGCAATTTCTTCCGGCTCCAGCTGGCTGATTTTTTCAATAAGTAAGCTCGTGTCCTCGTTAGCAAAGCTACCGCGAACAATATCTTCAATATCCAGCAGCGAATTATCTGCCATTAAAATTCCTTATTAACACCACATTACCACCAGTTTTTAAACTTAAACCAGAATAAACCACCAACGCCCAATAATGCCATGACAAATAGGGCATAAAAATAGCCGTTAGGGTTTTGCAACTCGGGTATATTAACAAAATTCATTCCATATAAACCGGCAACGAAAGTTAAAGGAATAAAAATAGTACTGACCATAGTAAGTACTTTCATCCGTTCGTTAATTTGGTGAGACGTGGTAGACATATAGCCTTCAACTAAGTCACTGAGCTGATCGTAGTATAAATCGGTCATGCTGTGTAGTCGTTCAAATTTTTCATAAAAATCGCGTACATCTGGTCCAATAAAGTGATGCAACAGCGGGTTTTTTTCTTCATACAGTGCATCAGCAAAAATATCTTTCTGATATGCCAGGTTGCGATTTATTTTACGTAACACCGAGCGATATCTCATCATCATTGCCATTTGTTCATCATTGCCGCGATGCAGCATATTATCTTCCAGATCGCTCAATACATCTTCAAAAGCGATTAGTTTTTCCAGATAACTGCCTGATACAGTTAAAATAAGCTGCTTAACCCAATCGGTTACTGTTAGGCTTTGGCCCACGGCTATTTGTGGAGTAAGCTGCTGTAACATATGCGGGTTATGGCAATGTACCAAGCTAATCAACACGTTACGCGAGTATAACAAGTTAACCTGAGCACTGCTGCTGTATTCACTAAAGTCTGGGTCGGCATAACCACGCATAATTAATAGGTTGAATTCAGGTTGTGCCTCCAGTTTTGGTGGGTGGCGTTTGCGGCTGAAATCCTCTGCCAGCGTGGGGGCAATAGCAAAGCGTTGTAACACTTGCTGTAACTCGTCACTGCTAGCATCGTTCAGGTTTATCCATACTCTGGCATCTGAACTAAGTTGCTGCGGTATTTTCGCAAAGCTGCTCTGCTGCCAGCTATTTGTTTCCGGTTCAAAATAATTGAGTAAAATCATCTTACTGCTCCAGTCAAGGCCATGTGTTTACAGCATACTCAGCTTGACGGGGTTTTGCGAAAATTTGTAGATTTTATGTGGTGGGCTAAGGTAAGGTTATGCCAAAACAACAATAGTAGCGATATAGAAGGCTACTATTGTTGCTACGAATGTTGTCAGAATGAACGGCTAATAAATTAGCAGTAGCTAATTGCGCTACTTTTTAGTGCCAAATTTCTGATGCTCTCCAAGATCGGGTTGCTCTCCCTTTATCTTAGCGTGCACCGTTTTAATACTTTTCATCATTTTACTGCTATTGCTATCCCAATGTTCGCCTTTTACAATTTTTATTTCTAACATACCGACATTGGGCGAGTCTTTGCCTTTAGGGAACCAGGCTGCAACGAATGGGCCCCAGTATTTGTCAATCAATGTTTTGTCGCGAATAGCCTGGCCAACGCCGGTTAATGAAACATAAACCTGCTGATCAGGATCAGAGAACGATACGCAGACATGGTTGTCGCTTTCTAACTCCAGAACTTTCTCCGACACCAGATCGGTATAAAACCATAGCGTGCCGTCATACTCATTTTGTACCAGAACCATTGGCCGGGAACGAAGTTCGCCGCCATGATGAGTGGTCAACATTGCTGTTTTGATATTCTTGATAAGATCCCATATTTTTTGCTTGTGCTCTGGGCTGGACATAAAGGCTCCTTTTCACTTAGCGTGGTTTAGTGCTTTAAAATCACATAAAGCGCATGAATAATGCCCGGGATAAAACCTAACAACGTAAGTAAAATACTGAGCCAAAAGTGACCTTTAACACCAACTTCAAGGAATACCCCCAGTGGTGGCAAAAGTATTGCGAAAATAATTTTAATAGGATCGGTTGCGGTAACGGCCATCATAGGCTCCTTAGATGCAAAAAGAATTGCTAAACCTATAACAAGCACTAATTGTGCCGAAGTTGCTAAGTTCCACGATCGTAAATACGAATACTATAGCGGCCATGTACTGCAAAGCCTTTACTTTGTTAGGTTTTTTCCAAAATAATAGTGCTGAGTCTCAAGGGTAGTAATTAAGTATTCCCAATGCTTATAGTGTGAAAGATAAACATTATTGAAGACTTGCCGTGAAAATTTTACCGGTGGGTTATAAGTAAAAGGAGGGAGAATATATGGCCAGACGGTGTTTGGCTCAGACGAAAAATAGAAAACAGCCGGGCAGTGAACTGGCCGGCTGTGTTGCTGTTTAACTTATCGCTTAAGCAAGATATAGCCTGGTCGCTATTCGCCTTTTGCCGCAGCAATATATTCGTCTACCAGTTGCTCCAACACATCCAGCGGCACGGCGCCGTTGCGTAATACCACATCGTGAAAATCACGAATATCGTAATGCTCGCCTAACGCGGTTTTAGCTTTTTCGCGCAGCTCCAGTATTTTAATCATGCCGATGGTGTAGGCAGTAGCCTGGCCTGGCATTACAATATAGCGCTCAATAGCTTTGGTGGCGTCGGTAGCAGAATTTGGCGTGTTATCAACCAAATACTGAATGGCTTGTTCACGACTCCATTCTTTAGCGTGAACACCGGTATCGACCACCAGACGACAAGCGCGCCAGAGTTCCATGGCTAAACGGCCAAAGTCGGAGTAGGGGTCCTGATAAAGACCAATATCTTTAGGCAATACTTCGCTGTATAGCCCCCAGCCTTCAATATACGCGGTATAACCACCAAAACGGCGGAATTTCGGCATGTCTTCCAGCTCTTGAGCGATAGCTAGTTGCATATGATGGCCTGGAATACCTTCATGGTAGGCCAGTGCTTCTAGCTGATAGGTTGGCATATCCTGCATTTGATAAAGGTTTGCATAGTACACGCCTGGCCGGCTGCCATCCATAGAGGGGCGCTGGTAAAAGGCTTTACCGGCACTTTTTTCGCGAAAGGGTTCAACAGCTTTAACAATCATGTCAGCTTGGGGTTTTACCCGAAACAGCTGATCCAGCCGACCTTTCATATCGTCGATAACCCGGGTGGCTTCGGCCAGATAATCGGCGCGGCCTTGCTCAGTGTCGGGGTAGTAGAACTGTGGATCTTCACGCATAAACAGAAAAAACTCAGCTAATGTGCCGCTAAATTTTACTTGCTGCATAATATCGCGCATTTGCTGGTGAATGCCGGCGACTTGATCTAAGCCTAACTGGTGAATTTGTTCAGCCGTTAAATCGGTAGTCGTGATCCGTGCTAGCCGGTTTTGATAAAAGGCTTCACCATTGGCAAAGCGCCAGACACCATCATCGCGGGTAGCTTGCGGTTTTAAGTTTTGCAGGTAGCTGATAAGGCTTTTATACGCTGGTCCAACACTGGTTAACAAGGCAACGCTGGCTTCGTCAACCAATAATTTTTGTTCTAATTCACTAAGCTTAAGCGCCTGCAGTTTTTTCTTAAAATCAGCCAGTAGCGTGCTGTCTTCACCCGGATTAAAAGGCGCTCCACTAATCACATTTTGGCTGGCAGTAATGACATGCTCGAACACAAACTCAGGAATAATAATGTTTTTTTCAGCGCGAGCCGTTAATTGTTGTTGCAGCTGGTTAAATAATAACGGTACGTTATTAAGGCGGCCAATATAGGCTTTTGCATCGGTTAGGTCTTCAACCTTATGCTGGTTAATTAACAACGACGGTACCAATGAATGAATACCGTACATCTGATTTACCGGATAGTTGTACAGGCGCCACTTACTATCATCCAGCCGGTGTTGTAAATCTTGCTGCATTAGCTGATAACTTAACTGGGTATTAGCATCTAACTGCTCAACACTAATATTGCTAAGTAAATTAAGATGAGTCCGCGTCAGCGCCAGCTCAGCGTCATAGGCCGCATCACTCAAATCTTGCCATTTATCATAGTCGTCTTTAATACCAAGCCGGGTTTGCAATACCGGATCTTGGCCAACCTGCTCCATAAAAACCCGCTCAAATATCGTGTTTGCTTGCTGATTTACGTCAAGTTGCACGGCTGTAGTTTGTTCAACGTTAGGTCCCGGTTGTGCTGTTTTAGGTCCGCAGCCGGCTAGTAATGCCAGGCTGACAGCCAGCGGTACCAGTGCTAAAGTGCGATAAAACGTTTTTTTCATATGGGTACCTTTTGTGTTAAAAGCTGTTGTTGTTGTTATGTGTTGGTAATAATGTGCCACTTAATCAATAAATAAGCTGATTAAGTTATTTAAATAGCGGGCACCTTTATCGGTAATTTGCCATTGCTGCTTATCATTTTGCAATAAACCCTGTTGTACTGCTTTATCAATAGCGGGCTGAATACTGTCGAGCTCCAGCCCGGTATAGGCAGTAAATTCTTGATGTGGGCAGGGTTCTAATAAGCGAAAACGATTCATAAAAAACTCAAACGGCCGCTCTGCTGGCACTACCTGTTGTTTTTTATCAAGATAGCCACGGCTAATATCCATATAGCCTTTTGGATGTTTAATTTTAACGGTACGGACAATGCTGTCTTGTGCTGGTAGCGTTATTTTGCCATGCGCGCCGCAGCCAATGCCAAGGTAATCACCAAAGCGCCAGTAGTTAAGGTTGTGCCGGCATTGATGACCTACCTTAGCATATGCTGAAATTTCATACTGCTGGTAGCCATGTTGCTGAAGTAGCGCCATGCCTTGCTGTTGAATATCCCACAACGTATCATCGGCTGGCAGGGATGGCGGGCGGGAGGCAAAGGCAGTATTAGGTTCTATGGTTAGCTGATACCAGGATAAATGCGGGGGCGCTAACGCAATGGCTTGTTGTAAATCGGCCAAGGCGCCCGGCACATCTTGTTGCGGCAAACCATGCATTAAATCCAGGTTAAAACTGTTAAGTGGTAAGCTACTGGCCAGTTTGGCAGCACGGATAGCTTCATCACAATCGTGAATTCGGCCAAGGGCTTTTAGTTGCGTTGTTTGAAAGCTTTGCACACCAATGGAAAACCGGGTTACGCCGGCAGCGACATAACCGGCAAAACGTTCAGCCTCTACCGTGCCGGGGTTCGCTTCCATGGTAACTTCCATATCACTACTACACGCTAGTTGCTTTTTTACACCTTGTAATATTTGGCTTATACCCTTTGCAGAAAATACACTCGGTGTGCCGCCACCAATAAAAATGCTCGACAGGCTGCGGCCAGCAACTAAGGGCAGATCTTGCTGTAAATCTGCCAGTAAATGGGCAATATATTCTTGTTCAGGAATACCTTGCTTCACCGCATGCGAGTTAAAATCACAATAGGGACACTTTTGAATACACCAGGGAATGTGGACATACAACGCCAATGGCGGTAGCTGCAGACTCACTTAATCTTCCCGGGGTGTTTGTAGCAATTTAACTAACTGGCGTAAAGCCTGGCCGCGATGACTGATCGACGCTTTGTGCTCTTTACCAAGCTCAGCTGCACTGACATTATGCTGTGATGGAATAAACACCGGATCATAACCGAAACCACCGCTGCCACTAGGCTGCTCGCTAATACTGCCATGCCAGACACCGTGGCAAACCAGTGGGGTTGGGTCGGTGGCATGACGCAGATACACCAGCACACAATGAAACTGCGCACTGCGCTGTGCGGATGGCACCTGTTGCAGGGCAGTTAATAGTTTACTAATGTTGTCGGCATCGGTTGCTCCCTCACCGCTATAGCGGGCCGAGTAAATGCCTGGCTCGCCACCGAGCGCATCGACCGCCAGTCCGGAATCATCGGCAATTGCGGGCAAACCGGTAATTAGAGCAGCATGCCGGGCTTTTATAATGGCATTTTCAATAAAGGTTAAACCGGTTTCGTCGGCATCGGTTACCCCCAGTGTTTGCTGCGGTACTATTGCTAACTGATAGGGTGCTAACAGTGTGCTTAGCTCACTGATTTTGCCTTTATTGGAACTGGCGAGAACAAGTTTTTGCATGTTTTTAGAGGCTTAATAGTTAGTTTGACGGTTAATCAACAAAAAAAGTGTGGCTAAAGCTCAGTTGTTGCTGCTGACTGCCTTGGCTAATATCAATAGTAAAGTTATATAACTGTTCGTTTTGATAGGGCACCGTTGTTAAGTAGTAAACGGCTTCACCTTCAATAACCTGGTTAAATTCCAGCTTACGCTGGCGGCCAAATAAATCTTTGGCAATGCCACTGATAGTGACTTGCTGTGCTTGCTGGCTAGTGCTGTCCAACACTGAAATATTAATCACACCACTAAATTTGCTACGCTGAATGTCATTTTTCACCGCTATTGCTGGGGTTAAAAAAGTGGCAGGGAAAGCGATGTAGTGCACGTCCCAGTTACCTAATTGTTTCTTTTGCTCGGCTAGCAGCTGCGGGCTACATAGTAAGAAAGTAACATTAAAAAACACTGCAAACAGACTTGACGTTTTCATTAAGTAGCTCCTGTTACTGGGGTTTAAAGGCCGCGAAACACGTTGCTAAACAACACATTAATAAATTGAATGGCAATAATTAACACCAGTACTGATAAATCAAGCCCACCTAACGACGGCAGAACTCGTCTAATTGGCCTTAATAAAGGTTCAGTCAACTGATGCATCACCGATTCTATGGGGTTATTGCCCTGACTAAACCAGCTTAATAACGCCCGGATGATTAAAATCCAAAACAGCAGGTTCAGGATTTCTTTTAACAGCACTAATAAGCCGCTGATAAAGGTAGCGGGGATTTGAATACTGCCCACTAACATTAGCTGTAATACAATAAGTTTAGCCACAGCCACTAGGTATGCTAGTACAATAGTGGCGGTGTCAATGCTACCAATGCTGGGAATAAGCTTGCGCAGCGGCAGCACTGCCGGGTTGGTTACTTTAACCACAAACTGACTGAACGGGTTGTAAAAGTCTGCCCTGGCCAGTTGCAGCCAAGCCCGCAAAATAACCACCATTAATAATAAATTAAACGCAGTATTAATTAAAAACAACATGGCCTGCATGGTTTGCTCTCCGGCGGTTTAAATTTGTTGTGCCATTTCTTCAGCACGTTTTATAGCGGCATACATGGCGTCTGCTACCATTTTTTCCAAGCCCTGTTCAGCAAAGGTAGTTACTGCTTCGTGGGTGGTGCCGCCTTTAGAGGTAACATTTGCCCGTAACTGAGCAAAGCTTTCGTCGCTCTGCAACGCCATGGTAGCCGCACCTAATGCGGTTTTAGCTACCATAGCTTTTGCCTGCTCAGGCGCAAAGCCAAGTTTTTCGGCAACGTGCTGCATCGACTGCATAAAATAGAAAAAGTATGCCGGTGAGCTGCCGGTAATGGCAATAATATGGTTTATCTGGGCTTCCTGCTCCAGCCAGACATTCAGGCCAGTGCCGCTAAACATATGGTCAACAAAAGCCCGCTCGTAATTCGAACAACGGCTCGGAAACAGGCCGGTTACCCCCTGGCTAACCAATGATGGCGTGTTAGGCATTGCGCGCACCAGGCGGATTTCCCCCAGCCACTGCTCATAACGCCGTACTTCAATGCCGGCGGCAATAGTAACAAACAGCTTTTCCTGAATTTGAGGGGCGTTTTCTAACAGTTGCTTGCACAGCGCTTGCATCATCTGCGGTTTTACCGCCAGCACGATAATATCGGCCTGAGTTACCGCTGCAATGTTATCCATTGTGGTGCTAATGCCATACTCTGCTGCCAGGGCCGTCAATTTAGGTTGGCTGCGGTTGGCCGCGATAATATTAGCCGGCGGATAACCGGCGTTTACCATAGAAGCAATAACGCAGCGCGCCATATTGCCTGCGCCGATAAAGGCGACGGTGTTGTCATTCATTTCTTTCATAAGTCCTTGCGCCAAAAATTGCGGTGCCCAATCTTAGCATAGTTGCGCCGTATTTCAGAGCCAGCGGCCAGTCATCTGACATGCCCATCGACAGTTCTGTCGCTGCCGGGTAGTGTTGTTGCAGATTTTTCGAAAGTTGCTGCATCGCGGCGAAGGCGCGCTCGCTGTCGCCCGGGGCCGGTATTGCCATTAAACCCTTTAGTGTCAGTTGGGGTAGTGCGCTGACAGCGTCAGCTAATTGCAGCATTTGTGTTGGGTTTATACCGGCTTTGCTGGTTTCATCACTAATATTCACTTGTAGCAAAATATTTAATGGAGCCAGTGCTGCAGGACGTTGGCTTGCTAACCGTTCGGCTATCTTTAACCGATCGATACTGTGCACCCAGTTGGCGTGTTCGGCCACCAGTTTGCTTTTATTTGACTGCAACGGGCCAATAAAATGCCAGTTAAGTTCGGCTAAGCTGGCTAGCTCGGTGGCTTTACTGACCAGCTCTTGTGGGTAGTTTTCACCGAACTGACGTTGGCCAGCCTGATAGGCGGCCTCAATAGCAGCTATCGGTTTTGTTTTACTCACCGCAATTAAGCTGATGCTGCTTAAATCGCGGCCTTGCTGCTGGCAATTTTCTGCAATGTTCTGATAGGCGGCGCCCAGTTGTTCTGCTATGTTATTCATAATTGTTGGCAAATTGGAGTAATTATTGTCATGGATATTACCGAGTTATTAGCGTTTAGTGTTGAGCATAAAGCCTCAGATTTGCACCTTTCAGCTGGTGTGCCGCCGCTTATCCGGGTTGACGGTGACGTGCGTAAACTAAATATACCACCATTAACGCATAAAGAAGTGCACGCCTTAATCTATGAAATTATGACTGACAAGCAGCGTAAGGAATACGAAGAAAAGCTTGAATCAGATTTTTCGTTCGAAGTACCCAATTTAGCCCGCTTCCGGGTAAATGCTTTTGTACAGAACCGTGGTGCCTCAGCGGTATTTCGGACCATCCCCAGTGAAGTACTTACCTTAGATGATTTGGGCGCGCCGGATATTTTCAAGACTATTTCAGAAAACCCGCGGGGCTTGGTGTTAGTTACCGGCCCAACCGGTTCGGGTAAAAGTACCACCTTGGCAGCGATGGTCGATTATATTAACGTTACCCGGCACGACCATATTCTCACCATTGAAGATCCGATAGAATTTGTGCATAACAATAAATTGTGTCTGATTAACCAGCGTGAAGTACACCGCGATACCCACAGCTTTAGTAATGCTTTGCGCTCAGCGCTGCGGGAAGACCCTGATGTTATTCTGGTCGGTGAGTTAAGGGATCTGGAAACCATCCGTCTGGCTATGACTGCTGCCGAAACCGGTCATCTGGTATTTGGTACTCTGCACACCACTTCAGCGCCAAAAACCATTGACCGGATTATTGACGTATTTCCGGGCGAAGAGAAAGACATGGTGCGCTCAATGTTATCTGAGTCGCTGCGGGCCGTTATTTCACAAACATTGTTGAAACGAATTGGTGGTGGCCGCATCGCCGCCCACGAAATTATGGTTGGGGTACCTGCTATTCGTAACCTTATCCGCGAAGATAAAATAGCTCAAATGTATTCTGTTATTCAAACCGGCGCCTCGCATGGCATGCAAACGATGGATCAGTGTTTGGTTAATCTGGTTAATCGTGGTTTAGTGTCGCAAAAAGATGCGCAAAGTAAAGCGCAAGATAAAAATACCTTTGGCGCAATGGGCCGTATTTAGGAACTGACAGAATGGAACTGACAGACTTTTTAACAAAAATGGTAAAGATGGGCGCTTCAGATATGTTTGTTACTGCCGGCATGCCGGTGGCGGCAAAAATTAATGGCGAAATGACCCTGATTGACGATATTCCGTTAACCGATGCTGCGTCGCTGGAGTTGGTGCTTGAAGCCATGAATGAAAAGCAGCAGCATGAGTTTAATCACACTAAAGAGTGTAATTTTGCTTTAGCCAGAGAAGCGGGTCGGTTCCGGGTGTCAGCATTTTGGCAGCGCGATCAAGCTGGTATGGTTGTGCGACGTATTGTTACCATCATTCCCAGTGCCGATGAACTTGGGCTGCCACCTATTTTAAAAGACATCATAATGTCAAAACGCGGCCTGGTATTATTTGTTGGTGGAACCGGCACCGGTAAATCAACGTCGCTGGCCGCATTACTGGGTTATCGTAATAAAAACTCTAAAGGTCATATTTTAACCATTGAAGATCCAATAGAGTTTGTGCATGAGCACCAGAAAAGTCTGGTAACTCAGCGCGAAGTCGGCATTGATACCGAGTCATTTGCGGCGGCGTTGAAAAGCTCGTTACGTCAGGCTCCTGATGTCATTCTCATCGGTGAGATCCGCAGCCAAGACACTATGGAATATGCGCTGTCGTTTGCTGAGACTGGCCACCTATGTATCGCCACGTTGCACGCTAACAATGCCAACCAGGCTATTGATCGGATCATGCATTTGGTACCTAAAGAAATGCATGACAAACTGCTGTTTGATTTATCGCTTAACCTGCGGGCTATAGTGGCGCAGCAACTTATTCCAACAGCAGATGGCCAGGGACGGTTAGCTGCCATCGAAGTATTGTTAAACTCGCCATTAGTGGCTGATTTAATTGCCCGTGGTGAAGTGGGCGAAATAAAAGCGGTAATGAGCAAATCACGCGAATTGGGTATGCAAACCTTTGACCAGGCGTTGTATGACATGTATCAGCGGGGTGATATTAGTTATGCTGATGCAATCCACCATGCTGATTCACCTAATGACCTACGTTTAATGATTAAGTTACGTAATAATGAAACCAAAGGCGCTGGTTTCTTATCCGGGGTAACATTGGAAGGTTTTGAAAATAAAGGCGATAGATAAACAGGCTACAGTACAGTAACGTCAGCAAGCTGCTATGTTTAAGTGGCTTGCTGGTAGCGTTTCTGTAAAATAAGCACCCGTTTAATATAAGCCTGCGTTTCCGCAAAAGGTGGCACGCCCTGATGGCGCCTAACATTGCCTGGTCCTGCATTATAGGCGGCCAAGGTTAAGTTTAGATCGCCATTATACTGCTTTAATAATTTTGAAAGATATTGGCTACCGCCCAGAATATTCTGTTCAGGCGATAACGGGTCTTGCACCCCCAGCATACTTGCTGTATCCGGCATTAATTGCATTAAACCGATAGCACCGCGTTTTGATACCGCGCCGGCCTGAAACGCAGATTCTGCATGGATCACGGCTCTGATCAAGGCGGGTTCAAGTTGTTGCTCCCGCGCTACCTGGTCAATAATGACATTATAATGCCGGACGAATAACGCCGTGGTATACCAGTTAATCATAGAATTGGGGTTGCAGGCGAAACAATCAAAATGCAGTTTTTGGTAAGGGCGATTCTGCGGCCGTCGGTCAGAAAACAACACCGTGCCATTAGTCTGGTTAGATTTAAACACCGCAATGCTGCTGGCCAGCGCAGGCTTAAGCGCTGGCTGCGCCAGGGGTTGTTGCTGGCTTGGGCTAAGTTTCAGTTGTCGTTTAGGCTCGCTAACAGCAGTCGCTTGCTGCGCTGAACGAACCAACGTCGAGCAAAGCAACAGGCTAAGGCAACAGCTAATAATAACGGGTCGTAACACTTTTGGTTAATCCAACGTAATCAGAATTGCAAGTAAAGCATTGTGCGCGCCAAATCTCAAGCCACAACATTTTGTAATAGGTAAAATTTAGTCTTTTATTTTTATAAAGTTATTGTTTGTTTTAAGGTGATTGGTCCTGTTGTAACTTCCTTTTTAACCACAGCAGTAGCGACGCAACGGCCACTAGCACCAACGGTAAGCTGATACTACGCCATAGGCTAACATCAAGTGTTGGTAACCAGTACGATGCGGCTATTACGGTTTTATCGGCTAGTTGTGCGGCATAATAGCTAATGGCAACAAAAGATAAACCTTCAACAACTTGTTGTAATTTTAGCTGAACACGCGCTTTTTTATCCATTGAAACCAGCAGTTGCTGATTTTGTTGCTCTAATTTTAAATTTATCCGGGTACGCAGCAGTTCCGTAGAGCGGCCAAGTCGGGCGCTGAGCGCAGTTTGGCGGGTTTGAACCGATTCGCTGGTTCTAAACGCTGGGGTCAGCCGGCGCTCAGTAAAATCTTGTAATGAGATAAGATCGCTGATGGGCGTTTCATTAAGCGTTTTTAAGCGGTCCAGTGTCAGTTGGTAGTAAGCTGCTGTAGCCGCAAGGCGCGAGCTGGTTTCGGCAATTATATGTTCTGTTTGTGCTGCCAGCTGGCTTATTTGGTTAAGTAAGCGTTCGTCGTTGTCGCGTTTCTGTTCAATCCGCTGGGTTAAACCTGATAGTTGTTGCTCCAGATTATTCAGTTTTTGTAAGGCTTGACGCGCAACTGGCCAGCCAAGCAGAGATAATTTACGATAATTACCAAGGTCAAATAAATGTTGTACCAGGCGACCAAGTCGGGCGGGGCTTAAGCCGTAATCGACTAACAGCATCCTACCAGCACCCTCAGCATGTTTTTGGAAATCGGTCCAGATACGGGCCTTTTCGTCAGCTAACATGCTGCTGATACGGGTTTCATCGTTAAAATAACCGTTAATTTCGTCTGTAGCTGGTAAGGCTTCTGCGGGGATAACCGTTAGCTGCACTATTCGAAATAACTGGCCAGGAAGTTCATCAAACCAGTCTCGACTGGGTAAAAAACTTAATGGATCATCAAATAATGTCGCGGCTGCACCAGATAAAATAAAGGTATAACTAGAAAATTCGCCGTGGCGCTCCCAGCGCAAGGTCCCTGCAAATAAAGGGATATTCAGGTCCTGGTCAGTCTCGGTCAAATAGGCTCCTTGTTGTTCAGCGTGTTGCTGCATCACACTAAACTCAAGCTGGCGCGAGGCATTTGCCACCGTAAACATAAAGTGGCACAAGCGGCAGGGTGTGTTAAGCGCTGGAAACGTGCGCTGGCGCAACTCTTTATCCAATACATCACGCAAGGGGTGATTACGTAAAGTCAGCTTACTCATAATAGTATCCTTAGCCACAGAAAACCGTAAAAGCAAAACGTCGGTTAGCGATATACAAGCAGGTCTTGTGCCACATGGCTTGCTAAAGCTAGTATGCTACCAGTTTGCCGCTCACTGATGACAACCCGTTGAATTGTCTGTGACGTTTTGCTACCTATGGAGATCCTCAATTATCACTGGTGGCACGACAACGAGGCTATTTGCTCCAGAGTAGGGCAGGCTATTCACCAAAGTTGCCATTTCATCTGACGCAGCGACGCGCTTTCGGTTGCGGGTTGCCTCAGGTAACATAGCCATCTTGCCCTGTTAAGCTTAACGGAACTTTATTATGGCGCGCGCCATTAACAACCCCCTGATACTGGCAATTTGTAGTGTTATTCTGGCGATGATGACGATTCAGACCGGTGCGTCTATAGCCAAACAGCTATTTCCATTAATTGGTCCCGAGGGTACTACGGCACTGCGACTGGGGTTTTCTGCAGTAGTGTTATGGTTAGTTTTTCGACCATGGCGGGCGTTGCCTATGGGGCGAGATTGGCAGGCCATTATTATTTATGGCTTGTGCTTGGGTGGCATGAATATTCTATTTTATCTGGCGATTGCCCGTATTCCACTGGGTATTGCGGTGGCGCTTGAATTTACCGGGCCTTTAACCGTGGCGTTGTTGGCCTCACGACGCAAACGAGACCTATTTTGGGTCGCCTGTGCTATTGCCGGTATCTTATTATTGTTGCCTGACATGCGCGGGGTTGATGCGCTCGATCCTATAGGAGTGTTATTAGCTCTGGCTGCCGGTGCATGTTGGGCCGGCTATATTTTATTTGGTAAAAAAACCGGTTCACAAGCCTCTGGTGGTATTACTGTAGCTCTGGGTATTACCGTGGCGGCTGTGGTGCTGGTGCCCGTAGGTGCAATAACGCAGGGGTTGGCATTATTAAGTTGGCAGGTACTACCGCTTGGCTTACTAGTGGGTATTTTATCTAGTGCTGTGCCTTACTCATTGGAGATGGTGGCGCTACGCCATATGACATCACAAAATTTTAGTGTTTTTATGAGCATGGAGCCGGCTATTGCCGCGTTGGCGGGCTTATTAATATTGTCTGAGTTATTAACACTTTGGCAGTGGTTAGCTATTGCTTTGGTAATAGTGGCATCGCTAGGCAGTTCGTTAACTGCTGGCAACGCTACTTCAGCGTCGCCGACAGCAGAACAGTAATTACATTTTAGGCATAATAACGCTATTCAACACATGAATAACGCCGTTGCTGGTTTCAATGTCGGTAGCAATAACTTCAGCACCGTTGACATAAACTTTACCCATTTTTACTTCAATGGCAACGTCAGTACCTTGTACTGTAGTAGCAGAGGTTAGTTTTACTACATCGGCAGCCATTACTTTGCCCGCTACCACGTGGTAGGTTAATACATTGGCTAATGCGGCTTTATCAGCAATTAACGCATTTAAATCAGCTGCAGGTATTTTTGCAAAAGCGGCATCGTTTGGTGCAAATACCGTGAACGGACCTTCGCCTTTCAAGGTTGCTACCAGATCGGCAGCTTTTACTGCAGTAACCAGTGTTGTAAAGTCGCCAGCGGCAACAGCAGTGTCGACAATGTCAGCAGATTTTTTGTGATTGTGTGCTTGCACGGTCAGCATTAAAGAAGCGAGCAACATCGAACCGGTAAGTAATTGTGATACTTTCATGATAATTCCTTATGTTACATTTTTCAGGACAAAGTTGTCGGTGCTATTAACGAAGCAAACAGCAAAGGCGATCAGTTTGTAAAAAAATATCCCGTTAACCTGCGCTAACGGGATATTAAAAAAAGGCACTGCTGGTAGCAATTTGCGCTGGTGTCAGAAGTGTTTAGGGATTGGCAGGCTCTTCTGACGTTGTCGCTTCTGGATGCAACTGGTAGTCACGGGCCAGCAGCAAATACATTGCAGGTACCACGTACAATGTAAATAAAGTACCAATAGTCATGCCACTGGCAATCACCAGACCCATAGCATAACGTGAGCCCGCACCGGCACCAGTTGCTATCAGCAGGGGTATCATGGCCAGTACGGTTGCTGCTGTGGTCATTAAAATCGGCCGCAAGCGAATAGCAGTGGCGTCTTCAATGGCATCACGTTTACTGCGTCCTTCCAGTTGTAACTGATTAGCAAACTCGACAATCAAAATACCATGCTTGGCAATCAACCCCACCAGTGTAAGCAAGCCTACCTGCGTGTAAATGTTAATACTGGTAAAACCTAAGCTGGTAAAAATTAATGCACCACAAACACTCATTGGCACCGTTACCATGATAATAATAGCGTTTTTAAATGACTCAAATTGCGCGGCCAGGATCAGAAAAATCACGATAAGCGCAAAGAAAAAAGTCACCACCAGCTGCTGACCTTCTGCTTTAAATTGGCGTGACTGTCCTGAATAGTCAACACTAAAACCAGCAGGCAATACGTTAGCAGCAATCTGATCAAGCACTGCTAATGCCTCTCCCAGCGGTACACCAGGGCGAGGTACGCCAGATATTTTTACCGCATTTAGTTGCTGAAAGCCTTTTAATGCCTGAGGCTGTACGGATTCTGTTAACGTTACCAGTGCCGATAACGGTACCAGTTCGCCATCACGATTGCGGGTGTAGTAGTCTTTCAGTTGCTCTGGATTTAAGCGCTCGCTGCGAAGCACCTGCGGTATTACCCGATAAGAGCGATTGTCCAGCGCGAAGCGTCCGGCATCAGCACCAGACATTAAGCTGCCTAAATCACTGGCTATCTGCTGCATGGACACCCCCATTAATGCAGCTTTTTCTCGGTCAACCTGCACGGTTTGGCGCGGACGGTTTATTTTTAAATCACTGTCGACAAAAATAAAACGTCCAGAAGCCATCGCTTGGCCCAGTATTTCCTGCACCACGTCTTGTAATGCAGCAAAAGGTTGGGTAGAGCCAACAATAAATTCAACCGGTGTACCGCCGCCAGGGGAAGGCAATGACGGGGGCACCAGCGCAAAACTGTTGATACCGGGTAGCGTTGCCATAAAGGGCTGAATATTTTGTTCCAATACTTCGGCAGTAGTACGCTGACGCTGATCCCAGGGGGCCAGCACAAAGCCGGCTATGGCGTTATTGGTACTGCCAGTGCCGTTAATAATAAAGATATTCTTTATTTCCGGCGCTTCACTGCTAAGTTTATTCAGCTCGCGGGTATTGCGTTCTAAATAGTCTAGGGTAGCAAAACTGTCAGCTTCTAAAATAGAGAACACAAAACCCTGATCCTCAGGCGGTTCTAATTCAGAAGGGCTGGTTACAAACAGGAAATAGCAAGATACCAGCACTATGCCACCAAAGGTTAATACCACAGGCAGATAATTCAGGGTGCTATGTAATTGTCGCTGGTAGCCCGAACGAAGTTTATCAAATTGCTTATCCAGCCAGACTTCCAATGATTTTTCGTCTTTTTTGTCTGGTTGATGCGGTTTTAAGATATAGGCGCACATTACTGGCGATAAGGTCAGGGCTACCACCCCGGATAAAATAACCGATGCCGCCAGCGTAAAAGCAAATTCGACAAATAACACCCCGGTTAAGCCACCAACAAAACCAATAGGTAAAAACACTGCCACTAAAGTGGTAGACATAGTAATGATCGGCCAGGCTAGCTGACGGGCACCCAGAATAGCTGCTTCAGAACGCGACTTGCCATCCTCGATATGACGGTGGATATTTTCTAGCATAATAATGGCGTCATCAACAACAATACCAATCGCCAATACCATCGCTAATAACGTTAGCAAATTAATAGAGAAGCCGAGTACCCACATTAAAAAGAAAGTGCCTATTAATGACACCGGGATAGCCACGGCTGGAATAATGACGCTGCGTAGTGATCCTAGAAAGGCATAGATCACCAAAATAACGATCACCAGTGCCAACACGATAGAAATGACCACTTCATCAATGGCATTTTCAATGTACTCGGTTGAGTCATAGGGGATGTCGGCCTGCAAGCCTTCAGGCAGTTGGGTCAGGATATCGCGCTGCCACACCTCTCGTACATCGGCTATAACGTCCAGGGCGTTAGCATCTGGCGAGATTTCAATACCAATAAACGTTGCGGCTAAGCCGTTAAAACTGACTGAGCTGTCGTAACTCTCAGCACCTAACTCTACCGTAGCCACATCACGAAGACGAACCAGAGCGGTATCATCAGAGCTAATTACCAAATCGGCAAATTGTTCGGCACTACGCAGATCGGTTGCCGCATTTAAATCTATAGCGACCATCTGGCCTTTAGTGCGGCCCAGCGCCGCCAGCACGTTATTGCTGCGTAAGGCACTGCTAATATCTGAACCGGTAACATTAAAAGCGGCCATTTTGGCTGGATCGAGCCAAATGCGCATAGCGAAAGTACGGGCACCAAGAATATCAGCCCGCTGTACTCCGGGAATAGTAGCCAGTTGCGGTTCGATAACCCGCAGAATGTAGTCGGTGATCTGGTTGTTACCCAACACGTCTGAATAAAACGACAGATACATGGCAGCAGTATCTTGGCCCACTTTAAGTGAGATTACCGGATCGCGCGCGTTTTCAGGCAGTTCAGAGCGAATTTTATTCACCTGAGCGGCAATTTGGGTTAGTGCTTCGTTCGGATTGTAATTAAGCCGCAGGTAGGCTTCAACTGTGCTAGAGCCGGCAACGGAGGTTGATACCAAATAATCAATACCCTCGGCAGAGGCAATTTCACGTTCCAGTGGTGTGGTAATAAAACCCTGAATTAAGTCAGCATCTGCTCCAACATACACGGTGTTCACCGTTACCACGGCATTTTGAATTTCCGGAAACTGTCGAACATTCATATCCATGATGGCGCGTAAGCCAAGCAAGATAATAAACAAACTGACTACCGAAGCCAGAATTGGCTTTTTAATAAATACATCGGTAAAGCGCATTACGATTGTTCCTTACTGGTTAGCCGGTGTTGGTTCGGCGTCAGCCATTGGTGCAACGTCATCATTATTATTAATGATGACTTCAATGCCATTGCGCAGTTTAAGTAGCCCTGAGGTTGCTACTTTATCACCTGCGGTTAAGCCATCCGCAATAGCAATATAATCGCCCCGGCTCTGCCCGGTAGTAACAAACCGCTGCTGGGCACTGAGTTTGCCGTTATCATCACGGATCACAAATACTGAGTTGCCATAGGGATTAAACTGAATGGCAGTTTGCGGTACCAAAGTTACTTCTCGGCTATTGCCGGTATTCATTTGAATTCTGGCAAACATACCTGGCCGCAGCTTGTGTTCAGGGTTGGCAAAGGTGGCCTGTACTTGAAGGCTGCGGCTCGATTCGCGCACTGCTGGAGCAATAGCTGTAATGTCGCCTGTAAACGATTGATTAGCCCAGGCATCGACGCTAACGGTTAATTGTTGCCCTGTAGTAAGTTTGGCTAACTCTTGCTCGGGCAAAGCAAAGTTCAGATAAATCGGGTCAAGAGATTGCAGTGATACCACAATGTCGCCGGGGGACACTAATTGGCCGATGCTAACCTGGCGAATACCGGTCATGCCATTAAATGGTGCCAAAATAGTTTTTTGAGCAATGCGGGCTTGCTGCGAGGCAACCGCAGCGTTGGCTTGGGCAGCTTCACTTTCCCGTCGCCGCACATCTAACTCCGATACACCTTTATCCCGTAGTAAGGCTTGCAGCCGATCTAATTCCAACCCAGCTAGCTTTTGTGCAGCGCTTAAGCGGGTTAAATCAGCTTGATCAACGGCATCGTTTAAGGTTAGTAACAGCTGGCCTTTCTCTACCCGACTGGCATTATCAAATTGAATGCTGGTAATAATACCGCTGGCTTCAGTGGTCAGTTCGGTGCTGTTGACCGCAGCAAAACTGCCTACGGCACTAACAAACGGTTGCCACTGTGCGCTACTGACCGTGGTGGCGGTAATGGTTGCAGCAGGCATTGGCATAGTATCAAAATACTGATTCATAAAATGGTTGCCAATGGCCTTGTAACCGAAAATGCCACCAAAAATCAAACCGGCAACAATCAGCATCAGAAACATGCGTTTAAACATGGTATCTCCTTATAAAAAAATGGGGTGTAGTATAACGACTGTGGCTGCTATTATCTGTGAAATTTAGTAACAGCTGATGTTTTTGCTCGGTAAAAAAATTGGTAATGCAGTTATCTAAAGGCTAAGTACAGTTAGTAATGGCTTGTGGATTATCCGCCAGGGCAGATAATTGCACTATTTAGTATTACTATTTTCTATTGGTGTTAAGTACTAGCGCCTTATTATAACCTAGAGCAAGTAGCAGGCAATAACCTGAAATTTTCGCTATAACTTATATTTAACTAATGTAGGTTAACGGACAATGGAGATTTTTATGACAGCAACGACTGTTGCAGAGCTTATGACGGCTGACCCGCTCTGTGTGTTTCGCAGCGCTAGTTTAAAAGATGCACATGACCTGATGCGCCAGAAAAATGTTCGGCATATTCCGGTAATTGAAGCCAATGGCGAATTAGTTGGTATGTTAACGCAAAAGATTATGATTACCAAAGTTATGGGACTGATGGCTCAATATGGTGCTACGGCACTGGAGCGAAAAGAAAAACAATTGTTAGTCAATGAGTTAATGGCTACCGATTTTGCAACAGTTACTGCTAATCAATCCTTGGCAGAAGTGGCGGATTTTTTTGTAACAAACCGCCATGGTTGCTTACCGGTTATAGATGAAAAAAACAAAATAACCGGCATTTTAACCTCATCCGATTTTGTCAGGCTGGCTGCCCAGTTATTAACCCCCAGAGTTGATGCCTAAAAGTTTATGGTTGATACCAGCAAAACTGATTTTTACCGCGGCTTTTGGCCAAATACATGGCCGAGTCTGCCTGGCGAAGTAATAGATCGGCACTGGCTTGATCGCCGCTAAATAGCATTAAGCCAATGCTGCAACTGCAGTTATGGCTTATTAGCGGGTTGTCACCTATGGTTAACGGCTCGCAGATAGTGGCCGTTATCTTGCTGGCAATTTGGCTTGCCCTTAGGCGACTATGATGTTTATTTTTAGCAATATCATCTAATAACACAATAAATTCGTCACCGCCGAAGCGGGCTACAGTATCAGCTTCACGTACCACGCTGCGTATCCGCTGAGCCACTTGTTGCAATACCAAATCGCCCATTTTATGACCATGCCGATCATTTATCGGTTTAAAATTATCCAAATCAACAAACATTAATGCGCAATAGCTTTTTCGGCGTTTGCTGCTTAGCATCGCATGTTGTAATCGCTCTTCCAGCAAACGCCGGTTAGGTAAATCGGTTAAGACATCATAAAACGCCAGGCGGCGAATTTGTTCTGATGATAGACTTCGGCTGATAGCTAATTCAGCCAGATTACTGTAATTAATAATTTTTTTGCGAAGTGCAGCTGAAGGTTGGCAAGGTTTACTGTGATATATAGCAAAGGTACCGAGTATCTTCCCAGCGGCATTTTTGATTGGAAATGACCAGCAAGCCGCAATATTAATGGCCTGTGTTAAGGCTAAAAACGGCTGCCAGTAAGGGTGGCTGTTAATATTCTCAACAACAACCACTTCGCCGGTAAAGGCGGCGGTACCACATGAACCCTGACCAATACCTATGGCCAGGCCATCTATCGCCTCATTATAAAAGTCGGGTAATGAGGGCGCCGCACCGTGGCGTAAATGCTGACCAGTATCATCCAGCAATAACACCGAGCAGCGCATCTCGGGGTGTAATATTTCTACCTGACTTACCATGCAATGTAATATTTCGGCGAGGCTAGCACCTTTACTGATCATACTTAATATCAGGTTTTGTAGTTCCAGTTCCTGAGTACGTGCTGCAATTTTTTGTTCAACGGTATCAATGGTCTGGGCATAACGCCGATTAGCCATTGTCAGTTCGGCAATCTGTTGCGCCAGTGATGACAGTAAATTAAGTAAGGCTGGCAATTTTGCTTCATTAACTATAGGCACTTCTGCAATGGCTTGCAGGTATTGATCTTTATCTAATGCTAACTGTGCAGCTTGTTCGGCAAAAGAGGCTAAATTGGGTTCAGCTAAAAAGAATTGGCCGATAAATAAATTAGCAACATGCTCATTATTAATAACCAGAGGAGTGGCGCAGTCTGTTAAACCATTACCACACTTGTAGATTGAATAATTATTTCCCTGCTGCATTTTTGCGGATAATTTAACGTCGCTTTCGTGGCAGCGCTGACGGGTAGTGTCATTAACACGGTGAAATTCAGTACAAGCCCGCTGCCATTTGGACGACGCCAGCACCTTACCGTCTAGCCCGATTAAAGCAATACTAATACCGATTGCCTCGAGAAAATTATCAAATAAATGGTTTAAACGGCTAAAGTCTATCTCGGCCGCCAGTATGCTGGCGGCTGTTTCAGGGTCCGGTCGCTGTGTGTTATTCCAGTCAGCGACCAAGGGGTCAAGCATTTGAATTAAGCTGGATTCTTTTAACAAATACTTAGAGTGCTTAGTCATGGCGAGTTAACTATAGTTATAATGGCTAATATTAACCATCTTAATAAACACTTTTAAAAAAACCGCTGACAGGCAGAGGTTTTTCGTTGTTAAGTTGGCAAGGTTTACTTTTTTATTAATACGGCTTAGTTAACGCCTAACTCTTGTAACAGCGCAGTAGCATTATCAACCTGCTGCATTTGCCATAACATAAAGCGAAGATCTACCTGAATAGAACGGGTATTTGCCGGATTATAATCCCAGTCTGAAATAATAGAGTCGAGGGTGCCATCAAAGGCCAGGCCAACAAACTCGCCCTTACTGTTTAAAATGGCTGAACCGGAGTTACCGCCGGTAATATCCAGTGTTGCCAGATAATTAACCGGTACCGAATTAAGCGCAGGGTCAAAATAATTACCATATTGTTTCGATTTAATAGCAGCTAATTGGTTTTGTGGTGCATTAAATTCACCTTCACCAGTTGCTTTGGCGGTAATGCCACGCAACGTGGTAAAAGGCGCCCAGGCATTGCCATCTTCATTACCATGCGCGCGGCCTTTAACATTACCATAGGTAACCCGTAGGGTGCTGTTGGCATCTGGATACACGGCATGCCCCTGCGATTGCATAAAGGCCATCTTTGCTCGCATATAGCTGGCATAAGCTTGTTGAATTTTCCCGGCAAGCTCTTCAGCTTGCGCTTCCTGTTTTAAATCAGCTTTGTATAAAGCGACTGCAGCCATAATAAAGGGGTCCTCGCTCTGGCTAAATTGCGCTGGCGTACTATCTATTAAAGCTTGTCTGTTGCTTAGCTCAGTTAAACCGCTATTGGTATACCAGCTGTCAATTAATGTGCTGAGTTCGGACTTACTTATACCGTCTTTAATGCCAAGTGCCTTATCAAAATCAGCGTTACGTTGTTTTTTTGTTAAGGCGACATATTTGGTCAGGTTATACATATCAAGCGCTTTCTCAACGCCGACATCAAAGTTACGTTCCATCCCGGCAACAAACGCTTGGTAGCGTGGAATGTCCCGCTGTTGAAAACCTGCTTTGCGAACAGTATCAGGTTTAGTACTTTCTTCTGCCAGGCGGTACAACGAGCGAGTAAGGCTGAGTAAACGCGGTGTAGCGTTCTCCAGCGCGTAGTCAGCTCTTGCTTTGCGGTGTTGCTCGCCTAACAACGTATCGATAGCCGTTAAATCTTTGGCATAGGCTTTTTTATTGTCGCGGTTATTATTAACCCAGCTTGAAAGTGCCTGGTGCTCAGCCGTTTTACGCGCTAAAAAATCGCTATCGGCAAAACTGTCTAACATGCCCTGGCGGTTTTTCATGTAGTTATTTAAACCGGCCACCCGGCTGGCATACTTTAACGCTGCATCTTTGTTACTGGCCGTTACCTGGTCAATAATTGCCAGGGTATCCTTAAACTGTTGCACAGTATTTGGATAGCTCCACTCAAACGTTTCACTGACCTCTGCCGGCAACCGGTGACGGTTGGTGCGACCAGGGTAGCCCAGCGCCATGACGAAATCACCTTCTTGTAATGCTTCTGCCGCCAGGGTTAAGTAATGATCAGGCTGATACGGTACGTTGTCGCTATGATAATCGGCAGATTTACCTTGTGGGCTAACATAGGCACGAAGAAAACCGTAGTCACCAGTGTGGCGTGGCCACATCCAGTTATCGGTATCTCCACCAAATTTACCTACGCCTTCAGCAGGGGCGTGCACCAGCCGTACATCTTTAATTTCCAGTTGTTTAATCAGGTAATATTCCAAGCTTCCGTAGTAGGCCGCAACGCGGCAGCGGTGCCCTTCGTCCTGCTCACATTCGGCAATCAGTTTCTTTTGATTGGTTTCTATAGCATCAACCCGCTTTTTACCGCTAAGTTTTGCGGTGCTCGCATCAATCACCTGTGTAGTGACATTATCCACCGCTTTAGTAACATAAACCCGGCTACCCGGTGCGGCCGGCACTTCGTCAGCAAAGCTTGCTGCCAAAAAACCATTGGTCAGTAAATCATTTTCTGGGGTAGAGTTATGGGCAATACTGTTATAAACGCAATGATGGTTAGTTGCCACCAAGCCTTTAGATGAGACAAAAGACGCAGAACAGCCACCCAAGCTAACAATGGCTGCCATTGGAAACTCGGTTAACTTGGTTAAATTAGCCGGATCTAATGCCAGCCCGGCAGCTTTTAGCTGGCTGGCAATAGCGGGCAGCTGCTGTGGCATCCACATGCCTTCATCTGCTAAAACGAAACCGCTGGCCAGCGTTAACACCAATAATGATTTTCTCATAAATGCTCTTTTCTTAAAGTTATAGCGTAATATACGCAAATAATGTTTATATTCGGTGGCACTTAGTGCCTTGTCAAGATACTGACAGGCTCTGTAACAGTTTTATCAGTCAGCTAACCGGTTTTGTGCGGCGGAATGACTTATGTGAGTAAAAATAAAGTCTAATAAATTATGTTGATGGCTCACTTATGTTAATTGCCAGTTATTATTGATTAATATGAATTATTTTTAGTAAACTGTAATGCCATTTACATCTGTAATAGCCTGAAATTAGCTTGTACAAGCAAACAGTACGGTTTTAATCCGGCAAATACCATGCCTGCGCCCGCTAATGTAATTGATATAAAAAATATAATTAGCCGCCTGTGGTGTAATTCAGTGAGGTAACAATGAGAAAACGTATTTTAGCCCTGTCACTAGCAGTGGCGTTGGTTCCAGGCGTTCACGCTAACACTACCATTAATGGTTTTGCTTCAATTAAAGCTGGTATAACTACTGGTAGCGATGAGCAATTGTATGGTTACGATGACACCATAGACTTTAAAAATGAGAGTTTAATTGCCCTGCAGGTTAAGTCTGACCTGGGTGAAAAACTGTCTGTTACGGCGCAGTTACTGGGCCGTGGCAATGAAGATTTTGATGTTGGTTTTGAATGGGCATTTATTAGCTACCAATTAACTGACAATATGACCATTAACGCTGGCCGCTTACGAACTCCGTTTTATAAATATTCTGACTTTAAAGATGTTGGTTATGCCTATGATTGGTTGCGGGTGCCGCAAGGCGTATATGGCTTAGGTTTTGACAGCATTGAGGGGGTTACTTTATACCGAACGGCTCAGTTAGGCAGCATTGACTCTACGCTGCAACTTGTATTTGGTAGTTATGAAGGCGACGCTACAATAAGTGGTGTTAAGGTTAACGCTAATATTGATACTGTTACCGGCATTACCTGGGAGCTGGCAAAAGACGCTTTAAGTGCTCGTTTTGCTTATTTATCTGGTAAAACTAGCATCGATACGTCTTCAGTAACATTGGCACCAGGCTTTACTGCAGGCAATTTATATCAAGCGCTAAATGCCAATGGGTTAGCACCTTTAGTTGCCGCCATTGACATTGATGACGAAAGTTCAAATTTTATGGGTTTAGGTTTAACCTATGACGATAGCGACTGGATTGCCGTAGCCGAATATACTCGGGTTGAAGTTGATAATAGTTTTATTGCCACGCAAAAAAACTTCTATGCATCTTTGGGTAGGCGTTTCAACAGTTTAACACCTTATGTGTCGTATGAACGCGAGAATAATGATGCCGTCGTGAGTATTTACCAGCCTTATACTGCAGTGTTGCCACCGCAACTTTTATTACCGGTGCAGGGTTTAATAGCCAGTCAAGAGCGTGATGCCAATACTTGGAATCTTGGCATGCGCTACGATTTTCATCCGTCAGCTGCTTTTAAAGCACAATTTAGCTCAGAGGAAAATGAAACAAATGGTCAGCGTAACGGCTTATTGGCCTTTGGCGTCGATTTAGTATTTTAAGGAGTTGATATGTTTTACAGAATGTTAGCCATTATTTTGATGTTGGTCGGTGTAACGTTTGCCGTACCGGTTTCTGCCCAAATTGCCGTTATTGTTAATCCGGCTAATTCGGTCGCACTAACCAGCGATGAACTTACCCGGTTGTTTACCGGCCGTTCATCGGCACTCACTGCTGTTAATCTGGCTGAAAGCTCACCGTTACGTTCAGAATTTGATGAAAAGGGTGTTGGTCGTTCTTCTGCACAGTTAAAAGCGCATTGGTCGAAGTTAATGTTTACTGGCAAAGGTACACCGCCAACAGAGTTAGCGACTGAAGCAGAGGTACTGGCTTATGTAGCACAAAACCCAAATGCTATCGGCTATGTTAATGCCGCCAGTGTTACTGCTGCGGTGAAAGTGGCATTAACCTTGGATTAATTTTTTAATTTTGAGCCGTTTTTTGGCTGGCAGTAAAGAGTATTGTTATGAAAAATATGTCAATAGTAGCGAAAATATGGCTGGTAATTGGCTTAGCCGTTATCGCCTTCTCTGCAGTGGTAGCAGTAAGCGTATTTTTTACTGCCAAAAATAACGACACTACGCAGAACATGCGTGATTATATGTACGACACCTCGAAACTGGCATCTCAGGTCAGATCTGGCTTTACCTCATTAGATGAGTTTTTTACCCAGGCAGTAACCTTGTCTGATCCCGATTTGCTGGCAACGGCTCAGCAACTTAACAATGCGTTACAGCAAAATTTAAATCAGTTGAAAACGCTTAATCCTCAGCAATTAAGCCTACTGAATAATTTACAGCAGGATGCTGATAACTATGCAAGCTTAGCCGGTGGCATTGCCCAGCAATTTATTGATGGCAATGTTGATTTTGCCAAAATACAGTCCAGTGTTACTACTAAAACTGACCAGTTTAAAAGCTTAAATGAGCGGTTTAACCAGTTTGAACAACAAGCTGATGAGCGATTTTCTAATGCTATTGAAGATATGTCGAGCAATATGGATTTGGCGTTAACAGTGATTTTAGTTTTGGGCAGTGTATTGATTTTACTTACTGCCGGATTGGGCCATTTTATTGCCAGCCAAATTAGTAATTCAGCCAGAACTTTAGGCGTATCGTTAGCTGAGTTAGCAAGTGGCAAGGGTAATTTAGCCAGCCGTTTGCCGGTAACGGGCAACGATGAGCTTGGGGTAGTGGCGAAGCAATTTAATTTGTTTATTCAGATGCTGCAGACGTCGTTTAACGATTTAGCCAAAACTATTGAGCCGTTAAACCGCAGTGCTAAAGATTTAGCCACCGGCATGAACAGTCTTGAAAAGATGACCCTGGAGCAGTCCGATAATTCGGAAACGGTAAGTCATAGTATGGCCGAAATGCAGTTGTCGGTGCGGGATATCAGCCAATCAGCTAATGATGCCGCAACCGGTGCCGGTAAAGCAAATGAGCTGGCAAAGCTGGGCTTGGATAAAACCAGCCACGCTGTTAAATTTTCGCAGGGTTTATCAGACGAAATTAAACATGCGCAGGAGGTTATTACTGAGCTGGCTGAAAAAACTAAAAACATGACTGAGATTTTAAAAAGTATCAATGATATTGCTGATCAGACTAACTTGCTGGCACTAAACGCGGCTATTGAAGCCGCCAGAGCCGGTGAGCATGGCCGAGGCTTTTCAGTGGTTGCTGATGAGGTACGTAATTTATCTTCGAAAACCGCCAAATCGGTTACTATGGTCCAGGGTGTGTTAAAGCAGCTTAATGACAATGTTAGCGGGGCCGTTAGCATTATGAGTCAAGCCGTTAATAACGCTGAGCACTCAGCCAGTCTGGCATCAGACGCTGGTAGCTCTATTGAGCAGATTAATGCAGAAATTCAACAGATTAGCATGCTGAATGCGCAAATTGCTGCCGCCACAGAAGAGCAGACCATGGTTGCCGAGCAAATCGTTAGTAATACCGCTAAAATGATTGGGTCATTTGCTCAAACGAAAAGCTTGCAGCTTAGTGTGCATGGTATTTCGGATGATCTGAGAGTTCTTTCAGAATCATTAGTAACGGTTAGCTCAAAATTTGAGACCTGATTTTAACGCAACCTAGGTTGCAGTGAGGAAGCACCATGAGTTCATTAATGAGTTCGGTTGACCAAAGAACCAATATCGTTGGTCAGAACCGTCTGGAGTTACTGATATTTCGCTTAGCGGGACAACAACCTTATGGCATTAATGTGTTTAAGGTGCGCGAAGTTATTCAATGCCCTGAGCTGACAGAAATGCCGGGTTCAAATGCCCATGTCAGAGGTATTGCTCATTTGCGCGGTACTCCGGTTACGGTTATTGATTTAAGTAAGGCTACCGGTGGTAAAGCAATAGAAGATTTAAGCAAAGCGTATATTCTGGTTACTGAATATAATCGTGCTACGCAAGGTTTTTTAGTTGGTGGCATTGATCGTATCGTTAATATTAACTGGGAACAGATCATGCCACCGCCATCAGGAGCAGGGCGTAATCATTATCTGACAGCAGTAACCCAGCTGGATAACAAGCTTATTCAGATCCTTGATGTAGAAAAAGTATTTGCCGAAATATCGCCGCCAGATGAAGAAGTTAGTGAGCAGATTAAGCAGCGAAAGTCGGAGCGAGATTTATCTAAACTAACGGTATTAGTTGCAGACGACTCTGCTGTTGCCCGTAACCAGGTTAAACGGGCGTTAAGTTCTATTGGTATTAATGTTGAATTGGTAAATGATGGACGGCTGGCGCTCAATTGGTTACTGAAAAAAGCCGAAGAACTCGGTGGTGATATTTCTGATCATGTGCCATTACTGATATCCGATATTGAAATGCCGGAAATGGATGGTTACACCCTTACTGCTGAGGTAAAATCCCATGAGCATCTAAAAAATGTTCACATTGTTTTGCATTCGTCGTTAAGTGGGGTATTTAATGAGGCCATGGTTAAAAAGGTAGGTGCCGATCAATTTATTGCTAAATTTCACCCTGATGAACTGGCATCAGCCGTGCAACACTGGATGGCAATAGAGTAAGCTTTGCTAAAAAGTATTAGCAGGTAGTGCTGCTAAACACTACCTGCCAGCCTCAGGCTTATTGATGACGCTGTTGCAGTACTTTAATCACATCGTTAAGCTCAAGCTTTTGACTGCGTAGTAACACCAGTAAGTGAAAAATTAAATCGGCTGCTTCATTAGCCAACTCTTCTTTGTCGCCGGCCATCGCGGCTAACGCTGACTCTACACCTTCTTCGCCCACCTTTTGCGCTATGCGTTTTACGCCCCTGGCAAACAAACTTGCGGTGTAGCTGCTAGCCGGATCGGCACCCTCACGGCTTTTAATCACTTGCTCTAAGTCATATAAAAACGCTAGCTGCGGGCTGTTTGCACTGTTATCGTGCCAGCAGGTTTCGGTGCCAACATGACACGTTGGGCCGTTTGGTTGTGCCAGTACTAACAAACTGTCAGCATCGCAGTCCTGGTCAATACTGACTAAATCCAGCGTATGGCCAGAGCTTTCACCTTTAGTCCACAAGCGTTGTTTGCTGCGGCTGTAAAAGGTTACTTTGCCGGTTTGCAGCGTATGCTCCAACGCTTTTTGGCACATATAACCTTGCATTAGCACTTTGCCAGAAACCGCATGCTGCACAATAGCGGGTAACAAAGCTGGCAATATCTGGTTATCGGGCCAGCGTAACTGGCTTATGTGGTTTTTGTTCATACGTAACCTTTTATAATTTTGGTGTTCAGCTTAATATTTCAACGGTCTAACGGTCTAACGGTCTAACGGTCTAACGGTTTAACTAATGAATATTGCTCATAATTTGGCTATGAGGATTAGCCGCTAGTCCTCGTCGCTTGAGACATTTTTTTTACGGCTGGCACAAGCATAGCAAGCGCGGATGTACTTTTTTCAGCGATTGCGCTTTAGAAGCATCTGTCATGCCGTTATGGCCGAATACTTATACCATCTCTAATTAGCTTCGCTTTAAGTGCGACAATCTCAATAATCGCCTTATGAAATACACTGGCTGCCAATGCACCATCTACATCAGCTTGTTGAAAAACCTCAGTAAAATGCTGCATAGTGCCGGCACCGCCACTGGCAATTAATGGTATTTTACAGACATCACGAATACTTTTTAATTGGGTAATATCATAGCCTTGTCGCACACCGTCCTGATTCATGCAGTTCAGGACAATTTCACCGGCACCACGTTGTTGTACTTCTTCTACCCAATCACGGGTTAGCCAACGGGTTTTCTGGGTGCGGCTTTCATCACCAGTAAACTGGTACACCTGATATTGGCCGGAAGCAACATCAAAAAAGCTGTCGATACCCACCACCACACATTGCTGACCAAAAATATGATTAAGCTCACTGATCAGTTCAGGCCGGGCAAGGGCAGGGCTATTAACTGAGATTTTGTCCGCGCCCATTTCCAGAATTTTACCGGCATCGGCAACACTTTTAATGCCGCCCGCCACACAAAATGGAATATCGATAACTTCAGCGATGCGCCTAACCCAGCTTTTATCAACCACCCGACCATCGCTGGAGGCGGTAATATCATAAAACACCAGTTCATCGGCGCCGGCCTCTGCATAGCGCTGCGCCAGGGGGACGATATCACCAATAATTTCGTGGTTACGAAACTGTACGCCTTTTACTACCTTACCATCGCGCACATCTAAACAGGGAATTAACCGTTTTGCCAGCATGCAATGGCCTCCTTTAAACTAAATTTACCTTCAAGTAATGAGCGGCCTAAAATGACCCCGGCAACGCCACTGCCAATTAAAGCGCGAATGTCGTCGAGCGAGCCGATACCACCGGAAGCTTGCCATTGAACTTGCGGATAATTCGCAGATAGCTCCTGATACATGGCAACGTTAGCGCCGCTTAGCGTGCCGTCTTTGCTGATATCTGTGCAAAGTATATGTATAGCACCTGCGGCGATATAACCATCTAGTACCTGCTCCAAGGTAATCGTTGACTGTTCTATCCAGCCATGAGACGGCAGTGTTTTCTGCCCATGTTCGTTTATGGCAACATCAAGTGCCAACACGATTTGCTCACCACCAAATTTACGCACCCAACTTTGTACTAACTCGGGGTTTCGAATGGCCAGACTGCCAATTACTACCCGGCCAGCGCCAGCGTCGAGTAAATCAATCACATCTTGCTCAGAGCGGACGCCACCACCAACCTGAATATGCAAAGGTGCCGATGTCATTAGCTCGGTTAGCAAGGCGAGTTGGCGTTTTGTTGCATCTTTGGCGCCAGATAAATCGACAATATGCAGCCAGTCACTGCCGTCCTGAGCATATTGATTACGCAGGTTAAGCGGGCTGAAAGCATATTCTGTGGTCGTGTCATAGCGCCCTTGGTAAAGCCTGACGACAGTGCCGTCAATTAAATCTATTGCCGGGATAATCACAATTGCCACTCCAGAAAATTTTGTAATAAGCGGGCGCCGGTTTTACCCGAGCGTTCCGGGTGAAACTGGGCGCCAACGACATTGTCGTTAGCAATAACAGCGGAAAATTCGTTACCATACTGACATAGCGCAAGGGCATGGTTGCTTGGTGCTACAGCAAAACTGTGAACAAAATACAGATAATCTGTCGGAGTAAACCCACGCATAAGCGGGTGCTCACTTATCTGGTGCAAGGTATTCCAGCCCATGTGTGGTAAGCGTAAACCGGCACTGTTTAATGGCAAAACGTCGCCAGGGATCAGGCTTAAGCAGCCAACATTACCCTCCATACTATGACTGGTTAACAGTTGCATGCCCAAACAAATGCCCAGTAGTGGTTGCTGTAGCTGTTGTAAAGTGCTGATAAGTTCTGCTTGCTGCAGTTTGGCCATCGCGTTATGGGCTGTACCTACACCCGGAAGTATTACTTTGTCAGCTTTTTTAATTACGGCCGCATCATTGCTGATGTCAGCGTCAACCCCTAACCGCTTAAAAGCAAAATAAACTGAGCTGATATTGGCACAACCGGTGTCAACAATAACCAACTGCATTACAACACCCCTTTCGAGCTAGGCAGGGCCTCACCTGAAACCGTAATGGCCTGGCGCAGTGCGCGGCCAAAGGCTTTAAACAAGCCTTCTACCATATGGTGTTTGTTACCAGCAGTTATTGATAAGTGCAGACTGATCAGCATGGCATCACTTAACGAGCGGAAAAAATGCGGTACCATCTCCAAGTTCAGGCCGCCAACACTACCTTCACCTAAGTTGGCGTCAAATTTAAACATTGGCCGGCCGGATAAATCCAGCACGCATTCAGCACGACACTCATCCATTGGCAGTACAAAGCCAAAGCGATTAATACCACGTTTGTTGCCCAGAGCCTGTTTTAACGCCTGACCCAATGCCAGTGCGGTATCTTCGACGCTGTGGTGATCATCAATATGCAAATCGCCCGTTACCTTGACCTGCAGTGAAAAACCGCCGTGAGTAGCAATTTGTTCTAGCATGTGATCAAAAAAGCCGACGCCGGTTGCAAAACTGTTATTGCCGCTGCTGTCTAAGTCAACCGATATTTCAATATCGGTTTCACGGGTAGTGCGGCGCACCGTGGCCTGGCGGCCGCGACTTAATAAGCGTTTAGTGATCTCATGCCAGCCCAGTGTTGCTCGCTGATATTGGAACGACGGCAGGCCCATATTATCCGCTAATTGTACGTCAGTTAACCGATCGCCAATGACATATGAGTTGGTAAAATCTATTTTACCTTGTTGTAGATAACCTTTTACCAGCCCCAGTTTTGGTTTACGACAGCTACAGTTGTCAGCGTCGAAATGCGGGCAAATAAGCACATCATCAAAAACAATACCTTGTGAAGTTAGCAGCTGCATCATTTTGTTTTGCGGTGCATCAAATGTATTGCGTGGGAAGCTTGCGCTGCCTAAACCATCCTGATTGGTTACCATCACTAAACGATAACCTGCGGCTTGTAGTTTTAACAATGCCGGCACTAAACCCGGTTCGTAAGCCAGTTTTTCCAGGGTATCTAGCTGTTTATCAATTGGCGGTTCTTCCACCATAGTACCGTCGCGGTCAATAAACAAAATAGGTTGGCCACTCATGCGCTTACTCTCTTATCGTTTAAAAAATAGTTCTGCATCGCCGTTATCAGACGCTGCATTTCATCCGGGTTGCCAATTGACACCCGAACCACTTGCGATAACCCCAGCTGACTGGATTGATTTCGGATCAGAATGTCTTCTTTGATCAGGGCACTGACACATTCTGCTGCATCGGTTACCTGCAATAATACATAGTTGGCATTGCTGGGCCACACTCTGCTTACGCCGGGTAAGTGTTGGGCAACAGCAATAAAGTTGCTACGCAGCTGGTTTATGGTAGCGACGCTTTGTTGCATTTGGGCGATACCCGCTGCAGATAAGGCCATAGCCGCTATTTGTGCTACTGGCTCGGCAATCGGATAAGGCGCTATCATCTTTTTCAGCGCATTGATCACATCAACACTGCCCAAGGTAAAGCCACAGCGAAGCCCGGCTAAGCCAAAGGCTTTAGACAGTGTGCGCAGCACCACCAGATGTGGATAGCGGCTTAATAATGGTACTACAGATGCTTCTGGCGCAAACTCAATATAAGCTTCATCTACCACCACCAATGCTCTGCCGTTAAAGTGCTCGAGTACGGCAATAATTTGCTGCTGCGCTATAACGTCACCTGTAGGGTTGTTCGGGCTGCAAATAAACACTAACTTTGGGTTAGTGGCAAAAATACCAGGTAAATCCAAACTTTCACTATTAAGCAGTAGTACCTTGTTAACGGCAGTTTGGTTACTTTCAGCGCTGATCGCATACATACCGTACGTGGGCGGACAAAGTGTAATGCTGTCTTGTTTTGGCTCGCAAAAGCTGCGAATTAACAACTCAATACCTTCATCTGCCCCCCGGCTTACCAACACCTGCTCTGCAGCGACACCCGCGTAATCGGCATAGGCATTTATAACCGCTTTCGGCTGACAAGACGGGTAGCGATTGAAGGTGCCATCCAGCTGATAAGCGGGCGCTAGGGCATTTTCATTGGCATTAAGCCAGATAGCGCCGCCGCTCATACTGCTGCGGGCTGAAGCGTAGGGCACCAGATCGTGCACCAGTTGCCTTGCTAAACTATTTATTTCAGATAGGTTTACATCAGACATGCTTCACCTCAGCCTTGATTAATGTTGTTAAGTGCGGCTAAGCGCAATCGCACTGCATTAGCATGGGCGTCCAGACTTTCGGCTTCGGCCAGCGTAATAATAGCCGGGCCAATATTCCGGATGCCTGCAGCAGATAACGTTTGCACCGTGTAGCGTCGGTAAAAATCGCTTAATGACAAGCTCGATACTGTTTTACTATAACCATAAGTAGGCAGCACATGATTGGTGCCACTGGCATAATCGCCAGCTGACTCCGGCGTCCACTGGCCGACAAAAATACTGGCGGCGCTGCTAAATTGCTCTGTTAATTCGTCATCACAGCATGTTTGAACAATTAAGTGCTCAGGCGCATATGCATTGGTAACGGCAACGGCCTGAGCTAAATTTTCAGTTAAAATATAACGGCTGTGGCTAAGTGCCGCGCTTGCAATGTCTTTACGAGGCAATAATTGCAGTTGCGTAGCAACTTCAGTTTTCACTGCGTCTATTAATGCGGCGCTGTCACTGACTAAAATAACTTGTGAGTCAGGCCCATGTTCGGCCTGCGACAATAAATCAGCTGCAACAAAGGCCGGATTAGCACTGTTATCGGCTAACACCAACACTTCGGAAGGCCCTGCGGGCATATCAATCATTGCACCAGCTACATCTTGACTAACAAGCTGTTTAGCTTCAGTAACATAGCGATTACCAGGGCCAAAAATCTTATCGACTTTGCCGATAGTGGCTGTACCGTAAGCCAGCGCAGCAATAGCCTGAGCACCGCCAACAGTATAAATTTCAGCTATACCGCACAATTCAGCAGCATAGAGTATTTCGGGAGCAATATCGTCAGCATCGGGTTTGCCCGGCGGCGTAACTAACACGGTGCGTGGGCAACCCGCCAGCTGTGCTGGTACGCCTAACATCAGCACGGTGGAGGGCAGTGGGGCACTACCGCCCGGGATATAAAGTCCGACAGCACTAATCGGCCGGTTTTTTAGCTGGCACACTACGCCGGCACTGGTTTCAACGTCAATATCTCGTGGCAGCTGTGCGGCGTGAAACTTACGAATATTATCATAGGCCAGCTCAATAGCCGCTTTACGCTCTGGCAATAAAGCCAGTAATAAACTGCGTTTTTTTGCTTCGCTCAGCTGCAATGAATTTGCTGCTAAACCATCAAATTGTTGGCTGTAGCTAAGTAACGCTTTGTCGCCCTGCAACTTAACGGTATCAATAATAAGTTGGACTTGTTGGCGCAGACTGGCCGAATCGGCCAGTTGTGGCCTAGCCAGCGCAGCGCGTTGCTCGGCAACGTTCAGCGTTGCCCAATTAAACATGGCGGCCATCGGCAACTACTCCATCATTTTTTCAATAGGCAGCACTAAAATAGAGCTGGCACCCAAGACTTTTAATTGCTCCATCGTTTCCCAAAACAGGGTTTCACTACTAACCACGTGTATGGCGACCATCTGATCATTGCCAGCCAGTGGCAACATGGTTGGATTTTCGGCACCGGGCAGCAGCGCAATAACTTCGTCTAGCCGAGCGCGCGGGGCATGCAGCATAATGTATTTACTTTCATTCGCTTGCATTACGCCGTTAATGCGCGGCATTAACTTGTCAATTAAGGTTAAGTGCTTATTGTCGGTTAAGTTTTTGCGTTGAATAAGTACTGCTTTGCTGCGGTAAATGACATCTACTTCCCGTAAACCGTTCGCCTCTAAGGTAGCACCGGTAGACACTAAATCACAAATGGCATCCGCTAAGCCAGCGCGAGGGGCAACTTCAACTGAGCCTTTTAAATTAACGACTCGGGCGTTAACGCTCTGCTGTTTTAAGTAGCGGGCAAGCAGGCGCGGATAAGTGGTCGCGATGGTTTTGCCTTCCAGCGAGGCCGGACCGTTATATTCTTCTTCCTGAGGTACTGCAATAGATAAACGGCAACCGCCGAAATCAAGACGCTTTAATACGGTATAGTCATAGCTATTATTGTCCAGTTGCCGCTGCAACGACTCTTCTTCTAGTACATTTTCACCAACAATACCTAAATCACAGACGCCATCCATTACTAAGCCTGGAATATCGTCATCACGCACACGCAGAATATCAATGTCCATATTCTCAACATGGGCAATCAGGCGTTGCTCGCGTAGGTTTATTTTTAACCCACAGCTGGTGAACAGGGCTTGAGAATCAACCGATAAACGGCCAGATTTCTGCATGGCGATACGTAAGCGTTTACTTTCTGTTGCCGGACTCATAATGGTCTCCGTGACAATAACTAAAAAATATAATAAACAAAAACCCCGAGCCTGAGCTCGGGGTTTTTGTTACGTTACCACCGGAGCGCCAGACCACAGCCCTCCGAAAATCGGACGGCTAGTGCCTATGATGATGGTGTAGTGCGGTAACGTTTAGCATAGTAAGAATTCTTGCGAGTTAAGTTGCTATACAAGTTACCTGTGCTGATGCAAAAGTGCAAGTTAATCTGAATATTGCTTTGTTGGGCATGATAAATTAAATTATTGATTATAATGATAATTTTACTTTAAAAGTAACAGTGGGGAAAATATTTCTTATGCTATGTTAGATGAAACCGAATTTATTGCCTGAAAAGCAGTCAACTTGTATAGTCAATTTGCTAGTAATTAAGGTTTGTAGCTGACAGGCCGATAGCATAAATAGCGTGTTGCTGAGGAGGGGAGATATGGATGCATTTTTGCCGTTTGTTCAGCGGGTGCCTGGCACACCGGTTGAACCTGATCCGAAGCAGGTGGTGCCGGTATTTAAAGAAGCCAAATTAAGCCCGTTAAAAAAGCATGAGCAAAAATTTCTTATTTTGCGCCGCGCCGGAGGAATTAACCGACACCGACGCGCCGAAGACTATCCTGAGCCGCCTTATACTACGCCAGAAGAAGAGCAACATGTTGATAAAGACGGTCATGTTGACATTTTTGTCTGAAATTTTCTGCTAACAAAGGCATAATAGCGCTCTTTGTATTTACAGCAGGCGTAGCAGTGAACCGCGTTAAAACAGGCTTTGGCCAACATACCAATGACTAATGCACTAGCAAAAGAGGTGCTGGCAGCCTTTGCTACTAATGGCAGTCTGGCCAGTAATATCAGTGGCTTTAATCCGCGCGCCGCGCAGTTGCAAATGGCCGAAGCGGTTGCTGGGGCTATCGCCAATAATACCGCTTTGGTAGTAGAGGCAGGAACTGGCACGGGAAAAACCTATGCCTACCTGGTGCCGGCTTTGTTAGCGGGTAAAAAAGTAATATTGTCAACCGGCACTAAAAACCTGCAAGAGCAATTATTTTTACGTGACTTACCGAAAGTTCAGCGTGCTCTGGCCAGTCCTATTCATACAGCCTTGTTAAAAGGCCGCGCTAACTACTTATGCATATTTCGGTTAGAGCAGCATTACAATCACGTTCCGGTGCAAGATGAGCAATTAATTCAAGACCTGAGTTTAATTAAGAAATGGTCAACTGAAACGCAGTCTGGTGATATTGGCGAGCTTAGTTATATTGCCGAAGATTCAAAAGCCCTGCCTTATGTTACCAGTACTACCGACAATTGCTTGGGTAAAGACTGCCCGGTGTACGAAGATTGCCATTTATTAAAAGCCCGAAAAAATGCCCAGGCTGCTGATTTGGTTGTGGTGAACCATCATCTTTTTTTTGCTGATTTAGCCCTTAAAGATACTGGCTTTGGTGAGTTGTTGCCGCAGATGGATGTGATTATTTTTGACGAAGCGCATCAGCTGCCGGATATTGCCAGTAACTATTTTGGTGAACAGGTGTCAAGCCGTTTGTTGCTGGACTTATGCCGTGATCTGGAATTAGCGTGTAAAACAGAACTGCGCGACCATCCGCAGTTAGTGAAAGTAGCAGAAAAACTGGCCAGCCTGGTGCGCGACTGGCGTTTACAATTTGCCGCAGACTCTAGCCGGGGCAACTGGCGTGAGCTGGCTCAGCAATCGACGATGCAAACGGCGCTGTGTCGGGTAAATGATGCCATGGATATGCTGTATCAGGTGTTAAAAAGTAGCCTGGGTCGCAGTGATACCGTTGATAATGTTTTTGAGCGGCTAGCGCAGTTAAAGCATCGCTTACTGAAAATGCAAGATTTACAGCAAACTGGGGTTAGCCTGTGGTATGAAACCAGCAAGTTGCATGTGAGTTTACATTTAACGCCGCTAAGTATTGCCGAACGTTTTAAAGCCATCGTTTTTGCTGAACAACGCAGCTGGATTTTCACCTCTGCTACTTTATCTGTTAATGAAGGCTTTAGTCATTACACGGAGCAGATGGGGTTGGAGGCGGCCCAAACGCTGTTACTGGAAAGTCCGTTTGATTATGCCAACCAGGCGCTGCTGTGCCTGCCACGTTATTTGCCCGAGCCACATCAGCAACAAATGGGGCCGGCGTTACTGGAATTGGCAGTAAAGCTTATTAAAGCTAATAATGGCCGCTGTTTTTTCTTGTTTACCAGTCACCGCATGCTGCAATGGATGGCACAGGCGCTACCCGAGCAAATCAGCCAGCCGGTACTGGTGCAGGGTAGCACCGGAAAACGGCTGCTACTGGAGCAGTTTGTGACACTGGATAATGCCGTGCTATTGGGTACCGGCAGCTTTTGGGAAGGGGTAGATGTGCGCGGCGATACGTTAAGTTGCGTAATTATTGATAAGCTGCCGTTTGCATCACCCGATGACCCCCTTTTACAGGCGCGTAGTGAAGATTGTCAGCGCCGTGGCCTGGACCCTTTTAGTACGGTGCAATTACCCCAGGCGGTTATTACTTTAAAGCAGGGGGTGGGACGGCTTATTCGTGATGTTACCGACCGCGGCGTGCTGGTTATTTGCGACAACCGTTTGGTTACAAGGCCTTACGGCAGCGTTTTTTTAAAAAGTTTGCCGCCAATGCGCCGCACCCGCTCATTGGATGAGGCTGTAGCATTTTTACAACAACCCAGACAGGAAAATTAAAGTGAATTTACTGGCGCTAGATACCTCTACCGAAGCTTGCTCGGTGGCACTGCTATATCAGGGTAATATTATGGCGCTGGACGAAGTGTGTCCGCAACAACACAGTAAAAGAGTGTTGCCGATGATTGATCGTTTGCTGGCAGAAAGTGGCCTGAGTTTACATGCTTTAGATGGCATCGTATTTGGCCGGGGGCCCGGCAGTTTTACTGGGGTACGAATTGGGGTGTCCGTTACTCAGGGCTTAGCGTTTGGTGCTGATTTGCCGGTGTTTGGTATTTCAACGCTGGCGGCAATGGCTCAGGCAGCGGTGCGTTTGTATCAAGCCAGCCAAATTGTGGCAGCAATTGATGCGCGAATGGCCGAGGTGTATTTGGCCAGTTATCGTTGTGGTACTACTGGTATTTTACAACCGTTAAGTTCAGAGCAGGCGATTAAACCGCCGCAGCTGGCACCAATAGGGCTAACGGGTAAAGTGATTGCCGTAGGTACCGGCTGGCAAACCTATGCTAGCGAATTACAACGGGCACAGCCAGCGCAGATTGCTAATGATATTTTGTACCCATCAGCGCAAGATATGTTGAGCCTGGCGTTGCCGGCGTTTACTCAGGGGTTGTTCGTTGCTGCCGAGCATGCCCAGCCGGTCTATGTCCGGGATGACGTTAGCTGGAAAAAACTGCCGGGTCGATAAAACCCTTGGTTAAAATGGAAATAGGGTTATAATTAAACCAGTTTGTCAATAAAGATGACATTATGAATCTTACTGTAAATCAAAGTCTGAATGCCTCTGCTAACGTTGCCAGCGTATTTGCCGGGAACGAGCAGCGTCAGACGCGTGTGCAGGACGATAAGCGGCCAGCAACGGCTGCTGCCGAAGGTATTCGGGACAACAAGCAGATTATCAGACAGCTGGATAACGATCGCAGCACATTATTAAACAACCAACCTAACTTTCGTAATAATGTCAGTAGCCGTGCCCAACAAGCGGTAGACGCTTATCAAAGCCAGCAAAACGAGCAACGTCGCGCTGAAATCCAATTAATGTTAGGCGTTGATCTCTACGCCTGAGCAATCCAGCTGCACCGTTGCTACGTATTTTCCTTATAAAGATTTAGCTGAGGGAATTATGTCTAAAATTTGTCTGATCACCGGTGCAAGTTCTGGCCTGGGTAGAGCCACTGCTTTACATTATGCTTCAAAAGGATGGCAGGTTTATGCTATTGCTCGTTCAAGCGATAAATTGGCCGAGTTGGCTAACGAAAATACCAATATCAAGCCTATCAGCTTAGATTTAACTGACAGTGTTGCGGTTGCCAGTTGGTTTGCGGCCTGGCCAGCTGAGCAAAAAATTGATGTGGCGATCCTCAATGCCGGTAATTGTGAATATGTAGAGGCTACAGCCCTCGATTTGGCGGCTTTTGAGCGCACTTTCGCGCTGAACGTGCAAGCCGTAGTCGCCTGTACCCGTTACCTTTTACCGCATTTACATACCGGAAGCCGGCCTACATTAGCTATAGTAAGTTCAATGGCGCATTTTTTTCCATTTACCCGTTCTCAGGCTTATGGTGCCAGCAAGGCTGCGACCAGTTACTTTACCGATACTATGCGGGTAGATTTATCTGATACCGACATAAATATCTGTTTAATTGAGCCGGGTTTTATTGATACACCATTAACGCAGAAAAATGATTTTGATATGCCGTTTTTAATGGCACCAGCAGATGCCGCTAAGCGTATTTATGATGGTATAGCTAACACTAAAAGCCGCTTGCGTTTCCCCAGGCGGTTAAGCTTTAGCTTAAAACTACTGGGGTTATTACCTTATAACCTGCGCAATAAACTGGCCATTAAGATGAAAGTGCAATGACCGATTCTCGGGTGATATCCGGAAATTCAGGTTATTTACTGCCACGGCGCGGGTTAAATTGGCGCTCAATTATTGGTTTTGAGCTGGTATGGGTACTGTTAGTCGTTTATCAAAGTATAGCGATATGGCCTGCGCTGCTTTATTTACTTTATGGTTTGTATTACTTACCCAGCAGAGCAAGGCTGGCAGTGCTGCTTACTGCTGGGTTAGGTATTGCTATGGACGCCGTGCTGGTGTGGGCTGGCGTAATTGCTTTTAGTGGTAGCACGTTAATTCCATTATGGTTTTTAGTGTTGTGGTCTGTGTTTGCTTTGGCTGTAGTAGAAACCATGGCGGCATTTATGCGGCCGTGGTGGTTAGGTTTACTGCTTGGCGCTACCGGTGGCCCGTTATCCTATTTAGGTGGAGCCACCTTAAGCGGTGAAATATTACAGTTTCCGGCTGGTACCTGGTCGTTCGTGGTATTAGTTGTTGTCTGGGGACTACTTGGGATAGTGTTGGGATATTGCAGGAGGTTTTATGCGCAATCTACTGGTTAGTATAGCGGCATTAGGTTTTGCGGCAATGCTGAGTTTTAGCGGTACCGTGGCAGCAATGCCAACCTTAACTACAGTTGGTGAAGGCAGTTATCGTTATTTTTTTTGGCACCTATATGAGGCCAGATTGGCCAGCCCCGATGGTAAATTTAACGATTATCAACAAACCAGCCCGTTACTACTGGAGCTAACCTATCAACGCGATATCAGTAAAGAGCAGTTTATAGATGCAACAGTAGAGCAGTGGCAAAAACTGGGTCATACCAATGAGCAACAGCAAGCAAGCTGGGCTCAGACGCTTGCTTTGATATGGCGCGATGTTAAAAAGGGTGACAGGTTGGCCGCATTGTTGACTGAACAAGGTATTGTGCAGTTTTACTTAAACGATAATGATATTGGCAGTGTTGATGATAAAGCGTTTGCACCGGCTTTTTTTGATATTTGGCTACATCCTGATACTACGGCCCCTAAGCTGCGAAATCAGTTATTGGCTGCAAATTAATATAAAAAAAGCAGTATACTTCGGGTAAACTGTTTTTTCGTTTTTTCTTTATTATTTCGCGAATGCACAACGCGCTATTTAGTTTGCTGAATGTACTTAATTAACTGCTGAGCAATTTGAGTGTTATCCTGGAATCCGGCAAAATCTTTAGCATGCTTTCCGTAAGCCATTACTGGTACATCAGCAGCGGTATGACCACCCGTGGTCCAACCGGTATAAGATTTATCACTGATAAATTTTAAAACCTGACCGCGAGCTACTTTATCATCATCATGTGCCAACGCCGTTTGCAGTAACTGCAGCTGTTGGTTATCAAGACTAATACCTGTTAGTTCAGTATACCGCTGACTAATTTGTTGCTTGTCGCTCAATGTTCTTAGCTGTTTGGTTATTTCCCGTCCCGTTGCTTTAACCTGTTTAATCACATCTGTGCGCCATTGGTATTCGCCATTAGAGCCTAATGATAACCCGCCTGTTTCATGATCTGCCGTGATAATTAAAATAGTATCCGGGTTAGCATCTACAAAGGCTTTTGCCACAATAATAGCTTGGGCAAAGTCATGCATTTCAGCCATAGCACAGGCAATATCATTATCGTGGCCGCACCAGTCAATCTGGCTACCCTCAACCATCAGCACGAAGCCTTTTTCAGCACCAGACAATAGTTGCAATGCTTTCTTTGTAAGCGGCGCTAACATACTGTCATAAGGTGAGTTTAATACCGCTGGCAGTGCATCTTCGCTAAGTAGGGCAATGGCGGGCAGGCGGGTCAGGCTATCCAGTTGCTGGACGTTACCGGTGAACTGGTAACCCAGTTCAGTAAAACCGCTGATAAGATCACGGTCTTTCCGTACAAAATATTTAGTGCCGCCGCCAATAATGACATCGGCTACCGGCTTGCCGTCTATGCGGTAATCCAAATACATATCAGCAATATCATTCATATTGCGCCGGCTTTTGTTGTGGGCTAAAAATGATGCTGGCGTGGCATGATTTACCTGCGAGCTAGCGACAATACCGTTGGCTTTACCTAAGCGTTTTGCCAACTGCATTAACGTTCCAATGGGGATATGTTGGCGGTTAACTGAAATGGCGCCATTAAAGCTTTTAACACCCGTAGCTAAAGCTGTGGCACCTGCTGCCGAGTCAGTCACCAGCGTATCATCATCCGGATAAGTACTGGCCATGCCGGTTAATAAATCATCAAAAATGGTATTGGAGACTGTTTTTTCGGCAGGATCGTGTTGGTAATAACGGTAAGCCGCAACATAAGCTGGTCCCATGCCATCGCCAATCATATAAATAATATTTTTAGGAGCTGCAGTTACTGTTACTGGCAGTAAGCTGGATAGTGCAAGCAATAAAACCGCATAGCGCATTTTATAAACCTTTCTTATTTTACCTATTATTCGCAGTGTACGTTAAGTTTCAGGGCCAACCAAGTGTATTGTGATCCACAAGGCGAATTATCAATTGAGTGTTTTTCTGGACAATTTTTAGTATCGCAGGCTATCTTAGAACGAATAGGTAGTGCTGTGGTCGTACTATCATGAATTACACTACGCTAAATGGTGGTATGAGGAAGCTATGAAAACAACAATAACAAACATAGTACTAACGTTGGCACTTTATTTGACACTGCAGGTTCAAGCGCAAGCAGTTGAGGTAACTGAGCGATTATCTCAGCTGGCGTCAAGTGCTGAACGCAGTAGCGGGCACATTGAGCGGAACCGCTATCGTCACCCTGCTGAAACGCTGAACTTTTTTGGCATTAAACCTGATATGGCGGTATTAGAAGTGTGGCCCAGCAGAGGGTGGTATACCGAAATACTGGCGCCATTTTTAAAAGATGATGGGCAATTTACTATAGCGCAATTTCGTCATGATGACGGAACGCTAAAAGATGATCGCAGTATTTTCTGGGCCAGGTTAAGTGCAAATCTTGCTGAGCAGATTACCGCAAAGCCGGAGTATTTTGGCACTGTACATCAAATTGAACTCGACCCCCCATTGTTTGTGCCGGCACTGGCTAAAGAGCAGTTTGATATGGTGTTATCGTTTCGTAACGCTCATATATGGGATGAAAGTGGCCATTTAGCAGCAACCTTGCAATCCCTTTATGATCTGCTAAAACCAGGCGGCGTGCTGGGATTAGTAGAACACCGTGCCGCCACTTATTCAGATACCACCAGCGTTGCTGTTGAAGGTTATCTAGATGAACCTTATGTTATTGCTGCTGCTGAGCAAGCCGGCTTTCAACTGGTTGCGCGCAGTGAAATAAATGCAAATTTACTTGATACTAAAGATCACCCGAAAGGGGTTTATACGTTGCCACCTACGTTGGCTTTGGGTAAAACCAACCGGGCCCATTATTTAAAAATAGGCGAGAGCGACCGGATGACGCTGAAGTTCATTAAACCCGTTAGCTAGATAGGCTTGAACAGGTAAAATCGTTATGCTATTTGTCCGAACCAACTAATTGTGTAGTGACGCCAATTATGGGATGATTACCACTAGAGTAAATACTCAGTATCAGGCTTTTCCAGACAGTAAAGCTGAAAACTTTATTGCAGGCAGTCACAAATATAACGATATAATAATAACCTTAATATAAAGGAGAGGACGGTGGATAAAGTTTGGTTAAAGCGTTACCCGTCAGGTGTACCTACTGAAATTGACGCGGATCATTACCATTCCTTGCTCGATATTTTTTCCCAAAGTATCAGTCAGTTTGCCGATAGAACGGCTTTTATCAATATGGGTAAAAGTATCAGTTATCGAGAGTTAGACAAATTAAGTAAAGCCTTTGCGGCATATTTGCAAAAAGATCTTGGCCTGAAAAAAGGCGATGCTGTTGCCATAATGATGCCTAACCTGTTGCAATACCCGATAGTGCTAATGGGTATTTTACGAGCAGGTTGTACCGTGGTTAATGTTAACCCTCTTTACACACCGCGCGAGTTACAGCATCAGTTATCGGATTCAAAAGCGAAAGCGATTGTCATTGTTGATAACTTTGCTCACACCCTGGCCGCAGTCGAAAAAGAGCTCAAGCTGGACCACATTATTTTAACCAAAATGGGCGACATGCTGGGCTTGGTTAAAGGTAGCATTGTTAACCTGGTGGTTAAACATGTCAAAAAACTGGTTCCGGCTTACTCATTAAGCCACTTTGTTACTTTTAAAGCAGTGTTAGAAAAAGGCCAGCATTTAAAGTATCAGAAACCCGAGGTTAGCGGTCAAGACATCGCTTTTTTACAATATACCGGTGGCACTACCGGGGTATCGAAAGGCGCTATGTTGTCGCATCGGAATATGGTGGCTAACCTGGAACAATGTAGTGGTTTTCTTGACAGTTTTTTAGAGAAAGGCAAAGAAAATGTTGTTACTGCGCTACCGCTTTATCATATTTTTGCCTTAACGGCTAATTTCTTCACCTTTTTCAAATATGGTGGTACTAACTTACTGATTACCAATCCGCGCGATATGGCTGGTTTTGTAAAAGAGTTATCCAAGTTTCCGTTTACCGCCATTACCGGGGTAAATACCTTGTTTAATGGTTTACTTAATACTCCGGGTTTTGCGGAACTGGATTTTAGTCGTTTAAGATTGGTACTCGGTGGCGGTATGGCGGTGCAACGCCCCGTTGCTGAGCGCTGGAAGAAGATAACCAAAACCCGCTTACTGGAAGGCTATGGCTTAACGGAGTGTTGTCCGTTGGTAACATTAAGCCCATTTGATTTAGACGACTTTAACGGCAGTATTGGCTTACCAGCACCGTCTACTTTAATCCGTTTAATCGACGACAACGGCGTTGACGTTGCTATTGGTGAGCCAGGTGAATTACTGGTGAAAGGACCACAAGTGATGATTGGTTATCTTAACCGGCCGGAAGAAACAGCCAAAACGATTAAAGATGGCTGGTTATATACTGGCGATATTGCCACTATGGATGACGAGGGCTTTTTCTATATAGTCGATCGTAAAAAGGACATGATCCTGGTATCAGGTTTTAATGTTTACCCGAACGAAATTGAAGAAGTGGTGGCGATGAGTGAAAAAGTACTCGAAGTCGCTGCCGTTGGCGTACCGAATGACGCTGCCGGTGAAATAGTAAAAGTGGTTATTGTTAAAAAAGATCCAACACTAACCGAAGAAGAAGTGATTGCTCACTGCAAGCAATATTTAACGGGCTACAAGGTACCAAAACTGGTAGAATTTCGCGCTGAATTGCCGAAAACGAATGTGGGTAAAATTCTGCGGCGCGAGCTGCGGGGTTAATCTAAAACCGGCTTAGGCCGGTTTTGTTTTTTTAAGAGATGTAAGCATGACCTATCTGATCACGGATAACCTCAGCCTGGCAACATATTGCCAAAATGCCGCCGGACAACATGCCCTGGCAGTGGATTCTGAGTTTATCCGGCAAAGTACCTTGTACCCTAAACTTGGCCTGATCCAGTTGTTTGATGGTAAACAACTGGCATTAGTTGATCCACTAACCATTACCGATTGGCAGCCACTGATCCAGTTGTTTGCGGATGAAACTATTGTTAAAACGTTACATTCTTGTACTGAAGATCTTGAAGCACTCGCTACTATTGGTATTGCGCGTATTCAACCTTTGTTTGATACCCAGCTGGCTGCTGAATTATTGGGATGGGGCAGCAGTATTGGTTATGCCAAATTAGTTGAGCGCGCGACTGGCGAAGTGCTGGATAAAAGTGAATCACGAACCGACTGGCTGGCACGGCCGCTGGCAACAAAACAGCTAGAATATGCTGCGAATGATGTGACTTTTTTGCTACCGCTGTATCAACATCTTATGGCGCAATTTAATAATGAAGCTTTACTGCCACTGTTACTTGCAGAAGGCCAGCAATTGCAGCAACGTCGGGCCACCCCTTTGCCCCTAAAGCTAAAATATCTTGAAATTAAAAATGGCTCACTGTTACGAAGCCGCGATTTAGCAGTATTAAGAGAACTGGTAGCGTGGCGCCTGGGATATGCTGGCCAGCGAGATTTGGCTTTAGGCCTGGTGGTTAAAGATTTCCAGATGTTAGAATTGGCTAAACGTAAACCCGCTACTGTTGAAAGTTTATTGAATATTCCGGGTATGACTGGCCGGGATATGCGACGCCATGCCAAAAGTATCATTGAGCTTATTGAATTGGCAAAGCAGTTACCGCAAGACGCTTGCCCCCAACCGTTTTATCAGTTGGCCAATTTTGCCGGTGAGAAAGTAGTATTAGCCGAGCTTGGCCATGCCATAAAAGAAGTTGCTGCACAGTCTGGCATACCTGCGGCATTTTTATCCGTTAGGCGTCAGTTACACGAATATTTCAACTGGTGTTGGCGGGTGTCTGATGAAGAGCGGGCATTATTACCGATACCCGAATATTTGAGCGGTTGGCGTCAGCAGCTGTTGTTACCTTACTTACCCATACCTGCTCATGTAGAAAATTTGGTTAATAGTTATATACAACGTTAGCATAATAAATGTGGCCCATTGGAAAATATAGACTCTTGTGTCCAAAAATAAATTTTACCAATGCCTTAGACGTATCAGCGGGCAATTATCGTGTACGTATTAGCTTACCCGTTACCGATACAATGGTATTCGATAGTAATACATTGGAACTGACCGGCGGAATGGCGCTGGCTTAATGGGCGTAGGTTTAACGGTAATGGATGCTTTTGTTGCTGACTAAACCGCTGCATTAATGTTTTGCAGATAATGTAATAAAAACGCCCGTAATTGCGGGCGTTTTTTAAGCATTTGACATCTTTAGTGAGAATTAGCGCTTATCATCCGGGAAGGTAACGTTTAGCTCCAATACCGAGATTTGGTCGCCGCGCTGTTCCAGCGACACAGCGATTTGGTCGGCAGGAATATCAACATACTTGCGGATAACTTCCAGAATGTCGCGTTCTAGCTGCGGTAAATAGTCCGGGCCATTGCGCCGCTTGCGCTCGTGCGCCACAATAATTTGCAACCGCTCTTTAGCGGTGCTGGCAGTGTTTTTCTTGGTTGAGCGAAAATAATCCAGTAATGACATTAGTTATCCTCCGAAAATCCTTTTAATAAAGCTCTTTTTCTCCACGGTCAGAAAACGGAACGGCACTTGCTCGCCCAATAAGCGCTTTATCGTATCTAAATAAGCCTGACCAGCGTCGCTTTCGGTATCCAGAATAACCGGTTGGCCTGAGTTAGAGGCATTTAATACAGCTTGTGACTCAGGTATAACGCCAATTAGCTCAATCGCCAGAATTTCTTTAACATCTTCTACACTAAGCATCTCACCTTTTTCTACCCGCTCCGGGTTGTAACGGGTCAACAACAGATGCTCTTTAATACCTTCCAAGCCTTGCTCGGCACGGCGAGACTTACTAGATAACATGCCAATGATCCGATCAGAGTCACGCACAGATGACACTTCCGGGTTGGTAACTACTACCGCTTCATCGGCAAAGTACAACGCCATCATCGCGCCAGACTCTATGCCCGCGGGTGAGTCACAAATAATAAAATCAAAATCTTTTGCTAGCTCATTTAATACTTTTTCTACGCCCTCGCGAGTTAAGGCGTCCTTGTCACGGGTTTGCGATGCCGGTAATATAAAAAGGTTATCGGTACGTTTATCTTTAATCAGCGTTTGCTTTAAGTTGGCTTCGCCATTAATGACATTAACAAAGTCGTACACTACCCGCCGCTCACAACCCATAATTAAATCGAGGTTACGCAGGCCGATATCAAAATCGACTATAACCGTTTTGTGGCCGGCTAATGCCAGGCCGGTACCGATTGCAGCGCTTGACGTGGTTTTACCGACACCGCCTTTGCCAGATGTAACCACAATAATTTTTGCCATAGTGACGATCCTTACACTAATTCAGAGATGACTAAGCTATCGTCCTGCATCTTGATACAGGCCGAGTTGCTCCAAAATTTTCCTTGCAGACTGTCACTAAGCCAGTAATTTCCGGCGATAGAAACCAGTTCTGCTTGCAGGTTATAACAGTAAATACGTTTACTGGTATCGCCACTGGCGCCGGCAATGGCTTTACCCCGTAACGAGCCATAAATATGAATATTGCCATCGGCAATCACTTCAGCGCCGGCACCCACCGCACCTTTAATAATTAAATCGGTACCCTTGGCATAAATTTGCTGACCAGAGCGCACGGTCTGCTCAACAATTTTGCTGTCCATGGTTGCCGGTGCAATGCTCGGTGCGGCATTTGCTGTGGGCCTGCGGTCGTTACTAGCTTCGGCAGTGCTGCTAGCCGATTGAGCTTGGCTTGCTGGCTCTTTGGTTTTCACAGTGGCTTTGCCTACTTGCAATACTGCCAGACCTGCAGCATGGGCCGCTATTTTTTGTGCTGCATTAGCACCGGATACGCCCACTAATACCAGTTTTAACTCAGTAAACAGGCTTTTTAATGCGGTAAAGTCCGGAGTTTGCAATACATCGCTCAGATTGAGCACGATAGGAGCCTGCATAAAAAATGCAGGTGCTTGTGCCAATTTGGCACTGAGTAACGTGTTCAGGGTTGCCGGGCTTAAATCAGCACAATGCAACACTGACATAGGAAATAAACTTCCTTTCAGTTCTAACGAATTATCAGACATAAAGCTTTCGGCGCACGCGTTATTTTATCACTGCGATAAGCAGTATTATTTATGCACCTGACGTTCGAGCCAGTGCGCATTACCTATGCTTCATGTTATAGTTTCGCCCTGTGTTAGGCAAGGTAGCGAAGACGTTTTATTCATGTTATGTGTTGTTTATAAAAGTCCGAACAAAGAAGGCGCTTATTTGTACCTCGAACGGCGTGACGATTTTCGCCAGGTGCCCACTGCCTTACTCGACACCTTTGGTAAGCCGCAACTGATTACCGTGCTTAATTTAGCGAAGCGGGAACATTTAGCCCAGATTGATATTCATAAGCTGCAGGCTGCATTAAAAACCCAAGGGTTTTATTTGCAGTTGCCACCGCCACCCGAAAATTTGCTGGCACAACACAAAGCCAGTTTGCAAAACGATAAAGGTTAATATGAAACGAGCATTAGCATTATCAACGAAAGTATCAACCAGAGTATCAACCAGAGTATCAAGTAAAATACTGTCAGCGCTATTCGCTGTAAGTTTATTCAGTACCGCAGTAGCAAGTGAAGACGTTGCCCCGCAACCTGCCAAGCCTAGTTTTATTGAGTACACCGAAAGCTTAAAGCAAGAAGCGCTGCAAAAAGGCTACAACCAAGCCCTGCTAGACGAAGTATTCAGTTCATTAACTTTTCATGAGCGGATCGTTAAAGCTGATCAGAGCCAGCCAGAATCAGTTGAAACGCTTAGCACGTATCTGCCTAAGCGGGTAAGTGAAACCCGCATCACCATGGCGCGGATGTTTTATAAGCAACACTTAGCAGAACTTGAAAAAATCGGCGAAAAGTATGGTGTACAGCCGCGCTTTATCATCGCTTTATGGGGCCTTGAAAGCAGCTTTGGACGTTTTATGGGGAATTACTCTATTCCTTCAGCGCTTGCCACACTAGCTTATGATGGCCGGCGTGAAACGTTTTTTCGGGAGGAGTTTTTTCATGCACTGGATATTTTGGCCGAAGGTCATATCAACTTTGTCGATATGAAAGGTTCTTGGGCGGGGGCGATGGGCCAAAGCCAATTTATGCCAAGCTCCTTTTTAGCCTATGCGCAGGACGGAGACGGTGACGGCAAAAAGGATATTTGGACCAATCAATTAGATGTATTTGCCTCAATCGCTAATTATTTAAAGCAGCAAAACTGGAACAGCAGCCTGAGCTGGGGCCGGGAAGTGGTTCTGCCGGCTAATTTTGATACCTCGTTGGCGATTCAGCGTGGCAGCCTGGCTCGTGCTCCGTGGTTGGAGCGCTGGAACGACTCAGCCCGCAGTCTGGCAAACTGGAATGAGCTTGGCGTGCGGCGGCTAAATAATAGTGCCTTACCTGCACGCGAGTTAAAAGCGGCACTTATTCTGCCAGACGGTGAGGGTGGTCGGGCATTTCTAGGCTATGACAACTATAAAAGCCTGATGCATTGGAACCGCTCGTACTACTTTGTCACCAGCGTTGGCTATCTGGCCGACCTTATTGTTGCAGAATAAATGATGACTTACTCTCATCAACATTGTGATGGTAGCGTAATTGCGTTGCCGGTTGGTAAGGTTGTCTGTATTGGCCAAAATTACCAAGATCACATTGCTGAAATGCAAAGCAAAACGGCAGCCGAGCCCTTGTTTTTTATCAAACCAAGCACGGCATTATGCCCACTGGTGCCATCTTTTGCTATTCCTGCCAATCGCGGCGCAGTTCACAATGAACTTGAAATTGCGGTGCTTATTGCAAAGCCTTTATCGCAGGCATCAACTGAACAAGTGGCTGCGGCTATTTGGGGCTATAGCTTGGCGCTAGATTTAACCTTACGTGATGTGCAGAGCAGCCTGAAGCAACTGGGTAGGCCATGGGAGCTGGCTAAGGGCTTTGATGGTGCCTGCCCGGTGGCCGGTTTTGTCCCCGCGGCTACCTTGGCGCATCCACAGCAACTGGATTTTAGCCTTAACGTTAATGGCATTGAGCGACAGCATGGTAACAGCGCCACGATGATCCGCGGTATCAGCCAACTGATAAGTGAAATGTCGCAACACTTTACCCTGTTACCCGGCGATATGGTGCTTACCGGCACGCCGGCAGGCGTTGGTCCGTTGCACATTGGCGATCAGTTGCAGATACAAATGGCTGATTATTTTACTGTAACTACAAAGGTAAGTTAAGCATGGCATTGGCTGAGCGTTTCTGGGAAACCAAAACCCTTGATGAAATGAGTAATGAAGAATGGGAAGCGCTATGCGATGGCTGTGCCAAATGCTGCCTGAATAAGTTTATTGATGACGACGAAGAGCAAGGTCCAACCGATATACTTAAAACGGATGAGCAGGTGCATTACACCAATATTGCTTGTCGTTATCTGAACAGCCACAAATGTGAGTGTACCCAATACGAGCAACGCAGCGTGCTGGTGCCCGATTGTATTCAGCTGACTAAAGGCAATCTGAAAGACATTTTTTTTATGCCCACCAGTTGCGCTTATCGGCGCTTACATGAAGGCCGTGGGCTCGCCAGCTGGCATCCGCTGCTAAACAACGGCAAAAAAAGCCTGATGCATAAAAAACAAATGTCGGTGCGTAACAAAGCGATATCTGAGACCCAGGTTAATCTGGATAACTTTGAAGACTATATCGTTCGTTGGCCACTAAACGATTTAGAATGACCCCGAGCACCAATGCGCTTAAAACACATTAAACTGGCGGGTTTTAAGTCCTTTGTTGACCCAACCCAGCTGCCTTTCCCAGAACAAATGACCGCTGTGGTTGGCCCAAACGGCTGCGGTAAATCTAATGTTATTGATGCGGTGCGTTGGGTATTAGGTGAAAGCTCGGCGAAAAATTTGCGCGGCGACGCCATGACCGACGTTATATTTAATGGCTCTGGTCAACGCAAACCTGTATCGCAAGCCGCTGTCGAGCTGGTTTTTGAAAACACCCAGGGCCGGCTAAGTGGCAATATGGCCGATCGCAGTGAAATTTCAATTAAACGGGTAGTAACCCGTGAAGCTCAATCACACTACTTTTTAAATGGTAGCAAGTGTCGCCGACGTGATATTACCGATATTTTCCTGGGTACCGGCCTTGGTCCACGCAGTTACGCCATTATAGAGCAGGGCATGATTTCGCGGCTGATAGAATCTAAGCCACAGGAGCTTCGGGTATTTATTGAGGAAGCGGCTGGTATTTCTAAATATAAAGAGCGGCGTCGTGAAACCGAAACCCGCATTAGACATACCCGTGAAAACCTGGACCGGTTGGCAGATGTGCGTCAAGAGCTGGCAAAAAACATCGAGAAACTGCAACGTCAGGCCAGTACCGCTCAGCGCTACAAAGAGCTTAAAGCGCAAGAGCGCTTACTTAAAGCAGAGCTTACTACTCTAAAGTGGCTACGTTTTAATACCCAGCTAGTGCAGTTAGAGCAACAATTGCGCCAGCAGGAAACTGAGCTGGAGAAATATCAGGCCGGCTTGCTTGGCGAGCAGCGGGTGTTGGTTGAACTTAAAGAGCAAACCAGTGATGCCCGCCAGCAAGCAGAGCAACATCAAAGCCGCTTTTATCAGCTAGGTAATACCATTAGCCGATTAGAGCAGCAAATTTTACACCAGCGTCAACAACAACAAATACTTAATAATCAGTTGCAACAAAAACAGCAAACGCTGCGTGACAGTGAGCACTATATTGCCGCTGAACAGGTTCAATTGACCGAGTTAACTCGGTCGCAGCAGCTGCAAGCACCTGAGTTGGCATTGTTGGAAGAACAGCAGGCTGAACTCGAGCTGCAACTGGAGCACGCGCAGAGTGTACTAAGCGAGCAACAGCAGCAACTGCAACAATGGCAGCATCAGCATTTTACTCTGCGCCAGCAGCAGCAGCAGGCGCAATTGCAATGGCAAAATGGCATTAGTCAGGCCGCGCAGTGGCAAAACCAGTTGCTACAGCGCCAGCAGCAATTACAACAACTACAACAACAACCGGCACTGCAATTAAACGATATTGACATGCTTTTGCAAAAGCTGAGAAGTGAAAGCGAGCTTAACCATCGACAGCTTAACGAGTCAGAGTTATCTGCAGCGTATTGCAACGGGCAAACCGCCACGTTGCAGCTGCAACTAAATGCACTCGTTACCCGCGAGCAGATACTACAGCAGGAACAGCAGCGTCTGCTGGCACTTAATAGCCGCCAGCAACTGAAGCAGCACGCTTTACTGGCAAAGCTTAAAGTGCAATCGGGCTGGGCTGGGGCGGTTGCAACAGTGTTAGGCGCTTTACAACATGCGCAGATAGCGGATGTTTCAGCGGTGACAAGTGTCGTTAATAGCAGCCCGGATAATTTCTGTTATGTTAGTGTGTTAAGTCAGGATACCAAGCCCGGCACCTTGGCCAGCGTTATCACTGAAGGGGTGTATCCAGCTTATTTCCAGCATATTTTATTAGCCGAGTCATTGATTGCCGCAACCGCTAAAGTCGGACAGCTTAAAGCAGAACAGTCAGTAATTACTGGTGAGGGGCAGTGGCTTGGTCAAAATTGGGGCTTTACTAGCAATGCTGACAGCATTGACTCCAGTTTATTACGCACTGAGCGATTAATTACCATTGATGCTGAGCTGGCAGCGTTGCAGCAGGCACACGTTGCCTTTGAGCAGCAACTTAAGGAAGCAAGAGTTGCCGATAGCATTGCCCGGCAGCAAGTAAAGCAGCAGCAGCAAGCGTTAGCTAGTTTGCGCCAGCAATTACAACAAGCTGATACCCAGCGGCAGCTGCAATTGCAAGCCGAGAAACTGGCCTGCCAGCAACTAAAACAGTTACAGCAAGAATGCCAGCAACTTGGCGAGCAGCATAACACATTGGCTGAAGAGCTAATTATATTGGATGAGCGCCAGCAACAGGCTGAGCAAGATGTTGCCGTTAGCAGTGAAGCCGAGCATCCTTTGCAACAAGCGCAGCAGCAAGCCGTGCAACAATTACACCGTGCCCGCCTGCGTGTTGAGCAGCACAAAGAGCAATGGCAAAAGTTACACACTGAGTTCTCGGTTGCTCGGCAGCAACAGCACAACCTGCAACAAAATGTCAACCGGGCCGGCTTGCAACTAAGCCAGATGCGTGAGCAAATTCAGGCATTGCAACAGCAGCTTAGCGACAACGATGAGCCTGAAATGCTGTTGCAGGTGCAATTGCAAGAAGCGTTATTAAGCCGAGAGGGGGCCGAACAAGCAATGGTGGCGGCCAATGATGTGCTGGCAGACCTTGAGCAGCAAATGCGTGAGTTGGAACAAGGCCAGCACGGCATCATGCAACAGGTTAATGCTAAGCGTCAGCAGTTAGAAGGGCTGCGGCTAGATGCTGAAGGAGCTCGGGTTAGGGCTAATAATATATTGGAACTGCTGCGTGAACAGCAGGTCAATATAAAAGACGTAATACCAACGTTGGCCGCAGAGGCGGATGAAACACATTGGCAGCAGCAACTGGATAAAACAGTTGACGCGGTGAACCGCTTAGGCGCGATTAATCTGGCTGCAATAGATGAATATGAGCAACAAGCAAAGCGTAAAGGTTATTTGGATAGCCAGAACGATGATTTAACCGCGGCGCTGGATACCCTGGAAAATGCTATGCGTAAAATTGATAAAGAAACGCGGCAAAAGTTTAAAGAGACCTTTGAACAGGTGAACGAGGGCTTAAAAGGGCTCTTTCCTAAAGTGTTTGGCGGGGGGAGTGCTTACCTGGATTTAACCGAAGATGATTTGCTGGAAACCGGTGTTACTATAATGGCCAGACCGCCGGGTAAAAAAAACAGTACAATTCATTTATTATCGGGTGGTGAAAAAGCGCTAACGGCCTTATCATTAGTGTTTTCAATATTCAGACTTAATCCAGCTCCGTTCTGTATGCTGGATGAAGTAGATGCACCGTTAGATGATGCCAACGTTGGGCGTTTTTGCAATCTGGTTCGTGAAATGTCGGAAACGGTGCAGTTTATTTATATCAGCCACAATAAAATTGCCATGGAAATGGCAGCGCAGCTGATGGGTGTCACCATGCAAGAGCCTGGCGTGTCGCGGGTGGTCGCTGTGGATGTGGACGATGCTGTCAAGCTGGCAGTAGCCTGATAACGTAATAAGGTACAACTATGGATGAGTTTAGATTAGTATTAATTATTTTAGGAGCGCTGGTATTAGGTGGCCTGTTTATTCATGGTTTATGGACGGTACGCAAAAATAACCGCGAGATTGGGCATCGCTATCACCCCGATACCTCTTCATCGGCAACGTCTGACCAGGATGAAGAGTATGATGATTTAGGCGTGGGCCCGGTACGGGTGGTTAAATCGCACCCTGACAGCGCCGTTCGTACCGAACCGAACATTGCCCCGGGTTACCAGGGCGGGCTAAGCGAACGTAATGCTGCCGGCAAGGCTAAACTACAGCCGTCAAGCAACCATAAAATTGCCGCCGGTGCCAATAATAATAGTAGCCAGGGTCAGCAACAAGCTGCTCTGAACTTTGCTGATGCTGAGCCAGCAAATACAGAGCCTGGCATCAACTTTAATGCCTTGCCGGATGATGAAAGCCCGCCAAATAGCCGAGTTGCTGTTGACGAAAGTGTGCAGCCTGAGCAGAAATCGGCGCATCAGCCTTCAGAAGTGCTTATTTTGTATGTATTGCTGCCAGAAAACAGAGAGATTAATGGCCCCGATTTACTGTCAGCGCTGTTGCCACTGGGTTTTAAATATGGCGATATGGATATTTTTCATCGTCACCTCGACAGTGCCGGCAGTGGTGACGTGTTATTTAGCTTGGCTAATATGTTTAACCCCGGTACCTTTGATTTAGAGCAAATAGATAAAATCAGCACTCGCGGTTTAAGTTTATTTATGACTTTGCCAGGGCCAGGTGAGCCACTGCAAAACTTTAACTTAATGCACAATGCGGCAAAAAAACTGGCTGAAGAATTCGGTGGTCAGGTGCTGGATGGTCAGCGCAGTGTATTAACCGTGCAAACGGTACGGCATTATGTGGATAAAATACGTGAGTTTCAGCGTCAGCAGCTTATTCATGGCTAGCAAGTATATTTAATTTTTTACGGCAGGGCTTTCCCTGCCGTTTTTCATTTGGTAGTGAAAGTAAATGAGTAATTCAGTCAAAGATAGAATATTGGAGTTGAGAGAGTTACTGCATAAGTACTCGCACGCGTATTACAACTTAAACACGTCTATTGTGCCTGACGCTGAATATGACAATTTGTATGATGAACTAGTAGAGCTAGAGTCTAAGTATCCTGATTTCTCCGACGAGCACTCGCCCACTCAGAGGGTTGGCGAAAGGCCTCTTGATAAATTTTTGCAGTTTAAACACAAGTTGCCGATGTTATCGCTGGAAAAAGCCAAAACTGAGGATGAACTGACTCAATTTAATAAAAGAATATCTGATAGTCTGGATTCAAACGATGAAATTGAATTTTGCTGTGAACCTAAGCTCGATGGGGTTGCGCTAAGTTTGCATTATCAAAATGGACTTCTAAAAAGAGCGGTTACCAGAGGCGATGGTTTAACAGGCGAAGATGTAACTCAAAACGCGAAGACGATCAAGTCGGTTCCGTTAAAACTTTTTGGTAAGAACCATCCTGTATTTTTGGAGGTTAGAGGTGAGGCGTATATTCCGCTTGAGAAGTTTGAGCTGATGAACGACAGATCTGTTGGCAGTGGTGAAAAGTCATTTGCAAATCCTCGTAATGCTGCATCGGGCAGTTTAAGACAGCTCGACTCTAAAATCGCATCGTCAAGACCCCTGTTTTTTAGTGCGTATTCTGTTGGCGATTTTGATGGTTCTGATCTTCAGCTAGACCAATACAGTCATTATCGAAGACTGCAGCAGCTACAGAACATAGGATTAGCCGTAAGTCCCCTTTTGAAAAAAGTCAAAGGAATAGACGCGGTTATTGAATACTGCCATGGCATTCTTAGAAAACGTGATGATCTAGGTTTTGAAATAGACGGCGTGGTAATTAAAGTTGACAGCTTAGCGCAGCAGCAAGCACTAGGTTTTGTGGCCCGGGCGCCGCGCTGGGCCATTGCCTTTAAGTTTCCGGCGCAAGAGCAATTAACCACATTATTAGATGTTGAATTTCAAGTGGGTCGCACTGGTGCCATTACCCCGGTAGCACGGTTAGCGCCAGTGTTAGTAGGTGGGGTTACCGTGAGTAATGCTACCTTGCATAATCAGGACGAGATTAACCGGCTAAGCATTAAAATTGGCGATACCGTTACCGTGCGCCGGGCTGGTGATGTTATTCCACAGATTGTTGCCGTTCTTACTGAGCGTAGGCCGCTGGAAGCGCGCGATATAGTGTTTCCAAGCCAGTGTCCGGTATGCGGCTCGGCCGTTGAGCGGGTAACGGGTGAGGCCGTGGCGCGTTGCAGAGGCGGTTTGTTTTGCCCGGCGCAGTTAAAAGAATCAATTAAACATTTTGTAAGTCGCAAAGCCATGGACATTGATGGCCTTGGCGATAAGCTGGTAGAGCAGTTAGTAGATCAGCAACTGATTAATACCACAGCTGATATTTATCAGTTGGATATGCCGGCATTAATTGGGCTGGATCGAATGGCTGAAAAGTCCGCTTTAAAGTTGCTTAATGCCATTAAAGCGTCTTGCCAAACCAGCTTAGCCCGCTTTATATATGCACTGGGGATCCGGGAAGTGGGTGAAGCTACCGCGCTAAATTTAGCTCAGCATTTTGGTAGCTTACCTGCGCTACTTAACGCCAGTCTGGAGCAATTACTGGCGGTTAATGAGGTCGGTAAAATAGTTGCCGAGCACCTGCAAAGCTTTTTTGCTGAGCCCCACAACCAACAGGTTATTACGGCACTACAAGCTGCTGGCATCAACTGGCCTGACATTGAATTGCAGCCAGCCTCAGCACAACCGTTGGCTGGCCATACTGTCGTATTAACCGGTACGCTTATTAGCATGGGGCGGGATGATGCCAAAGCGCGCCTACAACAATTGGGTGCTAAGGTATCAGGCTCGGTTTCAGCAAAAACCTATGCAGTAGTAGCGGGCGATAATGCCGGTTCAAAGCTGGCTAAAGCCACCGAGTTGAATGTGCCGGTGTGGACCGAGCAGCAAATGTTAGTGTTGTTTAGTGAAAATGGGGTGGCCTGATGCCTAAGTTGTTCTGCCTGTTGCTGCCCGCGGTAGATTTAGCATGAAAGATAATTCAGCTTGGCCGCTACTGGATAATCATGGTCTACAGCAAATTCCGTTACGTTTTTACGGTTTGTTACTGTTGTTATTACGGCCTTATATTTGCTGGGTTGCCGAGCTTAGTATGATGCGCTCGCAGCAAAGTTTGTTAAGCCAGTTTTACCCCAGGCAGCATGATTTTATGCTGGCCTGCCTGATTGCCTTGCCGCTATTACTGATGGTAGCCGCACTTAGCCAGCGCCGGCCAAAAGGGCAGCGCTTTTGGTTTTATCTGTGGCGCCCCGGAATGTGGTTGCTGTGGTTGGTTACTCTGGCCGATATGGTTCACAGTATCAGCGGGCTGGATGCTGATGTTATTCTTGATGCTCCCTGGCGTTTGCTGGCGCCTCTATTGCTGTTGTTGGCAATAATCTGGTTGCTGCTGGGTAAAACCTTGCCAGTCATTTTTAAAGAGTGGCCAGAGCCGGAACCGGCTAAGGCTAATAAACGAGCTTAGGCATGCTCTGTTAAATATTTTTGTTTTAACTGCAAATAACGTTGTTGCTGATCTGGTTTTAACGAGTGGTTTTCAATAATTTGCTGACATTGTTGCAGCAACTGTTGTTTACTCGATGGGGCACAAAGAGGCCGCGGGCTGGTTAATAACGTTTGCCATAAGTTCAGTGCGATACCCGCATTTTTCGGCATAACGGTCCGTGCCAGTTTAAAGGCGTCAAACGCTTCTTGCCAGTTGCCATGTTGGTATAAGGTTACCGCATTATTGTTCAGCTCGCGTGGGCCCAAGCGCATTGCTAGCCGTTCTTGTTGCTCTTGTTTTAGGTAAGCGTTAAATAGCGGATCGGCCAGTTGTTGCTGACAATGCTGACTAATTTGAGCAAAAAGTTGCGCCGAGGCTTGGCTTAACCCCACTTCGTGCAAGGCTTTGGCCCGGTCGAGTGCCCCTTCTACTGAATCAATCTGCTCAAGCGGTGCCAATGCACTCAGCATGGCTTGTGCTTTGTCTTTATGGTCTTGTAAATACAGTAACCTGGCTTGTAGTACTTGTTGCTGGCTATTCAGTGCACGGTTTTCACCGGCGCTATATTGGCGTTGCAAAGTGGTCAGTGACACATTCGCTTGCCGGTTCAGCCGGCTACTTTGTTCTTCATCATCGACACTAAGCGCAAAATCGATACTGGCTCTGGCCAGTGTTAAATACAGATCAGGCTGCTCGTACATCGAATATCGGGCATATTTCACCATATCGCGGGCCGCCCGATACTGACTTTCATAGTCGTGGTTAATTCTGGATAACTGTAATAGTCTTTGTTGGCGAAACATATTACGTGGTGCTTGCTCTGCCGCGTCCAGTAAATGTTGCTGCGCTTGCTGATAATGCTGCTGTTTAAATTCAAGATCAGCCAGCGTATCCTGAGCAAATAGCCGGCTTTCGGCGCGCTGTAATAGTTTTTCCAGTTCGGTAAATGCCAGTTGCTCTTTGCCTTGCGCTAAATGACAACGAACCAAGCCCATTCTCGCCCAGCTAAATGATTGAATATTGAGCATGGCGTTAAAAAACGTTTCTGCAACCTGATAATCACCCAGACGGAGTAAAACATCACCTTTTAAGCGTAGCAATAACGGGAATAGTTTATGTTGTTCAGGATCAGCCAGATGCTCATCAATAGCACTACGCGCTTTGTTGTCATCCTTACTGTCCATCGCCTGATACACCGCACGCAGTTGTTGTTTACGTCGTAAAACCCGTTCTATTCTTACTTGCAAGTCTTTAATAACGAAAGGCTTGGCCAGAAACTCATCGGGTTGCAGTTCAATAACGCTATGCACCAGTGACGGGTCGGTTTCAGCGCTAATAAAAATAATGCCACAGCTTAGCTGTTGCAGACCTTTAGCTTTAATTTCTTCATACAGCTGAAAACCATCTTTACCTTGCTGCTGATTGTGGGCACAAATAATTAAATCAAACTGATTGTCGCGACACAGTGTTAAGGCGACACTGGCCCGCTCGGCCAAAAATATATTCTGATAGCCCAGTTGCTCCAGCGCATAGCGCAAAAAACCTTGAGCCAGGCTTTGATCATCAATAACCAGAATGCGTTCATCGCGGCGCGGCGCAGTGTTCATGCAGTAAAAGGTTCCGGCTGTACAGTGTCTATGCCTACTATAGCAAGTTTTTACTTCGGCAACAGTAATACCATTAGATAAGCTAAACGACGCCAATATCACGATAATACTTGAACTTGTTGCCTGCTGGCCCAACCGTATAAGTATTGGTTATTAGTTTGCCTGAGTAACAACACCGTCCAAAAAATACCTGTTCCAGCTAAATTTTAATTTTCGGAGGATTGATGAAAAAAGTACTGATATTTGTAACTAACCATGCCACGTTGGGTGAAACCGATGAAGCAAACGGCACTTTTTCACCTGAGCTGACACATGCATTAGCTGTTTTTCTAAAAGCAAATATTGATTATGATTTAGTGTCGGTTAAAGGTGGCAAAGCGCCGCTGTACGGCACGGACATTGAAGACGATGCGGTAAATAGCCACATTTTGGCGAACGGCGACTTCCGGCAACGCATCAATAACACCCTTATAGCTTCGACAATAAATATTGATAACTACGCTGCAATTTTTTATCCGGGAGGTTTTGGCTTGTTGTCGGATTTGGCAACGGATACTGTAGTGGCAAAACTTAGCGCCGAACATTATGAAAATGGTGGGGTGCTTAGTGCAGTATGTCATGGCCCGGCGGGCTTGCTGCCTATTACACTGAGTAATGGTAAAAAGCTGTTAGCTGATAAAATGGTAACCGGTTTTAGCCGCGAAGAAGAGGTTGATTACGGCACTATCGACAAAATACCCTTCTTACTTGAGGAGTCTTTGGCCCGCACGGCGATGCAATATAGGAAGGGACAACCTTGGGCTGAATTAGTTATAGAAGACAACCGGGTTATTACCGGTCAAAACCCTGGTAGTGCGCATGCGGTCGCTGAGGCATTGGTAAAACATTTGGTATAGTTTTTAAGAAAATTTAAAAAATCCAATTGTTTATTTATGCACCCTCTTCGGAGGGTGTTTTTATAACAGTAGCATAAGGATGCTTTTGCCATATTTTTGTTTTAGTTAGAAAGGCTTACTAAATGGTACTTTTAGTCTTATTATCTTTTAAACTGGTAATGCATCAGGCTTAACCTGTTTAGCTTAAATACTACTTTATAATAAAAGGTACAGACTATGTCGTTATTGTCAATTATGACCAAAAAAGTGCAAGTGACGACGGGAGACGCGAGCCTGGCAAGTTTGCGAACGTTATTTATTGACGCAAAGTTTCAGCATGTCCCGGTAGTCAATAGCATGCAGCAGCCGGTGGGCATTGTCTCGGTAAAGGATTATTTTAAAACCTTAAGCGCAGTGATGGACTCAGCGTCGGAACATACCATTGAACTTTATATGCAAAACCGCAAGGTCAATCAAGTCATGTCGTCGCCGGTGGTCAGCGTGCAACCTGATACCAGCATTTTGCAGGCCGCTAACATATTGGTAGATCGAAATATTAGTTGTTTGTTGGTAGTAGACGGCCAGCAACGCTTAATCGGTATAGTTTCTTGGAAAGATATTATGCGACGCATTGTATTATCGCAGTTAAAGCGAACCTAATAGCCAGATCCTAAAAAATAACATAACCCGTGTCTTAGGAAAGAGGGGCGGTGCTTTTTTATGGTGTGAAACTTAAAGTATCAAATGAAATTATGGTGGATTGTACTGGGCTCTAACTAGAGACAACCGTGTCTTAGTAACGAGGGGCGGTGCTTTTTTATGGAGTGAAACTTAAGGTATTAAATGAAATTATGGTGGATTGTACTGGGCTCTAACTAGAGACAACCGTGTCTTAGTAAA
>NZ_LAHP01000012.1 GCF_000987765.1 Arsukibacterium sp. MJ3
TCGGCGTTTATTCAAGCAGCCAGCCGGTACAATCAGGTGTACATGCGGATGATAATCCAGATTACGGGCATGGGTGTGCAACACGGCGGTTAAGCCGGCTAAGCATGTCATTAATCATCAGTGCACTGTTTTATGAAATACATTCATGTATTTCCCCCTCCGGGCCATCCTGCGGATGTTCAAAATAGTTCCAGACCATTTTGTGTGTCACCTCCTCAGTCATTCTGGTATAGCGGGCGGTAGTGATGGGGCTGGCATGGCCTAAATGGGTTTGAATGGCACGTAAACTAACGCCCCGTTGCAGCAAGTGGGTGGCAAAGGAGTGACGCAAGGTATGCACATGGACGTTTTTGCTTATCCCACATTGTTTCGCCACGATTTTAATGGTTTTCTGCACGCCGTCTTTATCCATCACCATGGGCTTGCCGTCACGGACATGCGGCACTCCAGGATTTGGTTTCCACCAAGGACAAGAAATAGCCTTTAAGCTCAGCGGCGGTAAGCGCATCGGGGCAGGTGTCAAAAAAGGTTGAGACCTGGCGCAAATAGCGGCTATACATATCCACCGTTTTAGGACTTTTTCCTTGCAAGATTAACGCATTAAGATATTCTTGATACAAATTATTAAAGCGGTGTTGCTGGTTGGTATTCATGATAATACTCCTTATAGAGCCTTCACCATTGAAGGGCATAAGAAGTACAGCTGAAGATCCACTCTGCCGCAGAGCGGCTTCGTTCAACAAGCGCCATCAAAAACGTGCCCTTTGGGCGCTCGACTCGCAACAAGTTGCTCGCGTTTGTGACGGGCGTTAACTTCCTTCCTCCTCGACATTTCTTGCCAGCTGAGTAAAAAAGGAGTAGTTTTTACTCATGCGCGAATTTGAATACGATATCTCCAAAAGTATAAGTAATGAAGATAAGCACGGCATTTCTTTTGAAGTCGCGAAAAAACTGTGGAGTGACCCCGAGGCGATTACGCTGGAAGCTGATGAGCGCGGCGAAATTAGATACTTATTAATCGCTAGACTTTATGACAAGCATTGGTCTGCTATCTTTATGTATCGACAATTGAAAATTAGAATTATCTCAGTGAGACGTTCTAGAAAGAATGAGGTTAATGTCTATGAAAGCAAGTGAACTTGATCGTAAATTCGATGAAAATCAACAAGATGTACTTGAGCACTTCGATTTATCTACAGCCACACGTATTAATCATAAACAAAAGCGCATCAACGTTGATTTCCCTGAGTGGGTCGTGAGCTCGCTCGATAGAGAAGCTAGCAGGATAGGTGTCACTCGACAATCTATTATTAAGATGTGGTTAGTTGAGCGGTTAGAGTCCCAGGAAGCTAACAAAAACATGAAGACGGACAATTCACAAGAGCGGTGAATCGCCGCTTATGTAGGTGTTAGTTGCTGAAACTAGAATTTAATTACGAATATGTAGGTAAACTGCTAGTATGTATTTGACGAAATGTTTAGGAATAATTTATGTCGGAAGCTCTCAAGTATTTGCTGGAAAATATGGGACAACTAAGCACAAAAGAAAAAGCTTTAGCTGCTCACTGTTTGCTTTCAGCAATGGATAGCACTTCTGATGATGATGTCCAGAAAGAATGGGTTTCGCTGGCTGAACAGAGAAGTGCTGAGTTGGAGCTAGGTAAAGTCGAGCCGATGACTTGGACTCAAATCAAGCAAGAATTATAGGCCAATGTTACCGATATTATTTCACCCCGCGACATCAGAAGAGGTGAGAACTTCATTTGATTGGTATCAAGAGCAATTTGATGGCCTAGGGCGTGATTTTATTCAAGAATTAGATGAAGCCGTTCATTCAATTCAATCTTTACCTGACACGTGGCCTAAGATGGGCAAATTCCATAGACGGTTCGTGTTAAGCCGATTCCCATACTCAGTTATTTACAAAGTGCTAAACGATGAAACAATATTTGTAGTTGCTATCATGCACAACCACCGCCAACCGGGGTATTGGTATGATCGCAACTAACAAAAACATGAAGTTGGATATTTTGGAAGAGCGCCAAAACGCCGCTTATGTTAAGTGTTATGTGTCATTTGGTATAGGAGTAAACAAATGAGAAAAGAGTTTCTTTTTAATGTTGATAAACACAGGATTCTAGTAGTAAATACATGGATTCGCGGAATGAAGCTTTACGTGGATGGTGATTTGCGTGATCACGATTCAAGTTTTTTACCAAGTGGTAAAACAGCACTGTTATCAGCAAGCCTTGGTGATATTGGCATTTTAGAGATAAATCCACGCTCAAGTTTATTGTCGGTCGAGTTAGATGCTTATTTGATTTGTGAAAACGTTAAGGATCATATTTTTAGTTCGCGTCAACGGTTAAGTCTAAAAAAGCGCAGAATAGTTGAGTGACAAATAACAAGGCGTTGAAGACGAATGTTCCCGAAGAGCGCGGGCGCACCGCTTAACTCGGCGTTGAGGCTTAAAAAATCGTCTACTATTCAAAGGTTAAGTATTTAAACGAGTATCATGATGTCAGAGAATATCGAAGTCGAGATTACAGGAAGAGAAGCAAAATTAATCTTAAAATACGGATACCCGTTTCCAGATCAAGAAAAAATATTCTTACCAATATCGGGTAAATCAGGGTTGCATCTTCTTCATATAGACAAATATTGGCTAGAAAATATTGTTGGCGATCTTTGCAGGTCAATTAGAGAAGTAAAAAGTGAGTCTTTGCAAGAAGAGCTGGATTCTCTTTGTGATAATCTAGAGAGTTCAATTAAATACCCACATGTAAGAGTATTTGAGTAAATTTTAAGATAACTAAAAGTGAATATCTAGAACAGGTTTTTATGACCAAGCAAAGCATTAAATTCCTAACAAGTGCCATCAAGCAGACTTGGGTAAACTGTCACCGTTTTGCAAAAAGATGCAAAAATGCCGCCAATTCACCCAAGCCGTTGTGGCAGGTGTTAGGTCTATGAAAGCATTGATAATCACTTGCTGTGTTTTATTTGTAGTCGTTTTAGCATGGATAATTTAATTGCTGCATAAAACATATAATAAACAAACATAGGTCGCGCGCTGCCGCGACTTTACCCTGTTGTTGCACATGCCCGGTGTCCAAAAGCACAGGATAAAATCACTCCCTAGACAAACAAAGCATGTCATATTCCTACAAGTTCTTGGGTTATGCCCACTTGTGTTTTAACCTAAAGCAAAGGTTGCCAGTAACAGGCTAAATTGACGGTTATCTGCTACATTAATGATCAAAGGATGCACAATGAACTTCAGTGATAAACCAGACCGTACATGGTCAAAAGCGTATAAATGGGAAAGATATAAAGGCACAGACATATTGCCTATGTGGATTGCGGATACTGAATTTCGCTGTGCTGAGCCTATTTTATCGGCCTTACATAAGCGCATTGACGACGGCCTGTTAGGTTATACCTTACCGGCTCACGATACCGATGCCACCGAGGCCGTTGTGGCGTGGTGTCAACGCCAGTATAACTGGAAAATTGACCCCAGTTGGTTAGTCTGGACGCCGGGTGTAGTGCCCGCATTTAATGTGGCTATTCAAGCTTATTGCCAGGCAGGTGATACGATTATTGTACAAACACCTAATTATCCTCCCATATTGGCGGCACCGGCTATTAATAATTTAAATCGAACCTGTGTAGGCACGGTTGAAGTGGAAGGTCGGTGGACACTTGATTTTAATGCCTTAGAAGAGGCCGCAGCCGATCCTAAAGCAAGCTTGTTTATCATGTGTAATCCAATGAACCCTGTGGGCTCAGTATTAAACCAAGACGAGCTAGACAGAATTGCCACCATCTGCAGAAAACACGGCGTTATGCTGTGCTCTGATGAAATACACTGTGATTTAATTTTAGATAACGTGCCGCATTTACCCGCCAGTGCGCACCCAGAGTTGGCAGAGCATTCAGTAACATTAATGGCCGCCAGTAAAACCTTCAATGTCGCTGGCTTAGGCACCTCTTTTGCTATTATTCCAAACGCAAAATTAAGAGCGGCCTTTAACCATGCCGCCCGTGGCATAGTACCTTGGGTAACAGTAACAGGCCTTACCGCCACGAACGCGGCCTTCAGGTATTGCGATGAGTGGCATCAACAAGAAGTGGCTTATTTAAAAGAAAATCGCGATTATTTAGTGACTGAAATCAACAAAATTGCAGGTTTAAAAGCCATCTCACCTGCCGCTACTTTTTTATTGTGGGTAGATGCCAGCGGTTTGCACGTCACCGATACGCAAGCGTGGTGTGAAGCTAAAGGTGTTGGTCCATCGGCGGGCAAAGATTTTGGTGATAAAAACTGTTTTCGCTTGAACTTCGGTTGCTCACGAGATTATTTAGTCGAAGCCATTAAAAAACTGCAGGGCTGAAACGTTTTTTCCGCCGGCAAAACAGTGGTTTCTTGGCAAATAATATCAATATAAGGAAAAAGTTTGAGCCTTTATCCGGTATTTAGTCGTATAACGGTATAATAAAATATTAAAGGAACGTGTTTGACGATGACATTACCTATACAAACTGCTGAAGAAATGGCTAAACGCTCTGCAACGTTCGTTGATTCTGTAGCGCTGCGCAGAACACCAAAACTAAACAGTGGCACCGTGGATGATAAGCGCAAAGAAATAGCGCTTTACTTCACCAACACGTTTGATACCTACACGCGCCTTTTTGATTGCTTGCGCGACGATATGGGTTTCTATCAAAAACCTATACCCTTGCGCCACCCGCTTATTTTCTATCTTGGGCATACGGCAACTTTTTTCATCAACAAGCTACTATTGGCAAAACTGATACCCGAGCGGATTAATCCGCACATGGAATCTGTTTTTGCTGTGGGTGTTGATGAAATGAGCTGGGATGATTTGTCTGAAGAAAATTACGACTGGCCCAGCGTTTCTGCGGTAAAAGATTACCGCGCCAAAGTACGTGCCACCGTATTAAACTTAATTAATAGCTTGCACCTTGTCCTACCCATTGATTGGGAAAATACCTGGTGGCCTATTGTTATGGGTATTGAGCACGAGCGTATTCACCTTGAAACGTCGTCGGTACTTATTCGCCAACATGAACTGGCCAAAGTAAAGCCTTTACCTCAATGGCCAGCTTGCAAAGATATTGGCCAGGCCCCAAAGAACAAACTAATAAGCGTTGCCGCCGGCTCAGTTAATCTTGGCAAATCCTTTGATAGTGCCTTCTATGGCTGGGACAACGAATATGGCCAACATAAGGCAGAGGTTGCTGAATTTAAAGCCAGCCAATATTTAGTCAGTAATCAGGAGTTCCTTGAGTTTATTGAGGACGGTGGTTATGAGCAAAATAGTTTCTGGAGCGATGAAGGCCTTGCCTGGCGGCAGTATACTGAGGCGAAACACCCGACATTTTGGCGTTGGCACAATGGCTGGCGTTTACGCCTAATGACCGAAGAAATTGATATGGCTTGGGACTGGCCTGCTGAAGTTAACTATCATGAAGCGAAAGCGTTTTGTGAATGGAAAACAGTAGAAACCGGGCAAAAAATTCGTATGCCAACTGAAGACGAATGGTACCGTTTATGCTCACAAGCGGGCGTTGAAGAGCTGGGTAACAGCAAGGCCGAGGCTAACTTGCATCTCGATCATTTCGCCTCATGCTGCCCGGTAACGCGACATCAACATGGCAGTTGGTTTGATGTGGTGGGCAACGTGTGGCAATGGACTGAAACGCCTATTTATCCCTTCGACAACTTTAAAGTTCACCCACTTTACGACGATTTCACCACGCCTACTTTTGATGGTAAACACAATATTATTAAAGGGGGTTCATGGATTTCAAGTGGTAACGAAGCGAGGCTATCGGCACGCTATGCGTTTAGACGTCACTTTTCGCAGCACGCCGGATTTCGCTATATTGCCACTAATGTTGAGGCGACGTCTTCTAAGGCTTACTACGAAAGTAATCTGCTTCTGTCAGAATATGCTGAGTTTCACTTTGGTGACACCTGGTATGGTGTAGATAATTTTCCTAAAGCCTTAGCCGATATTGCACTTGAGGCTATTAAGGGCAAAGCCACCGGCAAAGCACTGGACTTAGGCTGTGCGTGTGGTCGGGCAAGTTTTGAGTTGGCCCGTCAGTTCGATAAAGTAGATGGCATTGATTTTTCAGCCAATTTTACCCGCCTCGCGGCTAAAATGGCGCAGCAAGGCGAAGTGCGTTATGCCCGTGTCGAGGAAGGCGAATTAGTTAGTTATCATACTCGCACCCTACAACAGTTAGGACTAGACGCCTACGCCAACCGTGTATCATTTCATCAAGGCGACGCCTGTAACCTCAAACCCCAATTTACGGGTTATGATGTAGTACTGGCAGCTAATTTGATTGACCGACTTTACCAGCCAAGCCGTTTTCTGGCGGATATGGCACAGCGCATCAATGATGGCGGCTTGCTTATTATTGCATCGCCTTATACGTGGCTGGAAGAACATACTCCCAAGGAAGAGTGGATAGGGGGTTTTAAAAAAGATGGTGAAAACTACAGCACATTAGATGGCTTGAAAGATCATCTATCAAGCCACTTTACGCTAGTGGGTGAGCCGCAAAAAGTACCCTTTGTGATCCGTGAAACTCAGCACAAGTTTCAGCATACCTTGTCTGAACTTACAATTTGGGAGCGCTTGCCACGCTAATAAGCGCTTCAATTTCCTGAGCAATTAATTTGTGGACTGCCAGTTGTTCAAACCAACTGGTAGCCACAGCATCGCTTTGCAATCCAAGTAAGGTTCCAAGCACTATACCCCGATGTACATTGTCACCGCCTAAGTTAGTGTTCACTCGCAGTGCTTGCCAAGGGTCGATTTGGTATTTACAGGCCAGATAAAGCACCACAGGCCAAGAATCTGAAATATAACATGCCCTTGAAAACATTTGGCCGACAACCTGATTATCGGGCACGTTACGTTTTAACAGACCGGCTAAATCCACACTCGTTAAGCCCTTACTTGCTTCAAGTAAAAGCGCCTTAACGCCTGCCTCATCAGGCCCATCCATTAAACCGCACAACAGTTGCACGTAGCGATCGCATACCTGCATTAAAGATTCATCAGGATGGGTCAGGGCCAAGTGCGCTCGACCGGCAAGCTTTATCTCGGCTGCGCTGGCGCCGTTAAGTCGTTCTGAAAAAACCAAAGGCGCTATTGTCACCAATGCACCAATAGATGCCGTGTCGTGAGTTATCATTCCACAATTTTCAGGCTTGCGACCCTGCGCCAAATTAGCAAAAAAACCCCGATGATAAGATTCTGCATAAGTATCGGGGTGCGCTGCCGGCTGGCTTGTCATAAAGTCAATGTAGGCGCTAACAAATGCCTGTCGGTCGTAGCGTTGTGGCGAACTTGCCAGGGTGCGCATTAGCACCCGAGCACAATGGGCGTTGAGGGTGTTTTCACCCGCCTGCATGCCTTGATGATAATGCACATTAGGTCTGTCCCAAAACTGCGCCTTATCTTTTAAAATAACATCGCCTACCACTTGCGGCGGCTGATCGTTAGTTGAATGCCCCTTAGACGAATGCCCCTTTGACGCGCTATCAGCCGACTGTCTGCCCCCTTTATGTTTGGAGTGCAAGGACATAATAGATGAAGGGTGAAACTCAGGTGCGGCCTCAAAGCGCTGAATACCACCGGTAAAGGCACGCTCTATTTCCACTGGTTGATAATACCAATGCACCGGCATGGCCAACGCATCAGCAATAAAGCTTGTTTTAAGCGCCGAAGTAACACGACTCTGCTGAGAAAATTTGTGATTCATAATAATGCCTCTACCACACAGTAAAAAACAACTCGCACCTACATTAGATACCGCAATGATAGATTTCAAATAGATAACGAATGAATAAATTTTTACGATGTGAATATTTATTAAAAACGTAAGTTGTATTACTACATACTTAATTTATACAAAACCAGACGTTTTTTAAGGCAATAGGCTACAGTTATTTCGCCACCATAATTTTGAACCCAACAAACGCAAATGCTTTTTCGAGGATACAGAGGCTATAACAAATTATGTGCAGCGCGGCGCACTGTACTGATATACTGAGCATTATCCCAATTGTTACTATACGGTGTGCCATTGTCTGTAACCACTCCCACCTTACCCCGTAGCCCTGGTTTTTTGCAGTCTCTTATCTGTTTTAGCGTGATTGTTATCACGATCGCCGGAGGGCTTTTTGGTCTGGGGATCAGCCTGCATACACTGATGTTTCTGTGTCTTTTATGGGTAGGACTTAACGCTTTTAGTCTAGGCTATGGCTATAAACACATTCGTGAGTTGATGACTAGCGCCCTTACCAGAGCCATGCCTGCCATCTATATATTTATATTGATAGGCATGGTGATTGCTAGTTTTATGCACAGTGGCACCATCGCCACTCTTATTTATTATGGCCTTAGCTGGTTAAGTCCGAGTTTGTTTTTGGCAGTCGGGTTATTACTGTGCGCCTTGATGTCGGTAGCAACCGGAACATCTTGGGGTACCGTCGGCACCTTAGGCGTAGTTTTTATTGGCATCGGCTCTGCCATGAATATTCCGCTGCCTTTAGTCGCCGGTATGATTGTCTGTGGTGCAACCTTCGGTGATAAAATGTCACCAATTTCAGATACCACAAACTTGGCAGCTATGAGTGCTGGCACTGATCTCTATCGACACATTTACGCCATGCTGTTCACCACAACGCCTACTTTTATCCTGACCTTTTTCATATTTTTAGTGATCGGATTGAACTATGGCGAGCAAAATCTCAACTTAACTGAAGTGACATCAATTCAAACGGCACTTGCCAACCATTACAGCCTTATGCCGCTGATTACGTTATTACCACTGATTTTACTCGCCGTACTAAGTATTAGAAAAGTGCCCGCTGAAGTGACAATGTCATGCAGCATTATGCTCGCCGTGCTCATCGCAATTTTTTATCAAGGAGAAAGTCCTATCACCGTGCTTAATGCGCTGTGGGAAAATACCCCCGAATCAACGGGTATCGCCAATTTAGATGCGTTGCTTGGTCGCGGCGGCATTAGCAGCATGAGCTGGACCTTGCTGCTGGCGTTAATGGCTATCGCGCTAGGGGGTATTTTGCACGGAGCGGGATTTCTTGCCGCATTATTAGCCGGTATCATAAAAAGAGTGCAGCGTACTGCCACCCTTATTGCCACGACTATTCTGTCTGGCTTCTTAGGTAACATTGCCATGGGCGAGGCTTATATTTCAATTATTCTCAGTTGCCAACTGTTTAAGCCCAAATATCAGCAACAAAATTTAGAGCCTGCCATTCTTTCACGCTCAGTTGAAGAAGGTGCCACTATGACCACAGGCCTTATTCCGTGGACCACGGCCGGTGCCTTTTATACGGCTACTCTGGGGGTAGACGTACTTGACTTCGCGCCCTATGCTTTTTTCAATTACCTCAATGCTGTTGTTGCAGTGGCAATGGCCGCCTTTGGCATTGGCCTTCTCAAACCGAAAACTAAATAATGATTGACCGTAGATGATTTCCAGAGTTCGTATAACGTCTATACTGGATGTAACAGCGCGATTTTTGCTCCAATACTAAGGCATTTTTGACTATGGTTTTAATGATTTACAATAAATTCCCGCCGGTGGTGAAGTACTGGTTCAGCATTTTTGGGGCTGCAATCAAAAATTGGCTGGCTAGCCATGCTTTTATTTACGCCGCAGCGCTGGCGTTTTTCACCGTTTTTTCTATCGCACCTATTCTGGTAGTAATTGTCGCTCTGGTCGGTTTGGTAATGGGCGAGAGCGCTGTGCAGGGGCAACTCTTTGCGCAGCTCGAGGGAACGCTTGGTTCGGATGCGGCAGGCATGGTGCAGACGGCAGTGGTTAACTCGCAGATCGACCAGAGTGGCATTTGGCCAGCGTTGATTGGGATCGTTGCCACGATAGTCGGTGCCACCACGGTTTTCGCGCAGATGCAAAAGTCTCTGAATCAGATCTGGGACGTCGCGCCTCGTCCTGCCAGGAATAACCTGTGGCTATTTATTAAAACCCGCTTGTTGTCATTGACGATTATTCTGGCTATTGGCTTTATTCTGTTGGTCTCGCTGCTATTGTCAGTAGCCTTGCGCGCCGTCATGACGTTTGCAGAAGAATGGCTGCCGGTTCCTGGTTGGGCAATGGTGGGCATGGAATTAGTGTTGTCGCTGCTGGTGGTGACACTGTTGTTCGCAGCGATGTTTAAGATCCTGCCCGACGTGCTGCTGTCCTGGCGAGACGTGCTGCTTGGTGCGTTTATTACCGCTGTGTTGTTTACGGCGGGCCGTTCCCTAATCTCCATTTATCTAGCTTATACTGCTACGGCATCGGCCTATGGCGCTGCCGGCTCGCTGGCGCTACTGCTGTTATGGGTAAACTATTCCTCAATAATTCTGCTATTCGGGGCCGCCTTTACGCGGGCGCACTTGGAAGGCAGAGGCAAGCCCGTCCGCCCCAAGAGCACGGCGGTGTGTGTGCATCGGGAATTGGTTGATAACGTGCAGCCGAGCTGAGATTTAAACAAGGCCGGAAAACATCGCTGGCTGCTACACTACGTTTATATTAGCGCCGCGCTGCAAGCGAAACTGTTGTGGCGAAATACCATGTTGGCGGCGAAAAGCCCGGCCAAAGTTTGCCGGATCAGCGTAGCCTAACAAATAGGCTATTTGTTGGGCCGATAGCACCGTAGTACTCAAATAATGTGTTGCCATTTGCTGGCGCCAGTTATTAACCAGGTTGTGGTAACTGGTGTTTTCACCCTGAAGCCGCCGGCGTAAGGTACGGCTAGACATAGCCAACTCAGCTGCAACTTGCTCAATACTGGCAGGTTGCCCCTTAGTTCGTCCCAGCATTAAGCGAATTAACCCGGCAATGCTTTGGCTTTGCTGCCAGCGCTGCAGTTCTTGTTCGCATTGTGCGGTAAGCTGGTGTTGTACTTGCCGGTCTGCCCAGGGCGAGGTAAGGGTTAAATCGGTAGCGTCAAAAATTAAACGGTGTTCTTGCTGTGAAAAAGTGACCGGGCAGGTGAAAAAAGCCTGGTACAATGCATGGTAACCTGGTTGTTGAAAAGCAAACTGTACCTGACGCAACCGATACCGGTGGCCTGAAACAAAATCGAGCATGGCATTTAGCGCCACCGCGAAGGTTTCAACGACAAAATGCCGGATGCCGTCTAATGGATGCAGTTCTGATAAGGTAAGATGCACCTGCTGTTTACGCCGCTGCATGTTTAATGTTAACAAGGGGCTGCGGGTCGCCATATATTTACAAATTAATTGCAGTGCTTCATCTACATTGCGACTGCTAATACTGGCTAAGCCTAGCAGGCCATGGGTGGTAATGGTTAACTGGCTGCCCAAATAGAGCCCCAGCGCCGGTTCATTTATGTTGGCACAAGAGTGCACAATAATCGCCTGAAATTGTTGCCAGCTTAGGCTTGAGTCGCACGGCTCTGCTATACTTGCCGGTACGCCCGCTTTGGCCAACACGGCTTGAACATTACCGCCACGGCTTTGCAATAAATCCAATAAATTACGCACATAATGGCTGGGTAAAGACAGCGGGCTACCAATGTTTTTACTGTTAAGGTTAATATTGTCGTTAACACTCATTGTTGTCTTAGGTTTAACGTAGTTGTTATTTGATCATTAAACATAGTTATTATTTTATCGTTAAACATAGTGAGCTGATATTCCTGCATAAGGCCGCAGCAACTGCTTTGGTAGAGTGTAACGTACTCTTGTTGCAAGTAGCAGAGCTTGGCCGCAAATGACCAGAACTTGGCTGCTGTAACCCTGCCTTTATTGCTGCGAACGCCGTAGGCTGTTACTTCCAACAGGTAGTGGCGGCTTACAATGTTAAAATATATTAAATTTAGTCTGTTTCATCTGTTAACCCTGCCGTTTTTAATTGGTATTACCCTTGGCGGTTATTGGATGGCGCTGGGCGTCACTGCGGTATTAATGGTGGTGGTGCTTGGTGATGTGCTGCTGGGGGATGATAGCAGCGAGCCTGAATACGCCATGCCCTGGCTACTAAACGGTTTACTGTATAGCTCATTATTTTTTGTAATCTTGTTATTTGGCCTGTTGCTCTGGAGTGTCGCAGAACACGATTTATTTGGCTATGGTCAGTGGGTAATGCACTGGACCGGTTACAACGCGTTGGCTGCACGGGAAGCGAATCAATGGTGGCACTTTTTGCCTGTTTTGTTGGGTGCCGGCTTGCTGATTTCTATAGTGGGTACTATACCGGCGCATGAACTGACGCACCGCACCGCAGATCGTAGCGCAATGCTGATAGGTCGCTGGTTACTGGCTTTTAGTGCCGATTGCTCTTTTGCCATCGAGCATGTGTATGGCCACCATCGCTATGTGGGCACGGCGCAAGATCCAGCTACTGCCCCGCGCGGCCGCACGGTTTATCAGCATATCGTGCGCTCTACGGTAGGCGGCAATGTCAGTGCCTGGGCCATTGAAAAACAGCGTTTAGTGCGGCAACAACAGGCGCTATTTGGTTACCATAACCGGTTTTTACGGGGGGTAGGTATGACATTAACGTTGTGCATTGTGGCGTTTAGTCTGGCGGGTTGGCCGGGTTTATTGGTGTTTTGTGTTAGCGCGACACTGGCCAAGGCGTTATTAGAAGTGGTGAATTATATTGAACACTATGGCATTGTGCGCCAACTACACCAGCCGGTGCGGCCTTATCATAGCTGGAATAGCACTAAACGTGTCAGCAGTTGGGCCAGTTTTAATCTTACCCGGCACTCACACCATCATGCCCGCTCGCAACTGCCGTTTTATCAGTTAAAAGCCTACCCTGATGCACCTGACTTACCCACCGGCTATTTAGGCTCTGTGTTACTGACGCTGGTCCCACCGCTATGGTTTCGTTTAATGGCCCCTAAATTACAGCAATGGGATAGTCGTTACGGGCAAAATACTGATGCCGCCGGCTAATGCCAGTGCTCTCCTTCATTGCCGCCGCCTTAATGTGATTAAATCGGGTTAGCCTTCAGCTTTACATTGAGTGGCTGCCAAGCCTTTGCTATACTTTTCACCCGTCCTGATACCAATTCTTGCACACCCAACGCCGCCCTGTGCTACAGCACCGGCAGCGTGGTGTTTTGCAGTTTTGGTTTCTTCTATTGATTAACATTGTCTCAGGGGTCTCATGACTACAAGATATATCTTTGTGACGGGTGGCGTGGTTTCCTCCTTAGGTAAAGGCATTGCCGCAGCGTCGCTGGCAGCGATATTAGAAGCGCGTGGCTTAAAGGTTACCATCCTCAAACTTGACCCCTATATTAACGTCGATCCGGGTACCATGAGCCCTATTCAGCACGGTGAAGTATTTGTTACCGAAGACGGCGCTGAAACCGACCTCGATCTTGGCCACTATGAGCGGTTTATTCGTACTAAAATGACTAAACTGAATAACTTTACGCAGGGCCGTATTTACGCCGAAGTATTACGCCGAGAGCGCCGTGGTGATTATTTAGGTGCAACCATTCAGGTTATTCCACACATTACTAACGAAATTAAAAGCCGGGTTATTCAGGGCGCTGAAGGTTACGACATTGCATTGGTTGAAATTGGCGGCACGGTTGGTGACATTGAGTCATTACCGTTTTTAGAAGCCATTCGCCAGCTGGGCACCGAAGTAGGACGTGAGCGTACGCTTTATATGCACCTGACGCTGGTGCCATATTTAGGCACTGCCGGTGAAATAAAAACCAAACCGACCCAGCATTCGGTAAAAGAGCTGCGGTCAATTGGTATTCAGCCCGATATTCTGGTGTGTCGTTCCGATCGGCCTATTCCGGCAAACGAGCGGGCTAAAATTGCTTTATTTACCAATGTTGAAGAAAAAGCCGTTATCTCGTTAAAAGACGTGTCCAGTATTTATCAAATTCCGGCGCTGTTAAAATCGCAAAGCCTGGATGATCTAGTCTGCCGGCGTTTTCATATTGACGCGCCAGAGGCCGATTTAGCTGAATGGGAGCAAGTGTTGTATCAGGAATCAAACCCGATGGGTGAGATTACTATTGGTATGGTAGGTAAGTATGTTGAGCTGCCAGATGCGTATAAATCAGTAAATGAAGCACTGGGTCACGCCGGGTTGAAAAACCGGGTTACCGTAAATATTAAGTATATTGACTCGCAAGATGTTGAAAGTAAAGGCACCACCATGCTAACCGGGCTTGACGGCATTTTGGTGCCGGGCGGTTTTGGCGAACGCGGCATAGAAGGTAAAATACTGGCGGCGCAATATGCCCGCGAGCACAGCGTGCCTTATTTAGGTATTTGTTTGGGCATGCAAGTGGCGCTAATTGACTTCGCCCGCCATGTTGCTGATATGGCCGATGCGCATTCAACTGAATTTAATAAAAACACACCTTACCCGGTAGTAGGGTTAATTACTGAATGGCTGGACGCTGCCGGCTCTGTCGAAACGCGAACCGATGAGTCTGATTTGGGTGGTACTATGCGCCTGGGTAGCCAAAACTGTAATCTGGTCGATAATACCAAGGCCCGGGAAATTTATGGTAAAGCGGTTATTCAGGAGCGGCACCGGCACCGCTATGAAGTGAATAACAACTTACGGCCACAATTAGAAGCGGCTGGCTTAGTGGTGTCGGGCTTATCTGCCGATAACCAACTGGTGGAAATGATTGAGCTACCGTCACATCCGTTTTTTATTGCCGGTCAGTTTCATCCTGAATTTAACTCTACCCCGCGTGATGGCCACCCGCTGTTTCAGGCTTTTGTCGCTGCCGCCTATAAGTTTCAGAAAAAACAACGCGAATAACGTTTGCTAAGCCGGGTGGAGAACCCGGTTTTTTCATTTTAGAACAGGGGACTTAAAACATGTCTGATATTTTAAAAATTATTGCCCGTGAAATTATGGACTCGCGCGGCAACCCAACAGTAGAAGCCGATGTATACCTGGCCAGCGGTGCCATGGGCCGTGGTTGTGCACCATCAGGTGCGTCTACCGGTTCACGCGAAGCGTTAGAGCTGCGCGATGGCGATAAAAGCCGGTATTCAGGTAAGGGCGTGACCAAAGCGGTTGCTAATATTGACGGCCCTATTCAGGCGGCACTTAAGGGCAAAAATGCTTACAAGCAGGCTGAAATTGACCAGATAATGATCGATTTAGACGGCACTGACAGCAAAAGCAAACTGGGTGCCAATGCCATTCTGGCCGTGTCCTTAGCGGTAGCGCGTGCGGCAGCAGCAGACAAAAAAATTCCGTTGTATCAACACATTGCCGATTTAAACGGTACACCTGGTGTTTACAGCATGCCAGTGCCAATGATGAATATTATTAACGGCGGCGAGCATGCTGACAATAACGTAGATATTCAGGAATTTATGGTGCAGCCGGTCGGCGCCAAAACATTTGCTGAAGCGCTTAGAATGGGCGCGGAAATTTTCCACAGCTTGAAGAAAGAGCTGCAAAAGCGTGGCCTGAATACGGCTGTGGGTGACGAAGGTGGTTTTGCACCAGATTTAAAGTCAAACGAAGAAGCTTTAACGGTTATTGTTGAAGCGGTAAAGGCTGCCGGCTATGAAATGGATAAAGACATTACCCTGGCGCTCGATTGTGCCGCTACTGAGTTCTACAAAGATGGCCAGTACGTATTAGGTGGCGAGAATAAAAGCTTTGACTCGTTTGGCTTTAATGATTACTTAGCCGGTTTAACCGAGCGTTACCCTATTGTGTCGATTGAAGATGGCTTAGATGAAAGCGACTGGGATGGCTGGCAAGATTTAACCAATAAAATTGGCAGCAAGGTGCAATTGGTTGGCGATGATTTATTTGTTACTAACACCAAAATTTTAAGCCGTGGTATTGAGCAGGGTATTGCTAATTCAATTCTGATTAAGTTTAACCAGATTGGGTCGTTAACCGAAACGCTGGCGGCGATTAAAATGGCAAAAGACGCCGGCTTTACTGCCGTTATTTCGCACCGTAGTGGCGAAACCGAAGATGCCTTTATTGCCGACTTAGCGGTAGGTACCGCTGCCGGTCAAATTAAAACCGGCTCGCTATGCCGCTCAGACCGGGTTGCCAAGTACAATCAGTTACTGCGCATTGAGCAGGAGCTCGGCACTAAAGCGCCGTACAAAGGTCGTAGCGAAATTAAAGGGCAGTAAATATAGCTCAGTAGTGACCGCTCGTAACCATTGCCTTCAAGCTGACGCTATGCAAACTACAACGCCACCGCAAGGTGGCGTTGTGCTTTATAACCGGTCATTAACGATGAGCTAACGATGGACTAACGATGGGCCAGGCATAACCCTGAAGTTATTAGCTAACACTGATTTGATCTAAATGGCTTTGCAAGTGCAGGTAATGCACGCTGTAATATTGGGCTTTGCTAAGGCTGCCATAAGTAAAATGCGGTTGTAACTCGCCTTGCCAATCCATAAATTGTTGAACAGTATAAATTAATTCCCGTAGGGCAACATCATTAGGTAGCTCTGGCGCTAGCGTCGGCGCGCCGGGGATGGGCTCATTCAGGGGGTGGTGCAACTTGCCTGTTGCGGCAAAGGCATTTATGGCTAGCTTGCCGATACTATTCTGGAACCAGAGCGAGCGCGCCTTGGGGTAGCCGTCGATAGAATAACGGACACTTTGAGCACAATGCTGCAAAATCTGGCTGACATTCCACTCGCCACTACTGCTTAAACGCTGTGGCGGCAATGCCCGTAATTGCAACAAAATGCCTGACAGCGGATAGGGCCTGATAGTAGCAACCAGCTTAGTGACCAGCACTATAGCAACCGGTGCCAGCACGCTGGCCTGTAAAAATTGACGACGGTTCATAAGCTATTACTGCAACCCTTTTCTTAAAGCGTTAAACTAGCATTTTTTATAGGCAGCCGGCCACTTTTTGCTTTTACAAAATGCAGCCGATTGGCTACCATCAGCGAATGATTGAACCTATAAGTAACCAGCCACATTTCTGGCAGGTATCCAGCGATAACCAAACGTATACCGAGCTGTGTAATGCTTTGTATGAACGTGAGTTATTGCGTCTGGCTAAACTTAACCCTGAGCAGCTGCCGTTATTACAAAAACGGCTGGCGGCCTTGCCCTTTTATATTCGACGGGCTGCGGCTAACATTGTCACCTACCGCAGTGTGTTGCAGCTAGACAGCCAAAATGCTTCCTGGTTTCATAAACAGTTAAGCCGCTGTCCGGCGCAAAAACAGCAGGCCGATCCTATTGCTAATTTCTACCTTAAATCGGCCAAGCCGGGTTTAATTGTGCCGGTTTATATTGAACAACTGACTCTTGAACAAGTGGCGCTTGATAGTGTCGACGAAGTAGATCATGCGGGCGAGCGTTTGCATTGTAACGAACATGGCTGGTTTAGTTTTAATGGTACGCCGCTTGAAAACATTAACAGCAGTAAATTTTTGTTAAAACCTAACAAAGCCATTGTAACAGCTGCCAGTTGCGGGCATCAGTGGTTGAATAATGATAAAAAAGCACCCAGAGCATTGAGTTTGCGTGAATTATTGCTGACCAGTCGCTTTAATTGGCAAAATTACGCTAAGCCATATCAAGTAGCCCGAGAGCTAATATAACGCATTATAGTGCACTAATTTTTGTTGCAGGGTGAATTAGGGCTTTGCAGCGCGGATACAAGCCAGCATAATAAACCGATTATTCTAACTACTAGTGGCCTATGCAATTGCTGCGAGCAACACTGCTGATTCTTTTTTGCCTACTGCAATATCGCTTGTGGTTTGGCCAATTTAGCGTTACTGATTATTTGCAACGACTGGATGAAATTGCTACTCAGCGTGCCAGTAATCAGGAATTGCAAAAGCGTAATCGTCTGTTGATTGCCGATGTGACTGATTTACAGCAAGGTCTGGATGCCATTGAAGAGCGGGCCCGCAACGAACTGGGCTTAATTGGTGAAGACGAAGTGTTTTTTCGAATGGTGCAAACCGAGAGTCAGCAGGATGCCGCAAAGGGTAAACCATGACGCTGCCCGCCATGACCTTGCCTGCTATTGGCGCCATTGCGGCGGTTATACCCGCGGCGGGGGTGGGAACCAGAATGCAGGCGGCCATGCCGAAGCAATATTTAACCCTGAAGGGTAAAACACTGCTTGAACACAGTGTTGAGCGGATCCGCTGTCACCCTGCTATTGGTGAGCTGTGGCTGGTGTTAGATAAAGCCGACCCTTACTTTGCCGCTACCTCTTTAGTGTCTTCACCCTTACACCGGGTTGATGGTGGCACTGAGCGCGTACACTCGGTACTTAATGCCTTGCAGCAAATTGACGCAAAGCGATATCCTTGGGTATTGGTGCATGATGCTGCCAGGCCGCTGGTGCGCCAAGCTGATATCAGTGACCTGATTAACCGCTGCTTGCAGGTTGGCCATGGTGGTATTTTAGCTTGCCCGGTGCGCGATACAATGAAACGGGCACAGCGGGTTGCGGAGCAAAATAAGGTGTTGCAAACCGTAGAGCGTGAGCAGTTGTGGCATGCCCTTACCCCTCAGCTATTTGCAACACAACTACTGCGAGACGCGATTAGTCAGGCATTGTTAGCCGGTATTACTGTTACTGATGAAGCCTCAGCCATGGAGTGGGCCGGCCAGCCAGTGCTGCTGGTTGAGGGCCAGGCTGACAATATTAAAATTACCCATCCTGCCGACTTAAGCCTGGCAGGCTATTATTATTTGGAGCAAACCTGCTAATGCAATTTCGGATAGGCCATGGTTTTGATGTGCATGCGTTTGGAGGCCACGGCCCGGTAACACTGGGTGGTGTAGTTATTGACCACCCGCACGGTTTGCTGGCGCACTCTGATGGCGATGTGATATTGCACGCGGTAGCTGATGCCTTGTTAGGGGCGTTGGCGTTGGGCGATATTGGCCATCATTTTCCTGATAATGACCCTACTTTAAAGGGCATCGACAGCCGGATTTTATTACGAAAAGTGTTTGCCGAGGTTAGTAGAGCAGGTTATCGCTTAAATAATCTGGACGTGACGATTATGGCTCAGGCGCCGAAAATGGCGCCGCATATTGGCGCCATGCGCCAGTGCTTGGCCAGCGATTTAGCAGCGGATATTAGTCAGGTGAATGTTAAAGCGACCACCACCGAGCAATTAGGGTTTGTTGGGCGCAAAGAAGGCATCGCAGCAGAAGCGGTGGTGCTGTTGGTCGCAGTAATATGACAATGTTGCCCAACTGGCAGTATCTTTATGGCAAACCAGACATTACCGCTGTTATTCGCCAAACGCCCGCTGATTTCATTGTAGACGAGCAGCTAAATTTCAGCCCCAGCGGCAGTGGCGAACACCTGTTACTGCAAATCGAAAAACGCGGCCAAAATACCCAGTATATTGCGCGTCAGTTAGCCAGGTTAACCGGTTTACGAATGCGCGATATTAGTTATGCCGGCCTAAAAGATCGGCATGCTCTCACCCGGCAGTGGTTTTGTTTTAAATGGCCGATTAAGCAAGAGCTTGCCTGGCAGGAATGGCAAATAGAAGACAGCCGCATAGTGCAGGTAGTTCGCCACTTTCGAAAATTGCGTTTAGGTGCACTAAAAGCGAATCATTTTCAACTGACGCTAACCCAGGTTAGTCAACCAGAAGCGCTGTTGGCTCGTCTTGCCTTAATTAAAGCCGGCGTACCTAATTATTATGGTGAGCAACGTTTCGGCCGCCAAGGTGGTAATTTGGTGCTGGCCAAAAGTTTATTTGCCGGCGAGCGCATCATCGACCGCACCATACGTGGCTTGGCATTGTCGGCCAGTCGCTCCTTTTTGTTTAATACCGTGCTATCAGCGCGGATTGCACAAGGCCTGTTTAATCAAGTATTAGACGGTGATATTCTGCAGTTGGATGGCAGTGGTTCAATTTTTCCGGTGGAAAAAGCCGATGGGGCATTGCAACAGCGACTAATGGCAGGTGATGTTCACCCTACCGCGCCGTTGGTGGGTATTGATGGTGTGCAGGTAAGCCAGCAGGCAGCAGAGTTGGAAGCGCAAGCACTGGCACCGCAACAATTGTGGTGTCAGGGACTGGTTGATTACCGCTTGCAAGGGGCAAGGCGCAGCATCCGATTAGTACCACAGCAACTTAACGCTGAAATTAATGGCAATAGTGTTACCTTACGTTTTGCCTTACCTGCCGGTTGTTTTGCCACCAGTGTGCTGCGAGAATTAGCCAGCTATCGCGATGGTAGCCGGCCGCTAGCAGAAATGGAGTAACTCTTGGTAAAAATGGAGTAACGATGCGAATTTTATTAAGTAACGATGACGGGGTCTACGCCAAAGGCATTCAGGTATTGCAGCAGGCATTGTGTAAAATTGCTGACGTTACCACGGTAGGGCCAGACCGCAATTGTAGTGGTGCCAGTAATTCGTTGACGCTATTAAACCCCTTGCGAACGCAGACACTTGAGAACGGCTTTATTGCGGTAAATGGTACACCGACAGACTGTGTTCATTTGGCGATTAGCCAGCTGCTGGATCATACGCCTGATTTAGTGGTTGCCGGCATTAACCATGGTGCAAATCTGGGCGATGATGTGCTTTATTCCGGTACCGTTGCGGCGGCGACTGAAGGCCGGCATTTAGGGTTGCCCGCAATTGCTGTGTCATTGGCGGGACGGGAAGAAGCCCATTTTGCGACAGCGGCTCATGTTACTATCGAAGTAATAAAAAAGCTGAAGTCACATCCGCTACCGGCTGATCAAATTCTTAATATTAATGTGCCGGCGATTGCTATGGACCAGTTAAAAGGCATAATGGTTACCCGGCTCGGCCGGCGACATAAAGCCGAAACCATGAGCAGCGATACCGATCCCTGGGGTCGTAAAATATACTGGTATGGCTCGTTAGGTCCGGAGTTAGATGCCGGCGAAGGCACCGATTTTTATGCCATTGCCAATGGTTATGCGTCTATTACACCACTGCATGTAGATATGTCAGCCTATAAAAGCATGGATACGCTGCGGCAATGGTTAGCGGGGATTACCTTGTAATATGGCAGTAGCAACAGCACGCAGTGCCGCGGTTTTAGCGCAAAAATTGCAAAGTGAAGGTATTCGCGATAGCGCGGTATTAAAAGCCTTATCCCAGGTGCCCCGCCATCTGTTTGTCGAGCCGGTTCTGGCGCACAAGGCGTATGAAAATACCGCTTTACCGATAGGACAGGGCCAGACAATTTCTCAGCCGTACATTGTTGCCAGAATGACCGAGTTGCTATTGCTAGACAAAGCCCCCGGTAAGGTACTGGAAATTGGCACCGGCTCGGGTTATCAAACGGCTATTTTAGCCCACTTATTTAGTCATGTTTGCTCAGTCGAGCGCATTAAAGCCTTGCAATTTCAAGCGAAGCGTCGATTGCAACAACTTGATTTGCATAACGTTTCTATGAAGCATGGTGATGGCTGGCTAGGCTGGCCTAGCAAAGCACCCTTTGACAGTATTATTGTTACCGCCGCACCGGCCGAAGTGCCGGCAGCCTTGTTGCAACAACTTAACGATGGCGGCAGGCTGGTTATTCCGGTTGGCACAAAAGAGCAGGTGCTGCGGGTGTATCAACGACATGCGGATACCTTCAGCAGCCAGGATATTGAAGCCGTCCGTTTTGTACCTCTGGTACCGGGTGAGCTGGGGTAGGAAACAGGCAGTATGGAGCAATACAACGTATTATGAAAAGCTATTTGCAATGGATAATTAAAGGCATGGCGATGGGCGCCGCTGATGTGGTGCCTGGTGTATCAGGCGGCACTTTAGCGTTTATTCTGGGTATTTATCAGCGATTACTTGCTGCTATAAGCTCAGTTAATCTTGCTGCGGTATCGCTGCTGGCCCGTGGCAAATTTGCTGAGCTGTGGCGACACATCGATGGCGCTTTTTTACTTTGCCTGTTTAGTGGCATTTTGTTGAGTATTTTTTCACTGGCCAGTGTTATTAGTTATTTGCTCGAACACCGGCCCGTGCCGCTATGGGCTTTTTTTAATGGGTTAATCCTGGCCTCGTTACCGGTGTTGGTGCGCAGTGTTAGCTGGTCAGCAGCGCGGTTTGGGTTGTTTTTGTTGGGTGCGCTGTTTGGCATAAGCATCAGCATGTTGGCACCGGTGCAGCTCGAGCCTGCTGCTTATATGTTTTTTATTGCAGGCGCCATTGCTATCTGTGCGATGATTTTACCTGGTATATCGGGTAGTTTTATATTATTAATTTTTGGAATGTATGGCCCGGTTGTGCTGGCGGTTACTGAGTTTCAGTTGGCGATACTGGCGTTGTTTGCCAGTGGTTGTATTATTGGCTTATTGAGCTTTTCACGCTTACTTAACTGGTTACTCAAGCATTTTCATGATGCTACGCTGGCTTTACTTACCGGCGTAGTAGTGGGCGCGTTGTATCGTATTTGGCCCTGGCAGCATAATCAGCAGATGTTTACCCCATGGCAGTATCGGCAGCATGTGGCCAACAATGACGTGTTGCTGGCTGCAGTGGCGCTAATGGCCGGCATTGTAGTTATCGCCTTATTACTGAACTTAGAAAGGCTATTCAATAGCACCGCGCCGGCACAGAAATAAGGAGAGGCATATTAACCGGATAACTGGCCATTGGCTGAATGTAATACCGTTTACTGCGCTGCTATTAGCGCTTGGTGGTTGCACATCCAGTTCAGGACCAGCGCCGGTAACCACCTTAGAGCTGCGCGAGAACCCTTATCGCGAGCGCAACCGTGGCACTCTGGAAGCCCGCCAGTATGTGGTGCAGCGGGGAGATACGTTGTATGCAATTGCTTTTCGGGCCGGGTTGGATGTGCGTACCCTGGCCAGCCGTAATATTATCAGAAGCCCCTATATTATCTACCCGGGGCAGGTGCTGCAACTTACCGGCTCTGCGTCCCAAATTACCGGTAGTACTGTAGCGAAAGCATCCGGTAATAAGTCAAATACCGCAAAACCGGTGGTACGGCAGGCTGCTGGTGCAGCGCCTGCCAACTCAAACCAAGTAAAATCAAATAGTTCAGCAAAAGTCACTAAACCTGTTGCGTCGTCAAATCAAACAGGCTATGTTCGAACTGCACCAAATAAAGAGAACAAAAATACTACAAAAAACACCCAAAGCGGAAACAAAGTGCAATGGCATTGGCCAGTTAGAGGCAAAATAATTTCTCGTTTTTCAAGCAATGAGCATGGCAATAAAGGGGTTGATATTGCCGGACAGGAAGGTAGCCGTATTAATGCCGCGGCCAGTGGCCAGGTTGTGTATGCCGGCAGTGCATTACGCGGTTATGGTAATTTAATTATTATAAAACATAATGATGATTATTTAAGCGCTTACGCTCATAACAAACGTATTTTGGTCGCTGAGCGACAGCAAGTTACCGTAGGGCAGCAAATTGCTGAAATGGGTAGTACTGATGCGACCGACAGCCGGTTGCACTTCGAGATCCGTTTTCGGGGAAAGTCAGTTGACCCTTTACGATATTTACCGTGAGAAACAGACTAGCCAGCAAGGTTAGCATTTGAACTCAAGCACGAAAGCAAGAAGGTAGCTGAGTCAGGCCCGGCAGACGTGGGAGAAAGGATATGGGACTTAAAAGTAATGACGTTGTAAAAACAGCAGTATTAGTAAATGAAGATGAGTTAGCCGATGACAGTACAACACTTGATGATGAACTTGAGCCGGATGTGGCAGAATTGGCCGGTGAAGAAGCAATGCCGGATGAAGTGTTTACTAAAGATGATAGTCATAAGGCCATGGACGCCACCCAAATTTACCTGGGAGAAATTGGTTTTTCGCCATTGCTAAGTGCAGAAGAAGAAGTGTACTTTTCCCGCCTGTCATTAAAAGGTGATACCGCTGCCCGTAAAAGAATGATTGAAAGTAATCTGCGGTTGGTAGTGAAAATAGCCCGTCGTTATATCAATCGTGGTTTAGCACTGCTCGACTTAATTGAAGAAGGTAACCTTGGCCTTATCCGGGCAGTCGAAAAATTTGACCCTGAGCGTGGCTTTCGCTTTTCAACTTATGCTACCTGGTGGATCCGCCAAACTATAGAACGCGCTATTATGAATCAGACCCGCACCATTCGGCTGCCTATTCATGTGGTGAAAGAACTGAATATTTATTTACGTGCCGCCAGAGAATTATCGCAAAAATTGGATCACGAGCCCACCCCGGAAGAAATTGCTGCAGCACTGGACAGGCCGGTGTCAGAAGTACGCAAAATGCTAAAGCTCAATGAAAAAATAACGTCGGTAGATATGCCGGTAGCGGGTGCGTCAGAAAAACAGTTATTGGATATTATTGCCGATGAAAAAGAGCAGGGGCCTGAGAGTGAGCTACAAGAGCAAGATATTCGTCAGCATCTGGTGTTGTGGCTTAACGAATTAAACCCGAAACAGCGGGAAGTATTGGCCCGTCGTTTTGGTTTATTGGGTTATGAGCCGTCTACTTTAGAGGATGTGGGTCATGAAATTGGTTTAACCCGTGAGCGGGTGCGGCAAATTCAGGTTGAAGCATTACGGCGCTTAAAAGAAATTGTGACTCATCAGGGCCTGAATATCGAGACTCTGTTTCAGGATTAACACTATGTGGTATGTCGGAAACGGGCGCTTTAGCGCCCGTTTTTCGTTGTCAGATCATCAGTATATTCAAACATCCGGCGTAGCATTAACACAATTGGCCGCAATCCTAAGCTGTGGTAGTTGCATCTTTTGTGCTAGCAGCTTAGCGTAAAGCCCTTACCACGCAATTATATATTAGGGTTTTGATGTCTGTATTAAAAATAACTGGCCTGGCTGCAATGTTAGGACTATGTTCAGTGGCAAGCCAGGCGGTGCCGGTTTTCCCTGAAAGTGACTATAGCCAGGCAGTCGCCTCGGTTGAGCAAGTATTGGGTTATCCGCTTGGCAGTAAAATTTCTGAACCGGCTGCGATTAAGCAGTATTTTGAACAGCTGGCAACAGCGCACCCTAGCCGGATTAAACTGGTACCCTACGCCGAAAGCTGGCAAGGCAGACCATTATTTTATGTGGTGATCAGTAGCGAGCAAAACCTTAGCCAGCTTGCTACGATAACGCAGCAAATGGGCCAGCTGGCTAACCCGCAAACCATAAATGCGCGCCAGGCTGAGCAGTTAATTGCTAATTTGCCCGCGAGTGTCTGGATTGCGAACAGCTTGCACGGCAATGAGATTAGCCCGGCTGAATCGTCAATGGCACTGGCCTATCATTTACTGGCTGATCAAAGCCCACAGACAACAAAGCTGCTTAGTAATACCTTGGTGTATATTGATCCGCTGCAAAACCCGGATGGTCATCACCGCTTTGTTAGCCGTTATTACGCCACGGTGGGCTTGAGCCATTCCGCCGACCGGTTATCTGCTGAGCATAATGAACCCTGGCCCAATGGCCGTACTAACCACTATTTGTTTGATATGAACCGTGATTGGATATCGTTGACCCAGCCGGAAACACGCGGCAGGGTGCAAGCGTTGCAGCAGGCTTACCCGCTGGTTTTTGTTGATTCTCATGAAATGGGTGGGGATATGGGCTATTACTTTAGCCCTGAAGCTGAACCCTACAATCCGCATATTCAGGCTAACCAACGGCAGAGCTTACAGTGGCTGGGTGAAAATAATGCCCGTTGGTTTGACCGCTTTGGCTATGATTACTTTACCCGAGAAATTTTTGATGCCTTTTATCCTGGCTACGGCGCCAGCTGGCCATTATATCAGGGCAGCATTGCTATGACGTATGAAATGGCCTCAGCCCGGGGCCATCAATATCGCAAAGCCGACGGCGACATATTAACCTTTGCCGATGGCGTGCAGCGTAACTTTGTCGCTTTTATGGCTACTATTGAAACGGCCAGTCAGCGCGCGCCAGAGCTACTGCGTAATTTTTATCAGTACCGCGCTGATGCGATTACCCAGGGTAGCAAAGGCGAGGTGCGTAGTTTTATTTTTCCGGCGAAGCAAGATCTGGCTGGACATACCAAACTTAGTGCCATTTTAACAGAGCATGGTATTACCGTTGGTAAAGCCACGGCAGCTTTTAAAGCCTGTGGTGAAAATTATCAGATTGGCAGTTATGTTATTAATACCGCACAGCCAACCTATAATTTAATTCGAACCCTGCTAGATGATACGGTACCCATGGATGAGGCGTTTATTAGTAAGCAAGAGCAACGCCGTGCTAATAATCTGCCAGATCAAATTTACGATGTTACGGCCTGGTCGTTGCCTCTAATGTTTAATTTACCGGTAGTAAGGTGTAACCGGGCAGTTGATGTGGCGACGTCGTTGGTGAGCACAGTACGCATTTTACCGGGCACGGTAACTGAGCCACAAGCTCGCTTTGGTTTTATTGTGCCATGGGGGGATATGGCGGCCGCGCGATTTGTTAGTGCGGCACTGCAACAGGGCTTAACAGTAAAAAGTAGTGATTTGCCCTTTACCCATCAAAATGGCCAACGTTATCCGGCAGGAAGCTTAATCTTGTCTAAAGCCGATAATAGCCCGCAACTGGCCGAGCAGGTGCAGCAACTGGCTGCAATAAGCGGCGCGACAGTAAATGGCGTAGACAGCAGCTGGGTAACGGATGGCCCGAATTTTGGCTCTTTTAATGTCAAAACCCTGCACAAGCCTAATATTGCCATGCTGTGGGATGAACCGAGTAATCCGCTTAGTGCCGGCAGTGCTCGTTTTATAGTAGAACGATATTTAAATTATCCTGTTACGGCGATCCGGCCAGCGCAACTGTTAGCGGCCGATTTAAGCCATTATCAGGTGCTTATTGTGCCAGCCACTAGTCGGGGGAATTATCAGCACGCGTTGGGTAGCAGCGGTATCGCGAATCTTCGCAGTTTTGTGGAGCGGGGCGGCGTGCTAATTGCGCTGGGCAATGCTACCGACGTGCTCTTGGCCGGTGATTCGCCGCTGCTGAGCAGTAAGCGCGAGTATAAAGTTCGGGAAGGAGAAGAGAAAAAATCAGAGAAAGAAATCAAGGTTGCGGGCAGTGTAATTAACACAGCAGAGGAATATCAGCAGTGGCTGCTGCCGGAAAAAGCCGATCCGGACTGGGTACCAGGCTTTATTGCCCGCGCTAATGTTGATCAGCAGCACTGGTTAACGGCAGGTATACCCGCAACAGTAAACAGTTTATATGTTGGTAACCAGGTGTATCAACCACTCACCATTGCTAATGGCCGTAATGTGGTGAGCTTTGCCCCAGCGGAGCAATTGGTGGCCGGTGGCTTTGTCTGGGATGAAAACCGCCAGCAAATTGCCCATAAGCCGCTGGTGATGGTGCAGGCAGTAGGTCGGGGCCAGGTCATTAGTTTTACCCAAGAGCCTAACTTTCGGGCTTATGTTGATGGCATGCACTTATTGTACATTAATGCGATATTTCGTGGGGCGGCGCATGCCAGCCCACTGCGTTAGTTAACCGAGGGTGTTAGGGGCGCAACTCTGCGCCCCGTTATTATGTGCTACGAGCCCGCTAGATTACCACAGTCAGGCTGCTGGCGATTAAGCCTCAAAAGGCTGAGGCCAGGCCAAAGAAACTGGCGCCAGAGGCAGTAACCAGTAAGGTAATGACTGTATTTCCCAGACTGTCTAGTAAAAGCGGTGAAGTCCAGTTGGAGTGATTTGGGTTAAATATTTTGATAATGAGTGTTCAATTATTTCTTTATTATACTATTGTTTTTTTATATACATTTTGTGGGGATTCGCCAAGGTCGGAGCTAATAATCGCTATGCCTTTGCAAAGCACTGAAATACTTAGGATTAATCTATAGCGTCTTAAATTATCTCCGACCTTTTTCCAAAAACCAACTGTTATTTGTCCTTTTGGGTGACTTGTTAGTTGTCTGCGAACAACACCAGTGCTAACATTTGTGTGTACAGCCAAATTAAAGGTAACATATTATGGACGCTCGCATTCAATTTAGAGTTGATGAAGAAACTAAACGCTTAGCGCAGTTAATGGCTGAGAGCCAAGGGCGTACATTAAGTGACGCATGCAGAGAACTTACCGTAGGCTTAGCAGAAGAACAACGGAAATCTATGACGCATGATTTATGGTTAACAGAGCAAATAAATGCGGCATTTGATAAATTTGATAGTGGTAAAGCGAATTTTATTGAACATGATGAAGCTAAATCACTGATGGACGCTAGAAAGAATAAGGTCCGTAATAGAGATAAAATATGATTTTTTGGGAAGAAGAATCATTAAATGACCGTGAAAAGATATTTAAATTTTTATTCGATTTTAATCCTGATGCTGCTGAAAAAACAGATCAAATTATAGAGAGTAAAGTTGAACATTTACTTGAGCACCCGCTAATGGATTTTAAGAGAGATATTTTTCGAGGCCGAGTATTAATTATTCCTGAAATAACTATGATTATCTCTTATTGGGTTGATGGTGAAACTATTCGAATTATGCGAGTGTTACACCAAAAGCAGAAGTTTCCGCAAGAGTAGAAAGGCAACTAACGCCTGAGTTTCGCCGACTGGCGAAGCCAGTTCGGCTTGAACTAAATAAGGGGTCGGAGCTAATAATCGCTATACCTTTGTAAGACACTGAAATACATAATATTAATCTAAAGCGTCTTAAATTAGCTCCGACCCCTTTTCCTCCTTTTTCTAATAATATGCAAATAATTTTGAAAACTGGTATTGGTGGTGCGCCACTGATTTCCAAAATGCTAGACAGCCTGGGTGAACCGGCAGGAATCTTAGGCACCCTAGCTGGCGACGACACTGTCTTTATTGCTCTGATAGATATTAATAGAATTGATGAAATCACCCAACAAATTAAAAATTTATTAGATGTATAGTTAACTAGGTTGATTTAATATAAAAGAGGGCAACAATTATTTTTCCCTCTTTTATTTTGTGTTGTTTAATATTTTCAATGCTTTAGCTTATGTGACACTGATGTTGTCGTATGACATTTAGGGGTACTGTCACCCGATTGACGCAGACTATATTACCGAAAAAAGTTTTACTGGCCTCATACCAATAAGACTCACTTAGGGAACATGATGGAAAATAATGCAGAAAACACTGCCAACAAAAGCACAGAAAAAAACACACAAGCGAATACGGCAACGATTAAACAAGATTTGGAAGGAACGGTAAGTTTTCGCAAAGGTTTCAACTATAGCTTTATTGAAGGTGACCATATTATTTACTTAAATTGCTCAGCGGTTAATGGTAAAGAGCGGCTTTATGTTGATGATGTATTAGTCTCTGGCAAATGGTCGTTTAGACGTAAATCAATTCATCATTTTTCTATTGGCGCAGACTTTTATGAAGTTGAATTACATGTCGTTAATATGTTTACCAGTGAAACTCACTGTACCTTGGTCAAGAATGATGTCCATGTAAAAACCTTAAAAAAAGCCTTAAATAAAAGTCGCCAACTGAGTAAAGATAAAATTTGGTGGTACATTCCATATTGTTACTTAGCTGGAGGGCTTTTTGGCTTTTTATTGGCAAAAGTCTTCTTTATGTTGTTTGGTGAATAATATGGACGTTAACGCTAAAAAAATAAAAGAGTTACGTACGGCCAAAGGTTGGACACAACAACATTTAGCCGATGCCTGTGCTATTAGTTTACGAACGGTGCAACGAGTAGAGCGTTACGGCAATGCCTCCCAAGATACAGTACTTGGTCTATCGTCAGTTTTTGAAACAGCACAAAGCAATATCATTGTGGCTGAAGCGCTTGAAGAAGATCTTGCCGGTGGAGGAGAAAAGGAGAGCGGTCAAAGTAAGCAAGTATTCTTAGTTGCAGTTTTTGGTGCCATGGTTGGCGCCTTGATTATGTTTTTTATTAAATAAGCTTACAGGCATAGAAAGGATGGGAATATAAAAAGGATGGGAATACGCAAATAAGGCGTCAGAGCTAATAAAGCTAATAATCGCCATGTCTTTGCAAGGCACTGAAATACTTATAATTAATCTATAGCGTCTTAAATTATATCCGACCTTTTTTTACTTATTGTACATTAATGCGATATTTCGTGGGGCGGCGCATGCCAGCCCACTGCGTTAGTTAACCGAGGGTGTTAGGGGGCGCAACTTTGCGCCCTGTTATTATGTGCTGCGAGCCCGCTGAATTAACACAGTCAGGCTGCCGGCGATTAAGCCCCAAAAGGCTGAGGCCAGGCCAAAGAAACTGGCACCAGAGGCAGTAACCAGTAAGGTAATGACTGCAGCGTCCCGATACTTTGGATCACTGGTAGTGGTAGCCAGATTAGCGGCAATGGTACTGATTAACGCTAAACCTGCCAGTGCTGCTACCATTTCCTGAGGAAAAGCGGCAAAAAGTGCCACTACGGTAGCGCCGGCTAAACCTGCTAATAAATAAAATACCCCGGCGGCAATGCCGGCAATATAGCGTTTTTTAGGGTTTGGATGCGCTTCGCTGCCGGTACAAATGGCGGCGGTAATAGCGGCCAGGTTAATTGAAAATGCGCCCCATGGTGCCAGCAGCAAGGTACTTAGCGCCGTGCTGCTGATAAGCGGCGAAATGGGTGTTTGATAGCCGCTGGCCCGCAGTACTGCTACCCCCGGGATATTCTGCGATGCCATGGTAACCAGCAATAGCGGTAAACCGACGCCAATTAAAGCACTGATTGAAAATTCTGGCGTTACCCATACCGGCTGCGCCAGGCTTAGGCTTACGTTCGATAAATCCAGGCTGCCGCCTACTATCACCGTGATAATGCCGCTTAATAGAACCAGTAAAATGGCATAGCGAGGCCAGTAAACTTTAGCAGTGAGATACACCAGGCACATAATGCCCACTAATAACCATTGGCTTTGCATTGAACTAAAAATAGCAAAACCAAACTGCAGTAAAATTCCGGCGAGCATAGCGCTGGCCAGTGGCAATGGAATAAGTGTGGTCAGTTTTTCAAACCAGCCGGTGACACCAATTATTAGCCCGAGCAGGGCGGTAAATATAAAAACGCCGGTCGCCTGTTCAATAGACAGCCCTTGTAAACTACTGGCCAACAAGGCCGCGCCAGGCGTAGACCAGGCGGTAATAACCGGTGCCTTGTAGTACCACGATAACCCAATACAGGTGGCGGCCATGCCAATACCAAGCGCCAGTAACCAAGACGCCATTATCTCGTTGCTGGCGCCGGCGGCGCTGGCTGCCTGAAACACAATCGCCACTGAGCTGGCAAAGCCTATCAATACTGCAACAAACCCGGCCACTACGGCCGATAAACTGAGATCTTTTAACAGCATTAGCTTTCCTTTGCGTCCCGACTAAGTTGGTACAGCAATTCCAGCGCCTGACGGGCACTGAATTCGTCCGGGTTAAGCGCAGCCAGCTGTGCTACCAGCGGGTGTTCAACCGCTAACAACGATAGCTGCTGGCCTTGATGCTCGCGCATTGGTAATGTGACCGCCGCGTTAGCCTGGCCTTGCTGTTCAAGTTGACGCAGCTTTACCTTGGCCATAGTAATTACCGCTTTAGGCACGCCGGCCAGTTGCGCCACCTGTAAGCCAAAGCTTTTACTGGCCGCGCCATCGTGCACATGATGCATAAAAACAATATTGTCATCATGCTCGATGGCGTCCAAATGGACATTTACCACGCCTTCGAGCGTGTTGGCCAGCTCGGTTAGTTCAAAATAGTGGGTTGCAAATAGGGTCAGGGCATTAATCCGGGTGGCCAAATAATCGGCGCAGGCCCAGGCCAGGCTTAAGCCATCAAAGGTGCTGGTGCCGCGGCCAATTTCGTCCATTAACACCAGGCTGTGCTCGGTAGCGTGGTGCAATATAGTGGCAGTTTCGCTCATTTCAACCATAAATGTTGAGCGGCCTGAGGCCAGATCATCTGATGCACCAATACGGGTAAAAATGCGGTCTATTGGCCCTAGTTCAGCGCTTTTTGCCGGTACAAAGCAACCAATGTAGGCCATTAAGGTAATTAACGCGGTTTGGCGCATGTAAGTCGATTTACCGCCCATATTCGGTCCGGTTACCATCAGCATTCGCCGCTTGGCATGTAAATGTAGTGGGTTAGCAATAAAGGGGTCTGTCATTACCTGCTCAACCACCGGGTGACGGCCTTGCTGTAACTGAATGCCCGGCTGGCTTGATAAGGTTGGCCGGCAGTAATTCAGGCTGCTGGCACGCTCGGCAAAAGTACAGAGCACATCAAGTTCGGCCAGGGCATTGGCCAGCTGCTGTAATGGCGCTAAATACGGACTAACCAGGTCAAACAGTTGCTCGTATAACTGTTTCTCAATAGCCAGCGCCTGGCTTTGACTGCCCAGCACTTTATCTTCATATTCTTTTAGTTCAGGAATAATATAACGTTCGTTATTTTTCAGCGTTTGGCGACGCACATATTCTGCAGGCACTTTGGTGTCGGCGCTGCGGCCGGTTTCAATATAATAGCCGTGCACCCGGTTAAAGCCGACTTTAAGTGAGGCAATACCGGTGCGTTCGCGCTCACGCAGTTCTAGTTGCTGCAAATAATCAGTGGCGCCAGTCGCCAGTGCCCGCCACTGATCAAGCTCATTGTGATAACCGTCGGCAATTACCCCACCATCACGAATTAATACCGGTGGTGCCTCGACAATAGCCGCAGTTAACAATTGCTGCAGTTCAGGCATCGGTTGGCTGTTGTGGCTAATCTGTTGTAGCAGTGAAGTAGTCGCATAACTTAAGTCTTGTTGCAGTGCCGGCAACTGCGCCAGCGCCTGGCGCAATCTGGCGAAATCACGGGGGCGGGCACTGCGCAGTGCTAACCTGGCAATAACCCGTTCAATATCACCAATATTTTTTAGAGCGGGCTGTAAGGTTTCAACATCATCCGTTAACTCGTTTACGGTATCAAGCCGGGCATTAACCTGTTGCGGGTTGCGAAGTGGGGCATGGATCCAGCGCTTTAACAGCCGCGAGCCCATCGCGGTTTGGTTGCGGTCAAGTACTGATGCCAGGGTGTTGTCGTAGCCACCACTAAGGTTTTGGGTAAGTTCAAGATTACGCCGGGTAGCGGCATCGAGCACGATATAATCTTCAGCCCGCTCCAGCGCTATGGCCCGGATATGTGGCAGGCTGGCAAGCTGGGTATCGTTTACATATTGCATCAGGCAGCCGGCGGCCATCAATGCCACGGGTGCCTCGTCCACCCCAAAACTAATTAAATCTTTTGTAGCAAACTGCTTACATAACAATCGCTTGGCAGTTGTCAGCTCAAATTCCCATTCTGGCCGGCGCCGCAGCCCTTTGCGTTGGCCAAACAGTTCAGGTTGGCTAAATAATTCCGGGTATAATAACTCAGCCGGATTAAGGCGTTGCAGTAACGCGGCTAAATCTGCACTGTTGGCGACCTGATTAATTAAAAAACGACCGCTGCTTAAATCCAGTTGTGCCAGGCCAAACTGACCGCGTAACTCACTAATAGCACAGAGTAAATTATCCTGACGTTCATTAAGTAAGGCTTCGTCGGTAACGGTACCCGGCGTGACAATGCGCACTACTTTACGTTCAACCGGCCCTTTGCTAGTGGCTGGATCGCCAATTTGCTCGCAAATAGCCACCGACTCACCCAATTGTACCAGCCGCGCCAGATACCCTTCCACTGCATGATAGGGAACGCCAGCCATCGGTATTGGCAGGCCGGCACTTTGGCCACGCTTCGTCAGCGAGATATCCAGCAGGGCAGCGGCTTTTTTAGCATCATCGAAAAACAGTTCATAAAAATCACCCATTCGGTAAAACAGCAAAATAGCCGGGTGGTCACTTTTCAGTGCCAAATATTGCTGCATCATCGGGGTATGGCTGTTAAGGGCTTGCTCTGGTTTATTGTCTGACGGCATAATGTAACTCTGATTTCCCTGTTGGATTGGTTATGCTACGTGCAACTGATACTCAGCAATTAGCAGCAGAGCTGGGTGCATTATTATTACGGAAAAAATGGTTCGTCACCACTGCTGAATCCTGCACGGGTGGTGGCATTGCCTATTACCTTACGGCTATTGCCGGCAGCTCTGCTTATCTGGATCGCAGCTTTGTTACATACAGCAATAAAGCCAAACAGCAGTTGTTAGGGGTGCGCAGTGCCACTTTATTACAATTTGGTGCGGTAAGCGACGAAACGGTAAAAGAAATGGCTCAGGGCGCCGCACTGGCTGCAAAAGCTAAATTGGCAATAGCGGTGTCGGGTGTAGCCGGGCCTGGTGGTGGCTCAGTGGACAAGCCTGTTGGCACCGTTTGGTTTGGTTTTTGGCTAAATGGCTTACTTAGCAGTCAGCAGCAACACTTTAGCGGAGATCGGCAACAAGTACGCCAGCAAGCCATCGATCACGCTCTGCAACAGAGCATCTTATTATTGACAGCTTTGTCAAACTAGACTACTGTACGAGCATACAGTGTTTGTGCAAACCGAACTTTTGGAGTGAACAATGGACAACAATAAACAAAAAGCGCTGGACGCAGCCCTTACTCAAATCGAGCGTCAGTTTGGCAAAGGCTCTATCATGCGCCTTGGTGACAGCACATCGCTAGACATTGCTTCGGTTTCAACCGGTTCGTTAGGGTTAGATATTGCCCTGGGCATAGGGGGGTTGCCTTACGGTCGCATTGTGGAAATTTATGGTCCTGAGTCATCGGGTAAAACCACTTTAACATTACAAGTCATTGCTGAAGCGCAAAAAGCCGGTAAAACCTGTGCGTTTATAGATGCTGAGCATGCATTAGACCCAGTCTATGCGAAAAAGCTGGGCGTTAAGGTAGAAGATTTGCTGGTGTCGCAACCCGATACCGGTGAGCAGGCGCTGGAAATTTGCGACATGCTGGTACGCTCTGCTGCGGTAGACGTGGTGGTTATCGACTCGGTGGCGGCATTAACCCCAAAAGCGGAAATTGAAGGCGATATGGGTGACAGCCATATGGGCTTGCAGGCCCGTTTAATGTCGCAGGCGCTGCGTAAGCTTACCGGTAATATTAAGCGCTCTAACACCCTATGTATCTTCATTAACCAAATACGTATGAAAATTGGTGTTATGTTTGGTAACCCTGAGACCACCACCGGTGGTAATGCCTTAAAATTCTATGCCTCAGTGCGTTTAGACATTCGGCGTATCGGCTCGGTTAAAGACGGTGATGAAATCACTGGTAACGAAACCCGAGTTAAAGTGGTGAAAAATAAAGTGGCTCCGCCCTTTAAGCAAGCTGAATTCATTATTCAGTATGGCGCCGGTATTAACAAAAATGGTGAGTTAATTGATTTAGGTGTCGCCCAAGGATTAGTTGACAAATCAGGTGCCTGGTATGCTTATCAGGGCAATAAGATTGGTCAGGGTAAAGCTAACGCCATGAAGTTTTTAACTGATAACCCTGCCATTGCAGATGAAATTGAGAAAGAACTACGTAGCCGCCTGTTGCTCAAACCGGGTGAGAAAGTAATTGAAGAGGCTATACCGGCTGAATTTGAAGCTGACTTGTAATACCTTTGTACTAGATAAAAGCCAGCATAGTAGCTGGTTTTTTGTTTTTAAATAGAGGCTCATTAACGGTTTATAGCCGGTAATTTACAGGCTGCTTTAACGTTAACACATTGAGCAAACAGCAAAACCTTCTATTTCATCACGAACTACTGTTTTTGCTAAGGCTAATGGCATAACACGACTGCAATAAAGCCAAAAATATTGTCTTGCCCTGAAGTAACAGCAACGTTAACCTATTAAGTCTGTTTTTGCTAAACCACTTTTTTATTAACAATGTTGTCATCGCGGTAGGTGGCTGGTACTTCAAAAATGAATAAATATACTTTGTTGCTACTGGCTGGCGTCTATCTTTTAGTCGGTTGTAAAGCTGATATTAGTGTACAAGATGAAACAACAGACCCGGTTGCCCAAGAGTATCCACTTGCTTACGTAAGCAGGCCATTATTAGACCAGGACGGTAATCCCTATCAAGCCAGCCTTACTGCACCAGAGCAATTTAACCCTGGTGCCAGCTTGATATTAAAGCAAAATGCGTTTGCTCAATCAGCTGAACGCGACTTACTGGCAGAACTATTTCCAAACAACGACTATGATGTGAAAGACTTAGTGGTATCGCCAGATGGTGACACATTGCTTTTTGCCTTACGCCCGCCAGCACTAGACGATGTTGATGACGAGCTGCAGCCTAGTTGGAGCCTCTGGCGCTTTAGTCGCACTAGCGATGCTGTTTCCCCACTAATTGCTGACCCGCTGATTGCTGAACAAGGCCATGATATTAATCCTGGCTTCTTAGCAGATGGCCGTATTGTGTTCAGTTCAAGCCGCCAGCAAAAAGCCCGGCAAATTTTATTAGATGAATTTAAACCACAATACAGTGGCCTGCATGAAGACTTGCAAGGGCCGGCCTTTAATTTGCATGTGATGAACGCCGACGGCACAGGCCTTACCCAAATTAGTTTTAATCTTAGTCATGATATTTATCCGGTTGTACTACCTGATGGCCATATTTTGTATAGCCGCTGGGATAACCAGAGCGACCGGAATATGTTTAATTGGTATCAAATGCGCCCAGATGGCTCTGAAAACCAGTTGGTTTATGGTTGGCATTCCCACCAAACCGGTCCGGCCAACAGCGTGGTAGAATTTGCCAAACCGCTGGTGCTGGCAAATGGCCAAGTTGCTACGCTGCTGCTGAACCGTCAGCAAACTGGGCTAAATACCATGCCGGTGCAAGTTGAATTGGCGCTGGCCAGTGACAATACACAGCCGCTTTATCAACAGGTGCTGAATTTACCGGCACAAACGGCGTTACTACCGTGGAATTTTGATAACTCTGCGCGGCCTGAGCCCGCAGGGTTAGTACAAAATGTCTTTGCGTTACAGGATGGCTCAGAGCGGTTTTTGGTAAGTTGGTCACCTTGCCGGGTAGAAGTGGCTGCTGTAATTACCGGATGTAACGAGATAAGTGATGCCAGCGCTTACCCGCTGGCCAGCCCACGATTTGGTTTGTGGTTATTTGATTTAGCTAAACAAACTCAGGTACCGGTAAAACTGGGCGATAACGAGCTGCTATTAAGCGAAGCGGTAGTACTGCAGAATTATCCACGGCCGGCTTTTATTGAAGCTAACCCTGACGCGAACCTTGAATTAGCTGAAAACGGCGAAGCGATCTTAGATATTCGCAGCGTTTACGACATAGGTGGTGAAGCGCTATTACCTTTAGCGCAGTTAGCGGATCCTATGCAAACAACTGCTACCGATCGCCCCGTGCGTTATTTAAGCCTTATTCGCGGCGTACCCATTCCACCAGAAGAAGTACGGGAAGTGCCCAATTTTGCCTTTGGTGTTAATCGCCGGCAGTTAATGCGCGAATTAGTGGGGATTACCCCAGTGCAACCAGATGGTTCGGTACGGGTAAAAGTGCCAGCTAACGTGCCATTAGCTATTAGCTTATTAAATAGTGAAGGCCAGGCAATCTCAGCCCAGCATCAACAATGGATTACCCTGGCCCCAGGCGAAACCTTAAGTTGTAATGGTTGCCATGCCAGTAATAACACCCGTGCCCATGGCCGGAAAAGCGGCGAATGGCCATCAATAAATCCAGGGCCAAGTTCGGCCATCAGCTCTTTTACCAATGCTAACCCCTTATTGCCACCCAATGCGGGCGAGACCATGGCGCAAACACTGGCAAGGCTGCTGGGTGAGCCAACACTGAGTGCCGCATTAGATTATCAGGATATATGGACTGATCCTGCGCTGCGTCAGCCCGACCCCGCAGAGTTGAACCAGTTTACTGATCTGACAAGCGAGGCACCGGTTGGTCTCGATTGTTTTGAACGCTGGCAGGCGGCGTGTCGGCTGCGAATTGATTATCCAACGCATGTTCAGCCGCTGTGGCAGCTAGACCGTCGGCAGTTTGACCCATTAACCAATGAACTTATTCGCGATAATACCTGTGTTAGCTGTCATAGCCGGACCGATGCGGCGGCCAATGCGCAAGTGCCCGCGTCGCAGCTGGAATTAACGGCTCAGGCTTCAGATATTCAAGCTGAACACCTAACCAGCTACCGCGAACTGCTAAGCAATGACAATGAACAACAGCTGGTAGCTGGCGTATTGGTTGATCGGCTGGTGCAGGCGGTAGATGCTAATGGCAACCCGGTGTTTTTACGCGACGGTGCAGGCGAGTTGATTTTAGATGAAAATGGTCAGCCCATCCCGGTAATGGTTGCCGTTACTGTCCGTGCCAGCCTGCGGGCAGGCAATGCGCGAGCCAGCCAGGTGTTTTTTGAATTGTTTAGCCAGGGTGGTAGTCACCAGGGGTATTTAACGGCGGCCGAGTTGCGCTTGCTTAGCCACTGGTTGGATATGGGTGGCCAGTATTACAATTCACCGTTTGCTGTGGAGCCAGACTAAATGCGGCTACTGCTTGTTATGTTGCTTGCATTATTGGCTTGGCCTGCGTTAGCGGAGCAAGTGGTAGTACAAAAAGATTTTGTTGATTTACGCACCGGGCCTGGCCGTGGTTATCCGGTGGTGCAAGTAGCGCTGAAGAACGACAGCTTGCAACTATTAAAACAACGAACTGGTTGGATAAAGGTGTTGTACCGGCAGCAAGAATTATGGCTGGATGATAGTGAACTGGCCTTTTTGCATCCACCGGGGAGTGAAAAGAGTATAGCCAGTTTATGGCAGGCACAGCAAGGCTCAAGGCAATGGCAGCTTGGTTTGGCTGCCGGCGATTTTGCCGGGAGCAGTTATTATCAGCTGAGCGCCAGTTACTTATTTTCTGATGTTGTGGCATTGGAGCTCAGTGTCGGTCAGGGCAGTGGTTTGCAAGCCAGCAGTCAGCAGTTATTGCTGCAATTAGGGTTAAGCCCTTGGCCGCACTGGCGCATTTCACCTTATTTTGCTGTCGGGGGCGGTGTATTGCTGACCCGGCCCCGCACGGTATTAGTGCAAACAGAAGAGCGGCGCAGCCCGCTGGCTACAGTAGAAATTGGTTTACATTATCCGTTAACCGAGCGGGTGCAAGCCGATGTTCGTTATCGGCGGGCATTGGTGGCTACCGATCGGGATATTAATGAAGAGACAACTACATGGTTAATTGGATTTCGCGTCGCATTTTAGTCAGTAGCTTAATGCTACTGAGTTCGCAAGCCTTTGCTCAACAACAAACTGTTGGCGATGCTGCCCGGATTGAACCTGAAATAGCGCAATCGGCCGTAACGCCTGCGCAATTAGATACTGAAAATGTTGTGATTGCCTTGCGTGGTGGTGCTATTGCCATAGAAGATTTTGGCAGCAGCGCTTTGGTAGCGCTGCAGTTAAGTTACCATATAAACGAAGATTTCTATGTTAGTGCTGAGTATGCCCAGGCGAAAGCCGGCCTTACGTCATATGAGCGGTTAAGTGGCGTAGCGCCCCTGCTAACCGACAGCGAGCGCGAATGGCGCTATTACGGAGCAGAGCTTGGCTATGTCATGCTGCCAGGCCAAGTTTATCTTGGCCGCGATTACGCCATTAATACCGGTTGGTCACTGTTTGCAGGGGCGGGTAATGTCGATTTTGCCGGTGACAAAGTATTCGCGGTTAAAGTTGGTAGTCAGTTACGGTTATACCTTACCGACTGGTTGGCACTTGATTTGGTGGTTAATGATTATGTATTTGAAACCACTATTTTAGCGGAAAGTAAAACCACTCATAACCTTAATGTGGCATTGGGTGTTGCTGTTTATTTTTAACTGATGGGAAAGTTGTATGAAAACACTGTTATTAAGTATGTTGTTAACTGTGCTGCCATTAAGTGCCCAAAGTGCTAGTAGCATCGACCAGAACCCGGCCGGGCAGCAGTCAATGGCACCCGATTTTACGCTGAAAGCCCTAACGGGCGTTAATTTACGCCTGGCAGAGCAGCGCGGTGACATTATTGTTCTCAATTTTTGGGCTAGCTGGTGTGGCCCTTGCTTGCAGGAGATGCCAGCACTGGATAAATTAGCCAGTAAATATCAGCCGTTAGGGGTGCAGGTGTGGGGCGTAAATGTTGAAGCTGACAGTAGCGCTGCACAAAAATATTTGAACAAAACCCGGGTTGAATTTCCGATATTATTTGATACCGAAAATAGTGTGTCCGAGCGCTATCAGGTTCAGGCTATGCCAACCACGGTCATTATTGATAAAGATGGCCGGGTGCATAGTGTCCACCGTGGTTATAAACCGGGTTATGAGCAAAAGTATGAAAACGATATTAAAACCCTGCTGCGCAATTAAGCTGCTGGCAGCCTGTTTGGTTATGTTAAGCCTTTCTGGCTGTGCCAGTATTGAGCCTTGGGTTAAGCCATATCAACGGGCCGAGCTGGCTGATCCCATTATGGCGTTTGGCCGACATCCGGTTGCGCTGCAGCACAGTGCTCACGTGCGTGATTCACGCGAAGCCGCCAAAGGTGCCGATGGTAGTGGTGGGGGCGGTTGTGGCTGTAATTAATCGCACTGTTTTGTTACTGCTTGCACTGCTGTGTGCGCTACTTGCCAGTAGTCCGTTGTTAGCGGCAGTGTTACCTGATAACCGGATCGATCTGATGCAACACAGTTATCAGGGCGGAGGTGTATCGATAGATGGCCCGGCGCTGATGCTACGTAGTAAAATTGGTAACCAGGTGTCGGTATCCGGGTTTTATTATGTGGATACCGTTTCAGGGGCATCAATTGATGTTGTGGCCACCGCATCGGCCTACACTGAAACGCGGATAGAAAGCCGGGTGGGTATAGAGTACTTGACTGGAAATAGTATTTTATCCGTGAATTATGCGCAGAGCGACGAAAACGATTACAACGCTAAATCTATTTCCTTTGGTATTGCGCATGATACGTTTGGCGGAATGACGACCTTGAGCCTGAATACGTCCTTGGGTAATGATGAGGTTGGTCGCAATGGTGATGAAAGCTTTAGTGAGCAGTTACGCCGTTACAGTTATAGTCTGGGGATCACTCAGGTTTTATCAACGCGTTGGATCAGTGCGCTTAATATTGAAGTTGATATGGAACAGGGGTTTTTAAATAACCCTTATCGCAGTATTCGTTACCGCGATCCACTGGCAGAGCTTGGTTATGCTTATCAATTTGAGGTATACCCCTCTACCCGCAACACCTTTGCGCTGGGTTTAGTTAATAAATTTTACCTGCCTTACCGGGCCGCGATTACTGCGTCACTGCGCCATTATCAGGATAGCTGGGATGTTCAGGCTTTTGATGCTGAAATAGAATATGTGCATCCATTAGGAGAGCGTTGGGTAGTAGATAGCCATGTCCGTTGGTATCAGCAGGGGCAAGCGTCGTTCTACCGTGATTTGTTTGACTTTGCCAGCCAACAAAATTTTATGGCACGCGATAAAGAGCTGAGTGACTTTACTAATATTAGCCTTGGCATTGGTGCCAGTTACCGTTTTGCCCGTTGGTCTTGGTGGCCAGCGGCAAAACCAGAGCTAAATTTGGAATGGGACCACATTCGCTTTAATTATAATAATTTTCGTGACGTTACCCTGGCCGACACTGACGTTGGCACCGAGCCTTTATACCGGTTAACTGCCAACGTGTACCGGGCCTTTTTCAGTGTTTATTTTTAACGAGGTTACGCCATGACATATCCGGTATTTTTATCCCTAATCACTGGTGTGCTGTTGCTCGTTGCAACACCCATTGCGCTTGCTGCTCCTGAGCAACAGCCTGCAGAGCAACAACTTGAGCAGTTAAAGCAGCAAGCGATTGCCCTAAACCGCGAATTGTTTTTGCTGGAAGAAGAATTATTGTTTCCACCACAAACGCAGCTGGCGGTATTTGTTTCAGTTGATGCCGGCAAGTTTTTTACCTTAGACAGCATTCAATTAAAATTAAACGATAAGGCGGTGACGGCGCATTTGTATACCGGGGCTGAGCTGGCTGGCTTGCTGCGCGGTGCAGTGCAACCTTTATATAAAGGTAACATTCGGGCCGGAGAACACACGCTTACTGCGGTATTCGTTGGTAAGGGGCCTGATGATCGCGATTATCGTCGCGCGGTAAGTTATCGCTTCAGCAAAACAGATGAACCGGTATTGCTGGAATTAAAAGTATCTGACAGCAGCGCTAATTACCAACCAGAATTTAGCGTAGCAGCATGGTCCGACAACTGAAGACCGCGCTGATGCGCCATATAGCGGTACTGTCGGCAATGTCGGCACTGTTTGCGCTGAGTATGATGCCCTTTGCGGTGGCCGCTGAGCCATTGCTGCGCACCGAGCAGCAGTACCGGCTGGCCGCCTGGCATTTTTATCAGGATGATTACTATCAGGCGCTGTTGCAATTGGCGTTAGCACCAGAAAATTCTGCCAAAGCCAGTTTATTACAAGCTGGCTTGCTATTGCAGCTGGATATGCCCGCGGCCACCGCTAGCTTATTACAACGTTTATTAGATGATCACACCCTCAGTGGCCAGTTACCGGTACAATTGCGTAACGTGGCATTATTGCAGTTCGCCCGTTTTCAATATGAGCAGCAGCATAACCAGCAAGCGCGTTATTATTTGCAACAACTAAGCTTGCCGCTAAACGAGTTGGCGGGTGAAGCTGAGCTATTAACACAAATGCTGCGCTGGCCAGAACTGTCCCCTGTCGATTCACAAGTATTTAGCCGGTTAGCCGGGCAAAGCCAGTTACCGTATGTGGTGATTAACCAGATCTTGACTTTGCGTCAGCAGCAGCAACCGCTGCCAGCATTACAGCTATTGACTAAACTTAGCCAGCAACTGCAAGTTAATGCTGAGCCCGGCTTCTGGCTGGCATTGTTTCACTTTCGAGCGGCATCGCCGTTACTTAGCGATAGCACCGAGCGCCAGGCTCTGGCCGATTATTTACAGTTGCTCAAAGCGGGTTTATTAGTTGATCAACTGCAATGGGCTAATGCGCAACAGGTATTAAGTGAATTTGCCAGCAACAGCGTGTTAACGCTGTCTGCTATGACACTTTATCGGGACGTGCTGAGCGAAAACCGGCAAATTCCCAGTTTATTAGCGGTATTGCAACAACTGATTGTGCGTTTTCCTTATGCCTCTGCTGGCTGGCTGGCGGCACATCAATTAGGAGAGCAGTTTGAACGGGCGCTGGCGCCACAAGACGCGCTGACCGCTTACCGCTGGGCCGACCACTATTATCAGCAGCAGTTAACCGATAATACCGCCTATGCTGTGCCGTTATCTGCTGCGCAATTAGCCAAACCCGATGGCTTGTCAGCTTGGCAGCATTATCAGTTGCGCCAGCAAAGCCAGTTGTTTCAACTGAGACGCCAGTTAGCCGCATTGCAGCAGCTGCAGCAATTACAACAGCAACGTCAGGCACGTATGGCAAACCTGGCTGAGGTGGTTGCCACTAAATTGGCGCAACAACACTATTTATTGGCGAGCGCCTTACCTGAACTTGGTACCAAACAACATGCGTTGCAACAGCAGGTTAAGCAATTGCATATAATAATGCGCAAGGCGGCCGATGAGCCGATGGCGCAATTGCTGTGGCAGGGTGAGGCTGAGCAACACTTTGCGCAGCTGCAGCAACTGTTAGTACGTGCTGAAGGTCGGGTGGCGTCGTTAACCGCTGCAGGTCGTGACGTCAGTCAGGTTAAGCAACGCTTGGGGCGTTTGCGTGGCATTTTGCAATGGCACTATCAGCAGTCTGCCGCCGATAGGCGTTGGCAGTTTAGTCAACAGCAACAGCAACTGACGGCAACGCTTAGTACCATTAATGCCGCATTGAAGCGATTAGCCACGCTGGATGGAAAAACCGAGCGTTTGCTGGCTCAACAACAACAACTGGAACTAACTGCGGCGCGTGAAAACCAGTTTAGTGCTGATTTAGCCGCTCAGCAGCAACAATTGGTCGCCGAGCTTAACCGTGGTCTGCAGCAATTACGCTTAAGTGAGCGTGAGCAATTGTTAGCGCTGCAGAAATTGAACACTCAGGCAATTGCCCGGGTTATGGAGCAATTATTGCTTACCTCGCAGGAGGGCCAATAATGTTATTTGCTCACTATCGTGTTGTTGCAACCATTATATTGTTCAGTGGCCTCGCTGCGTGTAGCAGTGATCCAAATAAAACGGTGCGTCGGCCAACCCTGGCTGAGCTGACACCTTTTAGCCAGAGCAAGCTAGTTGAAGCTGATGTGGTTACTGCTGCGCAGTTGCAGCGAGTGTATCAGGATCTTTTGGCACTGGGGCCGGCGGCAGCAGTACGGCAGAAAGTGTTGTACCGTTTATCGCAGCTCAATACCCGCCAATTGGAGCTAGCAGAACTTAGTCTTGGTGCAGAGCAGCAGGCACTGCAGCAATTAATTGCTGAATATCAGGCATTAATAGCTGAGTTTCCTGCCGATCCTAATAACGAACTTATTCGCTATCAGTTAGCCCGCTCGTTCGATTTAGTCGGGGACAGCGTGGCAGCCCAGCAGCAAATGCAATTATTACTGCAGCATTATCCAAAAAGTGATTTTGCTGCCGAGTTATGGTTTCGTATTGGCGATATTTATTATAGCCAGGCGTTTTATCCCGACGCCTTGTCTGCTTTTGAGCAGGTGCTGACCCTTGCTGGGCCAGAGTTGAGACAGCATGCCTTGTATATGAGTGGCTGGAGCCACTTTCAACTACAGCAGTATCCGGCAGCAGATGATGCCTTTTTACAGGCACTGGATTTAACGTACCATCAAAGACGTAGCGCTGATCAGCAACAGAGTTTACGCGAAGAATTGCAACGGGTATTGAGTATCTCGCTCAGTTATCAGCAACAGGCTACCAGTTTACTGGCGTTGCTCAAACGAGCTGAGTATCGTGCTGGGCCGGCTGCACAGCGGCCAGTGGCTTATCAGGCGGGGTTATTTCAGGCATTAGCTGACTTTTTATTTGAAAAAGAACTGGATCAGGCGGCCTTACAAAGCTATCGGTTATTTATAGATGACCAGCCACTGGCGCTGGAAGCTGCGCGGATGCAGCTGAAACTGGTGCAGTATTATCTGGATTATGCAAACGCTATTGCAGCTGAACAGGCCCAGCAAGATTTTATTGGCCGTTTTGGCCCGGTTAGCGCCTTCTGGCAACAAGCCAGGCCGCTGGAGCAAGCTGAATTGGCACCACAATTGGCACAGTACCTGGATTATTTTGGTCGGGCGGGTTATCAGCAGGTGCAACAGGCAAGCGCTGAGGGTAAACATGCGGTGTATGCCGCACTAGTACAATACTGGCAGCAACTGCTACTGGTGCAACCGCTACTGGCCACAGATAAGCTTGATGACAGTTTACTTTGGCCAGATGACGTACGCTATTTACTGGCTGAAGCATTGGCGGGCAGTGCTGACAAACCCGCTGCGCTAGCATTGTATCAGCAGTTAGGTTACCCGACCCGTGCGCTTGTCGCCCGCAGCTTTAGCAGTGAACAAGCGGCTTACCAGGCGTTAATGCTTAGCGGCGAGTTAGCGGCAACACCGGGTAATACTGCCGAGGCAGCAACCGCGGCTAATGCGAGGTGGTGGCAACAACAACACCTGTTTGTGCGCGAGCACAGCACTCATCCGCAGGCGCAACAGGTGGCACTTAATCAGCTGGCAGAGTTATATCAGCAACAGCAATATGCTGAGATTGAAAGTTACGCCCGCCGGGTAACTGACTGGCCGCATCCAGAGCACAGTCAGCAAAAATTGGTGACACAAGCTTGGTTTATTGTCAGCCAGACCGAACTGGCGCAGGGTGATTATCGTCAGGCTGAACAGAGCATTCAGCGTTTGTTAAACGGAGATGCCACGCAAAATACCGCCGCAACACACGCTGAACTCAGCAGCAGCCGGCGCCAGTTATTACAACAGCAACTGGCCTCGGCTGTTTATCAGCAAGCGCAATACAGTGAGTTAACCGCAACTGAGCAACTGAGCAATTTAGCACGACTGTTACGTTTACCAGCTTCTGATTACCATCAACCTGCGGCCTACCAGCAAATTGCCATATCGTTGGAGCAACAAGCCTGGCCAGAAGCGATAAAATTGATGCAGGCCTATCAGCAGCAATATCCTGACAGTGCGGAGCAGGCCGCCATTAGCACCGCGTTACTTAACAGTTACGAGCAATTACAAGACTGGCAAAGTGCCGCGGATATGCTTAGTAAGCAATTAGCACAACTGCCGGCGGGTGATGCGCAGCGTCAGTTGTTATACCGCATGGCCGATTATTACTGGCAGGCTAACAATAGTGAGGCGGCACGCCTGGCTTACCGTAGTTATGCCAATCAGTATTCAGAGCCACATCTGCCCGCGCAGGAAGCGCACGCCCGGCTGGTGCAGCTTTATCAGGCAGATAATGACATAAGCCGGCGTAACTTTTGGTATCAGCGCACAGTCAGTGCCGAGCAAGCAAGCACTACCGGTACTGATCGCAGCCGCTATCTGGCCGCGGAGGCGGCGTTACAACTTGGCTTGCACGAGGCCATGCTATTTAATGGCATTACCTTGAAACAGCCACTTAGAGCAAATTTACAGAAAAAACAGACGCATATGACTGCGGCTATTCAGGTTTTTCAAGCCAGTATGACCTGGCAAGTAGCGGAGTTTTACAGTCAGGCCCAATATCAGGTAGCCCGCTTATATCAGCAAATGGCCGCTGCTTTATTACATTCAGAGCGCCCGGCAGGGCTGGAACCGTTAGCGCTGGAGCAATATGAGCTACTACTGGAAGAGCAAGCTTATCCCTTTGAGGAGCTCGCCATTGACATTTATCAGCAGAACGCGGCTTTGGTAACGCAACCCTTATACGACCGCTGGGTTGCCGACAGTTTTAGCAAGTTAGCCGAGTTATTTCCAGCGCGTTATCGTAAACCTGAAGTGTATTTGGAGCTGGCTGATGAAGCGTATTAATCGCACCAAGCATTATGCGGCTAAAAACCTGCAGCGGTTAAGCGCACTGTTGATGCTGTTATCGCTAAGTTACTGTGCGCAAATAACGCCACCGTTGGCGGTAAATGACGTAGCAACCGCCGCTGAGCAAACCGCAATTGCAGCGCCATTAACTGCTGCTGTCGCAATTGAGCCCGACGCGAAGCTTGCGCCCATGAAACCAAAATTAGCGGCTGATTTACTACCGCCGTTTCAGCAGGCTAAACAGTTAATGCGGGCGGGTGATTATCAGGCTGCTATTTTACTGCTTGCGCCCTTAACACAAGCTGCGCCTGACGCTGCGGGTATTCGTTACAACTTAGCGCTGTGTTACTGGCAACTACAGCAGACAGAGCAGGCCCGCCAGCAACTTAATCAGGTACTCGAACGACAGCCCGCTTATGTAGAGGCGGCTAATTTGCTCGGCGTTATTGCACGTAATGCCGGACAGTTTAATCAAGCCCGACAGCACTGGCTGGGTGCTATCGCCCAGCAGCGCGATTTTGCCAGCGCGCATAAAAACCTGGCTTTTTTATATGATCTTTATCTGGCACAGCCAGAGCAGGCGCGTTATCACTATCAGCAATATCAGCGGCTAAGCGCCGATCCGATGGCGGAAGCCTGGTTAAGCTTGCTTGACCAGCAACAGGAGTAATCGATGATTAATTACAGGGTTATGTTGTTTAGTCTCAGTGTTAGCAGTATGGCGTTTAGCGGGCTTGCGCAGGCACAGCAACAAGTACCGGCTGCATCAGCTAAAGCCAGATTGCCAGCGGCTGAAGTACGGGTTGATATAAGCACGACCATCAGTGGTAACCAGCAGCAACCACGCACTTTATATGTGTTGCCATGGCAAGACAGCATTGCCCAGATACGTATTGCGGCGCCAGGTATTATTGTACCCGCAGAAGCTATACAACCGCTGGATCGCCAGCAGTTTCTCCGTTTTATTGAGGCGCAAACGCTTAGCCGTTTGCCCGCCAGTACAGCATCGATTGATCAAAATTAAGAGGGTTACAGCATGGATTTTATAAACAGCATAATGCGATTTTTGCAAGAAGGCGGTTACTTTATTTACCCTATCGCCTTTATTCTCATTCTTGGTATTGCCATTACCATTGAGCGTTGGTGGTTTTTGCGTGGTGTGTATGCGAGCAATAACCGGGCATACCGGGAACTGCAACCGGCGATCGCGGCTGCCGATACTCAAGCTATTTTGCAACTGGCCGAAAGTAAGCAAACGCCACTGGGTTTAATGCTGGCCAGTGGGGTTACCCGCTTGAAATCATCTCATCGGCGTGAAGATATGGAATACGCCATGGAGGAGGTGGTGCTGGAGTATAGTCTGCGTCTGCAAAAACGTACTCCTTTTTTAGCGACTTTGGCTAATGTCGCGACACTTTTGGGGCTGTTGGGAACAATTGTCGGCTTAATTGCCGCTTTCTCGGCTGTAGCGAATGCCGACCCATCAGAAAAGGCCAGTTTACTTTCTTCCAGTATTTCAGTGGCTATGAACACCACCGCTTTTGGCTTAATGACCGCTATTCCGTTGGTGTTTGTGCATGCGCTATTACAAAGCAGAACCGCCAGTATTGTTGATACCATGGAAATGGCGGGTATTAAATTAATGAACAGTATCGGACAACGTTTTACGGGCGGCCGGGATGATCAGAAAGCATAAAATTAGCCAGAACGAGGCTGAACTCGACATTACTTCCTTTATGAATCTGATGATTGTATTGGTACCGGTACTGTTGCTAAGCCTGGTTTTTACCCAAATTAGGGTGCTGAATATTCAATTGCCAGCTGAAACTGAGCAGTTGATGCAGCAAGAGCAGGAAAACCCACAAATTCTGGAGTTAGCATTGCATGCTGATCGATTGCAGTTAAATTATCCTGCCGGCCAGTTATTACGTGTGTTTAAGCATAATGAGCAGGGAGAGCCTGACTTTGCTGCGTTATCGGCGTTTTTGCAAGATTTAAAGCTTACCTGGCAACAGCAGCAAATTACAAAACGCGATATTACTATTTTGGCGCCCGAAACCCTTGAATATCAAACTTTGGTGAGTGCGATGGATACCGTGCGGGCCTTTAAAACGGTGGTGGCCGCATCGGTAGTGGATGCTGAATTATTTCCACTTATTTCGCTGGGTCAGTTGCCGGCAAAGCCAGGCAGCGAGGGGCCAGAATGAAACAGTCATTTCGCGCTAAACGCATGCTTAAGCAAAATAACCGACTGGCGCAGAGTTCTAAGCTAAACCTGGTCGCCCTAATGGATATTTTTACCATTTTGGTATTTTTCCTGATGGTTAACCAGTCTGATGTTGTGGTGTTGCCCAGCAATAAAGAAATGAGTTTACCGCAGTCGGTTTCAGAGCAGTTGCCGCGTGAGCAGGTATTACTCACTGTTACTGCCAATGGCGTGCTACTGCAGGGCAAGCAAGTGTGGCGCGGTGACTGGCAACAAGCACCTGAGGTATGGCAAGAGCCGCTAAGCGAAGCGGTGCAACAGGAATTACGTTATTTGGCCGAGCGCGCTACGCCGTTAACATACGAACAGCAAACGATTGGCCGGCCACTGACTATTTTGGCCGACGCCACCACCTCTTATGCCATACTGCGCCGTTTAATGGCAATGAGTGCCGCAACGGAATATCGCGATGTGTCGTTGGCGGTAGAGCAACGTAGTAAGGCGTTGGAGGCGACGCCATGAGTACACTGACCTGGCAGACAGGACAAGACTGGCAATCGGAAGACCGGTTTTTTAGCAAGGTTGTAGTAACGGGTCTACTGGTATTGCTAGTGTTATCAGTACTGGTCCCCCTTTACAGTGTGCCTGAGCGAAGCCGGCAGCAGCAGGAGCAATTACCGCCGCAGCTGGCGCGGGTTATGCTTGAGCAACGGGAAATTACCCCCCCTGAGCCAATAGAAATTGTTGAACCCGAACCCGAACCTTTACCAGAACCAGAACCAGTGGCTAAACCAGAGCAAAAAGTGGTTGCAGCGAGTCCGGTTACTCAGCAGCAGGCACGCCAACAAGCTGAGCAATCGGGTTTGTTGGCGATGCAAGATGAGCTGGCAGCACTGCGCCAAACGTTTACCATCAACCAACCCGCACCGCAACTGCAAAGAGAAGGCCAGCAACGTGCGGTAGTGAGTGCACCGGACGTTATTGCTAACCCGATGCTTGCTAAAAACGCGGCAAAAGCAGCGGCAGCAGTTAGTGCTGACGTAGACCGGGCAGAATTAGCCCGCGGCGAACGTAGCGCGGTAGCCGAGGGCGAGTTAAGAGGCTTGGCTTCAGCTGCACCAACGTCTACCAGTTCAGGTGCTAAGACAGGCGCGGATGCCAGTAGTCAGGGTGGACGTTCAGAAGCCAGTATTCGTCAAACCTTAGAGGCCAACAAAAGCAGTTTATATACCCTGTATAACCGGGCGCTGCGCGCTAATCCATTACTAAAAGGCAAGGTGGTGTTTGAACTGGTTATTCAACCTGATGGAAGCGTGGCGCAAGTAAATGTTATAGAAAGTGAACTTAATGATGAACGACTGGAGCGGCAGTTACAATTACGCTTACAGGCGGTTAATTTCGGTGCAGCCGAGGTGGCGCCAACCCGTTCGCAGTGGACCATTGCGTTTTTACCCGGCTAAACCGGGCAGGAGAGAAATATGCAAAGCTATATAAAGCCAATGTTAGCACTAAGCTTGCTGGCAGCGTTGTTGCTAAGTAGCGCAGTGTCTGCCGGGCCACTGGAACAAGCAAAAAGATTGCATGACCGGTTGGCCGGTGTGCCGGCTGATACCGCAATGCTGCAACAAATGGCCGATTATATTGCGCTTGGCAATGCGCAGGCCGCAGCCGAGTTAGCCATGCAACATCCGGATTTTTACCGTACCACCTTAAAGTTGTTCGCTACCCCGGCGACCAACCGTGATTTAGACATTTTTGAGCCGCTAAATGATTACAGTGCCACTATTATTGGGTTGGTGCGGGATAATGCTGATTTTCGGCAAATTTTACAAACCGACGTATTGTACGTAGCGGCCGACAGCTTGGGTTTACCTCCTTATGCTGCAGACAATAATGCGCATTATCAGGCACTGGATCAGCAGGGAATTGATTTACAACAATATTTGGAACCGCGTTCGCAAAGCAGTTTGCTGGGTATTCCGGCTGACGCTAGTGCCGGGGTTATGACCAGCCGGGCTGGTGCTAAAGCGTTTTTTTACCTTGGTACTAACCGGGCCATGTTGCGTTTTACCTTAATGAGCCAGTTATGTACGGATTTAGAGCCATTAAAAGATTTGACGACCCCGGCGGATCGGATCCGCCAGGATGTCAGTCGCAGCCCGGGTGGCGATAGCCGGATTTTTCATAACCGTTGCTTAGGCTGTCATGCCGGCATGGACCCATTGGCGCAAGCATTCGCTTTTTACGACTACCAGTTTAGTGATGAAAGTGGCAACAATGGCCGGTTGTTTTATCAACAAACTGGCAGTAGCAACAGCCAGACGGGTAGCCGGGTGCAACCCAAATATCATATCAATGCGGGTAATTTTCCGTTTGGTTATAAAACCGAAGATGATTATTGGCAAAATTACTGGCGGCAAGGCCAGAATCAATCATTAGGCTGGGATAACAGCTTACCAGGCGAGGGGTATGGCGCTAAAAGCTTAGGGCAGGAGTTGGCTCATTCAGTGGCGTTTGCTCAGTGCCAGGTGAAAAAAGCGTTCGAGACCACCTGTTTACGGCCACCAGAAACCTTAGCCGACGTTAATTTGATCCAGCAAACCAGTGAGAGGTTTAGCCAGACTGGCTATAACTTAAAGCAGGTGTTTGCTGACACCGCCACCTATTGTATGGGGGACTAACCATGAGAACGTCGCTACTTATTGTATTAAGCCTGCTGTTGCTGGGCTGTGGGGGCGCAGAAGTTGAGCAGAATACGCCACCGCCAGTGCAAGATAATTCAAATAATTATACGGGATTAGCACCACAAACTGATGATGTTCAACAGTTTAAGCTAAATTTGTGGGATAACCTGGTGGCCGATAACCGTTGTGGCAGTTGCCATCAACAGGGCAATACTGCGCCTTTTTTCGTGCGCCGGGATGATATTAATTTGGCTTATGCCGCAGTATTACCACTGGTGAATTTGGCCGACCCTGCACAGTCGGCACTGGTACGAAAAGTAGCCGGTGGTCATAACTGTTGGTTAAGTAGTAATACCGCTTGTGCAGATACTATTAGCCAGTGGTTGCGCAACTGGGGTGCTAATGCCAATGCTGAGCAGGCTGCCGTGACGCTGGTGGCACCGGTGATCCGCGAACCTGGCGCCAGTAAAGCGCTGCCAGACAGTCCAGGCTTGTTTGCTGCAGAGGTTTATCCGCTGCTCCGTCAGTATTGTGTTAACTGCCATACACCCGATGCCACGGTTGCGCAGGCGCCCTTTTTTGCCAGCACCGATGTAAATGCAGCGTATCAGGTTAGTCGTAATTTAATTAATCTGGACCGGCCAGAGCTATCGCGTTTAGTCGCGAGGCTAGGCGGCGAATTTCATAATTGCTGGTCAGATTGTGCTACTGATGCGGCAACCATGCTCTTGGCGATAAAAGCAATAAGTGATGCCGTGCCGCTGACTGAGCTTGACCCACAACTGGTGCCATCGAAAGGATTACGGTTGGATGATGGTGTTGTGGCCTCAAGTGGCGGCCGTTACGAGAGTCATCAAATTGCCTTTTATCAGTTTAAAGAAGGGCAGGGTAATCAGGCGTTTGATACCTCAGGGGTAGAGCCTGCCGCGAATTTAACCATACAGGGTGATTTTAACTGGCTCACCGGCTGGGGGTTGCAAATAAATTCAGGGCGGGCGCAAGCCAGTACACAAAGCAGTGCCAAACTAGCCCAGTTAGTGGGGGCAACCGGTGAGCTAACTGTTGAAGCCTGGGTAATTCCGGCTAATGTGGTGCAGCAAGGCCCGGCTGCTATTGTTAGTTATGCGGGCAGTGCAATCAGCCGCAACTTTACCCTGGGCCAAAGCCAGTATAATTATGATTTTTTACTGCGCAGCAACAGTAGTAATTTTGCCGGTGTGCCGGCGCTAAGTACTGCCGATGCCGATGAAGTGCTGCAAGCCAGCCTGCAGCATGTGGTGTTAACGCAAGATCCGGTAAACGGCCAGCGGTTGTTTGTTAATGGTGAGGATACCGGCGTGCGTGCGCCTGCTGCTGCCATTTCTAACTGGGATAGTAGTTTTGCCTTGATGCTGGGTAATGAAGCTGATGGTAGCCGGCAATGGCAAGGCAGTGTGCGCCTACTGGCGATTCATAACCGGGCGTTAACGACAGAGCAAATTAGCCAAAACTTCAGTATTGGGGTGGGCCAGAAATTTTATCTGCCTTTCGCTATTGGTCATTTAATTGATTTGCCACAGACCTACATTGTGTTCGAAGTAGCGCAGTTTGATAATTATTCTTACCTGTTTAGCCAGCCCTATCTGATTAATTTAGAGGGTAGTGCCTTGCCCAGCGATCTAACCATTGCCGGCATGGCGTTGGCAATGAATGGCCGGGAATTAAGCGGTGGCCAGGCGTGGATCCGGCAAAGTAGCAGTTTTAGCAGCGGTACATCGCTGGTTGAAGCGCAGCCAATTTCAAACCTGGGTACCATTATTGCTGCAGAATCGGGTGCTGCCAGCGATGAGTTTTTCTTATCGTTTGGCCAAATCGGTCAGTTTAGCAATGTACGTAGCCAGCCCGTTTATGCTGAGCAACAAATTAATGTCGTGAATTCCAGTAGCAGTGATATTGGTATCCGGCCTTTTGCGGCGATTAATGCCAGTATGAGTCAGCTTACTCAGGTATCGCCAACTAACCCGGCTGTTGCCAGTACTTATCAGACCATTACCCGACAGCTACCGGCCTTAAGTAATATTGAAACGTTTATTTCTGCACAGCAAATGGCGATTACCCAGCTGGGGATCGCTTATTGTAACGCCGCCATTAACGATCCGGTACTGCGCAGCCAGTGGTTTCCTGAGCTAAATTTTAATGCCAGCCCGGCTGAGGCGTTAAGTGCTGCCAATCGCAACACGTTAATTAGCCCGTTACTGGCTAGATTTGCACCATTGCAGCCTGCTACAGCAATCAATGATGCCGATGCCAGAGCTGAGCTGAATAATTTGATCGATCGGTTAAGCCAGTGTAACGGTACCTGCGACAGTCAGCGTACGCAAACTATAGCCAAAGCAGCTTGCACTGCGGTGCTCGCCAGCGCCCAGATGCTGGTGTATTAAGGAGCCAACTGATGAAACTAAAACAAGCCTTACACCCAGATGCGCCCTTATTGCATGCCTGCCATAGCAGGCCAGTAAGCCGGCGTGATTTTATTGCCTGTGGCCTTAGTGTCGGCGCCGGTATCTTAACGACAGGCTCGGTATTTAGTTTGTTTGCTAACCCAAGCAAAGCCTTTGCTGATTTATCACCGGATTTGGAACTGTTAAAAAATCAGTGTGGTATTAACGTGGAAGGCGCTGGAAAAATTCCATTTATTTGTTTTGATTTGGCTGGCGGTGCTAATATTGCCGGCTCGAACATCCTGGTAGGCGGTGCTGGTGGTCAACTTGATTTCTTATCTACCCAGGGCTATAGCAAGCTTGGCTTGCCCGCCGATATGGTGCCAACGGCCGTCAATGCCGCTAATCCGGCAGGGGGCTTTGTTAACGATCAGTTAGGTTTAGCCTTTCACAGTGACTCGCAAATGCTGGCCGGTATTTTAGAGCGAACCAGTATGGCCACGCAGGCTATGACCAATGGTGCGGTAATGCCGTCACGCTCTGAAAACGACACCGGTAATAACCCGCATAACCCGATGTATGCCATTGCTAAAGCAGGTGCAAGTGGCTCATTAATGCCATTAATTGGATCACGTAACTCCGACTCGGGTGCCAATTCTATGAGCCCGGCTGAGTTCTATAATTCAGAGTGGCGGCCGACTAAAATTGACCGGCCCAGCGATGTTACCGGTTTGGTCGATGTTGGCGATTTATTTGGTTTGCTCGATCAAAATGATGCTGTGGCAGTGATGGAATCTATTCAGCGCTTAAGCGATCGAAAATTAGCCCGGGTAAGCACGGGTGTTACCCGCGATGAAGTGATTAAAGAACTGGTTAGTTGTGGCTATGTAAAAAGTGCTGATTTAGCCGATCGTTTTGGTAACCCGGCAACACTAGACCCCGCCGCCGATGCTGATATTGTTGGTGATGGCGGTATTTTTAGTAGCGCTGAGTTTAACGGCGATGCCGAGTTTCGAAAAACCGCATCAGTTATGAAGCTGGTAGTGAATGGTTTTGCTGGTGCGGGTACCGTGACCATTGGCGGTTATGATTATCATACCGGTGAGCGTGGAACCGGTGAGCTAAGAGACTTACGTGCCGGGCGCTGTATTGGTGCCTGCTTAGAGTATGCAGCAAGGCGTAATCAGCCACTAATGATATATTTGTACTCAGATGGCTCGGTAAGTAGTAATGGCCGGATTGACGACAGTGTCAATGGCCGAGGCAAAGGCGAGTGGACCGGCGATAGCTCATCTACGGCAGCGTCGGCCATATTGGTGTATAACCCGAATGGCCGGCCGGCGCTACTAGGTGGTAGTGCGGCTGAGAAAGCCCGACATCAGCAAATTGGCTTTATGCGTCCGGATGCCTCGGTTGAAACGGGATCATCAATGGCGGCCAATAATGTGAATTTACTGGTGCAAACTGTGCTGTTAAATTATCTGGCATTGCATGGTGAGCAAGGCCGGCTGGCTGAGGTAGCGCCGTTTAATGGCTTAGGTAATGCCGCCAGCCAGGACCGATTAACGGCTTTTGCGCCTATTGTTTAAAGTAGCGGTATATTACAAATGTGGCTCTGGCGGTGGCACATTAAGCTCGCTATCACGTTGTTGATAGCGGCTAACAATGTTACTAAGCTCGCCTGAGCGATGTAACTGCTGCCAGGCGTTAGCGAGTTGCCCGAGTTGCTCGGTTGAGAGCGTAGCTTTATTAAAACCAAAATAGACCGGCCCTTGGTGAACTTCCAGTAGCGGTTGAAAACGACCTGCTGTGCTGGTTTTGTCTGCTTGCCAATAACGCAATACAGATAAATCTTCCAATACGGCATTAACTCTACCTGCTTTGAGTAACGCCATTTTATCCAGGTTGTTGCCAATATAAACCAGCTGTCGGCGTAGTCCGGCTTGAGCCTGTAGTGTGGCAAAATGTTCACCATAATAGGCGCCATCCAGCATGGCAATATCGGTTAAATCCACGTCTTGGGTAAGTTGCTCTAGTGAGGTTACTGCAGGTATGGCTGCTGGATCGGCAACCAGATAAATATGTTCCAGATGATGCGGGCCAATAAAAGCAAAACGTTGTTGCCGCTCAGGGCTGAACGTAAGGTGGCTGATGACATCCAGCTTGCCTTGTGCAATCAGGCGCATTGACCGGCGCCACGGGCTTTCAATTAAGATTACTTCGCAGCCCACTTCAACAGCAAGGCGTTGCATTAGCTCAACACTGAGGCCACTCCAACCATTTTTAGTTTTAATAATATGCGGTGGAAAGTGAGTTTCTATACCAAGGCTAAGGGTACAACTAGCGGCGTGCGACAAGCTGGAGATTAACAGCAATGTCAGCATCGTGGCTTTTAAGAGAATGTTATACATTGCATTTCCATCTATAATGTAAACTCTGGTTGCTTACTTTATAAGCTATTCTCAAGTATAGAATGAATTTCTACATTAACCTATCAGTAATTTAGAGGTTGCTTTACTGCGCCAGGCCCGATGAAAAATACAACTGGTGTTCGCTACTAATAAATATTGCTTCAAATTCCGGTTGTTGCTCAATAAAGGCCATGCCGCGCGCCAGCCCCATTACAAATAAGGTAGTAGACATGGCATCAGTTCGGGTGGCGTCGGGTCCCAGTACCGTTACGCTCATAAGCCCTGAGGGGCTTTGGCCGCTTTTTGGGTCTAAAATATGATGATAGCGCACACCATCTTCAATAAAAAACCGCTCGTAATCACCAGAAGTACTAATAGCACTGTCGCTCAGTGGCAGCTGCGCTACGATGCCATCGGCTTTACGCGGGTGTTTAATCGCCACCAACCACGGGCGGCCCCGTTTGTCACCGAGCAGGCGGGTGTCACCCCCGGCAGTAACCAGCGCATGCTTAATGCCAGCCTTAGCCAGTAAACCAATGGCTTGCTCTACCGCATAGCCTTTGGCAATGCCGCCTAAATCAATTTTTACACCCTGTTGCGTAAACCTAACCTGATTGTTAGCTAATAACGTAATCAGTCGGTAGTTAATTAACGGCTGTTGGCTGGATAACTCAGCGGCGCTGGGTTTAATGTGTTGCCGGTAGTCGTAGCTAAACCCAACAGACGCAAAGCTAATATCAAAGGCACCATCGCTAAGGCCTGCCAGCTGCTCAGCTTGTTGTAACAACTGGTAAAACTCAGCACCTACCGTTACCGGGTTAGTCGCTGCATCGCGGTTTACCTGGCTAAGTTCGCTACTGGCAATATAGGGGCTCATTAGCTGGTTTATGCGCTCAAACTCGCTTTGCACATCCGTTAACAATGTTTTGCCCTGGCTGGCATCTTCAGCCCACAACTCAACGTAAGCCTGGGTGCCCATGGTTTGAAATGGCAGCCGATACCACTGTGCGTAAGCGGGTGCCGGAAAAAGCAGCACAGAAGCGCTTAACACATAGAATAACCATTGCAGACGAATGAATAACAGGCGCATTAATGTGTCCATTAAGCTGGAGAATATGAATAGCCATTGTTACAGAGGTTGCCGTGTTACTCAATGTTAGCGCTTAACAAAAACCGATGAGCAGCAGCGTAATGTGCTGACAATGCTAAAATCACTCTGACCCATTTTAATATTTTAGCAACCGATTTACGTATGCACGAAACTGTTAGCCGTTGCTTTATTTGGCCATCTAGGCGTATAGAAGTTGACATTGCCGTGGGTTTTGCGCAAAGTACCAGCTATGTTAGTTAATCGGGTGTAGCTATGCCTATTAAAGTGATCGATCAACTCCCGGCGGTGGCAGCGCTGTCGGCAGAAAATGTGTTTATAATGACCGAAAGCCGGGCACAGTCGCAAGATATCCGGCCGATGAAAATTGCTATTTTAAATTTAATGCCGAACAAGATTACCACTGAAATACAGCTATTGCGTTTACTGGCCAACAGCCCGTTGCAAGTGGATATTGATTTGCTGCGGATTGATGATCATATTAGTAAAAATACCCCGCCTAACCATTTAAACTGTTTTTATCGCTATTTTTCAGACGTACAGCAGCAAAAGTACGATGGTTTAATTATTACCGGGGCGCCATTAGGCTTAGTCGATTACGAAGACGTGACCTATTGGGCGCAATTTGGCGATATTTTACGTTGGGCCGATAATAACGTTACGTCTACGTTGTTTTTATGTTGGGCCGCTCATGCGGCGCTGTATCAATACTATGGTTTACAACGTGAAGTACGTGGCGAAAAGTTGTCGGGTGTTTACTGGCAGCAAGTGAGTCAGCCATTAAGTCCGTTGGTGCGCGGTTTTGATGATGAATTTTTAGTGCCGCACTCACGTTATGCCCAGGTACCAAAGCAAAAATACCAGCAGCATAATGAGCTGCATATTCTGGCTGAAGCTGACGTAACCGGTGCATATTTACTGCAAAATAGTAGTGGCAGCCGAGTATTTGTTACCGGCCACCCGGAATACGACGTCAGTACGCTGGATGAAGAATATCAACGTGATATCGCCTCTGGCGCAGAGCCTAAGTTACCGGAAAACTATTACCGAAATGACAATCCGTTGCAAGGACCACAAAAGCGCTGGCAAAGTCATGCCTTTTTACTGTTTAGTAACTGGCTAAACTATTATGTGTATCAGGCCACACCATTTGAGCTAAGCGAAATTGGCCGTTCAGCTTAAACTACAGCATTAGTAAATGGGAATTTTATGACAGCAAGATTAACCCCCGCTCATTTTCGTAACCTACTTGACCAACGTATTTTTGTGCTGGATGGTGCAATGGGCACCATGATCCAGCAACATCGGCTGGAAGAAGCGGATTACCGCGGTAGTGAATTTGCCAACTGGGCCAGTGATGTTAAAGGCAATAACGATTTACTGGTATTAAGCCAACCAGACTTGATTGCCGATATTCATCGACAATACCTGCTGGCGGGTGCTGATATTATCGAGACCAACAGTTTCAATGCCACCAGTATTGCCATGGCAGACTACCAGATGGCCGGTTTGTCAGCTCGCATTAACCGTGAAGCTGCTGCACTGGCCCGCAAGGTGTGTGACGAAGTAACCCAGCTTGAGCCGCACAAGCCGCGTTTTGTGGCTGGCGTGCTGGGGCCGACTAATCGCACTGCGTCAATATCGCCTGATGTTAACGATCCGGGGTTTCGCAATGTCAGTTTTGACCAGTTAGTCGAGGCGTATGCCGAGTCTACGCATGCGCTAATAGAAGGCGGTGCCGATATTATTATGCTGGAAACTATTTTTGATACCCTAAACGCCAAAGCTGCAGCGTTTGCGGTACTTAAAGTGTTTGATGAAGTGGGCTTTAAGCTGCCGGTAATGATTTCCGGCACTATTACTGATGCGTCTGGCCGCACCTTATCTGGGCAGACTACCGAGGCGTTTTATCATAGCCTGGCCCATGTTGAGCCAGTGTGTTTTGGCCTTAACTGCGCCCTTGGTCCTGATTTACTGCGCCCTTATGTTGAAACCTTGTCAGGGTTAGCAGCAGGTTATGTTTCAGTGCATCCTAATGCCGGGTTACCGAATGAATTTGGTGAATATGATTTAGGCGCCGAGGAAATGGCCGCTGAAATTGCCGATTGGGCACAGCAGGGGTTTTTAAATATTGTTGGTGGTTGTTGTGGCACTACGCCCGAACATATTAAAGCCATTGCTGAAGCGGTAAAGCAGGCCGCGCCGCGCCGGCCAAAAGCGGCTGATCATAGTTTTCATTTAGCTGGCCTTGAAGCCTTTTCAGTGGAGTGGTAATGCGACAACAGGCCCGATTTATTAACATAGGCGAGCGGACGAATGTTACCGGCTCGGCCCGGTTTAAAAAACTGATTTTAAACGGTGACTTTGAAGCGGCGCTTGATGTTGCCAGGCAGCAAGTAGAAAACGGCGCACAAATCATTGACATCAACATGGACGAGGCCATGCTCGATAGCAAAGCGGCTATGGTACGTTATTTGTCTTTATTAGCGTCGGAGCCGGATATTTCGCGGGTACCTATCATGGTCGACTCGTCGAAATGGGAGGTAATTGAAGCGGCGTTAAAGTGTATTCAAGGCAAGGCGGTGGTGAATTCTATCTCGTTAAAAGAAGGCGAGGTGCCGTTTTTACACCAGGCGCGTTTACTGCGCCGTTATGGTGCGGCAGTAGTGGTCATGGCTTTTGATGAAAAAGGCCAGGCCGATACGAAAGCCCGCAAAGTAGCAATATGCCAGCGCGCGTATAAAATACTGACTGAGCAGATTGGTTTTCCGCCTGAAGATATTATTTTCGATCCGAATATCTTTGCCGTGGCCACCGGTATTGAAGAGCACAACAATTACGCGGTAGATTTTATTGAAGCGACCCGCGATATAAAACGGTTATGCCCGCACGCAAAAATTTCCGGTGGTGTTTCCAATGTCTCGTTCTCGTTTCGCGGCAATGACGCGGTGCGCGAAGCCATACATTCGGTATTTTTATACCATGCTATTGGCGCCGGTATGGATATGGGTATTGTGAACGCTGGCCAGTTAACGGTGTACGACGATATACCCGCGTTATTAAAAGAGCGGGTAGAAGACGTGATCTTAAACCGGCGCGACGATGCTACCGAACGTTTGCTGGAGGTTGCCGCACAGTTTAAAGGTGATGGTAGCGTAGCCGAGAAAGTTGATGATGTCTGGCGCAGCCTGCCGGTTAACAAGCGGCTGGAGCATGCCTTAGTAAAAGGCATTACTGATTTTATAGAACTGGATACTGAAGAAGCGCGCCAACAAGCCGAAAAGCCATTACATGTGATTGAAGGGCCGTTAATGGACGGCATGAATGTGGTTGGCGATTTATTTGGTGAAGGCAAAATGTTTCTGCCACAAGTGGTGAAATCGGCCAGAGTAATGAAAAAGGCGGTTGCTTTCTTGCAACCGTTTATCGAGCTGGAAAAAGGCGGTGGTCGCGCACAGGGTAAGGTGCTACTGGCGACAGTTAAGGGGGATGTACACGATATCGGCAAAAATATTGTCGGTGTAGTGCTGCAATGTAATAACTTTGAAGTGATCGACTTAGGCGTAATGGTGCCTTGTGCTGAATTGCTTCGGGTAGCCAAAGAGCGTGATGTTGACGTCATTGGCCTTTCTGGCCTTATTACTCCGTCGCTGGATGAAATGGTGCATGTAGCAAAAGAAATGACCCGCTTAGGCTTTACTCAGCCGTTATTAATTGGTGGCGCGACCACCTCTAAAGCACATACTGCAGTAAAAATAGAACCTAATTATGTTCATGGTGTCGTGTATGTGCCGAATGCCTCACGCAGTGTTTCTGTAGTGCAATCGTTAATTACCCCGGACAATAAAACCGAGTATTTAGCACGTATAAAAAATGAATATGTAGTCGCGCGTGAGCAGCATGCCCGTGCCAGACCCGGTGAAAAACTGCTTAGCCTGAATGAAGCAACAGCAAACAAATTTCAACTGGATTTAAGCAAAGTGGCACCGGCGCCACAGCAGCCAGGCGTGCACCTTTGGCCTGACGTCGATTTAACGCTGTTACGCGATTATATCGACTGGACACCGTTCTTTTTAACCTGGCAGTTATCGGGTAAATATCCGGCCATTTTAAATCATGCTGAAGTGGGCATGGAAGCAAGACGGGTGTTTAAAGATGCCAATGCTATTCTCGATAGCATGATTAACGACGGCCATGTTAAAGGTAAAGCGGTATTTGGATTATTTCCGGCCAACAGTGACGGTGAAGATATTATTGTTTATACCGATGAGACCCGCAGCACGGAAAAAGTCAGGCTTTATAATTTACGCCAGCAGTTAAAACTGCGTAATAACGCGCCCAATTGCAGTCTGGCAGATTTTATTGCTCCGGTAAGCAGTGGCATAAAAGACTACATTGGCGGTTTTGCGGTAAGTACAGGTTTTGGTGCTGACGAATTTGCCGCTAAATTTGCTGCAGAGCACGATGACTACAACAGCATTATGGTTAAAGCCTTAGCTGATCGTTTGGCTGAGGCGCTAGCCGAGTATTTGCACCTAAAGGTGCGGCGGGAGTACTGGGGCTATGCCAAAGACGAAATGCTTGATAATCAGCAGCTTATTCGAGAACTATACCAGGGTATTCGGCCGGCGCCGGGGTATCCTGCTTGCCCGGAACACACTGAAAAAGGCACCTTATGGCAATTGCTTGATGTGGCTGCGCAAACGGGCATCGAGCTTACCGAAAGCTATGCCATGTGGCCGGGCGCAGCGGTCAGCGGTTGGTACTTTGGCCATCCCGACAGCAAGTATTTTGCGGTAAGTAAAATAGGGGATGACCAACTAAAAGACTATGCATTAAAAAAAGGTTGGAACCAGCAACAAGCTGAAAGTTGGCTGGCTCCCAATATACGCTGAGTAAGCCTGCCAGACTGGCCATTAGCCAGATTTTGTTAGATGACTAACGAAGTTTGGCAACAGCTCTCTTATTTTTAGCTGTTTTGCAGTATGATAACGGCCTTTAGCCGCAGCCTTTGCTGGGGCGTCAGCGAGAGGTTAGTGTGGAGAAGCCGTTTCAACTGAAACTGATTATCAGACGGGTTGCGGTCAGCGCATCAATGCAATGGTTAAAAGATGCCTGGCAATTAATTAAACAAGCACCGATGGTGTTAATCCCGATGTTCTTATTGACGGTGGCTATTGCTGTGTTGCTGGCTCAACATCAACTGACCGCTATAGTGGGAGTGTTTCTAAGCCCGTTTTTCACGGCGGGGTTTTATAAAACCGTAGTGGGTGCGCAGCAGCAACAAGACATTTCGATTGACTGGTTGTTTAAACCCTTAATGGAACCAGCTTGCCGTCGAATTTTAATCATTATTGCCGCACTTAATTATTTATTGACCACGCCATTATTGAGTTTTCATCAACACCTTTACCAAACTATGAAAGACGCGTCAGCGGCCAATGTGCCATTAGACAGCACTGTGGTGTTGCAGCTGGTGCTACTGGTCGCGTTATTTGCTTTGGTATTTATGTTGTTTGCTTATGCGGTAGCCATTGCTTATTTTTTAAAAGAGCAGCGCTTAGTCGTGATCCTGCAGTCGAGCTTTATTGCCTGCTGGCGAAATGTTGCTGCGCTACTGCTGTTTAGCTTATTGAGTTTTGCTTTGGTAGCGCTAACTATTCCCACCTTATTTATTGGCTTAATTGTAGTGTTACCATTACTGAATATCGCCTTTTTTATGTCTTTTAATGATGTGTTTGCATTGCAGGTTAAAACCACCAATGATGGTGTGTTAGAGGTATAGCATGGCGGAAATAGCTGAGCTGAAGAAAAACGCATTAAACTGGCTAAGCCGGCGCGACTACAGCGAGGCACAGCTGAGCCAGAAATTGCGTCAGAAAGGGGCATTGCCTGAGCAACTGACAGAGGTTATTGGGTGGTGCAAAGCGCAACAGTACCTCGATGAAAGCCGTTTTCTAACGATGTTAGTGCGCAACCGGGCCCGTCAAGGCTATGGCTATAATTACTTATTGCAAGAATGCCGGGCGCAAAAAATTAGCGCCGAGCAGTTAACCCAGTGTATTAATACACTGGCAATTGATTGGTGGGCATTGGCAATGCTTGCTTATCAGAAAAAGTATGCTGACAGCCCAATATGCGATTACAAAGACAAAACAAAGCGGATGGCCTTTTTGCAGCGTCGTGGTTTTACCGGCGAGCAAATTAAGGCGGTCTTTATCGAATTAACGAATCAACTTAACCCCACAGGATAGTTTCATGACGATGACTTCGGCCAACATCAGGCAGGCTTTTTTTGATTATTTCGCCAGTAAACAGCACCAACTGGTTGCCAGTAGCTCACTTATTCCTGGTAATGATGCCACCTTATTGTTTACCAATGCCGGCATGGTGCAGTTTAAAGATGTATTTTTGGGGCAGGATCAGCGCAGTTACAGCCGGGCCGTGTCGGCACAACGTTGTGTGCGGGCTGGCGGTAAACATAACGATCTGGAGAATGTTGGTTATACCGCGCGTCATCATACTTTTTTTGAAATGCTCGGTAACTTTAGTTTCGGCGATTACTTTAAACGTGAAGCTATTGGTTATGCCTGGCAGTTTTTAACCGAAGTAGCAAAACTACCCAAGGAAAAGTTGTTGGTCACGGTGTATGCCACTGATGATGAAGCCTTTGATATCTGGTTGAACGAGATTGGCGTGCCAGCTGAACGCATTGTGCGCATTGGAGACAATAAAGGAGCGCCCTATGCGTCAGATAATTTCTGGGCCATGGGCGATACCGGCCCTTGCGGCCCTTGTACCGAGATATTTTACGATCATGGCGATCATATTTGGGGTGGGCCACCGGGTTCGCCAGAAGAAGATGGCGATCGCTTTATCGAAATTTGGAATATCGTTTTTATGCAGTTTAATCGCCAGGCAAATGGCGACATGCAGCCACTGGCCAAACCCAGTATTGATACCGGCATGGGGCTGGAACGCATTGCCGCTATTTTGCAGGGTGTACACAGTAATTACGAAATTGACATTTTTGCTGCGTTAATTAAAGCGGCTGCCCACATCACCGGGGCCAGCGACTTAACGGATAAATCGTTGCGGGTTGTGGCCGATCATATCCGCAGTTGTGCCTTCCTGATTGTTGACGGTGTGTTGCCAGCAAACGAAGGACGCGGCTATGTGTTACGCCGGATCACCCGCCGGGCCGTGCGTCATGGCAATAAGTTGGGTGCTAAGGGCGCGTTTTTTTATCAGTTGGTTAGTGCGTTAGTGGCGCAGATGGGCGAAGCCTACCCGGAGCTTGTTGAAAAACAAGCGATAATTGAAAAAGTATTGCGGCTTGAAGAAGAACAATTTGGTAAAACATTAGAGCGTGGCCTAACCATTTTAGATGATGAGTTAGCAGGATTAACCGGCAGCGTGGTGCCGGGTGATTTGGTCTTCAAACTGTATGACACCTATGGTTTTCCGGTTGATTTAACCAACGATGTCGCCCGCGAGCGTAACTTGACTATTGATCAGCTTGGTTTTGATGCCGCCATGGCAGCGCAGCGCAAACGGGCGCAGCAGGCGTCACATTTTGGTGCCGATTATAATGCAGCGCTCAGTTCAACCCAGCACACGGTGTTCAGTGGTTATGAGCATGAGTTTGGCAATGCCACTGTGGTTGAAATTATTATTGACGGTAAAGCCGTAAACCAATTAGCTGACGGTGAGTACGGTTTAATCGTGCTGAATGAAACTCCTTTTTACGCGGAGTCGGGCGGCCAGCTAGGTGATACCGGTAAGCTGGTATTGGCCGATGGCGGCGAGTTTGTAGTGGAAGATACCATTAAGCTAGTTAAAGCTTTTGCCCATAAAGGCCGGTTAAACGGCACTGTAAAAGTGGGCGATAAGGTTGCAGCACAAATTAACAGTGTGCGCCGTGCGGCTATTAAACAAAACCACTCGGCAACGCACTTATTGCACGCGGCACTTCGGCAGATCCTGGGCGAGCATGTTACCCAGAAAGGCTCGTTAGTGGGGCCAGAACGTTTACGTTTTGACTTTAATCACTTTGAGGCCGTTAAGCCTGAAGAGCTTCGGCAGATTGAGCAGGTGGTGAATCAGCAAATACAGGAAAACCATTTGCTGCAAACCCGGGTAATGCCAATAGAGCAAGCTAAAGCGGCTGGCGCGATGGCCTTGTTTGGTGAAAAGTACGATGAGCAGGTTCGGGTGCTGTCTATGGGTAACTTTTCTACTGAGCTTTGTGGTGGTACTCATGTTAGTCGAACCGGTGATATTGGCTTGGTCAAAATTGTTGCGGAGGCCGGTATTGCTGCGGGTGTTCGACGGATTGAAGCGGTTAGTGGCTCAGCCGCATTGCAGTATATCCAGCAGCTGGAACAGCAGGCATCGCAGGCTGCCGCTTTATTAAAAGGCGACTTGTTTAGTTTGGCAGATAAAGTGCAGCAAACACTGGATAAAAACCGCAGCCTGGAAAAAGATATTGAACAGTTAAAAACTAAAATGGCCAGTCACGCAGGTGCTTCATTGGAAAGCCAGGTTCAGCGTATTGCCGGGGTAAACGTACTGATTACGGCGCTTGAGCAAGCTGATCCAAAAAGTTTAAGAATTTTACTGGACGAGCTGAAAAATAAGCTGGGTTCGGCGGTAATCCTGCTGGCAACGGTGAATGATGCTAAAGTAAGTCTAATAGCCGGAGTAAGTAATGACTTAACGGCCAGAGTACATGCCGGTCAGCTTGTCGCCTGGGCAGCTGAACAGCTTGGTGGTAAAGGTGGCGGCAGGCCTGATATGGCTCAGGCAGGCGGCACTGACGCCGCAGCGTTACCTAGCGTGTTAAGTGCGGCCCACGACTATATCAGTAATAAGCTAAACTGCTGATCGTTGCAAAGCGTTCGGCCGTAGTTTGTGCACTATGCCCGGTAACGGCCTGGTGCCATTTATAAATATCAGTTGTCAGCTTTCCAAGCAGGGGCAAGCTGAGTTACTATACGGCGTTTTATCGAAATAACGGTGAAATGTCACTGTAATTACAAGGAAAAGGAGCAAGCGAATGCTAATTCTTACCCGTCGAGTTGGTGAGACCCTGATGATTGGTGATGAAGTCACTGTCACCGTGTTAGGTGTGAAAGGAAATCAAGTTCGAATAGGTGTTAATGCGCCAAAAGAAGTGTCTGTGCACCGTGAAGAAATTTATATGCGGATCCAGGCTGAAAAAGATACTTCTGGTGGTGGCTTTAACGACGCCGACTAATACTGCCGGCAGCATGCCGGTGGTACAATGGCTAATTTTAACCAATTACTGGTAAATTTTGAGCGAATTGTTTAAAAGGTCGGCAAACAGACTTTACTGACCTAAAAATTGTTTGACTTATTTTCCTGAGACATTAATATACACGCCGCAACATAGTGCGGAGAAATGGCCGAGTGGCTGAAGGCGCACCCCTGCTAAGGGTGTATAGGGGAAACTCTATCGAGGGTTCGAATCCCTCTTTCTCCGCCATTATTTTTATAGAGCGGATGCATAGCTCAGCTGGATAGAGTACTCGGCTACGAACCGAGCGGTCGGAGGTTCGAATCCTCCTGCGTCCACCATCTATAAAAATGTAATATAAAGTTCTACCTTTTGGATGCATAGCTCAGCTGGATAGAGTACTCGGCTACGAACCGAGCGGTCGGAGGTTCGAATCCTCCTGCGTCCACCATATACGAAGAACCCGCTTTGGCTAACACCTAAGCGGGTTTTTTTATGCTTGCTTTGTGTAACGGGACGCTGGCGGGTGAGAAGCTCCGTATGGTTCGACCAATTTGCCTGGAGCAAATTGGCGCAGCTTTAGCTGACCCGTAGGGCAGGCGGCAGGATAGCCGCCTGTAATCCTCCTGCGTCCACCATATACGAAGAACCCGCTTTGGCTAACACCTAAGCGGGTTTTTTTATTCTGCCAGCGTAATTTTGTTTTCGTTCAGCGCCAGCTTATCTGCATACTGATATATACTACTGATTATATAAGGTAACTTTAGCAAAAAAGTTACTTTGCCTTCGACTAGCAGCTTAAGGTAACGTGTGAAAATAACTGCCGGGCTGACAGCGCAGCCAACTATCAGTCCAAACAGCGTTGACGGTACTGGTAATAGTGAACTGGTGCTTTGCCCACATTGTGACTTAGCGCAGTATTTGCCAGTGCTTGCTGCGGGCGAAGAAGCCCATTGTGACCGTTGTCAGCAACAGCTTGATGCCCGCCAATATGATCCTATTTTACCGCCTGCATTATACGCGGCATCTGCACTGCTTATGCTGTTGCTGGCTAATTTATTCCCTTTCGTTAGTATGGCTATTGCCGGCAACCGTAGCGAAATTCATTTTTTCGATACTTCCGCCGTGTTGTTTAATCAGTTTCATCAAAGTCTGGCTATTCTGGTCTGGTTAATTATTCAGGCCGTGCCGGCTTTTTGCATGCTGGCGGTAATTTATTTAAAGATTGGCATGCTGTATCGGTTGCCGGCGCGCATTTGGGTAGCAAGAGTGCTGTTTATGCTAAAACCTTGGAGCATGGTCGATATATTTCTGATGGGATTACTGATTAGCTTTGTTAAGCTGGTCGCCACGGCAGAAATTTCATTGGGCATGAGCTTTTGGGCGTTTTGCTTATTTTGTTTATTACATTTACGCACGTTTCAAGTGTTAGACCGCCATGCGCTGTGGGCGAGCATTGCACCGAGTCCGCAACCGGTATTGCGGGTTAAAGAGGGGCATACCGGTTTGTCAATGCAGTTAAAATTATGCCACTGTTGTACTGCAGTAATGCCTATACAGCAAAAGCGTTGTAGCCGCTGTTATACCCGGGTATACGCCCGATTGCCCGCGAGTTTACAGAAAACGCTGGCATTGTTGCTTACCGCTTGCGTCTTGTATATCCCGGCTAATGTGTTGCCGATTATGCGCACCGTTTCTCTGGGGGAGATTACTGACTCGACCATTATCAGCGGTTTTATTTTGATGTGGCAAAATGGTGAGTATCCGGTAGCGATTATTATCTTTTTAGCCAGTGTGGTGATCCCGATTATAAAAATTGCCGTGATGTTTTGGCTTTGCTTTCTTGCCAGTACACCAACGCTAAGCAAAGGTAAGCGCAATGGTATTATTTATCAGTTGGTTGACTGGGTTGGCCGGTGGTCGATGGTCGATGTGCTGGTGGTGGCTTTTATGGCAGCGCTGGTGCGTTTTGGTTTATTGGCGAGCGTTTATCCAAAGATTGGTGCGGTGTTGTTTGCGGCCGTAGTGATCACTACTATGCTGGCTGCAGTTAGTTTTGACCCCAGACTGCTTTGGGACCATCAACCGTCTGCAGACAACCCACAAGCCTATTTAAACACAGAAGGAGTTATTAAGTGACAGAGGCGGCACATATTATTAAGGCTAACGTCAGGGTAATTAAACAATGGTCGCCGATTTGGGTGGTACCAATTGCCGCAGTATTAATTGGTTTGTGGATGTTGTTTAGTCATTATCAGCATCAAGGCGTATTGCTATTATTAATTGCTGAAGATGCCGAGGGTATCGTTGCCGGTAAAACGCAGATTAAAAACCGCAGTGTCGATGTCGGCCAGGTGGTATCGGTAGAACTAAGTGATGACTTAACTCAGGTATTGATCCAAGCCCGGATGAAACCCAATATGACCCCACTGCTTAATGACGGTTCGCAATTTTGGGTGGTGAAACCACAGGTAGGACGGGGTGGGGTTACCGGGTTAAACACCTTGCTTTCAGGCGTGTATATTGAACTCCAGCCAGGCGACAATGGTGATACCCAACTTACCCACCCGTTATTAAATGCACCGCCGGTAGCCCCTGCCGATGCACCGGGTATTCGGGTTAAATTAAACTCTGCCGATACTACCGGGCTAGCCGTTGGTGATCCTGTACTATACCGCGGTTATGAAGTAGGAACCGTTGAACTAAGAGACTTTAACGTTGAACAGCGCAGTACGCAGTTTCAACTGTATATCCGTGAACCTTATGATGCACTGGTTAGTGATAATGTGCGGTTTTGGTTAAGCAGTGGTTTGGCGTTTGATTTATCCGCCGAGGGACTAAGTGTTGATATTGGCTCGGCGACTACCCTACTAACCGGTGGGGTGAGTTTTGACTTAATGGACGGCTGGCCTAGCGGCGAGCGTGCAGCTGATGGTAGTACCTTTCAATTGTTCCCTGATAAACAAAGCATTCAGAAAGGTTTGTACAGCCAGTATATTGAATATCTGGTATTTTTCGATGAATCGGTACGTGGCCTAAAAGCGGGTGCACCAGTTGAATATCGTGGCGTCAGGGTTGGGACTGTGGCGACGGTGCCCTTTTTCTTTGCTATTGATAAACCGTTTGAGGTGGCCTTGCAGCAGGGTGTGCCAGTGCTAATCCGTATCGAGTCGGCCCGGCTTTATGAAAAATTGAATGTAGCGCAGTTAAATACTGAGTTACAAGATGCGATTAATCGTGGTTTACATGCGGTATTGAAAACTGGCAATTTAATTACCGGTGCCTTATATATCGATCTAGATATCAATGGCAGTTGGCTGGACGATATCGCTTTACAGCAGTTATTTCGTGAGCAGCAGCAACTAAGCACCTCGGTAGGGTATCCGGCCTTACCCTCAGCTCGCAGCGGTTTTAGTAATATTGAACAAAAACTGCTGATGGCACTGGATAAGATTAATAATTTACCGGTTGAGCCTTTATTGCTGCAAGGTGAGAAAACGTTGCTGGCTACTAACGAGGTTATGCAGCATGCCGAGCAACTGATGTTAAGTATGCAGACACTGCTGGATCAACCTCAGTTACAGCAATTGCCCGCTGATATTCAGCGTAGTTTACAAGAGCTGCGTAACACTTTGCAGGGTTTAGGCCCTGATGCCGAGGCATACGGCAGTGTAAATGCGAATCTACAGGCGCTGGAACAGGTATTGCGGGAGTTGCAACCGGTGATAAAAACCATGAACCAGCAAAGTAACTCATTACTTTTTAATGCCAGCGATGTTGCAGAGCCTGAACCAAGGAAAGCCAAACCATGAAATTATTGTTGTCACTCATTATTACAGCTAGCTTGTTTGCCTGCGCTGCGCCGACCCCGGTAAGCTATTATCAACTTACGGTGCCACCGGCAGTTTCGGTGCCAGAGCAAAATACAGAATCAACACTAAGCTTAGTGTTGCAACCGGTTAAGGTCGCTAATTATCTTAATGGTGCAGGTTTAGTGATGCAGCGCTCTGAGGTTGAGCTGGTCATCGCCAGCCGGCACTTGTGGGCGGATGCTCTGGATCAACAACTTTACCGTTTGCTGGTAGAGCAGTTGCAGGCTCGGTTGCCTGAGATGCCATTAGCCAGTGGCCGCAGTATAAATAGCGTGCAGCTACAACTAACCATTGATCGTTTTCATGCCAAAGATAATGGTATGGCGATTGTGAGTGGACACTATACAATAAGTTCTGCCACTGAACGCCTAACAGAGCCTTTTAGTTATCAGCAGGCGTTAGCTGCGGATGGTTATGCGGCGTTAGTGACGGCACTAAGTGTTAGCTGGCAGCAACTAATGACTGATATGATTAGCCGGATTGAACAGCATGATTTAAGGAGTTTACCCTGATGATTACGGATTTATTACAGGAAGCGGCCACGTTAATGCTGATAGGAATGACAACCGTGTTTTTATTTTTATTGCTGTTAGTGTTACTAATGACCGCCATGAGCAGTTTATTGCAACGTTACTTACCGACAAAAACTGCCGATAAAGTGCATAAACTTGATACCAGCGCTAGTGGAGTATCACCTGCTGTCGTTGCCGCCATAAGTGCGGCGGTGCACCAGTATCGCCAACAACATAAATAAGAGGAAGCTGGCATGACGAAGCCTTTGTTATTAACTGAGTTAGTGCTGCGCGATGCGCACCAATCGCTACTGGCAACCCGCATGCGGTTGGACGATATGTTACCAATAGCCAGTAAGTTAGATAAAGTCGGCTATTGGTCGATGGAGTCTTGGGGTGGGGCGACTTTTGATTCTTGCATTCGATATCTTGGTGAGGATCCATGGCACCGGATCCGCGAACTGAAAAAAGCCATGCCAAATACTAAGCAACAAATGTTGCTGCGTGGCCAAAATTTGCTTGGCTACCGTCATTATGCTGATGATGTAGTAAAAGCCTTTGTTGAACGGGCTCACACTAACGGTGTCGATGTCTTCCGCATTTTCGATGCAATGAACGATATTCGAAATTTCCAAACCGCTGTGCAGGCTGCTATTAAGATTGGCGCGCATGCGCAGGGTACGATTTCTTATACTGTCAGCCCGGTGCATACTATTGATACCTGGGTTGATATGGCACGCCAGCTGGAAGACATGGGCTGCGATTCTATTTGCATTAAAGACATGGCAGGTTTGCTAAAACCCTATGTGGCAGAAGAGTTAGTTACCCGTATTAAAGAAGCGACTAACGTTCCGTTGGCAATGCACTGTCACGCCACTACCGGGCTTTCAACTGCTACGTATCAGAAAGCCATTGATGCTGGCATTGATATGCTTGACAGCGCGATATCGTCAATGAGCATGACCTATGGTCATACTGCTACCGAAACCATGGTCGCCATTACCGAAGGTACCGTACATGACACCGGGCTTAATTTAGTACTGCTGGCTGAAATAGCGGCATATTTTCGGGATGTCCGGAAAAAATATGCCCGTTTTGAAGGCTCATTACGCGGTGTAGATGCCCGTATTTTACTGGCTCAGGTACCCGGTGGCATGCTGACGAATATGGAAAGCCAACTAAAAGAGCAAGGCGCACTGGATAAGTTGGATGAGGTATTAAAAGAGATCCCCAGGGTTCGTGAAGATTTAGGCTTTATACCCCTGGTAACGCCCACTTCGCAAATTGTTGGTACTCAGGCCGTATTGAACGTGTTAACCGGCGAGCGATATAAAACGATTACCAAAGAAACCGCTGGCGTATTAAAAGGTACTTATGGTGCAACACCAGCACCGGTTGACAGTGAGTTGCAGCAAAAAGTGCTAGCTGGTGCCAAGCCAATAACCTGCCGGCCTGCCGATTTACTTGAACCTGAGCTAGATAAGCTGCACACCGAGTTGTTGGAGCTTGCCAAAGCGGAATCGATAGATTTAGCCAGCGATACTATCGATGATGTGCTGACTTATGCGTTATTTCCACAGGTGGGTTTGAAATTTCTTAAAAACAGGAATAATCCAGCGGCATTTGAACCAGTACCCGATGGCGATGAAGCAGAGCAGTCAACCGGTTCTGCAAAAGTAAAAGTAAACAACACCGGGCCAGCGGCTTACAGTGTGCGGGTAGATGGTAAAGCATACGAAGTAGAAGTGGCGCCTAGCGGTAAGCTAAACAGCATTAAAGCGGTTGTGTCAGAAAATATCCCTGGTAGCGCGTCGGTTACCGGCAGTGCCACTTTGAATGCGCCATTGGCGGGTAATATCTGGAAAGTCACCACCAAAATTGGTGCTACCGTAAAACGAGGTGATGTGGTCATTATAATGGAAGCAATGAAAATGGAAACCGAGGTTCGCTCGGTTGCCGATGGCACTATTGCTAACATTCATATTGCTGCTGGTGATGCGGTTAGTACTGGTGACGTACTAATTAGTTTCGAATAATGGTGCCGGCAGAAAGGAATTTACATGGACGCACTTAATACACTGATTGCTGCAACCGGTATTGTGCATTTTACTGTTGGCCAGGTTGTAATGATGCTGGTTGGTTTTTTGTTGCTATATTTGGCAATTGCCCGCGGTTTTGAGCCATTGTTGCTGCTACCTATAGGCTTTGGTGCCGTGCTGACTAATATCCCGTTAGCGGGTATGGGCGAGCCCGGTGGCTTATTATATATGATTTACGAAGTAGGGATTGGCACGGGTATTTTTCCGTTGTTAATTTTTATGGGAGTAGGGGCCATGACGGACTTTAGTGCCCTGATTGCCAATCCCCGCATGTTGTTTCTGGGAGCCGCCGCCCAGTTCGGCATTTTTGCGACCTTATTTGGTGCTATTGCGCTAAATTGGGTGCCGGGCTTAAGCTTTACCTTAAAAGAAGCTTCTGCCATCGCCATTATTGGCGGTGCTGATGGCCCCACGGCAATATTCCTGGCTTCAAAGCTGGCACCTGATTTACTTGGGGCTATTGCCGTGGCAGCTTATTCTTATATGGCGTTGGTGCCGATTATTCAACCGCCAATTATGAAAGCTTTAACCACCAAAGCTGAGCGAGAAATTGAAATGACTCAATTGCGCTCTGTGAGTAAACGGGAAAGAATACTCTTTCCATTGTTACTGGTATTGCTGACTATTTTGTTGTTGCCGACTGCCGCGCCATTAATTGGTATGTTTTGTCTCGGTAATCTAATGCGCGAATCAGGCGTAGTGGAGCGATTAAGTAAAACCGCTCAGAATGAATTAATTAACATTGTGACTATTTTTCTTGGCCTGGCGGTTGGTTCCAGATTAAGTGCCGATAAATTTCTGACGTCGCAAACATTAGGGATCCTGGTATTAGGGGCGGTGGCATTTGCTATTGGTACGGCTACCGGGGTGCTGATGGCTAAGCTGATGGCTAAACTATCGAAGCAACCGATTAACCCGTTAATTGGTGCTGCGGGTGTCTCTGCGGTACCTATGGCGGCACGGGTAGTTAATAAGGTAGGGTTACAGGCTAATCCGCATAACTTCTTGCTAATGCATGCTATGGGGCCCAATGTAGCCGGTGTTATTGGTTCAGCGGTAGCCGCCGGTATTTTACTGGCATTAGTAGGATAATTATTCATTGCGCTGTCAGGGTAGTTCTTTTGCTAAGGTAGAAAGGGTACCCCTAACACACAGGCTTTGCTGGCACCGGTAACCTCGGGCAGGTTGCCGGTAACCTGATGTTGGTAAGCCCAGGCCAACCAGGCAAATGCCAGCGCTTCTACCCAGTCAGCTGCAACACCCAGTTGCCCGGTGCTGTTAACGGCAGTACCCGGCATTAAATCGCTTAAATCCTGCATCAAAACCGGGTTATGTACTCCCCCTCCACAAACAAACACCTGCTGCAATTTACTGTGTTGTAGGCTGGCCATAATACTGTGGGCGGTTAAACGGCATAACGTGCGCTGAACATCTGCCGCCTGATAATGCGCTGGCGTAAATTGCTGCAGCCAGGCGAGGTTAAAGTATTCTCTGCCAGTACTTTTCGGTGCGGCTTTGTGAAAGTATGGATCGGCTAGCATGACACTCAGCAAGGCTGGTAGTACCGCACCTTGTTGACAAAATTCACCGTTATGATCATAAGGCTGAGCCAGGCAGTGCATCATCCAGTTGTCGAGCAAGGCATTGCCGGGGCCGGTATCGAAACCACTTACTGGCTGGTTTGGTAGCAATAACGTTACGTTAGCAACGCCGCCAATATTAACAATTGCACGGCGGCTATCAGCTTGTTGGAACACCGCCTGGTGAAAAGCCGGTACCAAGGGTGCCCCCTGGCCGCCATAGGCAATATCTTTACGACGAAAATCGGCAATAACCGGGATCTGGCAGAGCATGGCAAGTTTGTGCATGTCGCCAATCTGATAGGTAAAGGGCATGCGGTTGTCGGGACGATGGCGAATAGTCTGACCATGGCAACCAATAGCGGCTATGGCGCTGGCAGCTATGTCCGCTTGTGCCAGCAGTGCTTTTACCCCAGCAGCATAACTAAACGCCAGTTGTTGTTCTACCGGGCCCAGTATTTCAATTTCGTTATCGCCAGGCTGGCAAAGCTGTTGTAATTGTCGTTTAAGCGGTGTGGGAAAGGGGTGCAGTAAACTGCTAATAATCTGTGGTTGAGGAGTAAAACTGGCCAGCACCAGATCGATACCATCGAGACTGGTGCCAGACATAATGCCAATATAATACATGGTCTGATTACGTTAAGGTGCAGTTCTGGCTAATAGTACCCGTTCTTTGGTTTGCAGTTCAGCCACTATCGGCGCGGCACTGGCAATAAATAACTCTCGGTCTGCGCCTTGAAGCGGTGTCGCTTGCGGCAGTTTAACGGTGCGGGGGTTGCGATGCACCCCGTTCAGCAAAAATTCGTAATGTAAGTGGGCACCAGTAACACGGCCAGTTGCACCAAGCCGGCCAAGCGTGTCACCTTGTTTAATGCGTTGACCAACCTTAACGTTACGACGGGATAAATGCAGGTACTTAGTGACAATATTATTGGCGTGTTGAATAAAAACGTAATTGCCATTTAAATTGTTATAGCCAGAATGGGTAACGCGGCCGTCACCTGCAGCCATAATAGGCGTGCCAACCGGTGCTACATAATCAACGCCGTTGTGAGCCCGCACGGTGCCTAATACCGGATGTAATCGACGCGGGTTGAAATTAGAGCTGACATACTGGAAACTGACCGGTGCTCTTAAAAAGGCCTGACGCATACTGGCGCCATCCGGTTTATAATAGTTACCATCGCTATGTTGTACGGCTTGAATCACCTGCCCCTGATTTTGAAATTGGGCGGCAACAATAGTGCCATAACCGACAAAATCACCATCAACATAATTAGCCTCATACAACACACTGAAACTGTCACCCGCTCGCAAGTCGAGAGCAAAATCGATGTCCCAGCCAAAAATGCCGGCTAACTTCATAATTTGCGCGTCAGATAAACCGGCTTCAATACCCGCGTTCCAAAAGCTGCTTTTAATTTCAGCACTGGCGAATTGCTGTCGATGTTCAACCTCTTTTTCCAGCTCTTCAGCTACAAACTGACCTTGCAGATCGCGGCTAACTCTTAATGTTTTAAGTTTATTAATGGCATAGCGTAATTCGGTAAGCTCACCTTGTTCATTCAAACCAAATTCCAGGGTTTCACCCGGAAACAATTTGGTCAGTGTTTTGGTGCTGTCACCCAAGTCCAGAATAGCTAACATGGTTTGTTGGCTAACATTAGCTTTACGGAATAAACTAGACAATACATCGCCACGCTGTACTTGCAGGCTGGCCCACTGCAGCAGGTCTTCTGGCTCGGTTTCTAAGGCTAGCACATTCAGATCAGTTGCAGCAGCTTCGGTAAGTTGTTGTTCAGATTGTGGAATATCAAGACTGTAACGTTTACCCACTTCCAGTGCATTATTATTACTGCTTCTAGAGGCTGATGCTTGCTCAGACGGAAGTAACAACACAATAGCCATACCCACTGACACCGCTAGGATCAGTGCCCGATGTTTAGAAGGAATTTTTGCTACCAGTTGCCGCATAGAACCCATCATCTTTTGGAATAAACAAAAAATTAGAATAAACGTTTTTTTTCGAACATACCAGAGTTTTGTGCGTTTCCCCTCGCCTGAACATGCTATAGAATAGCTTTTTTTTAAAACATATTTGCACGTTATCAGGAGTAAAAAATGGCCGATTGGGCACAGGCATTAGCAGAATTAAAACGCGGCTGCGAGGAAATCTTGCTAGAAGAAGAGCTGATTGCCAAGTTAAAAACGGGCAAGCCTTTAAAAATAAAAGCGGGATTTGATCCAACAGCACCTGATTTGCACTTAGGCCACACGGTACTTATTAATAAATTACGCGTGTTTCAGCAGCTTGGCCACGAGGTTATTTTCCTGATTGGTGATTTTACCGGCATGATTGGTGATCCAAGTGGTAAAAATGTCACTCGCAAACCATTAAGCCAGCAAGAGGTGTTGGCAAATGCTGAAACCTATAAAGAACAGGTATTTAAAATACTGGATCCGGTAAAAACCACGGTGGCGTTTAATTCACAATGGATGGCTGAGCTTGGTGCGGCTGGCATGATTAAACTGGCGTCGCGCCAAACGGTGGCCCGGATGCTGGAACGAGACGATTTTAAAAAACGCTTTGCCAGCAATCAGCCTATTGCTATTCATGAATTTTTATATCCGTTGGTGCAAGGTTGGGATTCGGTAGCATTGCAGGCAGATGTTGAAATGGGAGGCACCGATCAGCGCTTTAATCTGCTAATGGGAAGGGAGCTACAAAAAGAAGAAGGTCAGCGCCCACAAACTGTGATGATGGTGCCATTGCTCGAAGGGCTGGATGGCGTACAAAAAATGTCAAAATCGTTGGGTAATTATATCGGCATTACTGATACCCCGACGGAGATGTTTGGTAAAATCATGTCTATTTCTGATGAACTAATGTGGCGATACTACGATTTACTCAGTTTCAGACCCCTGGAAGACATAGCCCTTTTAAAGCAACAGATGGCTGCGGGGTCTAACCCGCGCGACATTAAAATAAGCCTGGCGAAAGAAATTATTGCGCGTTTCCACGATGACACCGCGGCAGAGGCTGCACATCAGGATTTTGTACAGCGTTTTAGTAAAAATGCGCTGCCAGATAATATTCCTGAAATTACGCTTAGTTGCGATAGTAACGCAATGCCAATTAGTAACTTGCTTAAAGAAGCGGGTTTGGTAGACAGCACGTCAGAGGCTATCCGCATGATTAAACAAGGAGCTGTTAAGCTAAATGGCACCACCAAAATAGAGGACAGCAAACTGGAAGTCGCAAAGGGCAGTTCTGAGATTTATCAGGTAGGTAAGCGCAAATTTGCTAAAATAACGCTTAATTAACCGATTCTTATTGCCTGGTTAGCATTTTGCCTTGCATTCTCGCATCTGCGCCCCGATGCACTACACTGGTATGTGTTGAAGATGCAATTAACGAGGAATGTTATGAGCCAGAATAATCCCTATGCTGATGTGCTGAAAGTTGCCGAGCAGGACTATCAGATTTTTAGTTTAGCCAAAGCGGCAACCATACACGGGACTGCTGACCGCTTACCTTTTTCTTTAAAAGTATTGTTGGAAAATCTGTTACGCAGTCTCGATGGTGACACGGTGACAGTGCAAGATATTCAGGCATTGGTTGATTGGCAAAAGCATGGCAAAGCTGATCGTGAAATTGCTTTTCGACCCGCACGGGTGCTAATGCAAGATTTTACCGGCGTGCCGGCCGTTGTCGATTTGGCTGCAATGCGCGCGGCGGTAGCTGAGCTGGGTGAAGATCCGCAAAAAATCAATCCTCTCTCGCCGGTTGATTTGGTTATTGACCATTCGGTAATGGTGGATCATTTTGCAACTGACGAGGCTTTTACCCAAAACGTTGCCATTGAAATGGAGCGTAATTTAGAGCGTTATACTTTTTTACGCTGGGGCCAGCAGGCCTTTGCGAATTTTAAAGTCGTGCCACCGGGCACCGGTATTTGTCACCAGGTTAACCTGGAACATTTAGGCCAAAGTGTTTGGACCAAAAAAACAGCAGACGGAGAACAAGCCTATCCTGATACGCTGGTCGGTACTGATTCTCATACCACGATGATTAACGCACTGGGCGTGCTGGGTTGGGGTGTTGGTGGTATTGAAGCTGAAGCGGCGATGTTAGGTCAGCCAGTATCTATGCTTATCCCGGAGGTGGTGGGCCTTGAATTTACAGGCAAACTACCCGCTGGTGTTACTGCAACAGACTTAGTGTTAACGGTAACGGCGCAACTGCGCGCGCACGGCGTAGTGGGTAAATTTGTTGAATTTTTTGGTGATGGTCTTGACCATTTAAGTTTGGCTGACAGGGCAACCATTGCCAATATGGCGCCGGAATATGGTGCCACCTGTGGTTTTTTCCCGGTAGATCAAATTACCCTGGATTATATGGCGTTGACCGGGCGTGATGCCAAGGTTATCGCCCGCGTTAAAGCGTACTGTCTGGCGCAGGGTTTATGGCGTAAGCCGGGCCATCAGGCAATCTATACTGATGTGCTGCATCTGGACTTGAGCACAGTGGTGCCTTCTTTGGCGGGGCCGAAGCGGCCGCAGGATAAAGTCACCTTATCCGACTTAAAACAGCATTGTGATGACGTTCTGGCATTACAGCTGAAAACCACTACTGAGCGCGATACCCAAATGGTGTATGAAGGTGGTGGACAACCGCAACCTGATACTAATGATTCTCACTTTGAGCTTGATGGCCAGAAAATTAAGTTGGACCATCATGCCGTGGTTATCGCTGCTATTACGTCTTGCACCAATACTTCTAATCCCAGTGTAATGATGGCGGCCGGTTTGTTGGCAAAAAATGCTTTGGCTAAGGGCTTACAGCGACAACCCTGGGTGAAAACGTCGCTGGCACCAGGTTCTAAAGTAGTAACTCGTTACCTGGAAAAAGCAGGGTTAATGGCGCCATTAGAGCAGTTAGGTTTTAACCTGGTAGGCTATGGTTGCACAACCTGTATTGGTAATTCGGGACCACTTGCCCAACAAATTGAAAAAGTAATTAGTGACGCTAAATTAAATGTGTCGGCTGTGCTGTCTGGCAACCGCAATTTTGAAGGCCGGATCCATCCGTTTGTGCAGTCTAACTGGCTGGCGTCGCCACCGCTGGTGGTGGCCTTTGCGCTGGCGGGCACTGTTAACATTGATTTAAGCCATGAACCAATTGGTAAAAACCATGATGGTAAGCCGGTATATTTAAAGGATATCTGGCCAAGCAATCAGGATATTGCCAATGAAGTGGCTAAAGTACAAAGCAGTATGTTTAAAACGGAATATGCCGATGTGTTTAGTGGCGATGCCAGTTGGCAAGATATTGCGGTACCTAAAGATAAAACTTATGCCTGGCCTGAGTCGAGTTATATTCGTCAACCAAGTTTCTTTCAGGGCATGGGCCGGCAACCGGAACCGGTAAAGGATATTGTTGATGCCCGTATGTTGGCACTATTAGGTGATTCAGTAACTACCGACCATATTTCGCCAGCGGGTTCGATAAAAGACAGCAGCCCGGCCGGGCGTTACCTGACTGGACTAGGTATTGCCAAAGACCAGTTTAATTCTTATGGTTCACGCCGGGGTAATCATGAGGTTATGGTACGTGGTACTTTTGCCAATGTGCGTATTCGCAATGAAATGGTGCCAGATACGGAAGGCGGTGTAACCTTGCTCCAGCCCTCTGGCGAGCAAATGGCAATTTATGATGCCGCTGAGCGCTACCGGGAGCAGAAAACACCCTTAGTGGTCGTGGCAGGTAAAGAATATGGCACCGGCTCTTCTCGTGACTGGGCTGCAAAAGGCACTTTACTGCTGGGGGTAAGGGCGGTATTGGCCGAGTCTTATGAGCGAATTCACCGCTCTAACCTGATTGGTATGGGGGTATTGCCACTGCAGTTTCTGGCCGGTGATGACCGCAAGCATCTTAAACTAACCGGTGCTGAAACGTTCAGCATCAGTGGCTTAAATAGTTTAACGGCGAAGCAAAAAGTAGCCGTGTTAATAACATATCCGGACGGTGAACAGCAAAAAATTAACATGCTTTGTCGTATCGATACGGGTAACGAGCTGTCTTATTATCAGCACGGTGGTATTTTACATTATGTATTGCGTCGGATGATTGGCAGCGCGTAATTGCTGATCTGATACCAAAAAAGCTGACAAATAGTCAGCTTTTTTATGGTAGGAAAAGTTTGCAGTAAGCGTCATTACAACATTGCCAGATAGCCGGCTTGATAATCAGGATAGTGCCAGCTAAAGCCGGTTTGTGCTAACCGCTTGGCACTGACTCTTTTACTGTCTCGACTCAGTTGTTGAACGGAGCTTGGGTTGATGTGCAGCTGCTGTTGTAAAAAGTGAATAACATCGCTATAGCGCGCAGGGTTAAGGTCGCTGAGATTATAAGCCTGTTCAGGGCAAACACCTTGCTGCCGGCGGTTAATCAGGTGCACTATGGCGCGGGCGCAGTCAGATATTTCAATCCGGTTAGTGTATACCGGTTGGGTCTCGACAATATGTTGGCCGGCTTTAGCCACCCGCAGCATCATTTCCCTACCTGGCCCATATATCCCTGCCGGGCGCAGCATGGTGCAGGCATAGCCACATTGTAGCCAAAAATCCTCAGCGGCCACCAAAATTTTGGCTGTACTGCGCGCGGGTAAGCGCGAGCTGTCCTCGGTAACCCATTCGCCTTGATGCTGGCCATAAACACTGGTGGAGGAAACCAGCCAGACATGAGCCGCAAAGGGTTGTTGTTTTAGCCAGTGATAGGCCTGCTGGCCAATGGTTAGGTACGCTTGCTGATAAGCTTCATCGCTACTGTTATCAGGAGCAACGCACAGGACTACATCAGTAATAACTTCATCGATAGCAGGCCATGGAGTGCTGGCATCGTGTTGCAGTAGCCTAACGCCGGGCCGGCCTTTCGCCTGACGGCGCATAGCGGTAACACTGTTGCCAGAAAGCAGTGCTTCAGCCGCAATAGCTGTACCCAAATCACCTAAACCAACTAGTAAAATAGCGGCCATCTAGTCTTTTTCCGTGGTGTCAGGAGCAACTGGCCAGCCAGATTTAATATGTAAATCCCGCTGCGGATAAGGAATGGTAATATTATGTTGTTTAAAGGTTCGCCAAATGGCTAAATTAATGGCAGAGCGAATTTCGCCTGTGCCCTTTTCCATATCGGCTATCCATACCCGTAATTGCAATTCGATACCGTTGTCAGCAAAGTTCATTAAACGTACCGTAGGCAGCGGTTCAGCCAGAACCCGCGGCGACACTTTAGCGCAATCCAGCATTAATGCTAATGCGTGTTCCGGGTCATCGTCGTAACTTATTTGTACTTTGATGATCATCCGCACATTGGTATCAGCATAACTCCAGTTAATCACTTCAGAGGTAATCAGATTTTCATTAGGGATTAAGGTATCGACCCCTTCCCGATTACGCACCACCACATAACGGGCATTAAGTTGCTCTACCCAGCCAAATTTGTCACCGACGGTAATAATATCGCCAGGTTTAATAGAGCGGTCAAACACCAGAATAAAGCCACTGATAAAATTAGATGCAATACGTTGCAAACCAAAACCTAAACCAACACCTAAAGCGCCGCCAAACACTGCCAGCGAACTTAAATTTATGCCGACTGCATTTAATGCCACCAGAAAAGCGATGGTAATTAATAAAAATTTACTGAATTTAGCAAAACCAACCTGCATACTTGGGCTAATATGCGCTGAACGTTGCACGCGTTGGCTGATAAACTCTGCTAGCCAAATAGCTAGCGTAAACGCCAAAGTAATCATTAAAATCAGTTTTATAATGGCCAGCACCGAGATACGTGTTTCGCCTACTGTCATCGCTAAACTTTCCAGTACCGCTAGCACACCTGGCAGCCAGCCAGCTAAATGCAGTAGTACACCAAACCAAATAATACCGGCTAACAAGTTCTCTGATGATTTGAGTAGCGGGCTAACACCGAATGCTTTACGCAGAATATAAACTACCAACCTGATCACGGCCAGAGCAACCAGCACCGGCAAGGCTACTACCAAAATTTGGATGGGCAGAGCATGCATTTCAAAAATAATTTTTACTGGTAACAGAATCGCCAGAGAGGTCAGTGGCCACAGCAAGCGTTGAATACTGCGAACTGCCAGATGGCGTAAGCCCGAATCGCGGATGTTATGTGCGGCGAGCAAAAGTTGCAAACGCCGATTAGTTAAAGAGGCTAGCAGTAACGCTGTGGCTAACGCCAGCAACTGCCACCAAAAATCAAACTGTTGCACGTTCACCAGCCCCGCTGCAACGATTTGGTAAAATTGTTCCATAAGCATCCTTAACGCAATAACCAAAAAACTATAGGCAAACTCATTAGCCCGATCAAAATACCCAACCCAATAATACCGCTTACCAGTCGTGGTGCTAATCCAGCCATTATAGCAATGGCACCGGCGGAAATCATCGGCGGCATGGCAGCCTGAAATATACTGACATCGACAGCCAGGCCTGTTTGTCCAAGGCTAGTCCAAATAGCCCAGGCCAGTAGCGGCATCATTAACAATTTGATGGTGAGTGCTGAAAGTAGCGGTGATATCTCGTTTTTACTAAACCTAAAGCTTAGTTGAAAACCAACCGCTATCATAACAACCGGCACTAAGGTGGCGGCCAGGTTAGCAATGAGTGCATCGGCTAGCGGTGGCATACTAGCGTTTCGCAGCAGCAAACCCACCGCCAGGGCAATAAAAGACGGAAAGCTGATGATCTTAACAATAATACCTTTTACCGTGGGCTGACTAACCTGCGGGCTATAAATAGCGGCGACTATCGTGACATAGGTTGCCAAGGCGATAAAAGAGCCAACTTGATCGTACACTACCGCATAAGGCATGGCGCTGCTGCCAAACAGGGCTTGGGTCATCGGAAAGCCTAAAAACGAAGTATTACCCAACGGCAACACAATCAGCAGGGCGCCGGTTACCTCCCTCGACCAGCCAAATAGCTTGCTTAATAGCATAACCATCGCCACTACTGCCACAAGCAGCAGCCAGGGCGTTAGCGCCGGAATTAATAATGCACTGGAAAACTGCAGCAGAGGCACGTTTTTTAAGATAAGAGCAGGCAGTGCCACATACAATACGTAAATATTCAGCACAATACCGCTATTTTCTGGCATAGCTGGCAAGCGGCGTAATAAATAACCTATCACCAGATAAGCCAGCACCAGGTAAAAATTATCCATTACTGCTCACTTATACGCTGCTCTTTTGCAGCTTTTGAAAGTTGTTTTAATTGATATTCAGCTTTACTGGCGTCCACCCGGTTGACCATTATTTGCTGGTATACCAGCCTGAGGGGGCCTTTACCACGCAACGCTTTGGCGCCACCAGAAAGTTCACCCTGGTGCTGGCGCAACCGGCGCGCCGGATCGGTACTGATACCAGTATACAACTGGCCAGTGGCGGTGCGAACCATATAAAGAAACCAAGGTGTTGCTGTCATGCTGCTGAATATCTTGTTCTGGGCGCATCTGCTATAATCACGCCTTAATTAGCCTTTGCCGTCCTGGCACAGGCGCAGTCAGGATAACCCATGTCGTTTCAATCTTTAGGGCTGGCAGAGCCTATCTTACGGGTATTAGCCGAACAGGGCTATACCGAGGCAACGCCAGTGCAACAACGCAGTATTCCGCTTATTCGCGCAGGTAAAGATGTGTTAGCCGGGGCACAAACCGGTACCGGCAAAACCGCAGCCTTTACTTTACCACTGCTGCAACACTTGCTCAATGCACCTAAGGTGTTAACTGCCGGACAGGTAAGGATTTTAGTGCTTACACCAACCCGGGAACTGGCGCAGCAGGTACACGATAGCGTATTGACTTACAGCCGGCATGTCAGTTGTCACAGTGCGGTATTTTACGGCGGGGTGTCTATCCGGCCGCAATATGATGCTGCTGAGCAAGGCCTGGATATTTTAGTTGCCACCCCGGGTCGCTTAATCGATCATTTGCACCAACAAACGATTGACCTTAGCCAGCTCGAAGTATTGGTGCTGGACGAAGCTGATCGTATCCTCGACATGGGCTTTATTGTTGATATTAAACGTATTATGGCAAAATTGCCGCCTAAACGACAAACCTTGTTTTTTTCAGCAACCTATTCCAGTGATATTAAAAAGCTGGCAGACGAGCTGTTGCACAAGCCGGAAATGGTTGAAGTTGCTGCTGCGAATGCCACGGCTGACAGAGTAAGCCAGCAGGTTTATCTGGTGGATAAACACCGTAAGCGGGAGATGCTGTCGCATTTAATCGGCGCGCGCAACTGGCCACAGGTGTTGGTGTTTGTGCGCACCAAACACGGTGCTGACCGTTTAGCCAAGCAATTGCAAAAAGACGGTTTGAAAACTGCGGCCATACATGGTGATAAAAGCCAGGGGGCCCGCACTAAAGCACTGGCCGATTTTAAAGCTGGTTCGGTTCGGGTATTAGTGGCAACTGATATTGCCGCCCGTGGCCTGGATATTACCGAGTTACCCTTTGTGGTTAATTATGATTTACCGCAAATCGCCGAAGATTACGTGCACCGGATTGGCCGTACCGGCCGCGCCGGGTTGAGTGGCATAGCGGTAACCTTGGTGTCGCCGGAAGATTTGGGGGCATTGCAGGATATTGAAAAGCTCACCCAGCAGGTATTAAGCACCGAAGTGGTGCCAGGCTATGAGCACGACCCAAACTATAAAGCCCCGAATGAGCCAGCAGACAGTGCGCCTAGTCAGCGGCCCGGTCGGGGTGGTCACCCGGCTAAACGGCCGGCGCAGGGCAAAGTGAAAGCCAAGTTACGATCCAAGGCGCTGGGGAAAGGCTAACTGCGATACAGGGTTTTAATTAGGTGAAAACCAAACTGAGTTTTCACCGGGCCCTGAACAGCTAATAACGGGCCTTTAAACACCACATCGTCAAAGGCTTTAACCATCTGGCCCTTTTTAAACTCACCTAAGTCGCCGCCTTTTTTGCCTGACGGGCACTGTGAGTGCTGTTTAGCCAGTTTGCCAAAATCGGCGCCTTTAGCTAATTGCTGTTTAATTTTTTCCGCTTCTTCGCGGGTTTTTAACAATATATGTAGGGCGCAGGCTTTGGACATAATGATTTCCTCAGTGTTACCTTATGGCACTATACAGCCATTAAAGTGCACCCTCTGGCTGCTGCTGGGTAATACAATGAATATTACCTCCCCCTAACAGAATTTCCCGGCCGGGTACTTTTACTACCTGATGATCAGGATACAGTTGTTGCAACATCTTGGCGGCAACATCATCGTTGACATCATCAAAAGTTGGCATAATCAAGCCGCCATTACATAAATAGAAGTTAATGTAAGAGCCAGCCAGCCTTGCATTAGCGTCGCGTGGTGTGGCGCTTAGCGTGGCATCTACGGTTGCGTACTCTTCTTCATTAGCCATAATAGGCTTAGGCAGCGGTAGTTTATGCACTTTAATGCTGCGGCCTTTGGCATCGGTACTGGCTTCTAAATAATCCAGTGCCGCTTTGCTGCGGGCATACTGCGGGTCGTTTTTATCGTCAGTCCAGGCCAGTACTATCTCGCCTGGTTTAACAAAGCAGGCCATATTATCAACGTGACCATCGGTCTCGTCGTTAAAAATACCGTCTTTTAACCACAGTATTTTTGTTATGCCTAAATATTCTGCCAGCACGGCTTCAATGTCTTCGCGGCTTAAATGGGGGTTGCGGTTGGCATTAAGCAAGCACTCTTCCGTGGTGAGCAAGGTACCCTCGCCATCGACATGGATGGCACCGCCTTCCAGAATAAAATCTGCGGTACGATATCTTGGCATTTCTTCAATACCGAGAATTTTGCTCGCTACCTGATCATCTAAATGCCAGGGGAAATACAACCCGCCATTTAGGCCGCCCCAGGCGTTAAAGGTCCAGTCTATGCCGCGAACTTCACCTTGGCTATTGCTGACAAACGTAGGGCCAGTATCCCGGCACCAAGCGTCATTATTGGATATTTCCACTACCCGAACCGGGTAAAGCGCGCCGGCTTTACTAAGCTGTGCTTCGGCGTTGGCATATTGCGCTGCCGATACCGCCACGGTTACCGGTTCAAAGCGGGCAATGGCGGTAATCACTGCACAAAATGCTTGCTGTGCTGGCTTAGCACCCAACCGCCAGTTGTCGGTACGTTCTGGCCATATCATCCAAGTTTGTTTGTGCCGTGCCCATTCGGCTGGCATAAAAAAACCATCTTGCTGTGGGGTGGTGGGTAATAAGCGGCTCACTTGCTGTTCTCCGGAGTCACTTTACCGTCTTTAGTGAGTACCGTGTCGTAAATATCAATACGCCTGTCACGGAATAAGCCCCAAGCCCGGCGGTTAGCGGCTATGGCATCTAAATCAAACGTGTGTAGTAACACCGTTTCGTCTGTCTCGTTCGCTTGCTGTACTTTAGCGCCGGTGGCATCGGCAATAAAAGAGCTGCCATAAAAAGTAATGTGGAAGTCATCTTCAGTTTCAGTGCCAATGCGGTTTGAGGCAATAAGTGGCATTAAATTGGCAGCAGCATGGCCCTGCTGAGTGCGTTGCCAGTGATCGCGTGAATTAATAGACGCATCATGCGGCTCACTGCCAATAGCCGTAGGGTAAAATAATAATTCGGCGCCCATTAATGCCATGCTACGGGCACATTCTGGAAACCATTGGTCCCAGCAAATACCAACCCCAATTTTAGCAAAGCGGGTTTGCCATACTTTAAAACCGGTATCGCCGGGTGTGAAATAATACTTCTCGCTGTAGCCCGGGCCATCCGGGATATGGCTTTTGCGGTAAGTGCCGAGGTTTTCACCATCGGCATCGATAATCACCACACTGTTATACAAGCAGTTACCGGACCGCTCGTAAATGCTGATCGGCAACACCACGTTTAATTCTTTGGCTATTTTAGTAAAATGCTGCACTGCTGGGTTTTCTTCAACGGAGGTGGCAAATTCCAGATAAGCGGGTTTTTGTTTCTGACAAAAATAATTTCGTTCAAACAGCTCCTGCAGCAGAATAATCTGTGCGCCTTTGGCGGCCGCATCACGCACCAGCTTTTCGCCCCGGGCGATGTTTTCTTCAACATTCCAGCCGCCTACCATTTGAGTAGCAGCAACGGTTACATTACGCATCAGTTATCTCCAGCAGAGGATTAAAACCAACAGGCTAGCATCACTCTGGATACTTGCCAAACAGGGCGCGCAAAATGCCGGATTTTTGTGCTGTCGTCAACGCTTTTCGATTTTTTTCCGGTTGAGCGAACAATACGTCAATGGCTGGCGTAGAATAGCAATGAGTATAAAGTAAAACAGAAAAAAGGTTGCAACTGATGACCAAGAACACCTTAATACAGCCATTTGATGTCAGTATAGTAGGCGGTGGCATGGTGGGTGCGGCTATTGCGCTGTCATTAAGCCAGGCCGGCTTAACTGTGGCGTTAATTGAGCAGCGCGCGCCGCAACGTTTTGAACCAGACAGCGCGCCCGATTTACGTGTCTCGTCTATTAATTTGGCCAGTGAAGCATGGTTAACCCGTCTTGGCGCTTGGTCAGCACTGGCGGAAATGCGGCTTTGCCCCTATCAGCGCTTGCAGGCCTTTGAACACCCCACCAGTATGGTTAGTTTTGATGCTCTGGACATTAAGCGTAGTCATTTAGGCCATATTGTTGAAAATAACCTACTACAATTGGCATTGTGGCAACAGTTTACCCGTAATGTCAGCGTGTTTTGTCCCGCATCGGTTACCGCACTCAGTCAGCATTCAGACTGTGCTGTGCTTAGCTTGGACAGTGGTGAGCAGCTTCGTAGTACATTAGTTATTGCTGCCGATGGTGCTAACTCGCATCTGCGTAGGCTGGCCGGTATTGGTAGCAACGGCTGGCAGTATCAGCAGGCGTGTCTGGTGGCGTTGGTAAACACCCCATACCCACAACAAGATGTTACCTGGCAGCAATTTACATCCAGTGGTCCGAAAGCCTTCCTGCCCCTATCAGGCCAGCAAGGTTCGGTGGTGTGGTATGACGATGCCGCCAAAATAAAACAGTTAGCCGCACTAAGTGCTAAAGAGTTAACCGAGCAGATGCTAACAGCTTTTCCGCCCAAGCTCGGTGCAGTAGAGGTGGTGAGCAGCAGTTGGTTCCCGTTAGCCCGAATGGATGCTAATTATTATTACGCCGGGCGGGTGGTGTTGGCAGGCGATGCGGCTCATGCTATTAACCCGTTGGCCGGGCAGGGCGTTAACTTAGGTTTTGCCGACGCAAAACTGTTGTCTGAGCTTGTTATCAGCGCTTACAAGCAGCAAAGTGATATTGGCAGTGCAGCGTTGCTTCGCACTTATCAGCGTAAACGCAAGCCCGCAAATTTACTGATGATGACCACCATGGATGGCTTTTACCATCTATTTGGTAGCGATATTGGGCCAATACGAAAATTACGCCAATTAGCGCTCACCATGGCCTCGCGCAGTTCGCTATTAAAAACGCTGGTTGCTCGTTACGCTGTTGGTTATGAGTAACACCCCAAATAGGTTAGAACTGTTTTTGCGCAGCCACAGAGTGCCTGAGCGAATGCGGCAGCATGAGTGAGTTGCTGTGGCGAGCACAAAAGATGTTGTAACCGGCAGGGGTATCGCATGGTTCAAATAGCAAAAACCCAGCCTTAGCTGGGTTTTTTAAAGATGGCAGGGGCGCCAGGATTCGAACCTGGGCATGGCGGGATCAAAACCCACTGCCTTACCGCTTGGCTACGCCCCTAAAATAACAGGAAATTGCATAAAAAATTAGAAACCCAATTAACAACTTGAGTTAATGGCAGGGGCGCCAGGATTCGAACCTGGGCATGGCGGGATCAAAACCCACTGCCTTACCGCTTGGCTACGCCCCTGCAGAAACTACTCACTTGCTAAGTATGGTGCGGAAAGAGAGACTCGAACTCTCACGCCTCGCGGCGCTGGAACCTAAATCCAGTGCGTCTACCAATTCCGCCATTCCCGCATACATAGGAAAATTAAGTGGTGGCTACAGCGGGAATCGAACCTGCGACCCCAGCATTATGAGTGCTGTGCTCTAACCAGCTGAGCTATGTAGCCACGCTAACTTGTCCTAAGCAAGTGGCGCGTATTATGCTGATCTGACATATTAGCGTCAACCGTTTTTTTGCGTTAAGTGCGTTGTATGGGCGTGTTTGCTGGTTTTATATGCAAAAGCAACCAGAATGTCTTTTTGTAACTTGCTGTAATGGTGTAATGTTGCGATATGGCAGCCTTAAAATAAAAAGCCGCTGCAACAGCAGCGGCTTTTCTATGCTATAAAAAGTATTAAACGTTAAAGCGAAAATGCATTACATCGCCATCTTTAACAATATAGTCTTTGCCTTCCAGGCGCCATTTACCGGCTTCTTTGGCACCGGCTTCGCCCTTAAAACTGACGAAATCAGCATAACCCACTACTTCAGCCCGAATAAAACCTTTTTCAAAATCGGTATGAATAACGCCTGCCGCTTGCGGAGCAGTGGCACCAATTGCTACGGTCCAGGCGCGCACTTCTTTTACGCCGGCAGTAAAGTAAGTATGCAAGCTAAGTAGTGAGTAACCACCACGAATGACCCGGTTTAAACCGGGTTCTGCCAAGCCCATATCTGCCATGAATTCTGCTTTTTCGTCATCTTCCAGTTCGGCAATTTCAGACTCTATCGCGGCGCAAACCGGCACTACTATCGCGCCTTCTTTGTCGGCAATAGCCTGAACGATATCTAAGTAGGGGTTGTTTTCAAAGCCATCGTCAGTAACGTTTGCAATATACATAGTGGGTTTGATAGTAAGGAAGTTCATATAAGCAATCAGTGCTTTTTCGTCCTTGTCCAACTCCAGTTGGCGTAGCGTATTACCTTGCTCTAAATGCGCTTTGGCTTTTTCCAGTACCAGCATTTCTGCTTTAGCGTCTTTGTCACCGCCTTTGGCTTTTTTACTTACCCGGAAAATAGCACGCTCCGCACTGTCCATATCGGACAACACCAGTTCCATATTTATGGTTTCTATATCATCGGCCGGATCTATTTTGCCGGCAACATGAATAATATTATCATCATCAAAACAGCGAACCACGTGGCCTATAGCATCAGTTTCGCGGATATTTGCCAGGAATTTATTTCCTAAACCCTCACCTCTTGAGGCGCCTTTTACTAGGCCGGCGATATCTACAAATTCCATGGTGGTAGGCAGTACCCGTTGTGGCTTTACCAGCTCAGCCAGTTTATCCAGCCGTAAATCAGGTACAGGTACCACGCCAGTATTAGGCTCTATGGTACAAAACGGGAAGTTGGCCGCTTCAATGCCGGCCTTGGTTAAGGCATTAAACAAGGTAGATTTACCTACGTTTGGCAGGCCGACAATACCACATTTGAAACCCATAATATTTTCCTTTACGGTGTGAAGCTGGCCGCAAGGCTAGCTAGCTTTGAAACTGTGCAAGCGGTGTTGAGCTTTTATTAAGCCATCGCGGGCCAGAATGTTAAAACAGCTGACGGCTTCATCAATACTGTCATCTATTAATTGTTGTTCACTGGCTGGGGCTTTACCCAGCACGAACCCGGTAACCTGATCTTTATGGCCAGGATGGCCAATGCCCAGGCGTAACCGATAAAAATTGGGGTTGTTACTTAACCGCGCCATAATATCCCGCAAGCCGTTATGACCAGCATGACCGCCGCCAAGTTTAAACTTAGCAATGCCAGGTTCTAGCGCCAGTTCGTCGTGAGCGACCAGAATATTTTCCGGGAGCAGTTTATAAAACTGTGCCATCGCCAGCACGGCTTTGCCGCTGAGATTCATATAAGTAGAAGGGATAAGCAGCTTAAATTCCTGGTCGGCACAGATAAAATTACCGGTAAAACCAAAAAATTTACTGTCATTTTTTAAGCTGACGTTATAGGTAGCAGCGAGCTTTGAGATAAACCAAGCCCCGGCATTATGCCGGGTATGCTGGTATTCTGGGCCTGGATTTCCCAGGCCCACAACTAACTTAACATTGTTAGGTAATGTGTCAGACATTACTCAGCAGTTTCAGCGTCTTCTTCTGTATCAACAGCTTTACCCGCTGGTTTATTTACCGATACTACCGGCAGGTCATGGCCTTCACCTTTGGTTAACTGAACAAATTTAACACCCTTAGGTGCTTTAATGTCAGTTAGGTGTAAGGTAGTACCAATTTCAACGTTAGCCAGATCTACTTCGATAAATTCTGGTAAATCTTTAGGTAATACACTGATTTCGATTTCGTTCAGGGCATGCACTACTACGCCGCCTTTCTTGATTGGCATGTCTTCGTTTAAGAAGTGAACCGGAACGATAGTGGTCAGTTCGTGGCCAGCTTCAACGCGTTGGAAGTCAACGTGCATGATTTTTGGCTTGTACGGGTGACGCTGCATATCTTTAACGATAGCCTGAATTTTCTCTTTGCCGACAGTGATCGTCAGGATATGAGAATAAAACGCTTCAAAGCTTTGCGCTTTTAACAGTTTAGAGTGCTCTAAAGTGATAGATATAGCATCTTTGTGACCGCCATAAATGATGGCGGGTACTTTGTCTTCATGACGTAGGCGGCGGCTCGCACCTTTCCCTAAGTCAGTACGGACTTCTGCAGTTAACGCGAAAATGGCATCAGACATGATGTACTCCAATAAAGTGATTTTTGTTGCGGCTTGCGACCAGCTGCAACCTGTGTGCCCGTTCAAAAGGCGCAACATATTACCACCAGCAACCGATAGCTGCAAATAAATAAGGCGCCAACAGGCGCCTTAAACACAGCTAAAGTCGTTTAATCAAACATAGACGAAATAGATTCTTCGTTGCTAATACGGCGAATACATTCGGCCATTAGTTCGCTCAGGGTTAATTGACGTACTCTGCTAACCGCTTTCATGGCGGCTGAAAGCGGAATGGTGTCGGTCACAATAAGCTCGTCAATCACTGAATTACTGATTATCTCTGGCGCATTGCCAGAGAAAACTGCATGAGTTGCATAGGCAAATACCCGCTTAGCACCTTGCTCTTTTAGCGCTTCAGCGGCTTTACATAGCGTGCCACCGGTATCAATCATATCGTCGACGATAATACAGTCTCGGTCTCTAACATCACCAATAATATGCATTACCTGGGAGACGTTAGCTTTTGGCCGGCGTTTATCAATAATGGCTAAGTCAGCATCGTTTAATAGCTTAGCTACGGCACGGGCCCGCACTACACCGCCGATATCGGGCGACACTACCACGGGTGAATGTAAGGTTTTTTTCCGCATGTCATCCAGTAACACCGGACTGGCAAACACATTATCTACCGGCACATCAAAGAAACCCTGAATTTGTTCGGCGTGCAAATCAACCGTTAATACCCGATCTACGCCAACGCTGGACAGAAAATCAGCCACAACTTTAGCGGTAATAGGTACTCGGGCAGATCGCACCCGACGATCCTGACGGGCATAACCGAAATAGGGGATAACAGCAGTGATCCGGCCGGCCGAAGCGCGCCGTAATGCATCTACCATAACAATAAGTTCCATTAAATTGTCGTTGGTGGGTGCGCAGGTCGACTGAATAATAAAAACATCAGAACCACGGACATTTTCGTTAATTTGCACACTAACTTCGCCGTCACTGAAGCGGCCAACCTCGGCATCTCCCAGTTTGATATACAGACGATTGGCGATTTTGTTAGCAAGTTCTGGTATGGCGTTACCAGCGAAAACCTTCATGTCGGGCACAGTAGGATCCTCAGGGCGGTGGTGAGTCCGGTTAAATCATTAAATGCCGGTATACGTGGCATCAGTTAGTGAATTCCGTATCTGCCAACGCCGCCATTAAAGGCGACTGGTTGACTCCCTTAGCAATAAATCCACGACAATTTGCTGGTAAATTTGCTAAGACATTCTGAGCACTGGTCGTGTCCGGAAATTCGGCAAACACACTGGCGCCAGTACCCGTCATTCGACACGGGGCATATTCTACCAACCACTGTAAGGTTATTGCAACAATCGGTTGCAGCTGTTCTACCAGTGGTTGGCAATCATTGCGCCAGGGGCTATTAAAAAGTGATGCTAAACTGAGTTGTGGGCTATTTCTAATTAAATCCGGGTGCTGAAAAATTGCTGCCGTGCTGATATGACAAGCAGGGGTAACTATTAAATAGGTTTTTTCAGGCAAGTTTACTGGCACTAATTTGTCGCCAACGCCTTCGGCAAAGGCACTGTAGCCCGTGACAAACAATGGCACATCGGCTCCCAGTTGCAACGACAGTGTAGCCAGTTGTTGGTTAGTTAACTTTAGTTGCCACAAGGCGTTTAAAGCCAACAAGGTGGTAGCGGCATCTGATGAGCCACCGCCAAGGCCGCCGCCCATGGGCAGTTTTTTATCCAGTATAATATCGCAACCCCGCTGACAGCCGGTATGTTGTTGCAGCAAACGGCCCGCTTTTATAACCAGATTATCGGGCCCTTGTAAGCTGGCATCGTTACATTGCAGCGTTAGTTGGTTATCTTGGCGCGGGCTAAAGTGCAGTTCATCGCCCACATCCAGTAGTTGAAACAACGTCTGTAAATTGTGATAACCGTCGGCGCGTCGACCAATAATATGTAAAAATAAATTAAGTTTGGCTACCGCTGGCAGGCTTAACATCATAATTGCCAACTGCGGATAATAAAACGAATTTGGGTATTGTCACTGGTAAGTAAAATGTACTTAGGCAGAGCCAGTTGGTCGGCAAAAAAGCTGCGATAACGTAATTGCCAGTGAATACCGGTGCTGTCGGTCAGGTTAAAGGCTTGCACCCGGCCAAGGTCGTCATATTCGATAGCGCTGGCAGCCTTACCGGGAACGCCTTTTAACCATAATGGCATATCAGCCAATGGCATTGACCAGCCAGCTAGTTGCCACAACAAGCTACTGGTATCTGCCGCCTGATACCGTTCACCGCGCAGTAAAATAGTGCTTGCCATGGCAGTGTTCTCAAGTTCGAACAGACTAAGCCCCAAAAAGTTGGCCAGTCGCGCCCGATAGTGTTCATTACTGTGTTGCTGCCAAGTCAGATTGCCGCTAAGCGACTCTGCCGGTGTTTTAATAGCAACCGACGCTTGGACCGTGTACTGTTTAATAGCGTTTATTTGAGCTAACCGGCTGTTATAATCCAGTGCCGCAACCGGAGCCGGCTTTGATAACAGGCTACAACCGCTGGTTAATAGCAGTAATCCGGCTATTGTTAAGCACTTAATTGATGCTGACACGCTTAAAGTCCTTAGTTACGCTTTTCTTAATATGGGGTTTTTCGTACAATTCGCCCCTGACAAACTTGATGATACAGGTGATGGCCATCTTTGCACTAGGCATTAATCATAAAACAGCACCGGTTAGTTTACGGGAAAAAGTGGCATTTGCTCCGGAACAGGTGCATGAAGCCTTGCGTGAACTTACTACTGTTACCGCAGTAGCCGATGCGGTTATTTTGTCTACCTGTAATCGTACCGAATTATATTTTACCGGCAGTAACAGTCAGGCGCAGCAAGTTATTGCCTGGTTGGCGAAGTTTCATCAGTTAGCCATTTCCGAGCTGCAACCGCATCTTTACTTACATCAAGACCGTCTGGCTGCTGAGCATCTAATGCGGGTAGCGGCTGGGTTAGACTCACTGGTATTAGGTGAGCCACAAATTTTTGGCCAGGTAAAGCAGGCTTACAATCAGTCGAGGCAAGCCGGCACTATTAACCCGCAATTTGAACGGTTATTCCAAAAAGCCTTTACCGTCGCCAAAGATGTCCGGACCAACACTGACATTGGTGCCAATGCGGTATCGGTAGCGTTTGCGGCGGTAAGTTTAGCAAAACAAATCTTTGGCAAGCTGCAAAAAGTGCAGGTGTTATTGATAGGTGCCGGTGAAACGATTGAGCTAGTCGCCCGCCATTTGGCAGAGCAGGGTGCTACGGAATTAACGGTTGCTAATCGAACTTACGAGCGCGCTGTGCTGCTGGCTGAACAATTTAATGCCAAAGTTATAACGTTATCGCAGGTGCCGGCGCAGTTATCTAAAGCCGACATTGTGATTAGTTCTACCGCCAGCACCTTACCAATAGTGGGAAAAGGCATGGTAGAGCAGGCTTTAAAAGAACGTCGGCATAAACCGATGTTTTTGGTTGATTTAGCGGTGCCACGTGATATTGAGCAACAAGTAGGCGAGCTGGAAGATGCTTATTTGTATACGGTAGATGACTTGCAAAGTATAGTGGCGCAAAATGTTAGTTCGCGGCAACACGCGGCAGAACAAGCTGGCGGCATTATCAGGCTGGGGGCAGAAGATTATCTGCAGTGGTTGCTGTTGCAAGGCAGCGTTGATTGGGTGCGGGATTATCGTCAGCGTTGTGAGCAGGTTAAAGCCGAGTTATTGGCTAAGGCCATTAATCAACTGGCCGCAGGCCAGGATGCAGAGAAAGTGCTAGCCGAGCTGGCCACTAAGCTCAGCAACAGGCTAATGCACAGCCCTACTAAAACCATCCGTCAGCTGCTGCAAAGCGAGGCAATAGAGCCGCAGGCACTGATCAACAGTTTATTAGATATTTAATCAGGTAACAGACCCAAGATGAAAGAATCGGTATACCAGAAGCTTGAAGGCTTGGTGGAACGGCATGAAGAAGTTCAGGCGTTATTAAGCGACGCCGGCATAATTTCGAATCAAAAACGGTTTCGCGAATTGTCGAAAGAGTACAGCCAACTAGAAGATCTCAGCAAGGCTTTTAATTGTTTTCGCCAAGCACAGCAAGATTTAGTTGTTGCAGAAGAAATGCAGAAAGACAGCGATCCTGAGATGCGTGAAATGGCCCAGGAAGAATATAAAAGCGCCCGGGCCGCTATTGAACAATTAGAAAAAGACTTACAACTTTTATTAATTCCCAAAGATCCCAATGACAGTAATAACTGCTTTTTAGAAATCAGAGCGGGTGCCGGTGGCGATGAAGCGGCTATTTTTGCTGGTGACATATTTCGGATGTACAGTCGTTTTGCTGAACGCCAACGTTGGAAACTGGAACTGATCAGTGCCAGTGACGGCGAACATGGTGGTTTTAAAGAAGTCATTGTTGGTATTCAGGGTGATGGTGCCTATGGCATTTTAAAATTTGAATCGGGCGGCCACCGGGTGCAGCGGGTACCGGCCACGGAATCGCAGGGGCGGGTACATACTTCAGCCTGTACGGTGGCGATTATGCCGGAAGTTCCCGAAAGCGAAGCTATTGAAATTAACCCAGCCGATTTAAAAGTAGATACGTTTCGGGCATCGGGTGCCGGTGGTCAGCACGTTAACCGAACTGACTCTGCTATTCGCATCACTCACTTACCCACGGGTATTGTAGTTGAGTGCCAGGATGAGCGCTCGCAGCATAAAAACCGGGCCCGGGCTATGAGTGTGCTGCAATCGCGAATTCAGGCAGCAGAAGATGAGCGACGCCGCTTGACGGAAGAGTCGACCCGTCGCTCTTTAGTGGGCAGTGGCGATCGTTCGGAGCGTATTCGCACCTACAATTTTCCTCAAGGCCGGCTAACTGATCACCGGATTAACCTAACCATATATCGTTTAAATGAAGTAATGGAAGGCGATTTAGAATTGGTACTGGCACCGCTTAATCAGGAGCATCAGGCAGACTTACTGGCCGCCTTGGCGGACGAAAACCGCTAGTATGACCTTAAGCCAATGGTTACAGCATGCGGCGTATCAGCTGAAGCCTGTGTCAGAACTGGCGGCTGATGATGCCCGGCTGCTGTTAGCGCATCAGCTTAAGGTTAACACCAGTTATCTATACAGCCACAGTGATGATAGCCTGACTAATGCCAATTTAGTGGCCCTTACTCAACAGCTTGCCAGAGCAGTGCAAGGCGAACCACTGGCTTATATTATTGGCCAGTGGCCGTTTTGGAACATTGAACTTGAAGTCGCAGCCTGTACTTTGATCCCCCGGCCAGATACAGAGTTACTGGTTGAAAAAGCCCTGGCGTTACCGTTACCTACGGCGGCTAAAGTTCTTGATTTAGGTACGGGTACCGGTGCTATTGCTTTGGCATTGGCCTGCAACCGGCCTTTATGGCAGATTATCGCAACAGATAACGTGGCGACAGCGGTGGCACTGGCGGGTCGCAATGCCCAGCGATTAGCAGCCAATAATTGTACCGTCTTGCAGAGTGATTGGTTTAGCGCGTTGCACAACCAACAATTTGATTTAATTCTCAGTAATCCGCCCTATATTGACGTTGACGATGCGCATTTACCCGCGCTACGGCATGAGCCATTATCGGCGCTGGTAGCGGCAGATCAAGGCTTGGCAGATTTAGCGACAATATGTCGCCAGGCCGCTGGCCATTTAACCGCTGCTGGCTGGTTGTGGCTGGAGCACGGTTATAATCAAGCTGCAGCGGTACGTCAACTTTTAACAGCTGCTGGGTTTCAGCAAGTGCAGTCGTTTAAAGATTATGGTGGCAACTGGCGCATTAGTGGTGGTTGCTTAGCGCCATAATCGTTTTGCTTACAAAATTTTGACCCGCCCGCTATAAACGCATATAACTAATTGCAGTATTCAATTTAATTGTTTTTTGAATTATGCGGGGCTTGCCTTATGAATGATCCGTTTATTTTTGCAGAAGAATCGGAACCGACTGACGTAATAAATCAGGGGTGCTGGAAAGTATTAATTGTCGATGATGAGCCTGAAGTTCACACGGTAACCAAACTGGCGTTAAGTGACTTTGTATTTAATAACAAACGATTAGAGTTTTTAAGTGCCTTTTCTGGTGCACAAGCGCGCGAATTGATTGCAGCTAATGCTGATACGGCAATAATGTTATTAGACGTGGTCATGGAAACCGATGATGCCGGTTTATTAGTCGCCAGGTATGTACGGGAAGACTTAAAAAACGAACAGGTGCGGATAATTTTGCGTACCGGTCAACCGGGGCAGGCACCTGAACGGCAGGTTATTGTTAACTATGATATTAACGATTACAAATCCAAAACTGAATTGACAGCACAAAAGTTATTTACGGTAATTATGGCCAGCCTGCGCTCGTATCGCGATATTATGTCGTTAGAACAAAGCCGGCAAGGACTGGAAAAAATTATTACCGCGTCTATCGATTTATTCTCATCGCAATCGATGGAACAATTTATTGATGGTGTGTTACTACAGCTAACCTCAATTTTGGGCTGCCACGATAATGCCTTATTAGCCAGTTCGTCGCTGGTTGCTGGCAATGTGCATTCAGATGCCGATCCGCACGATCTGGTTGTATTTGCCGGCCAGGGCCAATTCGCTGATAAAGAAGGTAAGCCGGTACAGGAAGTATTAAATACTGAGTTACTATTAGCGTTTGAGAGCGCATTAAACAGCCGTAGTATTGTCTATCGTAACAATTATTTAGTGGCATATTGTTGCAGCAAATTTACCCGTGGCTCTTTGCTGTATATTTCCGGTTTACCCGGACCTATTAATGCAAATCAGAAAAGATTGATTGAGTTGTTTGCTCAGAATGTGCAAATAGCCTATGAAAATGTGCAACTGCAACACGAAATTGAAGATACCCAACGGGAAATTGTCTACCGACTGAGTGAAGCGGTTGAACATCGTTCAGTAGAAACGGGAAACCATGTGCGGCGGATTGCTTTTGTGTGTTACGAGCTGGCAAAAGCCTACGGCCTGAGTGAAGAGGAAGCCGAACGATTAATGTTTGCGGCTCCATTACATGATATTGGTAAAGTTGGTATTCCAGAGGGCATTTTAAATAAACCCGCCAAGCTGGACGACGCAGAGTGGCGGATTATGAAAACCCATGCCAGCATTGGTTACGATATTCTGAAAGATTCAAAACGTGTTATTATTCAAGCCGGTGCCATCATAGCGCAAGATCATCACGAAAAGTGGGATGGCAGTGGTTACCCCGCAGGTAAAAAAGCTGAACAAATTCATATTTATGGCCGGATTGCTGCGCTCGCTGATGTGTATGATGCATTGCGACACCGGCGTTGCTACAAAGAAGCCTGGAGTTTAGCTGATGTTATGGCAAAAATTGTTACCGAGTCAGGCAAGCAATTTGAGCCAAAGCTGGTTGAGGTGTTTATTGAGCAGATCGACAAGCTGGAAGCGATATTACAAAACTATCCGGATAGTCAGCGCTAGCTTTGCCTGCTACCGGTTTACAGTATGGCTATTTACCGCTTTAATTTGATTTGAAACCGAGAATACTATGGAACAAAAAACTGTCACGGTCGGTACCCTTGAGGTAAGTAATAATAAGCAATTTGTGTTGTTTGGTGGCATGAATGTGCTGGAGTCGCGTGATATGGCAATGCGCATTGCCGAGCATTACGTCACGGTGTGTGCCAAGCTGGGCATTCCCTATGTGTTTAAAGCTTCATTTGATAAAGCAAACCGCTCTTCGGTGCACTCTTACCGCGGGCCAGGGCTGGAGCAAGGTTTAAAGATATTTGAAGAAATTAAACGCACCTTTAACATTCCGCTTATTACCGATGTGCACGAGCCCTGGCAAGCAGCGCCAGTAGCTGAGGTAGTCGATGTGATTCAACTGCCGGCCTTTTTAGCCAGGCAAACTGATTTAGTGGTCGCCATGGCGAAAACCGGCGCGGTGATCAATGTTAAAAAACCACAGTTTTTAGCGCCGCATGAAATGCGTCATATCATCACAAAGTTTGCTGAAGCCGGTAATGATAAGGTCATTTTATGCGAGCGAGGCAGTAGCTTTGGCTATAACAACCTGGTGGTTGATATGCTGGGTATGGATGAAATGAAATACTATGGTCCGGTTATTTTTGATGCTACGCATGCCTTGCAAAAACCAGGTGGGCGCACTGACTCTGCTGACGGCAGACGTGCTCAGGCTGCTCAGTTGGCGCGCTCTGGCATGGCATTAGGGTTGGCCGGATTATTTATTGAAGCGCATCCTGAGCCTGAACAGGCTAAGTGTGACGGTCCCTGCGCCTTGCCGCTGGCGAAACTGGAAGGTTATCTCAGCCAGATGCAACAGCTTGATCAGCTGGTAAAAAGCTTTCAGCCACTGGACACCTCTGCTAACTAATTCTGATTAAAATCGTTAGCATTACCCAAAACCGATATCAACCGGTTTTTGGGTGATGCTGTTTAGGCTTAGCTGAAAAATATCACTTTAGTAGCGATGACGAACGTAATTCACTACCTCCTGGTATCTTTCCTGCATTAAGCGGACATACTCGTTAATTACCGGCCAATCGCTATTCTCAGCGGCTTGTTCTAGTTTTAACGCTTTAGCTGATAAACTCACCGCACCCACGCTTTTGGCTACCGACTTAAACTGATGGGCAATAGCACGAACGCCGCTGCGATTTTGCGCCTGAGCCTCGGTGGTAAGTTCGGTCAGTAATTCTTTAGCATGTTTCACAAAGTAGTTCAGGTACTCTTCATGTTTAGCCGGATCATTGCCAAGGAAATTAGCAATGGTTGTGAAACAAATGGGCGATGGTTGCGGTGTCGGCTCGATAGTATTAGCACTGTGAGCAACGGTTTTTTCCTGAACATTCGGTAACCAGCGATTGAGCATGGTGGCTAGTGTTTCAAGCTCTAAAGGCTTAGTGATGTAACCGTCCATGCCAATACTGATACACTTTTGTTCTTCACCTTTTAACGCATTAGCGGTTACCGCAACAATGCGACTAAAGTTAATATCATCCTGGCGGTGCAGGCTTTCTTTGCGGATTGCTATCGCCAAATCATAGCCACTCATATTGGGCATATGTAAATCTGTCAACACCAGAGGATAATGATAGCGATGCCACATTTCCAGTGCGATAGCACCATCATCGGCCACTTCAACGGCATAGCCCAAGGCATTAAGCTGATCAACAATAACCCGTTGGTTCATCATATTGTCTTCTGCCAACAGGATCAGCTGACGATTAAGCCGTGCGGTATCAATATCAGGTGCACCTTTGCTCAGGTTAAGATTAGAGGTTTGCTGGCGTTTAGGTTTGTCTTTACGTTTTGCGGCAACCAAAATGGCATCATACAGGTGGCTACGGCAAATGGGTGAGCTATGCAGGTAATAGGTGTGTTCATTGCTGTGCTCTGAAAGCTCAACCTGGTTGGTGATCACCACAAACTGCACCCGTTCAAGTTGAGGTACCTGCTGCAAGGTTTTAATTTGTTCCGTTGATATTTGCTCATAGGTGGAGTCTAGTACCCATACCACTGCTTGTTTTGGTGGTAAACGTTTTTGCTGCGCTGCGCGTTGATACAGCGCTTCAATGCTGTTTACAACGTCAAGCTCGGCATTGGTATGGCGGAAATAATTTGTCAGATGCTCCTGATTTTCGCTGTCCATGGTAAACAAACAGATATGAATATCCCGCAGTAACTCGGTACTGACATAGTCTATTTCTTCAGAGCGGCGCATCGGGATCCGAACTTTAAACTCGGTACCTTTTCCAACTTCACTTTGCACATCGATATCACCGTACATTAGTGACGTCAGGCGCTGACAAATAGATAAACCGAGACCGGTACCACCAAACTTGCGGGTAATTGAGCCTTCAGCCTGGTTAAATGGATGAAATACATAGTTTATTTGACGCTGGGTCATACCGCGGCCGTTATCAATAACGCTAAACTGAATTTGACTGAACTCCATGTTCTCTTCTAATAAGTCAGCGCGTACTACCACAACCCCTGTTTTCGTAGGCGTGGTTTCAGTAAACTTAATCGCATTACCCGCCAAATTATAAAGAATTTGGCGCAGCCTGATAGGATCGCCATACAAGCCATCAGGAATTTTCGGGTCAATATACAGCTTTAAATCAATTTGGCGCTGATACGCTACGGATACCAGAATTCGGCCAACCGCCTCAATAATATCGACCAGCGATACCGGTATGTTTTCCAGCTCCATCTTACCAGCTTCAATTTTTGAAAAATCAAGAATGTCGTCCAAGATGCGTAACAGTGAAAATGACGACTCCCTAATGGTGTCAGTCATGCGAAATTGTGAGGTTGATAGTTGGGTTTTACGCAGTAAATCGATAGTGCCGATAATACCATTCATGGGGGTGCGAATTTCGTGGCTCATGGTGGCTAAAAAAGTCGATTTTGCTTCATTAGCTCGTTCAGCAGCCAGCTTGGCGGTTTCCAGCGCGTCAGTTCGCTCTTTTATTCTGGTGTCAACTTCTTGTTTTAATTGCGCTATGTTAGTTTCGGATGTTTTCAGTGCCTGCTGGCCCTGTTCGATACGGCGGAACAGTTGGTTAATATAGCTACCCAGCACGCCAAAGCTGTCATGGGCATGGCTTTCGACACTACCGTCAAATAGGCCTTTATCCAGAGCCGTTTTGGTGTTGCTAACAAGTGGCAGCAGTTTATGACTGAAAAAAACTGAAATGGCATAGGCGAAACTTAAACTTAGCACGGCGGCGACGAGGGCACTTATGACTAAAGCCAACACCAGGGGTAGCTGGCTTGGTGGCGCAATATAATGAACGTTAACAAGTAACGTGTTCAGTTCACTATTAATTATCCGGCTAACAACCAACATATTACCTTGGCGCCGGTCCTGATTAATGAGCTCAGGTTGTGGTACAAAATCCGCAAGATTAACCGTATTCGCAACCAATTCCATTTGTTGGTTTGCCTGACGATACAAATATAACGCCCGGTTGCTATCAGCATTGCGTGCTTGCAGCAACAATTGTTCAGCATCGGTAATATTATTATTTTGCAGCACAGCACCAAGGGCACTAGCTAAGATAGTGGTTTCAGCACTGAGGCGGGCTAATTGATTTTCTTCTTGATTTTGTTCTGGCAGGGTAAATAGGGTAAATAGGGCGGCTTGCAGCAACAAAAGCAGCAAAGCCATTAAACCCAGCCGGCGAAATAAAGGTTTTGTGTAGGCGTTTTTTTCCATCAGCTGTCCATTTTAATGCATTGCAGGCATGCTGGTTAACTAAATCATGCCGGTTAACTAAATATAGTGTATCAAGTTTTTTAAGGTCGGCGCAGTGTTAATTTTCATTGTTGTAGAGGAAAACGGCAGTCATTGCTTAATCTATAGTCGGTTGCTGAGCTTTTATAAAAAATCTGTTGACTTAGTTCGGCAAAATCCGTTTAATACGACCCGCATTGCCCAGATAGCTCAGTCGGTAGAGCAGCGGATTGAAAATCCGCGTGTCGGTGGTTCGATTCCGCCTCTGGGCACCATTATTATGGTGTCTTGTAAATGTGATGCACAGCGCAGCACTGCATTACCAGCCCAACGTTTTTGCCCAGATAGCTCAGTCGGTAGAGCAGCGGATTGAAAATCCGCGTGTCGGTGGTTCGATTCCGCCTCTGGGCACCATAACAGCAAACCCTGGCTATAGCCGGGGTTTTTGCTTTTACGCCGTTAGCGAAAATTTCGCTTTGATTCGACATAAATTCCGGTTAGTTGAAATAGGCAACAATGGCTATCTTTGATAAGCTGCTGTGCGAATTTTATATTTTAAAACCAGTTATAAGAATAATAATTACGGAGTTTATTTATCATGAAATATGCTATTACCGTGTTAGCTGCAGCCATCCTTAGTGCATGTGGTGGTGCTAAACAAGATGTTACAACTAGTCAGGATGTCACCGTGAGTACTACAAAACAACAACTTAGCTACCCGGCAACCCGACAGGGTGCGGTAATAGATACCTATTTTGGTACCTCAGTTGCCGACCCTTATCGTTGGCTTGAAGATGATCGTAGCAGCGAAACCGAAGCTTGGGTCAAAGCTCAAAACGAGGTGACCTTTTCTTATTTGGACCAGATCCCATTTCGGGATGACGTTCGGGCTAAATTAGAAAAATCATGGAATTTTGAGCGGATAGGGGCGCCATTTACAGAAGGCGATTATCAGTATTTTTATAAAAACGATGGTTTACAAAATCAGTTTGTCTTGTATCGGCAAAAAGACGGTGCTGAGGCGGAAGTGTTTTTAGACCCCAATACCTTTAGTGAAGATGGCACAACATCGTTGGCTGATATCGAGTTTTCGGGTGACGGCACCTTGGCCGCCTATGCTATTTCTGAAGGTGGCAGTGACTGGCGTAAAATTATTATTATTAACGCTGTTACTAAAGAGCCACTAGAACCCACGTTAATCGACATAAAATTCAGTGGTATTTCCTGGGTGGGTAACGAAGGATTCTTTTATTCAAGCTATGACAAGCCTGAGGGCAGCGAATTGTCGGCAATGACCGATCAGCACAAATTGTATTACCATAAACTGGGTACTGCTCAAAGCGAAGATAACGTGGTTTTTGGCGCAGATGAAGCTGAAAAACATCGTTATGTTGGTGCTTCAGTAACTGAAGATGATCGTTTCTTGTTAGTGTCAGCGGCTGTATCAACGTCGGGTAATAAATTATTTTTAAAAGACTTAACCAAAGAAAACAGCCAGTTTGTGACGATACTGGATCATACCAACTCTGATACTGACTTAATTGACAATGAGGGTGACAAGCTGTTTCTGGTGACCAATTTAAATGCACCAAATCGTAGAGTGGTTGTTGCTTCCGCCGCCAAACCGACGCCAGAGAACTGGCAAGAATTGATCCCGGAAACAGAGCATGTATTACGGATGAGCAAAGGTGCTGGCTATTTATTTGCTAACTACATTGTTGATGCCATTGCCAAAGTAAAGCAATACGATTATAGCGGCAAGCTGGTGCGTGATATCGCGTTGCCGGGTGTCGGCAGTGTGGGCGGTTTTAGCGGCAAAAAAGCAGATCAGCAGCTGTACTACTCTTTTGCTAATTACACCACACCATCCAGTATTTATGCCTTTGCACCGGCTAGCGGTGCATCGGATTTATATAACAGCCCAAAAATTGAATTTAATCCAGAGAATTTCACTTCAGAGCAAGTTTTTTATACCTCTAAAGATGGCACCAAAGTGCCGATGATCATCAGCTACAAAAAAGGCATGGTGAAAGACGGTGCTAATCCAACCATTTTATATGGCTATGGCGGCTTTAATATAAGCCTGACCCCATCATTCAGTGTCGCTAACGCCGTTTGGATGGAAATGGGCGGTATTTATGCAGTAGCAAACCTGCGTGGTGGTGGTGAATACGGTAAAGCCTGGCATACGGGGGGTGTTCAGCTGCAAAAGCAAAACGTGTTTGACGATTTTATTGCGGCGGCAGAGTATTTGCAGCAACAAAAGTATACCGCTGCTGACAAACTGGCCATTCGCGGTGGTTCAAACGGGGGCTTACTAGTAGGGGCGGCCATGACACAGCGGCCAGAACTGTTTAAAGTGGCGTTGCCTGCGGTCGGTGTATTAGATATGTTGCGTTATCATACTTTTACCGCTGGTGCAGGCTGGGCATACGATTATGGTACTGCGGAGCAATCTGCTGAGATGTTTCAATATTTAAAAGAGTATTCGCCGCTGCATAATGTTACGTCGGGTATAACCTATCCGGCGACGATGATTACTACTGCTGATCATGATGATCGGGTGGTACCGGCACATTCGTTTAAATTTGCTGCCGAGCTGCAAGCTAAAGCAACAACCGTTAATCCGCAGTTAATCCGGATTGATGTTAATGCCGGTCATGGCGCGGGTATGCCAGTGTCGATGGTGATTGATCAGGCGGCAGATATATTTAGTTTTACCCTGTATAACATGGGATATCAGCAATTACCTGAGTAATATTGCTGCAATAGCTGAGTAAGGTTACTGTACAAAAAACGGCGCTGTTGCGCCGTTTTCTTTCACGGGAATAGTGTTGCGGGTAGCGGATAAAACCTGGATAAAAGCTGCAATAAACCTAAAGTATCAGTTAAACTTGTAAAACGATAAGGCGCGTATTACAGTGCGTGCCGTTTTATTTTTTCCGGCTTTGGGCGGTGGTGCTAATTAGTGCTGATGCTTAGGTTCGACGAGCGCATTTTTGCAGTGGGAGCCAACATTATGGTAAAAGCAGTGATCCTGGTTATGGACAGTTTTGGCATTGGCAGTACGCCCGATGCAGACCATTTTGGTGATGTCGGCGCCAATACCTTTGGCAGTATTGCCCGGGAATTTGTGAAACACAAAGGCCGGCAACTGGCGTTGCCCAATTTGGCGAGGTTAGGGCTGGTTAAAGCGGCTACCGCTGCCGCAGGTGTTGCCCCTTCTGTTGCAGATAGTGCTGAACCTTTTGGTGCTTATGGCTATGCCCGTGAGTTAAGCAGTGGTAAAGATACCCCGAGTGGTCATTGGGAAATGGCAGGCGTGCCGGTATTGTTTGACTGGGGATATTTTCAACAAAAAACCAACAGTTTTCCAGAGGGGTTAATTAACGAGCTATGCCGGCGCACTCGTATTAGCGGCATTTTAGGCAATTGTCATGCCTCGGGTACCGATATTCTGGTGAAACTCGGTGATGAACATATTAAAACCGGTAAGCCTATTTGCTATACCTCGGCTGATAGTGTGTTTCAGGTAGCGGCCCATGAGCAGCACTTTGGCCTGGAAAAGTTACTGAGTTTTTGTCAGGTTGCCCGCGAGTTACTCGATGAATATAACATTGGCCGGGTAATAGCACGGCCTTTTTTAGGCGACAGTCCAGAGAATTACGCTCGCACCGGTAATCGCCGCGATTACTCGGTATTACCGCCGGCACCGACCGTATTAGATAAGCTTACCCAAGCGGGCGGCAGTGTGATCAGTATCGGCAAAATTGCTGATATTTATGCGCATCAGGGCATTACTGAAAATATAAAAGCCACCGGGTTGCCAGCACTGATTGATACCACGCTGGCGCAAATGGCGAAGCAGCCCGCACGCAGTTTGGTATTTACCAATTTGGTTGATTTTGATCAGAATTTTGGTCATCGTCGCGATGCTATTGGTTATGGTGAAGCGCTGGAATACTTTGATAGCCGCTTACCGGAAATTATCGATGCCTGTAGCGATGATACCTTACTGTTATTAACTGCCGATCATGGCTGTGACCCAACCTGGCCAGGCACTGAGCACACCCGGGAATATATTCCGGTGTTGGCTTATCAACCTGGCTTGGCCAGTACCAATTTAGGCGAGCGCATGAGCTTTGCTGATATTGGTCAAACGCTGGCTGATTATTTTAAGCTGGACGCCATGGCGCACGGCGACTCCTTTATTGCTAAATTACATTAAGAGAGATTTATGGCTACTCCTCACATTAACGCCGCTGACCATGCCTTTGCCCAAACAGTGCTGATGCCCGGTGATCCGCTGCGTGCCAAGCATATTGCTGAGACATTTTTAACGGATGCAATATGCGTAAATACGGTACGTAATATGTTTGGTTACACCGGCACTTATCAGGGCAAGCCAGTAAGCGTGCTGGGCTCTGGCATGGGTGTACCATCAATGTCATTGTATGCAACCGAGCTGGCAAAATTTTATGGTGTTAAAAATATCATTCGTATTGGCTCTTGTGGTGCGTTGCCACTAAGCGTAAAAGTGCGTGATGTGGTTATTGCTATGGGCGCCAGTACTGACTCAAGCGTTAATCGTAACCGCTTAGCCGGTATGGATTTTGCCGCTATTGCCAACTATGACTTACTTGAAAAAGCGGTGCATGCTGCCCGCGCTAAACAGATTAATGTCAAAGTGGGCAATGTGTTCACCTCTGATTTATTCTATAACCCGAATGAAACCCTATTTGATACGCTGGAAAAATACGGCGTGTTAGCGGTGGAAATGGAAGCTGCAGGTTTATACGGTGTTGCCGCCGAATATGGTATTAACGCTTTGGCTATTTTAACGGTAAGCGATCATATTCGAACCGGTGAAGCGTTGGACGCTGAGCTACGTCAGACCAGTTTTAACGAAATGGTTGAAATTGCCTTATCCATAATTTAAAACGGCCGGGAAAATTATGTCACTGACTACTAATAAAATGTTTTATGTTTCCTGGGAGGCGTTTCATCGCGCCAGTAAAGAGCTGGCCCAGCAGTTACTGGGCCGGGAATTCAGCGGCATTGTGGCGGTTAGCCGCGGTGGTTTAGTGCCTGCGGCTATTTTGGCCCGCGAGCTGAATATTCGTGTAGTTGACAGTATTTGTGTCGCCAGTTACCAGCACGACCAGCAAGGCAGCTTACGTATTTTAAAAGATGCCACACTAACCGATAATGATAAATTACTGATTGTTGACGATTTAGTCGATACCGGCGAAACCGCCCGCGCGCTGCGGGAACACTTTCCACAGGCGTGCTTTGTTACCGTTTATGCCAAACCGCAGGGTAAGCCGTTAGTTGATCATTATGTTACCGACATTGAGCAGGACACCTGGATCCAGCTGCCCTGGGATATGGAGCTGGCCTACAGTAAGCCGCTGGCGGAGCATTAAGCCAATGAGTGCAGTACAGCAATTAACACTTAGTTTGCCAAAGTGGATTAATGACGTGGTCGACTGGCAAAAAGTGTATAACACTGACGATGAGAAAATGGCGTTAGCGGTTGAGCTTTCAAAACAAAACGTGCTGCGTGGTACCGGCGGCCCCTTTGGCAGTGCTATTTTTGACTGCGTTAGCGGCAAACTGGTTAGTGTTGGGGTTAACCGGGTGGTACCCATGCATAACTCTACGGCGCATGGTGAGATGATGGCGATTATGCTTGCCGAGCAAAACGTGCAAAGTTTTAGTTTGTCTGCCGATGGTATCAAGCGCGAATTATTTACCTCCTGCGAGCCCTGCGCCATGTGTTTGGGTGGCACGCTATGGAGCGGCGTAAAACGCTTGGTGTGCGCCGCTACGGCAGACGATGCACGCGCAATCGGGTTTGATGAAGGCCCGGTTAACGCCAGCAGTTATCAATATTTAACCGATGCCGGCATCGAGGTGCTGCGTTTAGTGCAGCGCGATGCGGCCAACAAGGTGCTACAGCATTACGCTAATGGCGGCGGCGAAATTTATAACGGCTAGTGCCGATACCTGAAATAGAATAGCTGTTGCAGCTGCTGGCATTATTTGGTGGCTGGCCGGGGGCTTTGCTGGCGCAGCAGTACCTGCGGCATAAATCAAATAAAAAGCCTTTTCTATGGGTGTTT
>NZ_LAHP01000013.1 GCF_000987765.1 Arsukibacterium sp. MJ3
TTATGTTTAAAATGCATAAAAATACACTGCAAAAAGGAGCGGTAAATACAAAATGCAGCTTACGCCTGCCACTAAACGCATTTTATTTTTACCCATAACAGCTTATTAGTTTGGAACGTCCACGCTTTCACACAGTGTAAATTCCATTCTATCTTTTGTAAAAAAAATACATTATCTAATAACCATCGGTAAATCAACCGGTTTTTGTAAGGTGTATAGGAACAGCTTGGGGAAAGCGTGGTTTAAACTTGCGATTTACATGTTTACAATAAATTCATCAACTACTGTATATGTACACATGTATATTTATATTAGGAGGTATCGCTTATGTTATCGTATTTTTTACAGCACGTTACTGGCCATAACATGGTTACCGTTCAGTATCGCTATTAGCTTTTACCTGCTGCCACAGTGCTTCCATTTCATCCAGGTTACTTTGCCGCGGGCTTTTATCTTGTGTGGCCAGCAGCTGTTCAATCCAGCCAGGAAGCTTTAGCTGTTTTATATCAAAAGAAGTTGTTATCCCCTCGTTTTATACTATCCCAATCAATTCAGCTGCCAAAACCAAATCTCTTTACAGGCAAAGTAGCAAGCTGAGTTGCATACCTGGGCACTGGTTTTGCTCTCGATAAGATCAATATGTCCGCCGTTATAGCCGTCTATTTTCCAGAACAGTATTACACCCTTCTTATCAACCAAATACTTTAATGCATTTTCCCGATTTAATAGTGTTGGCATTCCAAACACACTTTCTCGCTTGAGCTGATCGGCTAATAACTTGGCACCAGGTTCAAAACTCTTACCGATTAATTCCCCAGCTTTAATTCTCAAACGCCCAGTAAACTGTACGCCTGATTTAAGCAAAGCAATACTCATACGCAAAGCGCAAGTATTAACATACCCAGAGTTTTGTTTAATTAACTCATTAATGTCATAACCAACTTCCTGATAAGCAGCAATTGCACCAACATAACTAGGATTCATGTCGTCAGCAGAGTAATGGTTTTCTTGAGGATTGCATAACTTGGTTTCATAAATTTTCTTTACATTTATTCAGTTCAATTAATGCGTTTTCAATCACAACTGCAGCCCTTAGTTGCATCTGCGCTTCGCTTAAATGACTAAAATGTCCATTCAGATAATCACGTAAGGAAATGGTTTTAAACTGTTTATAACTACACCAGCTTTTACCTTCAGTCGCATCCATTACACCCAATAAATAAAAACGCATAAGACTGTGACATAAACCCTCCATGGACAGAGCCTTACCCTATCGATAAAAAATTAATAAATAAACAATTAATACCTTTATTTAACAAATAGCTCAAGATGCAAAACTAGCGTGACGTCTAACGTATTACCGATTATTAGCTTTTACCTGCTGCCACAGTGCTTCCATTTCATTCAGGTTACTTTGCTGCGGGCTTTTATTTTGGGCAGCTAATAACTGCTCAACACCGCGAAAACGTTTTTCAAACTTGCTGTTAGCGGCACGTAACACGGCTTCGGGGTCAAGTTTGTGCTTACGTACTACATTTACTAAAGCGAACATTAAGTCGCCCAGCTCTTCTGCCAGTTCCGGGCTGCCGGTTTCGGTTTGCTCTACTTCTAGTATTTCTTCTTTTACTTTATCCCAGCAGCCGTCTACTGTTGGCCAGTCGAAACCGACATTGGCACAGCGTTTTTGCAGTTTATAGGCGCGGCTAAGTGCTGGCATGGCCTGCGGAATATTGTCCAGTACACTATGCTGGCCGCTGTTTTTACGTTCAACACTTTTTAGTGCTTCCCAATTTTTAAGTACTTTTTCTGCATTGTTAGCCTCGCTTGCATTAGGGGCGTCAACTGCAAGCTCGCCAAACACATGCGGGTGGCGGCGTTCTAATTTGTCACAAATAGCGGCTACGCAATCGTCAAACTGAAAGCGGCCGTCTTCTTTGGCCATTTGCGCATAAAACACCACCTGAAACAATAAATCGCCCAGCTCGTCTTTTAACTCGTCAAAGCTATCACGGGCAATAGCATCGGCTACCTCATAGGCTTCTTCTAAGGTATAGGGCACTATGCTGGCGTAGCTTTGTTTTAGGTCCCAAGGGCAACCAGTTTGTGGGTCGCGCAACCGGCTCATAATCGTTAAAAGGCGCTGAATATTATCTGACACATTGCTCTCTTTTATAAAGGCTAATGATGAAACCGCTTGGCTTCAACCACTTCGTCTATCTGGCTAATTTTGCTCAAAAGCTTATTAAGCGAGTCAAGGTTATACAGCTCTAATGTCATATTAATCACCGCAGTTTGCGCTTTAATATCAGAGCTACTGCTCATTTTGGTAACGTTGGCTTTCTCGTTGGCCAATATACTGGTGATATCACGCAATAAGCCGTTGCGGTCATGCGCCACAATGCGAATGTCTACCTCATAGCCCGAGGCGTATTTATCACCCCAGGTGGCATCCACTACCCGCTCTGGATGGCCATCTTGCAGCGTTTTAAATTGGTCGCAATCATCTCGATGAATGGCAATGCCACGCCCCTGGGTAATATAACCAATAATGGCATCACCCGGTAACGGCAGACAACACCCTGCCATATGGGTTAGCAGGTTACCCACGCCCTGCACCACTACATCGCTTTGGGTTTTCGTTGACGGTAAAGGCTTGGTTTTTAACCGTGGGTCAATTTCTGGCAGCTCAAGCTTACCGCTTTGGCTTTGAATAAAATGCACCACCTGGGTCACTTTAATTTCACCACCGCCAATCCCCACCAGCAACTCATCCATGGCATTTACATTAAAGCGACTAAGCACTTTGGTTGGGTAGTCCATAACAAGGTTTAAACGGCTCAGTTCTGTGTCCAGCAACTCTTTACCGGCCGCCAGGTTTTTATCGCGGTCTTGTAAGCGAAACCAATATTGCACCTTAGAGCGGGCGCGGCTAGATTTTAAATAGCCTAAATTGGGGTTTAACCAGTCGCGGCTGGGGTTAGGTTCACGGCCGGTTAAAATTTCCACCTGATCGCCGGTTTTTAATTGATAAGTAAAAGGTACGATGCGACCGGTGATTTTTGCCCCAATACAGCGATGACCAACATTAGAATGTACATAATAGGCAAAATCGAGCGGGGTTGACCCTATTGGCAAATCTACAATATCGCCTTTTGGCGTAAACACATACACCCGATCTTCAATCACCTGAGTGCGTAACTCTTCGGCTAAGTCGGTACCATCAACTACGTCTTCCTGCCATTGCAGTAATTTACGCAGCCAGCCAATTTTCTCATCGGTAGCCACCACTTTATTACCACCCACGGCGCCTTCTTTATAGCGCCAATGCGCAGCAACCCCTAACTCGGCGTCTTCATGCATTTGCCGGGTACGGATCTGAATTTCCACCGGCCGGCCCTGCGGCCCCAGCACTACCGTATGAATAGACTGGTATCCATTTTGTTTGGGGGTGGCAATGTAGTCATCAAATTCTTTCGGCAAATGGCGCCAGCCAGTATGTACCACGCCAAGTGCACCGTAACAATCTTGCACCCGTTCAGAAATAATCCGCACTGCGCGTATATCAAACAGCTGCTCAAAATCCAGCTGTTTTTTTTGCATTTTTTTCCAAATACTGAAAATATGCTTCGGCCGGCCATACACTTCTACTGCAAGTTTGGCGTCCTGCATTTTTTGACGCACTGCCGCCACAAAATCCTGCATGTATTGTTCGCGATCCAGTCGTTTTTCTTCCAGTAAGCTGGCGACTTGTTTATACACGCCGGGGTGCAAATACCGAAACGCTAAATCTTCCAGTTCCCATTTAAGTTGCCCAATACCCAATCGATTGGCTAATGGTGCAAAAATGGCATTGGTTTCCTTCGCGGCCAGCACCCGGGTTTCTTCATCACTGTCTTTAACATCACGCAAATAGCAAATTTGAGCCGCCAGTTTTAACACCACGGCCCGCACATCTTCTACCATCGCCAGTAACATTTTTCGCAGGTTATCGGCTTGCTGCGGGTTAACACTTTGATTAGCGCCGGTGGGAATAGTGCGAATGGCATCCATTTGCTGCACCGAGTGCAATAACACAATAACGGTCGGCGAAAACTCATCTGCAAGTGTCGGGGCCTTTAGCAAATGGGCATCAAACGCCGGAAACAATAAGGCGGCCAGCAGCGAGTCATGGTCCATTTTCAAATCTGCCAGAATTTCTACCATTTCCCAACCGGTACGAACTTGGGCAATGCTGTCATCCAACCCCTGCTGCTTTAACCATAAACCGCACTGCAGTAAGGCGCTGATTTTCTTTTCAGTCAATCCCAGCGAACACAGCCATTCCAGCGTGTCGCCGCCATGATAGCCACTACTATGTGATTGACGAACCCTAACCATGGCAACTCCTTATTTTTTTGCTGGCAGGCAAAACAATGCCATCAGTTCCAGATGACTGGTATGCGGAAACATATCTACCCCGGCCAGTTTTTGCAACTGGTAACCATTAGCAAGTAACACCTTAGCATCTTTTGCAAAGGTGGCAGCGTTGCACGACACGTACAATATTTGTGCCGCTTTGAGCTTAACCACTTGCTCTATAGCACCCTGCGCGCCGGCCCGCGCCGGGTCAAGCACAATTTTAGTGTAGCGCTGCTGGCGCCAGGGCGCATCGGGCCAGGGCAAATGCAAATCGGCCCGGGCAAAACTGACATTAGTCAGACCATTCTGCTTAGCATTAATTAGCGCTTGCTGCACCATTTTAGCCACGCCTTCAACGCCCTGCACTGCTTTAGCATATTTGGCGAGTGCCAGACTAAAATTACCTATACCGGCATATAAATCAAGAATAGTGTCATCGGCATTAACGGCTAACCACGCCAACGCTTGTGTTACCATTTTCTGGTTAACAAGCGCATTTACCTGAATAAAATCTGCTGGTTCAAGCTGCAGGGTAATATTTTGCTCTGGCAGAGTATACGCCGCTATCGGTGTATCAATTTGCCATAGTAACAAGTCGGCACTGCCATCATCACCTAAAAAATAGGCCTCTGGCCAACTTTGTACAAAACGCTGTTGCTGCTCAGCCGTTAGCGGCTTAACGTGCCGTACCACCACATAAGGCCGTGGCCCTACTTCTAATAACTCGATATGAGTAACACTATTCGGATCAGGCAAGGCACGGATCGCCGCCGGTAACACTTGCAGCGCCGGCGCTAACAGGGGGCTTAGCATGCTGCACTCACTGATTGGCATGATTGTGTTGCTGCCAGTGGCCCGAAAGCCAACACTTAGCTGTTTGGTTTTTTTGTCAAACCACACTCCCAGCCTGGCTTTACGCCGATAGTGCTTATCTGGCCCAATAAGCATCGGCTGCCAGGGTAAATTAGCCAAGCCGGTTTGGTGGCGTAGCAGCTGATCTACCCCTTGCTGTTTTAATTGCCGCTGGTTATCAGCATTCAGATACTGCAACTGACACCCTCCGCACTGTGTAAAGTGCGGGCAAAAAGGAATTTGTCGCCAAGCAGCTGCCTTAAGCACCTTAACAGTACGAGCCTTCAGAAAACCCGGTTTATCTTCAAGTACCTGCACCTGAACTTTTTCACCGTTAAGCGCACCACTTACAAAAACAATTTTTTGCTTATAGCGGCTCAAACCATGCACTTCATAATCAGTATCATGAATGTCCAGAGTGAGTGTGGCCTTATTCAGGCTGGCTTTAGCCTTTGCTTTATATAGTGTTACCATCAGTGCTCTGTCATGTAGGCAATTAGAAAATGTTGTGTCATTATGGGCTAGCCCGTAAGCATTGCAACAAGCCTTGGTGCGAATGACGAAAATTGCTTTACCCTACTGGATATTACTGTGCACCCTGCTACCGGCGGTATTGGCCAGCGTTGGCTTGGGCAGCTATTTCGTCTACCGGGAATCGGTGGAGCTGCACCACAATTTAGCAGTACAAGCCCGTAATATCGCCGTACCTTTAGCCATTAATAGTGAGATATTATTAGCCGACAATAACATGCTTGCAATACAAGCCCTGTTAAATACCAGCCACCGTCTTAACTCGCCGGTTATCAGCAACATTGTACTGTTTAACCAGCAAGCCACACTACTTGCCAGCAGTAATCCGCAACTTAAAGCGACAGAATATCCCACGTTTAACACAGACGACACGGCTAGTGTTGGCGGGCTGGTGCCCTTTAGCCAGGGGTTATTGCTTTATCAGTCATTATTACCAGACAGCAACCAACCCGCTGCAGGCCCCTATTTAGTACTACATTTGCAAAACGAGCAAATTTTACTCCAACAACAACGTTATAAGCTGCATGTTGCCATGTTAGTGGCCGCGGTTATTATGCTGTGCGTAATGCTAAGCCAATGGCTGCGCCAAAAAATTCAGCCGGTACTTCACCGTTTACAACAGCAGGTACAACAATTACAAGCCGGACATTATCAACAACAACAAAACGTGTCAGGTATTAAAGAACTTGATCAGGTGCAGCACAGTGTTAATCAACTTTGCCAGCAGCTGGCATCACTTGAACAGGAAATGCAGCATAATATTGAACAGGTAACCAGTGATTTGCAGCTCAGTATGGAGCAGCTTGAAGTGCAAAACATCCAACTGGACTTTTCAAGGCGCAAGGCGCTGGAAGAAAACCGCCAAAAATCAGAATTTCTGGCTAAAATGAGCCATGAATTACGAACCCCACTAAATGGCGTTATTGGTTTTACCCGCCAACTACTGAAAACACAGCTTAGCGCTAACCAACATGATTACCTTAGCACTATTCAGAAATCAGCTAACAGCTTATTGCATCTGGTGAATGATGTGCTGGACTTTTCCAAGCTGGAAGAAGGCCGCATGTCGATTAACCCCGAGCCGTTTTCACTGCGCGATGTAGTAAACGATGCTACCGAGTTATTAGCGGCTAATGCCTTTGATAAACATCTGGAACTGGTTATCGCTATTGAAAATGGCTGCCCGGATGATCTTATTGCCGATCCGGGGCGCTTAACTCAAATACTAATGAATATAGCCGGTAATGCCATTAAGTTTACCCAGCACGGCAGTATCGTTATTCGGGTCAGCGCTACGTTGTTAAATGAAGATCAGTTAATTTTACACAGCTCAGTGCAGGATACCGGTCGCGGCATCAGTGAAGAAAAGCAAAATATGCTGTTTCAGGGTTTTACCAGCAGTGAGCCAACCGACCACCATAACGGTTCAGGCCTAGGCCTGATGATTTCGCAGCGCCTGGTACAGGCCATGGGCGGCAATATCGGCTTCGAGAGTAAAACGGCAGAAGGCTCAACGTTTTGGTTTACCGTTAAATGTCAGCGCTATCACTTGTCGGTAGCAGAGCCGCTGCCCATCGATGTATTAGATGGCAAAAGTGTCCTGTATTTTGAACCGCAGCAATATTCGCGTGAAGCCACCCTTAACTTGCTGCATAGCTGGGGTTTACAAGTCACCGCTTGCGCCACTAAAGGCCAGTTGCAGCAAGCACTGAACCATGGTCAGCATTATGATATAGGGTTAATTGGCCGGGCCATTGCTATTAACCAGGTTAATTTGGTGATTGGTCTGGTGCAGCAAATTCGGCCCAGTTGCCAGCATACCTATTTGTTGGTAAATACCTTATCGCCTAATTTACGCGAGGCGATGCTAGCTTCAGGTGCCAATGCCTGCTTACCAAAACCAACCCACCAGCGTAAATTAGCGCTGGCCCTGGCCAAGCCTTATCTAGACCAGGCTAAATACCTGCCACTGCCGGTGGCGCTGCCTAAAGCGGCCTTAAAAGTGTTAACCGTAGACGACAACGACGCTAACCTGAAACTGATTAATACTCTGCTGACCGAGTTGGTAGAACATCTTGAGTCAGCCACCAATGGTTCGGATGCCTGGCAAAAAGCCACACAGCATGTCTATGACATTATTTTTATGGATATTAATATGCCAGTAATGGATGGCATTAATGCCTGCCAGCGCATACGACAAAGTTCGTTAAACGAACATACGCCGATTGTCGCAGTAACCGCGCACGCGGTTGCCGGTGAGCGTGCCAGGCTGCTAGCATTGGGCTTTAATGAATTTTTAAGTAAACCACTGGATGAAAAAATGCTGCACTTCACACTGCAAGAATTTTGTCCTTTAATTGGCCAGCATAGCAGCCAACTTAGTGGCTCGCGCACCGCAATAATAGAACCAACAGGTGGCAATAACAGCCTGATCGACTGGAAAATTGCGCTGCAACGCGCTGCTGGCAAACCCGCACTGGCGAAAGAGATGTTAAAAATGCTACTTAACAGCTTAACCGAAACGCAGCAACAAATTAGTGCGGCGTTAAGCGCCAGTAACCCAGAGCAGCTATTACAGTTAATTCATAAATTACATGGTGCCTGTTGTTATACCGGCGTACCGAGTTTAACCAAGCTGGTTGAAACGTTGGAAACACAACTAAAAACCGGCGCCAGTTTAACCCGGCTAGAGCCAGAGTTATTTGAGCTGGATGACATATTAACGGCATTAGGCCAGCTCGACACCGACTGGCTGGACCGGGTTACCCTTCCAGAATAACGGTGGCGATGGCATAAGCCTGCTCGTCGCTTATCGACAACCAACAGTGCTTTACGCCTAGCTCTGCTGCCCTTTGTGCAGCATATCCAGTAAAACAAAGCTCTGGCTTGCCCAGCTTATCATTGCTTATTTCAATATGCTGAAACGACACTCCCCGACCAATGCCGGTACCCAAAGCCTTGGCTGCGGCTTCTTTAGCCGCAAACCGTTTGGCAAAATAACGGCTGGCAAGCGTATGGTTGGCAAAGCACTGCTGCTCAGTGGCAGTAAGTACACGCTGCATAAGGCCCGGCGTGCGCGCTAAGCTTTGCTCAATCCGGCTAATTTCTACAATATCAGTGCCAAGCCCCACAATGGCCATTAACCACGCGCCTCTACCATCAATCTTTTCATTTCAGTCACGGCAGCGGCTAAACCACTGAACAGGGCGCGGGCAACAATAGCATGGCCAATATTTAATTCGTACATCTGAGGAATTGCCGCTATCGGTTGCACGTTATGGTAGTGCAAGCCATGCCCGGCATTAACGGTAATGCCAAGCGAAGCGGCATACGCAGCAGCGTCTGCTATTCTGGCAAGCTCAGTCTGCTGTACTTTGCTATCTGTGGCTTCGGCGTAACGGCCGGTATGTATTTCAATAAAAGGCGCACCCGCCGCTGCTGCGGCGTCTATTTGCAGTTTATCTGCATCAATAAACAACGATACCAAAATATTGTCAGACGCCAACTGCGTCACGGCTTCAGTCATCCGGCTTAGCTGCCCGGCAACATCCAATCCACCTTCGGTGGTCAGCTCCTGGCGTTTCTCTGGCACTAAACAACAAAAATGAGGTTTCAACTGGCCGGCAATACTTAGCATTTCATCAGTAAGCGCCATTTCAAAATTCAGACGGGTGGTCAGGCTTTGCCGCAGCATAAAAACATCGCGGTCAATAATATGGCGCCGGTCTTCACGTAAATGCACGGTGATACCATCGGCACCAGCCTGCTCGGCCACTAACGCGGCATGCACAGGTTCCGGGTAACAGGTTCCGCGAGCTTGACGCAAGGTCGCTACGTGATCGATATTAACACCAAGGTAAATAGGGCTCATAATGGCTCCGGCTTAAAGTTGTCAATTAACGTTATAAAAGATTTTATGGATCAAAATGCTGAATGACACGGCTAAATTAACGCTTTTAATGTCCGTTCTTAATTAAAATTGGGCGCTAAACAAGGCGCGGCTACTCAATGGCTTATCACCCAGCAAAGGCGCCAATAACTGGCGGCTTAATTGTTTGGCTACTCTATGGGTTGCACTGTGTTGCCAGTCATACTGACCAATGGCTAACAGTGCGGTGCCAGGCCAACCATTGTTGACGGCCACAAAGCCCTGCTGTTGCTGCCAGGCATATAACTGGCTGGGATCTAAAGGCAAACCACTGGCATCATGTTGCCAATCTACCGGTAAACCCAGTTCACTTAACAAGGCAAATTCAAATTCGCGTAAGCAAGGTTCAAGTAACACTGGCTGTTGTTGGGCTAGGTTTAATGCCGTCAGGCTGTGTTGATAATAACCAAATAATTGCTCTGAACCGACATCAGCCGGCCACAGCCGGCAAACTAATTCATTAAGATACAGCGCGCTAAACAAAAACTTGCCAACAAAGCGATTGGCCGGGGCCAGCTCGTCTAAAGTGGTAACAGTTTTAAGACTACTGCGGCCGGTAAGCGCCACGGTTACTAATTGAAAGGGTTGCAAGGCAAAACGTTGTTTGCCCTGACGCTTTCGAATAACCGCTGACACCCGGCCTAACTCTGGCAGTAATAATTGTAACAGCTGTTTATTGTCTTGAAACGGCCGGCTATGCAGAATATAAGCAGGACACAGCGGCTGCATGGGCTAAGCCTCCGGGTCTTTAATCTTCGCCGTAGCCAAGGCTGCGCAGTGCACGTTCGTCGTCTGCCCAACCAGACTTAACTTTTACCCAAACCTGCAAAAACACCGGCTGCTCTAACATTGCCGCCATATCTAACCGGGCTTCGGTAGCAATGGTTTTAATGCGCTCGCCTTTATTACCAATCACCATCCGCTTCTGGCTCTCGCGCTCAACTAATACCAAAGCCGCAATGTGAAAATGCTTTTCTTCCCACTTAAACCGTTCAATTTCTACGGTTACTGAGTAAGGTAATTCATCACCAAGAAAGCGCATGAGTTTTTCGCGGACAATTTCTGCCGCCATAAAGCGCTGTGAACGATCGGTGATATAGTCTTCTGGAAAATAGAACTCGCACAGCGGTAAATGCCGATGCACAACGCTACGTAATGCTGCAACATTGTCACCACTTTCCGCCGACAACGGCACAATATCGACAAAATTAAGCTGGCTGCCCAACCACTGTAAGTGCGGCAACAACTCCGATTTATCTTTATATAAATCGACTTTATTCACCACCAATACCACTTGCTTACCCGAGGCAATCAGTCGGTTTAACACCATCTGATCATCATCATGCCAGCGGGTACCTTCCACCACAAACAGCACCAATTCAACATCGTTAATAGAGCTGGCAGCCGCTTTATTCATCAGTCGGTTAATCGCCCGCTTTTCCTCAATATGTAACCCCGGAGTATCGACATATACCGTCTGATAATTATCAACGGTATCAATACCGACAATGCGGTGCCGGGTAGTTTGCGGTTTCTTTGAGGTAATACTAACTTTTTGACCCACCAGTTTATTTAACAAGGTAGATTTGCCAACATTGGGCCGGCCAACTATCGCCACTAAACCAGCATGGGTGGTAGGCGTAGGTTTATCGTTCATTTTTAATCTGTTCCAAAGCCGCATTAGCGGCATCTTGCTCAGCTTTACGCCGTGAACTGCCTGAAGCAGTAATCGGCTTAAGGCCAGGTACCGTGCAGCGCACGGTAAAGGTTTGTTTATGCGCTTCGCCTTCTGTAGCAATAACGTCATACAGTGGCAACGCTAACCGCAAGCCTTGTAAATGTTCCTGCAGCAGCGTTTTAGAGTCTTTCTGCTCGCCAGGCGCAATGTGGTTTAAGCGCTCACCAAACCAATCGAGGATCCGCTCACGACAGGCCTCCATACCGCTGTCTAAAAAGATAGCACCTAAAATCGCTTCCAGCGCGTCAGCCAAAATAGACTCGCGCCGATGGCCACCGCTTTTTAGCTCGCCCGGGCCTAGACGCAGGTATTGCGCAATGGCTAACTCCTGGGCAATTTCAGCTAATGTTACGCCTTTAACCAAGGCAGATCGCATGCGGGTTAAATCACCTTCGCGGGTTTGTGGAAACTGGCTAAATAACGTTTGGGCAATAATTAGCCCCAATACCGCATCGCCAAGAAACTCCAGCCGCTCGTTATGTTTCCCTTTACAACTACGATGAGTTAACGCTTGCTCCAATAATTCAGGTTGCACAAACTGGTAACCTAGTTTTTGCATTAACGGCTTAACCGGTTGTAACATCAGCGCACCTTATTCAATTTTACCCAGGCGCTCAAACCGCACGCCCACCGGCACCCAGCCAGGTAACCAGCTTGTCGGATCGTCACTAAATTCAAAGCTCATCCAGATAAATACCGCTTTCCCAACCAGGTTATCGGCGGGTACAAAGCCCCAAAACCGGCTATCCCGACTGTTATCACGATTATCACCCAACGCAAAATAATGCCCCGCTGGCACGATAAACTCATCAATGGCAGTACCCTGCTGTTGATAAAAACCCCGCAGTTGCTCTATGGCACCTGGCGTAACTAAAATATCATGGCCATTTTCGCCCAGCGCTTCGCGGTATCGGCGTTGTGGCAACCGCCCCTGGAAAAACTGATTATCGGCAATATCCTCCAAGCCAATTCGCTCCAGCGTGCCGCACCCTGTCGTTTGGCCGCCAGTGCAGGCTTTATCAATATACAGTTGCTTGTCACGATAAATAATCCGATCGCCGGGTAATCCAACAATGCGCTTAATATAGTCTACCGTTGGCTGCTCTGGGTACTTAAATACCGCAACATCTCCATGCTCAGGTAATTTATTGTGATACAACGTTTTGCGCCATACCGGGTCTTTTACGTCATAAGAAAACTTTTCTACCAGAATAAAATCACCGACTAATAAGGTGGGCATCATTGACCCGGAGGGAATTTGAAACGGCTCGAATAAAAACGATCGAAACAAGGTAATAGCCGCTATTACCGGAAAAATAGACTTTGCCGTTTCCACCAATGCCGGCTCTTTTAACAAGCTGTCGGTGGCATCATGTGTTAACTGAGTACCGGCGCTATTTTGCGCTAACACCAGCCGTGCTTTACGTTTTGGTGCCAGCACCAAAGCATCGAGCAGCCACACTAAGCCACTGGCCAGCGTAAGTAACACTAAAAATATTGCAAAATAACCCGCCATGCGTTTCCCTTTTTATTACCTACGTTTTACTTGCCTACTTTCAAAATGGCCAGGAAGGCCTCTTGTGGTACTTCAACATTACCAACCTGCTTCATCCTTTTTTTACCATCTTTCTGCTTTTGCAGTAGTTTTTTCTTACGGCTGATATCACCGCCGTAACATTTTGCCAATACGTTTTTGCGCATTTGCTTAATGGTAGTGCGGGCAATAACGTGGTTACCAATAGCCGCCTGAATAGCAATATCAAACATTTGCCGCGGAATAAGCTCTTTCAGTTTTTCTGCCAGTTGCCGGCCACGGCCCTGGGCAAAATCAATATGGCTAATAATAGCAAGCGCATCTACCCGCTCGCCATTGATTAAAATATCAACTCGTTGCATGTTCGACGTCTGGAAACGCTTAAACGAGTAATCAAGTGAAGCATAACCACGACTGGTTGATTTTAACCGGTCAAAAAAGTCCATCACAACTTCAGCCATCGGCAGCTCATAGACCAGCGCCACTTGTCGACCGTGATACGTCATATTGACCTGAGTACCACGCTTCTCGATACACAGCGTAATAACATTACCCAAGTATTCCTGTGGCACCAGAATATGCGCCTCGACAATCGGCTCGCGCATTTCTTCAATATCATTTACTGCTGGCAAATCGCTGGGGTTATCTACCAACACCGTTTCACCGTTTTTCTTTACCACTTCATACACCACTGTGGGTGCGGTGGTAATTAAGTCTAAATCGTATTCCCGCTCTAAGCGTTCCTGAATAATTTCCATGTGCAACATGCCAAGGAAACCGATACGAAAACCAAAGCCGAGGGCACCAGAGTTTTCTGGCTCATAAAATAAGGAAGAATCATTCAAGCTAAGCTTAGCTAGGGCATCACGAAAATCTTCATAATCATCGGAAGATACCGGAAACACCCCGGCATAAACCTGAGGTTTAATCCGCTTAAAGCCAGGCAGAGGTTTTTCTGCACTGTTTTTTGCTAAGGTAAGCGTATCACCGACCGGTGCACCTTTAATTTCTTTAATACCCGCGATTACAAAGCCCACTTCGCCGGTATTTAATTGGCCGGTGTTGGTGGCTTTTGGGCTGAAAACACCTACTTTGTCTACTTCATAAACTTGACCAGTCGACATCACTTTAATTTTATCTTTGGTCTTTATTGAACCATGCTTTACCCGCACCAGTGAGACAACACCCTGATAAGCGTCGAACCATGAATCAATAATCAGCGCCTGGGTCGGAAGGTCACGATCACCTTCCGGCGGTGGGATTTTTTTAACGATGGTTTCTAATACATCTTTAATGCCAAAACCGGTTTTAGCCGAACATTGCACTGCGCCAAGCGCTTCAATACCAATAATATCTTCAATTTCTTCGGCAACCCGTTCGGGTTCAGCTTGGGGTAAATCAATTTTATTGAGGACCGGAATAACTTCCAGATTCATTTCCAGTGCGGTGTAACAGTTCGCCACGGTTTGGGCTTCTACGCCCTGGCCGGCGTCAACCACTAACAAGGCGCCTTCACAAGCAGCCAATGAACGACTTACCTCGTAAGTAAAGTCGACGTGCCCTGGTGTATCAATAAAATTCAGCTGGTAAATATTGCCATCGTCAGCGGTATAGTTAAGGGTAACGCTTTGCGCTTTAATGGTTATACCCCGCTCTCGCTCCAGATCCATAGAGTCGAGCACCTGTTGCTGCATTTCACGATCGGCCAAGCCGCCACAAAACTGGATAAGCCGATCAGACAGTGTCGATTTACCATGGTCAATGTGAGCGATGACGGAGAAGTTTCTGATATTGTTTATTTTTGCCATGTTATCCGCAAGTGTCCGAAAAATGCTGGGGGTACAAACAATAAGCTAGGTCGCAGCCTATTCAGGCGCGGCTATTGTGATACCAATGCTGTAAAAAATTAGCGGGAATTGTACTCTATCCATCGTCAGCTTGCTATGTGTTCTTCGCCAAGCGCTCAGGACACTTGCTGTACTTTTAAGGCCGGCAATACCGCGACAATATTAAGTTGCTGCGCCGTGGCAACGTTATTGCCGTAATAGCGGGCAATTAACAAACCAGCACAAGCACCAAACAGTGCCGCTAGCATGGTCCAGCCCTCGCTTACCTGCCAGGCCAGATCAGCCACCAAAGCCAATAACAACATTAGTACTAACGGCAATAAGTATACCAGCAGCGCCGCAATAACAACTTGCTGCTCAGTAGTAGCAATTTTTACCTGCTCGCCAGGCAATAACGTGAGGTGGGTGCTAACAAAAAAACGGTTTTGTCGAGGCGTCAGGGTTTTCGCGACAATACCGGTGCCGCAATCGCTACTTACCTGGCAGGCATTGCAGGTAGTTACCGGCGTAGTGCCCAGCCATACCCCGCCTTCATCTACTGCCAACACTGTTGCTATCTGCTCAATCATTTTACCCTGTTACCTGTTACTTAATGCACTGCTGCGGCTAATCGTGCGGCTACGTCGATACTAACAGGTCCGATCACGGTGACATCGTGCTGTGCTGCACTTAACATATAAATGGTTGTCGCGCCGTCTCGATAAGCCTGGGTTGGCATTTGCTGACTAGGCTGCACAAAGACTGATACCTGATGTAGGCCGTCGGTTAATAACCAGTAACTGAGCAGGCTTTGCTGTAATTGTGGCAGGATAGTGGGTTCAACAACTAGTTGATAGCCTGCCGGCAACCAATTTAATTGCAGTTCACTTGCCGGCAAGGTAACTGATGATGCTTGTGCCGCAGGTTCGGGCAGATCGGTATCTAACAAAAGTTGCAAGTTATCAGGTAATTCAGGACTAATTTGCATATGGGTAACTAACCAGCGCTCTAACGGTGCCTGCTGTTCAGACATAACATCAATGCGCAGTGGAAAGCCAGATTCAACCTCGACCCAAAGCCAGTAACTGTGCCGGCTTGAATCATTTGCACTTAACCGCAATAATTGGGCAGTATGACCTGACATAACAGTGCTGCTACCAAGCACAGCGCTGTACAGCTTTTGGATCTGATTACTATCTTGAAATAATAATGCCGGCAATTCTTTAATGCTATTGCTGGTAGTGACTAAAGTGGGACGGTCGGTAAAAAAGTAATACACCACGCCATTTAAACGCAAAATATCAACACCTTCAGCATCTAATGGCACCAGATGTTCTATTTCTTTATCGTCTTTACGGCCATGCTGCCAGCGGAATGTTTCCACCTGATTGCCTTTAAACACCACAAAAGAACTATCGAAATTGTATTGGCTAACACTATTTTGCACCCGGTCAAACAAATCCCAACCGGATTCATCCGCTTGCAGCAAGCTGCTGCACAATAACATCAGGGTGCAACACAGGCTTACTACTTTACTCATATTTACTGCTCTTTTGGTTGCTCAGAGTGTTGCTTAGGTTCAGTTTTAGCCTGATCCATGGTGCGCACTTGCTGACGGTGCGCTTGTAACAACGCATGTAACCGCCGTTGTTGCTCCTGCATGGCTTGCTGCTCTTGTTCGGCAAAGCGGGAGTCAACCGTTGTAGAACTTAAACTAACCGGCGTGGCAAACCCGCCTATCGGATTAGTTTGCAATACCGGACTAGGTAACAACAATTCTTGTTCTAGCGGCAGTTGGTATTGTTGCACCCCTAGCACTGCAAATAACGCAACACCCGCCGCTACTGCGCCTTGAGCTGCAGGTTTTATCCAATTACCATTAGCAGCATACTTCAGACCAGAACCAACTTTTTGCAGCAAACTGCGACTATGGCTAAGTTTATATTCAGGCTCATCTTGCAGCAACGCCGCAATATCAGCACTAAAGTTTGCAGGTAATGGCATAACGTTTTCCTGCCGAAAAATAGCAGAAGCCAATTGATAGCGTTCCAGTTTTTGCTGCAACTCTGGCTGCTGTAATAACTGGTCTAATTCAGAAGCACTGATTTGCCGGTTATCACTGGCGGCTGAAAGCCAATTTTGCTGTTCTGAGGCCATAATATTTCCTGTTTGCTTGCTGTTCATAGTCCGAATCAACCTATTAATGGTTTAAGTTGAAGATCTATCGCTTCACGTGCCCTGAAGATCCGGCTACGTACAGTTCCAATAGGGCACGCCATTACTTCTGCTATTTCTTCGTAACTTAACCCCTCAAGCTCTCTGAGGGTTATTGCCGTACGAAGTTCATCAGGTAACTTGTCGATAGTATTAAATACCACCGCACGAATCTCTTCTGACAATAGCAGCCGCTCTGGTGAATCTTGCTCTTTTAAGGCGTCACTGCCCTCAAAATACTCAGCATCTTCGGCATCGATATCGGTAGCAGGCGGTTTACGGCCATTCGCTACCAGATAATTCTTTGCACTGTTCACTGCAATTCGATATAACCAGGTGTAAAACGCACTTTCGCCGCGAAACCCCGGCATGGCCCGATACGCTTTAATAAAAGCTTCCTGAGCAACGTCTGCTACATCTCCGTGATTAGAGACATAACGTGAAATTAAGTTCGCGATCCGATGTTGATATTTTTTCACCAACAGATTAAAAGCGGCTTTATCACCTTGTTGTACCCGCTGGACAATTTGCCAATCTAATTCTTGCTCGCTCATTCTGTGAGCCTGTCCCCTGTAATACTTTTAGGCTATAGATGATAAATGGCCCTTGTCTGGCGTCGAAGCTCAGACCGCGGCCACAATAAATAGTTCTGTTTATTATGACATAACCGCTACAATAACTTGATCCAACAGTCTGGCTGTCGGGTACTACCAACGGTAACCTTAAGGTTGCCCTAACATTAAAGCTTAACTGGGGTAAGTGTATCGCATGACACCACAACATGAATATCATTGTAACGTATTAATTATTGGCAGTGGTGCTGCGGGTTTGTCCTTAGCGTTACAACTGGCTGAACACGTTAAGGTGTTAGTGTTAAGTAAAGGCCCACTGCGCGAGGGATCAACCTTATATGCGCAAGGTGGCATTGCCGCAGTGTTTGACGAAAACGACAGTATTGCCTCGCATGTAAACGACACTTTAATTGCTGGTGCCGGCTTATGCAACGAAACTGCAGTGCAGTATACCGCAGAACACGCCCGGCAAGCGATGCAATGGCTAATTGATCAAGGCGTGCCTTTTGATCAATATAAGGATATTGATGGTAGCCTGAAGTATCACCTAACTCGCGAAGGTGGCCATAGCCATCGGCGGATCCTACATGCTGCAGACGCCACCGGCAAAGCGGTACAAATTACCTTGGTTGATCAAGTAAAACAACACCCGAATATTCAAATATTGGAAAACTACAATGCTATTGATTTAATTAATGGCAGTAAATTAGGGCTGGATCCACAACGTTGTTATGGCGCCTATGTCTGGAATAAAACGCAAGCTAAAGTCGAAACCATTAAAGCCCATTTTGTAGCATTAGCTACCGGTGGTGCCAGCAAGGTCTACTTGTATACCAGCAATCCTGATGTTGCTAGTGGCGATGGTATTGCCATGGCCTGGCGGGCCGGTTGCCGGATAGCTAACATGGAATTTAACCAATTTCACCCTACCAGCTTGTATCATCCGGATGCACCGAATTTTTTGATTACCGAAGCATTACGTGGTGAAGGGGCCTACTTACGCCGACCAGACGGTAGCCGCTTTATGCCTGAATTTGACGAGCGTGCTGAACTGGCACCGCGTGATATCGTTGCCAGAGCTATTGATTATGAAATGAAGCGGCTCGGGGCTAATTGTGTTTATCTGGATATCAGTCACCAACCAAAAGATTTTATCATTGAGCATTTCCCCACTATCTATGCTAAATGTTTAAGCGTCGGCATTGATATTAGCCGCCAGCCTATTCCTGTGGTACCTGCAGCACATTATACCTGCGGCGGCGTGGTAACTAATCTCAATGGTCAAACCGATCTTAGCAACTTATACGCCATAGGCGAAGTGGCTTATACTGGCTTGCATGGGGCAAATCGTATGGCCAGCAATTCGCTGTTAGAGTGCGTTGTGTTTGCTCAGGCTGCGGCCAAACATATTTTAAGCCAGCGTGATGTGTGCTCACGCTATGCCGATATTGCGCCCTGGGATGAAAGCCGGGTTAGTAACTCGGATGAAGAAATAGTTATCACGCATAACTGGCATGAACTGCGGTTATTTATGTGGGACTATGTAGGCATAGTGCGCACTAACAAAAGGCTGGAGCGTGCCCTGCACCGGGTAGAGCTGTTACAGTCAGAAATACAAGATTATTATAGCAACTTCCGTTTAAGCCATAATTTATTGGAATTACGTAATTTGGTGCAGGTTGCAGAACTGATTATTCGCTGCGCCATGGCGCGAAAAGAAAGCCGTGGTTTACATTACAATTTGGATTATCCTGAGCTATTAAGTAACGCAGAGCCCACCTTGCTAACGCCGCAACCGGCCCAGTAATGCGGTTATCGAAAATTGGTTAGCCACGGTGTCAGTAGTAGAATGTGCGGGGTGATTAAGCGGTTGCTGCCAGCTCAGTTGGTTAAGTAACCGGGCCAGCGCCCGAAAATCAACATCCGTAAACTGGTCAGCCAGCAACCATTGCTGATGTTGGCGCTGATCGGCACTTTGCCAACGCAGCAACACCATAAATTCGCTAACCAGACAACCCGGTGTTAATTTACCGCCGGGTTGCTTACTCTGCCACCACTGAAGCTGGCCATCGCTTTGCACAGTTACCCCTTTAGCTAGCGTGCCTTGTTGATACAACGTCACGCCATACCAATACAGCCAGCAGAGTAATGGTGCCGTCAAAAAAAGTATCATTAGCGGTAACGGTTGAAGACAAAACAGTGCTATCAACGCCACACCACACGCCAGTAGCATATAACGCCACCAACGCGATGTTTCTATTGCGACACTACACCCGGACACGGTCTAGTATTAATGCAATAAGCGCTTGTAGCGCAGGATCAGCTGATTTAGCATGCCCCATAAACCAGGCGAACAAATCCGGATCATCACAGGCTAGTAAGCGTTCAAAATCGTGTTTTTGTTGCAGTGTTAACGCATCATAGCCTTCCTCAACGAACGGCGCTAACAGCACGTCTAACTCCAACATGCCACGCCGGCATGCCCAGCGCAGCCGTGGTTTAATCATTAACTCGGTCATTTTACATCCTTACTGCTAAAGCGATTAAGAAAATAGCCACAGCACAACAAATCTGTTGGCCTGGGGTTGAGCTTTGCTCTGCTGCCCCAATATTACAACTATACTGGCTTTGGTGATACTTCTGGTGAAATAAACAATGCATACTTCATGGTTAACTGCACAGAGTTACGCTCAATTATCCAATCAGGTTCAAGGGGCTTTTATCGCGCCTTTGCCGGCATTTGATATTATTAAAGTCAGCGGTGCTGATAATCGTAAGTATTTACAAAGCCAGGCTACCTGCGACATTGATCAATTAAACAGTGAAAACTTTTTACGTGGTGCTCAATGTGATGCTAAAGGTAAAACATTATCGGTGTTTCATCTGCTGCAACAAGCTGATGATTTGCTCGTTGTGGCTTTTCGCGATGAACTGACGGCCTCAATGGCGCAGTGGCGCAAATTTAGCGTTTTCTCCAAAGTAAGCTTTGAATCTTGTCAAGATAGCATGGCTACCTTGGGATTAGGCGGCGACGGTGCCGCGCAACTGGTCTGTCAGCTTGGTTTTACGCTACCAGCTGGCAACGGTGGCGTAAGCCGGCATAATAACGGTGTGGTGTTGCAACTGGCCGAGCAACATTTTATGCTGTTGTTGCCCAAAGAAGATGCCATTGCCTTGCTTAACAGCAGTTTGCCATTAGCCGCGCCAACGTTATGGTTAAAACAACATATATTACAAGGCTTTTGCTATCTTGAGCAGCCACTTATTGGCGAATTTGTTCCGCAAATGCTGAATTTACAAGCAGTAGATGCCATTAGTTTTAGCAAAGGCTGCTACCTCGGCCAGGAAACGGTTGCCCGGATGAAATATTTGGGTCGCAATAAACGGGCTGCTTGGTTACTGCAAGCCAAAACGGATGAAGCGCCTGCGGCAGGTAACGATATAGAACAACAGTTCAATGACAACTGGCGCCGGGTGGGCCAGGTTATTAATGCGGTCAATATCAATAACCAACTGTGGTTAATTGCTGTGCTGCCTAATGACATAACACCGGCAGACTCCTTACGGTTGAAGTCAGACAGTGCACCGGCATTGCAGTTGCTACCGTTACCTTATCCATTAAGTTAAAGAGGTTTTCATGACCATTTTACAAGACAAAGTCGTCGCCATGCATTACACCGTTACCGATCCGGAAGGTAATAAACTGGATTCATCTGTTGATGGCGAGCCTTTGGTATTTTTGTTTGGCCACGGTGCATTAGTCCCGGGTTTGGAGAAGGCGCTCGACGGTAAAGCCGTTGGTGACAGCTTTACCGCAACCATCGCCCCTGCTGAGGCCTATGGCGAACGCCATGACCAATTAGTTCAAGCCGTACCGAAGACGATGTTTGAAGGTATGGAAGTAGCTCCAGGTATGCGTTTTCGAGCCGCCGGTCCTGATGGCCGCGAACAATCAGTAATTATTTTGGATGTTACAGAAGAAGAAGTAGTAGTTGACGGTAATCATCCGTTGTCAGGTATTGAACTAAAATTTGACGTTGAAGTACTAAAAGTTCGTGATGCAACCGAAGAAGAATTGGCTCATGGTCATGTGCATGGCATCGAGGGTGACGAAAGTCATTAAGTTTTTTTGCTAACGCAGTTTGCACCAAAACCGTAGCATTTGCTGCGGTTTTGCTTTTTACGACAGTAATGAAAACCTTGACAGCAGCAACAAAGCCACCTATTTTGACTTCCTGTTTTGTTTTTGGCCATTGAAAAAGCTGTCATATCAGATGAAAGATCGCATTATTATCTCGGTATCGAGCATCAATGGTACCCGCCATTTTAGTATCAGTAAGTTGTTTAAACGCAACGCGGTGATTAGTTTATGGTTAATTTTATTTACTGTTATTATTACCGCAGCGGTTATAGATTATTTACTACAGACTGTCGATCATACCAAAAGTCAACAACAACTACTCACCACCCAAGCATCAGAACTTACTGCTGAAATTAACGAACTTAGTCAAACACGTGAACAATTACAACATGAGCTTGCAGTAAAAAAAGATGAAATGCTGCAAGTAAGCAACCGGCTGGGTGAAATCGAGTTAACACTTGGCCTGGAACAACAGTTCCCACAAGATTTAGAAGCGCGGTTAGATACTGCCACCGTTAATTCCAGTGCTAAAATGGCCATGTTACAACTGGTCCCAAATGGTTCACCGCTTGATTTCCAGCGCCGTTCTTCACGATTTGGCATACGCACCCATCCCATAATGGGCAAACAGCAGCATCACAATGGTATTGATTTATCCGCTAACCGCGGAACACCTATTTATTCACCGGCTGATGGGGTTGTTGAAATTGTCAGGCCCAGCAAAAATGGTTATGGTAATTTACTAAAAATTCGGCATGCTTTCGGTTTTTCTACCTTGTATGCGCATCTTGACGAGTTTAGTGTTGTCAATGGTAGCTTTGTGCATAAAGGGCAACTAATTGCTAAATCGGGTAATACCGGCAATTCAACGGCTCCACATCTGCATTATGAGGTACATTTTCTGGACCGGTCGCTTAACCCACAACATTTTTTGGATTGGGATGCTAACAACTTTGACCTGGTATTTGAAAAAGAACGGAGTATTAAATGGGATTCTTTAGTCACGATGCTACAAACCAAAGCAAGCACACAACTACAACTGTCATCGCTGCGGGATGCGCAATTAACGGAAGCATCAGATTAAGTTGTGATATGCAGGTTGATGGTTATGTCGAAGGAAAAATCAGTAGCGAAAAAACCCTTATTATCAGTGCGGCTGGCCGGATAAAAGGAGAAGTTACCGCCGATAAAGTCATTATTAATGGGTTATTCGATGGTCAGCTTTTTGCGAATACTGTTGAAATTTTACCCCAAGGCAAGGCACAGGGCACCATTCACACTGATGATTTATGCATTGAACGTGGCGGCAGTTTTATTGGCGAAACGTTACCGGCAACTGAAGATAAAGTGGTAAAACTTTCTAAAATTGAACAAAAACAACCACTAAAAGCCAGCGATAACGCCGAGAGCAGATTAGAGAACAAAGCATAATAACTTCTGCTATAATGCCGGCCGTTTGCAGGCCGTGTCCTGTTATTTATTGCAGGATATCATAGTGTCTGATCATGCTTTTAGTCAGCTGGCGTTACCAGCCCCCTTGCTGGACTGTTTAACCAGCCTTGAATACCACGAAATGACCCCAGTGCAGGCACAAAGCCTGCCAGCCATTTTAGCCCATCGCGATGTTATTGCTCAGGCCAAGACCGGTTCTGGTAAAACAGCGGCCTTTGCTTTAGGTTTACTGGCTAAACTTGATGTAAAACGCTTTCGTATTCAAAGCTTAGTGCTGTGTCCAACGCGTGAATTGGCAGAACAAGTCGCCGCAGAAATTCGTACCTTAGCCCGGAATATTCATAATATTAAAGTATTAACCTTATGCGGCGGTGTGCCGACACGCAGCCAGATCGTTTCACTGGAACATGGTGCGCATATTATTGTTGGCACCCCGGGTCGGATATTAGACCATTTACAACAACAACGTTTGAACTTAACGGATTTAAGCACTCTGGTACTGGATGAAGCAGACCGCATGCTAGAAATGGGTTTTGCTGATGCACTTAACGCCATCCTGGCTGAAGTGCCGGCTAAACGTCAAACCTTATTATTTAGTGCAACCTTTGACAAAGCAGTACGGCAAATAGCCGATAATATTATGCATGAGCCACTAACGGTTACGGTAGATGCACCACATACTCAGAGTACTATAGAACAACAATTTTACCAGTTAGATGGTTGCCCGCGTGTTAATGCGGTTTGTTTGCTACTGCATAAGTTTCAACCTGTCAGTACCGTAGTATTTTGTAATACCCGGCGCGAGACTCAGGAACTGGCCGATACGCTAAAACAGCAAGGAATAAGCGTTATTGCCTTGCATGGCGATCTGGAGCAACGTGATCGTGAACACGCGTTATTAAAATTTAGTAATAATAGCGTCAGCGTATTAGTCGCTACCGACGTTGCTGCCCGTGGTCTTGACATCGAAAAACTGGATGTAGTTATTAACTACCAGTTAGCACACGATGTAGCAACGCATACTCACCGGATTGGACGTACCGGCCGTGCCGGTAATAGCGGCATTGCCTGCTCACTGATTAGCCCAGACGATGGCCATAAGTTAGCCGCTTTAGCGCAGCAGTTAGCACTGGATATTAATGTGCAGCCATTACCGGATAAAACCGTTTTACAACACGCCCTGCCGCAACCGCTGATGCAAACATTGCAAATCGACGGTGGTAAAAAACATAAATTACGAGCAGGCGATATTGTCGGTGCCTTAACCAGTACCAAAAGTATTGCCTTTGCAGATATTGGAAAAATTCAGATGCTGGATACAGTTGCCTTTGTTGCAGTCAGCAATAAAGTGGCTAAACAAGCATTAGCATTGTTGAATGACGGCAATATGAAAGGTAAAAAATACCGGGTATGGCGTTTATAGCAAAGCCCGGTATGTTACGGCGAATTAAGCACACTATTGTGTTATTGGCTCTGCTTGCAGTAGCGTATTAATCCAACGTTCTTCCGTAATAAAATTCCAATGCCAGTTAAGCCATTCATCGCCCAGACCGGCAGCAACAATTTGCTCGCTACTTAACCCTTTAGCTTGCTGTTGTTCTACCAATGCCAACGTTTTCACCATCATCTGATGAAAACGTTGTAAGCCGGCTTTATCCGTTAATTCACCGTGTCCCGGTACTACTTTGGTTTGCTCATCAATTACATTCAATACATATACAACATTAGCAATATATCCGCGAACAGAACCGCCGTTATTCAGGTCAATAAACGGGAATCGCCCTTCGAACAACATATCGCCCATATGCACCACATTGTCTTGCTCAAACCAAACAATAATATCGCCATCAGTGTGGCTTGGCGGCAAATACTCTAAGCGGACGGTCTGTCCATTTCCGCTAAGACTTAGCTGTTTACTAAAGGTTTCAGTAGGTAAACCGGTACGCGGAAATGCCGTATCAGCCGTTAAACGCGTTAATACATTATCATGGGCTATAATTCTTTTTGGCATTAGAGCGCTGTTGCCATTAACATGATCACCATGCATGTGCGTATTAATCAAGGTGCCAAGTTGTTTACCCGCACTAAGTTCACTTAATTTAGCGTTAATTTTATCTGCTAGCTCAGCGTACTGGGCATCAATTAATATTACCTCTTTGTCGGTAACCAGAGCCGCCATATTGCCACCAGAGCCTGTTAGCATGTAAAGGTTGTCGGCAAGGGGGGTGGCTTTTATTTCAACGTTAGCAAAACGATTTGCTAACGCCGGTAAACTTAAGAAAAGAACCAGTAACAAAGCGTAAGGGTATAATCGTGGCATAATAAATATCCTTATAGCAGGTTAGTGAAGCACACCAGACGCTTATTTACAGAGCCTGACAGGATTAATCGTATAAATTATACGCCAAGCAACCGCATTCAGATGATTTTATTATCCTGCCAGAACTTTTCTTTCTCGAGCCGTTTGCGGCGTTTCTCGCAAGGCTTATCACAATCACAAGCTTTATCTATACCAAGTTCTCCGAGACCACCACAACTTCCGGCCAGGGTTTTGCGTTGCACAATAAAGCCTATAGCCATGGCGAACACCACCAGCAGGAATAAACCAAAGGTAAATAAAAATACAGCCATCGGCTACCTCTTCTCGTTATCTATAATAGGTTGAAAGGCGTTACTGACCATCTCGGTATAACCGTCATCGGTTTTTACAATCAGCAAGGCAGCAATATCATGCTGATTAGCAAATTGCAGTGCTTCATTGGCGTCCATTATGTGCAGTGCAGTGGCATAACCATCTGCCGTCATGCTACTGGCATGTAATACCGTGCTTGATACCGTACGGTGCTGTATAGGCGCGCCCGTTCGTGGGTCAATTAAATGTGAGTACCTTATTCCATCTTGTTCAAAATAATTGCGGTAGTCTCCCGACGTTGCTACGGCCATATTACCCGGTTCTAGTATTCGCTGCATTGAACGTTGCCCAGCAACAGGTTTTTCAATCGCTATGCGCCAGGCTCGATCAGGCTTACTACCTTTTAGCCGCATTTCACCACCAATATCGACCAAGTAATCATTAATGTCATGGTTTTCTAATATCGTTGCAATTTGGTCAACACCATAGCCTTTGGCAATAGTAGATAAATCAATCGCCAGCCGTGGATCAGTTTTACTTAGCTGATTACCCGCTAAACTAATTTTTTCCAAGCCAACATAGTGCTGAATTGCTGCCAAGGTATCAGTAGCAGGTCGCTCAGTTATCCTGCCGCTGGCACCAAAGCCCCATAATTCAACTAGCGGGCCGACGGTAATATCAAGTACCCCGCCACTTTGATGGCCAATTCTAATGGCTTCGGCAACAACTTTGGCAGTTTGTTCACTTAATGTAAAAGACGCCGTGTCTGGTAACTGGTTAAAACGCATTAGCTCAGACTCTGGCCGATACGTCGACATTAAATCGTTAATCAGCTCAAGTTCCTGGTTTATTAGCTGTTGTAATGCCTGGTTATCCACCGGCTGCTGGCTATAAAATTTAACACTATAGGTCGTCCCCATCGTGTTACCTTGTAGCGTTTGCTCAAGTGTATTAGTCGTTGCTGGTGAACAGCCGGCAAGCCATAAGCTAAACAGCAGTAACCAGATAATAGAATTTGAAAAAATGTGTTTCATGGTATGTCCTGATAGCATAAAGGGGTAACGTTACACGTTACCCCTTTATTTTAGCCACGTTATGTCAACCTTAGCCGCCGAAGTCATCCAATAAAATATTATCGTCTTCTACGCCTAAATCTTTCAGCATGTTTATTACCGCCTTATTCATCATTGGCGGACCACACATGTAAAACTCGCAATCTTCCGGAGCTTTATGTTTTTTCAGATAGTTTTCATAAATAACATTATGAATAAAACCGGTGTAACCTTTCCAGTCATCTTCTGGTTGCGGATCAGATAAGGCAACATGCCATTCGAAATTATCATTTTCTGCTGCCAGCATATCGAAATCTTCAACATAAAACATTTCACGCTTAGACCGGGCACCATACCAAAAACTAATTTTACGCTTAGACTTTATCCGGCGCAATTGATCAAATATGTGCGACCGCATAGGTGCCATACCGGCACCACCGCCAATGAAGACCATTTCAGCTTCAGATTCTTTAGCATAGAATTCGCCAAATGGACCCGATATCGTCACTTTATCACCTTGTTTTAGGCTCCAAATATATGATGACATCTTGCCACACGGTAAGGTCAAATTATTAGGTGGTGGTGTAGCTATCCGCACGTTAAGCATAATAATGCCTTCTTCTGACGGATAGTTCGCCATTGAATAAGCACGTATGGTTTCTTCATCCACTTTTGATTCTAAACTGAAAAATTTAAAACGTTCCCAATCACCACGGAAGGTCGCTGGAATTTCAAAATCTTTGTACTTAATATGGTGCGCCGGAGCCTCAATCTGAATATAACCACCAGCACGAAACGGCACTGATTCGCCATCCGGGATAGCCATTTTTAACTCTTTAATAAAGGTCGCTTTATTATCGTTAGAAATGACATCACAATCCCATTTTTTAATACCAAAAATTTCTTCTTCAACTTCAATTTCCATATCAGATTTAACTGCAACCTGACAGGATAAACGACAGCCTTCACGGGCTTCACCTTTACTGATATGGCCCATTTCAGTTGGCAGTATTTCGCCACCACCTGATTTGATGTGTACCCGGCACTGACCACAAGTACCACCGCCGCCGCAAGCAGAAGATAAAAAGATACCTCTGTCTGCTAAGGCGCCGAGTAACTTACCACCCGCTTTGGTTTTAATGGCTTTATCCGGGTCATCGTTAATACTAATTGTAATATCACCGCTGGCGACCAGTTTGGATTTTGCTGCCAGGATAATAAATACCAGCATCACTACCACTACGGTGAACATGCCAACGCCAAGATATATCTCTTGCATTGTATTTTCCTTCTACTGCTTTACAGTGAAACGCCAGAGAAAGACATAAAGCCTAATCCCATTAAACCCACTACCAAAAAGGTAGACCCTAAACCGCGCAAACCTGCTGGAATGTCAGAATACTTTAATTTTTCACGGATACCGGCAAGCAAGGTAATTGCCAATGCCCAACCGACACCACTACCGATACCAAATACCACGCTTTCACCAAAGTTATAATCACGCTCAACCATAAAGGCTACCGCACCAAATATGGCGCAGTTTACGGTAATCAACGGCAAGAAAATGCCCAGCGCGTTGTATAAAGCCGGGAAAAACTTATCCAGAGTCATTTCCAGAATTTGTACCAGCGCCGCAATTACCCCGATGTAGGTTAAGAAACCAAGGAAGCTTAAATCAGCCTCTGGAAAACCCGCCCACTCCAAAGCGCCTGGTGCCAGCAACAGGTGAAACACCAGATTATTGACCGGTACCGAAATACCCAATACCACAATAACCGCAACACCCAAACCAAAAGCCGTTTTAATCTTTTGCGATACGGCTAAAAAGGTACACATCCCCAGGAAGAAGGCTAACGCCAAATTTTCAATAAAGACGGCACGTACAAATAAGCTTAAATAATGTTCCATTTGCTGTTCCTTATGCCTTCTCTACCTGTTCCGGGCGATAAGCGCGCAACACCCAGATAAACAAACCGATAATAATAAAGGCGCTAGGGGCTATCAGCAGGAAGCCCATAGGCTGATACCAGCCACCTTCGCTAAGGAGCGGCATGATTTGCACGCCAAATAGTGAGCCTGAACCGCCTAACTCGCGAATAAATGCCACCACCAGCAACACGACGCTGTAACCTAAACCGTTACCTATACCGTCTAAAAAGCTCATACCAGGTGAGTTTTTCATGGCGTAGGCTTCAGCTCGGCCCATCACGATACAGTTGGTAATAATCAGGCCAACAAATACCGATAATTGCTTAGACAAGTCAAAAGCAAAGGCTTTTAAGAACTGATCAACCACAATAACCAAAGAGGCAATGATGGTCATTTGCACGATAATCCGCACACTCGAAGGAATGTGATTGCGGATCATTGAAATAAACAAGTTTGAAAACGCTACCACGAAAGTGAGGGCAAAACACATCACTAAAGCCGTATCCATTTTTGTGGTTACGGCCAGTGCTGAACAAATGCCCAGTACTTGCAGTGCAATCGGGTTGTTGGCAAAAATGGGCCCAAACAGGACCGTTTTAATTTCTTTTGCATTAGCCATTATTCAAGGCTCCTTGACGCACTTTAGCTAAAAATGGACCGAAACCATTCTCGCCTATCCAGAAAGTAAAGGTGTTTTGCACACCATTTGCAGTTAAGGTTGCCCCTGATAAGCCATCAACTTCATAAGGCGAATCAGGGTTAGCATTGCCTGGTTTTTTTACTTCCAGCGCTACTTCGCCCGCTTCATTAGTTAGTTTTTTGCCTACAAACTGGGCTTTCCAACGTGGGTTTTCAATTTCACCACCCAAACCCGGAGTTTCACCTTGCTCATAATAATTTAAGCGTATGATGGTATTACCATCCGTCTCTACCGCTAAAAAAGCATGCATAGTAGACCACAAGCCATAACCATGCACCGGTAACACTACTGCTTGCAGATTGCGGTTTTCATCGTAAGTCAGATAAACCGGCGCCCGCCCGGCAACCCGGCGGATAGAAGCAACGTCAGCGGCTCCATCCAGTGCGCTGCTTTGCATTGGATCTTTCATCGCCCGGCGATAATCGTACTCTTCAGCACAGCTTGTATCGCAATCAGCAACGATTTCACCGGTTTGCAAATCAATCAGCCGCGACTCGACATGCTTGCTAAACGTATCAGCAATCACTTGTGGTGAGGCTTTACCTTCAATTAAACCGACACTGCGCAGAATATTTACCTGAGAATCAAGTAACTTATTCTGCGTTTGTTTTGGACGCAGTTGCACTGCTGCGGTAGAAACCACAATAGCGCACACTAAACATAAAGAAACTACTACGATCAGCGTTTTGCTGATGCTGTCATTTTTGCTAGACATTGCGTACCATCCTCCGCTTAATATTGGCTTGCGCTACGAAGAAGTCAAACAATGGTGCAAACAAGTTGGCAAACAGAATGGCCAGCATCATGCCTTCCGGATAAGCCGGATTAGCAACCCGAATCATAATCACCATAAAACCAATCAAAATACCGTAAGCCCACTTGCCTTTATTGGTGAACGCCGCTGACACTGGGTCGGTTGCCATAAAAAACAGACCAATCGCAAAACCACCTAATACCAAATGCCAGTGCCAAGGCATAGCAAATAACGGGTTAGTACTGGAACCTACAGCATTAAACAGGTAACTGGTTAAGATCATGCCCACCATCACACCGGAAACAATACGCCAGGAAGCGATACGGAAATAAATTAACGCCAAACCACCAATTAACAACGCTAACACCGACGTTTCACCCACTGAGCCTGGAATAAAACCTAAGAACGCATCCCACCACAATTGGGTGTTAGCCGCATAATCCAGTTCACCCATCTGGGCCTGGCTTAACCAGGTTGCACCTGAATAACCATCTGCAACGGTCCATACCGAATCACCTGAAATTTGTGCCGGGTAAGCAAAAAACAAAAAAGCACGACCTGCTAGTGCCGGATTGAGAAAGTTTCGGCCAGTACCACCAAATACCTCTTTAGCAACCACGATACCGAAAGTGATACCTAAGGCAACCTGCCAAAGTGGAATAGTAGCCGGCATAATTAAGGCAAACAGGATAGAACTGACAAAGAAACCTTCATTCACTTCATGCTTACGCACTGAGGCAAACAATACTTCCCAGAAACCACCCACCACAAACGTTACAGCATAAATAGGTAAAAACCATACTGCGCCATAAAACATCTTACCAGCCCAGCTTGAGGCTTCAGTTAAGTTACCTCCGAGCATCTGAAAAATAGCGACCTGCCAGGTGTCTGGCGTGCCATAGCCAGCAGCAAGCGCCTGCACTGCCTGATGACCAATATTGAACATGCCGAAAAATAGTGCTGGAAATAGTGCCAACCAAACGAAGATCATTATGCGCTTCAAATCGATACTGTCGCGAACATGAGTGCCGTTTTTGGTTACTAAACCAGGAGTGTATAAAACGGTGGCAACGGCTTCATACAGCGCGTACCACTTTTCATATTTACCGCCTTTCTCAAATTGCGGTTCGATGCGCTCTAAATAATGCTTTAAACTCATGATTAGCCTTCCTTCTGGATGGTCGTCAAGCAGTTGCGAAGAATAGTGCCGTAGTCATATTTACCCGGGCATACAAAAGTACACAGTGATAAATCTTCTTCGTCTAATTCCAGGCAACCCAGGGTTTGGGCGCTGTCGGTATCACCGGAAACCAAGTCCCGTAACAACAGGGTTGGTAATACATCTAACGGCATTACCCGTTCATAATTACCAATTGGCACCATGGCACGTGCTGAGCCATTGGTGGTCGTTGTCATATTAAACAGACGCTTCGGGCTCAGATGCGACAAATAAGCGCGCGTTACAGAAAATTTAGTGGCGCCAGGAGCTATCCAACCTAAAAATTCTTTATTGTCGCCTTCAGCAAGCACTGACACCTGATTGTGGTAACGTCCAATGTAACCATGCACGCCGTGAGCACTTGTGCCTGCCAGCACTGAACCTGAAATTATACGGTTTTTCCCATCATTAAGTTCATCTTTAGTCAATTCAGCTAAAGAGGCACCCAGTACCGTTTTAATTAAACGTGGGCTTTTCACTACAGGACCGCACAATGCCACGACGCGGTTAGCATCGAGTTCACCCGTCAGGAACAATTTAGCGATGGCAATCACATCCTGGTAACCGATATGCCATACCACTTTTTTCATGCTTACTGGCTCTAGAAAGTGAATATGCGTACCAACTAAACCAGCAGGATGCGGGCCGTCGAATTCAACGACATCTACACCAGTAGCGCTTGGTATTTGTGCCCCTGCTTTCTTACTTAGATATACTTTACCATCAGTCAGCTTAGTCAGTAGCGCTAGGCCCTGAGTAAAGGCTTTCGCTTCAGCATTAATAATAACTGATGGCTCAGCTGCCAACGGATTGGTATCCATGGCATTAACAAAAATGGCTCGCGCTGAACTGTCAATAGCAGGGATTTGGCTAAATGGTCTGGTGCGCAGTGCTGTCCATAACCCTGAATCAACCAGGTTTTGAGTTACTTGTTCACGGCTCAATCCCGCTAGCTGTTCACTGCTATACTTATTGAACTGCTCAGCATCATTGCCGCTGACAGCAATAACTACCGACTGCAGTACCCGCTTAGCACCGCGGTTAATTTCCTTCACGGTACCCGCCAAAGGTGCAGTAAATTTTACGCCAAGGTTTTTCTTGTCTTCGAAAAGCACCTGACCTTTTTTTACTGTATCTCCCACTTCCACTGACATAGTCGGACGCATGCCAACATACTCTTCGCCCAAAACAGCGACGGTAGTAATGGCATTGCCCGCACTTATCTCTTGTTTAGGACTGCCTGCAAGGGGAATGTCCAAGCCTTTTTTGAGTTTTATCATACGTACTTGCACTACTATTTTAAGAAGAAACCGGGTCTAGTTTTTCAGCTGCCGTAACCGCAGCACACCTAATTATACTAAATAAGCGCCTCGGCGGTTATTATTTAATCAGATACACGTATTAAAGTTGTGAATTCTACCATTAAAGCAAGCTGCTATCCATGGTGCAGCGTAAAATTATCCGCAAAATCATTGATTCGCTATAGTACAATTGTGCAGATTTCGCACCACCCTTTCACTGCTAAGCATGGCGTTTTTACTAGGTTTGCTCACTCTCTATGCTGAAATAACTAAAACAAAGCCGCCTAATGGCGGCTTGTCAATACGACTAATTAACCAGATGAACTAACGGCACCAGATGTGCCACATCGGCATCATAATCAACATCATTAAAACCAAAACCAAATAAATGAAGAAACTCAGTATGATACCCTTGGTAGTCGGTCAGGCTGTCAATGGTTTCTGTAGTAACCTGCCCCCAAAGCGCAGCAACTTTATCCTGCACCTCATCGGCAAGTTCTTTGCCATCCATGCGTAAGCGTCCTGCCTCGTCAAGCAGTGGTGAACTACTGTAAAGGCCTTGTCTAAATAAACCATTTATTTGCTCGATACAGCCCTCATGGCTACCTTGCTCTTTCATCACCCGATATAACAACGAAATATACAAGGGCATAATGGGAATAGCAGAGCTGGCCTGAGTAACCAACGCTTTAAGGGAAGCAACATACGCTTTGGCCTTAAGCGCACTTAGTTCGCTACTAATAGCCTCTGCGGCGCGATCTAAGTCTTCCTTTGCCTTGCCAATAGTGGCTTTACCGTAAATAGGCCAGGTTAACTTTTTACCAATATAAGTGTAGGCGACGGTCTGACAATTTTCAGCCAACACTCCAGCCGCATGCAATTGGTCTAACCAGCGCTCCCAGTCTTCTCCACCCATTACTTTAACAGTGTTAAAAATTTCATCATCATTGGCAGGTTCTACCGACACATCTTCAATTTCACGTTTAGTAGTGTTAAGTGTTTTTGCGGTATACGCCTGACCAATTGGTTTTAATACCGAGCTGTATATTTCGCCGCTTACCGGATCTTTACGCCGCGGTGCAGCCAGGCTGTAAACTACTAAATCTATTTTACCCATCTCGCTGCGAATAAGATTAATGGCTTCGGCTTTTAATTCGTCAGTAAACGCATCACCATTTAAGTGTTTATTCCACAAACCTTCTGCACTGGCTGCCTGTTCAAATGCGGCGGTGTTATACCAGCCAGCCGACCCTGTTTTATTGTCAGAAGGCGCTTTTTCAAAGAAAATACCCAGTGTGTTGGCACCAGAGCCAAAGGCAGCCGTAATGCGAGATGCCAAACCGTAGCCGGTAGATGCACCTATAACCAAGACATTCTTAGGGCCGTTAACTACTGGCCCTTGCTGTTTAACGTAGCTAATTTGCTGTTTAACATTTTCTGCACAGCCAAGCGGATGTGCATTGGTACAGATAAAACCACGAATTTTCGGTTGAATAACCATAAGTTGTCCTGCTGTTAGCTCATTAAAGAATTGCGATAGTGTAAAACTTTAACGCAGAAAACAGGTCTGATCAGCCGATTTATTTTAATATCAGCTTAATTGACTAAAAAATACTTACTGCGATGCCTATACAACCTTGCTGCCACCCAGGCATTTTGGAGAAATTGGCGACGTTTCAGCATGATCTTTATACCATTCTGCGGGGCTGTACGTGTGCAACGCCAACGCATGAATTTTTTCTGCTAATTCAACCGCCAGAACCGCATTTACCGCCCGATGCCGTTGCAGCAAGCGCATTCCATCAAAAGCGGCAGTAACAATAACCACTTTAAAATGCGATTCAGAGCCGGCTGCTACATTATGGTTACTACTTTCGTTAATAACCTCCAGTACCACAGGAGCAAATGTACTCAATAGTTTTTGTGTTATTACAGTTTGGATCTGCATAGTACTGATGCCTCTATTAGGTATTCTGTTAAATATTAATTACTGTTGTGGTGCAATATAGCGAAAAGTCAGATTTAACCGAGGGGTCAATACCCTGCTTTGCTTCGGTAAACGATGCTGCCAATATTGCTGACAAGTACCCGCCATAACTAGTAGACTCCCATTATCTAATTGTAGCTGAAGCTGATGGCCATGCTGTCGATGTTGCAGGTCAAAACGACGGCTGGCGCCGATACTCACTGACGCGATAACCGGTGTGGGGCCAAGTTCAGGTTCATTATCAGCGTGCCAGCCCATATGATTCTGGCCATTAGCATATAAGTTAAGTAGTACACAATTAAAGGGCTGATTCAACTCACCACTCAACTTACTGCAAAGTTTTTTAATGGCCGGATGCCAGGGCTGCGGCTCAAAGCACACTCCGGAATATTGGTAGCTGCAATGTGGCTCTCCCATCCAAACTTGCTGGCGGGGAATGTTTACCGTTTTACCATAAATGCGGATTTGTTCCTGGCGCCATGCTAATTCAGCACTTAGCAATGTTTGTAGTACAGTGGTTTCAGCATGGCTGAGCCAGGATGACCAGAGAGTCAGTTCTGCATCAGGTAATATAAATTGCCGTAGACCGGCTTTACTGTTGTCGCTCTTAGCCTGGCGTGTCAAAATGCGGTTCTCTCAACTAATACGTTGTCGTTATGAATACCCAGTTTCAGCTTGGCCACATCAACTTAAGTCTGCAGCGCTGGCCTTTAAATCAGCCTAACCACAGCTTACAAGCTTGGGATGCAGCAGATGAGCTGCTGATAGAGGCGGCTAATAATGCTATCGATAATTTTAAACGCCACGATACGGCTTTACCGCAGTTGTTGATCATTAATGATAGTTTTGGCGCTCTGTCTTGCGCCTTGGCGCATTGCCCGCAAATTAACAGTACAGATTCTTACCTGGCACAACAAGCTTTAGCCCATAACAGGGCAGCAAATGGTCTGAATGACCAACGTTACCAAAACCACGATAGTTTAACGCCATTGCCAGCCCATGCCGATATTATTTTACTGAAATTACCTAATAACCATAGTTATTTAAGCTTTATTCTCTCTCAACTGGCTAGCATTAGCAGACCAGATACTGTTGTTTTAGCCACGGCCAAAGCCAAAGATATTAATCGCAATGTGCTAGAAATGTTTGGCCGGCAACTCGGTCATGCCGAAGCGTCACTAACAGTAAAAAAATGTCGATTAATTCGCTGCCAGCCAGAACTTGGCAAACCGCAGCCTCAGTTCCCGTTAAAATGGAAACTGGATGACACACCTTTTACGTTGATTAATCATGCCAACGTGTTTGCCAGAGAAAAACTTGACCTAGGTGCCCGTTTTTTACTGCAGCACCTGCCCGTTGATATCGCTGGCCAACGGGTTATTGATTTAGGTTGCGGTAACGGTGTACTAGGGTTAACGCTGTTGCATACCCATCCTGATCTGCAACTAGTGTTCTCCGACGAGTCTTATATGGCGGTGGCCTCAGCTAAAGCTAATATTGAACTCAATATGCCGCAATGTCTTGCTAAAACCGAGTTTTTGGTCGACGATTGCTTGGCAAGTCAGGCTGAACAAAGCGTTGATCAGATTATTTGTAATCCGCCGTTTCATCAGCAACATACTGTCACCACTCATATTGCTACCCAAATGTTTAACGAAGCGAAACGGGTGCTAAAACGAGGAGGCCGCTTGCGAATTGTCGCCAATCGCCACCTTAATTATCAACAGCAATTAAACCGATTATTTGGCCACTGTCAGCAGTTGGCTGCTAATCCAAAATTTGTGATATTAGAAGCCATTAAAAGGAGCTAACCGCATGCGTATTATGTTGCTATGTTTAGTCATGCTGGCCGGTTGTGCCAGCAAACCGCCAATGTTGATTGTCAGTCCTCAGGTATTCTGGCCTCAGGCACCGTCATTGGCGCAAAGCTCGTTTAATTTTTATTTGCTCGATCAACGCTCAAGTATGAACACCTTGGTGATTGTACGGGGCAAAAAAAATCAGGGTTACGCTACAGCAAACAACCTCAGGGCCGAATTGGAACAAACTGTTGCCAACGCGTTGAAACAGCGGGGCGCAAATTTAGTTAACCAAGACACGCGCTCACTAACCATTCAAATTAACCAACTGCAGGCCCGAGTTAATCAACGCCCACTTGATCATGAAGTGGTAAACAGTGTAACCATGACAGTACTGGTGCAGAATAACGGCAACAGTTTCTCTAAAGCCTATAGTGGTGACAGCAGACAAATTGCGCCGCTACAGGCTGATATAGCGGTAATTGAACGCGAGTTGAGAGTGCTAACCGAGCAGGTACTTACCGACTTACTCCAGGACGACAGCTGGCAAACTTTTATTCGAGAATGACACTATGCGCTTATGGTTAATGACAGTAACACTACTGTGCAGCTTACCGTTACTTGCTGGCCAGTTTATGCAGCCCGATAATCTATACCCGCGGGTGCAGTTAGAAACATCGGCCGGTGATATAGTATTAGAGCTTGATCGTAGCCGTGCCCCCATTACGGTTAACAACTTTCTAAGTTACGTAAAAAGTAATGCTTATAATAATACGATATTTCATCGTCTTATTCCTGATTTTGTTGTTCAGGGTGGTGGTTATGATATGCAATTTAAAGAAATTAAACAGAATAAAACTATTTTTAATGAAGCCGGTAATGGCCTGAAAAATCAGCTTGGCAGCATTGCCATGGCACGGCTATCCGATCCACATACCGCCAGTAGCCAGTTTTATATTAATTTGGCAGACAACAACAGTCTCGATCCCGGTTTACGCTGGGGCTATGCTGTATTTGGCCGGGTAGTTAGCGGTTTTGAGGTACTAGATAACCTTAATTTGCTGGAAACTGAGACCAGCGTGTCGTTGGGCTGGCCTGATGTTCCGCGCCAACCATTACTATTAAAAACGGTTCGTTTGCTGCCGAGCGAATAAAACCGACTATACTTGCTGTAATTGTTGTCCCATTTACAACAGTTAAGGCAAGTTATGTCAGAACGGTTTATTGAATTAAAAGCTCAGCAACTGGTTTACTACGTGTCCCAGTTTTTGCGGGGTCGGCTGGCCCACAGCGAACTGCATTTATTTATTTGGGATACGCTGGAAGAATGGTCGCAATTTCAGCTATTGGCAGGTACGCCCAATAGTTTAAGGGAAAGGGCATTCTGGCACCTGCTGCATCAACTAGAATACTGGCCTGCGCATAGCTTGCAACAAAATTATCAGCTTAGAGCAAATATTCAACATTGCCTGAGTTTTTTATGCGGTCAAGGGCGTTGTCCGCTAGATTGTATTGGCGTTAGGCCGTAATTACTTGACCAGAATAATCAGCGAGGTAAGCTAGAACCTAAGCTTAATTGCACGGATACTCGCTTTGCCCATTTATCTTGCCTGGCTGTCTGGCCTGCGTATTTATTTCAATCGCCGCGTTTTGAGTATTTTTGTACTGGGTTTTTCCAGTGGTTTACCGTTGATGTTGGTTTTTGGCGTATTGTCATTTTGGCTACGTGAAGCAGACGTTTCACGTACCGATATTGGCTACTTTAGCTGGGTTGCCATGGCCTATGCCGTAAAATGGCTTTGGTCCCCTTTAGCAGATCACTTGAAAATCCCGTTGTTACATAAACGTTTAGGCAGACGCCGCAGTTGGTTATTGTCCTCTCAAGTTTTTGTGGTAATTGCTATTTGTTGTATCGCAATGACCGATCCGCAGCAAAATTTAGCTCTTATGGCCACTTTTGCTATATTACTGGCGGTAGCGTCGGCAACCCAAGATATTAATGTTGATGCTTTTCGCATCGAAAGTGCAGTTACTGAAATGCAGGCAGCGCTTGCTGCCGCTTACCTTACCGGCTACAGACTAGCAATGATTATGGCCTCAGCTGGAACCCTGTGGTTAGCAGCATTGTTCTCCGATGGCAGCAGTTACGATTTATTGGGCTGGCAACACGCCTACCTGGTGATGGGCTTATTTATGTTACCGGGCATATTAGCTACGTTACTCAGTAAAGAGCCGGAAAGCATTTTACAACAGCAACAATATGTTAATGGTAGCTGGTACCAGCGGCTAATTGCATGGTTAGCGCAAGCTGTAGTGGCGCCGTTTACTGATTTTTTCAATCGCTACAAGTGGCATGCTTTACTTATTCTGGCGCTGATTGCCTGCTATCGTCTTACCGATGTCGTGATGGGCGTAATGGCCAACGCCTTTTATGTCGATATGGGCTATAGCAAAGAAGAGGTTGCCAGTGTGTCTAAAATCTATGGCGTAATAATGACGTTAGTAGGTGCAGCGCTGGGTGGGGTATTAATTAACCAGTTTGGTGTGCTAAAAGTGTTGTTTGCCGGTGCGATATTAAGCGCAGTTACCAACTTACTCTTTGCGGCCTTAAGCCAGATTGGTTACGACTTGATGTGGTTAACATTAATAATTTCTGCAGATAACTTAAGTGCTGGCATTGCCACCAGCGCATTTATTGCCTATTTGTCATCTTTAGTAAATTTAGCGTTTACCGCCACCCAATATGCAATGTTTAGTTCTTTGATGTTGTTGCTGCCAAAATTTATCGGGGGGTTTTCTGGACAATGGGTAGACCAGTTAGGCTATGGTAACTTTTTTATCATGACTGCATTAATGGGCATTCCCGCTATACTGTTAATTATGCTGCTGGCGCGTGCTAACGAACTTCTGGCAAGAAAAAAAGCCGCTAGCTAGCGGCTTTATACCGCATTATATGTTTAAGTGCTAAGCACCTGTTTTAAACCTTCAGTTGGATCAACCTCAAGCGCCTGACAATAACGGACATACTCAATAACATCTAAACGGCGTTCTTGGTTTTCAACTTTGCCTATAAATGAATGTGGTGTACCCAATATTTCAGATAAACTGCGCATAGTATGGCCTTTGTCCTGACGTTGCCTCTTTAACCAAACACAAAGACGCTTATTTTCGTCTGAAATAACACTTTTAGTACCTTTCATATTTTTTCTTCTCCCAGCGTGTTACGCTTTTATTATGCTTAAACAGCCTTCCTGCGAAATAAAACTCAAACCCTATTGCAAACGCAATAAGCAATGTAAAACAGTTAATTAAACCATATGATGCGACAAGCGTATAGCTACTAAAGCTAAAAAATGTACAGCAGTTTTACAACAGCAGATATTAAGATTAAAAATGGGTAATGATATTACCAGGGTTTTTCGTTAATTGATGGTATTCAGAGGTTTTAAAAAATGGTTAAATTGTTGTTTATACTTCCTTTATTGATGTGTTTGGGCTGGTATTTGTACTTACTGCAAAATAACTGGAGCTTACGCCAAGGCAAAAAGGGCTTTATTTATATTATTGCCTTTAATATCGTCATTGCACTGGTACTAACCCTATTGTTGCTTGCAACCCATAGATAGTATCAGATGAAACGACACTGCGGCTTTGCCAGAAACTCGAGCAAAGCCGTTACGTATTATTTACAAAATGCTGCTTTCGCTATACAGAAAATGATGAACCGCAACCACAGGTAGTAGTAGCATTTGGGTTTTGAATAATAAACCGGCTACCTTGCAGGCCATCAGTATAATCGACAACTCCACCCATCAGATATTGCAGGCTCATTGGGTCAACAACCATCGAGACACCCTGCTTTTCAACGGTTAAGTCACCTTCGTTTACTTTTTCATCAAACGTAAAACCATACTGGAAACCCGAACAACCACCGCCAGTAATATAAACCCGTAGTTTCAGATTGGGATTGTCTTCCTCGCTAACCAGCGCTGCGACCTTTCGCGCGGCGGCATCACTAAACTCTAAAGGGATAGGCATATCAGACATGAGTGCTCCAACAAGGGTTACAACGGCGTAAATTATCTAATACCTGAGTAATTTATTCAAGTATTTCCGGCCTCAATAACAATCGGCGTCTTAGAAAAAAATGACAATACTAAATAAGATCTGCGTTGTCAGTCGCTTATGTTAGACTTAACCTATAGTTTACTTCATTATTTTTATTATGCGACGATGGCGAGACTGGCTGCCCGGGTTGCAGCGCCGATTAGCACTACCACAAACGTCTTTACAGTTGTGTCTGCTTGGTATGCTGGGCGGTTTAATAGCCGCAATACTGATCATTATTTTCAGATTAGCCATTATTGCCATTCAACTGGTATTTCTGGATAAGGCAGATGATTTTTCCAGTGCCGATCCGGAAATTGTCTGGTTATTGCCACTGGGCGGTGCGGCCATCATCGGCTTAATTGCTTTTATTACCGGCTACCGACATTACCGCCTGGGCATTCCATTTGTTATTCACCGGATTAAAACTCAGTATGGCATTATGCCATTTCGAAATACCCTGAATCAGTTTCTAGGCGGTATCGTAGCACTGGCCAGTGGTTTTTCAGTTGGCCGGGAGGGACCATCGGTGCACTTGGGTGCTTATGGTGCCAGTACCGTTGGCCGTTATTTACAATTACCCTACAACAGCATTCGTATTCTGGCCGGTTGCGGTATTGCGGCTGCTATTTCTGCCTCCTTTAACACCCCATTGGCGGCGGTTATTTTTGTTATGGAAGTAGTGCTGCGCGAATATCGTATTCATGTCTTTATTCCGATAATGCTAGCGTCTGTGGTTGGCGCATTGGCCACTCAGCTGGTTTTTGGCCATGATCGTGAATTAGCATCACTTGACATTGTTGCCATTAGTATCTGGCATTTCCCGTATCTGATTTTTTGTGGCATTGTTTTTGGAGGCGTGGCTTTTTTATTCAACCAAAATTTGATGCGCATGTTTCGCTGGTTTAAAAACTGGCCGTTATTACTCAGACTGGCTTTAGCCGGTATTATTACCGCCGCAGTGGGTTTTCTCATTCCCGATGCCATGGGTGCCGAAACCGGTGCCATTTTTCATGCTGTTAACAACCCAACTGATGTACAACTATTACTGGTTATATTTATCGGGAAATTGGTATTAACTATTGTCGCATTGGGGCTGGGTGTACCGGGTGGCGTGATAGGCCCTGTGTTCGGTATTGGGATCGTGTTAGGTACCTTACTGGCGATCATCCCGGCGATATTTATTGGCGACAGCAGCACTGCAGGAACCTATGCGGTGCTGGGTATGGCGGGGTTAATGGCCGCCACTCTGCATGCACCACTAGCTGCATTACTGGCCGTAATAGAGCTCGCCTCAAACCAGCAAATTATTTTACCGGCAATGGTGGTTATCGTCACCGCTTATGTTACTACCGTGCAGTTTTTTAATAACAAGTCTATTTTTATGATGCAACTCGACTTTTTACAAATGCCCTATAAGTTAGCACCGGCTGATGATATTCTGCAGAAAGTCGGCGTATTGGCATTGCTCAGCAAAGAATACATATTACTGAATGACCCTGACGACGCCACACTACGGCAACAACTGGCGCAATTGCAGCCGCCGGTACAACTGTTATTACGACGCAATAACGCCGACGATACTGAGTTTGTTGCTGCCAGTTATGATGTCAGTCTGGCACTTAGTGGCGACAGTGCTATTCGTTATCAAAAGGTAACCGGTTTATCTCACCAGTGCACTATGGCAGAAGTATTTGCCTTGCTGGAAGAAAACCGCGAGGGTCTGGTGTATATATACCAGGAAAACCCGCATGAACCGATCGGCATTATCCGCTGGGATCAGGTTCGCGGCCTACTTGTTAAGCAGAATAATTTACTATGAGCTTGCTATTATTATACAAAGCATTACACGTTTTTTTTATGGTTGCCTGGTTCGCCGGTATTTTTTATTTACCGCGACTGTTTGTTTATCATGCTGAAACCAGCAGTGCTGACTGCGATGCCACGTTTAAAGTAATGGAGCGGCGTTTATTATATTTTGTCACCCCGTTTGCGCTGTTAACACTGGTTTTTGGCGTGTTGTTAATTATCGCCTATGGTAAAGCCTGGTTTGCCGCCAGTAGCTGGCTGCATATCAAACTACTGCTGGTGCTGTTGTTATATGTTTACCACGGCTGGTGTTTTAAGCTGTTGGCTGACTTTAAACATAATCGTAACCAACATAGTTCACGTTTTTATCGAATTTTTAATGAGCTACCGGTTTTACTACTACTAGCCATCATTTTACTGGCTATCCTGAAGCCACCACTGTACTAACCTCGCTTTTAGTTGTTAGTTTTGCGTATAATAGTGGTCACTTTGCGCCCGAAGTGGCGTGTCCAGGCAAGTGTTAACTGAGTACTGACTATGAGCTTCAAGGGCCAACATATCCTGTCTGTAAAACAGTTCGATCATGACAGAATTACCCAAGTATTTGATATCGCACGCCACATGGCACCTTACGCCAGTCGAAAAAAACGTACCAAGGTGCTGGACGGCGCCATTTTAGGCAACCTTTTTTTTGAGCCCAGCACCCGCACCCGGGTTAGTTTTGGCTGTGCTTTTAATTTGCTGGGTGGCGAAGTGCGTGAAACCACCGGTATGGAGTCGTCAGCATTATCTAAAGGTGAATCATTATTTGATACGGCAAGAGTCATTAGCAGTTACAGTGATGTGATTGCCATGCGTCATCCGCAAGCGGGTTCAGTTGCCGAATTTGCTGAAGGCAGCCGTGTACCGGTATTAAATGGTGGCGATGGCGCCAACGAGCACCCCACTCAGGCATTGCTAGACCTCTTTACTATTGAACGCGAACTGGCATCGTCCGGGCAACACATCAATGGCATGCATATCGCTATGGTCGGTGACTTGAAATTTGGCCGCACGGTGCATTCACTGTCAAAATTATTATGCCTGTATCGCAATATTAGATTAACCCTGGTATCGCCGGCGGAATTAGCGATGCCAGATGATATTATCAGTAGTCTTTGCAATGCGGGCCATCAAGTTGTTATCAGCGATAAGCTGGAAGGCCATTTAAATGCTGATATTGTTTATCAAACACGGATCCAGGAAGAACGTTTTCCCTCGAAAGCTGAAGCAGATCAATACCGTGGTAAGTTTCGGTTAAATCAGGAAATATATACCCGCTACTGTAAGTCGAATACCGTTATTATGCATCCATTGCCGCGCGATTCCCGTATCGAGGCCAATGAATTAGATAACGATTTAAATCTTAACCCTAACCTTGCTATTTTTCGCCAGGCCGACAACGGAATTCTGGTGCGAATGGCTTTATTTGCCCTGACCCTTGGCGTTGAAAACATCGTCAAAGATTACGAATGTGCGGTGCCCTGGTACAGCAATAAATAACTGCGAACGGAATTTACTATGTCTTTATCAGAAACCCTGTTTCAACGTGCCCAGCTAACTATCCCTGGCGGCGTGAATTCGCCGGTACGTGCTTTTAAAAGTGTTGGTGGTACGCCGATTTTTATGGAGCGTGCTGATGGCGCCTATTTATATGATGTTGATGGCAAACGCTATATAGACTATATCGGCTCCTGGGGGCCAATGCTATTAGGCCACAACCATCCGGCAATTCGTGATGCGGTTATTCAAGCTGCAGCAAAGGGCTTAAGTTTTGGCGCACCTTGTCCGGCTGAAATTGATATGGCTGAAAAAGTTACTCAATTAGTACCCTCAATGGAAATGGTGCGAATGGTTAGTTCTGGCACTGAAGCCACCATGAGCGCTATTCGTCTGGCCAGAGGCTATACCGGCCGCGACACTATTTTAAAGTTTGAGGGCTGTTACCATGGGCATGCCGACTCATTATTGGTTAAAGCCGGCTCGGGTGCGCTTACCCTGGGGGTACCTAACTCACCTGGCGTACCCGCTGATTTTGCTAAATATACGCTGACCGCAGAATTTAATAACTTGGCTCAGGTAGAACACATTTTTGCTGAAAAAGGCGCGGATATTGCCTGTATTATTGTGGAACCCATAGCCGGTAATATGAATTGTATTCCGCCAGAACCGGGTTTTTTGCAAGGACTGCGTCGAATTTGTGATCAATATCACAGCGTACTCATTTTTGATGAAGTAATGACTGGTTTTCGGGTAGCGTTAGGAGGGGCGCAAGCGGTTTACCAGGTAAACCCCGATCTAACCACCTTAGGTAAAATTATTGGTGGCGGCATGCCTGTAGGCGCTTTTGGCGGTAAACGCGCCATAATGGAGCATATTGCGCCACTAGGACCAGTGTATCAAGCGGGGACCTTATCTGGTAATCCCATTGCCATGGCTGCGGGCCTGGCCGCATTAACCGAAATTAGTAAACCCGATGTGTTTGAAAAGCTTACCGCCAAAACCAGTCAGCTTATTACCGGTCTTAGCGCAGCGGCTAAGCAACACGGCGTGCCAATGACGTTTAACCAGGTGGGTGGCATGTTTGGCTTTTTCTTCAGTAATGAAGCGAGAGTAAGCAATTATCAGCAGGCAACCCAATGTGACACCGCCGCTTTTAAACATTTCTTCCATTTAATGCTGCAGCAGGGTATTTATCTTGCACCCTCTGCTTACGAAGCCGGTTTTATATCGCTGGCCCACAGTGATGCAGATTTGAAGGCCACCATTGATGCGGCCGCTAATAGCTTTGCAGCACTGTAACGGTTAACCAGGCAAACCCGTAAGAACTATTGAAGAACCAAAAAAGTCTAGGGACGATTTTGCAGCCAGACAATATCGGTATCATATTGTCGGGGCTGCACGCTAAACACACTGTTGGCAGCATCACTGTGTATTTCCAGCGGTAAGGCTGTTGCCGGCCAGTTATAACCTTTAACCAACCCGCTGTGCCAATAATAAACCAGTAGCTGCCGCTGCTGCTTATCTATCCACAATAGTTGTTCACTGTTACTTGTCCACTGCTCTGGCATAACATGATGCCAATTCAGGCTTATGGCTAGCGGTGTTAACTGCTGCGGTTGCTCAGCGGTCCATAACACCAGCGTACTATTGTTATAAAATTGCAGCACTACTCCATCAGGTGCACACTTTATATTGACGACACCGGATAGCAACGCCTCTGGTTGCTGTTGTTGATAACGCAGCAACTGCCAGCCTTTGTTATCCTGCTCTGTCCAATATAATGTATCATGGCAACTTTGATAGCGCCCTGAAACCGGCCGGTTGTGCCATAAGGTTAAACGGCCATCATCCAACGCCATTTGGTACAACTGATTATTCACCACCGTTAATAGCGTATCCTGATGCCAAAATAACTGCTGAATATGCTGACCATTTTTTAAGCCTGACAACTGGCGACTTTCACCCGCAGCCGACAACCACACCTGATTATCTCCGGCTCGTTCAGAAACAAATGCAGTCTGATAGCCGTTGGCAGCATATAACCGTTCATTACGATTACTGCTTTGCCAGCTATCCTGACTGGTTAACTGCTCACCAGCAACTGTCACCTGCACAATATCAGTAATATAATCAAGATATTGAGTGGCTAACACTCGCTGTTGATAACGCTGTGGTTGGGTCAGACCCCAGCTCATAGCCCCTAAACTCAATGATGTAGTGTTTTTTAAATTGAACAGTTGCAGCGCGTTATTAGCCAGGGTTAACAGCACATGTTGCTTATCCCAGCGACTACTGGCGGTAACCGGGTACTCAAACGTGCCAATAGATTCCAATTGTTGCTGCAACACATTTAGCCGATATAAGCGGCTATGATAAAAATCGTTTTGAGCCATTAAATATATAGATTGGCCGACGACCAGTAATTGCTCAACCTTTTGCCATTGCTGCGGCAATACCATTATACGTTTACTGTTACCCTCGGGACTACGTTGCCATAATTCATAGCGTTGTAAATCTGCGGCATAATCCAGCCAGTACCAGTGCTGCTGCATTATCACCACACCCTGGGCTATTACTTGTTGGCATGGCATTACTTTACTGGCGGGAGCAAACTCCGGTAGTACTTGCTGCTGGTAAAAATAACACTGTTGTTGCATATCTATTGCCCGGAACAGCAATTGCTGCTCACTCAACCAGATTGGCTGGCTAATCTGTAAATAGTGCTCATCACTATAGCTAACTTTTAAACTGGTTAAATCCTGGCGGGCGAGTTGTTGTGTGCCAGCCTCGCTTTTTCGGAACAAATAAAATGCGAATTGCTCATCAGGGGCTAGGGTTGGCCAGAACTCCTGCCCCGTAAGCGCACTTATTGGCTTAACAGTGTCAGGCAGCTTAGTAAGCGGCATAACCGTTACGCTTGCCAAAATATAGGCCAATACCGCGCCACCCATTAGTAGTGCCAAACAAACTGCAGCAATAAAGCGCCATGGTAAAGCTTTAGAGTTTACGTTTATTTGTGGTTGCGCCGCAGGCACGTTAGCAACAGCGATGTCTGGGCTAACCTTAGGATGCCGCTGGCTGCTAGTAAGCGGTTCAATATGACAGAGCCATTTGTAGCCTTTCTTCGCAATGGTCGCAATGTATTGCGGTGCTTTAACGTTGTCACCCAGCACTTTACGTAAAGCACCTACCGCCCGCATTACAGCAGCATCTGTGCCTTCTGCGGCTGGCCAGACACCATCAATAAGTGTGTCCTTAGCAATTACCTGATTAGGATGCAGTAAAAAATAATTCAGTAAACTGTGCAGCCGCGGCTCTAATACCACAGGCAAAGTGCCGGTGAGTTCAGGTGCTACTGGCAACAAATGGCCATAAGCAGCCTGATAATACCAATGACCAATTTTTACCAGTGGTTCTAAATCCGACATTAAGGCCCGCCTGACTAAAGTGTCAGGGCGGATTATACCTTAATAAACTAAAAAGTAGAGAGTATCTAATTTTGAAACACTTGCTAAGCAGTTTTAGGCCAACTGCGCCTGATCTTTTTTATCTTTACCCGCGTCTGTATCACCGTTAGGTTTTGGCGTGGGTATGTCGGTTGGTTTTTGTTGATCGGGGTCACGACACGCTGGCCACAAACCACAAGCATATAAATTGTCTAATTGTTGTTGTTCAATAGTAGATTCTGAAATACTAAAAGTGTTGGCAGCTAACGCTACAGTAAAGCCGGTGCAAATAATAATTACTTTAAGTGCTTTTATCATTGTAAAGACTCCGATTTTAGTTACACAATTATGTTTAACATCGTTGACCTTACACCTGAACTTCTGCTGAAACTCGATGGTTTTTCAATAAAAAACGTACAAAACGTCGCTCTAAAAAGTAATTTCAGCTATATCGAAATCAGCTCTGGCAGCTTCTAAATAATATACCTCTGTTTCATCCAGCGACAAACTAAAACGGCTATGGTACAAATTATCATCAATAACTTGCTGATGTACCTTACCGCTGGTTAAATCGTAATAACGCAATTGATATTGAGTACTATCCAGTAAATAAGTAAAATAAAAACCTTGCTGGCGTAGATCAAATTTAAAAAAAACTTGATCAGCTGTGGTGTCTAAATTTAGTTCCTTGGTATCACCATTGCTATACTCAATAACAAAGTTCTTAGAATTGGCATCACGCCAGATAATGTAGTCAGCAATATAACTTTGCTGATATAACTCTCGATCCGTTGCCAGCACCCGCTTCTCTATTTCGGTATCAACAGCCGCCACCATAATATCCCAACGCCCCTGCCGTGACTGAGCATAAAATATTTTTGTGCCATCGCGACTCCAGGCTGGATATGCGACTGACTCATTATCCTGCCCAACTATCTGCGTTAATTTACCATCAGACATCAGTTGCCAAATACCGCTGTTTATTTGCAATAATAACTGATTACCGTCAGGCGAAAATGCCATGCTCCGAATTCTTTCTCTTGTTTCAAATTCTGTAATCTGTTTCTGGTGTCCATCGGGATAAAATAACCAGACCTGTGGTAAGCCGGAGCGACGAGATACCACTGCAGCTGGCCCATCCGCTTGCGGGTTAATTTCAATTAATGACTCATTTCGATTTGAGCTAAAAACTAAACTTTCTGAAGGTGTGGCAGTGACTAACTTATTGTTCACTTTTTTAATGTTAGTGTGTGAGAAAAAACCTACCGAGGCGTAAATTTTACCACTTAAACTACTTACTTGAATTTCACTGGCATGGTTATCGGTGTAAGCCAGTTGCCTGCTTTCACCTGTTGCCACTTCGACAATACCAAGCGAAGTGGGGCCTGAAGGGTAGATTATGCTACTATCATCCAGAGTCCAGTCGATATTGCCAGGATAAGCGTCGTCAATCTGTACTAACAGCCGAGTTGCCCGATTGGTTAAATTGAGCACCCAAATCTGTGCGGCACCAGCTGCATCGCGAATAAAGGCGATTTTATCGCCAGTACGTGAGTAACGGCCAACATAGTCACCAAAGCTGCTGCCCGGTGGTATCGTTAATTGCTCGGCACTACCGCCAGCCAACGGATACATCATCATCACCATTTGTTTTTGCACCGGGTCCAAGCTAGGATAAACAATATAACGGCCATCGGGTGACCAGCTAATTCGGGCGGAAACCGACTCAGGCGTACAAAGCGTTAGCAGGCTATCGTTTTTTACTGCCATTTTATCTGATTCTAGCTCAATCAACCGAATCTCACAGCCGCGGTCAGGTAACATTTTATGATAAGCAATATACCGGCCGTCAGGGCTAAAAGCAGCACCAAGGCTAATGCTCTCGCCTTGAGTAAGCTGTACCCGTTGATGATTTTGCAAATTCTGTAAATTAAGAACCGCTATTTGCTCTGTACCGGCTTCAGCATGGCTAAATACCAGATAGTGTTCATCTGCTGACACATTATGATAAAACTCCAGGCCATCGAGCGAGGTAATGGGCTTATAGCGCCATAAAGGAATGGTGTTGTTTTCTAAGGCGTGTTTTGGGTTAGTAGAGGGTAACCACCACTGCCACACCAAAAAAGACATTGTTATAGCAAGCAACAATGCCAAACCAGCGAATACTTTCAAGCGCTTGTTAGAGGTATCGTCTTTGGCTGCATGGTTAGCAGCCGCGTTATCAGCAGTGTTAAGCTGAACCGGCTGCCGAGGAATATCAGTGACACTGGCAATAAACCGATAACCACGTTTTGGGATGGTCTCAATATAGGTAGGTTGGCGGGTATCATCGTTTAGCGCAACCCGGATAGCCCGAATTACCCGCATTACCCGACCATCAGAAACGTCACGGATTTTCCAAACGTCAGCCAATAGCTGCTCTTTAGTTACCAAGCTGCCAGCATGCACGATAAAGTAGTTAACCACCTTCTGTCCAAGGTTATCTAAATCGGCAGTAGCATAAATCTGGCCTTGCTCGTCCAGCTTAACCAGCTTGTCCTCATTGGTCAGATAGTGCCATTCACCCACCACTAACGAACGTTCGGGCTTAAATTCCATAATATTGAGTGTGCTGCATCATATTTATTGCCCAAGCTTAATTATCACATGCTGACAGTTGCTGCATTTCAACTACTATTGCAGGTAATAACAATACGTTAGCGCAAGTTTCTGCTACCGGAGCACCGCTGGTAGCTGAAAATGCCTGGATGGTTACCTGTTCTGGCAGGTAACGAATTATCGATTGCGCCCCCTGGCGCGTAAAGTAATCAATAAATAATGGTAAAGCGCCACTACCCCCCGTTAAACCAATAGGTTTATTGTCATCACGTCCCAGCCAAACCGTCAGCAACGTTTGCTGGTCAAAGCCCGTAAACCAGCTATCGCGATAATCGCTGGACGTGCCGGTTTTCCCAGCGAAGACGGTCATTGGTAATGCCCGTTGAATGGCTTTAGCTGTGCCGGTTTGAGTTACCGCAATCAGGGCATGTTGTAATAAATATATACTTTGTAAAGAGTAACGGCTAAAACGCTGACCCGGTCGGTGATACAGGCGATGGCCATCTTTATCGGTCACCGCTTGTACCGTTGCCAGTGCCTGGTAAACACCATTGTTGGCTAAGGTTTGATAGAGCTGGCTGACTTCTAGCGGGCTTAGCTCAATGGCGCCGAGCAGTGCCGCAGGTTGTAAGGTTATACGCCGGCTTAATCCCAATTTTTTTAAAGCGTCGCTAATAGTCGGCATGCCCAATTGCAAGCCAAGTCTTACCGTGGGCACATTCAGTGAATCTGTTAATGCGGTCACTAAAGGCACTTTACCACGAAAGGTTTTATCAAAGTTCTGTGGTTGCCAGTCCTGATTAGTAGAACGTAAACTTAACGGCTGATCTTCCAGCATTGATGCCAGGGAAAAACGACCCGGCTGGTTTAGCGCTTCTAAATAAATAACCGGTTTAATAATACTACCAATCTGGCGGCGGGCATCTAGTGCCCGGTTAAAACCAGCAAAGCCACTTTCTTTACCGCCAACTAATGCCTGAATTTCTGCCCGTTGATAGTTAACAACCAACATAGCTGCTTGCACTTGCTCATCCCGAGATTGTAATTGCTGACGCACAGTCAGTTCGGCCTGTTGCTGCGCTTTAGGATCTAAAAAGGTAAAAACCTTAATGCCGCTACTGAGTAGTTGTTGATCAAAATTAATTTGGCGTAGTTCTTTTTTCACCGCATCCAGATAAGCCGGAAAACGGGCGTTCAGGTACTGGCCACGTGCCACCAGTTGCAAAGGCTGCTGCACGGCTTGCTGATATTGCTTAGCGTCCAGCAAGTGCTGTTCAAACATCAATCTTAGTACCAGATCGCGACGGGTAATAGCGCGTTCAGGGTAACGCCTTGGATCGTAGTAAGACGGGCCTTTTAATAAACCAATTAATAATGCAATTTCATCCGGACGCAACTCCGTAAGTGGTTTGGCAAAATAAAAACGGCTGCCTAAACCAAAACCGTGCACCGCAGTGGCGTGATTCTGGCCAAGAAATATTTCATTCAGATAGGCTTCCAGTAAATAATCTTTACTAAAACGGTAGTCCAGGATCAACGCTATCATCGCTTCGTTTATTTTACGCAGCAGCGTGCGTTCGCTGCTTAAATACATATTTTTAGCCAACTGCTGGGTTAACGTAGAGCCGCCTTGCACTGTGCGCCCGGCACTAATATTGGCCCATAATGCCCGCAATACAGACAGCGGTGACACACCTCGATGATGATAAAAATCGCGGTCTTCTACCAACAGTAAACTTTCTTTTAACAGTATTGGTACCTGCTCTAACCGCACCAACTCACGATCTTCCTGATGTGGTGATAGCATATGTTCAATTAGCTGAGGCTCTAATCTGGCGAAATTAACTTCTTCCTGTTGGCGGTAGCGGATCCGGTTTATACCACTACTATTAAATTCAACACTGAACAGCGTCTCTGGCTCATTACCATCAATGTAGGTAAAAGCCCGCCTAAAAATAGTGACATGATTGCGCGACACGCTGTACTGGCCAGCGGAAGTGAGCGCCGGGTTTCGTTGGTACTGCAATTGCTCTAACTCGGCTTGCAGTTGCACAGAGGTTAACGCCATGCCGGGGAAGAGTGCCAGGCTACGCGCATAAATTTGCGCCGGCACCTGCCACTTTTGGCCAGCAAAAGCCTGAGTCACTTTACTATCAAGGTAAATCAGGTAAGTTGCCAGCACAAAAAACAGCACTAAAGCCACTTTTGCTAAGGTAAATAATGGTTTATACCACCAGGGCTTGCCCATTTTTTTTGGCGACCGGGCACCTTTACTTCGGGTTGACATCGCGTAACATCGCCTTTTTAGTTTTCGTTGTTGGCTGCGCTTCGGCCGGGTTGTCGGGCCAATAATGTTTAGGATAACGACCTTTCATTTCTTTTTTAACATCATGCCAGCTGTTTTGCCAGAAGCTGGCTAAATCACGGGTAACTTGTAATGGCTGGCGCCCTGGTGCCAATAACGCAAGGGTAAGAGCAATAGCGCCATTAAGTACCACGGGAGTGTCAAGTTGGCCATACATTTCCTGAACTCTGACTGAAAGTTGCGGCCCTCCCGGGTGCAAATAATCAATTTTTAATTTACTGCCCATCGGGCTTTGCCAGTAAGTTGGCAGCCATTGCTGCAATAACTGTTGCTGCTGGTAGCTCAGCCTGGCCCATAATAACGTGTCTAACTCCAGTTGCAGCAACTGGTTTATTTTACTGATATTGCCCAGATAAGGCCCAAGCCATGTGGCCAGATCGGCCAATAAACCCGCCTGACTAAAATTGGGCCAGCTGGCGGTGTCGAAACTTACCGGGTTTTGGTGGTGGAGCAGCAGTTGCACCCGGGCACAAAGGCTTTGCGCTGCTTCAGACCAGTGCAGTTCTGCTAAGCCACGCCGTCCCAGATAATCCAGCCAGGCTTGCTGGCGCTCTGCAGCGGTTATTGGATTGTGCACTGGCTGTCGTTGCAGCACCAGCTGGCCAAAACAGCGCTGGCGCTCACTACTAAAACCGGTGTTTTTATCGTTCCAGCCGGTTTTTAATTGCCAGCTAAGTTGCGGCCAGTCAGTTAATATTTCATCCAGGGAAATAGCTACCGCATGGCGAATACGGTTTTGCTGTTGCCACTGCTGAATATCCAGCACCACTAAGTATTCGTTCGCTTGCAGCGGATGATCCGGTGGCAATACTACGCCAACACCATTGGCTAGCAAATAACCTTGGCCTCGCTGTTGCGCTAACTGGTCAGGAAAGGCTCTTAACAATAACAGTGGCAGCCAGTGTAAAGGTAATAATGAGATGGTATTGATGCTTAAACGGCGGGCAAATTGCCGTGCCTGCTGATGCTGCGGTAAATGTTTACTTTGCGCTAAGGTTTGTAATTGCTGCGGCAGATTTGACTGCACGTTGCGGCTATCTTCAAGTATCGCCGCCAATAATGCGGCCAACCAGGCCACCCCTGGTACCTGCTGTTCGTGATCAACTGCATAAAGCAGCATATTAGCCAAACGCACTGAACTGCCGGTTTGATATAAACGCCGGCCATAACGGTTTAACACTCCGCTCTCATCCAGTGCCTCAAATTGCTGCAACAAACGGCTGGCAACGATTAAATTTGCTGCAGGTGGTGGTGTTAACCAGCTAATATCGTCAGGTTGGCAGCCCCACACTGCAATCTCTAACCTTAATTGCGTAAGCTCCGCCAACTCGATTTCAGCCGGCTCAAACGCAGCTCGCCGCTGCCAAAGCTCTGCCGTGTCTAATCGGTAACACCGCCCAGGCGCTTGCCGGCCAGCCCTCCCTGCACGCTGAATAGCTGCTGCCTGGCTAATCGCTACCGTTTCTAACTTACTGATCCCATGGCGCGGATTAAAGCTGGCACGGCGGCACAAACCGCTATCAACCACCTGATTGACACCCTCGATGGTTAAACTGGTTTCAGCCAAATTGGTTGCCAGCACAATTTTATACTGGCCCAGCGCGGGGGCTGCAATAGCCGCCTGCTGCTCGGCCAGCGATAACGCGCCCAGCAGCGAATAAACGTTCAGGTTGGCAGGTAATGGCTGGCTTAACAAATATTCGCGCGCCTTGGTAATGTCTGCCTGGCCGGCTAAAAAAACCAACACATTGCTGGGCTGGGCATAAAAAGCAGCCAGCGCTTGGCGGGCTGCCAACAATGCCACCGGCTCTGCTGTAGGCTTTATATAATGAATATCAACCGGATAACTACGACCACTGCTGCTGACCACCGGAGCTTGTAAGTAGTTTACTAGCGCCGCAACATCCAGGGTTGCCGACATTACCAGAATTTTCAGCTGCGGGCGTAATTGCTGTACTTCTAAACTTAGCGCCAATGCCAGATCCGCATGCATTGAACGTTCATGAAATTCATCGAATATCAGCAAACCAATGCCGGCAAGTTCAGGATCATGCTGCAATTTACTAGTAAGAATTCCTTCGGTAACAATTAACAACCGGGTTGCCGCTGACTGACAACGGTCTTGGCGGATTTGATACCCTACCGTCTGCCCGACTGGCTCGTTTAACTGCCGGGCCAGATAACTGGCAATGGTTTTGGCTGCCAATCGCCGTGGTTCGAGCATAATAATCTGGCTGTTAGCAAAAGCTGGCAGTTGTAATAACTGCAGTGGTAAATACGTTGATTTACCGGCGCCGGGTGGCGCCGATAAAATAACCCGGTTATGGCTTGCCAATAACCGACACAGCTCAGGCAGCACCTCGGCTACCGGTAACGCCATAGTGGCAGGCACCGAGCCGGCGTTAGTATTGGCAAATTCAGCTGCCACTGTAGAGTTACTTTTCAGCCGTTTCTGCTAATAAGATAGCCGCAATGCTTCGAATACCGTGACCGGTTGCCCCAGCTGCCCAATACCCGTTGGCAGAGTTGTTAAACGCCGCGGCTAAATCAAAATGCAGCCAACCCTTGCCGTCGTTTGGCACAAAACGGCTTAAGAAACCGGCAGCATTACTAGCACCGCCTGCACCACCGCCTTTTACCGGTCGGCTATTTGCGGTATCAGCATAAGGTGATGGGCATTGCTGCTGATGCCATTTTTCCAGTGGCAACTGCCAAGTGGCTTCTTGCTCATTGGCAGCATGCTGTAAGGCGCGGGCTGCCAGCGGTTTATCTAAGGCAAACAATGCATTGTATTCGCCACCTACCGCGACCATGGCAGCACCTGTTAAGGTTGCCGCATCAATAATCAACGGTGCTTTACTGTCAGCAGCACACATCAGGCCATCGGCTAATACTAAGCGACCTTCGGCATCGGTATTAACAATTTCAACCGATGTACCATTTTTATAAGTAATAATATCGCCCAGCTTGTAAGCGTGACCGCTGATCAGGTTTTCTGCACAGCATAAAATCAGTTTTACTCGTTGCTGCAGGCCTTGCATTATCGCCAGCGCTAGTGCCGCCGTTACCGTTGCTGCGCCGCCCATATCACATTTCATACTAGCCATACTTTCGGTAGGTTTAATGGAATAACCGCCGCTATCAAACGTGATCCCTTTGCCGACCAGTGCTGCCGCAACCGGCTGGTTACTGGTTTTAGCCGGATTATAATCGAGTACTAGTAATGCCGGTGGCCGCATACTGCCGCGCCCGACCTGATAAATACCATGCCAACCAGCCTCAGCCAATTTTTCACCCCTAATCAGCTCGCTGCTAACCGACCCCGCTGGTGCAATAGCCCGGATAAAGGCTTCTGCCTGCTCTGCCAATGCTACGGGCGATAATACTTCGGGGGTTTCATTAATCATTTTTTTAGCGAAACTGAAACACTGCGCCAATTTTGCTAACTCAGAGGCAGCACCTTGCTCGTCGTTAAAGCTAATGCCATCGTGTTTTCTGGCATTGCAAAACCCCTGATAAAATGCCCATTGCAAGTCTTTGCTCCAGCCGATACCACTAAGTTGCAACCTAGAAATACCCAGATTATCCAGACTACGACCAGCCTTTTGCATGGCACGCAGTGACTCATTTTCAGCTAAATGAATTTGATAGCCGTGCGCAGTCGGGCTTAATAACGCATTATTACCCCACTTTTCTGCCGCTTTATCGGCAGCAATACTGATTTGTAATATATCTGGCGTTGAATTAGACATGATCATCCCCAATTTATCGAATTTATCAGTGTTAACCGCTCACTTTTGTTTGGCGAAGTGTATCATAGCGCAACGCCATATCACGAGCGTAAAGCGTTAGAATGCTGCAGCCATAGGCTATTGGGGCAGTTTACACCATTTGAATAAGGCCACATTTTATTGGCAAAAGGCGCTAAGACTAAAACAGGTGACGGCCAGAGCCACAATCTGTATACTTCGCCGGCTTTTTTATTTGTGATTGCGGTAGTGGCGATATTCTGCTATTTATAGCCGCCATCTTTTTTTGCTTGGCAGTATTGTACAGGAGATGATCATGCCGGACGGCAAGAATGTTAAGACATTAGGGTTACTGGCACTGGCCGGTGTAACACCTTATCAGGAAGCGGTCGGGGAAGAATATATGAACCCGAAGCAGCTCGAGCATTTTCGCAAAATTCTCGACGCCTGGCGCCAACAATTGCGTGAAGAGGTTGACCGCACTAAAACCCATATGGCGGATGAAGCAGCAAATTTTCCTGATCCGGTCGACCGCGCCGCTCAGGAAGAAGAGTTCAGTTTGGAATTACGCGCCCGGGATCGTGAGCGTAAGCTATTGAAAAAAATTGAAAAAACTTTACAAAAAATTGAAAATGATGATTTCGGTTTCTGTGATACCTGTGGTATCGAAATTGGCATTAAACGCTTAGAAGCTCGGCCAACTGCAGATCAGTGTATCGACTGTAAAACCTTGGCTGAAATTAAAGAAAAGCAACTAGGCGGCTAATCGCTGCCATTTAGGCTATGCTAATTGCTCATCGCCAGCCAACAGCTAAGGTTGTTGGCCGTTTTGCTCCCTCCCCGTCTGGCCCGCTGCACTTTGGTTCACTGCTCGCCGCTGTTGGCAGCTACCTGTTCGCTAAGCAACGAGCTGGTGAGTGGTTATTGCGCATTGAAGATATCGACACACCCAGAGTAAGCCAGGGTGCTGACAGCCTTATAATGCACACATTAGAGCAGTATGGTCTGTTGTGGGATGGCGCTGTAATGTATCAAAGCCAGCGTATCGGGCGTTACAAAGCAATACTTGAGCAATTACAGCAACAACAGTTGGTCTATGGCTGTCAATGCAGCCGCAAGCAAATTAATCAAGCCGGCGGCCTCTACTCTGGCAGCTGCGCTAAGTTGCAGTTAAGCGGCAGTAAACTAAGCTGGCGTTTACGCACCAAAGGGGTTGCCACCGACTTCGCGGATTTATTGTTAGGTCAGCAACACATTGACACCGCCCTTGCCCGTGAAGACTATATTGTCCAGCGCCGAGATGGTTTATTTTCGTATCAGCTAGCCGTTGTAGTAGACGACTGGGATCAAGGTATCAGCGAAGTGATCCGCGGGGCCGACTTACTCAGTATGACACCACGCCAGCAACATTTATTTACATTACTTGGCGCTAAGCCGCCGGCATATGGCCATTTACCGTTAGCCGTTTCTGCGCCAGGGCAAAAGCTAAGCAAACAAAACCACGCCAGGGCATTGAGTCACTGGCCGCAAAGTTACACCATGGCCAGAGCTTTGGAGATATTAGGCCTGCCGCTACCACTGCCTTTGCAACACGCGCCAGCAGCAGAGCAGTTAACGTATGCGCTGATACACTGGCGTCCGGCTAATATTCCTGCCAGCAGTGAGGTTTTAACAACCGATTTTGTCTAATAATGGCCAGATTAATTCTTTTTTGTCGTCTGCTGCGGTATTATTAGTCGCTTTTTTCAGTCAAATGCTAATACCGCCAGCCAAACGGGTTAGCGCTTAGGAGAAATATCATTATTTCGCGTGTGTTAGATTTTTGTCGCAGAACGCTTGGCGGCAAGCCCCAGGGCAACAATAACCAACAACCGGCTGCGGTGCAGGCGGCGGCCGCTGCTGCGCCAATAAACCAGGCACGTGCCAGTTCAATATTACCACCAATGCAAGTTATTACCCGCGATCAGCATAGTGTCTCTCGCCGGGATATTAGCCCCAGTGCATTAAAAGTATTGTACCGGCTTAAAGATGCTGGTTTTGAAGCCTATTTGGTGGGCGGTTGCATCCGCGATTTACTGCTCGGTTTAAAGCCGAAAGATTTTGATGTGGTGACCAATGCTCACCCTGAGCAGGTAAAGCAAGTCTTTCGAAATTGCCGCTTAATTGGCCGGCGATTTCGGCTGGCACACGTCGTATTTGGCCGGGAAATTATTGAAGTAGCGACTTTTCGCGGCCACCATAGTGGCACAGAAGATGATGCCAGTACCACGGCCAAGTTAAAAACCGCCAGCTTAAGCGACCATGGGCAGATTCTGCGTGACAATGTTTACGGCAGTATTGAAGAAGATGCCGAGCGGCGCGATTTTACCATTAATGCACTGTACTATTCAGTTAAAGACTTTGCCATCTACGACTTTGCCAATGGCATGCGGGACATTGCGGCTAAGCGCATTGAATTAATCGGCGATGCAGACGTACGTTATCGGGAAGATCCGGTAAGAATGCTGCGCGCTATTCGTTTTGCGACCAAACTCAATATGCACATTGCCCCTGAGGCACTAACACCGATAAGCCAATTAGCCGTGCTACTGAAAAACATTCCCGCACCACGTTTATTCGACGAGCTGGTAAAAATGTTATTAGTTGGCAAGGCTTTCGACAACTTTATGTTGCTGCGCGATACCCGGGTGTTAAAGCAGTTATTACCTCAGCTGGATAAACTGTTAAAACAAGAACCTGAAGGTAAAGCATTTAGCCTGATAACCCGAGCATTACAAGATACCGACCAGCGAGTGGCAGTTGATAAACCCGTTACGCCGGCGTTTATTTTTGCCGCCATGCTGTGGTACCCGGTAGAACTGCGCAGTCAAACATTGCTGATAGAAAGTGGTTTAAACGACATTGACGCATTAAACATTGCCATGACCGAAGTGTTAGACGATGTGCAGCGCACCATCGCTATTCCTAAGCGCTTTAGTTTGACCATGCGTGACATTTGGGCGTTGCAGCACCGGCTGGCCAAACGTGGTGGACGACGGGCGTTTAAAATGCTTGAACAAACCAAATTTCGCGGCGCCTTTGATTTTCTAGTGTTACGGGCACAAGCTGAAGAAGGCTCGCTGACCGAACTGGCAAACTGGTGGCAACAATTCCAGTTTGCTGATGAAACAGAGAAAATGGAATTGATTAACAGCTTGGGTCGGGAAGCCTTTGATAAACCGAAACGGCGACGTAATTATAAACGCAAGCGTACCAGTACTCCTGATGCCTGAGCAAGTAACTGAGCATAACGTTTATGTGGGCTTGGGTGCCAACTTAGCCAACCCGCTAACCCAATTACACAGCGCAGTTGCCGCTTTACGCCAGTTACCGCACAGTCGTTTATTAGCAGTATCTGGCTTTTATGGCTCTAAGCCAATGGGCCCGCAAGATCAGCCAGATTATGTTAATGCGGTAGCTAAGTTGGCGACTAAGCTCTTGCCAATTGAACTGCTCGATGCCTTGCAGCAGATAGAACAGCAACATGGCCGACAACGTAAAGCTCAGCGCTGGGGCGCCAGAACGTTAGATCTGGATATTTTGCTGTATGCCAATCACACTATTAGCAGCGAGCGGTTAATAGTGCCGCACTATGGGCTGACCCAACGTGAGTTTGTGTTATATCCGCTTGCTGAAATAGCACCACAGCTGCAATTACCCTGCGGTACTTCGTTACAGGTTTTACTCAGCCAGGTGCCTTTAAATGGTTTGGAAAAACTCAGCAACACTTGCAGCTAAAGACACTTTGTGCGATCTTGCGCACCCGGAATTAATGGTCGGACGAGAACTTTATGGCTAAGATCACCACCGCTGTATTACAGAAAATGAAACAGCAGGCAGATAAAATTACCATGCTGACAGCCTACGATGCCAGCTTTGCCAAACTGTTTTCCGAGCAGGGCGTAGACGTATTGCTAATTGGCGACTCGCTTGGCATGGTGCTGCAAGGCCATAGCGATACCCTACCGGTAACCATAGCCGACATTACTTATCACACCAAAAGTGTGCGCGCCGGTGCACCCGATGCCTTTGTTATTGCCGATTTACCTTTTATGAGTTATGCCACGCCCGAACAAGCCATGCAAAGTGTTACACCTCTAATGCAAGCAGGTGCCAATATGGTGAAATTAGAAGGCGGTGATTTCTTATTAACCACTATTAAAGCCTTAACCGAACGCGGTGTGCCGGTGTGTGGCCATCTGGGCTTAACACCGCAGTCGGTACATATTTTCGGTGGTTATAAGGTACAAGGTAAAACCGAGGAAGCCGCTGACGCAATGCTGGCGCAAGCACAAGCATTGCAGACAGCCGGTGCGCAATTACTGGTACTCGAATGTATCCCAACACCCTTAGCAAAACGGATTACCGAGGCACTGCGTATCCCGGTAATTGGTATTGGTGCCGGTAATGTTACGGATGGTCAAGTACTGGTCATGCACGACTTACTCGGTATTAGTAGCGGCTATATTCCTAAATTTTCGAAAAACTACCTAGCACAAACCGGTGAGATTAGAAGTGCTATTGCCAGCTATGTCAGTGAAGTAAAAAGCCAGGTGTTTCCTGCTGCTGAGCATAGCTTTACCTAAATGAATATACTGGATAATATTGATGAGCTTCACGCGCTGTTAAAAACGTGGCGCCGCAGAGGTCATCAAATTGCTTTCGTCCCTACCATGGGTAACTTGCACCAGGGGCATTTGCAGCTGGTGCAGCAGGCAAAAAGTCGTGCTGATAAAGTGGTTGTCAGTATTTTTGTAAACCCCATGCAATTTGGTCAAAACGAAGATTTAGCCAATTATCCGCGCACGCCAGATGCAGATATTGCAGGCTTACACCAACACGCTGCCGATGCGCTATTTACCCCAACACCACAACTGATTTACCCCAGGGGTCTTGCAGCACAAACCTTTGTTGAAGTACCCCAACTCGGTGATTTACATTGCGGAGCTAACCGGCCAGGTCACTTTCGCGGCGTTTCAACTGTGGTCTGTAAATTGTTTAATCTGGTGCAACCTGACATTGCCTGCTTTGGTAAAAAAGACTATCAGCAGCTGGCCATTATCCGCCAGATGGTCATAGATTTGTCACTGCCAATAGAGATTATTGGTGTAACAACGGAACGCGCCGGCGATGGTCTGGCACTCAGTTCACGCAATGGCTACTTAACGGCCGAACAGCGTGAGACAGCGCCTGCGCTATATCAGATACTGCTACAGCTTAAAACTGCTATTGCCGCAGGAAACCACGATTATCGTGCACTGGAGCAACATGCTAACGCTCAGTTGTCTGCAGCAGGGTTTGTGCCGGATTACGTTAATATCAGCAACCAGCACAGCCTGACACTGGCCAGTGACGCCGCTGAGCCAAAAGTCATTCTGGCCGCAGCCAAACTGGGCACTACCCGGCTGATTGATAACCTGGAGTTGTAAGCCATTGCTCTATCTGGGTTGTCCGATGTGGGCAAATAGCCGCTGGAAAGGAAGCCTGTTTGCCGATGATCTGCATAACAACCAATTTTTAGCCGGTTACAGCCAGTATTTTAATAGTGTAGAAGGCAATACCAGCTTTTATGCTGATCCTGCAGCAAATCAGCTTAAACGCTGGGCAGAGCAGCTGCCAGCCGATTTCCGATTTGTGTTTAAAATCCCCCGCCGTTTTAGCCATGCGCTGAACGAGCTTGACCACAGCGCGCTATTGGCATGGTGGCAGCATTTTTCCCCACTACACCCTTATATTGGTTTAATTCACTTACAACTGCCTGCAAGTGCTGGCCCGTCTATGCTAAGGCAGTTGGCCACTGTACTTAAACTACTTAGCAGCGCAGTACCATTGGCTGTAGAAGTGCGCCACCTGGCATTTTTTGATAAAGCAGAGCATGAATTGGCATTAAACCGCTTATTGCAGGAATATGAGGCAGAGCGGGTGGTATTAGATAGCCGGGCATTGTTTTCAGTACCTGCCAACAGCCCCGCTCTGCTAGATGCTCAGGCGAAAAAGCCGCGCTTACCGGTGCATGCCATTTGCCTGAGTGCCAGGCCGATGCTGCGCTTTATTGGCACCGATGATTTAGCGCTGAACCGGCAGTTTTACTCACCGTGGCTAAATAAAATTAAACTCTGGCTGGCAGAGGGTAAAACTCCCTATTGTTTTTTCCATACTCCGGATAATACCTTAGCACCACAACTTTGCCGCCAATTTGTCGAAGATTTACAACACCCCCACGCCGTTTTGTTACCCTGGCCTGGCGAGCAACAAACACAACTTGGCCTGTGGTAGTGTTGTGGTGGTTTTAAGCGCCTTCAACTAGGGCATGTTGCCTGTACACCAGAGTGAGGATCTGCAAAAGGCTTTTTTTACCTGAAGGCACTGCAGCGAGGGCTGCTATGTCCTTAACCGTTGCTCAGTGGCCAGAAAATTGGCAGTAACAGCATGGTAATCACAAATAGTACCAAGCTTAATGGCCCGCCTACTTTTAAGTAATCGACAAAGCGATAGCCGCCGGGGCCCATTACCAGGGTGTTGGCGGCGTGCGATACCGGGCTGGCTAGGCTGGTCGCGGCCACCGCGACTACCATCATAGCGCTTTGGCCGTTAATACCAAGAGCAGTGCTCAGCATTAAGCCGATAGGCGCCATGATCAGCACCAGCGCTACGGTAGGCACCACCAAGGTGCCTAAAGCGGTAACTAGGTACAACCCGGCTAATACAGCCTGCGGGCCATATTGGCCTAACCCCGACAGTACGCCTTCGGCCAGCCAATCGGCGGTACCCGATTGTTGCATCGCTATGCCCAGCGGCAACATACCTGCGATGAGAAAAATAGAACGCCAGTCAATCGCAGCATAGGCCTGCTCCATGCTTAAGCAGCGACTGGCCACCATCAGGGTAGCGGCCAGAATAGCGGCCAGATAAATTGGTAAAACATTCATTACCGTCAGCGCAATCATCAGTAGCATTAATCCGGCTGCCAATGGCGCTTTACGGGCATTAATTGGCTTTACCTGTATGGGGTTCAGCACGATAAGATGTTCACTGTCGGTTAGCATTGCCAGACGGGAGCGCGGCCCTACTATCAGCAGCGCATCACCCGCTTGCAACAACATACTTCCCAGCGCCGAGCGATAAGAACGGCCTTCGCGCCAAATGGCCGCAACCTCTACCTTGTAACGCTTATCTAATTGCAGCGCGTTGACATTTTGACCAATATATTTGCTACGCGGATGCAAAGTAGCCTCTACCAGCTCCAGTTTGCCTTTAGCCAGCAAGTCAAGATAAGGTGACATAGTGTCCAAACGCTCTAACTGCTTAAAACCGCGCAAAATATCTAGGTCTTCTTCCCGCCCCTGGATCAATAGTAAGTCGCCGGCTTGCAGTGTATCGTCAGAATGAAACTGCTGGATTATTTCACCTTGCCGAAATAATCCCAACAAACGAAAATCGAAGGCGTCTCCTAGTCGGTTTTCCGCAAAGGTACTGTCGACCAACGGGCTGTCAGCCGGTAAGCCCAACACAAACAAACGCTCTTCAAGCTTGTATTGCGCTTTTACATCATCAGTACTGAGCAACTTTACCTTGCTAAATGCCGGCTGTTCATCAATAGCCTCTAAGGCACTACGACTGCCTTGCACCAGAATTTTGTCACCCGCCAGCAAGGGGTAATCAGCCAACCGCGTGCTTAAGGTCTGGCCCGGTCGCTTAACGGCCAATACATTTAACTGATAATGCTCACGAAATCTGAAATGTTGTAATACTTCACCCGTTAGCGAGCCGTCTGCGGCAATGTCTAGCTCTGCCAAGCCACTGGCTGCCAACAGTTTTTCATGCAGTAACGGCGCTTCGCGTTCGATAGTCAGAGAGTTCCAACTACGCAACCGCTCAAAACGATTAAACTTGCCTTGCGCCAATACAATGTCACCGGCTTTTAATGTCATCTGGTGCGAGGGTAAGGTAAAGGTTTCTTTGCCGCGGGTCAGGGCGATCACCATTAAACCAACAGTATTAATTAATCCCGATTCTTCTAGCGTGCGCCCGGCCAGTAATGACGACAACGGTAAGCGCAGAGCAAAAATCCGATCTTGTAAGCCGTATTGGTCGCTGAGGTTTTTACTGTTGCCAAAGCCGGCACGATCAGGATCGGTTGCCGGCAGAAAATGGCGACCAATAAAAGCCACAAATAGCGTTCCGGTAAGCAATATCGGTAAACCAATCAGTGCAAAATCAAATAAATGAAACCCTTGCTGGTTAGTTTTTTCAAGCGCAATACTCACCAATAAATTGGGTGGAGTACCAATTAATGTAAGCAAGCCTCCGAGCATAGCGCCGAAGGCCATTGGCATCAGTACTTTTGCCGGTGCCACCCCGCAGCGCCGGGCGGCTTCGACAGTTACTGGTAACAACAACGCCACCACTCCGATATTACTCATAAAGGCTGATAACAAACCGGCGACCAGCATAATAACGATGATCATCTGTGTTTCGCTGCTACCGGATAAGCGGATAACCCGACGGCCAATGCTATCGGCGATACCCGCCCGGGTTAACCCCTCACTCATAATAAACATGGCCCAGACGGTGATCACCGCCGGGTTACTAAAGCCACTTACCGCCTCAGCAGGTGATACCAGTCCCAGCAAGGCCAGCGAACACAAAACCAGCAAGGCAACAAGGTCCATACGCAGCCATTGGGTAACAAATAGCACCAGAGCTGTCAGTAGCAGCAATAGTACCAGCGCAATATCCAGTGTCATAACGGCCAAAATACCGTAAGCAGCGGCAAGGCTACCAACACCACCAAAATTTCCAGCGGTAAGCCCAAACGCCAGTAATCACCGAATTTAAAGCCGCCCGGTCCAAGAATTAACGTATTGTTTTGATGCCCTATCGGTGTTAAAAAAGCACAAGAGGCACCTATCGCCACAGCCATTAAAAATGAATCGGCATTGACACCCAGCGTCATGGCGGCCCCTATGGCAATGGGGCACATTACCGCTGCTGTTGCTGCATTATTCATTAAATCAGACAAAAACATAGTAATAATCAATACCATAGCCAATGCCACTACCGCGTTACCCTGAGCAATATATTCCATCAGTAAACTAGCAATCAGTTCGGCAGTACCGGTAGCTTCCATGGCGCCCGCTACGGGAAGCAAGGCGGCCAGCAAGACAATAACGGGCCAGTCAATAGCAGCATACACTGAACGTGGTGGTACGGTTTTAAACACCATTGATGCCAGCACTCCAAGGGCAAACGATATAGCCGCAGGTAACAAACCAAACGCCGCACCCGCCACCGCAGCAACCATGATCATGCCAGAGAGAATGGCTTGCTTTTTATCCGGTATTTTTAACTCTCTTTTTGCCAGCGGCACACAGCCATAATCATTGGCAAATTCTAATACACTGTCAGTGGTGCCTTGCAGTAACAATAAATCGCCCGCTTGCATTCTAAAGTTTCGTAAACGCGACTTAGACCGGCCACCATCACGCGATATTGCTAGCAGGTTAAGGCTGTAACGCGAGCGCAACATAATATTAGTGGCTGAACGGCCTTGTAAATTTGACTCAGGCCTGACCACTAATTCCATCAACACAATATCCTCGCCACTTAGTGATTTTGCTTCTTGCTCCTTTCCTTCCGAAGCTGCGTCTTTAGGTGCAGCCTTTGTTATTGTCGCTTTGTCGCTTTGGGCTTGCTCGGTTTTAGCAGGCTTGTCTACCGTTACCGACTCCTCCAGTTCCAAACCCAAGTTGGATAGCACCGCGCCTAACGAATCAACCTCGGCTTCGAGCACTAGAATGTCGCCGGCCCGAATAACCCGACCACCACTGGGCGCATTAATTTTGACGTTATTCCGGATAAGGCCAATAATTTGCGCACCGCTATCGTCAAACTCATTTTCTATATCGTATAACCGTTTATCAACAATTTTGCTTTTTTCAGTTACCCGGGCTTCGGTCAGATAGGCACCCGTTTCAAACCCTTCAGTACCCGCTTGCTTCCTTGCCGGCACTAAACGCCAGGCCAATAGCACAAAGACACAGCCTGCTAATGCAACAGCCAGCCCTACCGGGGCAAAGTCGAACATACCGAAACCTTCACTGCCTTGCTGCGCTCTGAAGCCCGATACAATTAAATTAGGCGGAGTACCTATCAGGGTAGTCATCCCCCCCAAAATAGTGCCAAACGCCAACGGCATTAATACTCGTCCTGGCGGTATTTCCAGCCGGTTAGCAACCTGCAAAGCAACTGGCATTAATAGCGCCAGCGCGCCGACGTTATTCATAAAGCCCGACAATAAGGCACCAATACCCACCAGTGCCCCCATGCTAACCATTAGCCCGGCGTTTTTTGGCATAGCGTAACGTGTTAGCACATCAACCGCGCCCGAACGCTGCAAACCAGCACTTAGCACCAGCACGCAGGCTACGGTAATAACTGCCGGATGACCAAAACCATTAAAGGCAATGGCAGGGTCAATGACGCCTGTCAGCACACAAGCCAGCAATGCGGCCAGGGCTATCATGTCATGACGCCAACGGCCCCATAAAAACATGCCGACAGTCACCAATAAAATCAGAATAATAATGCTTTGCGCCGTGGTCATAGAACACTCTTTGGGTTGACTACATTGGCAGGAATACCAGCAGAGTATGCTAGGTAATGATGACTACCGGCTTAAAAGCGCGCGCGGAATTTTGCCGCATCAATAATCGCCCATAAATGGCAAATAACCGCAATAATTGCCGGAATGATTAACCACCACAGCGCGTAGCCCACCACACAGATAACAAAGAACAGCAGTGCTGCCAAAATTCTGCCTTGGATCAATTGTCCTAAGCCGGGGATGAACACATTACATAACGCCGCGATAACATTGCCACCAGAACCCTGTCCTGACATATTTCTCTCCTGTTTAAATAGGTAACACGCTAATACTAGGCATTTTTATTAAATTTATTGTTTAAGCGTCGCAATAAACTTCTGCGACTCGCTGATAGCTTTATTCATGTTTTGAATTAGCAACGTAATGTCACGTTCAATATTAGCAAACTCTCCCCGCAAGGCGCCAATCGCCTGTGCATTTAAATTATGCTTTAAATACAAACTATTATCCCGAAGGCTATTCAGCACGGGAGCCATAGAACTTTCAGCCCGGCGCATAGTGCTTAGCAGTTGTTTATACTGACGCTGCGTGGCGTTAAGCTTCGCCTTGCTGTCCTGCTTTAATTTAGGGTTAGTATACATTTCCAACTCGTCTTGCCATTCGTCAAACAGGGCTTCTGCGACATCGTCAATACTATTAATTCGTTCCGACACCTCTGCAGCGGCTTCGTTACAAGCCTGATACTCGGCATCAGTTAACTCGTACTGCCGTTGTAAGTTACCGCCATCAAACTTAATTAAGGTGCTGAATTGCTCCAGGGCTGATTTAAATTGCTGCTGGGCTTCTTGCTGGGCATGTTGTGCCTTGTCGACCCGACCAGCCAAAATATCCCGCTTATGCACTCCCACTTTTTCCATCGTTGAATAGTAAGCACTTTGGCAGCCGGTAACGACGATTAATGGCCATAACAATGGCAATAGTAATACTATTTTACGCATATTTTCCCCTTAGGTTGGTGTTATGTCAGCGATGGCCTTACCACAGCGAAAATGACTATTGCTGCTACTGTTAGTTAGTCTACAACATAAATACAGTAAAAATGTCGCAGATCAAGCTATAACCGCGCTGAACGTTATACTCTATAGCAAATAGGTTAACAGGATTATTTTTTGCTAAAACATTTTTGTGGCGTTGCCAGAATTAATTTTTTATCGCTGACCCTGCTGTGTATTGCTCTGGCAGCAACAGCGTGCTGGCAAGCAGGTTATGTTTTAAAACCCGGATTGTTGGCGCTGGTTACTGCGGTTGGCTTGTGCGCTCACATTAGTGTCAATGCTTTTAATGAATACTTTGATTTTAAGTCGGGTCTGGATTTTTTAACAGAGCGCACCCCGTTTAGTGGCGGTAGTGGCACCCTTATTAACTACCCTGCAGCCAGTCATTTTACGCTGTTACTGGCTATTGCCAGCTTATTACTCACCGTTAGCGGCGGCCTGTACCTTAGTTATCAACTTAACTGGTTACCGTTGGTACTTGGCATTCCTGGGGTACTGCTAATTTATGGCTACACCCAATATGTTAACCGTTGGCCGCTGTTATGTCTGCTCGCACCTGGTATCGGTTTTGGCGTGGTAATGACCTTAGGTGCCTACTGGGTGCTGGCCGGCACGGTTAGTGCTACCGCCTGGCTACTGGCTTTTATTATGACGCTACTGGTCAGTAATTTATTACTGTTGAACCAGTTTCCGGACGTTGATGCCGACCGGCAAGTTGGCCGGCGGCATTTACCCATCGTGATAGGGCGGCGGCACAGTGCCAGTGTTTATACGCTACTGTTGCTGTTAAGTTATTTGCTGCTGTTAATGGCCGTATTTAGCAGCATCTTGCCATGGCAATGCTTATTAGCGCTGCTGAGCTTGCCATTAACGGTAAAATTACTACCTGGCTTATTCCGATTTGCTGATAAGCCTGCTTTGCTTACTCCCTATCTGGGCCTGAACGTTATGTTATGTCATCTTTTTCCACTATTACTAATAACCGGGTTGCTCTGGGCCGGTCCAAACTAACATTAAGGGCAATAATTCAAAAGCCTGTCATTAAGGACGATAAATGCAACTATTACAGAAGGACATCATTATTGTCGGTGGCGGTGGTGCCGGGTTGCGCGCGGCTATTGCTGCGGCTGAAGCGGCACCCGGTTTGCAAGTTGCGTTGCTGTCTAAGGTATATCCGATGCGCTCGCACACGGTAGCAGCGGAGGGTGGTGCGGCGGCCGTAACCTTAGCCGAAGACAGCTTGGCCGGGCATTTTCAGGATACAATAAGTGGCAGCGACTGGCTGGCCGAGCAAAACGTGGTTGACTATTTTGTACAGCATGCCTATCAGGAGCTGGTACAGCTAGAGCGCTGGGGCTGCCCCTGGAGCCGCAAAGCCGATGGAACGGTGCAGGTACGACGCTTTGGCGGTATGAAAACTGAACGCACTTGGTTTGCCGCCGATAAAACCGGTTTTCATATTTTGCATACTTTATTTCAAACCTCGTTACGCTACCCAACTATCAACCGCTTTGACGAGTACTTTGTTATCGATTTATTAGTGGTAGAGCAGCAAATCGCCGGTGTGCTGGCGATTCATTTCAAAACTGGCCAGCTGGTACAAATTCAGGCCAAGTCGGTAATTCTGGCTACCGGCGGCGCGGGCCGAGTGTTTCATTACAATACCAATGGCGGCATTGTTACCGGTGATGGCATGGCACTGGCTTACCGCCATGGCGTAGCGCTGCGCGATATGGAATTTGTGCAATACCACCCCACCGGTTTACCGGGTAGCGGCATTTTAATCACCGAAGCCTGTCGCGGCGAAGGCGGCATCTTGTTAAATAAAGACGGTTATCGTTATCTGCAGGATTATGACCTTGGCCCGGTAACGCCTGCTGGCCAGCCGAAAAATAATTATATGGAACTGGGACCGCGCGACAAACTCTCTCAGGCGTTCTGGCAACAACAGAAGTTGGGCCTTACTGCCGATTATCAGGGCCATGCGGTGGTGTACTTAGATTTACGCCATCTGGGTTCGCAGCACCTGACACAGCGGCTGCCATTTATCTGTGAACTGGCTAAAGCCTATGTCAATATTGACCCGGCTAATAGCCCGATACCCATTCGGCCAGCGGTGCATTACACCATGGGTGGCATTTTAACCGATATTAACTGCCACACCAGTATCGCCGGTTTATTTGCCGTGGGCGAGTGTGCCTCTGTTGGCTTACATGGTGCCAACCGGCTTGGCTCAAATTCGCTGTCCGAGCTGTTAGTATTTGGCAAGGTAGCGGGTGAGCAAGCCGCTGCCTTGGCGCAGCAAACCAGCCTCGTCCCGGTGAGCGCTATAATGGCGCAAAGTAAGCACCAACAAACCAGTATCAGCAGTTTATTTGGCAATAGTAGCGAATCGATGGTGGCTATTCGCACAGAAATGACCCAGGCAATGGAGCAAGGCTGCGGCATTTACCGCGACAACAACGGTATGCAACGCTGTTTAACTTCTCTACACAACCTGAAAAGTCGCTATGCCCGTTTAACCGTTAGCGATAGCAGCAAGGTATATAACAGCGCCTTACTGCAACATGTTGAGTTAGGTTTTAGCCTAGATGTGGCTGAAGCAATTTGCCGCAGTGCCTTAGCCCGAACTGAATCACGAGGCGCGCATCAGCGCTTGGACGAAGGTATGACAACGCGTAACGACCGCGATTTTTTACAACATAGTCTGGCGTTACGCCAAGCCGATGGCAGTACTGCCATTAGCTGGCAAGCCGTAACTATTACCAGCCTGCCGCCGACTGAGCGTCGTTATGGTGCAGCCGCACACAGCCCAGCCAATTCCAACATATCTCAGCTAAAAGCGGCTCAGGAAAAGGGACTGCAACATGAATAAAACGATCAGCATCAGCCGTTATAACCCAGAGCAAGATAGCCAGCCACAGCTGCAAACTTATCAGGTTGTCTCTGAGCACAGCACATCCGTACTGGATGCCTTGCTGCAAGTGCAACAACAGGATCCCAGCCTCAGCTTACGCTGGTCTTGTCGGATGGCAATCTGTGGCTCTTGTGGTGTGATGATAAACGGTATACCTAAGCTCGGCTGTAAAACGTTTGTTCGTGATTATCCAGAACAGTTAGTGATAAGCCCTCTAGCTCACTTTGCCGTTGAAAAAGACTTAATTGTTGATATGAGCCCCTTTCTACAACACCTTAGCGCCGTAAAGCCCTATTTGATTAATGCCGAAAAAAGCCTGCAACCGCATAAGCAAACGCCGGCGCAACTGGCAAAGTACCAGCAATTTGCTAACTGCATTAATTGCGGATTGTGTTACTCAGCCTGCCCGCAATTTGGTTTAAACCCGGAGTTTATCGGGCCAGCAGCCATAACATTAGCCCAGCGCTATAACCTGGACAGTCGTGACCAGGGCAAGGCCGTGCGGATGCCACAATTAAACAGCAAGAATGGCGTATGGGCTTGTACTTTTGTGGGGTTTTGCTCTGAGGTCTGTCCAAAAAAAGTTGACCCGGCGGCAGCGGTTAATCAGGGTAAGGTTGCCTCAGCCAGCGATTTTATTATCAGCATGTTTACACCTTAAGGAGCAATCTAATGCCTGATCCTAAATCAGCGTCCACAGCCTACAAGCCTGTTATGTCGCGCCACTGGTGGCTGCAGCACCGCTATTTTCAACTTTATATGCTGCGCGAAGCGACTGTTTTGCCATTGCTTTTTTTTATTATCTGCTTGCTGTATGGTCTATTTAGTCTAAGCCAAGGCGAAGTGCAATGGCAAAGCTGGTTAACGTTTATGGCTACGCCCTGGGTAGTATTGCTTAACCTACTGGCTTTTTCCGCCAGCCTGTATCATGCCAAAACTTTTTTTGAGTTATTCCCACGGGTAATGCCACTGGCACCGGCAGCGTTAATGATTGTCGCCCAGTGGCTTGCGACATTCATCGTAGCAGCAGGCTTAATATTATTGTTGGGGGGCTGGCTATGACACCCTTTACTGAACCACCAAAACGTTCAGACGAACCGATATGGTGGGCATTATTTAGCGCAGGTGGTGTCTGTTTTGCGGTGCTAATGCCGGGGAGCATTTTAGCGCTGGCGCTCTTGCCCGCGCTGGGCCTAACTTCAGCTGACAGCTTAAATTATGCAAGGGTAAGCGCGTTACTTTATCAGGCATTGTACGGCATGGCCGGTCTGGCTTTTGTCGGCGGCGTGATCTGCTTGCCGCTATTTCACACCGCGCATCGCATTCAGCATGGTTTGCATGATCTCAAACTCGGCGGTGGTTTGCTAAGCAAAATATGCTGCTATGGCCTGGCAGCATTTGCCAGTGCAATAGCAATAGGCCTGCTACTGGCTGGCCAGCTGCAATAATTTTGGATAAAACTCTTTATTTTGCTGAGCTATCTGATCTTGCTCAACCAAAATATCATGCAGAATACTCTCGGTAGTCAGTGGGTTGGCTAACACTACCCGAAATACGATAGTTTCCTGCCGATCATATTTGGCTGGGGTTAAGCGAGTACGTGACACAAAAGATTTACCCTCTTCCCGCTGCCGTTTTTGTACAAATTTAGTCAAACCATTTAGCAGCTCATTAAATTGCAGGCGCTGTTCAGTGTTGGCACTGGCCATGGCTTTTTGCACCTGGGCTGGCACATAACGATACGTTAGCAAGCACAACTCTGGCGCAGTAATCAGTTCAAAATCAATATTATGCTCAATTAAGGTAGCAAAATAGCGGGCTTTTTCTAACGAGCGGTTAATCAGAATTTCATAGCCATCGCGGCCTATTACCTGCAAACACGCATGCACCAGCATTGCCATACCAGGGCGCGATCCTTCCAGCGTTTGGCTGCCTAAATCTTTTGAGCCTTTACGTAAAATATATTCGGCATGATGCTCAATAGCGTGAGCTGAGGAAGGATGCTTAAACACCACCATACCGGCACCCATTGGCACATACATTTGCTTATGCGCATCAATGGTTACCGAATCGGCCCGCTCAATGCCTGCCATTAAAGGTCGATACTTATCTGACAGCAATGTGGCACCGCCCCAGGCCGCATCAACATGGAAATGACAGCCAAATTGCTCAGCTAAATCGGCCAGTTCGGCCAGCGGATCGATATTGCCGGTTTCAGTAGTGCCGGCCACGCCGACAATAGCCAGTACTTTAATGTTCTTAGCATTAAGTTCAGTCAGCACCTGTTGCATTTGCATTACATCAACTTTATTATCGGCATCGGTTTTTACCGGAACCACATAATCACGTCCGATACCCAGCACATCAGCTGCTTTACCTAATGAATAATGGCCGCGCTCTGACACCACAATCGCCAGGCCATCATAACCATAATGTTTTAACGCCTGAAATAAACCTTCTTTAGCAATTCCCTTGAAGTTGCCATCAGCTTTTAACAAGCGATTTCGGGCTATCCACAGCGCCGTAATATTCGCAACCGTGCCACCGGAGCAAAAAGCGCCTAACGAGTGATTGGCGCTGTGCATCCATTTTTTATAAAAGCTGTCTTTCTCGCCATAAACCAAGTGGTGCATCATGCCCAGCACTTGCCGCTCTAATGGTGTAAAGGCTTTTGATGTTTCAATTTTCACCAGGTTTTGATTCAGCCCCACCATCATTTTTGACAACGGCAACACAAAATAAGGTAAAGCAGAGGTCATATGACCAATAAAACTTGGTGAGGCGGTGTGCACCGAATGCGCCACCAGCTTTTGCATAATACTTTCGGCATAGTCAGAAACAAATTGCGGTGATAGCGGAATTTGGTGTGCCTGAAAATCCCGTTCTATTTGCCATAACGGTTTTTCCAATGCCACTATACTTTCGCGTAAAAAGCCGGCCAGATTCTGTGACAGATTCTGCTCAATAATACTTAAAGTGGAATCCGGGGCCTCGGGTATGGTGAAAATACGCCAAAGCGCCTCTTCTGAGGCGGCCGCAAGCCGTTTTGTCGGTTCTGTCATGCGTTATACTACTCACTGAGCCTGAACATCAGCCCCATTTAGGTCTACGTTAACGTCCGTAGAAAGGCCAGCAGAAAGGGACTAACTCTACTGCAACTACATTAAAATGTCTGCAAAAATTTCATCAGCAACCAGCAACAGGCGCTAACTGCGCAGGCCAATGCCGCGGTTTATTAAATAAATAGCGAAACTAAACATCACCACAATAAAACTAACCACCACCGCTAATGCCAACACCAGACTGACATCGCTTACCCCCAAGAAACCATAGCGAAAGGCGTTCACCATATATACGATAGGGTTCAGCGCCGCGACGTTCTGCCAAGGGCCCGGTAGCATGGTAAGTGAGTAAAATACGCCGCCCAGATAAGTGAGTGGCGTTAGAATAAAAGTGGGAATAATACTGATGTCATCAAAGGTTTTCGCATAAATGGCATTAATTAAGCCTCCCAGGGAAAACAACATTGACGTCAGCACGACCGTGACAATAATAATCGTCAAATTATGGATATGTATGTCGACCACAAACAAAGATAAAATCGTTACTATTAAACCAACTAACATACCGCGAGCCATACCACCACCCACATATCCCAGCACGATCAGATAATTTGGGACCGGCGCCACTAATAGCTCTTCAATATTACGCTGAAATTTAGCACTAAAAAACGATGAGGCGACATTAGAATAGGAGTTAGTAATTACGGCCATCATTATTAACCCGGGCACGATAAACTCCATATAACTGAAGCCTCCCATTTCACCAATACGCGAACCGATGAGACTGCCAAAAATAACAAAATACAGGCTCATAGTAATCGCGGGCGGCAACAACGTTTGCACCCAAATCCGTAAAAAACGGTTGGTTTCTTTATTTAAGATGCTTTGCAGCGCAATAAAATAGCTGGTACGCATTAGCTTACCTCTCCCCGACCATTTTCTACTAGGGCAACAAATAACTCTTCTAAGCGGTTAGCTTTGTTACGCATCGACAGCACGTTAATCTGCTGGTTACTCAGCTGGCTGAAAATCGGGTTTAACCCCTGGCTTTTGGCCACGTCAATCTCAATGCTGCGCTCATCCAGCTGGCGCCAACTCATGTCGTTCAATTGCAAACCCGCCGGGCTCTGATCTAAATCGAAGATAAAGGTTTCCATGGTTAATTTGTTCAATAGCGCTTTCATATTGGTATTTTCAATAATCCGGCCCTTATCGATAATCGCTATATTGCGACACAACGTTTCGGCTTCTTCCAAATAATGAGTGGTAAGAATAATCGTCACACCGGCTTTGTTAATACTGCGCAAAAAATCCCACATGGAGCGGCGCAGCTCAATATCAACCCCAGCGGTCGGTTCATCCAGGATCAATAACTTTGGCTCATGCATCAGCGCCCGGGCAATCATTAACCGCCGCTTCATACCGCCAGACAACTCGCGAGCCGGTGCCTGACGTTTATCCCACAACCCAAGTTGGCTCAGGTATTTTTCAGCCCGAACCAATGCCAGTTTTTTCGGCACTCCGTAGTAACCGGCCTGGTTAACCACAATCTGCAGTACGGTTTCAAACTGATTAAAATTGAACTCTTGCGGCACTAGCCCCAACTGGCTTTTGGCCTGCTCCAGCTCGGTGTCAATGTCATAACCAAAAACTTTTACGCTGCCGCTACTTTTATTCACCAACGAGGTAATCACGCCTATAGTGGTACTTTTACCAGCACCATTTGGGCCAAGCAAGGCAAAAAAATCACCCTGTTGCACCTGCAAGTCTATGCCGCTTAGCGCTACCGTGCCGCTTTTATACACTTTATGTAAGCCGGAAATGTCTAACGCAACACTCACTCGCGTTCTCCTGTTTTATTGCTGTTAAGCGAACGCTCGCCGCCGTAACCCCAGCGGGCAGTAAGCTGTTGAGATACACCCAGCTGATCTAAAATACGTGCCACCATAAAATCGACTAAATCGCTAATCTGCTGAGGTTGATGATAAAAACCGGGTGCGGCAGGCATAATGGTAACACCCAGCCGGGCCAGCTTTAACAGATTTTCCAGATGAATGGCACTTAGCGGGCTTTCTCTTGGCACCAGAATAAGCTTGCCACCTTCTTTAATTACCACATCAGCGGCCCGCTCTATCAGGTTATTACTGGCTCCACAAGCAATAGCAGACACGGCACCGGTTGAACATGGGCAAATTACCATGTGGCGGGGTGCTGCTGAGCCTGAAGCCACTGGCGAAAACCAGTCGTCTTTTCCATACACGGTTAACTGACCCGTTTTGCAAGCAAACTGCGCTTGTATTTGCGCAGTACATTTTTCCGGCGCAGCCGCCAGTTTAATATTATGCTCAGTAGCAAACACAACCCGTGCGGCACTAGAAATAAGCAAATGCACCCTAATATCTTGCTGCAACAGCAGTTCAAGCAGTCGCCAACCATAGGGTGCACCTGAGGCACCAGTAAATGCTAACGTTATTTCCCGCATTGTTACTCCCATTTTTGCGCCAAGGCGCTAACCAGCTTATCGTGAATACCGGCAAAGCCACCGTTACTCATAATGACAATGTTATCACCGCTGCCGGCGTGTTTAACCAGTAAACCGACCAGCTCACTGACATCGTGCGACAGATGGGCTTTCGGACTTAAACTGCGGGTTAGTCCATCTAATGACCAGTTGGCATTTGCTGGCTCATATAAGTAAACCTGATCGGCAATAGCTAACGCGACGGGCAAGGCGGCTTCATGAACACCCATACGCATGGTGTTAGAACGTGGTTCAAGTACGGCCAGTAAACGGCCCTGGCCCACTTTATTCCGCACCCCTTGTAAGGTAGTGGCAATGGCCGTGGGATGATGAGCAAAATCGTCATAAACCTTTATGCCAGCAATTTCCGCTTTTAATTCCATGCGTCTTTTGGGTGCGACAAAATGTTGCATAGCGTCCAGTGCTACCGCCACGGGCACACCAGCATGCCGGGCGGCGGCAATGGCCATTACCGCATTGTCGACATTATGCTGACCACCCAGTTGCCAATGTAACTCGCCTTGCAGTTGTTGTTGGTAAAACACCTTAAAGGCACTGCCATCGCTATTAAGCAGCTCTGCTTGCCAGTCTTGACCGTAACTCTGGCGTTCACTCCAGCAACCCATTGCCAGCGTTAGACTGACCGCCTTGGTATCTTCCGGCGACAACACCAAACCATTGGCCGGCACCATGCGCAATAAATGATGAAACTGGCGTTGAATGGCCGCCAGATCAGGGAAAATATCGGCGTGGTCAAATTCAAGATTATTGATAATAAGCGTGCGTGGCCGGTAATGAACAAACTTTGAGCGTTTATCAAAAAAAGCGGTGTCGTACTCGTCTGCTTCTATCACAAAAAAGGGTGACTCTCCCAGCCGGGCCGATGTATCAAAATTTTGTGGAATGCCGCCAATTAAAAACCCGGGTTTTAAGCCCGCAGCTTCTAAAATCCATGCCAACATGCTGCTGGTGGTGGTTTTACCATGGGTGCCCGCTACCGCTAATACCCAACGGTCTTGCAGTACTTGCTCGGCCAGCCACTGTGGTCCTGAGGTATAGCGCAAACCGCGGCTCAGCACATACTCAATAGCTTCGTTACCACGGGATAACGCATTACCAATAATGACTAAATCGGGTTCTGGGTTAAAATGTGCTATGTCATATCCTTGCATTAAACCAATACCTAACTCGGCCAGTTGCTCACTCATCGGCGGGTAGACATTTTGATCTGAACCGGTAACCTGGTGGCCCATGGCTTTGGCAATGGCGGCAATGCCGCCCATAAAGGTGCCGCAAATACCTAAAATATGAATATGCATCAGTTATTTCCTGCTGTGCAGGCCCGTTGAGAACAGAAAAGCAGATAAAACTACGATCAAAACTGCATTTTAACAATAAATTCTTTAAAATAGCTTAGCCTACAACCGAACTACAGCAATAAAAGGACCTACAACATGCGCCGTATTTCCCCGGTACTAAAACAGGACGGAGTTGAACCTGATCTCATTGCCTTGCTTAAAACTATTCTTGCCGCGTGCCGGGAAATTTCTTTTCGGGTTAGCCAGGGTGAACTAGCTGGTGTATTAGGTTCTACCCTTGGCGAGAATATTCAAGGGGAAACCCAAAAAAAACTTGATGTCATTGCCAACGAACTGCTTAAAGAAGTCATTTTAGAAACTGGTGTGGTCAAGGCCATCAGCTCAGAAGAAGAGGATACCATTGTTGCCGGAAACCCTGCGGGCAAATACCTGGTAACCTTTGATCCGCTAGACGGCTCGTCGAATACCGATATTAATAGTTTAATTGGTACTATCTTTTCAATTTTACCCGCCGCAGCAGATAAAGAGCCTGACGACGCCAGCCTGTTCCTGCAACCCGGTACGGCCCAGGTAGCCGCTGGCTATGTATTGTATGGCCCGTCAACGATGTTAGCGCTAACCACCGGCCACGGTACCCGTATGTATACTTTGGATAACACCTATGGTGGTTTTTTGCTAACAGCGGAGCAAGCCGCCATTCCAAAGTACACTACCGAGTTTGCCCTTAATATGTCTAATCAACGGTTTTGGCAGGAACCGATGCAGCATTATGTTGCAGACTTGTTGCTGGGCAAAGCTGGCCCTCGTGGTAAAAACTTTAATATGCGCTGGATAGCGGCCATGGTGGGTGATGTGCATCGGGTACTGTGCCGTGGCGGCATTTTTGCCTACCCACGTGACACTAAAGACCCACAAAAGCCAGATAAACTTCGACTAATGTATGAAGCCAATCCAATGAGCTTTCTGGTAGAACAGGCTGGTGGCATAAGTTCAACCGGCTACCAGCGGATTATGGATATTATGCCCACGGATATTCACCAGCGGGTTGCGGTAATTCTCGGCTCAAAACATGAAGTGGAAACCTGTATTGGTTATCACAAAGCATAGCCATTTTTACTGTCACCGCTATAATGGCCGGATAAATTAAACAAAAAGGAAGCAACATGAGCTTAAGCGATGTAGCGGCAGGTAAAAATCTGCCTGACGAAATTAATGTCATTATTGAAATTCCGGCTAACGCCGATCCGATTAAATACGAAGTAGATAAAGACACCGGCACAGTATGGGTTGACCGCTTTATGTCTACACCGATGTTTTATCCTTGTAACTATGGTTTTGTAAACCAAACACTTTCATTAGACGGCGATCCGGTAGACGTATTAGTGCCTACGCCTTACCCGTTGGTGCCGGGTGCAGTAATAAAATGTCGTCCGGTTGGCGTATTACATATGTCGGATGAAGCAGGTGAAGACGCGAAAGTTATCGCCGTTCCGATAAGTAAGCTGACTAAGCTGTATGACCATATTCAGGATATTAACGATGTACCTGAGTTGTTAAAGCAGCAAATTCAACACTTCTTCGAGCATTATAAACAATTGGAACCCGGTAAATGGGTGAAGATTTTGGGCTGGGGTGACGTTGCTGCAGCCAAAAATGAAATTATGACGTCGTTTGAGCGTGCAAAAAAATAAACGTTTTGCTGCAAATGGCCGCTGATACAAAATAATAAAGTCGCGTAATGCGGCTTTATTATTGGTTATTTATTACTTTTTATCATTAGCTGGTTTGTGTATTACTGCGCTCAAGATATTCCAGCAGCTCAGCTGTAGGCATAGGTTTAGCGAATAAAAAACCCTGCACTTCATCACAGCCCATTGCCGTTACCGCCAGTTGCTGCTCTAGGGTTTCTACCCCTTCAGCAATGGTAGACAAGCCCAGACGCTTGCCTAAATTAATAATAGTTTGTGCAATAACTTCACCAGCGGGTTTGGTAACCTCATGCACAAAAGCCCGGTCTACTTTAATCCGATCCAGTGGCAGTTGCTGCAAATAACTGAGCGACGAGAACCCTATACCAAAATCATCAATCGCCACTTTAATGCCAACATTTTTTAATTTATTCAGTGCATCTATGACAATTTTTGGCTCGTCCATTACCACTGACTCAGTGATCTCAAGCTCTAATAATGCGGGGTCAATATTGTAACGGTTAACACAATCAATCACCGTCTGTACAAAATGATGATTTCGAAACTGCGGCATCGAGACATTTACGGCGATGCGTAAATTACGATATCCTTTGGTAGAAAGATGTTTTATTTGCTGACAAGCTTGCTCTAAGACCCAGCTGCCAATTTCAACAATAAGACCTGAGTACTCTGCCAGAGGAATAAACACCGCTGGCGAAATATACTGGCCATCGGCTACCGGCCAACGTAATAGCGCTTCCATGCCCACCACTTGCTTAGTGCTTAGTGATACCTGTGGCTGATACCATAATTCTAGTTTGTCTCGGCTAAAATCGCTGCGCAGCTTTCTAAGCAAGGACAGCCGCTCTGCCATTTCATCTTCCATTTCCGGTTGATAATACTGGTAACCCTGGCTGATACTCTTTTTAGCTTTATTTAAGGCAATATAAACATGCTTTAAAATAGTTAAGCCTTGCTCGGATGAGTCAGTTAAACGGCATAATCCAAAAGTGGCGGTAACCTGTAACGCATGTTCTGAAGCCTGAAAGGGCTCGTTAAATACTTCCGCTAACCGCTCAGGCGATAATTCGTGCGCCGGGCCAACCAAACCAAATACATCAGCACCAATGCGCCCCAACTGACAGCTAGTGCCAAAAAAAGCAATTAAACGCATGGTGAGGGCAATGAGTAATTCATTACCAACATCCTGGCCTAAACCATCATTAACATCAGAGAAATGGTCAATATCAACCAGAACCGCTACCATACCTTGCGCATCAAAACGACGGGTGTCTTGCAAAATCTGAATAAACTCATTGCGGTTGGGTGTTTTGGTCAGCGGATCGATATAAGCGGCATGCTTTAACTGCTGAAATAATGTCACATTTTCATAGCCAATTGATATATTGCTAAGGAATACCTCAATTAGTTGTCGATCGAAGGCTTCAATTGGCCGGTTGGTTTCAATATAAACGGCAGCACAGCGACTGTCACTGCCAAGGTATAACACCGTATCATTCTGACCAAAAATATTCTGCCGTTGGGTCAGACACAGGTTAATCTGCTGCACAATTCGGGGGTTATCCAGCCGGTCTAACTGACATTTAATAAAAGGCGCATAATGGCCGGCAGCGCCCAGCACATATATTTTGTCACTGGCACTGCCGTCATCTTCAATTTGTGCGCACAGCACACCCTCTGCATGCAAGCCGATAAGTGAGGCAATTTGGGTGACCACCCCTTCAGAGAATTCATGCAGTGAGTGCTGCTCAAGTAAATTGGCACCAGCATTAATAATTTTCTGCAGACCAATTCTATTTTGATTTATAGTACGAATTTGCTGATAAGAGCGCAGTGACGCAATAATAGTCGTCACTAGTTTGCCACGGGTTAATTCGGTTTTGGTTTTATAATCATTAATGTCATATTCTTTAATAACACTTTCTTCCGGCGCGTAGCCCGGCTGCCCCGTTCTGAGAACAATCCGCACCTCTTCCATATGCAGTTCATCACGGATCCGCTGCACGACTTTTAAACCAGCATCATCAGACTCCATCACTACGTCAAGCAGCACCATGGCCATATTTGACGAGCTCTGCAAAATTCGTATGGCATCGTCACCAGAATAAGCATGATGAAAAGTCAGCTTTTTACCAAGCACAATGAGATCGTTTAGGGCCAGTTTGGTAACAGTATGTATTTCTTCGTCATCATCGACGATCAAAATATGCCAAACACCCAAGGCCAGTTCTGGTTCCGGTGTTGTTTGCTCGTCTTGTGCAAAAAACAGAAAGTCGTCCTCTGTTTCATTCGATTTCATGATTACGCCTTTACCGAAGTCCTGATTTAAATATACATGCTTATTTTACAAAACAGAAAACGAATTAATGTTTATTTTAAACTTTGCTAATTCCGGAACGCACTATGTTAAATCGTGCAGACTACTTGCTGCTACAACAGCTTAATGCCAAGATAACATTATTTATTCAATAAATATCGGATTTATTTTGAGCAAAATAACCTCGGCCTCAGGTCAGCAGCGACTAGTAAAACTGGCCCGTTATCATCTTGGCGGGTCCATAATGTCAACCTCAGCTGAGACTGGGATTGATGCCGCTGATGAACATAATAGTACTGCCCCGTTTACAGCTAAACATCAACAACTAGCCGCTCGCTCAGGCGCACCAACCCTCGCTGACGAACTCAGTTTGTCACAACGGGTTACTCGTCGGCTACAAATGCAACGCGAACGCCAACAGCAAAACCTGGAAAAAATTATGGCATTGGCGTTAGAATATTGTCCGGAGAGAGTGTCGGGGCAAGAAGTCGACCCAGACTGGTTTGCACAATACTGTGAATTAGTGCTGGATATCTCAAACGATAGTATGCAGCAATTGTGGGCTAAAATACTGGCGGGTGAAATTGCCACTCCAGGGCGTTTTTCGCTGAAAACATTGCAAGTATTAAAACAAATGAGCCACAAAGAGGCGCAAAGCTTACAACTCGCCGCCAGTTTAAGCTGTCGCAGCCGACATGAACAAAGTGGTCGGATTTACTTTGGTTTTATTCGAAAACCCTCGTTGTGGCAGCTATTAACCGGTCGCAGTATGGCGCTGTTAAATTTAAGCCAATTTGGTTTATCCTACCCGCAAATTCTTAATCTGATTGATATTGACATCTTACATAATGTAGAAATTGAGAGTGGTGAATTGCAGCCAGAACAACAGTTTAGCTGGCAATTTCAAAGTAAAACATTGGAATGTACCGCTTTACAACGTGGCGTGGTGCTACAATATTATAAATACACCACAGTAGGAAATGAATTATTACCACTATTAAACAGCCCTACTCATAGTGGTTATTTAGCCCACTTACAACAGCAAATGGCCTCGGTTCTGCACTTTAACTAGTGCAACCTGCTTACCAGATATTTTCAGCAGAATCGACCTTCAGGCTGGCATAAAGCAGAATTTAGCCAGTAAACTATCTAAACGCGCTGGTTCTAACGGTTTAAAAATAATATCGTTCATTCCAGCCTGGCGGTAACGGTCAATTTCATCAGGCATAGCATGAGCGGTAAAAGCCACAATAGGAACTTTTTGATATTGCGGCAATTGCCGAAGCTGCCGCGCAACGTCTACGCCTGACATATCCGGTAACTGAATATCCAGTAAAATCATGTCGAACTTTTGTTGCTGACACAGTAAAAATACTTGAGCTGCAGAAGTCGCAGTTTGTAATTTTAATGGTTTATTTTTTAATAACACCTGAACAAAAGCCAAATTCGTTTCGTTATCATCCACCACTAAAATATGCTGGCATGTGGTAATTTTTGTTTGAACTTCAGCAAACTTAATCAAACGTGCCAGACAAAATTGATGTTCAAAAAACACATTTTGTATTGCATCTTGCCAGGTTTTAAACTGTACTGCCGGCACAACGCACAGCAAACATGGCTGGTTTTTGGTTAGGTTAAACAGTCGTTGCCAATCTGCACTCGCGGAAGCCAGTGGCGCGAAAACCAACATAAATTGCTGACCATTGTGCTGAATTAACTGCTCTAACTCGCTGACGTTACTACACAGCGTTACCTGAGCAGCTATTGCAGCAAGTGCAGCCGAACGTTGTTGCAAACGTTCAGCATCCGCATCAAACACTAACAGATGCTGTAACAACTTTGCTGCTGGTGCAGCTTCAGTTTGCATTGGCAAGGTAAGTTGTAAAATACAGCCCAGACCATCCAGTGTTTGACTGGTAAAACTGGCACCCGTTGTCTTTATTGCATTGAGTAAAGCAATATCAGCATCACTCCATTGCAAGTCAAGCATATCGGCTGTTTGCAGCAGCTGGCGGCAATGTTCCGGCAAACCATTGCCATTACAACTAGCGACCAGTAACAAGCTATGTTGTTCGCCACTGAACTGTAACTTTAGCGCTATACTGATTTTACTGACATCTTCAGCCCGTAAACAGAGCATGAGTAATGCCTCTACCAAAGACGTTAACGTTTGCCTGCAATAGTAAACTGAATAACCTAAATTATCCGGATGTTCCAGCCAGTCAAGCCTGACTGATTCAGAAAGCAGCAAGCCATTTAGATCGTCAACCTGCTGGCTTAACCAGCTGGCAAGATTAAAAGGCTGCCCGCTGATCTCAATTTGGCTAAACTGATAGTGGCCTGCTAATAAATGCAGCTGTAATAATCGCTGTAGCGGTAAGGATTGCAATTGATCTTTGCGCTGCCACAATAACTGACTTTGCTCAAACCAATGTCGGATCTGGCGTTGCAGCTCTTGCTGTGTTGCAATTAAGCGTTGATTCTTTTGCGATAGTTCAGTGTTTTGCATATTGAGTCGTTGTAAGCGCTGGTTTAATTGCTGCACCTGTTGCTCCGAGCCGAGTGTCCGCTGGTCGATACTTCCGGCCAATTCATTAAAGGCCTGTTGTAAAGGCCATAACACCGGAACCATCAGCTCATGCAGCTGACACTGTTGCTGAGCTGCCTGTAGACGCTGCATGTTATGGGTTAATAACTCAATATCAGTATTGTGGCGCAGTTGGCCACGTTTTACCGCAGTAACACTTAGTGCCAAACCTGTGGCCATTACCGCACTGACCAGTACCAACGACAATAACCAGACGAACCAGTCAAATTGAGCAACGAATACCACCGAGATAAAGCCATTACTGCCAAGCTTACCTGAAATAGGATCATTAGCGGCGCTGGCACCAACATTCAACGGCAACAACGCCAGTTGACTGCCGTCGTCCAACGTAGTGAATTGATAAGATAACGGGGTGTCGACAAGCTCTGGCGGCTTAATCAACGATGTGCTACTGGCTATAAATTGGCGCTGGCTATTATAGAGGGCAATTTGCTGTACTACTAAAGGCGAGCTATAGTGAATTTGCCCTAATAAAGTAGCCAGTTGTTCGTTGGAACCTGTCGGCAAATAAGCCTTAACGGCATAGTCAACAGTAACACCAAGCTGCTTAATATGCAGTTGTTGCTGACTACGGCTATCATTATAAAGCCACACACTCACTAGCAACCACGCCAGCAACAGCGTCAACAACCAGGGGACTATTAACTGTCTGAATATATTTATCAAAACGTGGCTGCCGACTCAAAATATAAAGTTACTATAAAGTGCTTCCACGACAACGGCAAGTGTTGTAATACCCCGAGCCACACTGACAATAAGACCACTATAAACACCTGATTAAAAGTGTAACTCGACCCCGGCAAAGACGCCTTTAAAATCAAGATTACTATACAGCTCATCCAAATCGTCTAAACGCAGATTAACCGCCCGGTATCCGAGCTTAACCCTGATATCAACAGTTAATGAGTTAATAAGCTCATAACCAACCCCAGCTTGAATATCGTACATCTGACTGTCACTCCAGCCAACATAGCTACCCTGAGCAAACACGTCTAAACCAGTAAGCGGCAAGCCAACTTTGCTACTAAGATATAACATAGGCAGCCATTGTGAAACCGACTCTTCCGCTTGCAAACCGTTTTCGGTCTGCTCCTGCACCGCCGCAGAACCGTTAATAAGTTTACTGTTTACGCCAAAATCAAGGGAAACGACACTATTGTCCAACAACTCATAATACAGCACGATATCGGTATTCGTCAGATCGACCTGATTTGCCAGGGTCGTATTGACCGAATAGTCCTGGCCGGCAAAACTAAACTGACCGTCGAGCACCGTAATACCATTCGCCTCAAGCTGGTTATGTGCCAGCCTTACATTAGGCAATACCGGTATCGGATGTTCCAATGCAATAAAGTACGCCCCCTGAGTTTTACTGCCAAAATTAAACTCTGGAGCAGGTTCACTATTACCAAAACTACCAGCCACGTTACTACGCCAACCGTCTGCGCCAATATAAAGGCCTAATAGGGTGTCAGCGGCTGCTTGCCACGATCCCAGAAATGCCACTAGCACCAGGGTTAAGGCAGTGTTGCTGCTGACTGTGTTGTTAATAACCGTTTTACTGGCAACGACTTGCTTCATACTGCTTATCCTTGAATCAATAATTCTGATAAATCATTCAGGGCGGCATTCGCACGGGAAATATAATTTGCCATCACTAGACTGTGGTTTGCCAGCAAACCAAAACCACTACCATTTAATACCATCGGACTCCAAATCGGTTGCTGGGTGGCTTCAAGTTCGCGGATAATTTGTTGTAAACTTACCATAGCATTGCGTCGATGCAGCACTTCTGCAAAGTCGACTTCTACCGCTTTCAGATAATGTAATAACGCCCAGGCTGCACCACGAGCTTCATAAAATTCATCATCAATTTTCCACCAACTGGTTTTAACAACTTGATTTGCTGGTGCATTAGTAGACTGTCTGGCTCCGGCATCACCGGCTAAATCAGTGTTTAAACGATCCTGGCCAACACTGGCGCTGAGTCGCTGAGAATAACTGCCAAGCCGTTTTTCCACGTTCTTTAACCAGTCTCTGAGATTATCAGCCCGGGCATAAAACTGACTATCGGGTTGGCTGCTGTTAGATAACGCGTCCCGATACAAATACAATTGCTCAACTGCCTTACGATATTCAGATTCGGCACTGGGAATAGCCCAACTTTTATGATCAATATTAAATTGAGGCTGAGCAACTTTTAGAAACTCATTCTCAGCCGATTGCGACTGTGAACGGCTAAAGTCTTTGCGAAAAGCTAGCGCCAGGTCGCGCGACATCTCCAACACCCCAAACTCCCAGGCTGGCATGTTATCTAACAAACTATAGGGCGGTAAAATATCGTTCGCCAAATAACCACCTGGCTTATCTAGTAAGGTTTCAGTCACTTTGATCAATGCAGTGGTCATTGTAAAACCGACAGTCGGTGTTGCACCCGCCGTTTGTTGAGCTTGTTGTATCTGTTCGGCAATTACTTCTGGTTCCCGGCTTACCCACCAGCTAACGACTACAAAAATAAACAATAACAAGCCTGCAATAAGGTATGTGATGTTACGCTTAATCATAATTTATCCTTAGCGACGCGGCATTTCAGTTAACGGCATACTTAACGACAGCTGTTCGCCATTACTAAAGCTCAAGGTAACCGTAACACTCTCTCCAGCCAGTAAAGGCTGCACAGGGTTAAACAGCATCAGATGTAAGCCACCGGGTTGCAGAGTAACACTGGAATTTGCTGCAATATCAATCTGTGCGACTTGCTCCATCCGCATCACCCCATCCTGATGCGTATGTTGATGTAATTCAGCTTTTTCAAAAGCAGAGCTTTGTACCGCCAGCAAACTAACGGCAGCGGCAGTATCATTCTGCAGCGTAAAATAAGCTGCAGTCACTGTTCGACCTGGCATAGGTACTCTTACCTGACCATCAGTAACGGTTAATTCTGACGCGATGGCGGCTACCGCTGACAAACTGAATATAGCACCTGCAACAAAACGAAATAGTCGGCGCATGTTAGGCTCCCTTAACAAATTTAACTTATCTTACACCAAATTATGGCAGCAAGCAGCGTCAACAAGCAACGTTATGCCGTTTAACAAGACAAAAGCCCGGAACAACTAGCTCCGGGCTCTTTGCCACCACAATATTATCGGCATAACATAACACCACAAAATAAATGCCGAAAATATGCTAGCAACTGGCAGTAAATACAGCAGCAATAAATTACTGGCAGGAAACATCGTCTACTCTGCCGCGGGCTTGGTATTTGTCTGAACAACAGCGTCTTGTCCTACTGCTACCAGCTCTGTTGTTAAGGGTGCCGTTGTTTGCAATAACTGACGTAAATCAGTGGCTGTTTGTTCTACAGCTTGCCGCGCTTGTTGCACCACGGCAGTTTTAATTTCAGCTAACTGGCTGGCGGCTAATTGCTGCATAACTTCAGTAACCGGGTTAGCTTGCGTTGGTAAAGCAGCCAGTAAAACACCGGCAGCAAAGGTTAAAGTAGCTAAAGTTTTCATATCATATTCCTTCATAATGAGATTAGTTGGTACTACAACTGTCTTATTACAAAGCTTATGCCAACTTTAAAAATCTTATAAACCATTAATATTTATACAATTAAATTTAATCTTCGCAATGGCAATATTTTATGCACTATTTAAAAGCCAAAAAGTGGTATTTTTAACCACTCTACTGGTTAATTTAACTAACATTAATTTACTCTGGTACTGCTGCCAGCGCTTGTATTAAAACCTCAGGCCCTGACGCCGCTAAATGACCATGCTCACTTAAATGGCGCCGCCACAGTCGTGCGCCAGGCAAGCCCTGAAATAACCCAAGCATATGCCGGGCAATATGCCAGAAACGGGCACCTTGCTGCATCTGCTGTTCAATGTAAGGAAGCATCGCTCTAACTAGCTGATGCTGGCTTAATACGGGCCGTTCATCGCCATATATAAAATGATCAACCTGGCTCAGTAAATAGGGATTGGTATAAGCTTCCCGCCCCACCATCACTCCATCTACCCGTTGCAGTTGATAGCGCGCATCGTCGAGGGTTTTAATCCCGCCATTAATACTAATATCAAGCTGAGGAAAATCCTGCTTTAATTGGTGAACTCTGGGGTAATCCAGTGCTGGAATTTCTCGGTTTTCTTTGGGGCTAAGCCCTTTTAACCAAGCTTTTCGGGCATGCACAATAAAATGGCTGCAACCTGCATCAGCAATGGTACCAACAAAATCAGTTAAAAAAAGGTAGCTATCAAGCTCATCAATGCCAATCCGGCTTTTCACCGTTACAGGTATAGTGACCACATCCAGCATAGCTTTTACGCAGCTGGCAACTAACTGAGGGCGGGCCATTAAACAGGCGCCAAACATACCGTTTTGTACCCGATCTGATGGGCAACCAACATTAATGTTTACCGCATCATAACCCCGCTGCTGTGCCATCAAAGCACAGCGGGCCATTTCTTGCGGATTAGAGCCACCCAGCTGCAACACCAATGGGTGCTCTTGTTCGTTAAACGCCAGATAATCACCTTTGCCATGAATAAGTGCACCCGTGGTGATCATTTCGGTGTAAAGCACCGCATGTTTGGTCATTAACCGGTGAAAAAAACGGCAATGTTTATCGGTCCAGTCCAGCATGGGAGCGACAGAGAACTTGGGTGACAACATCCTGGAGTCGGGCTGATGCAGACTATTGTTGATCATTGATTTTATGACATTCCACGTAAGTGACGTAACACAGATAAAAAAGGAAGTGAATTATACCATAGCAAAACACCAAGCGCAGTCAGACTGCTGAGCGAGAGCAAACCGGGCTTGTTTAAAAAGCTAATATTGAAGGGGGAGGTTCAGCTAGGTTTTTAAAAAATGGTGTAAATGACAATAAAAAAAACCGGCGGCAAAGCCAACCGGTTGTTTTACTTGTAAGCTGCAGCTTATTAGATAGCAACAACTTTATTTGCGCAAGGACCTTTCTGGCCTTGGCCAACTTCAAACTCGACCTTTTGGCCATCGCTTAATGTTGCGTAACCGCCACCTGCTTGAATTTCAGAGTGATGAACGAACAGGTCTTTACTGCCGTCTTCTGGAGTAATAAAACCGAAACCTTTTTCAGCGTTGAACCACTTTACAGTACCTTTAGCCATTTTCTTATCTCATGATTGTTGGTGAAGAATAATTATTATACACGAATCCACCAGTTCGGGTATAAATCGAATATTTCAGACTCGTCGTATGTCACAGTGCAATAGTACAACAGATTAGCAATCTAAGCCCGTTATGCGGAAAGATAACCGCTACTTTACATATAATCAATTATTTATAGCGTATTTTACTGATAAAAATCGACAAATTTTAGCCTGCTGCCGAAAAACCTAGGCAATACAGTGTTCTTTAAAGCAAGAAGCCGAATGGTTATTATAAAACAAATAAGCCATTTTACCTTAGGAAATTTTAGATAAACACATTATATCGTTTTATCATCCGCTTTTTTAACGCGTATTTTATTACTGCCGATAAGGGTGTTGTTTAGATTTTTAATAGCGGCTTTAGCTTCACCTGATTTTGGCATTTCAATGAAACCGAAACCTTTAGACGAGCCACTAACCAAATCTACTACTACATTGCATGATTGCACTGTGCCATATTCCTGAAAAATTTTCAGCAGTTGATCTTCTGTGGTTAATCGGTCCAAGTTTCGTACTAATAATTTCATTTAAATTCCATCAGTAATTATTTATTAAAGCTAAATGACTAAAAACACATTCTACAGCAAACTGTCGATAATTTGTGGCGTTAGTAGCAAATTATAATAGAACACTGTTGTATAGCTTAAAGGTAAAGCACGGCGTGGAAGTTAAATCGCGTTATGCTACACTGCCATCGACTGCTGCCAGGAGATAAAAGTATGTCAACTGAATCATTAGTAAGCCGGGCGAAAACCATCTGCGACAACAATGGTGCTCGCTTTACCTCTATAAGAGAAAAAGTATTTCGGCTGATGGCTGAAACTGATGGCGGCATGGGGGCGTATGACTTACTAGAGCAATTAAAGCAAACTGAGCCTGCGGCAAAACCTGCGACCATCTACCGTGCTCTGGATTTTTTAACTGAACAAGGTTTTATTCACAAAATTGAGTCCAGCAATGCCTTTATGCTGTGCCATCATTTTGGGCATCATCATCCGGCGCAGTTATTGATTTGTGACAGCTGTGGTAGTGTAAGTGAATTACATTCTGTCGTGTTACAACAAGAATTTAGAGAACTGGCAACTGAACAGGGCTTTAAGATTAAACATCAGACGATTGAAGCACATGGTTTTTGCCATAAGTGTCAGCAAGTTGCATAATTACCGTTATAATAATAGGCTGATTTTGGGTTCTATAAAAGTTCTGAATCTTTACGCGGCATACTGACATATTCCACTGCACACAAAATAGGCGCGTTTCATGAATGTTGAGTATATAAACCCGTTTCTGTCCTCGCTGGTCAATGTACTGGCAACTATGGCCAATACCACTATAGTGCCGGGCCAGCCAAGGATAAAAAAAGATGAAGTGGCGCGCGGCGATGTCTCAGGGCTAATTGGTATGGTTGGCGCTGATATTAAAGGCTCATTTTCGGTTAGTTTTGAAGAATCACTGGCGTTGGAAGTGATGTATCGAATGCTGGGTGAAAAACCAAAAGCTATTAATGCAGACGTCATTGACATGGTAGGTGAAATTACCAATATGGTTACCGGAGGTGCTAAGCGTATTTTGGGCGATAAAGGTTACGAATTTTCAATGGCGACGCCAATCGTAGTATCAGGTAAAGCGCATACTATTACTCACAAGTGCGAAGGGCCAACCATTTTAATGCCATTTGATTCTGAGTTTGGCAAAGTGCATATTGAAGTTAGTTTCGACAAGTAATGTGCCAGCTATTGTGTCCACTAAACGGTTAAGTATTGATAATCTACCCGCGGCGTAATGTTACATAATAGCTCGTAAGGAATGGTAGCAGCGCACAGAGCCACTCGCTCAATGGCCAGCTCTGGCCCCCACAATACTGCTTCAGCACCAATGGTCTCGGTAGGATTTTCGCCCAAATCAACCGTTATCATATCCATTGAGACCCGCCCAACCAGGCTGACCTCACGCCCGGCTAACCACACCGGGGTGCCATTGGCAGCATGGCGCGGGTAACCGTCGCCATACCCAATAGCAATTACCCCAATCCAAGTTGACGTAACAGCATGCCAGTTGCCACCATAACCCACTGTGTCGCCCTGCGGTACCTGGCGCATGGCAATTAGCCTACTACTTAGCCGCATTACCGGCTGCAATTGATGCTGGTGGCCCTGATGTGACGGCAGCGGTGAAATACCATGCAGCATTAACCCTGGACGAACCCAATCAGCATGACTTTGTGGTAAGCGAACAATTGCAGCGCTATTGGCCAAACTTCGCTCTTCCGCTTTGTCAGTACACAACTGATTAAACAGCGCCAGTTGTTGCAAGGTTTTGGCTGAGCCAGGCTCATCAGCGCAGCAAAAGTGGCTCATTAACCTAATTCCGGGTTGCACTGCAGCGCATTGCCATAGCCTGCGGTAAAATTCACTAAATTGCGCCGGCGCTATACCTAACCGGTGCATACCGGTATCAATTTTGAGCCACACTTTCAGCTGGCCGCCTAGGGTGCTCTGCTCCAGCGCCTGTAACTGCTCTTCATTATGAATTACAGTTTGTAAATTATTGGCCAGCAGTAACGGCAATTCAGCGGCCTCGTAGAAGCCTTCTAACAATACTATTGGCTTAACAATACCGCCGGTACGCAAGGCTAACGCTTCATCTATTCTGGCCACAGCAAAAGCATCTGCCTCAGTAAGGGTCTGGGCTACTTTAACCAAGCAATGACCATAAGCATTGGCTTTTAAAACCGCTAATATTTTACTGGCAGGCGCCAACTGCTGCACCCGCTGTAAATTATGGCTAAGTGCGGCCAGATTAATTTGTGCTATCGGCCGGCGTGACATTTAATAGTCATCTTCAAAGCGGGCACTGCCCGCGTAGTTATCGAAACGGGAAAAGTGGCCGTGGAAGGTCAACCGTACCTTGCCGATGGGACCATTACGTTGCTTGCCAATAATGATTTCAGCCAGGCCTTTTTCGGCACTGTCTTCGTGATAAACCTCGTCACGATAGATAAACATAATTAAGTCAGCATCCTGCTCAATTGAACCCGACTCACGTAAGTCAGAGTTAATAGGACGTTTGTCAGCACGCTGCTCTAACCCCCGGTTTAGCTGCGATAACGCCACCACTGGTACTTTCAGCTCTTTGGCTAACGACTTTAATGAACGGGATATCTCGGCAATTTCCAGCGTACGGTTTTCAGTCATGCCAGGCACCGTCATCAACTGCAGGTAGTCAACCATAATCATGCTAAGACCACCATGCTCTCTCGCCACTCGTCTGGCTCGCGAGCGCACCTCGGTTGGCGTTAAACCTGACGCATCGTCAATATACATTTTGCCTTTGCTGTTTAACAACTCGATAGCAGATGATAACCGGGCCCAGTCTTCATCTTCCAGCTGACCGGTACGCACCTTGGTTTGGTTAATCCGGCCCAAAGAGGCCAGCATTCGCATCATAATTTGTTCTGAGGGCATTTCCAGACTGAAAATCAGTACGGGTTTATCGCTGGTAATGGCAGCATGCTCACACAGGTTCATAGCAAAGGTGGTTTTACCCATTGATGGCCGCGCCGCCACAATAATTAAATCTGATGGCTGAAAGCCATTGGTCATTTTGTCTAAATCCATATACCCCGATGACAAGCCAGTAATACCACTTTGTGGCGAACGGAACAAGGCATCAATTTTATCGATGGTTTTAGCTAAAATATTGTTAATGGGTTCGGGACCTTCATTGGCATTCGCCCGTTGCTCGGCAATTTTAAACACCTTGCTTTCGGCAAAATCCAGTAGCTCAGCGCTGGTACGCCCCTGAGTGTCATAGCCAGCATCAGCTATGTCATGTGCTACGGCAATCATGTCACGCACCACAGCACGCTCTCGTACTATATCGGCATAGGCCATAATATTAGCGGCACTGGGGGTATTCTTGGCAATTTCACCTAAGTAAGCAAAGCCACCAATATCGTCCAGCTTCTGGTTAGCTTCCAGCGCTTCCGATACGGTAATTAAGTCTATCGGCTGGTTTGCTTCAGCAATCCGCGCCATGGCACTGAAGATAAAACGGTGCGAGCGCAAATAAAAGTCCTGCTCAACCACCTTCTCTGATACCCGGTCCCATGCCTGATTATCCAGCATTAAACCACCCAGCACAGATTGCTCAGCTTCAATTGAGTGCGGGGGCATTTTTAGGCCAGCGACCTGCTTGTCTTTATTACTGCTCATAACACCTGACAATATTTAGAATAACAATGCAATGCTACCTTGCAAGCGGCAGAATAAAAAGCAACGTTGAGATTATTTTTAAAAATAGAGGATATTACGGGGAGACAGCCGAAAACGAGAGAGTGGCGCACTGCAATGCAGTGCGCCTATAGCCTTAGGCTTCTGCGATAATAACAACTTTAATAGTTGCTACTACTTCAGCATGTAACTGCAGATCGATATCGAACTGGCCAGTTTCACGTAAAGTACCATTAGGTAATTTTACTTCAGCTTTAGTTACTTTTACGCCAGCTTCAGTAATGGCATCAGCGATATCGCGGGTACCTACTGAACCAAACAGCTTGCCTTCATCACCGGCTTTAGAAGCAATAGTCACTTCAGCCAGTTCTGCCAGCTTAGCAGCGCGTTCGTTGGCAGTCGTTAAACCAGCAGCCAGTTTGGCTTCTAATTCAGCACGACGCTGTTCGAACTTTTCGGTGTTAGCTTTGTTAGCCGGAACTGCTTTACCCTGTGGGAATAAGAAGTTACGAGCATAACCAGACTTAACAGTAACATTGTCACCTAAACTACCAAGGTTAGAGACTTTGTCTAACAGAATTACTTGCATACTTATACCCCTTCTGTATTAGCTGTGTGAGTCGCTGTACGGCAACAAGGCCAGGTAGCGAGCGCGCTTAATAGCACGAGCCAGCTGACGCTGATATTTAGCGCTGGTACCAGTAATACGGCTAGGTACGATCTTGCCACTTTCTGTAACGTAGTTTTTCAGAACAGCGGTATCTTTGTAATCAATCTCTACAGTGCCTTCTGCAGAAAAACGGCAGAATTTACGGCGACGGAAAAAACGTGACATTTGTCTGTCTCCTAACTTATTTGTTCAATCTGCTGGGCGTGCAGTACCAGTTTTGCCTGTCCACTGCGGTTTTGGTGCCGGTTTAAAAACCCGCTAACCTTTACCATGCTACCCAACGTCAAAGTTTGAGCTTGCTGATGTAACACTGTACCGCTTAAAACAATCTGCATCCTGACGTAAGCCTGTCGATTAAGGCCGGCTTCCTGCTGGTTGCTACGATGTTCTACCGTGATAACAGTGTGCGGTATCCCCGCCGGACTCTCACTGCGTTCAGGATGCCGACAAACGGCGCCACTAAGCACGATGATGTTGTCCATCAAACTTACTCTTCGTTTTCTACCTGCTCTTCTGTTTCACGAGGAGCACGGTCACGAGGACGCTCGTCACGTGAACGCTCATCACGTACCTTAGCCATTGGAGATGGCTCAACTACGGCACCATTGGTGCGCATAATCAGGTTACGTAAAACAGCATCGTTGTAACGGAAGTTAGTTTCCAGCTCATCAATCACTGTTTGTGGTGCTTCCACGTTTAGCAACACATAGTGTGCTTTGTGCAGTTTTTGGATTGGGTAAGCCAGTTGACGACGACCCCAGTCTTCTAAACGGTGGATAGTACCGCCCGCTTCTTTGATAGAGCCAGTGTAACGCTCGATCATGCCAGGCACTTGTTCACTCTGATCAGGGTGAACCATAAAAACGATTTCGTAATGACGCATTGTAGCTCCTTACGGTTAGTAAGCCTCGGGTGAACTCGGCCGGGTCCGCATAGAGGCAAGGAACGTGAGTGTATGGCCGAAGGTCGCGTAGTTTACGGAGTTAGCGGGTAAATAACAAGCAGAATATACCAAGAGAATTTTAAAGAGTTATGTTCTTTGACGCACTGCTTCAAATAAGCAAATACCCGCCGCTACTGAGACATTCAGGCTGGAGACACTACCAAACATCGGTATTTTTACCAAGGCGTCGCAGGTTTCGCGTGTTAACCGACGTAACCCTTCACCCTCAGCCCCTAGTACTAAGGCTAATGGGCCTTTAAAGTCAGCCTGATAAATGGTGGTATCCGTTTCGCCTGCAGTACCTACTACCCACACCCCGGCATCTTGTAATTCGCGCAAAGTTCGCGCCAGGTTAGTCACGGTAATAAAGGGTACGGCTTCAGCTGCACCGCAGGCAACTTTGCGAACGGCTGCGGTGAGTTTTACTGAGCGGTCTTTTGGTGAAATAACCGCGTGCACTCCGGCCGCATCAGCACTGCGTAAAATGGCGCCCAGGTTATGTGGATCGGTAACACCATCAAGCACTAATAAAAATGGTTTTTCTTTTTGCTCAAGCAAAGTAATCAAGTCGCTTTCATTGCCACTACTGGCCAAACGCGCTTTAGCAACAATACCCTGGTGCTGACCACTGACCATATCATCCAATGTTTTACGGTTACAAAACTGCACTGAAATACCATTTTGCCGGGCTTGCTGAATAAGCGGTTGCATGCGCTTATCTTCACGGTCTTTCATGATAAACAGCTCTAAAATATCCTGTGGCGCCCTTGCCAACAGGGCATTAACAGCGTGAATACCAAAGACAAAATCTGCATTCATTGTTAGCTTATTCTCTTTATTTAAAAGTTTTAATCAGGTGTTTAAGACTTCTTCGCCCGGCGACGCGGCTTTTTAGTCGCACTTTTGGCAGTTTTAGGTTTGTCGCCAGCCTTAGCTGTCGGTTTAGCTGAGCCTTTAGCATTACTTTTAGTACTGGATCGTCCCGCACCGGCCTTAGCGTCTTTTTCTGCAAAAGCTGCATTACGGCTGGCTTTTACCGCCCGACCCGACACATTGTGCTTCGGCTCGCCGACAACCGTTAAATCAATCTTGCGGGACTCCAGACTTACTGCCACCACTTTTACTTTTACCTGATCGCCCATCCGATAACTGACACCGCTATGCTCGCCAGTAAGTACTTGCCGCTCAGCATCAAAACGATAGTAGTCATTTTGCAATGAAGTAACGTGCACCAAGCCTTCAATGTACAACTCACTTAACCGGACAAATAAACCAAAGTTAGTAACAGTAGCAACCACCCCCTCAAACTCATCGCCTAGGTGATCTTGCATGTATTCACATTTTAACCAATCAGATACTTCGCGGGTCGCGTCATCAGCGCGGCGCTCGGTCATTGAGCATTGCTCGCCAAAGTGAGTAATTTCTTTTTCACTATAAGCACGTTCGCCGTTGACTGCCTGGTTTTGCTTTAGCAAAATAGCTTTAATCGCCCGGTGCAATACTAAGTCGGGATAGCGACGTATCGGTGAGGTAAAGTGAGCATAAGCTTCCAGCGCCAGACCAAAATGGCCCTGATTATCGCCTTGATACACCGCCTGCTTCATCGAACGTAGCATGGTGGTTTCAATTAGTTCCCGATCAGGCCTGTCGACTAACGTCGCCAATATTTGAGTAAGCTCTAACGGCGTGGGCTCGCTGGATATATTAGCTTCTATACCTAATTCAGCTAAAAACCGGCGAAAATTAGCAAAGCGATCGCTATCGGGCCGCTCATGTACCCGGAAAAGTGCCTGCGCCTCATGCTTTTCAACAAAACGGGCTGCCGCCACGTTAGCCATAATCATACATTCTTCAATGATTTTATGCGCTTCATTGCGATGCACAGGCACAATTTGCTCAATTTTACGGTGGCTATTAAAAATAAAGCGGGTTTCAACCGTTTCAAATTCTATGGCTCCGCGCTGACCGCGCACCTTTGCTAATTTCTTGTAGAGGCTGTTCAGTGTTTCTAAGTTAGTCAGGTTTGCCGCATATTGCTGCCGAAGTTCAGCATCGCCCTGCAAAATGGCATGTACTTTATTGTACGTAAAACGCGCAGCTGAGTGCATTACCGCTTCATAAAACTGGTAGCTGTCGAGCTTGCCACTGACACTAACGTGCATTTCGGCGACAAAACACAAACGATCAGTATGCGGATTTAACGAGCACAAACCATTTGATAATGCTTCCGGCAACATTGGCACCACATGATCGGGGAAATACACTGAGTTGCCGCGCTCCAATGCACTTTTATCAAGCGGTGAATCCGGGTTAACGTAGGCACTAACATCCGCAATAGCGACCCAAAGTTTCCAGCCACCGCTTTCTTTGGCTTGTGCATATACTGCGTCGTCAAAATCGCGGGCATCCTCACCGTCAATAGTTACCAATGGTAATGTAGTCAGGTCAACCCGGCCTTGTTTAGCGTCTGCCGGCACTTGCTCGCCGTATTTTGATACTTGTTGTAATACGGCTTGGGGGAACTCATGTGGGATCTGATGATTACGGATCGCTACTTCAATTTCCATGCCTGGCGCCATATGCTCGCCCAACACTTCAATAACCTTACCTACAGCACTGACCCGTTTAGATGGGCGCTGGCTAATTTCAACTAACACAATCTGTCCATGTCGCGCTGCGCCTTGCTCGCCTTCCGGCACCATGATGTCCTGAGTAATCCTTGGATCATCAGGCACCACCACACTTACCGCAGAATCTTTATAATACCGGCCTACTATCGGTTCGGTGCGAGGCTCTAAAATCCGGACAACGCGGGCTTCTACTTTATCTTTACTTTTCATGGCGGCGGCTGTTGCCAGTACTTTGTCCCCTGGTAATACCCGTTGCATTTCATGGTAAGGTAAGTACCAATCGGGACCGCCTTGTTCCAGTTTTAAAAAACCAAACCCTTCTCGATGGCCCATCACTGTGCCTTTCACCAAATCCATATGATCAACCAGACCATAGCGTTTACTCTTAGTGAAAATAAGCTGACCGTCGCGTTCCATTGCCCGCAGCCGCTTTTTCAGGGCGAAAATAGCATCGTCGTCCGTTAAGCCTAACTCGGTAACTAATTCGTCAAAATAGGCAGGTTGTTGCCGTTTGTCGATGTGCTCCAGGATAAATTCCCGGCTGGGGATGGGATTGTCATATTTTTCTTGCTCACGCGCAAGATGCGGATCATTTACCGTCATTACTTAAACTTTTATTTCCTGTGTTCATATATTGAGTGTAACAGCTAAGCCGAAAAATTGGATGAAATTCATTTTATAGATCGACGGGCACTAGCAATTACCCGTTCTGGCATTTTTTTGGCAAGTTGTTGCAGTAATTTTTGTATTCTAGCATGAGTAGCCTTATCTGCACTAATCGTATGATGTAACCAACGATAGCTTTGTTCGTAATCTACCGGCGAACCATAGCCGTCAACCAACAGCTGGCCATAGCGCAGGCGCGCATTAAGGTTACCCATAGCAGCCGCTTCATGCAAGTAAACCAAAGCTTGATCGATATCAACCTGTACAAAACGACCAATATGATAATAACGCCCTACTTGCTCCAGCGCTTCAGGTAGGCCCTGTGCCGCAGCTTGCAACATTAAATCCCAGCCACGTTCTACATTACGTGGCACACAAACAGCATAAGCCAACATGTCGCCGTATAAAAACTGATAAGCTGGCAAGCTCATAATATCAGCCCGTGCTTCAATATCCTCTACCAGCTGACAGTCATCTGCTTTCACCTTAGCTAAATGGCTATTGGTTTTAATTAATTCCAGCAACTGATCCTGGCTGTACAGTTGCACCACATCAACTTGCTGTGCTGCAGCTGGAATAATCAGCAATATCGCTGTTAAACATAAAATAGCTGTTTTTATCATCTGTCAAATAACCGTTAATAAGGTCTGAGCAATACGATTTTATTGCAAAAAATACGCCAGTCTCAAAAGCTAAACCATGTTGTATTTACCAAGGCCTATTACTGCTCATTGTATCGAAGCCACTGTGGTTGTACTGGCTCAACGTTAGGCTCAATTATTGGCTCTGCTCTCGAATAAAGCTGAGCATTCTGGTCGCTGATTGCAACCAGGCTACAGCTGCCATTAGCAATGTAGGCTACCGCTTCAGCGTACAGCGGATCAGACGATACACCCCAATCGCCGGTCACCGTTGCCGTTACCGGGCAGTTAGGCATTAAACCAGTAAAATACTCGCCAAAATCGAGCGCATTAACGGTTTGAAAATTAATTGCGAACAGCCTGAAATCACCGACCCGGTCAGGCACCTGACCAACTGGTTTGCCACACGTTGTTTCGCCAATTTGTACTACGTCAATAAACGGGCTTAAGGCGTTTATTACCAACTCACTGGAAGAACAACTCCCTGCAGTAGTCAGTACAAACACCCTCGGTAAGTTTAACTGCGTTCTGCCAGCACCTAAAGCAAAAGTTACCGTACTATTTTTGCGGGTATTTTTATCGTTATAACGGTACTTTACAAAAATATTATCTTGCAACCTAGCTAAGGCAATATGAGAACTTAACTGGTTGGCTACCCGAATTAAACCACCACCGTTGTAGCGCACATCCAATACCAACTCATCAATGTCTTGAGCAGCGAAGTAGCTAAAGGCCTGTTCAAGTTCAGTTTCTGATAGCTCAATAAAGGTATTAAACACCAGGTAACCAACTTTTTTTGTGCCAACTGCTGCCACAGAACGGTGCATTACCGTGTTGGTGCTCACTGTACCTTTCACAAAATCAGCCTGCTGCTGCGTGTCATTTGGCTTGCGCCACACAAAATTACGCACCACACCTTCTTCATTTGGACCATAAATATCGTCATTGGTTACCGTGCCAGCATCCAGTTGACTTAACCACTCTGCCACGCTAATACCGTCAATTTGCGTAATTTTATCGGCCCGGCGTAAACCTTGCTGGGCGGCAGATCCGGCATTAAAAACATAAAGCACTTGCAGTGCCGTGTTGTTGTCGGTGCGTTGTGTAGCAAAACCGTAGCCAAAAAATACTGCATTTATATATCGATCCTGATATTCCTGCTCCGTCATAACGAAACTGTAACGATCGCGATCGGCAATAACTTGCCTTAAATAGGCTGCAGGAGTGCTGAAAGCCAGCGGATCAACACCGGTTTTAAGCTCTCGGTACCACAGATAATCAGCATATAACTTACAATAGAGCTGGCTGTTAATATCAGAGCGATTACATTCAGCAATATCATTCGTTGGGCTATTATCAGCACTGTCTGAGCCGCCGCAGCCCACTAACAGCATACTAAATATTAAAATCAGAAGCTTGTTCATCAGATCCCTCCCGCCATTGTGGCTACAGAGTATAAAAAAACGCCACCAAATGGCAGCGTTTTTTTATATGCACGTGTTACGCAAACGGATGGCTCAGCACGATAGTCTGCACCCTGTCTGGTCCGGTAGAGACAATATCAATGGATACACCAGTAAGCTGCTCCAAACGGCTGATATAATTACGGGCAGCTTGTGGCAATTGTGCCAGCTGCTGAATACCAAATGTATTATCAGACCACCCTGGCATGGTTTCGTAAACTGGAATAACCAGCTCATAACCTTCAGCGGCCAGTGGCGGCGTATCAAGCACACTACCATCGGGCTGTTGATAACCAATACAAATACTGATGCTCTCTAAACCATCAAGCACATCCAACTTGGTTAAGCAAAACCCGGAAATACTGTTCAGCTGCACCGCACGGCGAACGGCTACCGCATCAAACCAGCCGGTGCGCCGTTTACGGCCAGTAGTGGCGCCAAACTCATGGCCCTTAACACCTAAGTGCTCACCAACTGCACAATCAAGTTCAGTTGGAAAGGGCCCTGAACCCACCCGAGTAGTATAGGCTTTGACAATACCCAGCACATAGTCGAGATAACGCGGTCCAAAACCACAGCCGGTAGCTACCCCACCGGCGGTGGTGTTCGACGACGTAACATAAGGATAAGTACCATGGTCGATGTCTAACAGAGTACCCTGTGCACCTTCAAACATAATGTTATCACCGTTTTTGCGGGCTTTATCCAGCAAATCAGTAACATCAACCACCATCGACTTCAGTAAATCAGCCATAGCCAAGGCGTTATCCAAGGTAGTTTGGTAATCCACTGCATCCACTTTGTAATACTGAGTAAGAGTGAAGTTATGTAACTCCATCACGCCTTTCAGCTTTTCAGCAAACAATTCAGGATTAAATAAATCACCAACCCGTAATCCGCGGCGCGCCACTTTATCTTCATAAGCGGGGCCAATACCACGGCCGGTAGTGCCAATGGCTTTGTCACCACGGGCTTTTTCCCGCGCCACATCTAAGGCCACATGAAATGGCAAGATCAAAGGGCAGGCTTCGCTTAGCAACAGCCGCTCTTTTACCGGCACACCACGCTCTTCAAGCATGGTCATTTCCTTTAAAAAAGCTTCTGGCGATAACACTACGCCATTACCGATAACACATTTTACGTTTGGCCGTAAAATGCCTGATGGAATTAAATGTAATACCGTTTTTTCACCTTCAATAACCAGAGTATGGCCGGCATTATGGCCGCCTTGATAGCGCACCACATAACTGGCTTTATCGGTTAATAAGTCAACGATTTTACCTTTACCTTCGTCACCCCACTGGGTGCCGAGCACAACGACGTTTTTGGCCATGGTTCCTACATCATGGAAAAAATTAGGCGTCGATTCTATCAAATCGTCAGCCAACTTACAGCTGTATAGCCAAAAAAAGCCGGTTTTTTATCCGGCTTTTCCTAAACACTCTAAACTAACCATGCTGCAGGCAAGATAAATCAAAATCGATATGGTTTTGATACAGGCCAAAACCAAAACGTAGCCGATCGCCTCGGAAGTCAGTAATGATGCCATTATTCTTTAAAAACGCAGCTAATTCAGCCACCTCACTGGTGTTACTCAGTTTGAAAGTATAAAAATGACCATGCTGCCCCAGCTGATGGGCTAATAAATTGCTCTGGTTAATAGCAGAATGCTGCCATCGGGCCAGTTCAGCAAGAAAAGCCTCTTGCAGCTGCTGCACATAACGGTGGATACGTCCGACGGTAATCCCCTGCTGTTTAAACAACAATAAAACAGCATGCAACCGGTACAACGCGGTGTAATCCATGGTGGCTCCGGCAAAGCGATTACCGTCATTACTGTATAAAACTAACGCCGACTTTTTTGCTGCCAGGGTGCCGAATTCAGCAAACCAACCGGTGTATAATGGCCGCTGTTTGCTGCCTGGTGGTACTGCCATAAAACAGCAGCCTTCTCCACCTTGTGCATATTTATAACTGCCCGACAAATAAAAGGCCCGTTCTGCAATTGAAGATAAATCGGTAGGTAACGCCATAAAGCCATGATAACCATCTATCACCAACATGGCAGGCGTTACCGCTGCTAAAGCCTGCACAAAGGCGGGTAAATCGGCTATCGCATAACCAGAGTTAAAAAATACCTGGCTGCAAAAAACCATATCAAGCTGATTTTCTTTGGCTGCAGCAATAAAACGCTCGGTAAAACTGGCAAAAGGCTCCGTTGCTACCGTTATAATTTCTACATTGTCAAGCTCAGCTAAACGTTTAGCCTGGCGTTGAAAGCTATAAAACTCACTGTCGGTACTGAGTATTTTTAACGGTTTTTGCAAATCAAAACAACTGAATAACCGCATCACCTGTTCATGAGTATTAGTAGTAAAAACAATTTGTTCTGGTGCTGGCAGGTTAAGGATATCTGCAATAAGCTGTTGGGTTTGCGGAATTTTCTCACCAAAAATGGTTTGCCATTTATCATCAACCAACCGGGCGCTGTCATCCCAATAAGCCAAGGTGGCATCCCGGGTGACATCTGGCCAATAATGATGCGAATGACAGGCAAAATGTTGCTTACCCTGATTTGCTTGCAAAAAACGTTGATAAAATTGTTGATACATAAAGTCTCCGCTGACATAGCCACAGACAAAAAAGGCCCTTTCGGACCTTTTTATCTAAAACTAAACGTAGTTATCCACTTTTCAGTTTTGCACTTTGTCTGACTTCATATATTTAAAGAAGTCATTATCCGGCTGTATTACCATGATGTCGTTTTTATTATTAAAGCTGTTTTTATACGCTTCAAGACTACGAACAAATGAATAGAACTCAGCATTAGCGTTAAATACCTCAGCATAGATTTTTGCTGCTGAAGCATCACCCTGACCACGTTCAGTACGAGAGTTACGTTCAGCGTCAGCCAGCATAACGGTTACCCTTGCATCAACATCAGCACGAATAATTTCTGACTGCTCACGACCTCTGGCACGATGTTCGTCTGCTACTGCTTTACGCTCAGCGCGCATTCTGGCAAAGATAGATTCACTGATTTCGGTTGGCAAGTTAATTTGCTTTACCCGTACGTCAATTACTTCAATACCCAGTTCAGTAGCAGCAGCGCCAGCTTGTGCCAAGGCACTTTCCATCAATTGACTACGCTCACCCGAGACAATTTCCTGAATAGTACGAGCACCAAACTCAGTCCGTAAACCGTTGTTGATATACTGCTTTAGTAACACTTCAGCCTGAGAAGTAATACCACCGGTGGTTAGAAAAAAGGTGCCGAAGTCATTAATCCGCCATTTAACGTAGCTGTCGACCAATAAGTCTTTTTTCTCAGCAGTTACAAAACGATCAGGTTGATCATCAAGCGTTAGCACGCGAGCTTCGAGCTTACGTACCACTTCAATCATTGGAATTTTCAAGTGTAAGCCTGGTTGGTAAACCACAACTTCGCCGGCATCATTACGTTGAATTTTACCAAATTGAGTAACAATAGCACGCTGACCTTCTGGTACCACAAACAACGCTGAAACCACGATAAACGCAACTGCAATAATGATAGCGATAATAAAATTCTTCATAAATTACCCCCTTCCGTTACGAGTTGTGCTGCTACGCGTTGTTTCAGATCGCGGCGTGCTGGCATCGTTAGCTTGCCCAGGCACCGACATTAGGTTTGTGCCATCACTGTTAGTATTACTTTTACCCGATTGGTTCATCAGCCGATCTAGCGGTAAGTACATAATATTATTACCGTTTTTAACATCAACTAGTACTTTCGATGTGTTGCTGTAAACAAATTCCATAGTTTCCAGGTACAAACGGTCGCGAGTTACTCTTGGCGCAGCCAAATACTCTGGTAACAATTGTTCAAAGCGGGCCACTTCACCCTGAGCTTTTAACACAATTTGTTGCTTATATGCTTCAGCTTCCTGCATTACACGGTTTACCTGACCACGGGCACGTGGTTCAATTTCTCTGGCATAAGCGGTTGCTTCCTGCACAAAACGTTCCTGATCTTCTTGTGCTTTAATCGCATCATCAAAAGCATCACGCACTTCTTCTGGTGGCCTCGCATCGCGGAAGTTAACATCTACGAGGGTTAACCCCATGTTATAAGGTGCAATAATAGACACCAGTTCATCGCGAGTATTCTGACGAACCACTTCACGGCCCCTGGTTAACACGTCATCCATGATCGAGTGACCAATAACAAAGCGCACAGCAGCATCGGTTGCTTCAGCTAGGCTGCTGTCGGCATTAATAACAGAAAATAAGTATTCGCGAGCATTAAACACCCGGTACTGAACTTCAAAGGTTACCCGTACCAGATTCTGATCTTGCGTTAGCATAAAACCATCAGCACGTAATGATTTTACTTCCTGCACGTTTACCGGCGTTACCGTGTCAATAAATGTAGGTTTCCAGTGGATACCCGCACCAACTTCAGTATGATATTGACCAAATCGCAGAATTACCCCGCGCTCGGCGTCTTTAATGGTATAAAAACCACTGATAGCCCAAACCACAGCAGCAATAACCAGTATCAAGATCAACGCAGCAGACGCCCCGTTGCCTGATGACTTATTACCGCCACCACCAAAAATTCCGCCAAATTTTTTACCAAAATTGCGAAATACTTCATCTAAATCGGGTGGACCCTGGTCACGACCGCCTTGTTTCCAGGGGTCGTTGTTTTTACCATTGTTACCCGGCTCGTTCCAAGCCATGCTTTACTCCATCTCTAATTAAAAAAACTTACGGTTAATGTATCAAATAACGGAGGCGATGACGATATAGTTTTCCAGCTCACCCTCTCTTTGATTCAATATCAATGCCCATTGAGCAATCAAAAGCCGACAATAATATTCAACCAGAAGACACCCGATACATCAAAACACTCAGCGATTGTTACTAACCACATTATTTATACGGGCAAACTGGCCCATTTGGTCTACTTTACTAAAACCAATATTTGCTTAAGGTTACGGGTTTGGCTAGGGCTTAAGATAGGGTTGAAGGCAAATGCAATAACAGAGATACACTGCACCGCAGTTTTTATTTCTTCAGCGTGAACCTACCCGACAAAAAGCCTAACGCCAGGTACTCTGCAATCAGCAATAGTAACGAACATCGCATCGATATTTGCAGATGCTACCAACATGGTAAACTCCTGCAAATTGTCGTTGCGTTGTTCATGCGAACAGTTTACATGAACTAGAAGAGCTTGTTCTGCCAGCGCAGCCAAAACAAACAAGCATTGTTACTTCTAGTGTTATTCCAAGTCCTCGCCATCATTATCGTTTTGGCCAGCACCATGAGTGACCATAGTATTCACCGCACGTGAAGGTACCACTGTTGAAATAGCATGTTTATAAACCATTTGGCTTACTGTGTTTTTTAGCAAAATGACGAATTGGTCAAAAGACTCAATTTGCCCTTGCAGTTTAATTCCATTCACCAGATAAATAGAGACCGGAATACGCTCTCGTCTTAAGGTGTTTAAAAATGGATCTTGTAAAGATTGGCCCTTTGCCATGTGCCGCTTTCCTTTTTTTATTAGTGAGCTGTATATAGGTATTATTTTTTTTATTTCAAGTTGTAAAAGCTTACTTATTTACGACTTATCAAGCTTAGCGAAGAAAGTACAGCTTGCAAGTTTTCCGCCAGTGCTACCTCGCTTTTTAACCAGGTAACGTTTGGCCACCCTCTAAGCCAGGTTAGCTGACGCTTGGCAAGTTGCCGGGTAGCAGCAATACCTTGCTCAACCATCTGCTCATAACTGCACTCTTCATCCAAATACTGCCAAACCTGACGATAACCAACGCAGCGCATCGCCGGTAAATCTGCATGTGACTGCGGCCGCATTTTCAAATTTAGCACTTCTTGCTCAAAGCCATTTGCCAGCATTTGCCTGAACCTGTCTGCTATACGCTGATGTAATAACGCACGATCAGTGGGCGCAATGGCAAATTGGTGTACGTTATACGGAAAAGGTTCCCCTTTTTCTGCAGTTAATTCTGTGATGCTTTTTCCTGTTAACCTAAACACCTCTAAGGCCCGGTTAATTCGCTGCGGGTCATTAGGGTGTATACGGGCGGCAGCGACCGGATCAATTAGCGCTAATTGCTGATGCATAACCTGCCAGCCGTGCTGAGCAGCTTCAGCTTCCAGTTCGGTCCTGATGTCGCTATTAGCACCAGGTAAAGGCGAAAGCCCCTCTAGCAAAGCCTTAAAATACAGCATAGTGCCACCAACCAGCACTGGTATATGCCCCCGCCCGTGGATTTCAACAATTAAGCGCAAAGCGTCAGCACGAAAATCGGCTACAGAGTAACTTTGCTCTGGTTCAAGAATATCCAGTAAATGATGTGGTGCCAGTACTAGCTCAGCAGCGGTCGGTTTGGCAGTACCAATGTCCATGCCCCGATATACCAGCGCACTGTCAACACTAATCAGTTCGACTGACAAATGCTGCAGCAACGCCATCGCTAATGCGGTTTTACCTGACGCTGTTGGCCCCATAATAAAAATGACCGGTAAAGCGTTGCTCATGTCGGCTGCTCCCGGTTTAACGCAGCAATACTGCTGGATAA